>NZ_RHOH01000002.1 GCF_003946115.1 Lacticaseibacillus daqingensis | reverse complement strand
CGCCGAGTGGTGTCAATTTTAGCACCGAATGGGGTAAAAAAGATCGCCGAGTTGGGCAATTCGCTTCGCCGCCTTCACATAAGTCTTCCACGGTTGTATCAAACACTCGCGCCATACGATAAGCCAACATCAAAGAGGGGCTGTACTGCTCCTTTTCAATGGAGATAATCGTACGAGCCGTTACCAATACAGCCTGAGCCAACTGTTCCTGAGTGAGGTGCTGGGCTTTGCGGTATGTTTTTACTTTTGTTTTCATTTAACCTCCCAAAAACACGAAGTTAACTTCATGTGAAGCCAACTTCATTATATCATTAGATTTTGAACAAACAAGACAAAAAACCTCAGCTTTGGCTGAGGCGACAGGGAATAACTTGAATCTCAGAAAACCGGGTACAAGTAAAATGGCCAGAAGGTGAATTAGGCTCAGTAAACTTGCCTTTTTAGCACGATGAAACAGCTAGTCGGACGTGGAGGCTAGTTTGGTATCCGCCTCCAAACGTTTAATTAACCGGTCTAAGACGCTATTACTAGGGTAAAACTGGGGGTTATCAGGCTGCGTTAGCGCCCAGTCAATCGTTCCATAGGAAGCACCACTTTTAATTTTTAGATCCTCAGGGCCGTAACCGAGTTTATCTGCCAACTCCCAAAGTCTATTTAGTCGTTTATTGCGTAAGCGTGTGGTGATGTTAGTAATAAACCAGTAAATAATTACCCAGATGACAAGTGCAATACCGCGGGATAGCATTGAACTTGAACCAAATATAATCTCGGTAATACCGGCTAGAAGTCCATAGCCAAAAATCAGTACAAAAACGTTAATAATGGACAAAGTTTTGCGCTTCAAAGCTCTCATCTCCTAATCTGCATTATGTCATGTTGTTATCTGAGAAACAAGCAAGTAAAAAGTGACGTAAAAAGCGGTGACTAGTGTGCGCCACCGCTCATTCTGTGCAAACCCCACTGCTCTTGAAATTGCTCTTGATGCTGCTCATTGTGCCTGTTGTCATATGACAAAAGTATGCCTAATAAGCGAATCAAAAAGTCTTAACGGTATTTCTTGACGCCTAAAAACGTAACTTCATGTAACCTGTACTCTCCTTCATTTCAGATTATAGAGCCTCGTAAACGTTGACCTGCCAGGGTTTCAGACGTTTACCGGCTCTTTTTTTTCGACTGCTCTTGAGATTGCGCTTGATTCGCTCCAGAAAGCACCGCCGCGAAGAGGCCTTTTCCATCGTCCTGCTTCTTAGTGACAGGTGAATGCAAAGCTAAGTGTGATCTGAATCGACTACTGGCCTAGTTGTTCAGACACGACTTTTGGACTTTTCACTTTGAGCGGTCTTTTTCGTTATCGACAGTTCGTTGTTTCAGCTGCCGAAAAGAACTACAATTTTCCTAATATCATTGTCAAGTCGAGATGATCAGAACACGAAAGGAACGCATATGAATCAAGTCGATGAATGGATGGCTGAAAGCCAGTTAGCGATGCATGGGTGGGATTTTAGCCATCTGGACGGGCGTTGGGAAAATGAGCAGTTACCGTGGCGTTATCGAGATTTGGTTAATGATAATCTTGAGGACAGTCTGATGTGGCTTGATGTCGATACAGGCGGTGGTGAGTTGATGGACAGCTTCAGACACCCGGGAACCAAAACTGTCGTCACTGAGGGCTGGGAACCCAATCTCAAACTTCTGCGAAAAAAGTATGCGACTTCTGGTGTGACTGTGATTGCTGACCATGATGAAGATCTGTCTAACGTGCCAGACGGTCATTTCGACATTATCACCAATAGTCATGGCGCATTACCCATTCAGGAGACTGTAAACAAGTTGCGCCCCGGCGGTCTCTTCATCACTCAGCAGGTCGGTGCGACAAATAATTTTGCGTTATCCCGATTCTTAGACCCTAATTACTGTCCGGCATACCCAGATAATACATTGATCGATGCTTGTGCGCGTCTGCAGCAGGCCGGAATGCGCATTGAACAACAAGATGCTGCATTTAGCAAGATGAGTTTCTTCGATGTGGGCGCAATCGTCTATTATGCAACTGTGATCCCATGGGAGTTCCCAAATTTCTCTGTCAGCGAGTGCTTACCACGACTCCAGCAATTAGGTCAGCTGATCGAAACACAGGGAAGCATTTCAACGTTTGAAGATCGTTTCATGATTGTTGCGAGGAAGCCGATTTAACCCAAGAGAGGTAATGAAATGGCTCGAAAAAAATTGATCCTGATTGGTGGTGCCATGGGGATTGGCAAGACCACCCTTGGCCAGTATTTAGTGGAAAAGCGGTTGGATAATGCCGTGTTCCTTGATGGCGACTGGTGCTGGTACATGCATCCTTGGGTCTTTAACGATGAGAACAAGAAAATGGTTCTGCGAAACATTCAGTTCTTGCTAAACTCGTTCATTGCCAACAGTTCTCTTGAAAACATTGTGTTTGTTTGGGTCATGCATCAGCAAGAAATCATCGATGAGTTACTCGCTGGGCTTCACGGTGACTATGAGTTATACTCGTTCTCGCTCACTGCAACTGAAGATGAGCTGACGAAGCGATTCAGCAAAGATATTGATGCAGGGATTCGCGATCAGGCGGCGCTTCAAGGTGCTATTGATCGAATTCAGATGTATCAAGACGTTAATTCGATTAAGATTGATGTTACTGGAAGGAATTATCCAGAGAATGCCCACAAAATTCTGAATGAAATCAATAAAGGAGATGGTACACATGAAAATTAAGTTAAAGCCTGGTTTTTACAAGTCTTGGTCGTTTTGGGCGATGCTTTTTCTCGTGTTAATTTTGTTGCGGGACACAGAGTGGATCGCAACCAGAACGCCACTGTTTCAGTATTCGATCATCACCTCGATCGTTATCATGACTGTTGGCTTGATTTGTGCACCGTTTTCCATTCAGCACACGAAGAGTCAGTCTCGTTAGTCCCCCAAATGATTTCCTACCCGAAAAAACAATGATATAACAAAGACGGCGATCGAATGAATAGTCGCCGTTGCTTGTTTTCGTGAGCCCCATTTGCTCTGGAAATTGCTCTTGATATCGTTTGTGGCGCCTAGCAACATATGGTCAAAGTCCGCCTAATTAGTGTTCTAAAAACTCGTTATAGGACTATTTGACATATTTTGAATATACTTGGTGTAATCTGTACTTTCCTCATTTATTGATTATAGAGCCTCGTAAACGTTGACCTGCTAGGGGTTCAGCCGTTTGCCGGTTCTATTTTTTCGTCTGCTCTTGAGATTGCGCTTGATTCGCTCCTGAAAGCCCTTCGGCGAAGATGCTCGGCACCGCCGTTTCCGTCTTATTGGGGACGGGCAAATATGGAGCAGTTGACAGTCTCCTTGATAATTTCAGCAAGATGTGACAGTCGTTTTGTGACTGCTTATCGTTAAAGATGTGCGCATGACTTGACTGGAGGTGACAATCGACAGGTGTCATTACCGCGCCCGTCCAACCGCGGTCGATCGGTGCAGGGCGTGCAATCCTTCGCGACTTGACGCGTTTCAAGCAAAACGGTCCACGCACAATGCAAAAATCGGCGCGAACGCGACGCAAAAGCCTGGCCTGGCAAGGCTGCTGCGCGTGCCTCGAATCGGACCGTGCGGCCAATTCAAAATTTGGCGTGTGCCATTTTCCTTGAAACTTGGCGCAACGCGCGGCTTGGCGGTCGCCTCGAATCATGAGCCGCTGCGGCACTGCCTTCCAGTAGCGGGCGCCCAAATAAAGTTGTGGTCTTCGTCCTCAAATCGCCGTCACTCAGGTTGCGGTTTCGTTAATCTTTCGATACGTGCCTAACGGAATCGTGACTTTCAATTTGTTTTTCGCCTTCAAGCCGGTATACTGGAAAGCGAGACGAAATGGAGGGTCCATGGTGAAGATTTCCACGGTGAAGGTCATTGCGGGTGTCAGTCTGCTTTACTTAATATTCACGTTCGGTGTCTTGTTGGCTGCAGGGATCAAGCTGGTGCCGACCGGCTTTAACATGACGGCGCTGGGGCAGTTGATGCTGGAATGGGAACCACATTGGTGGTGGCTGAGCATTATCGGCGGGGGCATGCACGTGTTCGCGTTCATCTGCTCTTTACGCCGCAACCGTCTACTGATCGCCAACACGGTGTGTCTGTGGGCGTTCATTGCGTACGCGCTGGTGCCGAACTTCACGGTCATCATCGCGGTGTGCCACGCCCTGGCACTGCTGGCCATCTTCACGTACCATCGGCCGCGAGAAGTGGAGGAAGCCCGATGAGTTTATTCAACAAAAAGCCCGCTGCTAAGGATGAGGGGCCTAAGCCATACGACTTTGCCCAGATGGTCAAGCAGGCGCAGGCCGATCCGGCGCACTTCTCGAAGGTGCAAGAGGTCTTCAAGAAGCTACGCCATGCGCCCAAGAATGATCCGAAACGTTAAAGAAGCCGCCGCGCTCACAGTCATTGTGGGCGCGGCGGCTTGCGTAAAGGCGTTAATTTTTGACCAAACTGTCGAGTTGCTTCAGGGCCTTTTCCGCGTCAAGGAGGGCAACGGAGTAGACGAGTGTGCCAACTTCGGTGCGGGTGTTGATGTACTTGACAACGGCTGGACCACTCGCAGTCTCGATGGTGAGGAAAAGGCGGTACATTTCCTTAATGCCGGGCGTGGTGATCCCCATGATGCCAGCATCGGTGAACAGGGAGTCATCGATCAGGGCGGGGTAATTGCCATCGCTTGACACAATGACTTGGTCGTCGATGGTCAGGCGGTAGCCCCGAATGTTTTGAACAGGGATGTACCGGTGGCCGATAAGGGGCTTTGCGATGCGGACGGTACCGGTGGAGCGGTCGAGCTCGAAGTATTGGTCGGGGAGTTCAGGGTGGAATTCAGGATTAGTCTTGAACATCTGGAACCTCCAAGTTCAGGGTGGTGAGGACTTCGGCAAGTAACGCCGTGGTGTAGGCGCGGCTTTCTGCCAGCATGAAGGCGGTCTGTTCCGCCAGGCTGGCCTCAGGCGCCCGCTGTTGCCACGTTTGCGCGCGAGCGCGTAGCTGAACCTCGGTGAAGTCTGCCGCGACGACGCGGTCGGCGGCGTCTTCGATCAGCGCCCGTAGTTGTGGTAATGCCATTGTGATCATCCTCCTGAGTTGATTGTGGCCAAGCCACAGCGCCCATTATACGCGAAACTCGCACGGGTTTCACTTTTCGCTGGCATGAATGTACGCTATTATAGAAGATAAGCACTGAAAAACGGGGGCGCAACGCCCGATAACGGAGGAACACCATGGCAAAAGACACGAACATGCTGGACTATATTGGCGATAAGATGGACGCGCTGGACTTTGACGGCGACTTGGACCTGAACTGGGACAAGGAGGCGCACGTGTTTGAGGTGGAGTTGACCATGTACGTGGACGCGGCTGCCGGCTTTGAGGTCGAGGACCAGGACGGCCAGACGGTGACGGATGGCAATGAGGTCGACTACTCCGATGCCATCTTGTTTTATGACGAGACGCGCCTGAACGGGGCCGATTACGCGGACAACTACTTGGCCACGTTTGGCTTTGCAGGCAAAAAAGGGATCGAGCAGGCCAAGGTGGATGCGCTGTTTAGCTACCTGCAGGAGTTGCTCGATGACGGGCAAAGCGACCTGTTTGACTTTGTGGACGGCACCAGCGATGCGGAGACCTTTGAGCTGACGTTTGACCAGGCGAAGTTCGACGCGGCGTATGCGGCGCAACCGGCCGCGGCCAAGGCGACCGCTATCCCTTACCCGAAGTACTAGGAGGAACCGCGATGCAGGAGTGGCAAGCCATCACGGTGGAAACGAGCACAGAGGCCGTGGACGCCGTTGCCAATGCGATGATGACGCTTGGCGCAGAAGGCATTCAGATCGAGGACGCCGCCGACTTCGCGCAGCCGCTCCAAGCGGCAGACGGGCGCCTGATCGATTCGGCCACGGTGCCGCACCGAACGGACGGGGCCGGGGTGACCGGCTACTTCAGCGCGACGCTGAATGTCGTCGAGCTGGAACAAGACCTCGCGCACCTCGTGGCGCAGCTGCCCAGCTTCGGGCTGGCGCCAGGCGCCGGGACCATCACGCGACAAGGCGTGCAGGAGGCGGACTGGGCGACGCAGTGGAAGCAGTACTATCACCCGGTGCGCATCACGCGCTATCTGACGATCGTGCCGGCCTGGCTGGATTACACGCCAGCGCAGGCAGGTGAGCAGCTGATTCGCCTGGACCCGGGCATGGCCTTTGGCACGGGCAAGCACCCGACGACCGCGCTGATGCTGCGGCTGCTGGAGAGCTTGGTGCGCGGCGGGGAGCGCATGATCGATGTGGGCACCGGCTCCGGCGTTTTGGCGCTGGCGGCTCGGTTGCTGGGCGTCAGCCACGTGCTGGCCACCGATGTCGATACGGTAGCGGTACAAAACGCGCAGGCTAACCTTGCCCTTAATCCGGCGGTCGAGGGTATCACGGTGATCGCCAACGACCTGCTGGCCGGACTGGATGATCAGGCGGAACTCATTGTTGCCAACATTCTGGCGGAGGTGCTGGTGCCACTGATCCCGCAGGTGCCCGCACACTTGGCGCCGAACGGCAAGTTGCTGTTGAGTGGGATTTTCCATGACAAGCGCGCGTTGATCGAGCAGACGCTGGCGGCAAATGGCCTGACCGTCACGGCGGTCTGGCAGCAGGGGGACTGGGTCGCGCTGGTGGCCCAGCAGGCGGTGGCCGCATGAACCGGTTCTTCACCACGCAGCCGCTCGCGCTTGGCGCTACCGTGACGCTTGAAGCCAGCATCCAAAAACACGCGGTGAAGGTGCTGCGGCTCGCACCACCAGCCCAGATCGAGCTGGTCGGGCCGGAAGCCATCGCATACTTGGCAACGCTGCAAGGGGCGGAGCCCCTGACGGTGACGCTGGACGCGGTGATCACGAAGACGGTGGAGCTGCCGATCGCGACGCACCTGATCTGCGCGGTGCCCAAGGCGGACAAGGCGGAGCTGATCTGCCAAAAAGCCACCGAGCTCGGCGCCACGCACATCAGTTTTTATAACAGTCAGTGGGCGACTGCTAAGTGGCAGCCGGCCAAGCTGGCCAAGAAACTGGCCCGGCTGCAGCTGATCGCGCAAGGTGCCGCCGAGCAGAGCCACCGCAACCGGCTCCCGGTGGTCGATTTCTTGCCGTTCGCCGCGATTCTGCAAGAGCCCGCGGAAGCCAAGCTGATTGCGTATGAGGAAAGTGCTAAACTGGGTGAGACGAGTGTCTTGGCGCAGACTGTGGCAGCCCGACCAGCCAGCTTGGCGGTGGTGTTCGGGCCAGAAGGGGGCATCAGCCCCACAGAGGTGGCGGCCCTTGAGGCGGCGGGGTTCACCGCCGCGGGTCTGGGGCCACGGATCCTGCGCACCGAAACGGCACCACTATACCTGCTGTCCGCGCTGTCTGCGCTGACGGAGCTAATGGGAGCGATTCATTGATGACGAAATTACGCACATGGTTAACCAGCGTTCAGGGCCGGATCATCGCCTTGAGCATTTTAAACACCCTGATCCTGCCCTGGGGCTTCACGCTGTTTCACCTGCCGGTGGCGTACCGTGTGGGCGTGCTGTTTATTCTGCTGAACCTCACGCTGGCTTTTTGGATCGGGCGCTGGCAGTCGCGCGCGCAGTTGCCGTGGTGGTACAGCCTGATTCTGCCGCTGCTCTTTGGGGCGATGGTGTGGTTGCGCTTTGCGGATTACAGCTACTGGTTCATGCCGATCTACTGGGTGGTGACCCTGCTCAGTCAGACGCGCAACGATTAAGGCACGGGCAACCGTGCCTTTTGTGCATCACCGTGGGGACACACGGGTGTCGCTTGCGGTATAATGGGGGACAAACTCACATGGCCGTCACCGCCGCAGCTTCGCGCCGGCGGAGGCGGGAAGGGAGAACAACATGGCAGAAGAACAGGAACTCACCCAAGCCCAAGTCATGGACATGTGCCGCGCGTATATGAACGCTGCCGACTTGGCGTTCGTCAAAAAGGCGTACGACTTTGCGGCCTATGTGCACAAGGATCAGCACCGGAAGTCGGGGGAGCCGTACATCATTCACCCGATTCAGGTGGCGGGCATTTTGGCCGATTTGCGGATGGATCCGGTGACGGTTGCCAGTGGCTACCTGCACGATGTGGTCGAGGACACCAACATCACACTGGGCGACATTCAGGAAGTGTTTGGCAACGAGACGGCTGTCATCGTCGATGGGCTGACCAAGCTGTCCAAGGTGACCTACGTTGCCCATAAGGATGAGCTGGCGGAGAATCACCGCAAGATGCTCTTGGCGATGGCCAAGGATATGCGCGTGATTTTGGTCAAGCTGGCCGACCGATTGCACAATATGCGCACGCTGATGCACCTGCGCCCCGATAAGCAGCGCCGGATCGCCAATGAAACGCTGGAAATCTACGCGCCGCTGGCCGACCGCTTGGGGATCAGCGCCATCAAGTGGGAACTTGAGGACCTCAGTCTGCGCTACCTCAACCCGCAACAGTACTACCGCATTGCCCAGCTGATGAAAAGCAAGCGCGGTGAACGCGAGGCCTATATCGACTCGGCCATTGTGGATATCAAAAAATCGCTTGCTGATCTGAACATGCACTACGAGATTTACGGGCGCCCCAAGCACATCTATTCCATTTACAAAAAGATGCGCGACAAGCACAAGCAGTTCGACGAGCTGTACGACCTGCTTGCGGTGCGGGTGATCACCGAAACCATCAAGGACTGTTACGCGGTGCTTGGCGCTATCCACACGCAGTGGAAGCCGATGCCGGGCCGCTTCAAGGATTACATCGCGATGCCCAAGGCCAACATGTACCAGTCCCTGCACACCACGGTGATCGGGCCCAAGGGCAAGCCACTTGAAGTGCAGATCCGCACCGAGGAAATGCACCACGTCGCCGAATACGGGGTCGCGGCGCACTGGGCGTACAAGGAAGGCCAGACGGAAGAGGTGCAGTACGACCAATCCGGCAAAAAACTCGACTTGTTCCGCGAGATCCTGGAGATCCAAGACGAAAGCAGTGACGCCAACGACTTCATGGAAAGCGTCAAGGGGGATATTTTCTCCGACCGCGTGTACGTCTTCACGCCGCGTGGGGATGTGTACGAGCTGCCGAAGGGCTCCGGGCCACTGGATTTTGCCTACATGGTGCACACGGAAGTCGGCAACAAGTCCGTGGGTGCGAAGGTCAACGGCAAGATCGTGCCGCTGAACTACCAGCTTAAAAACGGGGACATCGTTGAGATGCTGACCAGCACCAGCTCCAAGCCGAGCCGCGACTGGATCAACCTGGTGTACACCTCGCGGGCGCGCAACAAGATTCGCCGCTACTTCAAGCAGGAAGACAAGGACGTCAACGCGGAGAAGGGCCGCGATGCCCTTGAGCACGCGCTGCAGGACCAGGACTACAACCCGAAGGACTACATGGGCGGTAAGGACGCGATGAACGACCTGCTTGCGCGGCTGAATTTCGCCAGCGAAGACGAGCTGCTGTCGGCGATTGGGTACGGCGAGTACAGTGCCAAGGTGATCGCCAACCGCCTGACTGAAAAAGCGCGGCGTGAAAAGGCGGCGGCCGATCAAAAGGAGCGCGAAAAAGCGATCCTCGCGGCGCACCAGAAGGTCACCACCGTCTCCAAGGTGAACAAGCCGACCAGCCGCACCGAGGAAGGCGTTGTCATCGAAGGCGTCGACAACCTGCTGGTGCATCTGGCCAAGTGCTGCAGTCCCGTGCCGGGCGATCCGATCGTCGGCTATGTCACCAAGGGGCGCGGGGTGACCATTCACCGCGCCGACTGCCCGAACGTCAGTGTCGATGACCCGGCGATGGCTGGGCGCCTGATCGATGTGCAGTGGCAGAACCTCAACGACCAAAGCCAGCTGTTTGACGCCGACCTTGAGATCTACGGTTACAATCGCAATGGCCTGTTGAACGAGGTGCTGCAGACGCTCAACGCCCAGACCAAGAACCTGAGCAACATCAACGGACGCGTCGATCACGACAAGATGGCTGACATCCACGTGACGGTCGGGATCCGCAACCTCGCGCACCTTGAGCGCATGATGGATGCCATCAAGAATATTCCCGATATTTATGAAGTGAAGCGTAAGCAGGGTTAACCCGTACCGCCGGCCGCTGGGCTGGCGGTTTTTTGGAGGAGATTATGAAAGCAGTTGTTCAGCGCGTTTCAAGCGCGCAAGTCACCATTGACGGCGAAGTGCACGGTGCGATCGACCGGGGCTTCATGGTGCTCGTGGGCGTTGGCCCGCGCGACACCCAAGCGGATGTTGACACGCTCGTCAATAAGATCAGCAAGCTGCGCGTTTTTTCGGATGAAGCAGGCAAAATGAACCAGGCGCTGGCGCAGGTGGACGGGGCGGTCCTCGCCATTTCGCAGTTCACACTGTACGCTGACACGCGCAAGGGTAACCGGCCCAGCTTCACCGATGCGGCGGATCCGGTGCTGGGTTCGGCGTTGTATGACGCGTTTGTTGCCGGGCTGCGGGCGCAAGGCGTGCGGGTGGCGACCGGGGTGTTCGGCGCGGAGATGCAGGTCAGCCTGACCAATGACGGACCGGTCACCATTTTGTTTGACACGGAGGCGGCGCATGTTGGTTAACGCGATCTGGGACCTGGATGGTACCCTGTTTGATACGTATCCCGAGATGCTGCAGGCGCTGTTGCAGATCCTGGCGGCCCATGATCTGGCGCAAGATCCGGCGGCCCTGCTTGCGCGCATCAAGCGCGGCTCGATTCAAGAGACGGTGCAGGCGCTGGCCACGTCCGCCGGCCTAGCCGCATCGACCGTATTGGCAGAGTATCATGCCCTGGAGCACCAAACTGTCATGACGGCTCAGCCGTACCCCGAGGCGCGCGCGGTGTTGCGCGCAGTTAAGGCCGCCGGTGGGCATAACCTACTGTTGACGCACCGCGACCGGTCGGCTTGGGCCCTGTTGCAACAGGCAGGGATTCGCGACCTGTTTTTGGGTGGCGTGACCAGTGAGCTGGACTTGCCGCGCAAACCGGCTCCGGACGCTATCAATTACCTCTTGCACCAATACCAGCTCAATCCGGCGCGCACCGCGATGATCGGGGACCGTAAGCTCGATGTGCAGGCGGGCCTGGCGGCCGGGGTAAGCGGCGTTTATTTCAACGTCGATGGCCTCAATGACGCGCCCATGGCCACCGTGCAGGTGAATCACCTGCGCGAGTTGGTGCCGTTGTTCGGCTAGATTTGTAGGTGAGGCGGCGTGATCAAGTCAGGTCCCGCGAGTTCAAAAGGCAGGGCGGGCTTGACGCCAACCAAAAGAGACTGAGACATAATTAACGGCCCAAGAATGAATCACAACTATTCCGGGATAGTACGAAACAAAAAGCGACGCCCTGGCCGTATAAGAGCGGCTCCCTACAAAACCTAAGTTCGGGTTTTTCAGGGAGCCACTCTTATACTCTGGGCTAAAACCGCTTTTTGTCTCAGCCTCTTTGCGTTACTGGTGATTGCCGGCCTTGAAGTAAGCTTGCAGCCCCTGCACCACGGCGGTGGCCATCTGCTGCTGATAGGCGGCGCTACTGATCAGCTTGAAGTCTTTGTCACTGTTGATGTAGCCCATTTCCATCAGGATACTTGGCTGGCGGTTATCGCGCAGGACTTCGTAGTTGGCATACGCGGTCTTGCGGTTCGTCAGTGTCAGCGCATTGCCTAGGGCCGTATTGACGGCAGTGGCGAGGGACTTGCTGGTCGTTGGATCGTAGTAGTAGGTGGTGAACCCGGAGGCCGTGTTGGGGTCCGGGGTCGAGTCGAAGTGAAGCGAGATGAAGGCATCGGCGTGCAAGGTGTTAGAGGCCGCGGCCCGCGGCGCGAGGTCGACGAATTTGTCGCTGTCGCGCGTGTATTCGACATTGGCGCCCTGGGCCGTTAGTGCCGCGCCGATAGCTTTCGCGGCGGCGAGGGTGTACGTCTTCTCGTACTTGCCACCGGTTGACAGAGCGCCGGAGTCGACGCCACCGTGCCCGGGATCCAGCAGAATGGTCGCCTCGGCCAAAGAGGTGGCGGACTTGGCTGCCTTATCTCCGGGGGTGGTGACGGTCCAGCTCGCCACGTAGCCGGTTTGCCCTGTGCTGGTTTTCACCTGATACCAGTCGTTTTCCTGGTTCAGCACCGTCAGCGTGGCGCCCTTAGCGACTTGGGTGGTGACCGGCGCGTTGATGCCTGCGGCGCTACGCACATTGGTGGCAATGGTCGTGGTAACGGTCAGCGTGCTGGTTTTGGCAGGCGTGGCTTTCTTGAGGTAGGTTTGCGTCGGGGCAGCGAGGGTGACGGTTTGGCCCGTCAGCATCAAGCCACTGGTTGCGACCCAGGCGGCCGTGTTTTGGTAGGTGATCTCGGTCCAGCCGTTTTCCTGGTACAAAATGTTGACCTTGGCGCCGGCATCAAGCGTGCCCAGAATCGCGGCGGTTGTGCCGGCGGTTTGGCGGACGTTGAGGCGACTCTTGGTCGTGGCCACGCGGGCACTGCTCGTGGTGGCCTCGTTTTGGTCGACCAACCAACTGGCCACCCAGCCGATCTTGTTGCCGGCGAGGCGAACTTGGTACCAAGCGTTCTCTTCCTTCAGGATGGTCAGTTGCGTGCCGCGCGCGACTTGGCCCATGGCGGTGTACGCCAAGCCCGGCCCTAAGCGGACGTTCAGCATGCTGGCCCGCACGGTCAGCGTGGTGTTGTTCGCCAGCACCGTTGTCGTGGCTAACGAGATCCCGATCACAAGCGCAAAGGCGGCAATGAGCGGCCAACGCCGAAGTTGTTTGAAGTGCATCACGCATCATCCTAACCGAAAATAGATTCTTAGGTTCAGTATACCAAGAAGCGCGCCAAAAGGGCACTGTCTGCGGCGTTTTCTGTGGCGTGGCAGCAGATTTTACTCGCACCGGTGGGGTGGGAAGACTATACTGAAGCCTAATTGAATTGTAATCGGTTTCTTGGAATGAATTCTCGGGGTAAAAAGGAGGCTAGTCATGCAGGCATTGATTCAACTGGGGCGACGCCGTGATCGCGGGGCGTTGGCGGCGTTAGCGGTGGGCAACACCTTCAGCAAGGTGGCACTTGCCTACACGATGGGATGGTTCGTGAACGCCGCGATTGCGCGAGATATGCGCCGTCTGCTGGTGTGTGGCGCTGGGGCCTTGCTGTCGCTGCTTGCGATCTACGTGCTAACGATGGCTAGTACGCGGTTGCAGGCGCGCATCGCGCAAGCGGCCACCCTGCGAATGAAACGGGCCGTCTATGACGCACAACTGTTTGATCAACGCACCGCCACACTAAACGCGGATGCGTTGCTGAATCTGGTTCAAACCACGATTCCCACGATCGCGCGCGACAATGTGCTCAGTCGCACCGCAAACATTGGCGCCAGTGTCCAAATTATCCTGTGTTCGTTCGCCCTGTTATTTGTCAATGTGCCGCTGTTTCTGGTGTGTTTTGCCGTCTCCAGTGTGCCGCTGTTGCTGAATCCGCAGATCAGACGCGGGTTTGGGCGCTACAAAGGGGCGCTCAACGATGCCGCGGAGCGCCAGGTGGGCGTCTTGACCGGCATTCTCGCCGGGATCCAGACCATCAACACGTTCGGTGCCAGCGCCGTGTTTGCCGCGCAGCTTCAGGGTGCTGACGACACGCTTGAGACGCGGCGCCGGCAGTCCAACGTCTGGGACGTGCGCATCGGCCAGCTTTCACTGCTTGTCAGCATGAGCGCCCAGATGATTTGCATGCTCGTGGCTGCACTGTACATCTTGCGCGGCGAGATCACGGTAGGGGCATTGACCATCACCACGCAGTTGCTGAATTATATTTTTCCCGGCATCAACACCTTCAACGCCAATCACCTCAAGACGGTGGCGACGCGGCCGTTGGTGGCGCGGCTCGCCACGATGATTCAGCCGGCGACCGCGCCAAGCACGCCGACCGCGTTTGTGCCTGGCGATCTCGTGCTGGAAGACGTTTCATTCGCGTATCCCGGCGCACCGGCCGTGTTGCAGCACTTTTCCACGCGGATCGGTCAAGGGCAGACGGTTGCGGTCATTGGGAAGAGTGGTGGGGGCAAAAGCACTTTGCTGCGGCTTCTCGATGGCACGCTAAAGCCGAACAGTGGGATCATTCGCGTAGGTGCGCGGCCGCTGGCCAGCTTCGACGCGGCGACCCTGATGCATCACATCGTCTACGTGAACCAGACGCCCGCTCTTTTTGAGGGCACTGTGCGCGACAATATCAGCCTGTTCGGCACGCTTGACGTGACCCCGATTATGCCGCTGCTGGCAGAGCTGGATCTGATCCCCTTGATGGATCAGCGAGTGACCCACCAAGGGGACGCTGTCTCTGGCGGCCAGAAGTTGCGGCTGTCGCTGGCGCGGGCACTGGCAAGCCGCGCGCCGGTCATCCTGCTGGACGAACCCGATAGTGGCCAAGACCCTGCCACCGCGGCGGTCATCGATCGGGTCATTCACGCGATTCAGCACAAAACCGTGGTGGTCGTCACCCACCGCTGGGAGGCTGACGTGCTGGCCCAGTATGATGCGGTGATTCACCTTGATGCATCGCAAGAAGATTAAAATCGGGAGGAATTCGCCATGACCATCACATTACGCCCGCTGACCCCTGCGGATGCGGACACACTTTACACCCTCGCCTACGGAGCCAACCGCGACTGGATGACGTGGGATGCCCCGTACTTTGCGCATCCGGTGCCTGACCGGGAGACCTTCGCGCGCAGCGGACTATTTCAGCTCCCGTTTGTCGCCGGGATCCTGGTTGACCAGACGTTGGTGGGCACTGTGACCGCTTATTATGAAGACGATGAGCTGAAGCGCTGGCTTGAATGCGGCATCGTCATCTATCAGCCCACCGGGTGGAATCACGGCGTGGGCAGCCAAGCGCTGCGGTTGTGGGCGCACCAGCTGTTCGCCCACACTGATTTGCCGCACTTGAGCTTGACCACCTGGTCGGGCAATGTACGCATGATGCACGCCGCCACCCGTGCCGGCTTTCGCGAGGAGGGGCGGCTGCGCCAGGTGCGGTTTTGGCAGGGGCGGTACTGGGATTCGATGAAGTACGGGATGCTGCGGGAAGAACTGCCTGAGTTGCGTTGACAAGCTGGGCCAAACAACGTATGCTGGTGGATAAATAAAGGTGCCCATGACGAAGTAGAAGAGGCCAACGCTTAGCGACCCGGGACGGTGAAAGCCGGGACCGGCCGAAAAGACACTTCCGAGGCAGACGCGCTCCGGTCGCCACCGTTATGGCTGAGTAAAATCACAAGGTGGTACCGTGCACTGCACCCTCGTCAAAGGGGGGGGCAGTGCTATTTTTTTGCCCGTCAACACAACATATAGGAGGAACTCATGAGTTATCAACGTCCAAAGGGAACGGCAGACATTCTGCCCGGTCAAAGCGAACTGTGGCAACAGGTCGAAACCATCGCGCGCACCGTGCTTGAGCGTTACCGCTACCGCGAAGTGCGCACACCGCTATTTGAAAGTCGCGAGGTCTTCACGCGCTCAAGCGGTGAGACTTCCGATATCGTGACCAAGGAAATGTACGATTTTGCCGATAAGGGCGACCGGATGATGGCGCTGCGGCCGGAAGGCACCGCGGGTGTCGTGCGAGCCTATGTCGAAAACAAGTTGTTTGGCCCAGAGTTCGCCAAGCCGTACAAGGTCTACTACATGGGTTCGATGTTTCGCTACGAGCGGCCTCAAAGCGGCCGCCAGCGCGAGTTCCATCAGATCGGGGTGGAGGCCTTCGGGTCCAACAGTCCGGCGTTGGACGCGGAAGTGATTGCGTTGGCCGAGGACCTACTGACGGCAATGGGGGCCAAGTCGCTCAAAGTCGCCATCAACTCGCTGGGAGACCCCGAATCGCGTGCGGCCTATCACCAGGCGCTGATCGACTACCTGACGCCGTTTAAAGATGAGCTGTCCCATGATTCACAGGTGCGTCTGACCAAAAACCCGCTGCGCGTGCTGGATTCCAAGGATAAGCACGACCAAGAAATTGTGGCCAACGCGCCTAAGATCCTCGACTACCTGACACCAGTTGCCAAGGCGCACTTTGACACCGTGAAGGCGTTGCTGGAAGCGCTCGGCTTGACCTACGAAGTGGACCCGGACATGGTGCGCGGGCTGGATTACTACAACCACACCATCTTTGAAGTGATGAGCAACGACCCCGTCTTCGGCGGCGGCTACACCACCATCTTGGGCGGTGGCCGCTACAACGGGCTCGTGGAGGAGCTTGGCGGGCCGGAAACGCCGGGCGTCGGGTTTGCCATGGGCGTTGAGCGCCTGATGCTGTTGATGCAAGGGCAGGAAGTGGCCGGGGACTTGCCGGTGTACATCGTCACGATCTCCGAGGACGCAACCGTGGCGGCGGCCCAGCTGGCGCACGCCATTCGCCTGCAGGGCTTTGCCGTGGACCTCGACTACATGGGGCGCAAGCCCAAGGCCCAGTTCAAGTCGGCCAATAAGGAAAACGCCAAGCTCGTGATGACGCTGGGTGAAAGCGAGCTTGAGGCGGGCACCGTGTCAGTCAAGAACATGGCGACGGGCGCGCAGGAAAGCATCAACCAAGCGGACATTGTTAACGACTTCAAGGCCGTGTTCGCGCAATTGACGGAGGCAGAATAATGAGCAAGCGCAGTATGTATGCAGGGGACGTCACCACGGCCAACATCGGCCAGACGGTCACCTTGAAGGGTTGGGTGCAAAAGCGCCGCAGCCTCGGGAACCTGATTTTCGTGGATCTGCGCGACCGCGCCGGGATCGTGCAGTTGGTGTTCTCCCAGGCATTTGGGTCAGACGCCTTGGCCACTGCGGAAAAGGTCCGCAATGAGTACGTGCTGGAGGTGCAGGGCAAGGTGGCCGCGCGTCAGCCGGAAGCGGTCAACCCGAAGATGAAAACGGGAGCCATCGAAGTTGAGATCAGCGCCGTCACCGTGCTGAACAAGGCCAAGACCCCGCCGTTTGACATCGACGATGACGTCAACGCGTCCGAGGAAACCAAGCTGAAGTACCGCTATCTCGACCTGCGCCGGCCGGCGATGCAGCAGGCGATTTTCACCCGCGCCAAGATCATGCAGGCGACGCACCGCTACTTCGACGACAACGGCTTCATCGACGTGGAAACGCCCACGCTGACCGCTTCCACGCCGGAAGGGGCGCGCGACTACCTCGTGCCGTCCCGCGTGTACCCGGGCAGCTTCTACGCACTGCCGCAGTCCCCGCAACTGTTCAAGCAGCTGCTGATGGGTGCGGGTTTTGACCGCTACTACCAGATCGCGCGTTGCTTCCGCGATGAGGATCTGCGCGGCGATCGCCAGCCGGAATTCACGCAGATCGATATGGAAACCAGTTTCTTGTCCGCAGAAGAGATCCGGAGCCTGACAGAGGGCCTGATCGCCCAGGTCATGCACGACGTCAAGGGCATCGACATCCAGCTGCCATTCGAGCGCATCGAGTGGCAGGACGCGATGGACAAGTACGGCTCCGACAAGCCGGACCTGCGTTTTGGCATGGAAATTCAGGACGTGTCCGACTTGGTCAAGGACTCCGACTTCAAAGTCTTTGCCAGTGCCGTTCAAACCGGCGGTCAGGTACGCGCCATCGTGCTGCCAGGTGGGGCGGAGAAGTACTCGCGCAAGAAGATCGACGAGCAGCAGGCCTACATCAAGCGCTTTGGCGCCAAGGGGCTGGCCTGGCTCAAGGTGACTGAAGCGGGCATCAGCGGCCCGATCGCCAAGTTCTTCGGCGATAGTGCCGCGCTGACCCAGGCGGTCGGGGCCGCGGCTGGCGACCTGATCCTTTTTGTCGCCGACCAAGCCAGCGTGGTCGCAGCCAGCCTCGGCTACCTGCGCACGCACTTCGGTCACGACCTCGACCTCATCGACGAAGACGCGTTCAAGTTCTGCTGGGTCGTCAACTGGCCGCTGTTCGAGTACGACGAGGGGATCGACCGCTGGGTCCCAGCGCATCACCCGTTCACAATGCCGAATGAGGAAGACGTCCACCTGCTGGACACCGACCCGCACGCGGCGCACGCGCAGAGCTACGACATTGTGCTGAACGGCTACGAGCTGGGCGGCGGCTCCATTCGTATCCACCAGCGCGAGATCCAGGAGAAAATGCTTCACGCGCTGGGCTTCACGCCGGAACGCGCGCAAAAGGCGTTCGGCTTCCTGCTTGACGCGCTGGACTTCGGTTTCCCGCCGCACGGGGGCCTGGCCATCGGGCTGGACCGCTTTGCAATGCTGCTGTCCGGGCGTGACAACATCCGCGATGTGATCGCGTTCCCGAAGAACAGCAAGGCCAGCGAGCCGATGACCAAGGCGCCGTACCCGGTGGCTGACAATCAGCTACAAGACCTCGGCATCGAGGTGCGCGCAGGGGTGGACGCCGAAGCGGCGCACGCCGGTGACGACGACTTGACAGAATAAGTGCGACAAGGGCTGTCCCGCAAAAGGTGGCAGCCCTTTTTGTATGACCAGAGCGAAGTGGCGCGGTGATAAGGGGTGGGCTTTCTACGCATGTCAGGCTGCCTTAGACCGCACCCTTATGCGCCACGCAGATCGACGAAGAGCGGAAAGAAGTAGGCACGCGCTGCTACGGAGCAAGGCAGAAAGCCCGTTGCCAGGCGCTCACGGTTCGAAGACCCCGGAAAAATACTGGCACCCGCACTTAGGCGCGAGTGGCAGGATGACTTTGACCCGTTCGTTCAAACGCAGGGAACGACCATCTGGCCAGCTTAGAAAACCTGCGCGCGTGTCCGCCATGTCGAGCGGCAACCGTGCGATAATCAGACCAGGAGGTGAGCGCATGCGCATTATGTTGATCGGCAACGCCGGCACCGGCAAGTCCACGTTCGCGCGCGCGGTCGCGGCGCAAACGGGCTGGCCGCTGCTCGCGTTGGACCGCGTGTGGCACACGATGGATTATAGCCACGCGGCCAAGTTGAAGTTTGCCCAGACGCAGCGCCAGTTCATGGCCGCGCACGCGGACTGGCTGATCGATGGCAACTACGGCGGCACGATGGCCCTGCGGCTGGCGCAGGCCGACTTAGTGGTGGTGATGACCTGTCCTCGCGTGGTGGCGCTGCTGCGGGTGGTGCGTCGCTCGCTAATGTTTCGGCGTGATCCGCGTAGCCGACCGGACATGGCACCGGGCTTTGTGGAACACTTTGATGCCGACTACTGGGCCTTTTTGCGTTACGTCTGGGCGTATCCCGTGCGCTATCGGGCGACCATTGCGCCCAAGCTTCGCACGATGCGGTCCAACCAGCGGGTGGTGGTGGTGCGCACCCGGCGACAGAAGCAGGCACTCCTGCGCGCGCTTACGAGCCGATAGATGGTGGACAATCAATTAGCCTGCCGCGTATAATGTGATTGAGGTGATGATAATGGCAACAGATGACGACTTGCGCCAAAAGCTGACGCCGGAGCAGTACGCCGTGACCCAGGAGGCGGCGACCGAGCGGCCGTTCAGTGGCGAGTACGATGATTTTGATGAGCCCGGGATCTATGTCGACGTGGTGTCGGGTGAACCGCTGTTTTCTTCCCAAGACAAGTACGATGCCGGCTGCGGCTGGCCGAGTTTCACGCGGCCGCTGGGCAAGCTGGCGGAGCACCGCGATCAGAGCTTTGGCATGGAGCGGGTGGAGGTGCGCAGCCAAGGCGCAAACTCCCATTTGGGGCACGTGTTCACGGATGGCCCGCAAGAAGCCGGCGGGTTGCGTTACTGTATCAATTCTGCCGCCCTGCGCTTTGTGCCAGCAGGCGAGTTAAAAGCGGCGGGTTACGGCGCCTACGCCCCGCTGTTTAAGGAGGCACACGATGGCAACTGACACGGCGATTTTTGCCGGGGGATGCTTCTGGTGCATGGTCGAGCCCTTCGACCAGCAGCCCGGCATCCAGTCCGTGGTGGCCGGGTACACTGGCGGCCATGTGGTCAACCCGACCTACGAGCAGGTGGCGAGCCACCAAACCGGGCACACTGAGGCCGTTGAGATCACTTTCGACCCTAGCGTTATCAGTTACGCGGAGCTAGTGGAAACTTACTGGCGGCAAACCGACCCGACCGATGCGATGGGGCAGTTTCAAGACCGTGGCGACAGCTATCGGCCGGTGATCTTCGTGAACTCACCGGCCCAGCGCGCCACCGCGGAAGCGTCCAAGCAGGCGCTGATCGCCAGCCGCCGCTTCGCTGACCCGATCGTGACTACGATCGAAGACGCCCAGCCGTTTTACCCGGCAGAGGCCGCTCACCAGCAGTTTTATCAAAAGCAGCCGTGGCGCTACGCCATCGAGGAGAACGGCGGCCGCGCGCAGTTCAAAGCCGCTTACTGGCATGATGATGCAAAAGCGTGAAAACGCGCCACTCAGGCGTTTTTACGTGCAAGCTCGAGGGGCTAACGTGGTATACTGAAGAAACCAAGTGATAAAAGAGGTTCAGTATGCAAGAGATCGAACGCCTGATTCGGCGGCACCAGAACTGGAGCCGGTTCACCGCCGCTATTTTTTACAGTATCTGTATCGCCATCGCCCTGAACATGTTCTGGGAACCCGGTGGCGTTTTTGCCAGTGGCATCACTGGGGCGGCGCAACTGCTTGCGACGGTGGTGCGCAAGTGGTTCAACTTCAAGCTGTTCGGCTTGGCGACCACCGATCTGTTCAGCACTGGCACGCTCCTGTTTCTGCTGAACATCCCGCTGTTCATCCTCGCGTGGAAACAGATCGGGCATCGCTTCACACTGTTCACGTTTTTGGCGGTCATCTTCTCAACGATCTCGATCCGGCTGCTCGGCGGTATTCGCCCGCTGACCACCGATCCGATCGTCTGTGGGATCTTCGGGGCCGTGGTCAACGGCCTGGGCACCGGGTTCGCACTGCGCAGTAACATCTCTACCGGTGGCCTCGACATTATCGGCATCGTCTGGCGCAAAAAGACGGGGGCCACGATCGGAACGGTCAACATCGCCGTCAACATCGTGATCATTTTCCTTGCTGGCTTCGTCAATGACTGGCCGCACGCGCTTTACTCCGCCTTGGCCATCTTCATCAACGGTAAGGTGATGGATGCGATGTACACCCGCCAGCAGCGGCTTCAGGTGATGATCGTGACCGAGCACCAAAAAGCGGTGGTCAGCGAGATCCAAACCACGCTGCGCCGCGGGATCACCATCGTCCACGATGCCGAAGGGGCCTTCCGCCACGAGGAAAAAACGATCCTCTTCACCATCATCTCCCGCGCGGAGATGTACGAGCTGGAGGAAGCAATGAAGCGGGCCGACCCTTACGCGTTCGTCTCGATCACCGAGTCGGTGAAGATCATGGGGCACTTCTACGAACCGAAGACAGATTGAGTGCACGATAAGGACTGGCGGCCAGGGGGGCGCCAGTTTTTTATCCCCCCGGGTCGGAATTTCGGGTAAAATATCACTAACAAGAAAGCCAGCGAGGTGACGGGATGGCACGTGTTCGACAGGCCCAATACAAGGCGGCAACCGAACTGTTGGCGCTGTTTGAAGATCAACACTTGTTCAGCGGTTACCTGATCGAGCCAGTGGGGGCGGTGTTGGTGCGCGCGCCGTTTGAGATGGACATCTACGCAAGTGCGCGCCGCACTTACCCCGATGCGCCAGCGTTGACCACACTGGCGGGGCTGCAGGCAGCCGTCCCGCAGCTGCAAGACCCTCAGGTGCTCGGCAATCTAATTTTCTCTCGGTATCGCGAGATCACGCATTGGTCCTCTGAGCACTTGGATGATCCCGAGAACCGCCAGTGGTTCATTGTGGCCTTGCGGCGACTCGTGGCGCTGACGCAACCCGGCACGGCTGCGCAAAAAAGAGAGGTGTGACACAGTTGGAAAAACTAGTGAAGGAAACCAATGTCTTCTTTGCACCAACGCTCGCCTTGGCGACCCGGTGGCGGCGATTATTTGACGCGATTCCTGCAGGTGGCAGTCTGCCTTTGATCGACTTGGCGCAGGAGTTTGACGAGTGCGGGTTTGCGCCTGACGGGTTTGCCGGGTTGGAAGACCTGCAACTCGCGGTGCCGCCGCTCTCAGACACCGCGGCTTGGCAGGCGCTGTTAGGTCAGCTGAACGATCTGGAGGTGCTGGGGGCGGCGATCGTCACCCAGTGGTACCGCGTCCAAGCCGCGGCTTCGGTATCGGCGGCCGCCCGCCAATGGTTCGACCTGGCGCTGACGCGGCTGATCGATCTCACTCGCCCGCTTGACGGGCTCAAGCAGGTGACGCTGGCGTTCGCCCGTGAGGCAGACGCACGACCCGAGGCAGACGCACGACCCGAGGCAGTCACGAATGAAATTGTGACGCTAGCAGAATCGGGCCGCGTCACACTGGTGCGGGTGACCGCGGCAGGGGTGAGCCAGACCCAAGCTGACCAGCTCGATGGGGCGACGATTGCGCGACTGCTTGAGACCCTTGCAGCGGCGATCCAACCGCTGACGATCACGCCTTGGCGCGATCAAATTTGCGCCCCCGCGCCGCAGACCTGGCAAGCCGCGCTCACGACGACTGATGGCCGCACGTTGGGCTACCGAGGGGCCGTGCTTGCGACTGAGGCCGCGGTGGCGGTGTCGGATACATTGCGCGCGGCACTGCTATTTGGGCGGCTGAGCCTTTTTGACGGGGATCCCGAGCGCCTCGAGCGGCTGGTGGCGACTGCGCACCTCACGCCGACCCATGAGGAAACGCTCCTGATCGACCGTGCGAGCCAGACGTTGAGCGTGACGCGAACGACCCCAGACGCGCGTGTGCGCCAATCGGTGCAAGGGGCCGCGGTGGTTGCACTGCTTCAAAAGGCGGACCAGATCAGCCTCGAAGCGACACTGCCGGCCGTACCCGCCACGGATGGGCTACTGGTGCGCAAAAAATTTCGGTACGCGGCGGCCACTGAGGTCGCCGGGACGCTGTCACTGGCGCAACCCGTGCGCCACTGGGCGGACTTGGCGGCGCTTGTGACTGATTGCTTGGCGACTTTGGCGCCGGCGCTGCTTGATGCCCGTGTGTTTGACCGCCATCCGCACCGCGAAGGGGACTATCTGTACTGTCGCGTGCGGTTCCACGGGGAGGGCAAGCCTTACACGTACCGCACCACCGATGACACCATGGCGATCGGTGATCGCGTGATCGTACCGGTGGGCCACAGCACCACGACCGGCACGATCGTCGCGTTGGACTACTTCGATTGGGCTAACGTGCCGTACCCACTGGACCAGACCCGGCTGGTGATCGAAAAAGCGCCGGCGACCGCCCCAGAACCGTTCGTTCGCGAAGTGCCGCTACCGCCGCCGCTTCCTGGCAACCAGCGGCTGCTGGAAGCGCGCGAGGTGACGCTTGAAGACGACGGCTCGGCTGATGATTGACTCGCTACCCGCCGCAATGAAAGGATGCCTAATGACCTCAGAACAATTATTGATCGGTGCCAATGTCAGCATGTCCGGCAAAGGGATGTTTCCCGGCGCCGTTGCGGAGGCGGTTGGCTACCACGCCACCACCTTGCAGTTTTACACCGGCGCCCCGCAGAACACGCGTCGCAAGCCGACCAGCGAGATGCGCATCCCAGAAGGCCTGGCCGCGATGCAGGCGGCCAGGCTCTCACACCTCGTGATCCACGCGCCGTACATCGTCAACCTCGGCAACACGATCAAGCCAGAGAACTTCGCCTTTGCGGTGGAATTCGTGCAGCAAGAGGTCGCGCGTGCCGACGCGCTACACGCATACACGATGCCGTTTCACCCCGGCGCCCACGTTGGGGCCGGGGCGCCGGCGGCGCTAGCGCAGATCACCCAGGGGCTCAACGAGATCCTGACCGCGGATCAACACGTCACGATCGCGCTGGAAACGATGGCCGGCAAAGGCACCGAAGTCGGTCGCACCTTTGAGGAGCTCGCCACGATCATTGACGGCGTGCAGTGTAACGAGAAGGTGATGGTGACCATGGATACTTGCCACATGAGCGATGCGGGTTATCCGGTCGCCCACGACTTTGACGGCGTCTTGAACACGTTCGATCACGTCATTGGACTGGACAAGCTGGCGGTGGTGCACGTCAACGATTCGCTGAATCCGCAGGGCGCGCACAAGGACCGCCACGCCAACCTGGGGTTTGGGACACTTGGCTTCGACTGCCTTAACGCGATCGTGCATCACCCACAGCTGACCGCGATTCCGAAGATCCTGGAAACGCCGTACGTGGGCAGTGATAAGAAAGCGATGAAGCCTCCTTACGGGGTGGAGATCGACTGGCTCACCACCGGCCGGTTTGACCCCGCCGCACTGACTGCACTGGGGGCGCCAAGGCAGTGAGCACACAAAAAGACATCCGAGTCGGATGTCTTTTTGTGTGAAACGACTTACTTCTTCGCCACGTCATCGAACGCGTCGAGGTTCATGTGTTCCAGGATCAGCATCGCGGTTTCCTCGATGGAGCGCTTGGCGGTATTGATGACCATGCAGCCGAGCTTCTCGTACAGGTCTGAGGCAAACTTCAGCTCTTCATCGACTTGGCCGCGTGCTGAGTAGGCGGTGTCCGGGTTCAGTCCGTAGGCGATCATGCGCTCGCGTCGGAACTCCATCAAAACGGAGGCGTCGGTGGTCAGGCCGACGATCTTCTTCGGGTCGACCTTGTAGATCTCAGCGGGGATGTGCGCGTTGGGCACCAGCGGGAGGTTGGCGACCTTCAGATTGCGGTTGGCCAGGAACAGCGACAGCGGGGTCTTGCTGGTTCGAGAGACACCAAGCAGCACGATGTCGGCCTCCAAGAAGCCCTTGGGGTCCTTGCCGTCATCGTACAAAACGGCAAACTCCATCGCGGAGATGCGGTCGAAGTATTTTTCGTTCAGGTCGTGCACCGCGCCCGCCACGCCGCTTGGGGTCGCGTGGGTCATGTCGGCGACAGACTGAACCAGCGGCGTCATCACATCGATGAAGGGCAGGTCGATCTGCTTGGCATAGTCCTTGCCAAGCTTTGCCAGCCCCGGGGTGACCAGCGTGGCAATGACGATGCCCTGATCCTGCTTGGCGGCATCCAGCGTTGCCATCAGCTTCTTTTCCTCATGGGTGAACGGGAACCGCAAGTAGTGCGCGGTTTGATCCCCGAACTGAGCGGCTGCGGCCTGCGCCAGCTTGAGGCCGGTTTCGCCGATGGAGTCGGAGATAATGTAGTAGTTGGTTTCTGTTGGCATAACGTCACCTCGTCGTTTGATACCGCTATCTTACCATATTTGGCGCAGGTTGCTGGGCAATCGCGGCGAGTTGCGTCAATTATTCCCTTTTTTCACGATAAACAGGGAATGCCGTATTGACGCGATTTTTTGCGTCCGGTATAATAGCTAAGAACTGTTGGCAATGAATCTGTCGGTGGTTACACAGTGTCGGAGGGAGGGATATCATATGGCAAAGACGGTCGTTAAGAAAAACGAATCTCTCGATGATGCTCTTCGGCGCTTCAAGCGCACCGTATCCAAGTCAGGTACATTGGCCGAATACCGGAAGCGGGAATTCTACGAAAAGCCAAGCGTGAAGCGCAAGCTTAAGTCAGAAGCAGCTCGCAAGCGCAAGAAGTTCTAATTGCGCATCATCGAACGCGACGTCAATTGGGCGTCGCGTTTTTGTGTGGCGTCAGAGGCCGGCGCAAGCCCGGTTCGATAAACGCCAGCAAAAAGGCTATAATCAGGTTATCTGAGCACAAAGAAAGGATCTGGACACATGGTATTAATGGATCAGTTGAACACCGATATGAAAGAAGCAATGAAGGCAAAGGATAAGCCGACGTTGGGCACGGTTCGGATGCTCAAGGCGGCGCTGCAAAACAAGCAGATCGCCAAGGGTGAGGCGCTGACGCCGGACGACGAAAAGGCGGTGCTTTCAACCGAGTTGAAGCAGCGCAAGGAAAGCCTGGCGGACTTCAAGGCGGCTGATCGGCAGGACTTGGTTGACCAGCTGGAAGGTGAAATCGCGGTGGTTGAGCGCTACTTGCCTAAGCAGCTGAGCGATGCCGAGGTTGAAGCGATCGTGGACGCCACCATCGCGGCCGTCGGCGCCACCGGTAAAAGTGACTTCGGCAAAGTCATGAAGGCCCTGATGCCAAAGGTCAAGGGTCAGGCGGACGGGGCCGTGGTCAACGGTTTTGTGAAGGCCAAGTTGGGCTAGTGAGTCCATTCAGGCGGCTGCGGCCGTCTGTTTTTGACTCGCGGCCATTGCGTCCCATCGCTCTGGCGTTTTATGCTAAAATGGTGGGAAAGACAACCTAAGTACTGGGGGCAACGAGTTGCCAGAAAACGCAACGGAAAAAAACATCACGCTGGCCGACGCCGAACAGGCGATCCAGCTGGCGGGCATCAATGATCAGCACTTCAAGCTGATCGAGGAAGGGCTGGACGTGCTGATCGCGCCGTTCGGTCAAGAACTGCGCATCAGTGGCACCACCGAGAATGCAAGCCTAGCTTATCAGCTGATCGAACAGCTGACGGCGCTGATGGCGCGCGGGATCAAGGTGGCACCGCAGGATGTGGCCAGTGCGATCAACATGGCCAAGCGGGGCACGCTGGAGTACTTCGCGGATATGTACAGCGAGACCCTGATCCGCGACGCTAAGGGCGCCCCGATCCGAGTGAAGAACTTCGGCCAGCGCCAGTACATTCAGTCCATCAAGCGCAACGACATCACCTTTGGCATCGGGCCGGCGGGGACGGGGAAAACCTACCTCGCCGTGGTGATGGCGGTGGCGGCGCTCAAAGCCGGTGAGGTCGAGCGGATCATTTTGACGCGGCCGGCGGTTGAGGCCGGTGAGAGCCTCGGCTTTTTGCCCGGTGACCTGAAGGAAAAAGTCGACCCGTACCTGCGCCCGATCTACGACGCCCTGCACGCGGTGCTCGGCACGGAACACACCAACCGGCTGCTCGACCGTGGGGTGATCGAGATCGCGCCGTTGGCCTACATGCGTGGCCGGACGCTGGACAACGCCTTTGCCATCCTGGATGAGGCCCAAAACACCACGCGCATGCAGATGAAGATGTTTCTGACTCGGCTGGGGTTTGGTTCCAAGATGATCGTCAACGGCGACATCACTCAGATCGACCTGCCAAACAATCAGAAGAGTGGCCTGATTCAGGCGCGTGACATCCTCAAGGACATCGATCATATCGGGTTTGCCACATTTGCGGCCAGTGATGTGGTGCGGCATCCGGTGGTGGCGCGAATTATTGAAGCGTACGGCGAAAACGCCTAGTCAGGCGTGGAGGTGAGCGAATGACGCGGCATATCAGACGTCCAGTGCTGACAGGGCTGGTGCTTGGCTTGTTCAGTGTGGCGTGCTTCCTGCTCCTGTTGTGGCAGGTGCTGCCGCAGCCGTTAGCGGTCAACGTGAACACGGTGGCGCGTCAGACCATCATCGCCACGCAGACGGTGCAGGATCAGGCGCGCACGCAAGAGGTGCGTACCGCGGCGAGAAATGCAGTGACCCCGGTGTACACCTATGACAGTAGCATTGCGGGTAAGCAACTGGACAAGTTGCAGCGCCTGCAAAAAGCGGTGGCAGCCACGGTAACCAGCGAAGCGACGGCTGCGCAGAAAGCTGGGGATGAAACGACTTACAAGGCGCCCACCGCCGCGGCGTTGACCCGCGCGTTCAAAGCTGCGTACCCAAAGGCGGATTACGACTATTTCTACCAGTACGACACGGCGTTTTATCAGGGGTTGTTCGGGTTGGATAAAGCCGACCGCGAGGCGCTGTTCACCGCGGCGACCAGCGCGTTGACCACTCAGCTGAGCGGCCGCATCGATCCCAGCACGCTGACGGATGCCAAGGCCAGTGCCAAGCAGGCGATCGCAACGGCAGACCTGACCGCGGGGGCTGCCCGCCTTGCGCTCACGCTTGTCGATACCACGCTGGTGCCCAACGAGCTGGTTGATAGCAACCAGACCAAAGCCAAGCAGGCTGCGGCCGTGGCCGCAGTCAATCCCGTCTTGATTCTGCAGGGGCAGGTCATCGTGCAAGAAGGGCACCTCGTCGACAGCACGGCGATGCACCAGCTGGCTGTGTTGGGGCTGACCAAGCGCGGCCGGCCCACGCCAGTCATCGCGCTCGCCTTGGTGGTGCTGGTGCAGCTCGGCATGCTGGCGGTGCTCTTAGCCCAGTACGCGCCCGCTCTGAGGCTTAAGTACGCCACGCTGTACGCGGCGTTGATGCTTATCATGCTGGGACTGATGCTGGGACTGCGCGTGATGACCAAAACCGGTCAGGTCAATCTGACCCTGTTACTGCCGGTGGCGGTGGTGCCGCTGTTGCTTCGGACGTTCATCGGGCGACGCATGGCACTCATCGGCGCACTGATGCAGACAATGCTGGCGTATTTTGCCTTTTACTCCACCACCGGGAACATTTTTACGGCCGGAACTGCGGTCACGTACCTGACCACAGGCCTCTTGGCCGTGATGATCTCGCATGACCGGCTGACGGATGTGTTCGGCCGTGTGGCCTTCTGGGTGCTGGGGGTCAACTTGGCGCTGACCCTCACACTGATGTTGCTGCAAGGCGCCAACTTTGCTCGGCCCGCGACTTGGCAGCAGCTCGGCTTCACGCTGGTTGGGCAGCTCCTCGGCTACCTGCTGGCCATCGGGGTCACCCCGTACCTGGAGTTGCTGTGGCACGATGATGCGCTTTTCACCCTCAACCGGTTATCTAACCCCAACGATCCGCTGCTCAAGCGGTTGCTGGAGGAGGCGCCGGGGACCTATCACCACAGCATGATGGTGGCGAACCTCGCTGCCAACGCGGTGGCCGTTGTGGGTGGGCGGCAGATGCTGACGCGCGTGGCGTGCTACTACCACGATGTCGGCAAGCTGACCCGACCGCTGTACTTCACCGAGAACATGCCAGCTGGGTACGTGTCGCCGCATGATGCGCTGACGCCGCAGCAGTCTGCCCAGATCATTTTTGCCCATGTCACAGATGGTGTAGCGATGCTCAAGGCGCGCAAAATGCCACAGTTCATTATCGATGTCTGCGCCCAGCACCACGGTACCACGCTGATGCAGTACTTCTACGTGACGGCCAAAAACGCGGACCCCACCACGGAAGAGCCGACGTTCCGGTATCCGGGGCCTAAGCCCCAGACACTGGAGGCGGCCGTGATCAACATTGCGGACACCTGCGAGGCCGCGGTGCGCTCGATGCCCCACCCTACCCCGGCTGGAATCCAGGCGTTCGTGCACAAAATCATCAACGCGCGCCTGGTGGACGGGCAGTTCGATGAGGCCCCGATCACCGTCAGTCAGCTCCGCCAAGTCGAGAAGTCGCTGAACGACGGCCTGGCCAGCACGTTTTATAACCGCATTGAATACCCGAAACTCAAAGACACAGAACCCGACGCAGAATAAGGAGATTGCCCCATGGACCTAGAATTGTTTGACGATGACAAGCGCTTGACCACCGCGCACACGGACCTGGTCAAAAAGCTGGTGGCCTTTGCCGGCACCGAGCTCAAGCTGGCGGACGACACGGAAATGTCGATCACCATCGTGGATGACGCCGAGATCAACCGGATCAACCGCGAGTACCGCGACACCGACCGCGTGACGGACGTGATCAGTTTTGCCATCGAAGAAGGCGACGAGGAGCTGCACGGCTTCGAAGACATTCCGCGCAATATCGGCGATCTCTTCATCGATCCCGACCAGGTGGCCCGCCAGGCGGAAGATTACGGCCACTCCTTTGAACGCGAGCTCGGCTACACCGTAGTCCACGGCTTCTTGCACTTGAACGGCTACGACCACATTCAAGCCGACGATGAGGCGGTCATGATCCCGCTGCAAGAAAAGATCCTGAGCGCCTATGGCCTCACGCGATAAGCGGATCGCCAAGAACCATCACTGGCTGGAGTCCGCCAAGCACGCCATGGACGGGCTGTGGGGCACCTTCTTGCATGAAGGCAACTTCCGGCGCGAGTCGGTGTTCGCGCTGGTGGTGCTGGCAGCGGCGGCGGTATTTCGGGTCAGCCGCTTCGACTGGTTCTTGTTGCTGATCGCGATTCTACTCGTCTTTCTTGCCGAGCTCTGGAACACCATCATCGAGGCCGTGGTGGACCTGGTCGTCGGCGAGCGCTTCGACGTGCGTGCCAAACGTATCAAGGACATGTCGGCCGGCGCCGTGCTGATCGCCGCGCTGATCGCCGTGGTGTGCGGGCTGTACGTGTTCCTGCCGGTGGCTTGGCGACTGGTGGGGTAGCGCCGGGGCGACTGGCTAGCGGCGCGAATTGTACCGGGATTTTGATGCTTCGTTACATTTTTTATTTTACGTCACGACGTAGTACAGACGAGCCTGTTACGTCGTGCAGCCCGTTTGGGGATTACTGCTTAAAGTTGACACTGAAATGTGTGTCAGCTAGGGCAGGTAATGGCGCGTTGTGAACTTGCTTGGCGTTTAGTGGGCGGTACGATTTGCGAACAACGTGCGGAGGCTCAGCCAGTGATACTGGAAGCGCAGGCGGGTGGCGAGCCAGCGTGAGATTGCTGTTAGTCGGCGTTCTTTGCCGGCTTACAGCAAGGGCGGGTCTGGAGACCGTACTTTGGCTCCAGAGAGCCCCACGCGTTCCGCCGCCACCCGCCGGAGCTAGAAGTATCGCTGGCTGGGCCGGAGCCGGTCAGCCACTTCACTCTGGTTTTTAAATAAAAGGGGGACTTTACATGGATGACTTGATTCAAGCTGCAATTGATCAGCGCGAGCGTGCGTATGTGCCTTACTCGCACTTTGCCGTTGGTGCCGCGGTGATGGTGGACGGCCACGTTTTTCGCGGCTGCAACATCGAAAACGCCAGCTACGGGCTGTCGCTTTGCGCCGAGCGCAACGCGATGTTCGCCGCGGTGATGGCCGGCTACACGCACCTGGACGCGATCGCGGTCGTTGCTGACACTCCGGGCCCAGTGTCGCCGTGTGGGGCCTGCCGGCAGGTGATGGCGGAATTCTTTTCGCCAGACGCGCCGGTGACACTGACTAATCTGCACGGGGTGACCCAGCAGACCACCGTGGCCGAGATCCTGCCCGGTGCATTCGAGAAGGGAGACATGTTCGCTTGACACATCATTCTGGCTTCGTTGCCATCATCGGCCGGCCCAACGTCGGCAAGTCCACGTTTATGAACCGCATTTTAGGGGAAAAGATCGCCATTATGTCCCCGAAGGCGCAGACCACGCGCAACAAGATCAACGGGATCTACACCGAGCCCGAGGCGCAGATCGTTTTCGTCGACACGCCGGGGATCCACAAGCCCAAGAACGCGCTGGACGACTACATGGACACGGCCGCGCTGTCGACGCTGAACCAAGTCGACGCCGTGCTGTTCATGGTGGCCGCCGATGAGAAAAAGGGCCCCGGCGACCAGTACATTCTGGATCAGCTGGCCCACGTGCACGTGCCGGTTTACCTGTTGATCAACAAAATTGACCTGGTGCACCCGGATGACCTGCTGCCGTTCATCGACGGTTTCAAGGACGCGCACGACTTCGCGGGCATCTACCCGATTTCGGCGACCGAAGGCAACAATGTCGAAGACCTGCTGCACGACCTGACCCAGGCCTTGCCGGAAGGGCCGCAGTACTACCCGGAGGATCAGCTGACCGACCACCCTGAGTACTTCGTGGTCGGCGAGCTGATCCGCGAGCAGATCCTGCACCTGACGCACGACGAGATCCCGCACTCCGTGGCCGTGCAGGTCGAACGCATGAAGGATCGCTCCGAAACCGGCAAGCTCCAGATCGAGGCCTACATCATCGTCGAACGTGACGGGCAAAAAGGCATCGTTATCGGTAAAAGCGGGGCCATGCTCAAGCAGATCGGCACCCGCGCGCGCCGCGAGATCGAAGGACTTCTCGGTGAAAAGGTCAACCTGAAGCTCTGGGTGCGCGTGCAGAAGAACTGGCGCGACAATAACGCCTACCTGAAGAGCCTCGGCTACAACATGAAGGAACTGCGGTAATGACCCGCGTGGACGCCGAGTTCGCCGGGCTGGTGCTCGCGCGCCACAATTACCGCGAATCGGACATGCTGGTCAAGCTGATGACCGACCGCTTTGGCAAAAAGATGTTTATGTTCAACCGCGCCCGCAAGCCCGGGTTTCGCATGGCGGCCGGTATCCTCCCGTTCACGCAGGGGCAGTACGTCGGCAGCATCAACTCCGATGGCCTGTCGTTCATGACTACGGTCAAGGACGCCAAGCAGTTTCAGGCGATCGCCGGGGACATCACGCTGAACGCCTACGCGACCTACATTCTGGCCCTGATCGACCAAGCGTTTCCGGATGGCGAGTCGCTGGGCCGCTGGTACGACTTCGCCGCCACGGCGCTCACGCTGATCGATGAAGGCGTCGACCCCGCGATCCTGACCAACATCGCTGAGGTGCAGCTGCTCGGCGCGTTCGGGGTGCAGCCCGAATGGCGCGGCTGCGTGCTGGACGGGCGCACCGACTTGCCGCTGGATTTTTCCGAGCAGTACGGGGGGCTGTTGTGCCAGGCGCACTGGGATCTCGACCACTACCGTTACCATGTGCAGCCCAAGGCGCTGTATCTGTTGCGGCGCTTCTCGGTGCTCGACTTGCATCAGCTGCACTCGATCCAGGTGTCAGATGCGACCAAGGCGGAGCTGCGGCGGGTGCTCGACCGCATTTACAGCGACATGGTCGGCGTCACCCCGAAGGCCAAGCGCTTCTTGGACCAGATGAGCAAGTGGCAGGATCAACTCCCGCCGCGCGCCCCCAAGTGAACTGCCCACGATCGTTGGTGGGCAGTTTTATTTTTTTGAGCTAAGTGGCTTTACAACTTAGCCGATCGGGTGTACCTTACTAAGTGGGAAAACAACCTAGAAGGCGGTGAGCAGATGAAACAATCACAACTGATCAAGGGTGTGCTGGAGGGGTGCGTCCTGAGCCTGATCGGGCCGGCGGAGGTCTACGGCTACGAGCTGATCCAGGCGCTGCGCGAGAACGGCTTCGAGAACTTGGTGGGGGGCACGCTGTATCCGCTGTTGGCGAAGCTGGAGCAAAACGGCGAGCTGATCAGCACCATGCGGCCGTCGCCGGACGGGCCGGACCGCAAGTACTACCGGCTGACGCCTGCGGGCTGGCAGGCGGTGCGCGACTTCAAGCTGCAGTGGGAGACCTTAGTGGGCCATGTCGAGACGATTTTGGAAAGGGTGAATACGGATGAGCAAGGCTGACGAGTACCGCGATGAAATGAACCGGCTGGAACCGCAGTTGACGGAAGCGGACCAGCAGTATATGAGCGACTTGCGGACCTACTTTGGCTTCGGGAGCTTCGGGTTCAATGAGGAGGCCCTCAACCAGGCCCTATTGAGCATGATGCAGGACCTGCTGGAGGCCGAGGCGGCCGGCGAGGATGCGCGCAGCCTGTTTGGCGATAGTCCCAAGGCGATGGCCGATGAGATCATGGCGACGCTGCCCAAGCAGCGGCTGCGCGACAACCTGCCACTGGTGGGCCTGATTGTCGGCCTGAGCTGGGTATTCCTGTTGCTGGGTGGCGGCAGCGCCACCAAGGCCGGGATGATGCTGAGCGGCTTCAGCTTCCTGCTGGTGCCGGTGGTTGAGGCGCTGGGCATCGCGGCCATCTTCGCGGTCATTCGCGCGACCGTTTACCCGCAAAACAAGTGGCTGCGCAAGCCGAAGGTCGCCGGTGGACTGGTGGGGTTGATTTTCATTGCGGTGATGGGCATCATGCTACTCTTGTATCTGCGCAAGCCGATAATCTGGCCGATCCTGGTGCCGACGCCTTGGGATTACGGCCTGCTGGCGCTGGTCACAGGCGGCTACCTCGTGTTTCTCGCGCGGGAAAAGGACGCCAACAATCTCCCGCTGATGGTGATGACCCTGTTGCTGGCCGGACTTGCCGCGTTCGCGCTGTACGATGCGCAACACCCCGTTGAGATGAACGCGCTGACCATCGGGCTGCTCATCGGGGCGGTCGCCGTCGTGATTGCGATCAACTGGTACTGGACCCGCAGCATGACCAAAAAGTAGGGAGGCCTGAACATGTTTGATTTTACCCATGCGCCGAACCGACGCGGGAGCGATTCGATCAAGTGGCGGGTGGCGCCGGGGGAGTTGCCGATGTGGATCGCCGATATGGACTTTGCCACGGCACCCAGCATCACCGCGGCCCTGACCGCGCGACTGGCGGATGGCGCGTATGGCTACGAGACGCCGGGCCCCGCCTATGCCGAGGCCGTATGCACCTGGTTTGACCAGCAGCATGGCGTGGCCTTGGCGCCGGAAGCGTGCCTGTTTGCCGCCGGGGTGATGCCAACGCTTGGCGCGCTGATCCGTGCGCTGACACCACGGGGCAGCGGCGTACTGGTGCAGGCACCGGTGTACAATCTATTCTTCGGCACGATCGAGGCGACTGGGCGTCAAGTCGTTCGCAGTGATCTGCGCCAGCGGGCCGGCCGCTACGCGATCGACTGGACCGACTTGACGGCCAAGCTCGCCGCCCCGACCACCACGATGATGATCGTCTGCAACCCGCACAACCCGATCGGGCAGGTGTGGGACAAGGCCACGCTGGCGCGTATCGCGGCGCTGTGCCAGGCGCATGACGTGCTGCTGGTGGCCGATGAGATCCACGGCGACTTAGTGCTCAGCGGCACGCCTTACGTGCCGATCGCCAGCGTGACGGATCAGGCCATCGCCCTGGTTTCGCCGAGCAAAACCTTCAACCTGGCGGGGTTGCACGCGGCTACGGCGATCGTACCGGACGTCACGCTGCGGGCGCAAGTCGCCCAGGCGTTGGCGACCTATCGCCTCGACGAACCCAACCTGCTGGCGGTGCCGGGCACCATCGCGGCCTACACCACTGGCGGCCCGTGGCTGGCGGCGCTGAAGGATCAGCTACGTACCAACATTGCTACAACGCGCACGACACTGGCGCAAACCCTGCCGGCGCTACGTGTGGTGCCGCCGGCCGCCACGTACCTGATGTGGCTGGACGTCTCGGCGTGGCACGAAAAAGCCACGGTGCTGGCCGACCAGCTCCGGGCGGCCACCGGCCTGATCGTGTCCGCCGGTGACGCGTACCGCGGCGATGGCAACCACTACCTGCGGCTGAACATTGCGTGTCCGCCGAATCGGTTGGCGGATGGACTGGCGCGGTTGGCGCGGGGGCTCAACGAACCCGGGGAGGCACACAATTGAAACGGGTCATCTTCACGGTAGAGGACGGCATGACCGCCTTCATCAGCTTCGTGGCGGGCAACCTGCTACTCTGGGACGAGACGGGTCAAGCGGTGTCACTGCGCGGGTCGCTGTTTGCCGTGATCGCGGCCACCTGTATCATCCTGATTCGCCTGGTGAAGGCCCCGTCCCACCACGACTAGACAGCAATGGCGCGGCCGCTTGCTCCAAGAGAGCAGGTGACCGCGCCAATTTTTGTTCAGACGAATAAGTAGATGGAAGCGTACATGCAGGCGCTACCTAGGATCACGAACAGGTGCCAGATGACGTGGATGTACGGGATCTGCTTTTGCGAGTAAAGCAGGGCGCCAAACGTGTAGGCGACCCCGCCACCCACCAGCAGCCAAAAGCCCAGCGGCCCGAGGTGTTGCCAAAGCGGCTGAATGCCGACCAGACACAGCCAGCCGAGCACAACGTAGATGCTGGTTTCGGCCCATTTGAGTTTGCCCATGAAAAAGCACTTGTAGCCGACGCCGGCCGCGCACAGCAGCCAGATGGCGATCAGGAGCCCAATCCCGAGCCGACCGCCGATCGCCACGAGGCAGTAGGGCAGGTAGGAACCGGCGATCAGGAAAAAGACGCCGGAGTGGTCGATCACCTGCAAAACGTGGCGCGCCTTGGTGAAGTAGAGGCTGTGAAACAGCGTGGAGGCCGTGTACAGCACGATCAGCGCGAGGCCAAAGCCCGTGAAGGTCACCAGCCGTAGCGGCGTGGTCGCCTTCATCGCGAGCGCCACTGTGCCGACCACCGCAAGGCCGAGCGCAAAAGCGTGGGTGACGGCGCTGCCCATCTCATTATTGACCGCGTAGTAGCGCGAACGCGGCTTCACTTGAAGTTGCATTAGAAGACCTCCTATCCGGTTTACTCATTCATGGTACCACGATAATCCATACGGCACAACATCATCTAGTTTTAAAAACTAAGTGACCAGTTACTGACAAACCCAACGGCCTTTGCTATACTAAAGAGGTGCGTTAGGACTCTATTGAAGAAAGTGTGGCAGTGAAATGACCAATATCAAACTTGTGACCGACTCCTCGATCCAGATGACGCCAGAAGAAATCGCAGCGTATGACATTCACGTGATCCCTTTGACCATCATGATCGACAGCACCGTGTATGTGGATGGCGAAACCATCACCCGTGATGAGTTCATGGCCAAGATGGCAGCGGCAAGCGCGCTACCGAAGACCTCGCAGCCGGCCATCGGGACGTTTCTGGACCTGTACGACGAACTGACGGCAGACGGCAGCGAAGTGCTGTCTATCCACATGCTGGAGGCCATCTCCGGCACGGTCAACTCGGCCCGCCAGGCCGCGGAGCTCGCGCATGGCAAGGTGACCGTCATTGACTCTGACTTCACCGACCGCGCGATGGCCTTTCAAGTGATCGAGGCCGGCAAAATGATCCAGGCTGGTAAGTCCGTCGAAGAGATCGTGGCGCGCCTCAGCGCGATTCGCGCCAACACCAAGCTGGTGCTCGGTGTGTCCAACCTCGAAAACATGATCAAAGGCGGTCGCCTCAGCCGTGTTTCCGGCATGATGGCCACGCTGTTGAACATCAAGGTAACGCTCGAAGTGACCGGCGGCGAGCTGGTGGCCCGCCAAAAAGGCCGCGGCATGAAGACCATTCATCGCTTTGTCGATGACGTGGTCGCTCAGATGGCGGCCTTGACCAATATTCAGGTGATCGGCGTTTCCTACGCCGGCGGCTTGGAGCTGGCAACCGGGGTGGCGGATCAGATCAAGGCAGCCTTACCGAACGTGCCGCTGATGCTGCGGCCAACCGATCCGGTGATCGCCACGCACACCGGTGACGGGGCCTTTGCGATTACGTGGTTCGTGGATTAGAATAGACATTAACGGGCAGGGGTGACCCTGCCTTTTTTTATACGAGCGCGAAGTGGCGCGCTTAGCTGAACGAGTAGCTTCGCCTAAGTGCTTGGGGCGTACTTGGCTCCGAGTGCTTAGGCGTGGCTAGTCGCTTTCGCGTTGCTTTGCGGCGCTCGACGAAGACCGGAAAGAAGTCAGCATGCCCTGCTGCGGAGCGAGGCAAAGCTGAACGGAATCATGCCCAGCCGCGGCAAAAACATCAGGCTGCGCAGTGAGTCGCGGCGCATCAATACCGTCAAGGAGGGCCCAGATGAAGTGGCGAAACATTGGAATGAATACACTGGTCGTGGGGGCAGTCACGCTGTTGACCTTCACCGGCTGGCAACTGTTCGGGCCGCGGCCGGCCACCACCAAGCTGTCGGGCCAAACACGCGCCGTTCAGGCGTTGAAGCTGACGGCGGTCGGCGACTCCCTGACGCACGGGGTGGGGGATGAAACCAACCGCGGCGGCTATGTCGGGCTGATCCAAACCGACCTGGAAGCTTCTGGCGACTACACCGTCAGCACCCAGAATTATGGCGTGACCGGCGACACGTCCACCCAGATCCAAAAGCGCGTTGACCAGCAGCCAAAACTGCAAGCGGCGGTGCGCCAGGCCGATATTTTGACGCTGACGGTGGGCGGCAACGACTTGATGCACGTCCTGCAGAACCATTTTCTGGACATTACCAAGGCCGACGTGACCAAGGGCAATCAGGCGTTTCAAAAACACCTGACCACGCTGGTGACGAGTCTGCGCAAGCTGAACCCAACCGCGCCGATCTACGTGTTCGGGATCTACAACCCGTTTTACGTGTACTTCCCGCAGCTGACGGCGATGACTGACAGCGTCAGCGCGTGGAACCAAGCGACCCAAAAGACGTTGGCCCAGCACGCCAACATGTACTATGTCGACATTGACAGCGTGCTGACCAAGGGTGGCGCCAGCACCGACACGGCGACCAAGAACAGCCTGCAAAAGGCCATTCAAGGCGCCAAGGACGCCAACCCGCTGATCTTCACACAGGATCATTTTCACCCCAACAATGCGGGGTACGCGAAGATGACCTCGCAGCTCTGGGCCGTCATGCAAAAAAGTCAGAAAGCGTGGGAATAATCATGCAACGCAGCACCCGAAAAGATTCCAAAACACCGCGCCACTTCAACGGCTGGCGACTCGCAACACTGATCCTGCTGGGCCTGATCCTGGGCTCCGGCATCTGGTTTGCCGTCAAGGTCGCCACGCCTTATGAAACGCCGGTGACGACCACCAAGGTGACCACCGGTGACCCAGCGCTGAGCGTGCGGCTCACCAAGCGCCAGGTCAACCGCATCGTGACCTATTACCTGAACGATTTTCAAAAAGACAGCAAGGTCAAGTACACGCTGACGGTCGCCGACCAGGCGGTGCTCGGCGGCGACTTTAAGTTCTTCGGCGCCACCATTCACTTCGAGCTGACGTTCGACCCGCTGGTGCAGGCCAATGGCGACGTGGTGCTTAAGGCGCGCAGCCTGAACGTTGGGAGCCTGCCGGTGCCGATCAGCTACGTGATGAGCTATGCCGGGCGCACTTTCAAGTTGCCCGACTGGGTCAGCTTGAATAGTAAGAAGCAAACCATTGTGCTAGAATTGAGCAAATTCAGCATGTCGAACGGCATGAAGCTGAAGGCGACCAAGATCGACCTCCCCAATGATGAAATCGACCTCGCCGTGTTCCTCCCAACTAAGTAATGTGAAGGTGATTGAATGTCTGAAACCGCAATTTTTGCCGGCGGCTGCTTCTGGTGCATGGTGCAGCCCTTCGAGGCGCAACCGGGCATCGAAAATGTTGTGTCCGGCTACACCGGTGGCCACGTGGCCAATCCGACTTACGCGCAGGTCAAGGCGCACGAAACCGGCCATACCGAGGCCGTCCAGATTACGTTCGACCCGGCCGTCATCAGCTACGCCGAGCTGGTCGACATTTATTGGCAGCAAACCGACCCAACGGACGCGATGGGGCAGTTCCAAGACCGCGGCGACAACTACCGCCCCGTGATCTATGTGAACTCGCCGGCTCAGCGCGCCACGGCATCGGCCTCGAAGCAGGCGTTGGCCGCCAGTGGCCGGTTTGACGCTCCGATCGTGACCACGATCGAAGACGCCGCGCCGTTTTATCCGGCTGAGCCCGAGCATCAGCAGTTTTACGCCCGCAACCCGCGGCGCTATGCGCAGGAACACGCGCAACGCCAAGCGTTTGTGGACGCCCACTGGAAGGAGTAATCATGCGCCAATCTTTTTACCAATTTCTCATGACCCTGCGCAACCCCAATGACCACGGGGAAGTGGCGAACTTCGCGCACAACGCGTTCTTAGACCACGGCTTCCCCAAGCAGGAAAGCGACTTTGATGCGCTGTCGAACTACCTTGAGCTGAACGGTAACTATTTGCCGAGCATGAGCATCTTCGACAAGGCCTACGCGCAATATCAAGCGCACGAAAACGTTGGGGGGCATTCGCATGGCTAAGAATCGCGTCCCGATCTGGCTGATGGCAGCTGGCATGAGTGTCACACTCGTTGCCGGCGGCGCCATCGGCTATGCCACCCGTGGTGCCGTTGACTCGGCGACCAACGTCTCGGTGCCCAAGGCTTTTGAGCCGGTGCTAGCCACCTACGCCACCGTCCAGAAAAATTACTACCAAAAAACCAGTGCCACGAAGCTGGCCAATGGCGCCATTGCCGGCATGTTAGATAGCCTCGGCGACCCGTACTCTACTTATCTACAAAACACCGAAAAGAGTTCGCTGGACAGCACGATCTCCGCCAGCTTCGGTGGCATCGGGGCCACCGTGCAACAGGAGGCCACCAAGCTGACTATCGCCAGCATCCTGCCGGACACCCCGGCCAAGGACGCCGGCATGAAGGTCGGCGACCAGCTGATCAGCGTCAACGGCAAATCCGTTGAGAAGCTCGACGTGACCAGCGCGGTTGACAAGATTCGCGGCAAAATCGGCACCCAGGTGAAAGTGACCGTCCGCCGCGCCGGCAAGGACATCACGCTGACGATGACGCGCGCCAAGATCACCACCGATACCGTCACCGGGAGCCTCAGCAAAACCGATCCGACGGTCGGCGTCATTACGATGGCAACCTTCTCCGAGCCAACCGCCAGCCAGTTCAAGAAGACGGTTCAGAGTCTCCGCCAGGACGGCGCCAAGTCGTTCGTCCTTGATTTGCGCGGCAACCCCGGTGGCATGCTGGAGGCTGCGCTAGAAATTGGCTCGATGTGCCTCAAGGATGGTCAGGCGATCGTTAAAGTCGAGAATCGCGCTGGTCAAACCGAAGTGTACAAGGCGGGCAAGTCTTACGACAAAGGGTTCAAGGTCACCGAGCCGCTCGCCATCCTGATTGACGGTGACTCCGCCAGTGCCAGCGAAATCCTGGCCGGCGCGCTGAACCAAGGGCGCAAGGCCCCGCTGGTCGGCACCCAGAGCTACGGGAAAGGCACCGTCCAAACCGTGGCTGACCTGAGCGCCACCGCCGAAATCAAGCTGACCGTGGCCAAGTGGCTCACCCCCAACGGCACCTGGATCAACAAGAAGGGGCTTACGCCGACAGACAAGGTCGATTACCCGGCCTACGCCAAGATCAGCATGATCACCGCCGCCAGCCTCAAGCAAGGCGCTGAAAGCGCCGATGTCAAGGCCGTGCAGCAGATGCTCGCGACCCTGGGCTTTGACCCCGGCGCGATCAACGGTTACTACGGTCCAACCACTGCCGCGGCCGTTTCTGCCTTCCAGACCAAAGTCGGCTTGCCGGCCACCGGCACCGCCGACAACGCAACCCTGTCCGCCTTGGTCGCGCAGCTTGCGGCGAAGTTCCAGGCCGATGACCCGATGATGGTTAAGGCCGTGGAAGTGGCGAAGTAAATAAATTGCTTTCATTGCGCGCGTTCACGTCTAAGTGAGCGCGTTTTTTCGTGAACTCACAGGCTTGCATCATCCTAGGCCAAGATTTCTAAGGTATAATCATCTTGATACAAGATAATGATAGGGGATGTGGGTGGCAATGAAGGAAATTCTGGTGACGCATAAAAAGTTTGGCGTGGGCGTTATTCTCGCGATGACAGCGGACATGGTCACCGTGAAGTTTCAAAGTGCGGGGACTAAACAGTTTGCCTTACCGCAAACGTTTGAAAATCAGTTTCTGGTGCTGAACGATGGGCGTAATGCGCTTGCGCTTTACGATGAGTTGTTTGGCCAGAGCGTGCAAGAAACTGCAACGCCACTTCCCGTCAAGGTCGACGCACCACTTGCAACTGAGCCTGAGATTGCATCGCTTGTCATCGGTCGAATCTATACGAACCGAGAGATTCAAACGACTTTTAAAGTGTCCACGCAAGGTGGGATGAGAAAATCCAACCAAACGCAGTCGCTTGTGCTGATCTCAAAGATGAGCAACGATCCAGAGCGCAATCCCTATGAAGATCGGTGGCGTGCAGATGGGTTGTTTCATTACACGGGAATGGGCAAGGTGGGCGACCAGAGCCTGACCTACATGCAAAATAAAACGCTGAACGAATCGGACCGGAATGGGGTCAGCGTCTACCTGTTTGAGACGAATCAGCCGAACCAGTACCTTTATCGCGGCGAAGTGCAGCTGGCAGGCCCAGCGTACGCAGCGCGCGAAGCGGATGCTGAAGGAAAGCTGCGCCGCGTGTACAAATTTCCATTGCGGGTAAAGTCAAATTAGACCTTGTTTTTGGCTCAGGATGTCGTATCATTCAAGCTAAAGAAGATCGTATGTATCAAGAGTGTTGGTAGTGGCTATGCACAGTGACCAACCGGCAACGTACCGAAAGGCAACGTGCCCCGCCATAGCAGGATGCAGATCAACCACTCGGTGGGTCGTGCATTTGATGTGCGACCTTTTTTAATTTTAAGAGTGGAGGAAACAACATGTTAATCTGGCAAAACGAACAGCTCACCACGGTTCAAGTGGGTGAAGATGCAGTGCAGGCATACATTAAGACAACCGCGCAACGCCGAGAAATCAACTGTGTGGGACTGCGAGATTACTGTGCGGCGCGGCAAGCCGCAACACCCGCACAGCGGGCACAACTGGATGCCGTGGTCAGCGCTAAGCTCGCACACGGTGTCGCCACCTTGGCGCTACCAGCGCGGACGTGGTACCAAAAACGGGCCCGGCAGATCACGCGCAACTGGCTGGCCGGCTTCGCCCAGTCAACGGACGTGCCAGCTGCGGTGCGCGCCGTTGCGGCGCAGGGAGGTATGTATGAGTAAGCCAAGAAGCAAGCGTAAGCACCGGCACAGCAAAGACCGGGTCACGCTTGAAGTACAGGTGCCAGCCGGGGTGGATCCAACGCCGTACTTAACGCGCGCAGCTCAGGAATATGTCCAGCAAATGATGGATGCGGCGATGGCACAAGCATTCGACCAGGCCAAGGCGCATATCAAAAAGCAGATTGATGCCGAGTTTATCCCGGCGTTTGAGGCGCAACTCGCGCGAAACCTTACCGGTGCTAGCGATGAGGCGGACGGCCCGCAGGCGACACCGGACCGAGACCACGATGACGCGCCGTTGCCCGGAGCGGCCGATGACAACGTCACGGCGCCCGACGAGGACGACTGGCTTGAAGACGAGCAGATGGCCTACGGGGATGATTGGGACGGCTTGGGCAACGACGACTGATCGCGCCGTCAACGGTAAATCACACATGGAGCGGTGTTCGCGCAGGCGGCACCGTTTTTTGCTGGCCGAGTCAACCGGCGGTTAACAAAGGGTTCACAAAGTCGCAAAGGTCTCGCTATACGCAACTTTGTTTCCCGCGTACAATGAAGTTATTGAAGGGGGGCCGACCCGATGGGATTGAACTTAGCATCAACGATTCGCGCACAGCGTAAGGCGCGCGGGGTGACGCAGCAGCAACTCGCCGATTTTCTCGGCGTGTCCAAGGCGTCGGTGTCAAAATGGGAAACTGGGGCGACGTTGCCGGATATCACGCTTCTCCCGCTGTTGGCCGGCTACTTCAACCTGACGCTTGACGCGCTAATGGCTTACCAGGCGAGCCTCAGTGCCAGCGCGATTCGCACGCAATACCAGACGCTTCAGGCCGCGTTTGCGCACGACAGCGCCGAGGTGGTTCAGGCGCAGATCGAGGCCACCGTGCGGCGCTACTACGCCTGCCCACCGCTGTTGGTGGCGATGGCGCAACTCGTGATCAACCACTACGACCTGTTGCCAGGGCCGGACCAGCCGACGAAGCTGACGCGCTATTTGACCCAAGCGGACACGTGGTTAACGCGCGCCCGCACATTGTCGCAGGACCCGGTGCTGATCGACAAAGCTGCTAAGCTATCCGCGTACTGTGCGCTATCGTTGCAGGACCCGGACCGGGTGCTGGACTTGCTGGGGCCGGTGCCGCAGGAAATGCTGCCGGGCGATAGCCTGATCGCGATGGCTTACCAGCTCAAGCAAAACCCGGCTAAGGCGATCGAGGTGACCCAAAGCGCGCTGTACCAGCAGGTCGCCGTGATGCTCAGTCAGCTGACCAACTACCTGGCGCTACTCGACAGCGGGGATCCACGCTTTACCGCCACCGTGGCGCGAGGACAGGCGCTGATCGCTGCGTTTGACCTCCCGCAGCTGAACCCACTGGTGACGCTGAACTTTTTGGGCGTTGCCACACTAGGGTGGGCCGCGCACCAGGCGGTGGATCGCGTCGTGCCCCTGGCACTGGCGTACTTGGACCTGTTGGGAACGCTGCGCCCGCCGCTGACGCTGCACGGCGATGCCTACTTTGACCAGATCGACGACTGGATCGCCCAGTCGAGCTTGGGGGAGACGCTGCCACGCGACCCGGCGCGGGTCAAGCGCGACCTGTGGCGGCTGATCGATGCCCACCCACTGATGGCGGCGCTTAGGCCCTTGCCAGCTTACCAACCCGTGGTGGCGCGGCTCGCCACGCTAAAGGAGACGATGACTGATGATCAATGATGCGATTCGCGACTACCTGCCGTTACTGATCCCACTGGTGCTGGCGGAGTGGGCACTGGCGATCACTGCACTGGTGAGCATTTTTCGCCAGACCCATTACCGCCGCGGCAGCCGCGTGCTGTGGGTCCTGCTGACGCTGTTCGTGCAGCCGTTCGGGGCGCTGGCGTACTTCCTGATCGGCCGGGAGGCGGCGTGATGGGGCAACTTGAGCTGACTGGCGTGGCCAAGCGGTTCGGTGCCAAGCAGGTGCTGACCGACCTGAGCATGCACGTGCCCGCCGGTAGCATCTACGGCTTCGTGGGTGCGAATGGGGCGGGTAAAACCACGACCATGCGCCTGATTCTTGGCCTTGACACCCTGGATGCCGGGACGATCCGTCTGGCGGGAGACACACGCACACCGATCGGCTACCTACCCGATGTGCCCGAGTACTACGGGTACATGACGCCGCGCGAGTACCTGACATTGTGCGGTCAGGTGGCCGGGTTGCGTGGTGGCGAATTGCGTACACGGTGTGGTGAGCTGTTGCAAACGGTGGACCTGCCGGATGACCGGCGGCGCATTCACGGCTTTTCGCGCGGCATGAAGCAGCGGCTCGGCATTGCGCAAGCGTTGCTCGGCCATCCGGCTCTGCTGATCTGCGACGAGCCAACATCGGCGCTGGATCCCGAGGGGCGTAGCGAGTTTCTGACGCTGTTGGCTAGTCTGCGCGGCGAAACGACCGTGCTGTTTTCGACCCACATTCTGAGCGATGTGGAGCGGATCGCCGACCACGTGGGGATTCTCGCGCAGGGCCACCTGCAAGTGGAAGGCAACCTGGCCCAGCTTAAAACGCGCTTTGCCCAGCCACGCATTCTGGTGCGCTTCGCCACGGCTGCGGCCGCTCAGGCAGCGCAACCCGTCCTGGGCGGTCGTGTGGTCGATGCAACCGTGACATTAGCCGCCTCGGCTGACGTGACGATGTCCACGGTGCTCGCCAAGTTGGCGGCAACTCAGGCAGATCCGGTCGCCATTACGCGCCAGGCCACAAGTTTGGAGGATATCTACATGGCGGTGACGAAATGAGACTGATCGGTGTGTTTTTTGGCAAAGAACTGCGCGAAGGCTGGCGCCGGTACCGCTTTTTGGTGATCGGACTTGTGTTCCTGATCCTCGGCCTGGAGAGCCCGCTGGTGGCCAAGCTGACGCCGGAATTGTTGAAGTCAGCGCTGCCGATCGCCGTCAGCGTGCCCACGCCGACTAGCCTAGATTCTTGGCAGCAGTATTACAAGGGCGTGACGCAGATCGGCATCTTCTTGCTGGCAGCGTTGTTCAGCGCTAGCGTCAGCGAGGAAGTCAGCCGCGGCACCTTGGTCACCTTGATCATTCGCGGCCGGCGGTCATTTTGGCCAAGTACCTGCTCGCCGTGCTGACATGGCTTGGCGCAATGGGGCTTGCCTTTGGCATCACCTGGGGCTACACGGTTTACTACTTTCCAGACGCGCGCGCCGTGCATCCCGTACTTGGGGTGCTGCCGTTGCTTGTCTTCGGTCTGCTGTTCATGGCGGCGACGTTGCTTGGGTCAACGCTGACGGCCAGCGGCATGGGTGGTTTCTTTACTGCCGCCGCACTGTACGCCGTGATGGCGCTTCTGGCGCTACTCAAGGACGTGAAGGACTGGCTGCCATTGCGGTTGGTCACCGACAATCTGGCCGTGGTCAAAGGGACCATGCCCTTGGCCGCTCTCGCCGGTGCCAGCGCGGTGACCGTCCTGCTCGCGCTAGGGCTGCTGATGGCGGCGATTGGGGTGTTCCAGCGCAAGCGGCTGTGAGCGGTGCGTGCAAGTCAAGGCACAACCCAGTCTCAAGTCTGATTGACACCCCTTGTGAAAGGGGTATCATATTGTCATCAGGCGTCACCGGTGAGTGACACCGCACTTGGAGGAGACCCATGGCACTGTTAGCACCGAACGAAGAAGAGATGAAAGACCGGGTGCGCGCGCTGGGCATCGAACCGAACGAGAACTTTTTGATGGCGCATCACCACAACAGCGTGGCTAAAGGCGTGGCGATGAATCTTGTCGGCGGCAATCTGCTGACTGCGCACTCGGAGCAACCTTTCCTGCTTGTTTTTACGCCGGAGGCCATTGTGGCGCAACGGCTCAAAGACGATCAGGTGAGCCGGTACGCCCATGATGACGTCACGAACTTCAAGCTGCGCGATGGGGCGGATGAGGCCCTCGTGATCGATTTCGATCATCAGGGGACGCATGTGAGCTTTTACGCGCACAAAGATGCCGCGATGCGCTTGAAGTATGTTGCCACGAACTTGCGCGTTTTACTGGCCAATCAGTTTTGCGGCTACGCAACGGATATGAGCCAAGTGGCGAACTCAGGCTGGGCAGCGTTCAAGTTTCCACTGCTGGAATCGCTACTGCCGCTCGGATTGCTGATCGTCGCGCTGACGATCCCCGATGCCCATCCCCTGAAGATGGTGGTGCCGTCAGTCCTGTTACTGGCATTGATCTGGTTGCCTAAAATTCCGCGCCCCAACCGACGCTAGCCCATCCATTGCCACATCGCGGATGTGGCTTTTTTTGTTGCGGTCAGTCCAAAAACTAGGCAATTTTGCGCGAACCAAGTAAAATAAGCGCAACGTAAACCTAGTGATGACTCGCATAACCCTTGGGAGGTTGGGCAAAATGACGTTGATCAGTGTACAGGCATTTTACGATTTAAACCTCAAGAACGGCTCGGCGCGCGACATCTATGACTTGATTCAATCCCTGCGCCAGTCGGTGTTGCGGCAGCGGCAGCGCCTCCCGCGTGAATTTGACGAGTTGGCGCACGCACCGAGTGTTCGAGTCGAAGACGCTGAGATGCTGGCGCGGACGCGCGAGTACCTCGCCGCCACCCGGGCGCGTTTTGCCGAGCTGGATGCGGGGACGAGTCCGATGACGAGCACCGAAATTCGGGATCTGCACTTTACCACGCGAATGGCTGCGCTCAAGCGGGCCACTTTCGACTTGACCGCCCATGAGCGCGGGCAGCGCGTGGTGGTCGAGCTGACACCGCAGACGCTACGCCGCTACAATTTGTACCTCCCGCTGACGATGCCGCGAACCAGTCAGCAGATCGCGGGCCCAACACCTATCCGCCGGGCGCAGTTTCGGCAGGCGCTCACCGCGATCCACCTCGGGGAGTGGGCTAATCGCTACGCGCGGGAGGCTGCAAGCCAAGTTCAGTGGCGGTTGGCGTTAGACTACGGCTTCGCATTTTTACCCGTCACGTTCAGTGGACGGGATCGCTTTCCTTACAACTTCACCAAGCTGATCGAGCTGTTCAACATGCCGCTACCCGCGGCGTAACCGCAGGTCGCTCACGACGCCAGCGCCAAACAAAGACAGACACCCGATGATGTCTGTCTTTGTTTGGTTGCATTGAATTGCCCGCGCGGTCTGCGGCGTGCCAGCGTCAGGTGGCGACTACAGGAACTCCGTCAGGGTCTGGCTATCGTAGCGCTGCGTCTTCAGCACTGGGACGTCCGCGGCTGGCCGCCCGATCGCGATGGCCATCACTGGCACGAAGCGAGCAGGATCCAAGCCCACAGCCGGCAGCACGGTCTTAAAATCATAGCCCGAGAATGGGTTAGCTTCGTAGCCATGCGCGCGCGCCACGAGCAGGAGTTGCATGCCGACCATGGCACCATCGATCGTGGCATCAAGGGTCAAAAAGTCGCGACCGGCATGCTCGTACAGTGGCAGGAAGGTGTTGAAGATCTGATCCAGCTTCTCCTTGGAAATCTTCCCAGCTTCATAAACTTTTTGCCACACGTCGCGGTAAACGAGGTGGGAGTGGGTATCGCCGGCGATAAAGACGATGGCAGACGCGGTGTCGACTTGTGGATAGTTGAACGCCATGGCGGCCTGCTTGAACTTTGCTTTGGCCTCCGGGGTGTCGATCACGACAAAGTGCCAGGACTGTAAGTTGCAGGCGGATGGCGCGGTGGTGGCACTGGCGATCATCGCCTGAAGCTCGGCGCGGGGAATGGTCACACTCGGGTCGAAGCGACGCACCGAGTGGCGGTCGAACATGACTTGCGAAAAATCATTGTTGGTTACTGGCATAATAAAACCCTCCTAGGATTCGATTAGTAGCTGGTCACAGCCGGATCGTAAATCCCGCGATCGTAGCGGCCGGTGATCAAAAACGGGGCGGTGGCCGTCGCATCGACCGAGGTCAGCGTCTCGGTCTTAAACATCGTGGACGTCTTGAAGTGGTACCAGGCCGCACCCAGCGGCTTCAAAACAGGCAGCTCGGCCAGCGGATCATCTTCGGTGCTGGTCAGGTCCAGCGTCAAGGCGCCGGCTTCCAGCGAATCGGTGAACGAGCGCATCTGGGTGGTGACCAGGGAAACATCGGTGAAGTGGTTGGCGCCTTGGTCGTCTTGCTTCAAAGCGTAGTTGAAGAAGAAGCTGTTGGTTTGCGTTTCCTGGTTCAGTGGGAGCATCTGGGCGAACTGTGGCATGAAGGACGGCTCGTTGATGGCGCCTTTTTGCCAGGTGGCGTGCAACAGCGTGTGGCCGTGGCGCGTCACGGTTGCCTCCGCCTGGTCACCGGTGCGACGCAGGGTGATGTCATCGGCGAGCTTCTTCGGGATGCAGGCGCCTTCGCGGCCTGCGACCAGCCCGGCCTCAGCGCCTGGCCCATGCAGCAAAAGCTGGAACGGGTAGGCGCCAACCAGCTTGTCTTGGTAGCTGACCAGCGCGTATAGCGTCTCTTCAAGGTACGGCGCGCCAAAGCTTGGCTTGCCCATGTTCACCACGTAGCCGACGACGATCGGCGCGACGACCTTGAGCGGCGCGGGCACCAGCGCCGCCAGCTTCGCAGGGTCGGTGGCGTAGGCTAAGCTCAGCCCGGCCTGATCATTCATGCTGGGGAGGGTCAAAAAGGTTGCAACGTTTTCATCTGTCACTTTAAAACTTGTCATGAGAGACCTCCTATTTCGTTGTTAGCTGGCTTACATGATCCCGTCCATCACATGGACGTCCGGCTTACCGTTGTGCACGATGCGGTCGACGCGATCGGCGATCAGCCCGTTGTACTCAGGGTGCGTGAGGATGTAGAAGGTGTCGTCTTCCAGTGCCTTGAACACCGTCGCTGCGATGGTATCGATCGGAGTGCCGTTGGTGATGACGTACTTCGCGAACTGCTGTCCTTTCAAAAAGGCCTCGCTTTGGTAGTATGGGTCGCTGGCATCCGTGTACTGCGCTGGCCGGTGTGACTCGGTGTGGTACAGATCGGTTTGCACAAAGCCTGGGCACATCACGTGCATCTGAATATCGGCGCCGATGCGTTGCAGGTCGTAGGCCGTGGCCTCGGTCAGGCCGACAGATGCGAACTTGCTGGCGTGATAGGCCGGCATGCCGGGGGTGTCGACGAGCCCGGCGATCGATGCCACGTTCAGAATGGCGGCGTGGGTCTTCTGCTTGAGCATGATCGGAATGATTTTGCGCATCGTATAGACCTGGCTCATGGCGTTCACATGCAGGATCCACTCCCAGTCACGCACAGGGAGCTCCCACATCCGGCCGGGCAGTGCGATGCCGGCATCATTGATCAACACATCGATTTGGCCGAATTCTTGCATCGTGCGAGCGATGGCGGCATTGATGGCGGCCTCTTGCGTCACGTCAGTAGGAAGCACGAGCACCGCGGCATCGCCAAGCGTGGCGGCAGTTTCCTTCAGCGCCGGTTCATCGATGTCGAGCAGCGCAAGCTTCATCCCGCGTCGCGCCGCTTCTTGCGCGATCACGCGCCCGAAGCCGTGGGCAGCCCCTGTGAGAAACATGACCTTGTCCTTGAAGTCTTTCATGCGATAACTTCCTTTCATCCTTGTCATCATTAAACGGACTTGAAATATTCACGGCCTTGAATACGCCTTTATATTAGCGCTTACATCTGCTAATCTGGGAGGTGGAAAAGTCACCCAATTCAAAGGCCAGCGCCGGTCAAACTCCCACCAGGGGCTTGCCCGGTGCGAGGAGGCGAGGATGCAACTGACAACGTTACTGAAGCAAGTCGTGCCACAGGCCAAGTGGAATGGGCCCGTCGAGCCGGCATTAACCGTCACTCAAGTGCGGCTGGTTGAGGGGCAGTGGTCTTGTCCCGACCCCCACACCATGGTCTTGCGCGCAACGCCAGATGGGGTGTCCTTGGGCGTGCCACGCGCCGGCGGTATGCAGTGCGTGGCCCATGTTGCGGCACGGTCAGCCGACCCAACCCTGCCGTTGCGATTACTGGATGCGTGTGGCCAAGCACTGGCAGGCGGGCCTGCATCAACTGAAGTGGTCACGACACTGGCGATCACCGCCTTGACGACCGATTTTGAAGCGGTGCTGGCACAGGCTGCCGCTGAGCTAACGGCGCCGCTCGCGCTCCTGAGTCTGGACGGGCAACACATTCTTTGCGCGACCAGCCCACTGCTCGCGCCGAGTAGCCACGTGGGGCGCTACTTGGCGAACCAGGTGCCAACACTGGATCCGGCCAGCTTCTACAACCACCTGTACTTGACCCGGCCGCACGAATCGCCGCTCCCGTTGCTACTGACCCCATTGGCCTACCGAAACGAGGCGCTGGGCTACCTTGCGCTAGCCGTGACAGATAGCACCTTGGCCCCGCAACAGTTGCAGCTACTGGCGCAACTGGCGCCGCTGTTCAGCGCCGCCGCAGTGCGGGCGCAGCTTTTTGCCCCCACGATCACAGCGCGGGACCGACTGGTCGATATGCTGCTGACCGCGCCAGTCACTGAAACGTGGGCGGCACAGTTTGCACGCCAGCACGCGACGCTTCCCGATGGCATGGTACTGGTCGAAGCACTGCCGCGCGCGCAGCAAACCCCGGCCACTTTGCGCGAGCGCCTCAAGTACCTAGGGACCCCGATGTTTGCGCAGCTCCTGATCACGGTGTATGAGGGGCGCTGCTTGGCCCTCATTAGCGTTGGCCTGCGCGAGCGACAAGGCAGGGCCTTTTGCGCCCAACTGACCAAGCTGGCTCAGCAGGCACGCTGTCGGCTCATTGTCTCGCAGTGGTACGCCCAACCCCAAGACACCGCGGCCGCCGCGTTGGTTTGTGCGCACACCGCGCAACTCGGTGGGGCAGGGGCCGTTGTGAACTGCGAGGACGCCTTTTTTGACCTCATGCTGACCCAGGTGGCAGATGGCGCCACGGTTTTGCCGTTTTTCATCCACCCGGCGCTTCAAACGCTCACTCGCCACGATGTTATGACCCACGGCGAGCTGGTGCCAACGCTACGGGCCTATCTGGAAGCCACCTGTAACCAAACGGAAACGGCCGCGGCTTTGTACATTCATCCCAACACGTTGCGCCGCCGCTTGCAGCGCATCACCAGCCTGACGGGGCTTGACCTCAAGGATGCCGAGACCTGTTTCAAGCTGGCCGCTAGCCTGAAGGTCCAGCGCTACTTGGCAGCCAATCACCTCGCGCCCAGCACCTCGTGAGCCGAACTGACTGTGGCCCAACCTCAAAAGCACCCGCCCAACAAGTTGCTGGGCGGGTGCTTCGAATTGAATCAAATCGTTCGCATTGAATGCGGCCGCGTGTCAGCACGCTTCACTCACAGGTGAGAAGGTGCGCGGCGTGGTCGCGGTGGTTAAGCGGCGGTTCGTCAAATCGCGGCGAGCCGCGACCTCCTGGCGATGATTGTGGCGCCTTCGGGCAGCACGAGTGCCTTGCTGACGCTTTGTCAGTCAACGAGTGTGACGTACTCCTTGATCAAGGCCAGTTTCCGTTCGTCCGAATCTGCCCAAGCAAACCGCTGGCGAAACGCAACGCCAAGGAACTTGTACGAACTGTTGTCAATCGCGGCCTCAACGGTGTGCAAGAGTTCGGCCACACTTTGCGTGCCTCGGGTAATAATTAAATCTGTTTCTGCCATAATCTTTGCCCTCCCATGATCAATTTTTGGCTTTGCGCACTCAAAACGATGCGCGAAGCTATGGGTTCAGTATAAATCCGTTTAAAACCGCTTTCAATCCCACTTTAGTCTGAATTCGCCTCAAATATGCGACCTTACAGCCCGTTCACTAATCGTCCTCTTTGATGACCCGAATACGGTGAACTTGGATCCCGTACATCAAGGGACAGAAGATCACCCCGAAAATCAGGCTCGAGATGAATTGATGCCCGTCCAAGAACGCGACGGTGAAAGGTTTTTCGTTCAGCGCGAACAAAACGCCCATCAGGTGGTACGTGAACACGACCAAAGGGGCGGTCAGGATGGTCCGCTGTAGCAGGCGCCGTTTGACGGTCGTCAGATGCTGTGGTGTGACTTCCGTTTGGTCAAGGCCATTGCGCCGAATCATGCGTGTCACGGTGGCGTAAACGATCCAAAGTGTGCCGGCGAGCTCGACGAAGATCAGGGTAAAAAAGGCGTCCTGAAAATCGCGAATCGGCCACGCCAAGCCTGCCACCATGACCACGGCCTGAAACGCGAGAAGGCCGATGACCGCGTTGATCGAGGCGCGGCCCAGCACCGCGAGCCGTTGTTCATCCAAAGGGCCCTGCGTGCCGAGGACATGCTGGATCAGTTTTTCTTGCCAATGCTGCTTCATCCGATTACCTGCTTTCTTAATGACGGGGGCGCCGCTGCCAAGGCCGCGTTTAATGCTTCGCATGCGTGTCATTCCTTTCAATTCATCCAACATTAGGCGCGATCAGTCTTGCGACCGACGTCGGGCGTTTCGGAGCTGCATGAGGCGCAGCGAGCCCCACTCCCAGAGGGTCAGCACGACTGATGCCGGTACCGAAAACAAGAGCACCTTTGATAGTTGCGACCAAGAGAAAAGGGTGCCAACCAGATTCCGATTGCCGTCAAACAGGGTCATCAGCGTGTACCAAAGGTGCAGGCTGAACGTCATTTCCACCCATCCGACGATCATGTGTGGGAGCAACTGCCGCCTGAGCAAATGAAATTCTTGCGCTGTCGTGTCGGCATTGATCCCCAAGCCTTCTTTACTGCCGGGTAAGGTGGCGAAGACCTGTGTGAATTCAATGACGAGCACGTTGACAAAGGCATCGCCAAGCAGAATTGTCGTGGGTGCCACCCCACCGATGAACAGTCCAAGCATGCCAATAGTGCTGCCGATCAAATACAGAAATAGCCACCCGATGACGTTGTTGGCGCCGCGGCGAAAGGTGGCCATGGCGTGTTCGTCAACCACCGGCGTAAAGGCAAAGAGAAATTGCGCGAGCCGGGTTCGCCATGTTGCAGTATGTCCCATTTTTATCCTCCTGATCTCATATCACCGCTGTGTTGCATGACGCGAAAGGCTAGTCGAGATCCTCATCCCGAGGGAGTGTTTGAATTTTGTTCTGAATATCCGCACGAACGCCAAGCGTCATCAAGCCAGTCCATAAGAGCCCACCCATGATGCCCAGCGTCCACCGCTGCCAGTGTTGCAACCCTCGAACAAGTGGCACCGCATGCCACACATTGTCTACCAACGCCAGTATCAGCACGAGCGTCACCGAAAAAAAGAAAGTGAACAGCAACCCGGCGCGCCATAGCCGGTGCAGACGAACTGCGCGGTATGCTGCAACCTGACTGCGCGTCATCTCAAGTGCCCAAATATTGGCTTTGCCGGCCCGGGACTCGATCCAGCCATATAAGAGCTGGATCGCCAGTAGCGTCGCAATCAGCATCAGGGTGAGCACCCGCTCAGGTGCAACTCGAAAGTACAGCATCAAGAGGGCAGCGAGCGAACTGACGATCAGGTACCCGTATCCCGCAAACAGCGCCGTCAGCGACAGGTCACCCACAATTTGCGTGATGCGCTCATCGATCACGCCAGTCAAGCTGTAAAAGAGTCGTATGCCGCGGTTTTTAGTTGGTGTCATTTGGTTTCCTCCAAAATAGCGTGTTTAGGTCCGTATCCAGTGCCCAGGCCAGCTTCAAACACAGGTCAAGGGACGGGTTGTACTTATCGTTTTCAATCAAGTTGATGGTTTGGCGCGCGACCCCGATCTGTTCCGCGAGGGCCAACTGCGACAACTTTTTCTGGCGTCTAAAGTCTCGAACGCGATTCATGAAGGCCTCCTCGTTGCCAAAGTGTCACATTTATCTGACAACAACAAGATAAGGCTTTCACGCAGCCCTGTCAACTATAAATGACTTTTTTATCGCCGTTTGACCCGGCGATCACACGGATACGCGGTCATCCGTGAACATAGGGCAGAAAAAAAGACGGAGAGATGCTAAAATGAAGACTGCGACTGATCGTCAGCGATGACACGTTTGGGCGATACGGTCAGCCAGGGGACGATGCCAAGGCTTTGCCCCATGCGTGTCCCATTTTCGCAGTTTAGACAAGCCCCACCGGCGTGAGCCCTTGGGAGAGTAGGAGGTCACCCACATGGGTACGATTCAATGGTTTCCCGGCCACATGGCCAAGGCCCGCAACCAGGTGCAAGAGAAATTAAAGCTGGTCGATCTGGTTTTAGAGGTGGTCGACGCGCGGGTGCCTGAAGCCAGCCGCAACCCGATGATGAACGAGATCGTCGGCGCCAAGCCGCGCATCATGGTGCTCAACAAGAAAGACCTAGCGGACCCCGCCAAGACGGCGCAGTGGATCGACTACTACCGCTCATTGGGCTATGAGGCGATCGCCATCGACGCGCAGCACGCCAAGCGCCTGAACCAGATCCCGGCCCTCGCGAAGCAGTTGATGGCGGCTAAGCTGGCCAAGCAAAAGGCGCGCGGCATTCGCAACCCCAGCTTGCGTGCGATGTGTATCGGGATCCCTAACGTCGGCAAGTCGACGGTGCTCAACCGGCTGATCAAGAAAAACGTGGCGGTCACCGGCAACCGCCCCGGGGTCACGAAAAACCAACAGTGGCTCAAGACGGACGAGACGCTGTCCCTGTTGGACACGCCAGGGATCCTCTGGCCCAAATTTGACGATGAAACTATCGGGATGAAGCTCGCGCTGACCGGTGCGATCGCCGACTCGGTGTTTCAGGAGGACACGGTCGGGCTGTACGGCCTGCAGTTCTTCCAGCAGGAGGCGCCCGACAAGCTGCGCTTCCTGTATCACCTGAACGCAGACGAAGTGACCCTGCCGGCCCATGAGCTGATGGTCGTTTTGGCCGGCAAAATGGGCTTCGGGGACAACTACAACCGCGCCGCGGAACGGATCATTTTTGATGCGCGGCAGGGGAAGCTGGGGCCATTCACCCTTGAGGTGCCAGATGGCGACGCTGAGTGAGCTCAAGGCGCTGCTGACGGCGCCAAGCGTGGACCCCGCACTGCTGGCCACGTTGGCGGCGGATCCGCGGGTAGGCGTGCAGCGCCTATTAGCGCAGTATGACCACCGCCAAGCCACTGCGCGGGCCGAACAGCTCGCAATGGTGGCGCGCACCCGCTTTGAGCGCGAGCTTTGGCCGCGCTACCCACACATTGCCGGCATCGATGAGGTTGGGCGCGGACCGCTGGCGGGACCAGTGGTGACGGCGGCGGTGATCCTCCCGCACACGTTTGACCTGCCCGTCAACGACTCCAAACAGCTGACGGCGCACGTGCGCGAAGCCCTGTTTCCGCAGATCATCAGCCAGGCGGTGGCCGTCAGCCTCGGCGTGGCCGATGCGCCGATGATCGACCGCGAGAACATCTACCACGCCACCGAGCTGGCCATGGGGGACGCGGTGCGCCACCTGCGCGTGCAGCCGGACTTCCTGCTGGTTGACGCGATGACGGTGCCGGTGCCCACACCGCAGCGTAAGCTGATCAAAGGCGATGCGAACAGCATCTCGATCGCCGCGGCCAGCATTGTGGCCAAGGTGGTGCGCGACCGCCTGATGACGCTGTACGATCAAATTTACCCCGGCTACGATTTTTGCGATAACATGGGGTACGGCACTGCCAAGCACCTGGCCGGGCTCGACCAGCTCGGTATCACGCCGATTCACCGGCTGAGCTTCGCGCCAGTGCGCATCGCTGCCCGCCAGCACTAAGCGCCCGCACCGCAATAACCGCACGTAGTCTTAACGTCAAGCGTCCTCGTTGGGTGGACGCTTTTTTGGCGTAATCTTTTGCCAAAGGGGGCGGCGCAAGATGAAGATTCGCGAGCTGATGGTACACTGGCACCTGTTGATGCACACGAAGGCCTGGACGACAGAAGATGCGCTGTGGCAGGCACTCGCGGAACGTGGGCTGCACGCCGATGATTCGGCGCAGGCGTTAGCCGACTGGGCGGGTGGGGCCAGCCTGCAAGCGGCGTGGGCGGATGAGCAGTGGCGGCATCAGGCCCAGACGCTGTATCGGCAGGTCCCGCTGCTGACGCGACTGGACCCGGCGTACCCGGCGCGGCTACGGGAAAGCAATCAGCCGCCGCTGGTTCTTTTCACGCGCGGCGCGGTGAGCCTGCTCGATCGACTCAGCCTGGGGGTGGTGGGGGCGCGGCAGGCGACGCGCTACACCCGTCAGGCGCTCAGCGAGCTGGGGCGCGGGCTGCCGGCACCAGTGATCGTCAGCGGGCTGGCAGCGGGCGCGGACACGTTTGCCCATGAGTACGCGTTGAGCCGCGGGTGGCCGACGATCGCGGTGATCGCCAACGGCCTCGACCAGGTGTACCCGGCGCACAACCGCGCCCTGCAGGCCCGCATCGCCGCAAGCGGCTTGGTGCTGTCGGAGTATCCGCCCGGGGTGTTACCGGCTCCGTTTCGCTTCGTGGCGCGCAACCGCATCATCGCCGGGCTAGTGCACGGGATCTTGGTCACGGAGGCCGCGCACAAAAGTGGGAGTCTGATCACCGCCAACTACGCCCTGCAAAACGGTCGCGAGGTGTTTGCGCTGCCCAATCGGGTCGGTGAACCGCTTGGCGTGGGGACGAATGAGCTGATTCAGGCGGGGGGCCAAACTGGTGCAAAATAGCGCAGATATTCTTGAAGAGTTGCGTTTTTATCACTGAACCGGCATATTATATAGAAGAAACGATTTGACAAACGTTTCAACCATAGAATATGATAGCTGTTGTTTTTGAGCAGCTTGCTCAGTGAAAGGAGGGCGCACATGACCGCCAAGAATTTGGTCATTGTGGAATCGCCAGCAAAAGCCAAGACGATCGAAAAATACCTCGGCCGCAACTACAAAGTGGTGGCGTCTTTGGGGCACATCCGGGACTTGCCAAAGAGTCAGATGGGTGTCGATGTCGAACACAATTACGAACCGAAATACATCTCCATCCGCGGCAAGGGGGATGTGATCAAAGACCTGAAGAAAGCCGCCAAGAAGGCCGACCATATTTTTCTCGCGGCCGATCCGGACCGTGAAGGGGAAGCCATCGCGTGGCACGTCAGCCACATCCTGAATCTCGATCCAACCGGCAAGAACCGCGTGGTGTTCAACGAAATCACCAAGGACGCCGTGAAAAACGCGTTCAAGACCCCGCGCAACATCGACATGAACCTGGTCGATGCCCAGCAGGCCCGCCGCGTTTTGGACCGACTGGTGGGTTACTCCATCAGCCCGCTACTGTGGAAGAAGGTCAAAAAGGGCCTGAGCGCCGGCCGCGTGCAGTCCGTCGCCCTGAAGCTCATCATCGACCGCGAAAACGAAATTCGCCAATTCACCCCTGAGGAGTACTGGAGCCTTGACGCGGAGTTCAAGAAGGGCACGAGCAAGAAGTTCGCGGCCAGCTTCTACGGCCTGAACGGCAAAAAGCATGCGCTGCCGAACAACGACGAAGTGCAAAAGGTCCTGCGCGAAATCGACAAGGCCAAGCCGTTTGACATCACCAACGTGGTCAAGAAGGAGCGCAAACGCTTCCCCGCTCCGCCATTCACGACCAGTTCGCTGCAACAGGAAGCCAACCGCAAGCTCGGGTTTGCCGCACGCAAAACGATGATGCTGGCGCAACAGCTGTACGAAGGGATCAACCTCGGCGGCAAGCTCGGCACCACCGGGCTGATCACATACATGCGAACCGACTCCACCCGGATTTCCAACGTGGCGAAGGAAGAAACCAGCCACTTCATCCACGAGGTCTACGGCGAAGAATATGCCGCCGTCAAGATCCGGCAGGGCAAGCTCCAAGAAGGCGCCCAAGACGCCCATGAAGCGATCCGTCCGACCAGCACGAACCGGACCCCGAAGAGCCTTGAGAGTGTCCTGGACAAGGATCAGATGAAGCTGTACCGCCTGATCTGGAGCCGCTTTGTCGCCAGTGAAATGACGCCGGCCGTCATCGACACGGTGCAGGTCACCATCACCCAAGGCGCCGCCACCTTCCGCGCCAACGGGAGTCAGACCAAGTTCGAAGGGTTCACGAAGCTGTATGTTTCCAGCCGGGATGCGGACACCAAGGATAACCTGCTGCCAGAGCTTAATATCGGCGACCAGGTGACGCTGGTCAAAACCGACCCAGCGCAGCACTTCACCCAGCCGCCAGCCCGTTTTTCCGAAGCGAACCTCGTTAAGGCGCTGGAAGAAAACGGCGTCGGCCGGCCGAGTACCTACGCGCCAACCATTGAAACCATCAAGAAGCGCTACTACGTCAAAATCACCGCCAAGCGCTTCGAGCCCACAGAGCTGGGCGAGATCGTCAACGACTTGATCAATGAGTTCTTCCCGGATATCGTCAACATCAAGTTCACTGCGAACGTCGAAGCCGAGCTCGACAGCATCGAAACCGGGGCCACCGAGTGGGTCACCGTCATCGACAAGTTCTACAAGCCGTTCGAAAAGGAACTGGCCCATGCCGAGGAAGGCATCGAGAAGGTGCAAATCAAAGACGAGCCTGCCGGGTTTGACTGTGATATCTGCGGCGCCCCGATGGTCATCAAGCTGGGCCGTTTCGGTAAGTTCTACGCCTGTTCCCGCTTCCCGGATTGCCGCAACACCAAGGCCATCGTCAAGGAAATCGGCGTCCTGTGCCCGAAGTGCGGCCTCGGTCAGATCGTTGAGCGCAAGTCTAAGCGCAACCGCGTCTTCTACGGCTGTGACCGTTACCCCGCCTGCGATTTTGTCTCTTGGGACAAGCCAGTCGGGCGCGATTGCCCCGTTTGCGGCCACTACTTGATCGAAAAGAAGTCCCGTGGCGGTCGCCAAGTCGTCTGCCCGAACAACGACTACAAAGAAGTCGTGCAAAAGTAAGGGGCGGCTGGGGCAATCGGCCTTAGTTGGTCAACGGGCTAAGCACGACTCAGAAGCAACCCAAGTCCTGCCACTGGGTTCCAGCCTTAGCCTGCTGGAACCGGAAGGGCAAGCCGGTGGACCCGGCCGCCTCATCCCTTAATCAATTCTTCGGCCTCTCGGGGCCACAAGGAGGACACTATGCCAACAGTGAACGTGATTGGTGCCGGCTTGGCCGGCAGCGAAGCGGCGTGGCAAATTGCCAATGCTGGTGTTGATGTGAATCTGTACGAAATGCGCCCGGTGGCGAGCACCCCGGCGCACCATACGGCCAATTTTGCGGAGTTGGTGTGCACGAACTCGTTGCGCGCCAACAGTGTGACTAATGCAGTTGGGCTGCTCAAGGAAGAAATGCGCCGGCTGAACTCGGTCATCATGAGTAGCGCGGACGCGACCGCGGTGCCTGCGGGCGGCGCGCTGGCGGTTGACCGTGAGCCGTTTGCCCAGCTCGTGACCGAGAAGTTGCGCAGCCATCCCCGCATCCACGTGATCAACGAGGAACTGCGCGATTTTCCGGCCGGCATCACCGTGGTGGCGACGGGTCCGCTGACCGCCGACGCCTTGGCGGAACGCATCGTGGCGCTGAACGGCGCCGACGGCTTGCACTTCTTCGACGCGGCGGCCCCAATTCTTGACGCCAACTCGATCGACATGGACATCGTGTACAAGAAGTCGCGCTACGACCGTGGTGAGGCCGCGTACCTGAATTGTCCGATGACCAAAGATGAGTTTTTCGCCTTCCAAGAAGCCCTAGTGCAAGCCGAAGTGGCAGAGGGGCACGGCTTTGAAAAGCTTGAGGTCTTCGAAGGCTGCATGCCGATCGAAGTGATGGCCAAGCGCGGCCCACGGACGATGCTGTTTGGCCCGCTGAAGCCGGTTGGCCTGGCCGACCCACGAACCGGGCGCGACCCGTACGCGGTGGTGCAACTACGCCAGGACAATGCGGCAGCCAGCCTGTACAATATTGTGGGCTTCCAGACTCACCTCAAGTGGGGCGAGCAAAAGCGCGTGTTCCGCATGATCCCCGGCCTGCAAAACGCCGAGATCGTGCGCTATGGCGTGATGCACCGCAACACGTACATGAACTCGCCGAAAGTCCTGCACGACACCTACGAAAGCAAGCTGCGTGAGGGGCTGTTCTTCGCCGGCCAGATGACCGGGGTGGAAGGGTATGTGGAATCGGCTGGCAGCGGCCTGATCGCGGGGCAAAACGCGGCGCGCCGCGCGCTGGGTCAGCCCCTGCTGACATTCCCGGACACCACCGCACTGGGGTCGATGGCGCACTACATCACCCACACCAGCGACAAGCACTTCCAGCCGATGAACGCCAACTTTGGCATCATGCCGGCGCTGGCCACACGCATTCGCGACAAGCGCGAGCGCAACCAGGCGCTGGCCGACCGCGCGCTGGCCGACTTAGCCAACTTTCACGCAACGGTGACGGCGTAGCCTGTAAAGGTCCTCTGAGGAGGGCCTTTTTGTCTCCCTAAAGCGCACTGAACGGACCTGGTCGGGTTGCCTAACTACTTGGGGCACATTTGGCGCCGAGTGCTTTGGCATCATCAGGTCTGCGTGCCTGACGACACACGTCAAACCTGCGGACCCGCGCGGTTGTCGGCGTTGACGCGATGTGATAGGGTGTAAACGGAGGTGGGCACATGGATCAAATTCAGGAGTTCTGCCAGTACCTGCTGGTGGAGCGGCACTATTCACCCGAAACCAAGAAGGCCTATCAGGAGGATCTGACCGGCTTCAAGCAGTTTCTGACCGATAACGGGGGCTTCACCAACTTCAACGCGGTTGACCGCCTGGATGTGCAGACGTACCTTGCCAGCCTGGCCGAGCGCGACCTGGCCCGCTCAAGCGTTGCGCGCAAGCTCTCCAGCTTGCGTAGCTTCTACCGCTACCTGATCCGCATGGGGGAGGCCAAAAGCGACCCATTCGAAACGATCGAAACGCGCAAGAGCCATAACCACTTGCCGGACTTCTTCTACGAGGCCGAGATTCAGGCGCTGTTCGCCGTGGTCGATGGGCCAACCCCACTTGATCAGCGCAACTCGGCGCTTTTGGAAGTGCTGTACGGCACCGGCATCCGGGTCAGCGAGTGCGCCAACCTGACGCTGGATCAGATCGATTTTGACCTCGGGCTCCTCCTGGTCCACGGGAAAGGCAACAAGGACCGCTATGTTCCCTTCGGCCGCTATGCCGAAAAGGCCCTGCACCGCTACCTGGACGACGGGCGGGTGGTGCTGATGGCGAAGCTCGATAAGCGCCATGCGCGCGTCTTCGTTAACCAGCACGGGCGACCCATCACCGCGCGCGGCATTGAATACATCTTGGACCAGCTGGTGCAAAAAACCAGCCTGACCGGCGGCATTCATCCCCACATGTTGCGGCACAGCTTTGCCACCCACATGCTGGATCACGGGGCCGACCTGCGCACGGTGCAGGAGCTGTTGGGCCACGCGAGCCTGTCCACCACGCAGATCTACACGCACATGACCACCGAGCACCTCAAGTCCGACTACATGAAGTACTTCCCAGAACACAATTAGGGCTTAAGCCGGATGCTCAAGTGGCGCAGGGTGCGTACACTAAGAATATGACAACGCGTCGCATAATTGCGGCTTTAAAGGAGCAGACAGACATGACAACAATCGCAGCAGTACGCAAGAACGGCCACACCGCCATCGCCGGGGACGGCCAAGTCACCCTGGGCGAAAAGGTGATCATGAAGGGCAACGCGCAAAAGGTGCGGCGCATCTACGGCGGCAAGGTCGTCATCGGTTTTGCTGGCGGCGTGGCGGATGCCTTCACGCTGGAGGACTGGTTCGAAAAGAAGCTGGAGAACCACGCCGGCAACCTGCGCCGCGCCGCCGTCGCCCTAGCTCAGGACTGGCGCAAGGACCCGATGCTGCAAAAGCTAGAGGCCATGATGATCGTGATGAACGACACCGATCTGCTGCTGGTGTCGGGGTCCGGTGAAGTGATCGACCCCGACGATGACGTGGTCGCCATCGGTTCCGGTGGCAATTATGCCCAGGCTGCGGCCATGGCCATGATCCAGCACACCGACATGGCCGCCACGGACATCGCGCACGCCGCCATCGACATCGCGGCATCCATTGATATTTTTACCAACCACAACATCATCGTCGAAAGCTTCTAGGAGGCCCTTATGAGCGTCAAAACCCCAAAACAGATCGTTGAAGCCCTGGATCAGTACGTCATCGGCCAAACCGCCGCTAAGCGCGCCGTGGCCGTGGCACTGTACAACCGCTACCGCCGGATGCAGCTACCGGAGCAGATGCAGCAAGACATCACCCCGAAGAACCTGCTGATGATCGGGCCCACCGGGGTCGGCAAAACCGAGATCGCCCGTAGGTTGGCCAAAATCGTCAACGCCCCGTTCGTGAAGGTCGAGGCGACGAAGTTCACCGAGGTCGGTTACGTCGGGCGCGATGTCGAATCGATGGTGCGCGACTTGGCCGACGTGGCGGTCAAAATGGCCGAAGACACCGCCTTTGCGCAGGTGCGCGGCCGCGCCGAGCGCGAGGCCAACAAGCGCCTCGTGCGCCTGCTGGTGCCCGCCATCAAGAAGGAAAAGAAGTCGACCAACCCGATGGCCGACATGATGAGCATGCTTCAGGGCCTGCAATCCGGCGAAGGCATGCAGCCGCAAGCCCCGCAGGAGGAGCTGACGGATGACATTCGCAACCAACGCCTGACCGTCGCGGAGCAGCTTGAAAAAGGCCTGCTGGAGGACCGCGAGCTGACCGTCAGCGTGGCCGATGAGAAGAAGCCAGCCGGTGGCAACGACATGTATGGCCAGATGGGCATTGACCTGTCCGAAACGCTGGGCGCGATGATGCCCAAAAAGAAGGTCGAGCGCACCATGACCGTGCGGGAGGCACGCGAGGTCTTCATCCGCGAGGAAAGCGCCAAGCTCGTCAACCACGCTGACATCTACCATGCGGCGATCCAGGCCGCCGAAAACAACGGGATCATTTTCATCGACGAAATCGACAAGATTGCCGCCGGTGACAAGCACAACTCAGGGGAGGTCTCCCGTGAAGGCGTGCAACGCGACATCCTGCCGATCGTCGAAGGGTCTCAGGTGGCGACCAAGTATGGCCCGCTCAACACAGATCACGTGCTGTTCATCGGTTCCGGCGCGTTCGCCACGGCCAAACCGTCTGACCTGATCGCCGAACTACAGGGGCGCTTCCCGATTCGCGTGGAGCTTCAGGACCTGACGCAAGACGATTTCGTGCGGATCCTGACCGAACCAGACAACGCACTGGTCAAGCAGTACATCGCGCTGATTCAAACCGACGGCGTCAAGCTGACCTTCACCAAAGAGGCCATCGATGCGATCGCCGCCATCGCCATTCGCGTCAACCACGATACCGATAACATCGGCGCTCGACGCCTCGCCACCATCCTTGAAAAGCTGCTGGAGGATGTCTTGTACGAGGGGCCTGATATGCAGATGGGGGACATCCTGGTGACGGAAGAATACGTGACCAACAAGGTGGGGAATATTGCGGCCGATAAGGACCTGACCCGTTACATTCTCTAAGCCCGCAAGCCGTTGCCACCGGGCGCGATGGGCATTGGCCCTTGAACGAAAAGCGCTATCATGGTATAAAAGAGAGGCGCTGACCGTTATTGGTCAAGACCAATTTGATGAACGAGGAAGAATGGACACATGGTTACTTTACACAACGACTTCTTGACCGTCACCGTGGCAGAACACGGCGCGGAGATTACGAGCATTCAAGACAACCACACCCAAACAGAATATATCTGGCAGGCCGACCCCGCCGTTTGGAAACGTCATGCCCCAGTGCTGTTTCCCATCGTTGGGGCATTGAAAGACGACACCTACACATACAACGGCAAGCGTTACCACATGACGCAACACGGCTTCGCCCGCGACCGCGACTTCACCGTGGCGATAGCAACAGCCACCGTGGCGACGCTGGTGCTGACGGATGACGAAAGCAGTCGGGCCATTTTTCCGTTCGCATTTCGGTTCGAGGTGATCGTGGCACTTGAGAATAACTCAGTGAAGGTGACCTACCATGTGACGAACCCGGATGAGGAGGAAGCCCTGCTGTTTTCCGTGGGGGGTCACCCGGGCTTTAACATCCCGCTGACCGCCGATACGACCTTCACGGATTACTATATGGCCTTCAGTCCGCGCAAGTCGCGCGTGCAGATCCCGCTCAAGGCAGGTGCCGGCATCGACTACAAGAACCGAACGCTGGCCGCAACAGACACCAACCTGCAGCTCTCGCACGACTACTTCAAGAACGACGCGGTGATTTTTGAACTCAACGGCAAGAGCACCTTCGCCATTCGCTCAGACAAGACCAAGCGCGGCGTCGAGCTATCCGTGGCGGACGCGCCGTTCGTGGGCGTCTGGAGCCCGTACCCAACCACTGGCGAGTTCGTCTGCATCGAACCTTGGTGGGGGATCGCGGACACGATCGATGCCACCGGGCGCCTCGAAGACAAGCTGGGCATCAACACGCTTGCACCTGGCGAGGACTTCGCCCACAGCTACACCATCACCATTCACTAACGCCCCACAAAATACGGCGCCCGGAATGCAAGAAGGCATTCCAGGCGCCGTATTTGTGTGCTGTTAACAGTGCGCGTGGTTGGGGAGACAGTCACAGGCGATGGTCGCAGGCGCGTCAGGCAGTTTCTGCGCCAGTGCGGCTTGCAGCGCTTCAATGTCACTGCGCGCAAGCGGCGTCTCCTGGATGAGATCAAGGAGGACGCCGCCTTTTTTCATGCCACACAGGTGCGCGAACAGGGCGCGGGCGGATTCCTGCATCGCCGTGCTTTCCGGCACCACGGCTTGGTAGGTGAAGCGCCGGTCCACCCGCTGCGTGGTCAGCATCGACTTTTTGACCAGCCGGCTTAGCAGCGTCTTGATGGTGGACGCCGACCAGTCGCGCTTCTGCTGAATCAAGGCAATGACTTCACTGCTGCCGACTTCACCCATGGTCCAAACGATACGCATGAGTTCCCATTCGGCCGGGGTCATGACGGTGGCATCAGGCTGTGCCATTCAAATTCCTCCATTTCGGTGTTGTTCTGGTTCAAGCATACCGGTATCGTCTACATCTGTCAACGGGCGGTCATTCGCCCAAAAAAGGGGGAGAAGCGCGACAACTTCCGTTAGTTAATCAACTACTGGTTATAATTAGACATGTGTATATAATCCGTTTGATCGGCGCCGGCTTTGCGTCACTGTGCTAGAATGTGTTCATTAAGAGACTGATGTTCATTATCGAAACGGGGGGATGACCATGGATCGACGGATCGAGCGCACGCGCCGCGCCCTACAAAATGCTTATGTGGCGCTTCGCCGCCAGCAGCCGACCGGTACCATTTCGGTGGCGGCGATCACAACGCTGGCGGATGTGGGCCGCGGGACGTTTTATCTGCACTACAAAGACGTTGCGGCGCTTGAGGCCGCCATTGTGGCGCAAATGACGGCTCAGTTGGTCGCCCAGCTTGAGCCAGCGAAAGTGAAACGGGTCGGCAACAGCTACCGTCAGTGGCTGGGGGCGATGCTGGCTTGGCTACGCACCCAACGGCCGCTTTTGGATCTCATCTCGGCCACTGCACAAGCGGATCAAGTCACCCAGCCGGTGGAAGCGGCGCTCGTGCGCCTGTTAATGCAATTGACCGGGCGCAACCCGCTCGACCATGCCGACAGGGTGGCCATCACCTTTGCCGCCGCGGGTTTGGTGGGCACTACCCGGGCTTGGCTTGCTGGCACGCTGGCCGTGCCGGAAGTCGCACTGGTGACCGAGTTGGATGCACAACTGCAGGCGTTGACGATCGTAACGGGAGGACAGGCATGAAAAATTTAGCCGTATTTTGTGGTGCCAGCAGTGGTGCGGACCCAGTTTACACGCAGGCTGCCATCACGCTGGGGCAGTGGCTGGTCACAAACGACTGGGCGTTGGTCTACGGCGGCAGTGGGGTCGGCCTGATGGGGGCGCTTGGGCGAACCGTTTTGCAAGCAGGCGGCACGGTCCACGGGATCATGCCCGAGAATCTGTCCGCGCGCGGCGCAACCTTGGCCGGCCTGGCCATCACCGTTGTGCCCGACATGGCCGTGCGCAAGCAACAGATGCTGACGCTGTCGGATGGGTGTTTGGCTCTGCCCGGCGGCCCTGGCACCCTGGAGGAGATCGCCACCGCGTTTTCGTGGGCGCGCATCGGCGACTACGCCAAGCCGTGCGTCTTTTACAACGTCAACGGGTACTGGGACCCACTGGCGGCCATGTTTGACCGGATGGTCGACGCAGGCTTTTTGACGGCTGAGCATCGTAGCAAGCTCCTGTTCAGCGACGATCTTGATGCCGTGTCCGCCTTCATGACCCGCTACACGCCGCCAACGGTTCGCACCTACACGACACATTAGTGTTGCAGGCAGAGGGACTCGCCACCGCTTTGGCTTTCTGCGCCGCCAAGCTAAGCGGTGTGGCGCGTTCAGATTCCAGCAACCACCCCAACAAATTGAAGTCACATCACGAAGACAGAAAGCGTGACAGACCGATGCAAATCGAAATGACAACGGTGCTCACCGACGCGCAAAAGCGCGCCGTCGCGGCGCTGAGTGCGCGGGTCCACGCGCACGATGGCACGTTTAAGCAGATCTACCTCAGTAACCAACTCAACGCGGTCCCAACTATGGGAACGTTCTTCATGACCTACGCCGATGCGGCGCTGGTGGGCTTTCTCATGAACTACGCGGATGGGCCGGCGGATGAAGCGGCGGAGTTAAGCGTGATCGTCGATCCCACTTACCGGCGGCAGGGGCTTGCCACTGCGCTGATCGCGGCCGCCCGCGCGGAGTTGGCCCGGTTCGGGTACCGGCAAGCGACATTCGTGACCGAGCGCGCGTTTTTGCAGGCGAATCCGACCTTTTTGACTCAAACGGGCCTGACAGCGGATCCGGACTCAGAGTTTCAGATGAGCTGTCCGCGCCCGCCTGCCACCGAGTACGTCTTGCCCGCGCCTTACGACTTGCGCCTGATGGTCGCCGCTGATTTGCCCACGCTCGTGCAACAGCAGGTCGCTGCGTTCCGTGATACGGACGTGGCGGCCACCACGCGGTACCTGCAAGCCGGTTTGGCGGACCCCAACATTCGGCAGTACGTCTTGGTCGATGCCGCCGGGGCGATCCTGGGCAGTAGCGCAGTTGACACCACGGATCAGTATTACTTCTTCGGCCTGTTCATCGTCGCAACGGCGCGGGGCCGCGGCTATGGCACCATGATGGTTCGGGCCATGATAGAAGCACTCCGCCAGTTGCAGCCGCGGCCCATGCAATTGGCCGTTGCCAGTGATAATCCGGTCGCCCACCACGTGTACCTGAAGGTCGGCTTTCGGGAAGAGACCGAAGTGATTTACCTTGATGCGCCTAAACCTGCTGGCCTGACGATCGAAACGCACGACTGCTGGTGACACGCTTGTTGTTCATGACGCCTAACGGTAAAATGTGGCATGAGTTGACGAATCAAATGATCGGAAAACCCAACCGCGAAAGGAGCCCCAGATTTGGAATACCCGGACAAGTACCATCTCTCGCAAGATCAGAATCGCCGCTTGACGCGAAGCAACTTCGATTTACTGGTTCATACTACGGCCAGGTTCGAAGGAATTAACACAACGCTCCCACAGACCAGAACGATTATGGAAGGGCTGGGCGTCAATGGCGTCTCCATCGACGACATGAATACGATCGTGCAGCTAAAGCGTGGTTGGGATTACATCACCAAAGAAGACCAGCCACTTTCTCTTCAAATTCAAAAAAACATCAATGCGATTGTCGCCAAATACGACGCACTGATTCCTGGTGCATTACGCACTGGCCAAGGGGGTGTCGACATTGGGGCAGCCGATGACTATATTCCACCGATGATCAGCGAGGTGACTGAGCAGGGCTTCCTCGCTACCATGATGGCCAGCCAGAGATCAACGACCGAAAAGGCGATGCGAATCATGTACCATGATATGCGGTCACAAATTTTCTGGGATGGCAACAAACGGTCCGCGACGCTGTCTGCAAACAAGGTGATGATTGACGGTGGCGCGGGCCTGATCAACGTCCCACTCCCGAAGTGGGGAGAATGGAACGAGTTGATTTCGGCCTACTATCAATCGGGTGATGTGGGCGACCTCTTGGCTTGGACGTACGCGAATGCGATTCAAGGGGTCTCGCTTTAACGCGATTGTGGCAACACCAATGAAGCCGACTGGCACTGCTGAGTCGGCGCAAAAGGCGATGTGCTGCTTGACCAATAGGCTGATTGCTTAATAGACGGAAGCAATGGCGCTCTTAGCGGAAAAGTTGTCATGAACTGACCCGCTGAACAAATGGACCTGCACCTACAAGCCGAATCGACCTGTCCATTCCCTGACATCGCTTGACGCGCCGCCTCGGGGTGCTATACTAATAGGTAATATCAATCGGTGATGAGAAAAAGAGCCGCGTTGAAGCGGGTGTTCAGCGAGCAAGGGCCAGTGCAAGCCTTGCCACCCCAACGCGACTGGCGTTTTCGAGCCAACCAACTAAGTGCAAGGCACGCGCCTTGAAGTAGGGTGGAACCGCGCCGCTGGCGTCCCTATGTCAGATTTTTTGGCATAGTGGCGCCTTTTTGTTGTCACTGAGATAAAAAGGAGAACATCAATGACGAAGAAAATGAGCGTCCAGAAGATGATCCAGACCCTCCAGAACTTCTGGGCGGAGAAGGGCTGCATGCTGATGCAGTCGTACGATACGGAAAAAGGGGCGGGCACGATGAGCCCCTACACCTTCCTGCGCGCCATCGGCCCAGAGCCGTGGGCGGCCGCTTACGTGGAACCATCCCGGCGGCCAGCCGACGGGCGTTACGGGGAAAACCCGAACCGCCTGTACCAACACCACCAGTTTCAGGTGGTGATGAAGCCCAGCCCCAAGGAGATTCAAACCTATTATTTGGATTCGCTGCGCGCACTGGGCATCGAACCGCTGGAACACGATATCCGCTTCGTGGAAGACAACTGGGAAAACCCATCGATGGGTTGCGCCGGGGTTGGTTGGGAAGTCTGGCTTGACGGCATGGAAGTCACCCAGTTCACGTACTTCCAAGTGGTCGGTGGCCTAGAAGTTTCACCGGTGACCAGCGAGATCACCTACGGGGTGGAACGACTGGCGTCTTATATCCAAGACGTCAACAACGTTTTTGATCTCGAATGGGGCGATGGCGTCCTGTACGGCGACATCTTCAAGGAACCGGAGTACGAGCACAGCAAGTACTCATTCGAGGAAAGCGATCAGGCCATGTTGTTACGTTTCTTTGACGACTATGAAAAGGAAGCCTGGCGCCTGATGGACCTTGGGCTGGTGCACCCCGCCTACGACTACATCCTCAAGTGCAGCCACACCTTCAACCTGCTGGATGCGCGTGGGGTCGTCTCTGTCACTGAACGGGCAGGATACATGAACCGCATTCGTAAAATGGCGCACAAAGTTGCCCGTGCGTTCGTTGATGAGCGAAAGAAACTTGGGTTCCCGCTGTTGAAGCACCAGCAATCGGAGGTGGAAGCATAATGGCACACAACTACTTACTTGAGATCGGCCTGGAAGACATGCCGGCCCACGTCGTCACACCGAGCCTGAATCAGTTTGCCCAAAAGGCGACCCGCTACCTGAACGAGAACCACCTCGCGTTTGGGGCGATCAGGACCTATGCGACACCACGGCGGCTGACGCTGTTGATCACCGAGCTTGCCGAGAAGCAGGCCGACGTCGAAGAGGACGTCAAGGGCCCCGCCAAGAAAATCGCGCAGGACGCTGAGGGGAACTGGAGCAAGGCCGCCATCGGGTTCACCCGCGGCCAGGGGATGACCGTTGACGACATCACCTTCAAGGAACTGAAGGGCGTTGAATACGTCTACCTGCACAAGGCGATCACCGGCAAGGCGGCAGCTGAGATCCTGCCCGGCCTGATTGATGTGATCAAGAGTCTGACCTTCCCGACCCGGATGCACTGGGGCGCCAACAGTTTTGAATACATTCGCCCGATTCACTGGCTGGTGTCCCTGCTGGACGACCAGGTGATCCCGATGCAACTGCTGGACGTGGTGGCTGGCCGGCGCACGGAAGGCCATCGTTTCTTGGGCCAGGCCGTTGACCTCGCCACTGCGACCGATTACGTTGACGCTCTGCGCACCCAAAAGGTGCTGGTGGACCCGGCCGAGCGTAAGGCGCTGATCGCTAGCCAGATCGATGCGATCGGGCAGGCAAACGACTGGACCATCGACCTCGATGCCGACCTGCTGGAAGAGGTCACCAACTTGGTTGAATGGCCAACTGCTTTTGCCGGCCACTTCGATGAGAAATACCTCGCGATTCCAGAAGCCGTGCTGATCACTTCCATGAAGGACAACCAGCGCTACTTCTACGCGCGCGATCGCACCGGCAAGATGGTCAACGCCTTTATCGGCGTGCGCAACGGGAACCGAGACTACCTCGACAATGTGATCGCGGGGAACGTCAAGGTGCTGAACGCACGGCTTGAGGACGCAGCGTTCTTCTACGCGGAAGACCAGAAGAAAACCATCGCGGATTATGTGGCGCGCCTGCAAACTGTCAGCTTCCACGACAAGATCGGCTCAATGGCGGCCAAGATGGCCCGGGTGCAGACGATCGCCGGGATTCTGGCGGATCAAGTCGGCCTCGATGGTGCGGCCAAGGCGCACCTGTTGCGCGCTGCCGCGATTTACAAGTTCGACCTTGTGACCGCCATGGTGGGTGAGTTCGCCGAGCTGCAAGGGGTGATGGGCCAGGTTTATGCGACGCTGGCCGGTGAGGATCCGGCGGTGGCACTGGCAATCAAGGAACATTACCAGCCGATCAGTGCCGATGGGGCGCTGCCGACCAGTGTGGTCGGGACGCTTCTGGCGATCGCTGACAAGCTGGACTCGCTGATGAGCTTCTTTGCCGTTGATCTGGTCCCAAGCGGCTCCAACGACCCGTACGCGCTGCGCCGGCAGGCTTTTGGCATCGTCCGGATGGTGGCCGCGAACCACTGGGCCTTTGACATGACCGCCGTGCAAAATGCCGTGATCGCCGGCCTGACCGCCAACGATCAGCTCAGCGGCCTGGACTACGCGCACAATCTGGCGGCAGTCGCCGACTTCATGCGTGACCGCGTGGCCCAGTACCTGTCGAGTGAAACCATTCGCCATGACATCCTGGATGCCGTCAGCGGTAGCCACACGGTGGACGTGACCGCCATGATCGATGCCGCCGCGGTGCTGAGCAAACACGTTGACGATGCGGACTTCAAGGTCGTGATGGAAGCCCTCGGGCGCGTGGTGCGCATTGCCGATAAGCAGCCGAGTCACGAAGCCGTTGTGGTCGACCGCTTTGAAAACAGTACCGAAAAGGCGTTGCACGACGCCGTCAGCGCCACCAAGGCCGGCTATGGTCCGCAGCCGAACGAGGCCAACTATCAGGCCTTGCGCGCCCTGACGCCGGTGATCACCGACTACTTCACCGAAACCATGATCATGGCAGAGGATCCCGCTGTCCGGACGAACCGCTTGGCCGAGCTGACCGGACTGGCAGCATTGATTCACCAGTTCGGGGATGTCACCGCGGTGATCGTGAAGTAAGCAAGCCCACGGTTTGACATCCGTCGTTCAGGGGGTATAATATAGCTTGTATTAGTCTGCGGTAAATTCAACACACCAGAAGTCGCATTTCGATCGTGGAGTGCGACTTTTTACCGCTATCACGACGAATTGGGGGTGGCGCACATGGCAATGATCCCGAATGAAACTATCGATACGGTGCGCAACACCGTCAACATCGCCGATTACATCGGTCAGTACGTCGCGCTTCACAAGCAAGGTCAAAACCTGTTTGGCATCTGTCCGTTCCACTCTGAGAATACCCCAAGTTTCTCTGTCAACGAGAGCAAGCAGATCTTTCAGTGCTTCTCGTGTGGGCGCGGGGGCAATGTCTTCAAATTCGTGATGGACTACGACAAGCTGACGTTTCCGGAAGCGGTCGCTAAAGTCGCCGAGTTCGCCAACGTGCCGCTAGGCGTGACCATCACCAGTGACCGCCCGCAGGAAAGCGCCGCAGTCACCCGGCAGAAGGAAATTTTGCGACTGGTCACGGACCTGTGTCACCACGTGCTGGTGAACACCGCAGGCGGGGAGGCGGCGTTAGCCTACCTGACCGGCCGCGGGCTGAGTGACGAAACTATCGCGCACTTTGAGATCGGCTACCTGCCCAAGGACCGCACGATCCTCAAAAAGTTTTTGGATAGCAAGGCCGTCGATTACGATGAGCAGCGCGCCACCGGCCTGTTCGTCGAAGACGATCAGGGCCATCTGTACGACCGTTTCGTCGATCGCGTGATGTTTCCGCTGAAGGACGCTTATGGCGCGGTCATCGGCTTTTCCGGGCGAGTGCTGAGCAAGGACGGCCAGCAGGCGAAGTACCTGAACAGCCCCGAAACCGAGCTGTTCAACAAACGTGACGTGCTGTTCAACCTGGATGAGGCGAAGGGCGAGTTCAAGGGGGGCGGTGGGGCCACGCTTTTCGAGGGGTTCATGGATGTGATTGCAGCCTATCAGGCCGGGGTCAAAACCGGGATTGCCTCGATGGGCACGAGCCTAACCCAGGATCAAGTGAGCCTCATCGCGCACCACACTAAGCGCCTGACCATCTGTTATGATGGCGATGCGCCTGGGCAGCACGCGGCCGACCGCGCCCTGTCTTTGGTGCAAAACCACCCGAAGTTGACCGTCGGTGTGGTCGTGTTGCCGGACGGGCAGGACCCCGACGAGTTCATTCAAGCCCGCGGGGCGGACGCCTTTGTCAAGCAGCTGACGCACACGCTAACGCCGATCGGCTTTCGGCTGAGCTACCTCGCCGCCGACCGCGACATGACTGCCGATCAGGAGAAGCTGGCTTACATTGATACGGCCCTCAAGGCCGTTGCCAGCGACCCCGATCCGGTGGCCCAGGCCGTGTACCTGAACCAGATCAGTGGGCTGACCGGCGTCCCAACCACCGCACTGAGCCAGTCGCTGCAAAACGTGCGGCCCACTGCGCCGATGCAGGCCGCGGCGGGTGACTTTGGCCCACCGCCACCGGAACCAGAACCTGAGGCGTACGGTGGCGACCCGACGGCCCCACCGGTTGAAGCGGTGCACTACAACCGCTACGAAAAGGCCCAGCGCCAGCTCCTACAGCTGGCCTGGCACGACCCCAACGTGGCACGCCGGCTACACACACAAGACTTTCACTTTCCAACGGCCCACTACCAAGCGCTGTACGATGCTTGGCTCGGCTACGCCAAGACGGCGCCGGCGCCCGATGTTGCGGGCTTCATGGACACCCTGGACGCGGCGCTCATGCCGCTGGTGGCAGGCATCGAATTTGCGCCGCTACCGGATGGCCCGGATGAGGCCGTCGACGACCTCATCGCGCGTGCGCAGGAGGAAAGCACAGTGACCTCACTGGACGCCATCAAGCAACAGCTGAGCCAGGCCCAGCAACTCGGGGATACCGAGGCCGTCAGAAAGTTGACGATGCAGTATTTTACCCTGATGCGTCAGATCAAGACCACCCAATAATGCTCAGGCGCCCATGTGGCGCAGACCCAAGGAGGAACTTTAATGGCTGAAGAGACCAACAAGAAGTATTCGGCAGCAGTTAACCAGATCATTAAGGACTACAAAGCGAAAAAGCAAATCACCAACGAGGCGCTGGTGAGCGCCATCGTCAAGCCATTTGAGTTGAAAAGCGCCGCCGTTGATGAGCTGATGCAAACCCTTGAGGACAACGGCATCTCCATCGTCGATGCCAACGGTGATCCTTCCGAACGCAGTCTGAAAAAAGAAAAGAAGATCTCCAAGAAGGAACTGTCCGACATGTCCGCGCCAAGCGGCATCAAGATCAATGATCCGGTACGGATGTACCTCAAGGAAATTGGCCGCGTCTCCCTGCTGACCGCCGACGAGGAAGTCGCCTTGGCGCTTAAGATCGAGCAAGGGGACCAAGAAGCCAAGCAGCGGCTGGCCGAAGCCAACTTGCGCCTGGTGGTGTCCATCGCCAAGCGCTATGTCGGGCGCGGCATGCAGTTCCTGGATCTGATCCAGGAAGGGAACATGGGGCTGATGAAGGCCGTCGAGAAGTTCGACTACCGCAAGGGTTTCAAGTTCTCCACCTACGCCACTTGGTGGATCCGGCAGGCCATCACCCGTGCGATCGCCGACCAGGCCCGCACCATTCGGATCCCGGTCCACATGGTCGAAACCATCAACAAGCTGATCCGCATTCAGCGGCAGCTGCTTCAGGACCTCGGGCGCGAACCAACGCCAGAGGAAATCGGGGCCGAGATGGACATGCCAACCGAGAAGGTCCGCGAGATCCTGAAGATCGCGCAAGAACCCGTGTCGCTTGAAACCCCGATCGGGGAAGAGGACGACTCCCATCTGGGCGACTTCATCGAAGACCAAGACGCCACGAGTCCAGAGGACCACGCGAGTTACGAACTGCTCAAGGAACAGCTCGAATCCGTGCTGGACACCCTGACGGACCGGGAGGAAAACGTGTTGCGCCTGCGCTTCGGCCTGGATGACGGCCGCACCCGCACCCTGGAAGAAGTCGGCAAGGTGTTCGGGGTCACCCGCGAACGGATCCGCCAGATCGAGGCCAAGGCCCTGCGGAAGCTGCGCCACCCAAGCCGCTCCAAGCAACTCAAGGACTTCCTCGAATAGCACCGACAGCCACCCCCAACCGGGTGGCTTTTTTGATCGCCGTGCCCGCACGTCGCTAATTCGGAAGTTTTCCCGGAATGGCTGTCCGTCATCAGGCCGAGTCGTGTATACTTGAATCAGCAAAACAGATGAGGAGTCCACACTTTCATGGAAAAATTTCACTTGTCCCAGCGCCTGCAACACATCGCCAACTTCTTGGGGGACGGCCGCCGCATCGCCGACATCGGCACTGACCACGCGTACATTCCCATTCAGCTCGCCAAAGATGGCCTGATCGACTTTGCGATCGCCAGCGATGTCGGCGCGGGGCCGGTGGCCATTGCGACCGCCAACGTGGCCGATAACGGCCTCAGTACGGTGATCGATGTCCGCCTGGCCGATGGCTTGGCCGGCATTCGGCCGGAAGATGGCATCGACACGATTTTCATCGCCGGAATGGGGGGCCTGTTGATCCAAGACATCCTCACCGCCGGGCTCAGTTACTTGGATGGCACAGAGACCCTGGTGCTGGCGCCCAACCGCGACGATGAAGCCGTGCGCACTTGGCTCGCCAAGCACGAGTTCGGGATCCTGGACGAGGATTTGGTCGAAGAGCAGGGTCACGTTTACCCGATCATCGTGGCGGGCCAGACCAAGCCGGAGGTGCCGTACACCGAGGCCGACCTGATTCTCGGCCCCGTGTTACGGCAGAAGCGTAGCCCCCTGTTTTTGACCGAGCTCGACAAGCGCATCGACAAAACGGCGGCGGTGCTCAAGGGCTTGGCCAACGCGCAAGCCGTGCCCGCAACCAAGGTGGCCGATGAACAGCGCCGCCTCGCGCTGTTTCAAACGGAGCGCACCGCAGAGTGACCCTTGAGGAGGAATTGCTATGCTGACAGGCCAAACGATCATCGACCGCTTTGAAACATTCGCCCCACCAAGTCTTGCCGTGCCGGGCGACCCTGTCGGCATCCAGCTTGGTTCGGCCAGCCAGCCCGTGCACACGGTGCTGGTGACGCTGGACGTGCGCCCCGAGGTGGTTGAAGAGGCGATCCGGCTGAACGCCGACATGATCTTCGCGCATCATCCCGCGGTGTTCCGGCCCGTGGCGAACCTTAACTACGCGGACCCGCAAAACCGGATGTATGGCCGCTTGGCGGCGGCTGGGATTCTCGTGTACGCCGCACACACCAACCTCGACCGGGCTAACGGGGGCATGAACGACTGGTTGGCCGCCGCCCTTGACCTGAGTGACGTGCAACCGTTCATCGCCAGTGGGGATGAGGCCAACATGGGCCGCATCGGGCGTTTGCCGGCGGCCATGCCGCTGGACCGCTTTGTGCAACAGGTCAAAAGCGCCTACCACGTTCGCGGCCTGCGGGTGATCAGTGCCGACCTGACTCGGCCTGTGCAGCGCGTCGCTATTCTCGGCGGCGACGGGGGCAAGTTTTACCGCGAGGCGCAGGCGGCTGGGGCGGATGTGTACGTGACCGGTGACGTCTACTACCACACCGGCCACGATATGCTGGCGCATGACATGCCCGTCATCGATCCCGGCCATCACATCGAAGCCATCATGAAAAACGGGGTGCGCAGCCTGCTGATCCAGTGGGCGACGGCGCTCGACTGGCCGGTCCAGGTCATCGCGTCCACGCTGAACACCGATCCGTTTACGTTTATGTAGCCCATCACGCAAAACCGCGCCTGCGTCCCTCCAAAAGGGGCACAGGCGCGGTTTTTCAGTCGATTGGGGGCGTGAAGTGATTCTCCAGCGTAAACTGCAGCGGCGGCACACTTTCATCGATGCAGGCCTGCCAGTAGGCGACGTGCTGCACATCGATGGGGTCGGTGCTGGCCGCCACGTTCTGCCCCGGGGCCGTCTGCTCCGAGTACCAGAACAGGTAGAAGCGCCCGCCGATGGTGGCGGAGAAAAGCGACTCCGACTGCAGGTGCTCGGGGCCGAGCGTGCGATCGACGGCGGCCTGATTGGTCCGCAAAAAGGCCATCCACTCGTGCGCTTTGGCGATTTGATCGGGGTAAACCGCGAACCCTTCCAGCTCAATTGTCATCTCAGCGTCTTTCATAGGTTCGGGTCCGTGGTGAAGTTGAGCGGGCTCAGGTCCGTCGACTGCGCCAGCAGCTGCATCGTGAACGCCTGCCAGGCGGTTTTGGCGATCGTCGCGTTCGCCGTGGTGGCACTGGTGGCGAGGGCGGCCAAGTCGGCAGCGACGGTGGTGCGACTGGTCGCATCGGTCGCCGCAATGTTGGCCAGCAGTTTGGCCTGCGTCGCGGTTTGCGTGGCGTTCAGCGCGCTTTGGAAAAAGCGGAAGTGCGCGTCCATCAAAACGCTGGCGAGCTTGTACTGCCAGTACGCCGAATCCAGACTCGGCGGCAGCGCCCCGCGCTGGTAGTCGACTGGGGTCGTGGTGGTCCCGGCAAAGAACGGCACGAACTGGCTTTGCGCCGCCACGCCCATCGCAGTCCAGTGCAGGTCTGCGATTTCATAAGGCAGCGCTTGGCGCAGTTGGAGGACGTGGGCCTCCTGCGTCCGTGCGAGGCTGATCGGCCGGAAGCGGTGATTCTGCGGCGCGGTTTTGTCTGCTGGGTCGTACTCGGTTTCCTCAAAGTGCGCGCTCAAGATCTCGAACGCGTCCTCCACGAACAGCGGCCGGTCCGCCTGCAGGCAAAACGGCAGATTGTCATCGGTCGGCGTACTCGGCCGCGACGGGGTGAGGCGGCGCTGGGCGTCCCACACGCGTGGGGTGTTGTACGTGTGATCGAAGGCCCCATGCGTGCCAAAAATGTTGCGGAAGTTGAAGGTCGTGCCGCGTTCCCACAAGTGGTGCTGCACCGCAAAGTCAAACAGGTCCGGGCAGTACATGAAGTCGGGGGAGTCGGGGAGCACGCGCTGAATGGCGAGCTGGTTGGCGACCACCGCGTAACAGTCGTCCGGGATGCGCTGGGCCACCCAGTGGTGCCCGGTCGCGATCTCCATGTACCAGGCCTCGTCGTGGTCGGCAAAGAGCACCCCGTTGGCTTCGCCGGTGCCTTGCGTTTCCACGATGCGGCCCAAGCGGCGCACGCCTTCTTGCGCCGAACGAATGTAGGGGAGCACCACGGTCACCATCGCCTCTTCGAGGATGCCGGTGTCTTCCAGAAACGGGTCAGCCCCTTGAACGCGGGCGTTGGCGTAGGCACTTTCGGTAGCGCTCATCGCCACGCCGGCCGAGTTGATCCCGGCCTCCTCAAATAACCCGTACTGGTCGGTCCATTCAGGCGTGGCCGTGTACTTCAGCGCGTGCGCAGGCAGCGGCAGGGTGAAGCGGTTGGCCTTGGACGTGAACGTCTCCGGCGTGTCACTGGTGCGCGCTGGCCGCACCACCACGTGCTTGGGCCACGCGGCCTTGCTGTCTTCGTTGCGGCCAATCATCACACTGCCATCGGCGCTGGCCGCCTTGCCGATCAGAATGCTGGTACAGGATGTACGCGTTACCACTGTCTTGTCCTCCTTGATACCTGTTCGTGGATCACGAACAAGGTTTTGGGTGCTGCTTCTAGTTTACCAAAAAGTGTCGCGGTGGGCTGGTTATTCCGCAAGGGCGCGTGTATTCTAGTGAAGGTTGTAGTTTGGTCGCCCGAAGCGCGGCCACCCGCAAAAAATATGTGTCTTTGAATCGTAGACAAAAGTGAGGACGCTCATGGCAAAATTAACCCAGTACGCACAACACGATACGCTGAGGCGCTTGGCCGTGGTCTTGGCCAGTGGCCTGATCACCGCCATCGCCTTGAATTTCTTTTTGACCCCCGCCAAGGTCTTTCAGTCCGGGGCCACCGGGATCGCGCAGCTGCTTTCGCTCTTCCTGCAGCGCGCCGGCATCGCATCGGGTGATCTCACCGGGTGGTTCAACTTGCTCTTGAACCTGCCGTTGGCCTACCTCGGTTGGCGCAAACTCGGCCGTGACTTTACCGTGTTCAGCTTCTTAAATACCGTGGTGATCTCCGTGCTGGCGATCCTGCTGCCGGTGCACGCCTTATCAACCAATCCGCTGATGAACGCGATTTTTGGCGGAGTCCTGACCGGTGCCGGAGTGGGCATCGCGCTGCGGTTCGGCTTCTCCACCGGGGGAATGGACATTCTGTCCATGTTCCTGGCCAAAACCACGCGGCGCCCGGTCGGCGCACTGATGTTCATCATCAACCTCGGGATCATCCTCATTGCTGGGCTAGGCGTGCAGTGGGAAAGCGCGCTTTACACGATCATTTCGATCTACTGCATGACGCGCGTAGTGGACGGCATTCACACCTCCAACCAGAAGATCACCGCAATGATCGTGACGGAACACGCCCCTGCCGTGATCCGGGCAGTGTCTGACCGGCTGATCCGTGGCATCACAGTGGTGCCAAGCAAGGGCGGCTACCTCGGGCGCCCGAACAGCACACTGATGATCGTGATCACGCGCTACGAGCTTTATGACCTGACCCAAGCCACGCTGGGGGCTGACCACGCGGCCTTCATCGACATCCTCAACACCGTCGGCGTGGTTGGCGAGTTCCTGACTTCTGATGAGCAGGAGGCCAAGCGCCAGACGCGCACCAAGCTGCCGGAGTGAAGGGGCAGTGCCCAGGATGGGCCGGGCCACTGAAAAAATCGGGCGCCAGACTGATTGCCGCAGCATCGCAGAAAGCGTTTAATCTGGGCTAAAGGACTGACATGACGGGGAGGATTAGGGATGGACAAGCGTGATCTGTGGATTCTGGGCGTGGCCGGGCTGTGGGGCCTGTTGGTCGGCGTGCAGGTGCTTCGGGGCCATTGGCTGCGGCTGGTGCGCGGCAACTTTTTCGGTGGCCAAACCGAGGCGTTGAAGCAAGGCGGCGCGCGATTCGCCGGCTGGTTTTACATCGGCCTAGGAATTCTGGCCGAGGGGTTGGTTTTAGGGGCGGTGTTTTTAGGCTGGCGCTAAGCCTCACTACCCACACCGCCAAAAATATGCGATAATAGAGCCACTTGATGCCACAATCAAGCGGCTTTTTATGTGGGCCGGCAACCGATCACCGCCTACCCGCCGCAAAGATGCCGTCATTTTTTAACCCAACTGTTGCGCCAGCGGCCAATTGTTGGCCAGCTGAAGCCAGTCATTAAAGGAGACTCGATAATGCCATTAGTTCATATTGACTTGATTGAAGGGCGCAGCCCAGAGGCGTTGCGCCAAATGTGTTTGGACGTGACCGAAGCGATCGCCAAGAACACGGGCGCCCCTAAGGAACACATCCACATCGTGCTGAACGAAATGGCGACGAATCACTACGCCGTCGCCGGTGTCCTCAAAGCGGACGAAAAGTAACGGAGGCAATCCATGAGTGACGCGCAAGAAACCCCAGAGGAAACCGAATACTTCCTCGACATGAAGCGTAAAATCGTGGCCGCACTTGAAACGGTCATCGACCCGGAGCTCGGCGTGGATATCGTCAACCTCGGGCTGATTTACGGCGTGGATTTAGACGAAACCGGCCACTGCGATGTTGAGATGACCCTGACTACAATGGGGTGTCCGCTGACGGACATTCTGGACGACAGCATTCACCACGCCTTGCTGGCGGTGCCGGGCATCAACTCGCTGGACATCCATTTGGTTTGGTACCCCGCTTGGGGGCCTGAACGGATGAGCCGCTACGCCAAGATGGCGCTGGGGATCCACTGACAAAGACCGCCGCGGGCGGCCTTTTTGGTGACCGGACCCGGCCACCCGACCGGCTGGCGGACCTGGCGGCCGATGATCTGACGACCGCTGGCACACGACCCGAAAGGAGCACCCTGTGGACTACTGGCAACGCCTCACCGAAACTGCGTCGCAGCTCACCCAACCGACCGTGCACGCACAATTCATCGCCATGCGCGACTGGCGCACCGCGGTGGCCGCAAATCGCTTGCCGGCGCAGCCGCTGCCACCGCTGGGTCTTGACCCGCTGACGGGATTGGGTGCGCCACCGGCTCTGGCGGTGGCACTGACGGTGTTTGACCACCTGGCGCGGCACTTTCGTCAGTACATCGCGTACCACTACGGGATGTGGGCGTTCGTGTCACAGTCGCTCTTTACGACTTGGCAGACGCTGTACGGGCCCCGCCGTTACCTGGAAGTGGCCGCCGGTAATGGTTATGTCTCCAAGGGTCTGGCCAGCATGGGGAACCCGGTGATCACCACCGACCCACTGGCTTGGGTGACGCATAATAAAACGGGGCAAACGCCGCTAGTGCCCGTCACACGCGCCGGCGCAACGGCTGCTTTATGGCGCTACGGGGCCCAGGTGGACGCGGTCGTGATGGCCTGGTCACCGGACAATGAGTGGAGCGACGCCGCTTTTTTGCGGTGCCTGCGCACGCATTTCCCACAGCTTGAGTTATTCGTCATTGGCGAGCGCAACGGGGCGACCAACAGCACACTGTTTTGGCAGCAGGCCGAGTTCGTCACTGACCGCCGCCTGTTACCGCTGAACCGCGCGATGCCACGGTTTGATGCCATCAATGACCGTATTTATCGCATTCGCTGACAAGGAGGGCCACGCAGATGAAACGTTTCGGCTTGATTGATTTGCTTTGGATCGGCCTGGTCCTGCTCGCCGGGTGGACCTGGTCGCTTCACGACCAGTCAGAATACGCCGGGCGCCTGGACCACAACGGGCTGTCCGAGGCGGCCTGGGTGCTGCACCCGACGCATGAGCTGACGGTTCAGGCTGCAGCGACGCAACTGGCCGCGGCCGATCTAAAAAACCTGCAAGTCCAATTCCACCGCGCCGGGGTCATCTATCTCTACGCCACCGGCAATACACAAAGCCTGCCCCTTGATTCAGGGCAGTGGTTCTCCGCCGCGGACTTGCGCGCCACGCTGCCAGTCGCGGTCGTCGGCAAGGCGCAAGTGCCCAAGCTTTACACCGGCGCCAACCAGCAGTACCTCAAGTGGGCGGCCGGCTATGTGCCAGTGCTGGGGGTCGTGGCCACGCGCGAGGCCAGCCCGCTGAACCAAGCCTGCTTCATCAATGCCAGCAGTACCGCAGCCGCCGCAGTGCGCGTTGCGACGACGAAGGTGTACGTTGACGGCACCACCCTTGCGGCGCAAAAGACCGCGCTGTTAAAGATTTTCGGTGGCACCGTCACGCATTACCAGTACGCGACAAACACAGCCAGCACGTGGTGGACGGATAACGGGCCAACGCTGGCACGGTGCCTCGGGTTAGTGCTAGCCGCCTTGGGACTGGCGTGGGGGACAGTGCGGCTGCTGCCGCCTCGCGTGCCGTTCGGCCTGGATGCAACGATGCAAGCCCAGTATTTGCGGGGCTTATGGCTGCGGACCTTAGCCCACGCAGCCGGGGCAGCAGTCCTCGGGCTGGTCGCTTCACTCTGGTGGTTTTACCTGACGGATAAGGCGCGGATGCTGGCCTTTGTGCTGGGGCTGTGGGTGATTTACGGCATCGGGGTGCAAGGCTTGTGGCGCCACCAAGGCGCGCGAAAGGAACGGGAGACACGATGACAGATTTTCCAACTGGTTTTGAGCAGAAGTACCGCACGCTCCTAGGGGCGGACGCGGACGCCTTTTTGGCCAGCTTCGAAGCACCACTTCACAGTGGCTACCGCGTGAACCCGCTGCGGCCCGAAGCGCCCCTGACCACCCAGGGGGACCCGATCCCTTGGAGTCAGTGGGGCCATTTTGGCAAAGTCGCAGGCAACGGCATCGATCACGTGACGGGCTACGTGTACAGTCAGGAGCCCAGCGCGCAGTTCGTCGGCACGGCGGCGGCACCGGTCCCGGGAGAAGTCGTTCTTGACCTGTGCGCCAGCCCCGGCGGCAAAACCACGCACATTGGCAGCTACATGGCGCAGCAAGGGGTCCTGGTCGCCAATGAGATCAACGCCGGCCGCGCCAAAGTGCTGTCAAGCAACGTGGAGCGATTCGGACTGCAAAACACGATCGTGACGAACAACGATCCCGCAACGCTCGCCGCGGCCTGGCCGGAGGCGTTCGATCGCATCCTAGTCGATGCCCCGTGTTCGGGGGAAGGCATGTTTCGCAAGGACCCGGCCGCGATGAGTTATTGGACACCGGATTACCCGGCCAGCTGCGCGGCGCGTCAGCGCGAAATTTTGCAGGCGGCTGTGGCGATGTTGCGGCCGGGTGGCACACTGATTTACTCGACCTGCACCTTCAGCCCGGAAGAAGACGAGCAGATCGCCGCCTGGGCGCAGGCCAACCTGGCGCTCACCTTAGTGCCGCTGGCCAAACCAGCCGGCGTTGCCTCAGGGCGGCCAGAATGGGCCGATGGCGACCCGCGTCTCGCCAACACGGCGCGACTGTGGCCGCATCAGCTGGCTGGCGAGGGGCATTTTGTGGCCAAGTTCGTCAAGGCGGGTGATGCGCCACGCCGGCAGGGGCACGCCCCAGTGGCGAGCCGGCTGACCAACGAGCAGCGCACGAGCTGGCAGACCTTCGCGCGCGAAAGCCTGACGGTGGCCTTCGCCGACCGCGTGCTCGTGACGCGGCGCGATCAGCTTTACGCGTTGCCGCTCGCAACGCCTGATCTGACTCGGGTAAAAGTGCTGCGCCCCGGGCTGCACCTCGGGACGTTCAAGAAGAACCGGTTTGAGGCCAGCCACAGCCTCGCCACGGCCCTGGCACCCAGCGCCTTCACGCAGGTCGTTCCGGTCACTGACGCGGAGTATCAGCGCTACCGTCACGGGGAAACGCTCGCGCGCCCGGCACTCAAGGGCAAGCAAACCGTGCTGCTGACGCTGGCGGACAAGGGCTTTGCGCTGGGCAAGCTGGTCAACGGCACCATCAAAAACGCGTACCCCAAGGGACTGCGGGTCTAGCCACACGAAAAGGCGATGCCAATTGCGGCATCGCCTTTTCGTGTGGGGTGGGTTTGAGCACTACGGGTGGGGGAGGCCGCGCTGGGTGCGGTAGTGGTCAAGCGTGGGTGCCAGCACCACCGGCACTGTCGTCAACTCGGGGAGCGTGGTGGCGCCCACCAGCGCCATCAACCCGGTTAGCTGCGTCTGCCACACCTTGAGGTGCGCGATCGTCTCCGCCTCGCCGTCTTGAAGCAGCCAGTGCAACACCAGCCCACTGAGGCCAACGGCGCTGGCGCCTAGGCGCAGGGCCTTGAGTGCGTCCAGCGGGGTGCGCAGGCCACCAGTGGCCAGGATCGTCAAGCCGCTGCCTTGCGCCTCGAGCAGCGATTCCACCGTGGTTTGCCCGAAGTCTTGCAGGTAGCTGGCATCATGCCGCGGTCGCCGGGCGTTCTCGATCTGACCGAAGTCCGTGCCGCCGCGACCGCCAATGTCCACGGTGGTCACACCGACCCGGCGGAGCTTGGCCAGCGCCTCACGGGTGAAGCCGTTGCCGACTTCTTTGACCACCACCGGTACCGTTACCGTCGCCACAATGGCCGCAATGGCATCAAGCCAGTGAAAGTTGCGATCACCTTCGGGCATCACCAGCTCCTGCACCGCGTTGAGGTGCAACTCGATCGCATCGGCGTCAAGCATCGCCACCGCCTGTGCGACCTGCGCCGGCGTTTTGGTGGCGCCCAGGTTCCCCAGGATGAACGCGTGCGGGGCGTTGTTGCGCAGCGTGGCAAAGGTCGGTGCCAGCGCCGGCTCAGCCAAGGCAACGGCCTGCGAGCCGCTGGCGATCGCGAGGTCACAGGCCGCCGCAATGCGGGCCAGCTGGCCGTTCAGCGTTGCGGTTTGGGCGGAGCCGCCGGTCATCGCGTTGATGTAAAGCGGCCAGCGCCAGCCAAACGGCAGGGCGTCAAAGCGCACGGCCGCCACCGCCGCTTCCGGTAGCGGATCGTGGAGCAGGCGCACATCGGCAAACCCCGCGCTGGCGGTTGCCTTAAAGTACTTTTCGGCCAAAAAAACGTGCTCGTCTTTGCGGTGTGACTGAATCGATGGGCGCATTATTGATCCTCCAGAATGTGAGCGGCAGGGCCAGGGGCAGTGGTCATCAGACGCCCGGCAAACCGCGGCAGCAGCGCCGCCTGCACGGCATCAACGTGGGGGGCGAGCGTCAGGATCTTGACGTTGGGGCCGGCGTCCATGGTCGCATACGCCGGCACACCTTGTGCACGCAGCGCCTGCACCGTTTGCCAGACGGTCAAGGTCTCGGGCTCAAAGTAGGTGAATGCCGGGTCGGCCGCCATGATGGCCGCGTGCATCTGCATCGCGCTTTGCTCGGTCAAGTGGCCGATGGCAGGAAAATCATTAGCGGCCAACGCCTGGATCATGGCCGCCGCTGCGGCCTCGTTGTGCGTCACCCAAGCGGGATAGTAGGGACTGGTCGCCACGGTGTTGGCCATCAGTGCCCGCGACGACACTGGCTTGGGGCCAGCGTTGACCAGCACCACCACCATCCGTAGGGGCAAGGTCGTTGCCGGCAACGCCTCGGCAAAGGAGGTCGCGTCGTCGTGGCCTCGGTGCCACACCGAAAGCCCCCCAAACAGGGAGCGGGTCGCGGAGCCGGAGCCGCGCCGCGCCAAGCGCGACAAAGCCTGCGCATCAAGCGTCAGCCCAGCGGCGCGACTGGCCGCCAGCGCCAGCGCGGCGTAGGCACTAGCCGAGCTGGCTAGGCCGGCGGCGGTGGGCACATGGTTGACGGAGCGCACGCGCGCCCGGGTGGTCAGCCCAGCTTGGGCCCGCACCAGATCGAGAAACGGGGTCACCTTGGTGGTCGGCCGCACTTGGTCGGCCAGCGTGAACGTGTCAGCCGGCAGCGCCGGATCAAACACCACGGTGGTGTCGGTGTAAAAATCGGCCAGCGTCAGCGAGACGCTGCTCGTGTACGGCAACATCAGCGCCGCATCGCGTTTGCCCCAGTACTTGATCAGGGCGATATTGGTGTGTGCGCGCGCAGTGGTCATGCGTGGCCCTCGCTTTCGTCAAAATCATGGCGCCACACGCTGGTGGCGCCGGCATCTGTCAGTGCGGCGATGAGTCGATCGGCATGCGCACCGTCTGCCGCTAGCGCGATCATGCAGCCGCCTTGACCGCTGCCCGTCAGCTTGGCACCAAGCGCGCCCGCCTGGCGCGCGGCAGTGATCAACCGCTCAAGCGCAGGACTGCTGACGCCAAGGGTGGCCAGCGCCTGCTGGCTGGCATTAAGGCTGGCCCCCAAAGCCACGAGGTCGGAAGTGGCCAAGGCGTGCGCCGCGCGCTTGACGGCGGCGCCGATGCCGGTGATCAACGGCGTCACACGCGCCGGATCGGCCTGCAGCGCAGCGGCGACCTGCGCCACGGCGGCTTTGGTTTGCCCGCGCACCCCGGTATCTGCGATCACCAGTGTGCCGCGCGTGGGAAACGCGATCGGCTCTGGCGCGTGGCCCTTGACGAACCACTGCGGCACAGTCGCACTCGTGGTCGCAGCGTCCAGCCCGCTGGGATTGCCGTGGATGGCGCGCTCAGACACGCCGGCCCATTCCAACAGCGCCGCCCGTGTGAGCGGGGCGTCAAAGGCCGCGTAAAGCGCGCGGATCACCGCGGTGGCCGTGGCAGCGCTGGACCCCATGCCGCGCTCAGGTGGCAAGGCACTGGTGATCGTCAGGTCAAACCCCTGCGTGGTGGCGTCAAAATGCGTCAGCATCTGGGCCACCAGCTGCGTGATGCCGGCAAAGGGCAGGGCGGCCGCCGCCAGTGCGCCGGTGTAGTAGCTGGAGCGAACGCGCTGGGCGTGGTCGGCGCGCGGCGTGACGGTCGCCGTCAGCTGAATGGTCGGCACGGGTAGCGCGATGGCCGGCTGGCCGTACACGACCGCGTGCTCACCGATCAGAATGATCTTAGCAAAACTGGTTCCGGTTGCGGTTTTCACAATCAATCTCTCCCTTAACTTCTCAATAAATGATACCCCAAAGGACCGGTGGCGACTACGCACGTATGGTAAAATTAACCCAATCATTCCATGCCAGACGCAGGAGGCAATCAAATGAGCTTACAATTCATTCTTGGGACCGCCCAAGCGGATCATCACCAGGCGGTGATCGACACCGCGCGCCAGTGTCTGCACCAAGACGCGCAGGCACAGGTGTTTTACCTGGTGCCCAACCACGTTAAGTTCGAGGCTGAAGTCAGCTTGCTGCAGGGTCTGCGTGAGGGGCCGGTCAGCGCCCAGACGCGCGTGCAGACGCTGTCTTTTTCGCGGCTGGCGTGGTACTTCGTCAAAAACGACCCGGTGTACCAGCAGCCCCGGCTGGACCGCGCCAGCAACACCATGCTGGTCGCGCGCCTGCTGCAGGCGCATCAAGCCGAACTGCGCGTCTACGCCGGTGAAACCAGCCGCCCTGGCTTCATCGCCCAGCTCGCCGACCAGCTCAGTGAGCTGACCACGGGGCGCGTCACCGCCGCAGCGTTGGCCGCTGTCGCCGCCACGCTCCCGGCCGGGGACCGGCACCGCCAAAAGCTGGCCGACCTCGTGGTAATGCTGACTGCCTATGAAGACGCGATCGGCCCTTACGTCACCGAGCCCAGCCTGCTGACGGCGCTGGGGGCCAAGCTGCAGACGCTGGATCTTTCGCACACCACCTTCATCCTCAACCACTTCAACGACCTGTCGGCTACCGAGCTCGCCTTGGTCACCGCGCTGATGACCCACGCCAAGCAGGTGGTGGTCGCTTTGACACTGGATCGACCCGCCGTTGATGGCGTGCCGACGCCCCCGGCGCTGTTTCTGCCGGCGGCGCGCGTGTATCACCGGCTGTACAAGGTGGCCAAGGACGCGAAGCTGGCGATCCTGCGCGACCGCTACGCCCAACCGCGCACGCTGAGTCCCGCAATGGCCGCTGTCGAGGCCTTTTGGCGCGCCGACACCGCGCTGAGTGACGAGACGCTTGCGCCGGTGGCCGCCGGCGTGACGCTCGCCAAGGCCAGCGATACGTATACCGAGCTACGTCACGTGGCCCAGGCCATCAACCAGGCGGTGCACCACGGCGCGCGCTACCGCGACTTCTTGATCGTGGCGCGCCACCTGGACCCGTATAAGGACCTGATCGCGCCTATTTTTGCCGCGCTGCAGGTGCCGGTGTTCGTGGACGTGGAGCACCCGATGGCTAACCACCCGCTGATGGCACTGCTCGACAGCCTGCTTGCCATTCAGGCCCACCACTACCAGTACCAGGACGTGATGCGCCTGCTCAAAACGGAGCTGCTGGTGCCGGAGACGATGACACTGGCCGAGTTCCGTGAAGCGCTAGACGTCACGGATAACCACCTGCTGCGCACCGGTTTGACCGGCAGTCAGTGGCTGAAGGGGACCCCCTGGCAGTACTTCCGCCGCCGCGCCGATGATGAGGCCAGCGACCGCGACCCGGCCAAGACGCGCCAGATCAACCAGATTCGCCAGTACGTCGCGGCGACCTTACCGCCGCTTTTTGATGCGCTGACCCACGCCGAGACCGGGCAGGCCGCAGCGACCGTGCTTTACCAATGGCTGACCCAAAACGGCGTGACCAAGCGGCTGGGGGCCTGGCGGCAGGCGGCGATCGACGTCGGCGACCTCGCGCAGGCCAGCGCCGGTGAACAGGCCTGGACGACCTTCGTGGGCCTGTTGGACGACTTTGTGGCCGTTTTGGGGGAGGCGCCGTTTGACCTCGCCCAGTTCACCGCGCTGTTAGCCGCCGGCATTGCCGGCGCCACGTACACGCAGATCCCTTCCACGCTGGACCAGGTCACCGTGTCCGAAACCGGGCTGAGCCGACTGGCCAAGTTCAAACACGTCTTCGTGATTGGTGCCACCAGCCTCGTCATGCCGGACACACCCAGCGACACGGCGGTGCTCACTGCAGCCGACCGCAAACTGATCGGGCCACAGCTGCCGGACGGCGCCTTTTTGGCCCAGGCCGGGGTCGACACGACGCTGGGGGAGCCGTTTTTGAACTACCTGGCGATGCTGGCTGCCGACACCAGCCTGACCATGAGCTACCCGGTGTACGCCGAGCGTGAGAACCAACCATCCGCCTACCTGACCCAGCTGGCGGTGCGGCTTCAGCGCCCGATCGAAGCGTGGCAAAGCGTGCAGCTGACCACGCCACTGGAAGCGGTGGCCGGCACGGCCCGCAGCTTGTTGACCGACTTTGTCGCCGTGGCGCGCCAGGCGCAAGACCAGCACGTCGCCTTGGGCCCCACCTGGCAGGGCGTGTTGCGCGTCCTGCAACAGGACCCCAAGCGCGGCCACTTGGCCACGCGGTTGGCCGGCAGTCTCGACTACCAAAACGCGGTGGGCCAGCTGAGCCCGGATCTGGCCCAAAAACTCTACGGTGCGCACCTGAACGTGTCCATTTCCAAGCTGGAAACTTACTACCGCAACCCGTTCGAGTACTTCCTGACCTACGGCTTGCGGCTACGCAAGCGCCCCGAGTTCGAGCTGACGCCGGCTGACACCGGTTCGCTGTACCACAGCGTGATGGATCAGTATCTGCGCGACTTGGCGGCGCAGGACCGCACGCTGGCAGAGGTGGCACCGGCCGAGATCGGCCCCGCCGTCACGTCCTTGATCGACGCGGCGGTGCAAAACCCGGGTTACGAGATCCTGACCGCCAACGCGCAGATGGCCACCGTGCGTCAGCGCGTGGTGCGCATGCTGACGGATGTCTTGGTCAACATTCACGGCCAGCAGGCGCGCAGTGCCTTTCGCCCGCGCGCCACGGAGCTGTTGTTCGGCCAGTTCAACCAGGAAAACGGCTTGGCCCCGCTGATTTTGCCCGTGGGCCGCGACCACTCGATCACAGTGCGGGGCAAGATCGATCGGCTCGACACCGTGGCGCTGAACGATGCCGAGTACTTCCTGATCGTTGACTACAAGTCGTCCGCGCACGATTTTGACCCGCTGGCCGCGTACTACGGCACCAGCCTGCAGCTTTTGACCTACATCGACGCGGTGCAAAACAACGCGCGCGCCAGCCAGCAGCAACTGCGCCCAGCCGGGGCCGTGTACTTCAAGTTCACCGAGCCCAAGCTCAAGTACGCACCGGGCCAAGACACGCAGGCCGAGGCCTTCAAGCAGTACCAAATGAAGGGGCTGCTGGTGATGCCAGAAGCCAGTGATGAGGCCTTGGCGCTGGCCGCCGCGCTGGACCGGACGCTGGCCACCGCCGGCAAGTCCGCCATTGTGCCACTGGCCGTCACCAAGGCCGGCGCGTTGGCCAAGACCAACAAGAACCGGCTCACCCCCGCCGAGCTGCACCTGTACCTGCTGCACAACCGCCGCCGCATCACGGCGGCCGCCGCCGCGATCCTGCAGGGCACCATCGACCTGGCGCCGATCCAGTTCAACCAAGAAAGCACGGTCATCACCAACAGTGACTACCAGGCCATCATGACCTTTGACCCGGCCACCGGTTACGACCGCTACCACCACGTGCCGCACCTGGACCGCGAGACGCTGCTGGATCATCTCAAAGCAGAGCAGGACGACTTAGACGAAGAGGAGACAGACGATGAACTTCACGACTGATCAACAACATGCCATCACCCACACCGGCCACGATGTCCTGGTGTCGGCCAGCGCCGGGTCGGGCAAAACGGCCGTCTTAGTCGAGCGCATCGTCAGCCAGGTGCTCGCCGGCCAAGACGTCACGCGGATGCTGATCGTGACCTTCACCAACGCCGCAACGGCCGAGATGAAGCTGAAGATCCAAAAGGCGCTCAAGGATCGGCTGACAGAAGCGCGGCACACGCTGAGTGAGGCCCAGCGCCGCCATCTGGCCAACCAGATCGCCGTGATGAACGCCGCGCCGATCATGACGCTGGACGCGTTTTCCCTGCAGGTGGTGCAGCACTACTACTATATCATCGACCTAGAGCCCGGTTTTCGCCTGCTGACCGACGACACCGAGCGCACGCTGCTTGAAACGCGGGTCTGGGAAAGCCTGCGCGAAACCGAGTACGCAGGCGCAAACGCCGCGGCCTTTGCTGCCCTGGCCGATAACTTCAGCGGCTTGGCGTCCGGCAATCCGACCCAAGACGGGCTACAACCGGTCGTGTTCCAGCTCCTGCAGTATGCCCAAACCACCACAGCCCCGGCGCAGTGGCTCCAAGCGTTGCCCGACGCGTACTCGCCGGCCGGGCTGGACGCGCTGTTTGCCCACCAACTGTGGCCACAACTGCGCCCCCAGCTGCTGCAGCTGGCCGCCGGCTTGGAGGCCGCCCGGGCCACGCTAGCGGATCCAGCCTTGGCCCCCTGGGAGGCGAATCTGCAAACCACACTGGATCAGGTGACCAATGCGCTGGCCCTGGATGCCCCGGATTACGCCGCGGCGCAGGCCGCGCTGAGCGCCATCGGGTTTGACCGCTGGCCCGGCAAGAAGGTGGATGACAGCCTCAAGCCGGCCAAGGACGCCGCCCACGCGCAACGCGAGGCGCTCAAGCCGACACTGGCCGCGGTGCAGGCCAGCGTCGCCATTGCGCCGGCCGATCTCACGGCCGCCTTGACTCAGGTGGGGCCGCTGATGACGACGCTGAGCCGCGTGTGCCAGGACTTTTTGGCCGCGCTGACGGCCGAAAAGGCGGCGCGCCACGTGCAGGGGTTCGCCGATATCGCCCAAAACGCGCTGCGCATCCTGACCGCGGTGGACCCGCAGACCCACCAAACCGTTGCGGCCAACTACCAGGCGGCCTTTGACACGGTGCTGGTGGACGAGTACCAAGACATCAACCAACTGCAAGAAGCGCTTTTGACCGCGGTGAGTCAAAGCACGCCAGGCAACCGCTTCATGGTGGGGGACGTCAAGCAAAGTATCTACGGCTTCCGCCTGGCCGACCCACAGCTGTTTTTGGCCAAGTACCAGGCCTTCGGGGCCGACTCGGCCGCCGGCGAGCGCATCGTGTTGGCTGAGAACTTCCGCTCCAGTTCAAACATCCTGGCGTTCACCAACCTTGTGTTCAGTCAGCTGATGGACACGCAGGTCGGCCAGCTCGACTACGACGAAGACGCCCAGCTCAAGCTCGGCGCCACCGACATCCCCGAAGAGTTCGCCCCGGCCACCGAGTTCCTCATTCACCTGACCGACCAGCCCGAAGACGATGCGCCCGCCGGCGACGACGAAACGGCGGCGGGGCTGGACAAGGACCAGGCCGAGGCGCAGATGGTGATCCGCCGTATTCAGGCAATGGTGCAGGACCCGGACTGCCAACTGTACGACCGCAAAGCCAAGGCGTACCGGCGGGTGACGTACCGCGATATCACGCTGCTGTCGCGCTCGCGCAGCCAAAACATCGTGCTGCAAAGCGAGTTCGCCCGGGCTGGGGTGCCGATCGTGATCGCCGACGCACAGAACTATTTCAAAACCACTGAGTTGATGGTGATGCTGTCGCTGCTGCGGGTCATCGATAACCCCAAGCAGGAAATTGCGCTGGTGGCCGTCCTGCGCTCGCCGCTGGTCGGTCTGTCCGCAGACGCCTTGGCGCTGATCCGCCTGGCGGACCGCTTCGCCAGCTTCGACGACGCGCTGGTCGCCTTTGCGACACAAAGCGGCGGCACCGCCTTTGCCCAGCAGACCCGCCAACAGGTGCAGGCGTTTCTGACGCAGCTGGCCGAGTTCCGGGATTTTGCCCGCGAACACGAGCTGGTCGACCTAATTTGGCACCTGTACGCGGAAACCGGCTACCTCGACTTTGTCGCCGGCCTGCCCGGTGGAGCGCAGCGCCAGGCGAACCTGCGCGCCTTGGCGAGTCGCGCGGCGGGCTATGAGAACGGCGGCTTCAAGGGCCTGTTCGCGTTCATCCGCTTCATCGAGCTGATGCAAAAGCAAAACAAGGACCTCGCCATGCCCGTCACCCTGGCCCCAGACGTCAATGCGGTGTCGTTGATGACCATTCACGGCAGCAAGGGCCTACAATTTCCCGTGGTGTTCCTGATGGCCGCCAGCAAGCAGCTGAACCTCAAGGACCTGAACCAGCCGTTGATCCTGACGCCAGAGCTGGTGGGCTGCCAGTGGCTGGATCCCGCCACGCGCGAAGTCTACGCCCTGCCGCAGTACCAGGCGGCCAAGGCGGCCAAAAAGGCGCAGTTGCTGGCCGAGGAGGAGCGCCTGCTGTACGTGGCGCTGACGCGCGCCGAGCAGCGGCTGGTCATCGTCGGCACCGGTGGCACCGAGGAACAGCTGCGCGCTAAGTGGGCCAAGGTGGCCGACGCGCCAGACCTACTACTGCCCGCCGGCGTGCGCGCCGGGGCCGGCAGCACCCTTGACTGGCTGGGGGCCGCGATCGCGCGCACTGAGGCGGTCACCGAAGGGACACCGCTGCCGGCGCTGCGCCGTTTTAACGCCCCCATCACGCTGACGTTCGTCCACCAGGTGGTGCCTGTGATCCAGGCCACCAAGGCCACCAGTGGCACCCAACCCGCGACCAGCCTTGACCTGCCGGCCTGGCTCGCCTTCACGTACCCGTATGCCGCCGCAACGGCGACCACCGGGTTCCAAAGCGTCTCGGAGATCAAGCGGGCCTTCGACGACCCTGACACCATTGAGCTGGTGACCAGCAACCGGCAACTCGGCGGCAACCGCTACGTCAACGACTTCGCGCAGCCCGCGTTTTTGGCCACCGGGACCCAGGTGCCGCGCACCGTGGTCGGCTCGGCGACCCACTTGGTGCTTCAGCTGCTTGACTTGGGCCAGCCGGTGACGGTCGCCACGATCGAGGCCACGGTCGCCGAGTTGGTGGCGGCCGGCACGCTGACTGAAGCCGTGGCGCAACAAATCGATGTTGCCACGCTAGTGCGCTTTTTTGCGACCCCACTGGGCCAGGCCCTGCAGGCCAACGCGGCCACCGTGCAGCGCGAAGTGGCGTTTTCGCTGCTGCTGCCGGCGGCGCAGCTGTTCGCGCCGATGCAGGGGGACGATGCCGATGTCCTCATTCACGGGATCATCGACGGCTTCTTCGAAACCGCCGCCGGGGTGACCCTGTTTGACTACAAGACGGACCACGTGGTGGGGGCCAGCGCACCGATCGTCGAACGCTATCGCGGTCAGCTCAACCTGTACGCGCGCGCCTTGGCGCACCTCACCGCTAAGCCTGTGTTGCACCGCTACTTGGTGCTGCTGGCGACCGGTGAGGTGATCGACCTAGCCCCGACTGCCAAAGCATAGTAGAATGGATTCAGACTGTTGAGAAAATTGGTGAGCAAATGACATCCGCAACTACTTATGCGGTGATCGACTTAGAAACAACCGGCACCAGCGTCGATGCTGGTGACCGGATCATCCAGTTCGGCTGCGCGCTGATGCGTGACGGCCAGATTTTGACGACCGTATCGCAACTGGTCAACCCAGACCAACCCGTGCCGCCGGCGATCCAAACGCTCACCGGCATTGCGTCGGGCGACCTAGTGGCGGCCCCGTACTTCGAGGACATCGGGTATATGGTCGAGGACCTGCTGGCGGACACGGTGGTCGTGGCGCACAACGTGAACTTCGACTACCCGTTCCTGAGTGCAGAGCTGACCCGCATCGGGTTGCGGCCACTGGTGAATCCGGCCATCGACACGGTGGAGCTTGCGCAGATCCTGCTGCCGACGCAGGCGAGTTTTCGCCTCAGTGACCTGACCGAAGCCCTGCACATCCCGCACGCCGACCCACACCACGCCGACTCCGATGCCTTGGCCACCGCCAAGCTCCTTTGGCAGCTTCAGGCCCGACTGCAGGCACTGCCCGCGCACACCCAGCAACAGCTGGCTGCGATGGGGTCGGCCCTGACGCGCCAAACGGGCGACTGGCTCCGCCAACACGCGGTGGTGACGCAACCGCTGGCGGAGGGCCTGCAGCAGGTGGGGGCCTTTTGCCTGCGCCGGCCGACACCGCTGACCACCACCCTGCACGGACCCGGGGCATACCCGCTCACGGACAAGGCCAAAAAACGCCTGCTGACGCCGACCTACAAGCTGCGCCGGGCGCAGGCCAAGATGATGGACGCCGTGTACGCGAATGCCACAGGGGCGCAACTGCCCCTGATGATCGAGGCCGGCACCGGGCTGGGCAAAACGTTCGGCTACCTGTTGCCGTACGCGTATGTCTGCGATGAGAATCAGAAGCTTGTGGTCGCCACGGCCACCACGGTGCTGCAGGAGCAGCTGGTCACCGGAGCGCTCCCGGCCCTTGAGGCACTGCTGGGCCGCCCCTTGCCGACCGTGCGCCTCAAAAGCGCGCGCCACTACCTTGACTTGGGCAAATTCGCCGCCGAGTTGCGCGATCCGGCCCCCAACCGCCTGACCCGCCTGCTGCAGCTGCGTCTGTTGGTGTGGCTGACGCAAACCACGACAGGGGACCTGGATGAGTTACACCTGACCAACTACAAGGCGCCGCTGTTTGCACGCGTGCGGCACACCCCGGGCCAGCCCGCAACCGGCCCGTACGCTGCCAGCGATTTTTACCAGCGACTGCTCACACAGGTCAAGGACGCCACGGTGGTGGTGACCAACCACGCGTACCTGGCGCGCCACTTCGCCGACCTGCAGCTCAGTCAGCCGCCGTTTCTGGTGGTTGATGAGGCGCAGCACTTTGCCGACAACGCGGCCCCGGCGTTTTCCCACCGCATCGACTTACGGGGCCTGCGCCTGGCGCTCAGCCACCTCAAGGAGTTGATCAACCGCACCAGCGCCCGTAGCCTGAGCCAGATCTATGCGGACAATGGGCTCGTCCAGTACCAGCTGAGCAGCACCACCACGACCCTTGACGCATTGATCACGCGCATCAGCGCGCTACAGGCGACCCTGTATGCGCACTTGTTTCACGGGGAACTCCCCACCGGCCACGTCGAGAAAATGTTGATGCCAGAGCAAGTGGACTGGCTCTTGACGGCTGTTGAGGCCCCATTGACGATGATGACCGCCCGGCTGGACGCCTTGGCCGCCGTGTTTGACACGCTGACCGCTGACTTTGCGGCCCACGCCGATCGGTTCTTGGTGGGGGACGCCGCCGTGTTTGACGCGGTAAGCAGCACCATGAGTGGCCTAAACGCGCGCCGCGCCGCTCTGGCGGCGCTTGATCCAACGGCGATGCGTCAAGGGGCCGGGGGCGTCACCTGCGCCACACTGACGCAAGGCCATGATGTGACCAGCCTGGCGATCACATGGGACCGCTTCGACGTTGCCCAGCCGCTGCAGGCCGCCCTGGCGCACTTCTTGGCCCCGCTGTTTGTCGGGGCCACGCTGACGGTGGACCGCTCGTTTGACTTTCTCGCGCGCCAACTCGGCTACGCGCCACTGCCAGAACCACAGACGCTGCGCCTGCGCAGTCCGTTTCATTACAAGCAGCAGGCGGCCGTATTCTTGGCCGAAGACGCGCCCAACGCTAACGACCTGACCGAAACCGAGTACGCGGATTACCTCGCCACAACGATCGCGGCGCTGGCGGATAATGACCACCAAACCATCGCACTGTTCACGTCACTGCGCACCATTCAAGCCGTGTACGCCCGGCTCGTCAACAGCCCACTGAGCCAGCGCAAGGAACTGCTGGCCCAAGGAGTGACAGGCTCTGCCGAGAAAATCGCCAAGCGGTTTGCCTTGGCGGACAATGCACTGCTGCTCGGCGCGGCCAGCTTTTTTGAAGGGATCGATTATCCCGCCAAACAGCTAGAGCAGGTGATCCTGACGCGCCTGCCGTTTGACGCACCGGACGAGCCGGTCACCAAGGCCCGCTACATCGCCTTGCGCCAGGCCGGCCAAGACGCGTTCAAAGTCGACGCGCTGCCACGGGCCACACTGCGGTTCCGTCAGAGCTTTGGCCGGCTGATCCGCACTGAGCACGACCGAGGTGTGTTCGTCTGCCTCGATCCGCGGTTGACGCGCACCCCGTTTGGCCGCAAAATGGCCAAGAGCCTGCCCAACCTCAAGCCTGTCACGTTGCCGCTGGCCGAACTGCAGCCACTCGCATTGGCCTGGCTTGAGGGCCACGACATCAGAAAAGAGGGAACACATGCGTAGAGCAACTCGTCAAAAATGGCAGCGCCGCGCCTGGCTCATCGCTGGGCTGGTGGTGCTCATGGCCGTCATCGGCGTGTGGGTCAAAAGCACCGCCCCAAGGCGGGCGGCCCGCGCCACTGCGGTGCGGATCGCAGCGACGCAAGCGAACGTGACCGACATCACCAATTTTTACTGGGACACCCAGCGCGAATCCTACTTTGCCGTCGCGGGGAAAAACGCCAAGCGCCAGCCAGTGTTCGTGGTCATTCGGGAGAAGACCAAGCAATTCCACGTTCTGCGCCGCGCGGCGGGCGTCAGCAAGGCGCAAGTCGAGGCCCGCGTGCAAGCGGACTATGCGCCGCGCCGCATCACCAGCATCGGCATCAGCCAACGCGGAAAGAAATTCGTCTGGGATGTTGGCTATCGGACAAATTCTGGTAAACTTGGATACGTAACGTACGATTTTGCCACCGGCAACCAGGTTGCGGCGATCCGCAATCTGTGACCGGACTCAAAGGAGTGGCCAAAGTGCATTTAGCAAAACGAATCATCAGTGTCGCACCCAGCGCAACGCTTGCGGTCAGCAATCTGGCCAAACAAATGAAGGCAAAAGGCGAAGACGTCATCGACCTATCCATCGGGCAACCCGACTTCACGACGCCGGCCTTCATTGCAGACGCCGCCAAAGCCGCCATCAACAGTGGGGCCGCCTCTTTTTACACCGCGGCGACCGGCATTCCGGCGCTCAAGGCGGCCATCGCCGGCCACGTGGAGCGCCAAACCGGCGTCCACTACACGACCAAGCAGATCGCTGTCACCACCGGGGCCAAGCTGGCGCTGTATGGCCTGTTTCAGGTTCTGCTAGACCCGGGCGAAGAGGTCCTCATCCCGCTACCGGGGTGGGTCTCTTACGTTGAGCAGGTACGCTTGGCCGGTGGGGTGCCGCGGCCGGTGCCAAGTCATGCGCACTTCAAGGTCACCGTTGATGACCTCGAGGCGCAGCGCACTGCCAAGACGCGGGCGTTGGTGATCAACTCGCCTGCCAACCCAACCGGCACGATCTACACCAAGCAGGAGCTGACCTTGATCGGCAACTGGGCCTTGCAGCACGACATCCTGGTGGTGGCCGATGATATTTATCGCGACTTGCTGTTCAACGGCGCGGCGTACACCAGCATGATCGAGATCGACCCGGAGATCACCAAGAATACGGTGCTGATCTCCGGTGTCTCCAAATCGTACGCGATGACTGGCTGGCGCATTGGGTTTGCCGCTGGTCCGGAAAAGCTGATCAGTGCCATGGCCACGCTGTTAGGCCACGCCACGGGGAATCCGACCACTGCGGCGCAGTACGCCGCCATCGCCGCGTTTGACAGCGACGGCCGCTCGGTGGAACAGATGCGCCTGGCCTTTGAGGACCGGCTGAACACCCTCTACCCGCTGGTGACGAAGGTGCCGGGCTTTGACTTGCCGGACAAGCCGCAAGGGGCCTTTTACCTGTTCCCGAACGTGAAGCGGGCGGCCCAGCTGACCAACTACAATTCGGTGGATGATTTTGTCAGCGCACTGCTGGCCGAAACCGGTGTCGCCATTGTCCCAGGGCGGGCGTTTGGCATGCCGGACCACGCGCGGCTGAGCTACGCGACCGCCAAACCCGACCTGATCGAGGCCGTTGCACGCATCAACGCCTTCGTCGGCGCGAACTAACCAATAACCAACGTGCGGCGTGGGTCGCATGAATCAAAGGAGTAAGACATGACAGAACAGATTCGCATCATTGAAGCCAAGGATCATGTGGGGGAAGTCGTCCGCATTGGGGCCTGGTTGACCGATAAGCGCTCCAGCGGCAAGATCGCCTTCCTGCAGCTGCGCGATGGTTCCGCCTTTTTCCAAGGCGTGGTCTTGAAAAACGAGGTCGCAGAAGCCGTGTTCCAAACCGCCAAGGACATGAAGCAGGAAACCTCCATGTGGCTGACTGGGGAGATCCACGAAGACAGCCGTAGCCACTTCGGCTACGAAATGGAAGTTCAAGACATCGAAGTGATCGGCAGCTCCGAGGACTATCCGATCACCCCGAAGGAGCATGGCATCGAGTTCCTGCTGGATCACCGTCACCTGTGGCTGCGCTCCAAGCGTCAGTTCGCCATTCAGCAGATCCGCAACGAAATGATCCGGGCGACCTACGAGTTCTTCAACAACGAGGGCTTCATCAAGATGGACCCGCCGATCCTGACCGGCTCCGCACCGGAAGGGACCACGGAACTGTTCGAAACCGAGTACTTCGACAAACCCGCCTTTTTGAGCCAGTCCGGCCAGCTGTACGCCGAAGCCGGGGCCATGGCTTATGGCAAGGTCTTCACCTTTGGCCCTGTGTTCCGCGCCGAAAAGAGTAAGACCCGCCGCCACCTGACCGAGTTCTGGATGATCGAACCCGAGATGGCCTTCATGCACCAGGCGCAAAGCCTGGAGATCCAGGAACGCTACATCGCCTTCCTCGTTCAAAGTGTCATCGACAACTGCGCCTATCAGCTCAAGCTGATCGACCGCGATATCGAGACGCTCAAGCAGTACACGAAGCTGCCGTTCCCGCGCATTCGCTACGATGAAGCCATCGAGATGTTGCAAAAGGCCGGCTTTGACGTGAAGTGGGGGGATGACTTCGGCTCACCGGAGGAAACTTACCTGTCCGACCAGTTCGAACAGCCGGTGTTCGTGCTCAACTACCCGAAGGCCATCAAGCCCTTTTACATGCTGCCAGAAGAAGGGCGCGATGACACGTATGTCTGTGCCGACCTGCTGGCGCCAGAAGGCTACGGTGAAATCATCGGGGGCTCCGAGCGTGAGGTCGACTATGACAAGCTTAAGGCCGCGATCGAAGCCAAGGGCCTGGATCTAGCGGAATACGAGTGGTACCTCGACCTACGCAAGTACGGCAGTGTGCCGCACGCCGGCTTTGGGCTCGGGTTCGAGCGCGCCATCACCTGGATCTGCCACCTCGACCACTTACGCGAGGCGATCCCATTCCCACGCATGATCAACCGGCTCAAGCCGTGATCCAAACAGGCTGAGCCGTCGCTCAGCCTGTTTTGCGATTCATCAGCGGGAGTGGTCCCGCTGAGTTAGAAAGGACCCTGCCAATGGATTTGACTGATTATTTGCAGGCTGGGACGACCAGCGTTTCAGACGCGCTGTTTGCCCATTTTGCCGAGACAGCGCTGACCCACCAAGAGTTCGTCGTCTACCTGTTTTTGACCCAGTGGACGCAACATCACCGTGAGACCCCGGATCTAGCGGTGCTGGCTAAGGCGACCAAACTGCGTCCGCAGGAAGTGTTCACCGTCATTCAGAACCTGATCACGAAGCAGGCGATTCAGCTGGTCAGCCAAAAAGACAGCAGTGGCCGCACTGTAGACCACTACGATGTGACGCCGCTTTTGGCGCAAGTGCTGACTCCGGTCAACCAAACGACGGTGACGGCAACCGAAACGGTCGGTCAGGCGGTTTTCAGCCAGATCGAAGTCGAGTTTGGCCGCCCTCTGTCTCCGATCGAGCAACAGACGATTCACGACTGGCTGACGGTGGACCACTACGCCCCAGAGATGATTCAACTGGCACTCCGCGAGGCCGTGCTCAACCGCGTGTACTCACTGCGCTACATGGACCGCATCCTGATCGACTGGGAAAAACGCCACCTGACCACGCCGGCCGCCGTTCAGGAAGAAAAGACCCGCCACCTCGGACTATAGGAAAGGAGACCCGCCATGGAAGACACCCGTGCCGTCGCCTTATTGCACCTGGTGATTCGCCTGTATCCTGGCGTTTTGCCAACGCTTAACGCGGCCGATCCGTTTCAGATCCTGATCGCCGTCCTGCTGTCCGCCCAAACCACCGATGTGGCGGTAAACGCGGTCACGCCCAAGCTGTTTGCGGCGTACCCAACGCCGGCGGCAATGGCGGCGGCCACACCGCAGGCCATTGAACCATACATTGACCGGCTCGGCCTGTATCGCAATAAGGCCAAGTACCTCCAGGCCCTCAGTCAGGCGCTGGTCGACCACTACGATGGGGCCGTCCCGCGCGACTTCAAAGCGCTGGTGAGCCTCCCCGGCGTGGGGCCGAAAACGGCGACCGTTGTGCGTACCGATGCATTCAACATCCCCGGTGTCGCGGTGGATACCCACGTTTCGCGCATCATCAAGGGCTTCGGGATTGCCCCCCAAAGCGCGACCCCGACCCAGATTCAGCACCGGCTCGAGGCGTTGATGCCAGAAACCACTTGGATCAACCTGCACCGTGCGCTGATTCGGCTAGGGCGCGAGTGGCTGACCGCCCGCGCGCCTCAGCTGCCGCCGGGCCCAGAGTGGGCGGCGTACGCCCGCGACTATGCCCCGCTGAACGACCAGAACACGCTTAAGGAGGCGCCTCATGACTGATCAGATTCTCCCATCGACCCGACATATCACTCGCGAGTCCTGGGACCACTACTTTATTAAGCTCGCAACGACCATTGCGGAACGCTCGACCTGTGAGCGCGCGACGGTGGGGGCGGTGCTGGTGATGGCCCATCGGATCATCGCCACCGGCTACAACGGCAGTATCGCAGGGGACCCACACTGCGATGAAGCGGGCCACTTGATGCGCGACGGGCATTGCATTCGCACGCTGCACGCCGAAATGAATGCCATTCTGCAGTGCGCGGAAAACGGCGTCTCAACGCGCAATGCGACCGTGTACGTCACCTTTTTCCCGTGCTTGAACTGTACCAAGGCCTTGATCCAGGCCGGGGTGACCAGCGTCTATTATGCGCACGATTACCACAACGATCCGTATGCGGTGGACTTGCTCGCCTCGCATGGCGTCACGGTCATCAAGCTCTAAGCAACCAAAAATCGCGCCCCTCATCATGAAGGGGCGCGATTTTTGGTGCTGCGGATTCAGCTTGCCTAGCGCTGACCGCCAGGGTCTGTCCCACCGGGCTCACCAGAGGAGCCGGTGGCCGCGGAAGAACTACTTTTGCTTGGCTCACTGGACGCGTCACTCGGCGTGCCACCACTGCTAGGCTGCTCACTACTGCTTTCGGTGCTGATCACACTGCTACTTTCGCTGCTGGTCGTGCTACTGGTGCTGGTCGAGGCGCTGGACGATGACGTGCTACTAGAAGCCGTCACGGCCTTTTGCGTTGTCGGGCCATACCCCCGCACGTAAAGCTCACGGGTCGTGCCGCTGGTATCACCCGACACCGCGGTGCCAGGGTCGCTGCCGGTGAGGATGTGCGCAACCACGACATTCGCCGGCTTGACCCAATCCTTGTTGGGTTGATTCTTCGTGGTATAGCGCATCAACGCGCGGTAGATGCGCTTTGGAATGGCCTCCTCGGCAGGGGAGATACCATTTTGCTGCGCCTTATCGTAACCGATCCAAACACTGGCCACGCGCGTTTGCGTGTAACCGGTGAACCAGGAATCCTTGACGCGGTTACGCAACCCGCTGTTGTTAGCGAACTCCTCATCGCTGTAGTTCGTCGTCCCGGTTTTGCCCGCCTGATACAGCCCGCTGATCTGCGCCAGCTGCCCGGTCCCGCGGCTGATGACCCCTTTGAGCATATCCGTGACCATGTAGGCCGTGCTCGACTTCATCGCCCGCGTGCCGGTGTTGTCAAAATTGATGGTTTTGCCATCAGCCATCACGACCTTTTTGACATAGCTTGGCTTGTAGTACGTCCCACCGTTGGCCAGCGCCCCATAGGCGGCCGCCTCTTGCTCGGTGGTGACCGATGCCCCGATCCCGCTGGCGTAAACTTGCTGGTCAGCCGGGAGGGTGATGCCCAATCCCTTGAGGAAGTTGAGGGAGCGGCTCAGGCCGACCTCGTCCAGCACCTTGATGGCCACAATGTTACGCGACAGCTCCAGCGCCTTGCGAATCGAAATGCGGCCGAGGTAGTCGCGGTCCACATCGTACAGTGGGGTATTCGTGCCCGGGTAGCTGTACGGGGTGTCGTCAAATTGCTGGTAGGTGGAATAATTCAGGTACTCGATGGCCGGGGCATAATCCATCAACGGTTTCATGGTGGACCCGTTGCTGCGGTCGTTGCGCGTTGCCCGGTTGTACGCGAGGCGAACATCCCCAGTTTTGCGGCCACCGATCTGGGCGATGATGGCCCCAGTCCGTGGGTCGCTGAGGGTGACTGCGGTTTGCATCTTATCATCGTTGAAGCCGATGGTGTCGGTGCTGTTCACGATGTCGTAGAGTTCCTTTTGGGTGTCATAATCCATATTGGTGTAGATCTTCATGTTGTCCGTGTATGGATCGTTGCCCGTTTTTGCCTTGACCTCCTTGATGACCGAGGTGAGGTAGGAGTCGATCACTTTATCGACCGCAGACTCGTTGGTCGTGGTCGTTTTCGGCTTTAAGCCGTCCGTGATCGGGGTGGCCTTGGCCTTAGCGGCATCGCTTTGGCTGATCTTATCATCGCGCAACATCGCGCCCAGCACGGCATCACGCCGCGCCTTGGCGCGGTCGGGATAAACGTAGGGGTCATAGCCTGCCGGTGACTGCGCCAGGCCTGCGATGAATGCGGTTTGGCCCAGCGTCAGCTCGCTCAACGACTTGCCGAAGTAATACTGCGCGCCAGTCGCCATGCCGACCTGGCCGTTGTTCATGTACACCTTGTTAATATAAAACTCGAGAATTTGCTCCTTGGAGTAGGCGCGCTCAACCTTCATGGCTAACCACGCCTCCTGCGCCTTACGCTTGATGGTCTGGTCAGAAGCCTTCGTGGAGAACACCGTCAGCTTGACCAGTTGCTGGGTGAGCGTGGAGCCCCCTTCGAGCCCGTTGAAGTTCCCGGTGAGCCTGGCTTTCACGTTGCTCAGCGCGGCACCGGCGATCCGAATTGGGTCGATCCCCAGCGTCTCGCTGTAGAAGCGGCGGTCCTCAATGGCGACCACCGCGTCTTTGAGCTGCTGGGGAATTTTATCCGCGGTTGCGTAAACGCGGTTTTCCGTTCCCAGATTCGTGATCGCTTTCCCGTTCGTGGCATAGAACACGGTACTCCCACCACGCATCAGATCAGCTTTGGTCACGGCCGGTGCGTCCTTCGCGTACCAGGCGAACAGCCCCAGTCCGGCCACGAGCACCGCCACAAAGGCGAGGACAAGCACCTTGAACACTTTCATCACGCGCCCACTTTTTTTCTTTGGCGTGGGGCGGTCTTTGCGGGTGCGTCGAGACGCGACCCGCGACGGCGTTGTCTTTGCCATTAGTCAGTTCCTCTTTTCGTTTGGATCAACCACTTGACACCTTCAAGGTAGGGAATCAAGGGTTGCAGTTGCGCGTGGAGTTCAAAGCCGTGCGCCTCGATTTCGCTCAGCGGGATCGACTTGCGGCCGTCTGCCTTGGCCGCCTGCCAGAATCCATTCAGGCAACTCGCCGGGTAGACGAACAGCCGGTGTAAGGTGACAAACCGAATCACGACAAAACAGATCCCGCCTTGCGCTAAGCAAGCATTAAAATGCGCCACCTGATGGGGGTGGAAGTTTTTGAGCGGGAAACTCTGCTTATTCTTGGTTTCCTTGGCATCAAAATCGAGGTAGTGGCCCTGGTAAACGCCGTTATAGTCCGTCGTGGAAGGTGTCTTGAAATAGGCCTCGCGCACCACGGCCTGCGCCCGCGACGGGTAGTCCACCTTAACGATCTGCAAGGGGGTGGGTTTCTTATACACCACGGCCTGCTGTGTCTCGCGGTAGTACTGGTTGCTTTGGTTCAGTTCCTCTTCTAGCGTCATACCGCGCCCGCCGTACTCGACAGGCTGGGCCGCCGGTATTTGCGCCGCGGCAGAATAGGGCTTACCATTGGGATAATGAATCGGCATTTGGATCACACTCCTAGTGCTATTATACCAAGGACGGCCGCTTTGGCCTAATCAATTGAGGTGAAACGATGGGCACACGCTTATGGTTAACAGGCTATCGAAGTTGGGAGCTGAACGCCTACGGGCAGGAGGACCCCAAAATCACGGTGATTAAGTATGCGTTAAAAAATCGGCTGGTGCCCCTGCTGGAGGATGGCGTCGACTGGGTGATCACCGGGGGCGAACAGGGCGTTGAGCAGTGGGGCGCGGCCCTTGCGATGACCCTTAAGCCGGATTTTCCCATGTTGCAGGTCGCGATGATGCTGCCGTTCACCGATTTTGGTCACCAGTGGAACGAAGCGAACCAAGCTACGCTCACGGCGCTGACGGCGCAGGTCGACTTTACCGGGCACACCTCGAGTCACCCGTATGAATCCCCGCAGCAATTAGCCGGCTACACGCGCTTCATGGCCACTCACACCGACCAGGCGCTAATGGTGTACGACCCGGACTTTGACGGCAAGCCAAAGTTCGCCTATCAGGCGGCAGTGGCGGAGGGCAAACGGCGTGATTATCCGGTTTCGCTCATCAGCATGCCCGACCTGAAAGAAGCCGCCCGCGCGTATGGGGAAGCTCAGGCTGCCCTGCACGACGACTTTTAGGCACGCAAATGCCGGTGTGACGCATTTTTTCATTTTCAAAGCAAGGGGAGTATGGTATGCTTAAAGCATCCTGTGCTTAGGGAAAATGACGAGGTGTTCGGTGATGGAAAACAACAACGAAGCAGCATTCAATCTGCAGCTTGACGCTAAGACCATCTTGGAGAAGAGCTTCAAGACCAAGGTTCGTGGCTACGACGCTGATGAGGTCGATGAATTTCTCGATCTGGTGATCAAGGACTACGAGGCCTACAACGCAGAGTTGGACCGGCTCAATGAGGAAAACGCACGCCTGCGCAGCCGCGTGGACGAGCTGACCAAACAGCTGAGCGTCTCCAAGAGCGTCGCTGCCGCCACGCCATCGCAACCGAGTGCCAGCGCGACCAACTACGACATCCTCAAGCGGCTGTCAAACTTGGAGCGTCACGTTTTCGGGAGCAAACTGGCCGATGGTGGCCAGAAACCGACCGATTCCACGGGGATCGACCGGTATTAACTGTCGCGATCAGCTTGCAGATCACGAGTAATCGCGCCTGACATCTGTCAGGTGAGGAAAGTCCATGCCCGCACAAGCTGCGATGCTTGTAGTGTTCGTGCCAGGCCCAATAAGCCTGGGTACCGGGTGACCGGTAACGGCGGTGGCGCCTGCTAAAGCTTCGGCCATGCAGACGCGCCTGAAAGTGCCACAGAGACGATGCCACTGGGAAACCAGCGGACTGGAACGGGTAAACCCCGCGAGCGAGTAACCCAAACTTTGGTAGGGGCGCAAGACCTAGGGAATTGAACCGATGGTCCCAACAGTGTAACAGCTGAGATAGATGATTACTGAAGGTCGGGGTTTGCCTGAAGCCCGACCCGAACAAAACATGGCTTATAGGGGTCTGCAAGCAGGCACAGTCCGAGTTCGCTCGGGCTGTTTTTTTGAATTCAACTTAGGGTCAAAACCCGGTACAATGAAGCTAATCACATCGACTAAAAAGGAGCACACGATGCAACATCAACTCATGGCAACTATGGCGGCCGGGCTTGAAGCCCTCACCGCCCGTGAACTGCAACACCTCGGCTTCGACACGACCACCGAAAACGGGAAGGTCTACTTCCAGGGTGACGATACCGCCATTGCCACCGCCAACGTCTGGCTGCGCACCGCCGACCGCATCAAGATCGTTATCGGTCAGTTCAAGGCGACCACCTTCGACGAGCTGTTCGAAGGCGTGAAGGCCTTGCCGTGGGACCAATACCTGCCACTGGACGCCGCCTTTCCGGTTGCTGGTCGAAGCGTCCGCTCGACCCTGCACGCAGAGCCTGACGTGCAGGCCATCACGAAGAAGGCCATCGTCAACAAGCTGGCTGAGGTTTACCACCGCCGCGGTCGCCTGCCCGAAACCGGCCATACCTATCCGCTTGAAGTCTCCATTCTCAAGGACGTGGCGACGCTGACTATCGACACCACCGGCCCGTCTCTGTTCAAGCGTGGCTACCGGATCGCCAAAGGGGAAGCGCCGCTAAAGGAAAACTTCGCCGCCGCGCTGGTCATGCTGACCAACTGGCGCCCAGAACTGCCGTTTCTCGATCCGACCTGCGGCTCCGGCACCATTCCCATTGAGGCCGCACTGATCGGCCTGAACATCGCACCGGGCCTTCAGCGTCACTTCGCGTTTGAGGACTTTGCCTTTATCGATCAGGCAGTGCTTCAGCAGGTCAAAGACGCCGCGATGGACGCCGCTGACTTTGACCGCGAGCTGGACATCACCGGTTGTGATATCAATCAGGAGATGATCGAGGTGGCGCGCCTGAACGCCAAGCAGGCAGGACTTCTTCACAGCATTACCTTCAAGCAGGTGGCCGTCAAAGACAATCGGCCAACCGCACCGCGTGGTGTGATCGTGGCCAACCCGCCTTACGGCAAGCGCATGGGCGAGCTCGATGCGGCCCGTAAGCTGTACCGGGAAATGGGCCAGGTCTACAGCCAGCTTCCTGGTTGGAGCAAGTACATCCTGACCGCCGACCTCGGCTTCGAAAAATCATACGGCACCAAGGCCACGAAGCGCCGCAAGCTCTACAACGGGAATCTGCAAACCGACTTGTTCCAGTATTGGGGGAAGCGGGGGTAAGATTAAAATTCAATTAAAAAGGTTTGAGCCGGCGACTTTTCTAGTCGTTTTCACTTCGTTGTGAAAGCCGGTGACAAGCCTTTTTTACTTGCTTCGGCGTCACTTCGCGGTTCGCTAGGAATTATATTTCTCGCTTTCCAATCCGACTGGCTAGCGTCTCTACACACCAACAATTCTCGAAGTAGCTTACAATAACGTGGGCTCCATCAATCACAACAGTAATATTTTATATGCCACACCTGATAACGAGTCATCCTGTTAACCAAAAATTGACGATTGGCGTTATTTCGATTACTTTTACGTGAGATATCGATATCTTAGACCCGTCACGCATCACTAACTGTTTGTTTTAGCCACGATTCAAGTCAAGTTAGGAGTGGTCGAATTATGCGTAATCGCAGTCAACAACACGTGCGGAGCCTCGCCACGGATACCAGCGAAGTGGCTGAGCGAAGAAAGATGTATAAGCGTAAAAAGCAGTGGTTGGTGGCAGGCATTAGCGCCATTAGCTTCGCCTATGGGTTGTCAATACAATCTGCCGCTGTTCAGGCGGCGGAAGAGAGCGCGCCTGTGACCATCACAACGGATAACTCCAAGACAAGCCTCGACACAGGAGACACAGGGGCTGAGGAATCGGCTACTACTCTCGCGCCAATCGACAATTCGGATACTTTAGCCGATATTAGCAACGAGACAGTAAAACAACCATCAACGGCTCCCTCGGAAGTGGTCACCGTTGATGACACAACCTATAGCAACGAAAACAGCACTCCGATGGTTGATCCTGAAGGAGTTCATCAACCTAGCTCTGATGCGGTCGAGACACTGGATGATACACCGATAGATACCCTAGTGATACCGCAAAGCGCAACTGAGACCGATACCACCGCAGCGGTTATTGGTCCAATAACCGATAAATCTGACGAAGAAATCAAAGCCTTTGCTCGTGAGTATGCACATACTGCGCAACCAACACTCTCAATGAGTACTGATGACCAGTGGACACTCCAACCTATCGCTTGGGGGCCGGGTTCGACTACGCCAGTCGCAGCACGTGCCATTGCTGAGCAAGCGTATAAGGATTTCCCGATAGTACCCGACTATACGCTAACTGTTACAAATGTGCGCCTCGTAAACGGGGTATGGGAAACAACCACGAAATCGTCCGTAACGGTATATGTGCCTGCTGGTATTGTATCTAACAAAACTGGTTACACGCCTTTAAATGCTGTGAATGGCCTGCAGATTCAGCCCTTAGGTCGTTCAGCCACCGAGGGCAATAAGATAGTTAACTGGGTCGCTACAAATATCACCAGTGATTCGTTCAATCTTACGACACCCATGACAATAACTTATGCCCCCGAAGATTTTGGACCAACCGGACTAAGAATCACTTTTCAAACATCATTCGTTGACTCGACCGCGGTTAATGTCTGGTTTCCCTATACAATTTTAGGTGCAATACCTGCTTCGAAAACTTACCAACTTTCACCGATCGTTTCGAACATCGCCGATATTTCTGGGACCGGGACCGCAGCAGGTGACACGATCACTATCCAAACAACAGACGGCACCGTTTTAGGCACCACCGAAGTTGCTGATGATGGCACTTGGTCATTCGATCCCGCAGCTTTAGGAATTTCTGCCGCCACCAACTACACCATCATCGAATCCAACGACCTCGGCGACATTGCAGGGGGGTACAACGTTGAGCACAAAACGATCTCACGAACCATCAATTACGTGAATGCCACTGATCAGCCATCCCTCGGGCAACCGGTGATTCAAGAGATCGCACTCACCCGCACAGGATCGTTTAGTGTTGATGATCCAAGCGCGATCACTTGGAACGAGTGGTCAGCAGACGGCAATGAGACCGAATTTGAGGCACTTGCAAATCCCACTCAAGTAAACCTCATGACGATGGTCCCAACCGTCCCCAGCGCGAGCTTCGACCAAACCGCACCAGACGATCTGCCAGATGTCACCGTCTTTTACTATCCCACGACCTATACGATTCAACCGGATGCGCCGGTCAGTGAGGACGATCCTATTGACGCCTCACAACCTGAGGGGCCCAAAGCGCCCGCTGGCTTGAATCACGACGACCTGAATAAAGAGGTCACGTTGGACTACCGCTTTATCGATGCTGAAACTAACAATCCGGTCGTCAACGACGTCACCATGACGCCTGTCGAAGGGATCACCCGTACGTTGGCGTTCACGCGAACCGCACAGGTGACCTATGTTGATGGCACGCCCACGACGACATACAGTCCATGGACAGCCGTGACGACAGCCACCTTTGACGCTTTGACACCACCGGCGGTCAATGGTTACTTCCCTCACGTCACAGAAACCCCGACTAGAGCCGTTGCGCTTGAAGGTCAGACACTGACCAGCCCTGAGTCGGTTGTCATTAAATACTACCGTGATCAAATCACGGTTCTCCCGCTTGACCCTAAAAACGCAGGCGATGCTGTCGTCAGAGGCGATGTCGATAGCCCTCAGTATCCGACCGGGGTAGCAGCAGGCGATTTGAATCAATCGGTGACCCGCACCATCTTGTATGTGGATGCGACAGACAAAAACAAAGCAGTGGCGTCGCCAGAAACACTGACGCTGAACTTTAGCCGGAGCGCGACCATTACCTTCGATCCAATCACCAAACGCGGCACGCCATCGTATAACCCCTGGATGGCTGAAACGACCGACACGTTTGCCGCGGTGACGAACCCGGCGGTGGCTGGTATGTTTACGCTCGACACTGATGTCTCGGAAGCGACCGTGACCGCCGAGGACGAAGACTTGCCGCCAATCATCATCCGCTATTACAGCACCACGTACACGGTGACCCCAGACCAACCGTTGACTGAAGGGGAGCCGGTCATTCCGGGGGATGAAAACGGTCCTCAGGCGCCCGCTGGCTTAACGGCAAGCGATCTGAACCAAACAGTGAGTCGCACAATCACGTACGTAGACGGCACAGACCCAAGCAAATCAGTGGCATCGCCGCAGACCCAGACACTGGCCTTCAGCCGTAGCGCAACCATCACTTACGATCCCGTCACCAAGATCGGGACTGTGGTGTATGGGGAGTGGACCGCGGCCACAACCGATACGTTTGCCGCCGTAACAAACCCAGCGGTGACTGGGATGTTCACGCTTGACAACGATGTTCCCGAAGCGACGGTCGCCGCCGAGGATGAAGACCTGCCGCCAATCACCATCCGTTACTACAGCACCACGTTCACGGTGACGCCAGACCAGCCCTTGACCGAAAATGACCCGGTCATCTCGGGTGATGTCAACGGCCCGAAAGCCCCCGCCGGCTTAACGGCAGGTGACTTGAACCAAACAGTGAGTCGCACAATCGCTTATGTCGACGGGACAGACGCGAACAAAATCGTGGCGCCACCTAAGACCCAGACACTGGCCTTCACCCGTAGCGCAACCATCGTCTATGATCCAATCACCAAGGTCGGCACTGTGGTGTACGGGGATTGGACCGCGACCACAACCGATACGTTTGATGTGATTGCGAACCCGGCGGTGGCTGGCATGTTCACACTCGCCGAGGATGTCCCGGAAGCGACGGTGGCCGCGGAGGACGAAGACCTACCGCCAATCACCATCCGTTACTACAGCACCACGTACACGGTGACGCCAGACCAGCCGCTGACTGAAGGGGAGCCGGTCATTCCGGGGGATGAAAACGGCCCTCAGGCGCCCGCCGGCTTAACGGCAAGTGATTTGAACCAAACGGTGAGTCGCACAATTGCGTATGTCGACGGCACAGACCCAAGCAAATCAGTGGCATCACCGCAGACTCAGACGCTAGCCTTCACCCGCAGTGCAACCATCACCTATGATCCGGTCACCAAGATTGGGACCGTGGTACACGGGGATTGGACCGCGACCACGACCGACACGTTCACCGCCGTGACAAACCCGACGGTGGCGGATATGTTTACGCGCGACAATGATGTCCCGGAAGCGACGGTTGCCGCCGAGGACGAAGACCTACCACCAATCACTATTCGATACTACAGCACCACGTACACGGTGACCCCAGACCAACCGCTGACGGAAGGGGATCCGGTCATCCCGGGTGATGAAAACAGCCCTCAGGCGCCCGCCGGCTTAACGGCAAGCGACTTGAACCAAACGGTGAGTCGCACAATTGCGTATGTCGACGGCACAGACCCAAGCAAATCAGTGGCATCGCCGCAGACCCAGACGCTAGCTTTCACCCGCAGTGCAACCATCACCTACGATCCGGTCACCAAGGCCGGAACGGTCGTGTATGGGAATTGGACCGCGACCACAACCGATACGTTTGCCACCGTGACAAACCCGAAGGTGGCTGATATGTTCACGCGCGACAACGATGTTCCCGAAGCGACGGTAGCCGCCGAGGATGAAGACCTGCCACCAATCACCGTCCACTACTACAGCACCACGTACACGGTGACGCCAGACCAGCCATTAACCGAAAATGACCCGGTCATCCCGGGTGATGTCAACGGCCCGAAAGCCCCAGCCGGCTTAACGGCCGATGACCTGAATCAAACCGTCACGCGCACCATCAATTATGTGGATGCCGCAGACCCAGCAATCACGGTTGCCACAGCGCACACTGAGACGCTAACCTTCACCCGTCAAGCAATCATTACCTATGACGCAGCGGGTAACGGCACCGTTCAGTACGCCGAATGGCAACCCACCACAAGTGATACATTTACCGCGGTTGCGAATCCGCCGATTGAGAACAAGTTCGCGCTTAACTCTGAAGTTGTGGCAGTGTCAGTCACCGCGACAGCTGCGGATCTTGACGAAGTCGTGAAGTATTACGCGACCACCTACGAAATCACGCCAGAGGCCCCGGTCGCCCCAGGCACCTCGGTGATCGACGGTGACGAAGACGGTCCTAAGGCACCTGCTGGCTTGTTGGCGGATGACTTGAATCAAACCGTGACGCGCACAATTGCCTATGTGGCCGCGGCCGATGCCACCCAAGCTGTCGCTGCAGCCAAAAGCGAGGCGTTACACTTCAGCCGCAAGGCAACACTCACCTATGATCCAGTCACCAAGGCTGGCACCGTGGTGTATGGGGATTGGGTGGCAGAAACAACCGACACGTTTGCAACCGTGGTGAACCCCGTTGTCCCTGACATGTTCACCCTTGCCCCCGATGTTCCGGCGACAAGCGTGAGCGCTGAGGCAAGCGATATCCCATCGATCATTCACTATTACAGCACCACGTACACGGTGACACCGGATCAGCCGCTGACAGAGGGCGATTCGATCATACCAGGCGACGAGGACGGGCCCAAAGCGCCCGCCGGCTTATTGGCAGATGACTTGAACCAAACGGTGACCCGAACGATCAGTTACGTTGACGCGACTGATCCAACTAAAGCCGTCGCAGCAACGCAAACACAGACACTGCGGTTCAGCCGCAGCGCGACAATTTCTTACGATGCCGCTGGGGTGGGGACGGTTCGCTATAGCGACTGGGCACCTGAGACGACCGCGATCTTCGCGGCTATCCCACATCCGGCAGTTTCCGCGATGTTCACGCTTGATCCACCCGTGAACGCGGTCACTGTGGCCGAAGATACCGCCGATCTGACGGTCATCGTGCACTACTACGGCACCACGTACACCATCACGCCAGACAAGCCCGTTGAAGGCGGCACACCAATCCTCACAGGCGACACGAACAGCCCCAAAGCACCAGATGGGCTGACGGCAACAGATTTGAACCAAACCGTGACGCGCACCATCACTTACGTTGATGCCGCGGACTCAACAGTGACCGTCGCGCCGCCGCACACGGAGACGTTGACTTTCACCCGCGCCGCAACGGTCACTTACGACGCAACCGGAACAGGGCGCGTTCAGTACGGCGACTGGCAGCCGCAAACCACTGCAACCTTTGCGACGGTGACGACGCCGATTATTGCGGACAAGTTTGCCCTTGAAGCCGCCACAGCCGAAGCGACAGTCACGGCCACAGACGAAGATCTCACCACGATCGTGAAGTACTACGCCACCACCTATGCGGTCACCCCGGATCAACCATTCACTCCGGGTCAACCGCTGATTCCAGATGACCCAGAAGGCCCTAAGGCGCCCTCAGGGGTGACCACCGTAGATTTGAATCAAAGCGTCACCCGCACGATTCAATACGTTGACGCCGACAACCCCAGCCAGGCCGTCGCGGCGCCGGTCGTCGAAACACGGCGATTCACGCGTCAGGCCACGATCGCGTTCAACGCCGCCGGCCAAGCCGTTGTGACGTATGGCGACTGGGTTGCCAGCACCACCAACACTTTTGATGCGGTTACCCACCCAACCGTACCCGCGCGGTTCACACTCGCACCGGCAGTTGCAGCAACAACGATTGAAGCCGAGTCGCCAGATCTGACGATTGTGGTTCACTACTACCCAAGCCGTATCACGGTGAGTCCCGATGCCCCTCAGGACGCTGGCACCAGCGTGAATCCGGCCGATCCAGACAGCCCACGCTACCCGGCAGGCGTGGATACCGCTACACTGATTCGCGTCATCACGCGAACGATTGCCTATCTGGAGGCCGCGACCGGTCGCGCGCTACGGCCAACCACGACCCAAACCATTACGTTCACCCGGAGCGCCACCATCGACTATCCAGCCAGCGGTGAACCAGTCGTCACGTATAGTCCGTGGGCGGCCGTCACGCCAACGTTTGACGCTGTGCCGGCACCTGCAATTGATGGGTTTATCGCGACAAGCCCAGGCATTCCGAGTCAAACCATCGACGCCGAAGCCGCGGATCAGGTGGCGACGCTGACTTACGCAGCCACACCAGCAGGTGACCCCGAGGTCAAGCAACCGACCTCACCGGCCAACGACCAGTCAACCTCAGACAAACCGACCACTCAGCGGGCTTTGCCGCAAACCGGCGAGCGTAGCACCGTCGGGATCGTTGGCCTGGGCTGGCTCCTTCTCCTCAGTTCACTCAGCCTATTCGGCCTCGTGGGGCGGCGGCGAAAGAAACAGTAGTCTCACACGCTCACCCCACAATGGCAGCACGAAGCCGGTGTCAAGGCGCACCGGCTTTTACTGTGCTCAATAATCGTTTCAGGTGACGGCGATGAGAAAACGATTGACAATAATTAATAAATCAATTAGAGTAAATCTTTGATAGAGGTTGCGACCAACAAGAGTAACGATGTCGAGTAGCTCACACTACCATGACGCATTGCGAACGGGGCGGTCGCCGAAATTCTCCACCACAGGTGTTGCGCGAGGGGAGTTGGGCCAGGCGTGAATAGCGACTGGACTGTCGTCAATAGACGGGGCGCTATTCAAGCATTGATCCGATTGGGACCATTTTGTTTGGCTGTCGTCAAACAAAATGGCCCCATTTTTTTATCAATCGAATCACCCCCACCATTTAGGAGGAGATTTTTCATGACCATTACCACGAACACCCAAGGGCACTTGACCATTGGCGGCGCCGACGCCTTGGCGCTTGCCCAGGAATTCCAAACACCGCTTTACGTGTACGACGTTGGCCAGATCCGCACACAGATCCGCCGTTTCAAGCAAGTTTTCGAGGCTGAACACGTCGCCTATGCCGTGAGCTACGCCAGCAAGGCTTTTGCCACGGTCGCCATGTACCAAGTGGCAGCTCAAGAAGGTGCCCATATCGACGTGGTGTCTGGCGGCGAACTTTACACGGCCGTTCAGGCCCACTTTCCGATGGCAGACGTCGCGTTTCACGGCAACAACAAATCGCAAGCGGAACTCGAAATGGCGCTGACGCATCACGTTGGGACCATTATCGTGGACAATTTTGACGAAATCAGCTTGTTGCAATCCCTGCTGGCCGCCACCCCGACCCAGCGTCAAGATGTGATTCTGCGGGTCGCGCCAGGCATCAGCGCGCACACCCACGCCTACGATCAAACCGGGCAGGTCGACAGCAAGTTCGGCTTCGACCTCGCGTCCGGGCAGGCGATGGCGGCAGCCAAAGCCATCTTGGCCGCGCCGCAGTTAAACCTGTTGGGGATTCACGCGCACATCGGGAGCCAGATCTTTGAAGTGGCTGGGTTCGTGGGTGCGACCCAAAAACTCCTGGAAACCCTGTGCGATTGGCACGAGACCCTTGGCTTCACGCCACAGGTGCTCAATGTCGGCGGTGGTTTTGGGATTCGTTACACCGACGCCGATGATCCCCTGCCAGCCGCAGAATTCGTCCGGGCCATCATTCAAACGGCCAAAGCCGCAGAGCTACCATTCGCGTTGCCGGCGATCTGGATCGAGCCCGGCCGCTCGATCGTCGGTGAGGCCGGCCATCAGCTGTATGCCGTGGGGAGCCGTAAAGCGGTGCCCGGTCTGCGCCCTTACGTGGCTGTTGATGGCGGGATGGGGGACAACATCCGCCCGGCGCTGTATCAAGCGCCGTATGAGGCGGTCAAGGCCGCCACACCCCTGGCCCCGGCGACCGAAACCGTGCACCTCGTGGGGAAGTACTGTGAATCCGGCGACATCCTCATCGATGCGGCCCCGTTACCGGCGACTGCGCCAGGGGATGTGATTGCCGTGCTTGCCACGGGCGCGTACGGCTACACGATGGCCTCCAACTACAACCGGAACCCGCGGCCGGCGGTTGTCTTTGTCGAAAATGGGCAGGCGAAACTCGTGGTGCGCCGCGAATCCTACGCTGATTTGACGCAAAACGACTTGCGTTACAGTGAGGACTAGGCCCATGAAAAATCTTTGGCAACATTACCAAGAAACGTTTCTGCTCCTCGGTGGGGTGGTGATCGGTGGCATTATCGGCGCAGTGGTGGGCCCCAAAGCCACCATTTTGCAACCGTTCGGCGAGTTGTTCCTGAACCTGATGTACATGATTTTGATTCCGCTGATCTTCTTTTCCATCACCAGCGCGGTTGGCGCAATGGGGAACAAGGCCCGGCTCGGTAAAATTCTGAGCGCCACCGTCTTGGTGTTCCTAGGCACCGCCGCGATCGCGACACTGATCGGCTACTGCGGCGTGCGCCTGTTTCCGCTCATTCAGCCCGGTGATGTGGCCGCCCTCAAGGCGACTATGGGCCACGTTCAGGCCGAACAATCCAACATCCCCATACTCCAGCGCTTAGTGGAGCTGTTCACTGTTGACGACTTCACCAAACTCCTGTCGAAGTCCAACATGATGGCCATGATCGTCTTTTCGCTTTTCGTTGGCATTGCCACCTCTGCCAGTGGGGCGCGCGGTGAAGCATTCCGCCAGTTCCTGCAATCCGGGAACGCGGTGGTGCTTAAGGTGGTTCATTACATCATGAAGTATGCGCCGATCGGGTTAGCCTGCTACTTCGCCAGCGTTGTTGGCAGCCTTGGAAGTCAAATCGTTGGCGGCTACTTGCGCGCCTTTGTGCTTTACCTCGCCCTAGCTGCGATTTACTTCTTCATCGTTCTGACCGCCTATGCCGCGATCGCGGGTGGTCGCGGTGGGGTACGCAACTACTGGCGGCATGTCAGCGTCCCGGCGATCACGGCGATCGCCACCAGCTCTTCGGCCGCGTCAATTCCTGCTAACCTGACTGCCGCCAAGGCAATGGGGCTCCCGGATGACATCGTGGACACGGTCATTCCGCTAGGGGCGAATATTCACAAAGACGGGTCGGCCATTGGCGGGGTCTTCAAGGTGGCCTTTTTATTCCTCTTATTTGGCCGCGACATCACCAGCCCCATGAACATGCTGCTGATCATCGCAGGCGGCTTCTTCGTTGGTGCCGTGATGGGGGCCGTGCCAGTGGGTGGCATGATCGCCGAAACTTTGATCGTGACCATGTTTGGTTTCCCCACCAACGCAATTCCGCTAATTTTGGTCATCTCGACGATTATCGATGTCCCTGCCACGCTGCTCAACTCAACGGGGAACCTCGCAAGTTCGATGGTTGTCGCCCGCCTCGTTGAAGGCCGGCAGGCCCAACAAGGGCCGAGCGGTCAGGGGAATGCCACCCCCGACAACCCCTCTGCCCATTAATCAATACCAACCTTAGTCATTCGCATTGGTGTCGCCAGTCACAAGTCGTGATTGGCGACTTTTTTGCTGGTGTGCATCTCCCGACAGGTTGTCGCGCCAACCACTAGTCGTGGCTGACCCAGACGCAAGGGTTGGGTTCGCACCCTGCTTTGGCCTACAATAGAAAGTGGAGGTGATTTCTTGAATATCTTGACGCGCTTTGGCCTACCTGACGGCATCGATGCCCAGCTGGCCGAACACCCGCAACTGCACTTCATCACGAAGTCTGACTATACCGCCAGCATGGCGCCGACGATCGACGTCATTCTCGGCTGGGATGACACCGCCGCCGCAATCCTTGCCGGGCCCAACCGAGTGCGCTTCATCCAAACCGTCTCAGCCGGCGTCGATTACTTACCGCTCGCCCAGTTGGCGGCACAAGGGACGATCCTCGCCAACACCAGCGGCATTCACGCTGTGCCCATCGCACAATCGACACTTGCGGCCACGCTGGCCTTTGCCCGCGGCCTGTTCCCGATCGCCAAGACCTGGGACAATGCCGACCGGCGCGCCCGTCAATTCACGCTGACAGGGGAAACAGCAATCGTTTACGGGACGGGCCACGTTGGCCAGGCCATCGCCCAGGCTTTGGCGACACAAGGCATGCGCGTGGTTGGCGTCAGCCGCCGCGGGGTCGCGGTCGCACCGTTCGCTGCAGTGTACACGACGCCGCAAGCGGGCGGGGAAGTGGCGCAGGCCCGGGTGCTGGTCAACATTATGCCCCTGACGGCGCAGACCACCCATTACTTCGACCACGACTTCTTTTCACAGCCCATGGCCCAACCGCTATTCATCAACGTGGGCCGGGGGCCGTCCGTGGCAACGGATGAGCTACTGGCCGCACTAGCTGACGGGCGCGTGAGCGGGGCCGCATTGGATGTCTTTGAACAGGAACCACTGCCTGATGATTCCGCCTTGTGGCAACAGCCCAACGTCCTGATCACCCCGCACATTTCCGGCACCGTGCCCCATTTGCGGCAGGCCGTCTTTGAAATTTTTTGGCCTAACCTGCTCAGCCTTGAAGCGACAGGGACAATTCTTAAGAATCAGGTGGACCTAGCGGCAGGCTACTGATTTTTGACGCCGCGTCCGTTATACTGAGGGTGTAATCGGTTTCAGCAAACAAAAGGAGGTACTGCTCATGGCGCAACGCACCACTGAGATCATTGGCTTACTGGAGGATGCTTTACTCACGAAACGCGAGGTGCTGATCCACACGATTGACCGCAAACGGTTGCATGGCACGGTCGATGCGATCGTCCCCGGGACGGTCAAACCGTATCAGGAACGTAGCACGGTCATGATTAACACGAAGAAGGGGCCAAAGCGCATCCAAGAGTACGCGATTGCCAAGATTGCCTGGGCCTGACTCCCAACTAACACCGCACACCGAACCGGGCCAAGGCCCGGTTTTTTTGGGCGCTAGCGCGCCGCCACTTGTCGCATCTGGGCACGCATGCGATACTTGCAGAACTGGGGGTGCAAACCGTCAGAGGTTGCGCTACAATGATAGTCATATTAAAGTCCGGTGAGAGTCGCCGGCGAAAGGGGAAACACATGGCAGAAACAACACCACGTTATCAAGATGATCTATACGACGCCGTTAACGGCGAATGGGAAAAAACCGCGGTGATCGCGCCAGACAAGTCCCGCACTGGGGGATTCTCCGACCTTGCCGATGATGTTGAAGACAAGCTGATGGCCGACTTTGCCGCCGTTGCGGCGGGGACAAAGCCCGCACCGGACGCGTATTTCGAAGAAGCCACCAAGCTGTACAAGCGCGCAGCTGACTTCACCGCTCGCGATGCGGCTGGCATCCAGCCGGCGCTGGAGCGGTTAGCACCGCTGGCCGCAGTCAGCGACCTGGTAGCGTTCAATGCGCAGGCCGCGGATTTGGCCACCGCCTTGTTCCCGTTCCCGTTCCGGGGGAGCGTTGATCCCGACATGAAGGATACTAGCGTGAACAAGTACTCGCTGACCGGCCCAAGCACCATTTTGCCCGACACGACCTACTACGCAGCAGACAACGAGCAGGGCCAGCACCTGCTTGCGATCTGGACAGACATGGCAAAGCAGGTCCTGGCCCAAACCGACCTCAGCGCCGCCGACCAGGCCGCGTACTTAGCTGATACGTTAGCGTTTGATGCCGAGATCGCCAAGCATGTCAAAAGTTCCGAAGAGTGGGCCGACTATCCGAAAGCGTATAACCCGCAATCGTTCGATGAAGTGGCGGCTCAGCTGGGGGACTTCGACTTCGCTGGCTTCACGGCAGCCACGCTACCCGCCAAGCCGGAGACGGTCATCGTGGGTGACCCACGCTTCTTGAAGGAATTCACGACGCTGTTCAACGCTGAGACTTTCCCTGCATACAAGCACTGGGCCTACGTTCTGGAGCTCCTGGATTCAACGAGTTACCTCAGCGAATCCCTGCGGCAACTTGGGGGCACGTACAGCCGCGCGCTGTCCGGCAGCCCTGAAGCGCCAAGCCAGCCCAAGCACGCCTATCGGTTGGCCAACAGCTTCTACGCGGAGCCGGTCGGGATCTACTACGGCAAGACCTACTTCGGTGAAACCGCCAAAGCCGATGTGACCGCCTTGGTGGAAAAAATGATCGCCACCTACAAGCGCCGACTGGCCAACTCGGACTGGCTGTCGCAGCCAACCAAGGACAAGGCCATCATCAAGTTGGACAAGATGGTGCTGAAGATGGGCTACCCAGACCAGGCGCATGCTATCTTCGCGCAACTGAAGGTGCCTGCTGAGGCGGACCTGTTGACCACCGTCATCACACTGGCCCAGATTCGCCACGCCGACAACCTCGTCAAGCTGACCAAACCGGTCGACCGCACGGAATGGGCGATGCCAGGCCACCTGGTCAACGCGTGCTACGACCCATCGCGTAACGACATCACCTTCCCAGCGGCCATCCTGCAGGCGCCATTTTACGCGCTGGATCAAACCGCAAGTCAGAACCTTGGTGGGATCGGCGCGGTCATCGCGCACGAAATTTCGCACGGGTTTGACAACAATGGGGCGCAGTTCGATGAGTTCGGCAACATGAACAACTGGTGGCAAGATGCCGACTACGCACACTTCAAGGAATTGACTCAGGCCATGATCGATCAGTTCGATGGGCGTGAAACCGAAGCCGGGAAGGCCAACGGCAAGCTGATCGTATCCGAAAACATCGCGGATGCCGGCGGCCTGGCCGCGGCGCTGGAAACCGCCAAGGCACTGCCGGATTACGATGGTCACGAGTTCTTCATCAACTGGAGCCGCATCTGGCGGCAAAAGGCGCGCCTTGAGCTCCAGAAGATGTTCCTCGCTGTTGACGTTCACGCGCCCGCAAAACTTCGGGCCAACGTCCAGCCACAAAACCTGGCGGACTGGTACACGACGTTTGATGTTCAACCAGGCGATGGGATGTACCTGGCCCCGGATCAGCGCATTACGATCTGGTAACACAAAAAAATGCCGCAACGACGAATGTTGTCGTTGCGGCATTTTTTTGGTTTAGCCGGCCAACTGCTTCAAGACCTCCGGGCGGAATCCGGAAAAAGCGGGTAGGCCATTCGCTTCAAGCACTGGCACGGCTTGGAAGCCTTGATCCTTCAAGTAGCTGATATATTCAGGTTCTTCATTGATGTTGTGTTCGGTGAACGCAATGTTGTGTGTCTTCAGGTAGTTCTTGGTCATCCGGCACTGTGGGCAACCATTCTTGGTGAAAAGCGTTACGTTGGACATGGTCATCACTCCCGTTATCTAGTAAGGCCATAATACTATTGGTTGTGGTTGCCGTCAACTTAAAAATACTACATCTTGCGGGTGGCTGAGCTCACCCCCAGATGTGGGGGGCGTGTCACCACCTGCGTCTTACCACTAGTATAGCCGGTTCACCTGACAAACACAACTCGCCCAGCGCGGCTGGCTGGCGCGGTCGTACCTACAAGATCGGCGACAGCAAGCGCGAGCCGTACTGCTTGAAGTGTAGCCACCAGCCTTGCTGGGCGACCTCGGTGGGCGTCAGCAGGCGACTGTGGGTCAGATCCGCTTCAAAGATAGCGGTCAATTCACGGGCAACCGTGCGGTCATAGATAAAGGCGTTGACTTCAAAGTTCAGCTTAAAGCTGCGGATGTCCAGATTGGCGCTCCCAACGCTTGCGATTTTTTGGTCCACCACCATGGTCTTGGCGTGCAGGAACCCGTTTTCGTAGTGGTAAATCTTCACCCCGTAGCGCATGAGCAGGGCCGCATAGTACTGCGTCGCCCGAAAAATAAAGGGGTGGTCGGGCATGTCCGGGATCATCACGCGCACATCAATGCCTGCCAAGGCGGCCGTGATCAACGCGTCAATCATCGTGTCATCGGGAATCAGGTAAGGGGTCTGTAGCCAAACCGATCGTGTGGCGCCGGTGATCATCTTGACGTATCCGTACTTGATCTGCTGCGCGCCGGTTTCGGGTCCGCTGGCAACGATCTGGATGGGGGTGGCCCCCGGGTGTGCCGACTTAATGCGGCTCAATGGGACGTTGGACAGGCTGTAAGGTTCCTCGCGAGCAGTCGGGACGGTGGCGTTCCAGTCCATCAAAAACTGCACCTTGAGGGCTAACACCGTGTTGCCGATGATGCGGAGGTGCGTGTCTCGCCAGTACCCAAACTTCGGCTTGCGCGAGACGTACTGATCGCCCACGTTGAAGCCACCGATGTAGCCGATTTGGTCATCGATCACCACGATTTTGCGGTGCAAGCGGTAGTTGAGGCGAAAATCTAAGAACAGGTAACGCGAGGAAAAATAGGTCTCAACTTCGCCGCCCGCAGCGACGAGCGGGGCCCACCACTTGGCCGTCGCACCTTGGCTCCCCCAGGCGTCGTAAAGCACCTTGACAGTGACGCCTTGCTTGGCTTTTTGGATCAGGCGTGCTTGCAGCGCGTTGCCCAGGGCATCATTGTAAATCGTGTAATACTCCACATAGATGTGGTCCGTTGCGGCGTCAATGTCCGCAAACAGCGCGGCAAATTTTTCATCGCCGTCGGTCAGAATGTGCACCTCGTTATCGCCGAGCACGGGTGCGCCATCCGTGTTCAAAAACAGGTTGATGAGCTCCTTGGCGGCCGGCGATAGGACCCGCTTAGGGAGCAGCTGATTCTTGGCCAATTCACGCTTTTGCAGCTGCACGAAGGCATCGATCCCTTTGCGGTACTCTGCCTGGATCGTTTGCATCTTGCGCGCGGACAGCCCGCGACCGGCAAACAAGTAAATGCCGAACCCGAGAACAGGGAGAAACAGCAGAACCAGCAACCACGCCCAGGTGGTTGAAATGTCCCGGACGTCACGCAACACGGTGAAGATGGCACCCAGTGTGTTGAGCACCAGTACGGCGATAATGAGCCAGGCAATGAGGGTCATGCGGCGCCTCCTTTGTGAAGTGAAATTTTAGATTAGGGGTTTACTTACAAATAGTTAGCTGATACACTGTTACCATTCTGATAAAAGGTGGTCATTGACTTGAACAACGAATTACTGAACTTATTGCAGCAACGCCGCTCGATCTATGCGCTGGGGAAGAACTTGAGCCAGACGAATGATCAAATCGTCACACTGGCTGAGGACCTGATCCAAGCAACCCCGACTGCGTTCAACTCGCAGACCGTTCGAGCCGTGTTCCTGTTCGGCGCCAAGCACGATGAGCTCTGGGACATCGTGGTGCGTCGTCTGAAGTCGGAAGTACCGACTGAGGCCGCCTACGAAAACACGAAAAAGAAGATCGAAAGCTTCAAGGCCGCTGCCGGAACGATCCTGTTTTTCACGGATACCGCAGTGGTGCACCAGCTTGAAAAAGACTTCACCCTGTACGCTGACAATTTTGCCACATGGGCAGAACAGGCACAAGGTTCCAGTCAACTGAACGTCTGGACCGGCCTGGCCAACAACCAGATCGGCGCGTCCATTCAGCACTACAACCCGATCATCGATGAGCTGGTTGCTTCGGCCTTCGATATTCCGGCCAACTGGCAACTGCGCGCGCAGATGCCATTCGGGTCAATTGTTGCCCCAGCCGGTGCGAAGGACACGATGGCTAAAGCAGACCAGTTCAAGGTCCTCAACTAAATTGCATCCCTCACGCGGCCCTCACACTCAGTGGGGGCCGCGTTTTGCGGCCAGCGCTTCGGCTTCACGCAGCCCCTGCTGGGCGAGGGTGTGCGCGCCTTTATTTTGGGCCTCCGGCACCCACTGCCACAGCAGGAGGGTGAATTGGGCCATCAAAGCGGTCAGTTTTGTGACATAATCAGCGTAGTGCTTCGCGTAGCGTTTATCCATCGCCTCGATCACCAGCTTGGAGTCGGATGCGAGCCGCACGCTGCCGGTGCGGCCGCTTTCAATAAGCAGGGTGAGCCCGGCGATGACGGCCTCAAACTCGGCTGCGTGGTTCGACATGGCCGCAAGCGGCCGATGCACCTGGGTGGCCTGACCGTTTTCAACGATCAAAATCCCGATCCCACCCAATCCAAAGTTGCCTTTTGTCGCCGCGTCTGTGTATAGTCTTATCATAAATTCATTTACCCCAAGGAAGTGTTTGTGTGATCCCAAAGCGGTTCTTGATTCAACCCGCCTGGCTTGATTTTATCATTTTTTGGGCCCTCATCGTGAGCGGGGTGGCTGTTGCGGTCATTCTGCAGATGGAGCTCGTCGGTTACGGTCAGCCGGCCCCAATCGCAGTGGGGGTGCTACTCGTCACGCTCGCGCTAGCCGGCGTGCAAGTTTCGCGCTCACGCCTCATCATTGACGACCAGCGCGTGACACTGCGCCGCCTGCTGCCGGGCAACACGCTGACGTTGGCCCCCGGTGCGCTCACCGCGGTGCGCGTCCACGGCCACCAGCTCACACTCGTCACGCAACCCTATGGTGAGGTCGTCGTGGTGCGCCTAGGCAACCCCCGGCCCCTTGTTGATGCTTTGACCGCAACACTTAGAAAGGAACGGGACAATGTCTGATATCGAAATTGCACAAGCGAACGAAAAAACCGAAATGAAGCCGATCCAGGCGATCGGCGCCATGGTCGGCCTGACCGAAGATGACCTGGAGCTGTATGGCAAGGCCAAGGCCAAGATCAGCCTGCCGACCTTGCGCCGCCTGCAGCATCAGCCGCTGGGCAAGCTGGTCTTGGTGACCTCGATCAACCCGACACCCGCCGGGGAAGGCAAGTCGACGGTCACGATCGGGCTAGGCGATGCCCTGCGCCTGCGCGGCCAAAACGCCGTTATCGCGCTACGGGAACCCTCGCTTGGCCCGGTCATGGGGATGAAAGGCGGGGCGACTGGAGGCGGCTATTCCCAAGTCGTGCCGATGGAGGACATCAACCTGCACTTCACCGGTGACATGCACGCCCTGACCACGGCGGTGGACACCCTGGCGGCATTGATCGACAACCACCTGCAGCAGGGCAACGCGCTGAACCTCGACCCGCGGCGGATCATCTGGCGCCGCGCGCTAGACATCAATGACCGCTCGTTGCGCCACGTCACCATCGGGCTGGGCGGCGCCACGAGCGGTGTGCCCCGTGAAACCGAGTTTGATATCACGGTGGCCAGCGAGCTGATGGCCGTCCTGTGCCTCGCCAGTGACCTCGGCGACCTGAAGGCGCGGATCGCCCGCATTGTGATCGGCTACACCTATGACCGCAAGCCGGTGACCGTGGCCGACCTTGAGGTGACCGGCGCGATCGCCATGTTGTTGCGCGACGCCATCAAACCCAACTTGGTGCAGACGCTGGCGCACACGCCCACGCTGATCCACGGTGGGCCGTTTGCCAACATCGCCCATGGTTGCAACTCCGTTTTGGCGACGCGCACGGCGCTGGCCCTCGGAGACATCGCACTGACTGAAGCTGGCTTTGGCGCGGACCTCGGGGCGGAGAAGTTCCTGGACATCAAGACGCCGGTGCTGGGCAAGACCCCAGACGCCGTGGTGATTGTCGCCACCGTGCGAGCGCTGAAGTACAACGGCGGCCAGGCGCTCAAGGATCTGACCACGGAAGACCTCGCGGCGCTCAACACTGGGTTTGCCAACCTCGCGCGCCACATCCAAAACATGGCGCAGTACGGCGTGCCGGTGTTGGTCGCCATCAACCAGTTTGCCACCGACACCGAAGCAGAGCTCGCCACCCTGGTAGCCCTGTGCGCGCAAGTCGGCGCAACGGCGATCCCGGCCAACGTCTGGGGCGAAGGTGGCCACGGCGCGCTGGCACTGGCTGATGCGGTCGTTGCAGCGGTGGCGCAACCGAGCCACTTCACGCCGTTGTATGACCCAGCCAGTGACGTGAAGGCGAAGATCGAAACCATTGTGACGAAAATCTATGGTGGTGCGCGCGTTGAATACGACCACAAGGCGGAACTGGCACTCAAGACCATTGCCCAAAACGGCTGGAGTCAGCTACCGGTGTGCATGGCCAAGACGCAGTACTCGCTGTCAGACGACCCGAAGCGCTTGGGTGCACCAAGCGGCTTCACGATTCACGTGCGCGACATCACGCCCAAGCTTGGGGCGAGCTTCTTGGTCATCATGACCGGCAGCGTGTTGACGATGCCTGGGCTCCCGAAGCGCCCGGCCGCAATGAATATGGATGTGTCAGACGATGGCGTTATCTCAGGTTTATTCTAAGGCGCAGGGGCTTGCGCTGCCTAACACCGCTGGCTTTGTCCCGGGCCAAGGGGCGACTCACCCGCGCCTGATCCTGGTCGGGGAGGCGCCGGGCGAAACGGAGCTCCCCACCGCGCGGCCCTTCACCGGCCGCGCCGGAGTCAAGCTCGACTTGATGCTGGCTGCGCTTGGCCTCACGCGCCAAGAAGTGTTCATCACCATGGCCTTTCACCGGCGACCGACCCGGATGAGCCCCAGTGGCCGCACCGTGAACCGGCCGCCGACTAAGGCTGAGATGCTCGCCGAGGGCTTTTTGCTGGACGCCGAGCTGGCCGCACTGCCGCAGGTCCCATTGCTCCTGATGGGGAACACCGCGCTGTGGCGGTTGTACCGCGGACAAGTCAAGGACTGGCACGGCCAGGTGCTGCACGCACCGCTCAACCGCGTGGTGGCCGGGGCCCTGGTGCCCGGGCCAATGCGGCGCTTCGGCGTCACCGCACACCCGGCGGCGCTGTTATACCGGCAGGCGACACAGGCGATGGTCCTGGCCGACCTCGCGCAACTCAAACCACACTTGTTATTGGAGGCAACACATTGATTAGCTATCTTATTATCGCCGCGGCGCTGGTCGGGCTGGACCAGTGGGTGAAGGCCTGGATCATCGGCCACGTCGCCTTGGGCCAAACGGTCGGGTTCATCCCCGGGGTCGTCAGCCTAACGCACATCAAAAACACCGGCGCCGCCTTTTCCATTCTCGAAGGCAAGCAGTGGTTCTTTTACATCATCACCGTCGTGTCCTTGATCATCGTCGGCATGCTCTGGCGGGACGCCGGCAAGTCCCGGTGGTACCGGCTCGGGCTGACGCTGATCGTCGCCGGTACGCTCGGTAACGTGATCGACCGTCTGCGTTTTCAGGAGGTCACGGACATGTTTCAGCTGGACTTCATGAATTTCGCCATCTTCAATGTCGCGGACGCCTGTTTGACCGTTGGCGTACTGATCGTGCTGGTTTACTTGCTGTTTTTTGACGGCAAGGGGGCCCACCGATGAGCACTACACTGACCATCACCACCGAAACAGGGCGGCTGGACAAGGTGCTGGCTGACAGCCCGCTTGACGTCACGCGCTCGCAGGCCGCCAAGTGGCTGGCCGCCGGGCTGGTGCTGGTGAACGGCGCGCCTGGCGTGGCCAAATACAAGGTGCAGCCTGGCGACCACATCGCCGTCACTCCCCCGGCGCCCACCCCCCTTGAGGCCGGCGCCCAGCCGATGGCGCTTGCGATCGTCTATGAGGACGACCAGGTGATCGTGGTGAACAAGCCGCAGGGCATGGTCGTCCACCCGGCCCCCGGCCACCCGGACGGGACACTGGTGAACGGGCTTTTGGCCCACACCGACTTTTCCGCCATCAACGATGTCATCCGGCCGGGCATCGTCCACCGCATCGACAAGGACACCTCGGGCCTACTGATGGTGGCCAAGACCCCAGCCGCGCTGGAATCCCTCAGCGCCCAGTTGAAGGCCAAAACCACCATTCGCGAGTACTGGGCGATCGTTCACGGCACGTTTCGCGAAGCCAGCGGCACCATTGACGCGCCGCTGGGCCGCGACCCCAAGGACCGCAAGAAGCAGGCGATCGTCGCCGGTGGTCGGCACGCGGTGACACACTTTGAAGTGCTGGAACAGTTCACGCATTACGCGCTGGTCAAATGCGTCTTGGAAACCGGCCGCACGCACCAGATCCGCGTACACATGGCCTCAATTCACCACCCAGTGGCCGGCGACCCGCTGTACGGCCCCAAACTGACGCTGCCGGGGCACGGCCAGTTCCTGCACGCGCGTACGCTTGGCTTTGTGCACCCAACGACCGGTCAGTCGATGACCTTTGAGGCAGAGGTGCCGGAATTATTTGCCCAAACCCTGACGGATCTGCGCGCAGGCATTGACAGAACCGCTCGAATTCGCTAAACTACGGATAACTTAATAAGCACCTTTAACTAAGTCCAGAGAGGCTTAGAAGGTATCGTTCCCGCCGCGGCGGGAGACTAGGTTCGCACAATAGGCCGCCTTCTACACCCATACTGGATGCAGGAGGCGGCTTTTTTGGCGGCAAAGCAGAGAGGATGAGCAAATTGGCAAAACAAGTGGTCGATGCAGTCACCATGCAACGCGCACTGACGCGGATTACATACGAAATTATCGAGCAAAACAAGCAGCTCGACGAACTGGTGCTGGTCGGGATCAAAACCCGGGGGATCTACCTCGCTAACCGCATCGCGGCGCGCTTACAGCAACTTGAAGGGCTGACAGTACCAGTGGGGGAGTTGGACATTCGCCTTTACCGCGATGACATCCACAAGGCTGACTACCTCACGCAACCGGATGTGACCGGCGCCGATCTGCCGGTGTCCATCACCGACAAGCACGTGATCCTCGTTGATGACGTCATCTTCACCGGCCGCACGATCCGCGCGGCCCTGGACGCCTTGATGGATCAGGGCCGGCCAAAGAAGATCAGCCTGGCGGTGCTCGTCGACCGCGGGCACCGGGAGCTGCCGATCCGCCCAGATTTTGTCGGCAAAAACATCCCCACCGCGCGCACGGAAGAAATCAATGTGGCGGTTTCAGAAATCGACGGCACCGATGGGATCAGCATCGGCAAACTGAAGGAGTAATCATGGCCTACCGAAATGAAGACGCAGTATTAGACATTCACGACCGGCCGAGCTTCGGCCACTGGATGGGCCTGTCCATCCAGCACCTGTTCGCCATGTTCGGCTCCACCGTCTTGGTGCCGATCCTGGTGGGCCTGGATCCCAGCATCGCGCTGTTTTCCAGTGGAGTGGGGACGCTCATCTACATCCTGATCACCCGCGGCAAGATCCCGGCCTACATGGGCTCAAGTTTCTCTTTCATCGTGGTCATGCAGTCGCTGATGAAGGGCTTCGGTTATCCGGCCATCGCGCAGGGCACCGTCGCAGTCGGCGTGGTTTACCTGCTGGTGGCGCTGATCGTTAACTTCGCCGGGAGCGCCTGGATCGATAAGGCGCTGCCACCGATCGTGGTGGGCCCGATCGTCATGGTGATCGGGCTGAGCCTAGCCGGCACCGCCGCCACGGACGCGACGATGCGTCCCATCAGCGCCACCCAAAGCGTGTACGACCTGCGCTACTTCGCCGTCGCGCTGATCACACTGGCCGCCACCATTGCGTACAACATGTACCTCAAAAAATTCATCAGCCTGCTGCCGATCCTGCTCGGTCTGGTCACCGGGTACGTCGTCGCCATCGCCTTTGGCCTGGTCGACTTCACGCCGGTGCTTGAGGCGGGCTGGTTCACCTTGCCGGCCTTCCAGATCCCGTTTGTGACGTACCATCCCGGCTTCTACTGGGGCGCCATCATCTCTATGGCCCCGATCGCCTTTGTCACCATGACGGAGCACATGGGCCACATCATGGTGCTCGATGAGATGACGCACCGCAACTTCTTCAAGGATCCCGGCCTGAACCACACACTGGCCGGGGACGGGACAGCCAGCATCATCGCCGGATTCGTCGGTGGTCCCCCGGTCACGTCTTACGGGGAAAACATCGGGGTCATGGCGATGACCAAGGTGCACAGCGTCTATGTGCTGGGCGGGGCGGCCTTTTTCGCCATCCTGTTCGCCTTCATCGGCAAGCTCTCCGCCTTGATCCACACGATTCCAAGCCCCGTCATCGGCGGTATCTCCTTCCTGCTGTTCGGCGTCATCGCCAGCAACGGCCTGAAGGTGCTGATCGACAACAAGACGGACTTCGGTCAAAAACGCAACCTGATGATCGGCGCCACCATTCTGGTCATCGGCATCGGCAACGCGACCCTGCAGCTGGGCAAGTTCCAGTTCAGCGGCCTGGCGTTGGCCACGGTCATCGGCATCGCGCTGAACTTCATCCTGCCGGCGCACGCCGCTAATGAGGAGGCCTAACATGCAAACGCAAACCCGCATGACGCACTTTTGTTCCGCCGATCAGGTCGACCCGGCACTAGCCGCGCAGCTGATCGCCCGCGCAACGGCGTTCAAACGGGGGGCCACCCCGAGCATCCCGCTGCCGACCTACGTCGCGAACCTGTTTTTTGAAAACAGCACGCGCACGCACACCAGCTTTGAAATGGCGGAGCGCAAGCTGGGGATGACGGTGCTTCCGTTTGACCCCAAGCAAAGCTCGCTGACCAAAGGCGAGACGCTCAGCGACACCCTGCGGACGCTTGCGGCGATCGGCACGCAGGTGGCGGTGATCCGCCACCCAACGGACGCCTACTACCAGCCCTTGATCGACGAAGACATTCCGCTGCACCTGGTGAACGCCGGTGATGGGGCGGGGCAGCACCCCTCCCAGATGATGCTGGACCTGATGACGATCCATGAAGAATTCGGCCACTTTGACGGCCTCACAGTCGGCATTGTCGGCGACCTGACGCACTCGCGCGTCGCCCACAGCGACATGCAGCTGTTGACGCAGCTGGGGGCCAAGGTCGTCTTCTCCGGGCCGCGCGCCTGGTACACCCCAGAGTTTGAGGCGTACGGGGACTATGTGCCGCTAGCCGAGCTCGTGCCGCAGGTCGACGTCCTGATGCTCCTGCGGGTGCAGCTCGAGCGCCTCAGTGACGCCGAGCGCGCAGAGTTTTCCGCGGCCACATACCACGAGCGCTTCGGGGTCACCGAAGCGCTGTACGCGACCCTCAAGGACACCGCCATCATCATGCATCCCGCACCGGTCAACCGCGGCGTTGAGCTGGCTGATGCCTTAGTCACCGCGCCGAAGAGCCGCATTTTCACCCAGATGCAAAACGGGGTGTTCATGCGCATGGCCATGCTTGAACTCGTCTGCAACAGCTAAAGGAGCACTCATGAAAACACTGATTAAACATGCGATCGTTGCCGGCCCCAACGGCTTCACCGGCGACCTTTTGATCGAAGACGGGCGGATCGCCGCCATGGGCAGCCACCTCGCCACACCCGCGGACGCCACGGTAATTGAAGCCGCCGGGGCGACCGTCATGCCTGGCCTGGTGGATGTACACGTCCACTTCCGCGAACCGGGCTTCACCCAAAAGGAAACCATCAAAACCGGCGCGGCCGCAGCCGCGCACGGCGGCTACACCACGGTGGTGGCCATGCCGAACCTCGACCCAGTGCCCGATAACGTCACCGACTTGACTGCGCTGGTGGCCAAAAACGCCAGCGACGCCATGATTCACGTCGAACAGTTTGCCGCCATCACCACTGGCCTGCGCTCCACCGACCTGACCGACTACGCCGCGATGAAGGCGGCCGGCGCGCTCGGTTTTTCCAACGACGGGGTGGGGGTCCAAGACGCCGCCACCATGTACCACGCGATGCAAGGGGCGGCCGCCGTTGACGCGCCGATCGTTGCCCACATCGAAGACAACGGACTGGTCAACCACGGCGTGATCAACGCCGGCCCCAAGGCGCAAGCGCTGGGCCTGCCGGGCATCAACCACGTCAGCGAATCCGCGCAACTGGCGCGCGACCTGACGCTGGCCGAAGCCACAGGCGTGCACTACCACGCCTGCCACATCTCCACCAAGCAAAGCATTGAACTGATCCGCGACGCCAAGAAGCGCGGCGTCAACGTGACCGCCGAAGCCACGCCGCACCACCTGCTGCTGGACGACGGCCACATTCCGGGCGATGACGCGATGTTCAAAATGAACCCACCGCTACGCTCCGAGATGGATCGCCTGGCCCTGATGGACGGCCTGCTGGATGGCACCATCGACATGATCGCCACCGACCACGCCCCGCACACCGCGGCCGAAAAAACAGGCTCGTTCAAGGACGCCGCATTCGGCATCGTCGGGTCTGAAACCGCGTTTGCGCTGCTGTACACGAGCTTTGTGCGCTCCGGCTGGTGCACCCTGAATCAGCTGATCGACTGGATGAGCACCAAGCCGGCGGCGGCGTTTGGCCTAGACGCCGGCCGCATTGCTATCGGTGCCCCGGCTGACCTGACGCTGGTGGATCTCGACCACGCCTACCAGATCGATGACGCGACCTGGCTGTCCAAAGGGCACAACAGTCCGTTCATCGGCCACACCGTTTACGGCAAGGTGCTGGCCACCCTGGCAGCCGGCCAGCTCGCCTACCAAGAGGAGGGAACCCTGTGAAGCGCTACTTGATTCTAGAAGACGGCAGTGTGTTTGCCGGTGAGGGCTTCGGCGCCCAGACCGTCACCACTGGCGAGATCGTGTTTAACACCGGCATGAGCGGCTACCAAGAGACAATCACCGACCAGAGCTACAACGGCCAGATCATCACCTTCACGTACCCGCTGATCGGCAACGCCGGCATCAACCGCGACGATTACGAAAGCATCAACCCAACCGCCAAAGGCGTGGTGGTACGCGAAACCGCGCGTGTCACCGGCAACTGGCGAGCCCAGATGAGCCTCGATGAGTTCCTGCGCCGCAAGAAGATCCCCGGCATCACCGGCATCGACACACGCGCGCTGACCAAGCGCCTGCGCGAAGCCGGCACTATGAAGGCCAGCATCGTGGACGCCGCCGATGCCCACGCGTTCGACCAGCTCAAGGCCCTTGTGCTGCCGAAGAACAATGTGGAACAGGTCGCGACCAGCCAAGCCTACCCGGCGCCCGGCACCGGCAAAAACGTGGCGGTGATCGATTTTGGCCTCAAACATAGCATCCTGCGCGAGCTCTCCAAGCGCGAATGCAACCTGACCATCCTGCCGCCCACCGTGACCGCCGCGGAGGTGCTGACGCTCAACCCGGATGGCGTGATGCTGACCAACGGCCCTGGCGACCCCAAGGACGTGCCGGCCGCGCTCGACTTGATCCGCGGCATTCAGGGCAAGCTGCCGCTGTTCGGTATCTGCCTGGGCCACCAGCTGTTTGCCTTGGCCAACGGTGCGGACACCTTCAAGATGAAGTATGGGCACCGTGGCTTCAATCACCCGGTGCGCGAAATCGCCACCGGCCGCATTGATTTCACGAGCCAAAACCACGGCTATGCGGTCGACCCAGCCAGCGTGAACCCGGATGTGTTGCTGATCACCCATGAGGAGATCAACGACCACACCGTGGAGGGCCTGCGCCACCGCCTGTACCCGGCGTTTTCCGTGCAGTTCCACCCGGACGCCGCACCTGGCCCGCACGATGCCGATCACCTCTTTGACGAGTTCATGGAAATGATGGACGCCAACGCGCACAAAGGAGTCGAAAATGCCTAAACGCCAAGATATTCACAAGATCCTCGTGATCGGCTCCGGCCCGATCATCATTGGCCAGGCCGCCGAGTTTGACTACTCGGGCACCCAAGCCTGCCTGGCCCTCAAGGAGGAGGGCTACGAGGTGGTCCTCGTTAACTCCAACCCGGCCACCATCATGACCGACAAGGAAATCGCCGACAAGGTCTACATCGAACCGTTGACCGTCGAGTTCGTCAGCCAGATCCTGCGCAAGGAGCTGCCGGATGCGATTTTGCCGACCATCGGCGGCCAGATCGGGCTGAACCTCGCCATGAGCCTGGCCAACGCCGGCATCCTTGATGAGCTGAACATCGAGCTGTTGGGCACCAAGCTGTCGGCCATCGACCAGGCTGAGGACCGTGAGCTGTTCAAGAACCTGATGCAGTCACTGAACGAGCCGATTCCCGAATCGACCATCGCGCACACCTTCGAGGAGGCGCGGGCCTTCTCCGAAACCGTGGGCTACCCGGTCATCGTGCGCCCGGCCTTCACCATGGGCGGCACTGGCGGCGGGATCGCCAAAACCGAGGCCGAGCTAGCCGTCATCTGCGACAACGGGCTGACCCTAAGCCCGGTTCACCAAGTCCTGATCGAGCGCTCCATCGCCGGCTACAAGGAAATCGAGTTTGAAGTGATGCGCGACGCAGCGGACAACGCGATCGTGGTCTGCAACATGGAAAACTTCGACCCGGTCGGCGTGCACACCGGCGACTCCGTGGTGTTCGCCCCGGTGCAAACCCTGACCGACAAGGAAGTGCAAATGCTGCGTGACGCCAGCCTGCGCATCATCCGCGCGCTGAAGATCGAAGGGGGCTGCAACGTGCAGTTGGCGCTTGACCCCAATTCCTTCAAGTACTACGTGATCGAAGTCAACCCGCGGGTCAGCCGCAGCTCCGCGCTGGCCAGCAAGGCGACCGGCTACCCGATCGCCAAGATGGCGGCGAAGATCGCCGTGGGTCTGCACCTGGACGAAATCAAAAACCCGATCACCGACGCGACCTTTGCCGAGTTTGAACCAATGCTCGACTACGTAGTTGCCAAAATTCCGCGCTTTCCGTTCGACAAGTTCGAAAGCGGCGACCGGACACTTGGCACGCAGATGAAGGCGACTGGGGAAGTCATGGCGATCGGCCGCACCATCGAGGAAGCCTTGCTCAAGGCTGTGCGTGGGCTTGAAGTCGGGGCCTTGCACCTGTGGCGCAAGGGGGACGCGGCGGTCACGGACGACGCCTTGACCCACCAGATCATCACCCCCAACGACGACCGCCTGTTTTACCTAGCTGAAGCCTTCCGCCGGAACTTCACGATCGAGGAACTCAGCGAGCTGTCCGGCATCAACCCATTTTTCCTGGACAAGCTTAAGCACATCACCGAGCTTGAAGATGACCTGCGCACCCATGTCGGCGACCGCGACCTGCTGACGATCGCCAAGCGCAACGGGTTCGCCGATGCCACCATCGCCACGCTGTGGGCCACCACGGCCGACGCGATCCGCGCCCAGCGCAAGGAGGCTGGGATCGTGCCCGTCTACAAGATGGTGGACACCTGTGCCGGTGAATTCGAAAGCACTACGCCGTACTTCTACAGCACCTACGAAACCGAATCCGAGTCCAGCCGCGACCCGCGTGAAAGCATTCTGGTGCTGGGCTCCGGCCCGATCCGCATCGGCCAGGGGGTCGAGTTCGATTACGCGACCGTGCACTCCGTCAAAGCGATCCAAAAAGCGGGCTACGAGGCCATCATTATGAACTCCAACCCGGAAACCGTGTCGACCGACTTCTCGATTTCCGATAAGCTGTATTTCGAACCGCTGACCGTGGAGGACGTGATGAACGTCATCGACCTCGAGCAGCCTAAGGGTGTCATCGTGCAGTTTGGCGGCCAAACCGCCATCAACCTGGCGGCGCCGCTGGCCGCGCACGGCGTCCAGATTCTGGGCACCAGCCTCGACGACCTTGACGCCGCCGAGGACCGCGACCGCTTCGACGCCATCATCACCGCGCTGAAGATCCCGCAACCGGTCGGCGATACCGCCACCGACAAGGCAGGGGCCATCGCGATCGGCAACCGCATCGGCTACCCGGTGCTGGTGCGGCCAAGCTACGTGCTGGGCGGGCGCGCGATGGAGATCGTGCACTCGGAAGCCGAGCTGGCCAACTACATCGACCGCGCCGTGTCCGTTTCCAACGATCACCCCGTTTTGATCGACCAGTACCTGGTGGGCACCGAGTGTGAAGTCGACGCCATCACCGATGGCGAAACCGTTGTGATCCCGGGCGTCATGGAGCATATCGAGCGGGCCGGGGTACACTCTGGGGACTCCATGGCCGTGTATCCGCCGCAGGACTTCAGCCAAACCGTGCTCGACCAGATCGAAGCCGCCACCATCAACCTGGCCAAGGCGCTGCACTGCATCGGCATCATGAACATCCAGTTCATCGTCAAGGATGAGCAGGTCTACGTCATCGAAGTCAACCCGCGGGCCAGCCGCACCGTGCCGTTTTTGAGCAAGGTCACCGACATCGCCATGGCGCAGCTCGCCACGCAGGCCATTCTGGGCCAAAATCTGGCCGAGCTGGGCTACCGCACCGGCATTCAGCCACTGCGCCCGGGCGTACACGTCAAGGCGCCGGTGTTCAGCTTCTCCAAGCTCAATCACGTGGATTCCATGCTCGGCCCCGAGATGAAGTCCACCGGGGAAGTGATGGGTTCTGACACCACGCTCGAAAAGGCGCTGTACAAGGCCTTTGAGGCCAGCCACACACACCTGCCAAGCTACGGCACGGCGCTGTTCACCGTGGCCGATGCCGATAAGGCTGAGGCTGTGGCGCTGGCCAAGCGGTTCCGCGAGGTGGGCTACCAGATCGTCGCCACCACCGGCACCGCCAAGGCACTTGAAGCGGCCGGTGTGACGGTCAAAACCATCAGCAAGCTCGGCGAAAGCGGTGAGGACGCGATCCTCGATGCCTTGGCCGACCACAAGCTGCAGGTGGTCATCAACACGCCGAACGCCAACCGCGCCGCCACCAGCGACGGCTATCGCATCCGTGAGGCGGCCATCGCCCACGGTGTGCCGCTGATGACCAGCCTGGACACCGCTACGGCGATCGTCCGGGTGCTCGAGTCCCGCGCTTTCACGACACAGGCGCTGTAAGTCACACAAGCAGGCGCAGGGTTGCGCCTGTTTGTGCGCCATCACAAAGGAGTTCACATGCTACCGATTATTGCGTTAGATTTTCCCACGCCCGAAGAGGCCACGCGGTTCATCGCGCGGTTTGACCCCAAAGAACCGCTGTTCGTGAAAGTGGGCATGGAGCTGTTCTACGCCGCCGGCCCCCAGATCATTCGCGACTTGCAGGCTGTTCGTCCCGTCAACATCTTCTTGGACCTGAAGCTGCACGACATTCCGCACACGGTGGAACGCGCGGCGTACCAGCTCGGCCGCCTCGGCGTTCAGCTGACCACGGTGCACGCCGCCGGGGGAAGTCGCATGATCACCGCCGCAAAGGCCGGGCTGCTGGCCGGGGCCAAGGACGCCGGGTGTCCGCCGGCGCGCCTGCTGGCGATCACGCACCTGACCTCCAGCGACCAGGCGATGCTCAGCAATGAGCTGTCGATCAATGTGCCGCTGACCCAAGCGGTGCAGCACCTCGCCGCGGTGGCCCAGGCCGCCGGTGCCGACGGAGTCGTCGCCAGCGCCCAAGAGGTGCCGCTGATTCGCGCCGTCACCGCGCCTGATTTTCTGATCGTGACGCCGGGCATTCGCCCCGCCAACGCCGCGGTGGGGGACCAGGTGCGCGTCGTGACGCCAGCCGGTGCCGCTAAGCTGGGCAGCAGCGCCATTGTCGTCGGCCGCCCAATTACCCAAGCCCCAGACCCGGTCGCGGCGTATGCTGCGATCAACACTGAATGGAGGACCCACCTTGCCTGATTACGAAACGCAAATTGCCACCGACCTCTTGTCGATCGGTGCCGTCAGCCTACGCCCCAGCGCACCGTTCACCTGGGCCAGCGGCATTCTCAGCCCGATCTACACCGATAATCGCATCACCATCTCGTATCCCGCCGTGCGCACGCGCATCGCAGCCGGCCTCGCCGCGCTGATCCAGGCCAAGTTCCCGGCCGTAGCGGTGATCGGCGGGGTGGCCACGGCCGGCATTCCGCACGCCGCCTTGGTGGCCGACCGGTTGAACAAGCCGATGGTGTACCTACGCAGCAAGCCCAAGGACCACGGGGCAGGCAAGCAGATCGAAGGTGCCTTTGAGCCGGGCCAAAAGCTCGTCTTGATCGATGACCTGCTGAGCACCGGCGGTTCGGTCCTCAAAGCCGCCGAGGCTGCCCGCAAGGAAGGGGCCGACGTGATCGGCGTCGTGGCGATTTTCAGCTACCAGCTGCCAGCTGCCACCACAAACTTCGCGGCCGCAGACATTCCATTTGCCACGCTGACCAACTACACCGCGCTGATCCACACGGCCGCTGCCAACGGCACCGTGACGCCGGCCGAGTTGACACTGCTCAAAACCTGGCGCGAAGACCCCGAGCACTGGGGCAAGTAGCCACACAAATGAAAAGCAGAGGCCAAGACGATTTTCTGTCTTGGTCTCTGCTTTTTTAGATATTTTCCGGCAGAGTAAGTATTCAGCTGCCGGACTCCGGTTCAGCCCGTGACACTTCCAGCTCCGGCGGGTGGAGCGGCGCAACTTGGGACCCAACAGTGTCGCGCTTCTTAGCGATTTATCGCTTAGAAGCTGGGCCGTGTTTGAGATTGGCTTGCGATTTTGGCAAGACAGGCTTTTTCCGGGCCCACTGCGTTCCGGCCTCAAAAGTTGCAGAGCGGAACCTGCCGGCCTAGGTGTCCGACCTAAATCGATCTGGCAAACAAAGGCTACTTGCGCTGTCGCAGACGCGCCACGGTTGCCGCATCCGGCGTTGCGGTGACGGTGCGCTGGCCCTCATACACCACAAAGCCGGGCTTGGCGCCGTTGGGTTTGCGGATCTTCTTGACCTGGATCCAGTCCACCTGCACGTTGGCGCCGGCGCGGTTCTTTGAGAAGTAGGCCGCAAGCATGGCCGCCTCGGCCAAGGTCTGGTCGCTTGGATCACTGGCGTCGATGATGACGTGAGAGCCCGGGATGTCCTTGGCGTGCAGCCAGATGTCGGTTTTCTTGGCCTTGCGCAGGGTCAGCTGGTCGTTTTGCAGGTTGTTCTTGCCGACCCAGATCTTCGTGCCGTCGCTGGCGTAGAATTCTTCAGGTGCCGCGATCTTGCGCTTTGGGGCCTTTTTGCCCTTCTTGACCTTCAAGCCCTTGAGGTAGCCGCCGTCCTGCAGCTCCAGGCGAATGTCTTCGAGGTCCTTGGGGCTGGCCAGCTCGATTTGGGTCATGATGCCGTTCAGGTAGTCGAGCTCGGCCTGGTTGGCGGTCATCTGCTCACGGACATAGCTGACGGCATTGCGCAGCTTCTGGTACTTGGCAAAATACTTCTGCGCGTTTTGCGACGGACTCAGCTGGTTGGACAGGGTAATGGTCAGCGGCGCCATCTCCGCGTAGAAGTTTGGCAGCGTCACTTCGGTCATCCCGCGATCCACCTGGCTGAGGTAGGTGGTCAGGATCTCGCCGCGGATGCGAAACTCATCCGCACGGTCGCTGTCCGCCAGCGTCTGGGCGAGCTTGCGCTGCTTCTTGTTGTCCTTATCGATCACGTTCTTGAGCACGTGAATGATGTTGCTACCCTGGTTCTGCACGCGGTCGTGCTCGGCCTTTTGCGCGTAAAATTGGTCCAGCATCGCACTCAGCGTCGGGTAGGTCTGGGTCGTGCCGGCAATCGTGGTGTACGGCTGGGCGGCAAATGTCACCTTGGCCCCGGTGGTGATGGTCGGGGTGGGGGCGTCAAAACCGGCCAGAAAGTCAGCCCACGCCGCATCCGGGTCACCGCTTTGCAGTCGGGCGGCCAGCTCTTGGGCCGAGTCCAGTGCCAGCCCCTGGTAGTGGCGTTGCAGCAGCTTGGCCAGCGGCAGGTCGCTGGTTTTCATCAGCTCCCGATAGCCACGGCTGGTGTCGGTGAACGGGTCCACCTTATCCTGGCGCGGCGGTTCCACGTAGGTCGCACCGGGCATCAGCAGGCGATAGCGGTTCTGGTCGGCGCCGACATGGCGGATCAGGTCGATGATGCGGTTGGTGGTCAGGTTGACCAGGGTGATGTTGCTGTGGCGGCCCATCAGGTCGATGACCAGCCGCAGGGTCTGGTCATCCCCCAGCTCGTCGCGCGTGGCAAAATCCAGCTGCAACACGCGGTCATTGGCCACCTGCGCGAGGCGCTTGAGCGTGGCGCTGGCCAGGTACTTGCGCAGCGTCATCGTGAAGTTGGTCGGGACATCGGGGTTCTTGTACGGGATCTCGGTCAGCTGTACGCGCGCAAACTCAGGGTGCGCCGACAGTAGCAGCGGCCAGTTCTTCCGGTTGGCCCGAATCCCGAGGATCACTTCGTTAGCGTAGGGTTGGGTAATCTTATTGACGCGGCCGCCAACCAGCAGGTCTGCCAGTTCGCGCTGCATCGCGTGGGTAAAAAGTCCGTCAAATGACATGGGAGCCTCCATCCGCAAACGCCGATTTCATGACGTTTGATCCTATTGATTGTACCGTTTTTGGCGCACCGGCGCAAAAGTCGCTCTTGGCTTTTCGAGGAGAAATCATTCAAAATAACCGCGTTTCATGGTATGGTTATGGGAGCTAATTTAGAAAGAAGTGGGTGCACACATGAAGATCGCGGTCGTCACAGACAGCACAGCATACCTGACCGAAGCACAGGTCGCCGCGAACGACATCAAGGTCGTTCCGATCCCGGTCATTTTGGACGGTAACGTGTACGATGAAGGCAAAGACATCACCACGCCGGCGTTCTACGCCAAGTTGCGCACCGCCAAGACATTCCCGAACACCTCCCAGCCACCGCTGGGGGAGATGCTCAAGCTTTACGAGAACCTTGCTAACGAAGGTTACGACACCATCTTGAGCATTCACCTGGCCAGCACGATCTCCGGCTTCGTGAACACGTTGCGCGGCGCCGTCAGCGAAGTTAAAAACGCGAACGTCATCGTTTACGATTCCCAGATCACCGTCATCCTGATGGGCGAGCTGGTGTTGACGGCCGCGCGCATGGCGCAAGCCGGCCAACCGGTCAGCGAGATCATCGCCACGTTGGATGCGCTGCGGGCCACCATCGGCGAGTACTTCATCGTCAACGACCTGCAGAACCTCGTGCGCGGTGGCCGCCTCAGCAACGCCGCTGGGTTCATCGGGGGGATGCTGAAGATCAAGCCGCTGTTGACCTTTGATGACGAGAGCCACAAGATCGTCGCCTTTGAAAAGATCCGTTCGCTCAAGAAGGCATACGGCCGCGTGGAGGACCTGTTCACCGCAGCGCTCGCAGCAGTCGACTACCCGGTGAAGGCCTGGATCATCGATGCCAACGACCCCGAAGCTGGCGACGCGTGGCTGGCGACCCTGCAGGCCAAGTTCCCAACCGTCAGCTGGGACCGCTCCTACTTCGGTCCGGTCATCGGCACCCACTTGGGTGAAAAGGCCATTGCGCTGGCCTGGATCAAAGACACCACGAAGTAATTTGATGCAATCACGCGCGGCGCCGCACAATCGGTGTCGCGTTTTTGTGTGCCGTCTGCTAACATGGAAGGCAATGAGCATGAAGAAGGAAGGCATTGCTATGTTTCTGACCGCATCCCACACGCCTGGCCGCATCCTAGCCAGCCGGCCCGTTTACACGGGACCGATTTTCACCGTGGCGAAGCAAACCATCGACACCCCCGACGGCCTGCGCGTCGAGCGGGACCTGATCCACCACGCCCCGGCAGTGGCGATTCTTGCCATCACGCCAGACGACCAGGTGATCGTCAACCGCGAATACCGCGTTGGCGTCAACCGCGAGTCCTTTGCGCTACCGGCCGGGCTGATCAATCCGGGGGAAACCCCGCTGGCTGCTGCCAAGCGCGAGCTGGTCGAGGAAACCGGCTACGCAGTGCAGACCCTGACGCCGCTGTGTGCGGTCCACTCCAGCGAAGGGATGACCGATGAGCTGGTCCACCTGATGCTCGCCACCATCGACCCGACCCAGCGCACCGCCACCCATTTTGATCAAGACGAGTTCGTCACCGCCCAGCTGGTGCCGCTGCCAACCGTTATCGCGGCCGTGAAGGACGGTCGCATCACCAGCGCCCAAAGCGTGAGTGCGCTGAGTTACTACATGGCCTTTTGCCGCCAGGAAAGCTGAAGGGATCCCGCTTGAAAAACATTCAATTCATTGCCACCGATATGGACCACACGCTGCTGACAGAGGCGGGGACGCTACCGCCACACTTTGACGACTACCTGGACACCCTGGAAGACTTAGGGGTGCAGTTTGCCATCGCCAGCGGCCGGCCCCTGTACACACTGGCCAACCTGTTTCCGCGCCACAAGAACCAGCTGACGCTGATCGCTGACAACGGGGCGGTCATCTCCCACCGCGGGCAGATTTTGCACAAAACGTTACTGGACGTGGCGGACTATCAGGACATGGCCGCCTTCATCAAGGGCCATACCGATGGGCGCCCCTTGGTGTGCGGCCTACAAGCCGCCATTGCGGAAGAAGCGGACCGCGCGCTGGGGCCAGTGTACCAGGAGTTTTACCACAACCTAGAGTTCGTCGCGGACACCAGCCAGTGGGCGGGGGAAGCGGACAAGGTGACCATCTACCTGCCCAATGACGACGCCCAGGCGACCTTCGAGCAGGCGATCGCACCCCGTTACGGTACGCGTTTTTCGGCGACCGTTTCCGGGCCGGTGTGGATCGACATCATGCCCCAAGGCGTCAACAAGGGCAACGCGATCGAAGCGATCGGGCAGCACCTGAACATCCCGCTGGCGAACATGATGGCCTTTGGCGACACGTTCAATGACGCGGAAATGCTGGCCACAGTGGGCCACGGTTACCTGATGGCCAATGCCGCCAACGGCATGGCGCAATACGCTAAGTATCGCACCGCCAGCAACGAGGACTACGGCGTGCTCAAGGTCTTAGACCAAGTCATCGCCGCCAAACGCGGCTAGGGCCAAAGGAGGGGACTCATGCAAATCACGGCAACTTCTTTGCAATCGGTGCCCCTGACCGCGGCACCCGCTGATCTCCGCACGCACCGCGGGCCGGCCTGGGTACTGGCAGACCCAATGCCACTCGCCCTCGTCACGGTGTGGCGCAACGCGCTGCACCCCACGCTGCTCCATTTTGACTTTGGCTTGACCGCGGCGGGGACCACCTACGCCCCCGCCGCGCTGGCCGATGCGCTGATCAGCACGGTGGTGACGCACGCGAAGGCCACCAGCTTCCGTGGGGTGATCCTCAGCACGGACCGGCCGCTCACGCCACTGCTGGCTGCGCTGCTGTCGCGCGGGTTGCGGCGCGTGCGCACGACCTTCATGCCGACGCTCATGCTTGCGGCGGGGACCTTGCCCGAGGCGGCGCTACCCGCGGGGATGCAACTGGTCAGTGCCGCCACCATTCGCCAGACCCCGGCCCTTCAGGCGCAACTACTCACGCAGACATTTGCCGCCTACACCGCCGCGCACCAGGTCAATCCAGCCGCGGCCACTGCACCAAGCAACTGGCCCAGCCTGATGCTGCGCGACCTGGTGCCCGATGTGCCCGTGGCACTGGTGCACGCGCAGACCCTGATGGCTTACTGCCTGGTTTACACCAACGACGCCACTAGCGTCGACTTCGGCTACGCCTGGGGGCAAGACGCAGCCGCGCTCGCGCATCTGGCCCCGCAGACGCTTAGCGCACTGGCGGGGAGCTACCAGCGGCTGAACGGGGAATTTGACGACACCGACCCGTTTGCGATGCAGATCGCCCGCTACTTTCCGCCGGTTGAGGGACCTGAGCTGGCCGCTTACACCCTTGTGTTTTAACCCCACCCCAAAATCGCCCCGCCTGCAGCATTTGCAGACGGGGCGATTTTGTTGGTTATTGCAAGGCGGCCAAGACGCCCAACAGCGTGTCGGTAGCGGTCACCAGCGGCAACCCATGGGTGAGGGCGTAATCGTTGAGCGGCGAACTGGTGGTTTGCGTCGTCGCCGTGTTGACAACGGCCCAGCAGTCCTTCGCCTGCGCACGCGCGGTCACGCCGCGCAACCCCCAAGTCCCCAGTGCCTGCTGCACCGCCGGCGCGGCGGCGGCCGTGGCGTCCAGCAGAACCGTTTGACCCGCTTGGGGGACCGTCAGGTGGTAGCTGTCCACCAACGCTTTTTGCATCGCCGCCGCGTAAGTTGGCGCGATCCCGATTGTTTCACCGGTCGACTTCATCTCTGGCGCCAGTGCCGTGGGCAAGCCGGGCAGCTTGGCAAAGGAGAAGACCGGGGCCTTGACCGCCACCTGCGTGGGCACCGGCAGGTCACCGGTAGGTAAGCCGAGGGCCGCTAACGGTTCGCCAAGGGCCAGGCGTGTGGCAAGCTTCGCGAGCGGGTAGCCGGTCACTTTGCTCATGAAGGGGACGGTGCGGCTGGCACGCGGATTCACATCGATCACGTACACTTGCTCGGCCACAACGAATTGCACGTTCATCATGCCCTTCGCCTGCACCGCCAAGCCGATCTTGGTGGCGATGGCCCGAATCGTCGCCTGCTGCGCGGCTGTCAGGTGCTGTGGCGGCATCACGGCTAGGGAGTCCCCTGAGTGGACCCCAGCGCCTTCCACGTGTTCCATGATGCCCGGGATAAAGACCTGCTGACCGTCACTGAGCAGGTCCACCTCACACTCCAGGCCGCGCACGGCGTGATCGATCAAAATGGGTTGGTGCGGCGCGGCGTCAATGGCGGTTTGCACATAGGCCGCCAGGTCGGCCGGCGCCTGCACAACCGCCATCGCCCGCCCGCCGAGCACGAAGCTTGGGCGCACCATCACCGGGTAACCCACCGCTTTCGCAATTTGGGTGGCGGAATCGCGATCCGTTGCCGTCGCCCCGGCGGGCTGGGCGATCGCCAGCGACTTGAGCAGGGCGGCAAAGGCGGCCCGGTCCTCCGTTTGCCGGATCCCGGCCAGGTCGGTGCCCAGAATCGGTACCCCGCCTGCCACTAAGGCTTCCGTCAGGTTGATCGCCGTTTGCCCCCCGAACTGGACGATCGCCCCAAGTGGCCGCTCTAACGCCGCCACCGCCAGCACGTGTTCCGGCGTCAGGGGCTCAAAGTAAAGGCGGTCGGACACCGAGAAATCCGTGGACACCGTCTCCGGGTTGTTGTTGATGATAATGGCGTGGTAGCCCATCGCCTGAAGCGCCTGGACGCAATGCACCGTGGTGTAATCAAACTCGACCCCTTGCCCGATGCGAATGGGGCCCGACCCGATCACCAGTACGCTGTGGCCCAGCGGTTGGCTCTCGTTGGCGCTAGGATAGTGCGTACTGTAAAAGTATGGCGTGGCACTGGCAAATTCACCGGCACAGGTGTCCACCATCTGATAGCTCGGCGGCAGTGCAAGAGCCGCGACCGCCGCCAGTGGTTGCGCCCAGGCGGCGGCCAGCATCGCCTGAGTGAAACCGAAGCGCTGCGCCGCCTGAACCGCCGCAGCGGTCATCGGGGTCTGCTTCAGGGCCGCCAAGCGCGCCCAGATGCCCGCGAGTTTGCCCAAGAAAAACGCCGGGATGTGCGTTTCGGCGGCCACCTGCGCCACCGTCCAGCCTTGGTGAACCGCCGCAAAAATGGCGAACAGCCGCTGCTCGGTCGGCTGGCGCAGCGCCTGCATCAGCGCAGCACCCGTGGGTTCCGGCGTCGGCAGCAGGGTGGCCTGCGCCTGCGGGTCGCTGGCCAACGAGGCGATCGCCTTGAGCAGGGCCTCCTCGAAGGTGGTGCCAATGCCCATCACCTCACCGGTCGCCTTCATCTGAGTGCCCAGTGTGCGCTCAGCCGTGGGAAATTTGTCGAAGGGGAGGCGCGGAAGCTTGACGACCACGTAATCCAAGGCGGGTTCAAACGCTGCAAAGGTAGTGGCCGTCACCGGGTTTTGAATCTCCGCCAAGCTGAGGCCCACCGCGATCTTGGCAGCGATCTTAGCGATCGGGTAACCGGTCGCCTTGCTGGCCAAGGCAGACGAGCGACTGACCCGGGGGTTGACCTCGATCACCGCATACGCGTCAGAGTCAGGCGCCTGGGCGAGTTGCACGTTACAGCCGCCGCGAATGTCCAGCGCGGCCACAATTGCCAAACTCGCTGTGCGCAAACGCTGGTAGGTGACCTCATCCAGCGTCAGTGCCGGGGCCACCACCATTGAATCGCCCGTGTGGAGGCCCACTGGATCCAAGTTTTCCATGCAGCACACGGCAATGGCCGTACCTGTGGCGTCGCGCATCACCTCAAACTCAATTTCCTTCATCCCCGCAATGCTTTTTTCGATCAAGCACTCGGTAATGGGGGACTGCCGTAACCCCCGGTCACAGATCGTCGTTAACGCCGCCGCATCGGCGGCAATGCCCCCGCCGAACCCGCCCAGGGTGTAAGCCGGGCGAACGATCACGGGGTAGCCGGCAGTCGCAGCAAACGCCAGCGCCGCCTCAACCGTGTGAACGGTGCGGCTGGCCGGCACCGGTTGATGCAGCTGGTGCATCAGCTGGCGAAAGGCCTCGCGGTCCTCCGCCTGTTCAATGGTGGCCAGGCTCGTGCCCAAGAGCCGCACGTGGTACTGGGCTAAGACACCGGCCGCATCTAAGGCCTTGGCGAGGTTCAGCCCGGTCTGGCCCCCCAGCGTCGGTAACAGGGCATCCGGGTGCTCAGTCGCGATGATCCGCGTCAGTGACGGCACAGTGAGGGGCTCCAAGTAAACCGCATCGGCGATCTCAGGGTCCGTCATGATGGTCGCCGGGTTGGAGTTGACCAAGACGACTTGGTACCCTTCCTCGCGCAGACTTAAACAGGCTTGGCTCCCAGAGTAATCAAACTCCGCGGCCTGTCCGATCACGATCGGGCCGGACCCGATCACCATGATTTTATGAATGCTTTGATCCTTAGGCATGACGTGTCACCCGCACTTCCATCAGCTGAACGAACTGGTCAAAAAAGGGCCGTGCTTCCGCCGGGCCCGGCGCCGCTTCCGGATGATACTGCACCGAAAACACCGGGCGCGTCTTGTGGGCGAGGCCCTCAATGGTGTGGTCGTTGGCCTCTACGGCAGTCACCACCAGCGGGGTCTGTGCCAGCGAGGCTGGCACCACCGTGTAGCCATGGTTCTGGCTGGTCATGATGGTTTGCCCACTGGCAAGGAGTGTGACTGGGTGGTTGAGCCCCCGGTGACCAAACTGCAGCGGGGCGGTGCGCGCCCCGTTAGCCAGTGCGAGGAGCTGGTGCCCCAGGCAGATGCCAACCAGCGGGTAACGCTGCTGCAAGGCGCGAATCAGCGGCAGCACGGTCGGCATCGCCGCTGGATCACCGGGCCCATTGGACAGCAAAATACCATCGGGCCGAAGCGCCGTGATTTGCGCCAGTGACGTGGTCGGCGGGACCACGGAGACGGCACAGCCGTGCGCTTCCAGCTGGGCGATAATGCCAGCTTTGGCGCCAAAGTCCACCACCACGACATGGGGATGCCCCCCGGGCTGGGCCAGTCGTAGCGGGCGCACCGGTTCTTTGGCCGCAGCAGTCAGCCGTGCATAGACAGGCGCGAACGCGGCCGTCAGGGGCGCATCCAAAAGGAGGGCCTTGAGCGGACTGTGTGCGCGAATCCGCTGCGTGAGCGCCCGCGTATCGACACCCACAATGCCAGGCACGTTGCGCGCTTGCAGAAAGGCGTCAAGCGTCACGCCGGTTGGCCCCGGGGTGGCCTCAAGTGTATGCAAGATCACGGCCTGACAGCCGCTGGCCGTGCTTTGGTTACGGTCAGGCAAGACACCGTAAGTGCCGATGATGGGGAAGGTAAACGTCAACAGCTGGCCCGTGTATGAGGGATCCGTCAGCGCTTCCTGATAGCCCACCATGCTGGTGTTGAACACCAGCTCACCGGCGACTGCACCCGGTGCACCGCAAGCCGTGCCGCGCCAGCACGTGCCGTCTTCTAAGTAGAGATACTTTTCCATTGTGGCCATCTCGATTCTGAATGGGGTTTCATTCAGTAAACGGCATCATGATTAAAATGTCAACTATTATGTATAATTGTCGGATTTTTCACGGAAAAATTCTGAATAATCGGATTTTTTGTGCATATTTAGTATTTTTTGCTTGTGTTTCTAAAGGCCGAGTTGTAAGCTTCTCTCAACACATGAAATGAGGCGATCGCATGCAAGTCGCATTGATCGGCGTCACCGGCTACTCCGGGATGACGCTTTACCAGATGCTCCTCAGTCACCCCGCCATCAAAGCGGTGACTCTCTACGGGCACAACCTGACCACCCCGACACCGTTAGCCACGCTGGTGCCACCGTTGGGGTTCTTGACCCCTGACGCCATGGTGCAACCTTATTCCGCAACCCGGATCATGGCCACCACCGAGGCCGTCTTTTTCGCCACCTCAGCCGGGGTCACGCGCCAATTAGCCGCGCCGTATCTGGCCGCTCAGTTTCCCGTTATCGACTTGTCGGGCGACTTTCGGCTCAAAGACCCTGCGGCTTACACCGCCTGGTACCACCAGCCCGCCGCGCCCGCCGAGGCGTTGGCTTCGGCCTACTACGGGTTGGCGGAGTTCGGCTCTGCGGCAGGGCATGCCTACGTGGCGAACCCGGGGTGCTATGCGACCGCCACACTACTGGCCCTGGCCCCACTGGTGCAGCAGCACCTGATCGACCCGGCACGCATCATTGTGCACGCCATGTCCGGGACGTCCGGCGCAGGCAAATCGCTGAGCACGGCAACGCACTTCAGCGTCACCGATGAAAACCTGCAGCTCTACAAACTCAACCAACATCAACACCTCCCCGAGATGTTGCAACAGCTTCAAGCGTGGGATCCAACGATCAAGGCGCTACAGTTCAGCACCACGCTGCTACCGGTGACCCGCGGCCTGATGAGCACCTGTTATCTGACCTGCACGCCGGCCCAAGCGGCGCAAGTCGACCAGGCCTTCACGACCACTTACGCCAATCAGCCTTGGGTGCAGTATCTCGGCGAAACGATGCCGACCCTGAAAACCGTTGTCGGCGCCAACTACTGCGCCATCGGGGCCGTCTATAACCCGGCCACCCAGTGCCTAATGGTGGTCAGTGTCATCGATAACCTGATCAAAGGGGCAGGGGGCCAGGCGCTCCAAAACTTCAATCAATTCTTTGGCTTTGCCCCAACGGCAGGGCTTCCCACCACGGTCACACTGCCTTAGGAGGCGCCTCATGAACGAAACCAACACACTGCTTTGGCCCAAGGGTTACTACACCGACGGGCTCAACGCCGGCCTGCGCCACACCAAAAACGACCTCGGCTGGCTCGTTTCCACCGTGCCTGCGGCCGCTGCCGGCACGTACACCACCAACCAGTTTCAGGCCGCCCCAACGCGCGTGATGAAAGCGCTCATCGGGGGCCAGCACCAGTTGCAAGCCATCATCATGAACAGCGTGTGCGCGAACTCGTGCACCGGCGCCCAAGGCCTGGCCAATGTCGCCACCGTGCGCCAGTGGGGCGCGGCCGCTTTAGATCTGCCTGAGGATCTGGTCGGCGTTGCGTCAACCGGCGTGATCGGCACGCAGCTGCCGATGGCAAAGCTTAAAGCCGGCATCGCCCGGTTGCGGTTGACCCACGACGCTGGGGTGACCACCGCCATTATGACCACCGACACGCACCCGAAAGTGGTCAGCGTGACGCTGACCCTCGACGGGCAGCCGGTGACGATCGCGGGCTTTGCCAAGGGCTCGGGGATGATCCACCCCAAAATGGCCACCATGCTCGGGTTTATTTTTACCGATGCCGCCATTGAGGGAACCGATCTGCAGGCCCTGCTCAGCGCGACCGTTGACCAGACCTTCAACCAGATCACCGTCGACGGCGACACCTCCACCAACGACATGGTGTTGGCCCTTGCAAACGGTGAGGCCCACAACCACCCCTTGACCCCGCAGCACCCCGAATTTGCCGCCTTTCAGCAAGCGTTCACGCGGGTGCTGACAGTCCTGGCGCAAGGCATTGCTGCGGATGGGGAAGGGGCCACCAAGCTGGTTGAGGTGAACGTGACCGGTGCGGCCACGCATGCCGACGCGCAAAAGGTCGCCAAGGCAGTGGTCGGGGGGAACCTCGTCAAAGCCGCGCTGTTCGGCAATGATCCGAACTGGGGCCGCATCATGGGCGCCATCGGCCAAACGGATGCGGCGGTGGCCGTCGACCACACGGCAGTGGCCATCAACGGGTTGCCGCTGGTGCAAGACAGTGTTGCCGTGGCATACGATGAAGCGACCGTCAAGGCCAGCATGGCCCAGCCCAAAGTCACCATTGAAGTAGCACTGGGTGTTGGCACCGCCACCGGTCAGGCATGGGGCTGTGACCTCACTTACAACTACGTCAAAATCAATGCGTCCTACCGCAGTTAGGGGCCCACTCATGAAAGACCTGATTATCATTAAACTCGGGGGCAATGCCGCCACCAGCCTGCCTGCCAGCTTTTTTCACCAGCTGACTACTTGGCACCAGCAGGGGATCGCGCTGCTCCTCATTCACGGCGGGGGGCCACAGATCAACGGCTGGAGCACTCGGCTCGGCCTGACCCCGCGCAAAATCAACGGCATTCGCGTCACCGATGCCGCCACACTGACTGTGACGCAGGCGGTCCTCCTTGGACTCGTCCAGCCCGCATTGTGCCAGGCCCTGAGCGCGGCAGGCTTGCCCGCGCTTGGCCTCAACACCGCCGATCAACAGCTGCTGGTCGGCACCCCCCTTGAGCCGGCATACGGAGCGGTGGGTCAAATCACCAGCGTCAATCAGGCCCTGCTGCGCCAGCTGCTCGCGACCCACATCGGCGTGCTCGCACCACTAGCCCAAACCACGGCGGGGGCCATGCTGAACGTCAACGCCGACATGGCCGCAGCCAGCATCGCGCAGTTTCTTCACCCCAGCCGCCTCATTCTGCTGACCGATGTGCCCGGGGTGATGGCCAACGGGACCGTTCGCCCAACGCTTACCACGCGCGAAGTGACGGCACTGATCGACCAGCACATCATCACCAACGGCATGCAACCAAAAGTGCAGGCTGCACTGGTCGGGGCCCAAAGTGGGGCGCAAGTCGTCATCACGGATGACCTGACCCATGCCGGCACCCACATTCGGCGCGCCAGCTAGTTCATTGCGAAAGGAAGCCCTTATGACACACCTGTTTCCCACTTACGACCGATTCCCCATTGACCTCGTTTCAGGCACCGGCGTTCACTTGACCGATGCCACCGGTCAAACCTACCTCGACATGACCAGTGGCATCGGGGTATGCAGCTTTGGCTACGCCCACCCAGCGATCACAGCGGCCGTCAGTGACCAGATGACCCGCCTGTGGCACACCTCAAACCTTTACGCCAGCGCACTTCAGGAACACACCGCTGACTTGCTGGCCACACCAGCACAGCGCGTCTTCTTTTGTAACTCCGGCACCGAAGCCAACGAAGCCGCGCTCAAACTCGCGCGCAAAGCCACCGGTCGCACCCAGGTGCTGGCCTTCAACAATGGGTTTCACGGGCGCACGTTCGGCGCCATGTCCATGACCGGCAACCCCTCAATTCGCGAAGGATTCGGGCCACTGGTGCCAGATATCCAATTCGCGGATTACAACGATCCAGCGGCGGTCACGGCCATCACCCCGGCGCTGGCCGCGGTTATTTTGGAAGTCATCCAAGGGGAGGGCGGCGTCTATCCCGCCGACACCACTTGGCTGACTGCCATCGCGGCGGCCTGCCACCAAAATGGGGTACTTCTGATCGTCGATGAGGTGCAGACCGGGATCGGCCGCACCGGGACACGATTCGGCTACCAGCAATACGGCCTCACGCCCGACATCGTGACCTGCGCCAAGGCGCTGGGCAACGGGCTGCCGATCGGCGCCATGATCGGTTCGGCAGCTCTAGCGCCAGCGTTTGGCCCAGGGGTGCACGGCTCGACCTTCGGCGGCAACCTGTTGGCGTTGGCTGCGGCTAGTGCGGTGTTGACCGCGCTGACCCCTGACTTCCTCGCGCAAGTCCAGCACAAGGCGATCGGGGTTTGGCAGCAACTGACCACAGAGATCGCCCCATTACCGGCGGTCACCGGCGTGTCTGGGCGCGGCCTCATGATCGGCATTCACTTGGCGCCCGACCGGCCGGTCACAACGGTCATTCGTCAACTTCAGGCAGCCGGCGTCCTAACGCTGGCCGCGAAGCATAACACGCTTCGGTTGCTACCGCCACTGATCAGTACACCAGCCGAGCTCAACCTCGGGCTGACCACCATTGCCAATGTTCTGAAGGAGGAGCCCCATGAATCACTTTAAGAACCGTTCTTTTCTCAAAGAAATCGACTTCACGCCCAAAGAGCTGCAGGTGCTGATCGATTTTGCCCAGCACCTCAAGTCTCTCAAGGCAGAAAACATCCCACACCCGTACCTGCAGGGCAAAAACATTGCGCTGCTGTTCGAGAAGACGTCAACGCGCACCCGCGCCGCGTTCACTGTTGCTGCCACCGACCTGGGGGCGCACCCGGAGTTTCTGGGCAAAAACGACATTCAGTTCGGGCAAAAAGAGTCCACTGAAGACACCGCCAAGGTCCTCGGCAGCATGTTTGACGCCATTGAGTACCGTGGCTTCGCGCAGGCCACCGTTGAGACCCTAGCTGCCAACAGTGGGGTGCCCGTCTGGAACGGCCTGACCGATGAGTGGCACCCGACGCAGATGATCGCGGATTTTCTGACGCTTCAGGAACACTTTGGCCACCTCAAGGGGCTGACGCTCGCGTACTTTGGTGATGGGCGGAGCAACATGGGCAACTCGCTGATCACCACGGCGGCCATGCTCGGCGTAAACATCCATATCGGCGCCCCTGAGGCGCTTTGGCCGGCGCCGGCGATTGTGACCCAGGCCAAAGCTTACGCGGCGCAGGCGGGCAGTGAGGTCCTGCTGACGGCAGACGCACAGGCGGCTGCAGACGGCGCCGACGCTGTGTACACCGATGTCTGGGTCTCCATGGGCGAAGTCGTTGACCCAGCCGAGCGCATCGCGCAGCTGCTGCCGTACCAAGTCAACGCCGCGCTCGTGGCCGCCACCGGCAAGCAGCCGCTCATCATGCACTGCCTGCCCGCTTATCACGACCACAACACCGTGGTGGGGAAACAGCTCGGCGAACAATTCGGCCTTGCGGCGCTGGAAATCACCGATGAGGTCTTCACCAGTCCGCAGTCCGTTGTCTTTGAAGAAGCCGCCAACCGGATGCCAGCGATCAAAGCCATCATGGCCGCCACCTTAGGCGACCCGTTTTTGCCCGAGGCCTTGTTCAACTGACCAGGCGCCATGCATGTAAGTCAGATTGATTGCTGCGGGCAGCGTTATCGATTACGATGAGCGCAAGGAGATGACGACCATGGCAGAAATTTTTGAATTCATTTTACTCATCGGCGGTTTTGGCCTCTTGTTCTTGGCTGTTGCGCTCGGCGTCAGATTCGGCATCTTGTGGGCACTGCGCGCTTTAACGGACGATGACCTGGCCAAACTCAGACGCCATTTTCACGCGGACAACTAGATTCGATGCACACGCCACTTGCTTGGAGCGGGTGGCGTTTTTGATTGTAGCCAATCGATTGAGACGTGAAAGGGCCTGGTCAGTTGCTGATCGATAGCGACCCAAATCTGACCGTTTAGATTCGGCGAGTTGTTCAAACCAGTCAAACGGTGCAATGTGGTTTGAGCTGCACCGGAACTGGAACTGGCTCGGGCCGCAAAACCAACCCGGGACCGAATCTGATCGGCGCCGCAATGAGACAAACAAGCTGAACAATGGCGCGATCATCAGCAAGCGCGCCTCACAAACACTCGCACAACTCTCAGCAAAGCACAAGAAAGCACAAGCCAACTGCTGAACCAACTGGCTCGCGGTGATCGGCGACTGGATATGGGGATCATGCTGGTCACACGCGCCAGTCAAACCCAAGGGGAGTGCGCAATGATCCCACAGATTTCCCTTATATTTTCTAGTTGTAGAGTCCATTATAAAGTGCAACAAGACGACCACCAGACCCCACCTATCAGCATTCGCTATGTGAGAATCTAGTAGTAGCAAGGGCTGGGGCTTGTTTGGCGTTCTTTGACAAGTGAATATTGCTTGTATGAAAAAACAATAAGGAGTAGATCGTCTAAGCGTTAATATTTGTATTGTTCCCTTATCAGAAAAGGCTTACACTTCTGATAAAGGGGTGAGCTGATTGCAGGAAGAAAACGATGTGCTGCTTAGACAAATCAAAGCATTTTCACAAGGTCTTGGGTATCTATTGGGTAAGGGTAATGGCAATCCGGGAAACGAGATCGTCTTTCCTCAAAAGGAAGCTCAGAAGTTGCCCAATCAAGAACAGCTTGAACAGTTTATCAGTGACGGCACCTTGCACGAAGCCACCAGATTCTTATTCAGTCGCAGATACGCAATGTCTGAGGAGAAGTTTATCGTACTTGGAACGTGGTATTTTGGAGAAATCAACAATATGAGTGATAGCCAACTCATGCAAAATAACTACACGAGGCATGAAATAGAATTGGGACTCGAACAGCTTGGCAGAATCCAACGTGGTGAGACATAGCGACTCAGGAGGCCTTTCGTCATGAAAAAGATATTGATTGCATCGCCAACTTTTGTGTTTCTTGTGATGGTCATACTCGGTTTATTTGGTCACCAATCTGCGGGCTCACAGAGCAATTTGTTGGGCTTCGGGACTATGGGTCTAATTGGTTATTCGTTTATCGCAATATTTGCATACGGCCTCTCATTTGCATTTCAGGGACATTCACACGTTAAGTTTTCTCAAATGCCCCGTGGTAGCAAATTACTCTTTGAATATTTAATAGCCGTCCTTGTAGTCACGCTATTTACAGCAATTTATTTCATGGCACATAACTAACAACCAACACCGCCTAAACGGAGGCCATTAATTCTTGGCAACTATTGACTTAATCAGACATGGACAGCCCGACACAACGATTCACGACGACTTCAAGCGCCCGTTAGCCGCTCATGGACGTGAACAGGCTCAGCAACTCGTAAAACAGCTACACAGCACGCCATACACTGCGATTTATTCCAGCCCTCTGTTACGCGCATTAGAAACCGTAACGCCACTAGCAGCAGATCATCAGCTCCCGATAATCCAAGATGAACGATTAGTCGAGCGCAAAATGCCTAGTTGGATCTCGGATAAAGCAGAGTTTTCCGACTACGTGCTGCATCAATGGCGTGATCTTGGATTCGCTAACGGTGAAGGTGAGTCGATCCGCGGTGTACAATACCGATATTTAGACTTCATGCGCAGCCTACCTGAAGATGCTTGGGTTGCGGTTGGCGCACATGGCACGGCAATGAGCAGTATCATCGAAGCGGGCATTCCGGGATCGGGGTATGCTTTCTGGGGACAGATGCACTTCGGAGACATCACACGCGTCACTATGCACGATGGCGGCTTGGTCGAATTTTCTTCCTGGTCTTTATAAACAAACACAAAGAGTCGCAGACATCGTCTACGGCTCTTTGTGTTTCAAGGTGGGTACAGCAGAATGAACGCAGTTTTCAGCTAAAATTCAATCACGGAGAGGGTGGTAGCAACATGACATTCAAGCATCTAAGTGAGGCCGAACGCGGTAAAATTGAACTTTTATGGAACGATGGTAAGACTCAAGCAGACATCGCGCGTATACTACATCGAAACCGTAGCACAATCTCACGCGAAATCCTACGCAGCCAAGAGTTCCAGGATTACAAGATGCTTAGGCCAAGGCAGCGTCAACGTATCCTTCGCTATAATGCCATGATTGCCGAGACTAATGCCCGCTCACGGAGTACTAAGATTGGCCGTAAATGCTTTGTGACGACTAAAATGGTCGAAATTATCGCAGAAGGTTACTCACACCACTGGTCGCCCGACCAAATCGTACATGGGAACGTAGAAATCACTGTATGCCGCAATACCGTCTACAACTGGATATTTCGTGGCTGGGTTCCAAAGGTCGGTCACGACCAGATTAAACGGTATCACAGGCGTCCTAAGCGTCGCAAAGAGGCCCTTACGGAAGCAAAACGTAAAATGATCAAAGACCGCTCGATTGATAATCGTTCCGAGGTCATCAACAATCGCGAACGTTTTGGTGATTGGGAACTTGATTGCGTTCTACCGTCACGTGATGGCAAAAAAGTGATTGTCACGTTCAATGAACGGCTCACACGACTAACATTTGCGGCGTTTGCAAAAGCTCAGACAGGTAAGGCGTTAGTCCCTGTAATTGATACGTTCATGTCGTTGTATGGCAATCACGTGTTGTCGTTGACGTGCGATCATGGAGCAGAGTTCGCTAATACAACACTGATCGGCAGAATTGAAGACACATACCACAAAAAGCTGTATTTTGCGCATTCTTATGCGCCTGAAGAACGCGGTACTAACGGTACTAATGAGAACAGCAACGGTCTAATTCGTGCGTTCTTGCCCAAAAAACAAACCTTTGAGGGCAAGACTCAATCTGACATGATTAATATCACCAAAGAGTTAAATACTCGGCCTCGAAAGATGCACGATTGGAAGACGTGTGAGGAGATTTTCAACAATGAAATCCAAAAAGCCGAAATTGTATAAATATCGCAGGGGAGTGTTTAATATTTTGTTAAGTTGTTGCATTTTATCTTGACATCCGTCTTATATTTTCTAGTTAACATAATATATATTATACGAATAAACGTAATCGGAATTAATTGAAGCCAAAAACCAGCTTCAACCATCGCAAAGTCTCCATAGCCTCCGCAGCAGCCTCCGCGAACTCCGCCGACTTGCATTAACGCGCCTCCGCCAGTACACCAGCACATCTGATTGTTCGACTGACTCACATCAAGCCGTACGTCGCGCCCACGAGTCAACTCAAGTGATCGTCACACGGCCGCAATCTGCTTCGTTTGCACCAGACCGACCAACCATGGCACCAACCAAAAACGCCCCGCACAACACCTCAACCGAGATGTCATGCGGGGCGTAATTTCATCCGTGAGACGTGTCACACGGTCTCGAATCAGCCTTTGACTCGTGCGGATACTTTGCCTAATCCACGCTACTGAAGCTGGCGATGGTGGCCGCATCCAAGCGCTTGAGCAGAGCCGACACCAGGCTAACAGACGTCTGGAAATCGCTCAGCGCCGTGTAGTTGAAGGCCGAGTGCTCATAACGCACCGGAATCCCAACGACAATGGTCGGCACGCCTTTCCAGTACCCGATGGCTGCCCCATTCTGTCCCCCACCGGTGCGGACAGCCCGGGTGTAGGGCAGGTGCAACTCATCGGCGAGATCAGCGGCAAACTGCTGAAACTGCGGGTTAACGATGAACGTCGTGTCCATGTCGCGCAGCATTGGCCCGCCCTTCATCCGAGTCTGGCTGAGCCAATCGGGTTCAAAGGTATCGTCGGCCGGACAGCCTTCAAGGACAATGGCGAGGTCTGGCTCGACTTTCCGGGCGGTCACGTAAGCGCCGCGTAGGCCAACTTCCTCCTGTGTCGACAGACCGGCCACCACGTCCACGCTCAGCGCCGCCTCAGCCACATTGGCCAGTGTGTTGACCATCGCAGCGGCCCCAATGCGATCATCGAAGGCCTTGCCGAAAAACATGCCATGTTTCGCGTCAAACTGGCAATCAACGGTCGGCACGATCGGACAGCCGGTGTCGATGCCAAAATCGTTGATGGTTTCCTCACGGCTGCTACTGCCCACATCAATGGACATCTCGGCGATCTGTGGCACGGCGTTACGTTCCGCGGCCGTCATGAAGTGCGGTGGCTTGGTCGCCACGACCCCAGGGATGTACTCACCGCGTTTGTTGCGAATCGTCACGGCCATCGCAGGCACGTTGGTTGGCACCCAGCCACCCAGCGTGACAAACTTGATCAGGCCGCTTGGGCGCACGGCCTGCACCAGCAGGCCGACTTCATCGGCGTGGGCATCCAACTGGACGACCGGCCGCTTGCCGGTATTACCGTTCAGCACCGTGAGGGCATTGAACATCCCGTCGATCGTAGTGGTGCCAAAGTCGGCCACCGCGTCCCGATAGGCGCGCACGACCGGCTGCTCAAAACCGGACGGGCCAAAGGCATTCGAAAAAGTTTTGACCAGTTCCACTTGTTGTGCTTCATTCATGACTGCATCCTCCTAAAAAAGGTCGAGCGCATCGGCTCGACCCAGTAGTTGATTACGCTTCGTAAGCCGCCTGCAACGGTGGCACGACCTGCTTCTTGCGGGAGACCACGCCTGGCAGGGCCAAGCGGTGCGCCGCATCAAAGGTCACCCCAAAGGCCGCTTCAAGCTTATCCTGATCCGCCCCGTAAGCCAGCCCAATGGAATTAGAGTTGAGGATGTCGGTGGCGATCAGCACGAAGGTGGCGTAACCATTCTGGTCCGCCTCCGCCTTCATCGTTGCCTCGATCGCCGCTTGGCGCGCTTCGATTTCGGTAAGATCCACGACGTTGACCTGCCCGATGCGAACGGTTTTGCCGCCCATATCAAAGCTCTTGGCGTCCCCTTCGACGATGTCCAGATCCGACTTGGCCGCCAGGTTGGTGCCCGCCTTGAGCATTGCCAGGCCGTATGCCTCAAGGTCAAGGCCCGCCAACTTCGCCAGTTCAGGCAACACCTGGCGTTCCAGATCCGTAGTGGTTGGGCTCTTCAGCAGCAAGGTGTCGGAGATGATCCCACTGGCCATCAAGCCTGCCAGCTGCGCCGAAATCGTGAAGCCCTGTTCCTGGAACATTTCGTAGATGATCGAGTTGGTGCTGCCCACCGGTTCGGCCCGGTAGAACAGCGGTGCCGCCGTCTGGAAGTTCGCGATCCGGTGGTGATCCACGACGCTCGCCACGGTTACGGCCGCAATGTCCGCCACGCTCTGCTGGAACTCGTTGTGGTCCACCAGCATCACGGTGTCGGTTTCGTTCGCCGCGGTTTGGATCACGCGCGGCGCGGTGGCCTTGAAGTAGTCCAGCGCAAACTTGGTTTCGTCGTTTGGTTCGCCCAAAGCCACCGCCTCAACGTCCGTGTTGCCCAGCTGACGCTGGTACTCGGCCCAGCTCATCGCGCTAGTCAGCGCGTCGGTGTCCGGGTTTTGGTGGCCAAAAATCAATGTCGTCATGTTTGGATCTCCCTTTTTATGGTCTAAAACTACTCATTTAGTGTAACACGGTTCTCAGCGACCCGCGACAGGTAATCTTCCTCCTCGAGGTACGCGTCAAAGGCAGCCAGCAACTGGGCCACGCGCGGGATCTTATCCTTGCCCTTGCGGAAGACAAACGCCAGCTCAAAGTTGACGGCCGGGTCAAAAGCCACGGCATACGCATGGATCTGTTCCTGGTGCGCCTGGTAAAAGGAGTTCGGCAATGCCGTGTTGACGCCGGTCCGGTTCAGGAACTGCATAATCTGGTACGGGGTCGTGAACTGCGCCACGCACTGCGGGTTGTCGACCAGCTGGTTCTTGTATGCCTCACGCAACAAGTGACTCAGGAAGTGGCTCTCCGGGTAAGTGACCCATGGGTTCTCTAAGGTGTCTTTGAAGTGCACCCGCTTGCGCTTCGCCAGCTTCTCGCTGTGATGCAAAAACAGGAGCTGCTCATCCACGATCTTGCGAGACTCGTAGGGCTTCCAGTTCTTGATCGTGTCATCTGGCAGGTACATGATGGCCAGGTCGATCTGGTTGTTCTCCAGATGCTCCCAGATCTCATGGCGCGTCATGTTCAAAAACTGCACCTGCACGTCCGGATTCTGAAGGTAATACTCGGAGATAAACCCGGTAAAGGCGGCGTCTTCGACCGATGCCAGCAGCCCGATATTGATGATCCCGGTGTTGGCGTTAGACGCCTGTTGAATCTCATCGGTCGCCTGGTTCAGCACCTCGTAGATGTCATGCGTGGCGCTCAGCATCGTGCGCCCGGCATCACTCAGGTGAAGCTTCTTGCCGACGGAGTAAAACAGTGGTGCCCCAACCGTGCGCTCCAACTTTTTGATTTGTTGCGTCAGGGCCGGTTGCGTGATGCCGAGCAGCTGCGCGGCTTGCGTGTAATTCATCGTCTCGGCCAGCTGAAGGAAGTATGACAGTGTCTTGGACGAAAAAATACTCTCTTGTTTTGTCTTCATCATGAACCCCTTTTGAATGCAGTTTCGCGAACAAACTTACTGACCCAATAATAAGTTAAAACAAAAAAAGAAGCAACAAAAATGCATGCTTCTTCTTATGATTTCTAAAAGAATATTCGTGTTTTAGCGGTCCGGCGTCCAAGACTGCCAGCCGGTGTAGTCGGCAGTGTGAAGTAACTGCTCGGCGTTCTTGACCCGCGCCGCCGTTGGGGGCTCAATGCCCTCCAGCGGATACGTGATACCCAGTTCATGGTACTTCTTCACGCCAAGCGTATGGTAAGGCAACACCTCAACCTTTTGAACGTTGTGCAGCGTCTGAATGTAAGTCCCCAGCTCGCTCAGGTAGTTATCGTAGTCAGTGCGCTCAGGCACCAGCACGTGGCGAATCCACATGTCACAGTGGTTGTCAGACATCCACTGCACCATATCGAGGATGTTCTCGTTACCAAACCCCGTCAACTTCTTGTGCTCCGCAGAGTTGATGTGTTTGATGTCGACCAGTGAGATATCCGTCACGGCCATCAGCTGCTTAAACTTCGAGAACCAAGGCTCGCTGCGTGTGAACGGGTTGCCCGATGTGTCCAAGCAGGTGCTGATGCCACGGGCCTTGGCCTTCGTGAACAGATCCAGCAGAAAGTCGATCTGCACCAGTGATTCCCCACCGGAACACGTCAAACCACCGGTCTTGCCCCAAAACGCGCGGTAGCGTTCGCAATCATCCAAAAGCTCATCTGCGGTCATTTCATCGCCGACCCCAATGTTCCAGGTATCGGGGTTGTGGCAGTACTGGCAACGCATACGACATCCTTGCAGGAAGACCACGAACCGAATGCCCGGGCCATCGACCGACCCAAAACTTTCAACGGAGTGCACGTAGCCCTTTACCGGGCCCTCCGGTTCCAATCCGACCTGATCGAGAATGTTGAGTGGGCTGTTACTGTTATCGATAATTTTCATCGCTTCCGACCTCCAATGGTGGACCTATCTCAAGGATAGGCCGAATCGGTTTTGACCACAAGCGGCAAAAATGGTTTGCCGCCTCTGGCCAAAACGGGAGCCATGGGCTCCCGTTTTGGTAATGCATGACTGTTGTGAGCCGATTACATTTCTTCGAAGAAAGTCCGGGAAATGACATCGTCCTGTTGTTCCTTGGTCAGGTCTGCGAAGTAGACGCAGTAGCCGGACACCCGAACGGTCAGGGTTGGGTATTCTTCTGGGTGCTTTTGGGCATCAATCAGGGTCTCCTTGTTGAAGACGTTGATGTTCAAGTGCATCCCGTTGTTGGTCATGTACCCGTCGATCATGTTGACCAGCGTGTCCTTGCGGGTTTCATCGTCGTGGCCCAGGGTGTTCGGGGTCACGCCGAACGTGTTGGAAATCCCGTCCGTTGCGTAGTGGTAAGGGATCTTCGCAGTGGACATCAGGGATGCCAAAGCCCCGTTCTTTTCAGCCCCGTAAGCTGGGTTAGCACCTGGGGAGAATGGTTCGCCCTTTTGGCGGCCGTTAGGTGTGGTCCCGGTGTTCTTCCCATAAACCACGTTGGAGGTGATGGTCAAAACAGAGGTGGACAACTTAGCGCCATGGTACAGGTGGTGTGTGTTCATCTTGTTGTAGAAGTACTTGATCAACCACTTGGCAATGTCGTCCGCACGGTCATCGTTGTTCCCGTAGCGGGGGTAGTCGTCATTTTCAACTTCAAAGTCGATGGCAACGCCCTTTTCGTCACGGATCGGGTGCACCTTGCCGTACTTGATCGCGGAAATGGAGTCAACCGCGTGGGAGAACCCGGAGATCCCGGTGGCAAAGGTGTAATCCAGATGTGTGTCCTTCAGTGCGAGCTGCGCTGCTTCGTAGTAGTACTTGTCGTGCATGTAGTGAATGGCGTTCAGCGCATTGACGTAAACATCCGCCAGCCAGCCGGCCTGAACATCAAACTTCTTCATGAACTCGTTGTAGTCGATCACATCGGAATCGATTGGCTCGGTTTCTGGCCCAACTTGGGTTTCACCGATTTCGTCCATCCCACCGTTGATCGCGTACAAGATGGCCTTGGCCAAGTTTGCCCGAGCGCCGAAGAACTGCACGCCGTCCTTGATCGGTTGTGCGGACACACAGCAGGCAATGCCGTAGTAGTCCGTGCCCCATTCGGTGCGCATCAGATCATCGTTTTCGTACTGGATGGTGGAGCTGGAAATGGACACTTCCGTGGCGTAGCGCTTGAAGCCTTCTGGCAGGCGTTCGGACCACAGCAAGGTGATGTTTGGTTCTGGTGCAGCGCCCATGTTTTCCAGCGTCTTCAGGAAGCGGAACGCAGTCTTGGTGATGTGGTGACGGCCGTCAAGCCCCATCCCACCCAGAGACAGCGTTGCCCAGATCGGGTCGCCGGAGAACAGGGAGTTGTAATCTTCGGTCCGGATGAAGCGCACCATGCGCAGCTTCATGACCAAATGATCGATGAATTCCTGCGCCTTTTCTTCGGTCAGCAACCCGCGCTTGATGTCGCGTTCGATGAAGGCATCGATGGTGGTGTCGATCCGGCCAACGGACATCGCAGCGCCGTTTTGGGTCTTGATGGCGGCCAGGTAGCCGAAGTAGATCCACTGGATAGCTTCCTGCGCGTTCGTTGCAGGCTTGGAGATGTCGAAGCCGTAGCTAGCCGCCATCTTCTTCATGTCATTCAGGGCCCGGTATTGGTCAGACACCTGCTCGCGCAGCTTGATGATGTCATCCGTCATCTCGCCATCGCCGATGTTGGCGAAGTCCTTTGCCTTTTCAGCCATCAGCTTGTCGATCCCGTAGATGGCGATCCGTGGGAAATCAGCAACGATCCGGCCACGGGCGTAGGCATCTGGCAAACCGGTCACGATCTTGTAGTGACGCGCCTTACGCATATCCGGGGTGTACACATCGAACACACCCTGGTTATGCGTCTTGTGGTAGGCCGTGAAGATCTTGTGCATCTCAGGATCTGCCTTGTAGCCATACGCTTCAAGCGCATCTTCGGCCATCCGGATCCCACCGAAAGGCATGAACGCACGCTTAAGTGGCTTGTCAGTCTGCAGACCAACGATGGTTTCGAGGTCTTTGTTCAGGTAGCCGGCCGCGTGGCTGGTTACCGTTGCCACAACCTTGTTGTCGGCGTCAAGGACACCGCCGGCTTCACGCTCTTGCTTCTTCAGGTTCAGCACCTGGTTGTTCAAGACCGTGGTCGCTTCGGTTGGGCCAGCGAGAAAACTTTCGTCGCCATCGTACTGTGTCAGGTTGTGCTGAATGAAATCGCGGACGTTGATTTCATCTTGCCAATCCCCACCGGTAAAACCTTCCCAGTAGGTCTTGATGTCTTCTTTGTCTAACTGCTTCATCTGGATAGCCTCCTAATGTTGATTTCATATCACAGATTTTACATTCTCAGTATAACACATCGGCCGATCCTTGCAAGCACTTTCTTTTTGGCCCGTCGACCGTTAAATCCCCTGATTTATCGAGGATTTCCGCGCGTTTTACCGCCGCTCGCCAAAACTTGATGCAAAAAAATCGACGGCCACCGCTAAAAATGTAAGCGTTTATTGTACCAAGCGATAATGGTACAGTTTATCAAAAACTGACTTATAACAGGCTCATTCATTCACAAACTTTAGGGCAAAAAAACTCCGTCCCCCAGTGGCTTGACTGAGGGGCGGAGAGGTGGTTACTCAGCGTCCGGAAGCGCCAGAACAGTGTCTACAAAGACGTACTGTGGCACACCCTGCGTGTCGGTGTCGAGCACAAACGAACCGTTCGAGTACCGGTCACCATCTGGGAACCGGCTCGGCGCCAGCGCCACGATTTCATCGGTGCTGGTCAGAATCTGTAAGGCGGTATTCGCCGTCACCTGCGTCATCGCCACGATGCGGTGTGGGTCGCGCTTGAGCTCACGCAGGACCATCAGCCCCCGGCGGGCGCGCGCGCCCACGCCCATTTCCTTGAGCTTCATCTTCTTGAACGCCCCACGTTGCGTCAGGATGCCCACCTCGGTTTGGAGCGGATCGTCGGCCAGGATAAAGTTGACCACGGTGTCACCGTCCTTGAGGTCCAGGCTCTTGACCCCCGTGGACCGCGCGCCGATGACCGAGACCTCAGCCAGGGGGAACTGCTGCCCATACGCGCGCTCGGTGACGGCAAAAACCGTCTGCGTGCTGGTCGGGCTGGCGGTGTACACATTGGTCACAATAGCGTCCTTGGCTTTGAGCTTCATCCCCACCATCGGTCGGCTCTTGTAGTTACGCTGCGGCTGCAAGTCAGCCAAGGCGGTTTGCTTGATGTACCCATCGCTTGAGCCGAGCACAAAGTTCAGCGGCTGCGTCAGATCGCTGAGTCCAAAGGCCGCGACCACGTGTTCGGTGGTGCCAATGCCCACGGTTTGGCTCAGATGCTCGCCGGCATCCTTCCAGCGCTGATCGGCGATCTCATGCACCGGCCGGTACACGACGTTGCCGGCGCTGGTGAAGATGTACAGATGCTCCAGTGTGCCCATTTCGCGGGCAAACAGCGCAAAGTCATTGGCCTTGAGCCCGTTGTCCGCCGCGTCAACCGCCTGGTAGCTGCGCAATGAACTGCGCTTCAGGTAGCCATCACGCGAAACCAGCACCATGACGCGCTCGTCCGCCACGGTGACCGTGGTATCGACCTCCAGCTGCTCGATCTCGGATTCGATACTCGACAGCCGGTCGTTGCCATAGGTTTTCGCAAGGGCACTGAGTTCGCGTTCGATGACGGCATCGCGGGCGGTTGGGTTAGCCAGAATGTCCTGGTAACCGGCAATGGCCGTTGCCAAGGCGGCCGCTTCGGCCTCAAGCGCGGTGATGTCCGTGTTGGTCAACCGGTACAGCTGCAGGGACACGATGGCTTCCGCTTGCGCGACCGAAAAGCCGTACGCCTTCACCAGGTTCTGCTTGGCATCCCCCTTGTCCGCACTGGCGCGGATGGTTTTGATCACCTGATCGAGGATCGAGATCATCTTGATCAGACCTTCAACGATGTGCTGGCGCGCCTGCGCCTTGGCCAGGTCATAGGCTGTGCGCCGAGTGATCACCTGCCGCCGGTGCTTCAGGTAGGCTTCTAGCATCGGGGCCAGCCCGAGTTGGCGCGGCTTCATGTCGGCGATCACCACCATGTTGAAGGAGTAGTTGATCTGCAGGTCGGTGTTCTTGAACAGGTAGGTCAAGATCCCGTCCGCGTTGGCTTCTTTCTTCAGCTCAATGACCACAGACAGGCCGAAGCGGTCGCTTTCATCCCGCACCTCCGCGATCCCGTCCACCTTTTTGGCCAGGCGCAACTCGTCGATCTTCTTGACCAGTTGGGCCTTGTTGACCTCGTAAGGCAGCTCGGTCACCACGATCTGCTGCTTCCCCCCGCGTAGCTCGGCCATGTGGGTGCGCGCACGCACGACGATCTTACCGCGGCCGGTTTCGTACGCCTGGCGAATGCCAGCGGCGCCCTGAATGATGCCGCCGGTTGGGAAGTCTGGGCCCTGAACGAAGGCCATCAGGTCGCGCAAGGTCGCCTGTGGGTGCTTCATCAGGTACAACAGCGCATTGATCACCTCGCGCAGATTGTGCGGCGGGATCTCCGTCGCGTAACCGGAGGAGATCCCGGTGGCCCCGTTCACCAACAGGTTCGGGAATGCCGCGGGCAAAACGGTGGGCTCTTCGGTCGTGTCATCGAAGTTCAGCACCATGTCCACGGTATCCTTATCAATGTCTTTCAGCAGCTCGCCGGCGATCTTGGCCAACCGCGCCTCGGTGTACCGCATCGCGGCCGGCGGGTCGCCGTCCATGGAACCGTTGTTCCCGTGCATCTCGATCAACGGTTCGCGCAACTTCCAGTTCTGCGATAAGCGCACCATCGCCTCGTAAATCGAGGAGTCGCCGTGGGGGTGAAAATTCCCCATGACATTCCCGACCGACTTGGCCGACTTGCGAAAGCCCTTGTCGTAGGTGTTGCCGTCCTGATTCATCGCGTACAGGATGCGCCGCTGCACCGGTTTGAGCCCGTCACGTACGTCTGGCAACGCGCGTTCTTGGATAATGTATTTCGAGTAGCGGCCGAAACGCTCGCCCATGACGTCTTCAAGCGTCATTTCTTGGATCTGGTTTGCCAACGCGGTCACTTTCCTTTCTTCAGTTGCTTCTTGATCTGGTTGACGCCAAACTGCATCTCGGAGTGGTCGTTGGTTTGCGTCTCCATGATCGAGCCGTCGTCGTCCATGTCAAAGTCGACGTTTTGTTCGATCCACTCCCGCCGCGGCTCCACGCGATCGCCCATCAGGGTGGTCACGCGGCGCTCAGCCAAGGCGCCGTCTTCCACGTGCACTCGAATCAACGTGCGGGTCTCGGGGTTCATGGTCGTCTCCCACAGTTGGTCGGCGTTCATTTCCCCCAGCCCCTTAAAGCGCGTCAGCGTGTAACCCTTGCCCATCTTCTGGTTTTCCTTCTCCAGCTCCGCATCCGTCCAAGCGTAGGCGATCTTGACGTTGCCGCCCTTGCCCTTTTGCAGGCGGTAAAGCGGCGGCAGGGCGATGTACACGCGCCCGGCGTCCATCAAAGGGCGCATGTAGCGGTAAAAGAAGGTCAGCAGCAGGATTTGAATGTGGGCCCCATCGGTATCCGCATCGGTCATAATGATCACTTTGTCATAATTGGCCGCGGCCAGGTCGAACTCGGCCCCAACGCCAGCACCGATCGTGTAGATCATCGTGTTGATCTCCTCGTTTTTCACGATGTCCTGCAGCTTGGCCTTTTGTGTGTTCAGCACCTTGCCTCGCAGCGGCAAGATCGCCTGAAACTTGCGGTCACGGCCCTGCTTGGCGGAGCCGCCGGCGGAGTCCCCTTCGACCAGGTACAGCTCGTTTTTCTTGGCGTTCTTGCTTTGCGCCGGCGTCAGCTTGCCGGACAACAGCCCCTGGTCCTTCTTCTTGCGCTTGCCGGTGCGCGAGTCGTCGCGCGCCTTGCGGGCCGCTTCGCGCGCCTCCCGGGCCTTGATGGCCTTGCGCACGAGCTCTTGGGCCGCCTCGCCGCCTTCCATCAGCCAAAAGCTCATCTTCTCGTAGATGACGTTATCGACCACGGTGCGGGCCTGCGGGGTGCCCAGTTTGCCTTTGGTTTGGCCTTCAAATTGCAAGATCTCCTCAGGGATGCGTACGGATAACACCGCCGCCAACCCTTCGCGGACGTCTGAGCCTTCAATGTTCTTGTCCTTCTCCTTGAGCAGGTTGACCTTGCGCGCAAAATCGTTGAACGCCTTGGTCAACGCCGAGCGCATCCCCACCTCGTGCGTGCCGCCGTCGCCGGTGCGCACATTGTTGACGAAGCTGATCGTGTTTTCGGAGTAACCGTCGTTGTACTGACCCGCAAAATCGACGACCACGCCATCGCGCTCGCCTTCGAAGTTGAATACGGGGCTGACCGTGTCCCGGTCCTCGTTCAGGTACTTGACGAAGCTGACCAGCCCATCTGGGTAGTGGTAGCTTTCCGCCCGCCCGGTGCGCTCATCCGTCAGGGTGATCGCAATATTTTTGAGCAAAAAGGCGGACTCGCGCAGCCGCTCGGCCAGCGTGTCAAAGGAGTAGGTCGTGGTGGTGAAAATCGTTGGGTCCGGCTTGAAGGTCAGCGTTGTGCCGTTGGGTTCGTTGACCTTGCCGAGCTTCTGCAGCCCGCCATCCGGGTGCCCCCCATTGATGAAGTGCTCCTCAAACGCCTGCTTGTCGCGCACAACGCGCACCGTCAGCGATTCCGACAGCGCATTGACGACGCTTGAGCCGACCCCGTGCAGGCCCCCAGACGTCTTATAGGAGTTCTGGTCGAACTTCCCGCCGGCGTGCAGCACGGTTAAAATAACCTCGATGGTGGGTTTGCCAGACGGGTGCATCCCCGTTGGCATCCCCCGCCCGTGGTCGACCACGGTGATCGAATTGTCCGCGTGGATGGTCACGGCGATCACGTCTCCGTAACCGGCCAGCGCCTCATCGACCGCATTGTCCACGATTTCGTACACCAGGTGGTGTAACCCCCGGCCATCGGTTGACCCGATGTACATCCCCGGCCGCTTGCGCACGGCTTCCAGACCGTGGAGGACCTGGATCGAAGAATCGGTGTATGTCTCACTTGCTTTAGCCATATAACGCTCCTTTGGATAAATTGCTATGTTTAACCATACACCAGACGCCGCAGAATTTGTACGCAAATTTCCGCGTATCGAATGTATGTTCGCTTTTGCCAGTTTAGCGGTTCTTTGCGTGGCCGTCAAAAAATGGTAGAATCGATAGGCAAGTGACACACCGAATGGGCCTGAATAGGCTTCGATACGACGAAAGGATCTCACTATGACGATTGCACTCTGCTTCATCCTCGCCTACCTCATCGGCTCGATCCCCAGCGGCGTCTGGGTCGGCCAAGGCTTGTTCCACAAAGACATTCGCACCGCCGGCTCCCACAACATCGGCACCACGAACGCCTACCGCGTCCTCGGTCCGGTCGGCGGAACGCTGGTGCTCGCGATGGACATCCTCAAGGGGACACTCGGGGCCAGCCTACCGATCCTGTTCGGTTTGCCGCAACACTGGCTGGTGCTCATCGTGGGGCTTGCCGCCGTGCTGGGCCACACCTGCTCGATTTTCATCGGCTTCAAAGGGGGCAAGGCCGTCGCCACCAGCGCCGGCATCTGCCTCGCCTACAACCCGCCGTTTTTCCTGTTCTGTTGTGCGGTGTTCATCAGCCTGGTTTACCTGACCAGCATGGTGTCGGTGGCCTCCACCGTGGGAATGGGCATTGTCACCGTCGCGTCGCTGTTTTTGCACGACTGGCTGCTGACACTGGTCGCGCTGGGCATCTGGGTGCTCTTCCTCGTCCGCCACAAGGACAACATTAAGCGCATCAAGGCCGGCACGGAAAACATGGTGCCGTTTGGCTTCGGCTACCGGCGCCGCCAAAACCGGCACTAAAAAATCGCTTCCCGCGAAGGAAGCGATTTTTTTAGTTGCGGCGCTGCCAGGTCTCAAACGTGTGGGCCAAGGCCGGGTCATCATTGGGCACCAAGCGGGCACTGACCCGCTCAAAGGCGTCCCAGTCCAGCGGGGGCATCACCACGTCGCCGCTCACCTCACCGGCCAGGCGCGTCACGTACAGGGTGTCCACAACATCGGCAAACAGCGTGAAGACCTGCGCCCCGCCGACGATCATCAGATCCTGTTCGGGGTGCGCGGCGGCCAGCGCCAGCGCCTCGGCTTTGCTGTGCACGACCACGGCCCCTGGCGCCGTGTAATCCAACCGGCGCGTCAGGACCACGTTGGTGCGGTTGGGCAGCGGCCGCTTGCGCAGGCCGTCATAGGTCGTGCGGCCCATCAGCGTCAGCTGGCCCAGCGTCTTTTGTTTGAAAAACTGCAGATCATCCGGCAGGTGCCACGGCAGCGTCCCGTCGCGGCCGATCGTGCCGTTGCTGGCTTGCGCCCAAACATATGCAATCATGCGAACCCTCCTTAAACCGCCACCGGCGCTTTGATGGCCGGTTGCGGATGGTAGTCGGTGACCTTGATATCCGCCATGTCAAACTCGGCAATGTGGCGCTTTGCCGGGTTCAGCCAGAGCTTCGGGGCCGCCGTTGGTGTGCGGCTGAGCTGTTCTTGCACCTGAGTCAGGTGGTTGGCATAGATATGCGCATCCCCGAACGTATGGACGAACTCGCCCACCGCCAGCCCGGTTTCGCGGGCCACCAGCGCCAGTAGCAGCGAATAGCTCGCGATATTGAACGGCACGCCCAAGAACATGTCCGCCGAGCGCTGGTACAGCTGGAGCGACAGGCGCCCATCGTTGACGTAAAACTGAAACAGCGTGTGACACGGGGGCAGCGCCATGGTCGGAACGTCTTCGGGGTTCCACGCGCTGACGATCAGGCGGCGCGAATTCGGCGTCGTTTGGATCATGTCGATCACTTGTTGCAGCTGATCGATGGTGTCGCCCTGACTGGTGCGCCAGGCCCGCCACTGGCTGCCGTACACGTTGCCGAGGTCGCCATAGCGCGCCGCAAACGCGTCATCCGCCACGATTTGCGCGTCAAAAGCCGCAAGCGTCGCCTCGTAAGTCGCCGCAAAAGCCGGATCTTCCAACCGGCGGCGGCCGAAGTCGGTCATGTCCGGGCCTTGGTAGGCCGGGTCTTGGACGTAGCGGGCAAACGCCCACTCATCCCAGATGTGGTTGTTGTGCTGCAGCAGATACTGAATGTTGGTGTCCCCGTGCAAGAACCACAGCAACTCGCTTTTGATCAGCCCCAGCGGGACCTTTTTGGTGGTCAAAAGTGGGAAGCCCTGGCTAAGGTCAAAGCGCAACTGTGCGCCAAACAAACTGTAAGTGCCGGTGCCGGTGCGGTCTTCCTTGAAGTGTCCGGTGGTCAGGACGCGTTCCAGCAAATCCAAGTAGGGTTGTTCAAGCATGGTCTCAATCCTCCACGTAGTCATCGAGTTCGGCAAAGCGGTCAAACATGGTGTCAAGCTGGGTGTTGAGTTGGTCGATCTGTTGCTGGAGGTCACCGAGCCGCACATAATCGGCCCCGCTGACCTGCGCCATTTCGGCCTTAAGTGCGCTGATCTGATCATCCAAGGCGTCCATCTGACCCTGAAGCTGATCGTGCTCCAGTTGCTCGGCGTAGGTCAGCTTGGTCTTGACCTTCGGGGCGCTGGGCGCCGCCACTGGAGTCGGCTTGATCACTTTGGCCGGTTGCTTGGCCGCCGCCTGCTGAGCCCGCAGGTAGTCAGTGAACAACCCGGTATGGCGGTCGATCACGCCGTTGCCTTCAAAGACCAGCAGCTGCGTGGCCACTTTGTCCAGAAAATAGCGGTCATGCGACACGGTGATGACGGTGCCCGGGAAGCGGTCCAGGTAATCCTCCAACACGGTCAGCGTGGCCACATCCAAGTCGTTGGTCGGCTCATCGAGCAGGAGCACGTTGGGTTGGCTCATGAGGATGCGCAACAGGTAGAGCCGGCGCTTTTCCCCGCCTGACAGGCGGCCGATCAGGTTGCCGTGCATGCTACGCGAAAACAGGAACTGCTCCAGGAGCTGGGTGACGGAGATGCGCTCACCGGCGTTGGTGACCAGCTCCTCGCCGGCCTCCTGCAGGTAACTGATGACGCGCTTAGTGCCGTCTAGGGTCTGGCTCAGCTGCGTGTAATAGCCCAGGCGCACGGTTTCGCCAAGCTCAACCACCCCATCATCCAGCGGCAGCTTGCCGGCGATCACGTTCAGCAGGCTGGACTTGCCCGCACCATTCGTGCCGGTGATGCCGATACGCTGGCCGGGCTGCACCAGCCAGTCGAAGTGATCAAGGATCTGGTGGTCGCCCAGGTACAGGCTGGCATCGTGCAGTTCGATCACCTTTTTGCCCAGTCGGGCGCTGGCGACCTTCATCGCCACCGTGCCGGTGGCACTCGGGCGGTCCGCCAGCGTCTGCTTCAGGTCGTTGAAGCGATTGATCCGCGCCTGCTGCTTGGTCGAGCGGGCCTGCGCGCCGGCGCGCATCCACGCCAGCTCCTGTTGGTAGAGTTGCTGTTGCTTGTGGCCGGCCGCCGCGTCTCGCGCCACCTGCTCCGCCTTTTGGCCCACATACGCCTCGTAGTTGCCAGTATACTTGCTGAGCTGGCCATGGTCCAATTCCCAGATCGTGTTCGCCACCCGGTCCAGAAAGTAGCGGTCATGGGTCACGCACAGCAGCGCGCCCTTGTACTTGCTCAGGTAGGCCTCCAGCCAGTCGATGGAGTCAAAATCCAGGTGGTTGGTCGGCTCATCGAGGATCAGCAAGTCCGGTGATTCGATCAGCACCTGGGCCAGGCCCACGCGCTTTTGCTGGCCGCCGGACAACTGGCCGATCTGCTGGGTCAGATCCGTGATGTGCAGCTGGGTCAAAATGGTCTTGATGTCGGTGTCCACCCGCCAAGCGTCCAGGCTGGTCATCTGCGCGTCCGCTTTGGTGTATGCCGCCTGCGCCGCGGCATCCAGCGGCGTGGCCGTGTACGCGGCCAGGGCCTGCTCGTACTGGCGGATCGCGGCAAACACCGGCGAGTCCCCGCCGTAAACCGCGTCCATGATGCGCTTATGCGGATCCAGCGCTGGCACCTGCGCCAGGTAGCTGATGCGGTAGTTGCGGGGGGTCTCCACCGTCCCGGCATCAAACGGCTCCGTCTGGGCCAGGCCGTTCAGAAGCGTCGTCTTACCGGTGCCGTTGACCCCGATCAGGCCGATGTGATCGCCTTCGTTGATCAAAAAATCGAGTTGCGTGAAAAGCTGTTTATCGCCGTAAGCCTTACTTACGGCCGTTGCGGTCAATGTTTGCATGTTTGTCCCCACTTTGATGGTCTGTCACCATCATACCATGGAACCCGGCGCACCGCTTCCCCCGGTCAAGACTAGCCGCCGCTTACCCTAAGCAGGGGGGCCGCGCCTACACAAAAACCACCCGCAACCGTGTGCTGCGAGTGGTTCGGCTTACGTCTGGGTCAGCCTTGCGCGGCGGCCAAAAGCGCAGCGGGGGTGTTGGGAAGGTCGCCCATCACCACGGCCTGCTCCAAGTGGCCCAGCATTTGACCGAGCTTGGGCCCCGGGGTGAAGCCATGTTGCATCAGCGTCGCCCCGGTGATCGCCAGCTCATGCTTGGTATGGATCGGCAGCGCAGCGTAAGCGGCAGTGACGCCAGCCTGCGACACGGCGGGCGTGAGGTACTGCGCCGCGGCCACCGCAACGCGCACCGCCGCTTCGCCGGCCTGATAGAGCTGCCACGGGTCCGGAATCGGTAGCACCGGCAGTAGCGCCGTCGCCCGCTGCGTCACATCAGCCAGCGCATTGGCCTGCTTCCAGGCCGTCATCAGCTGGCGCACCGGCGCCTGCGTGAGCGCCGCGACCAGCGTCCAGGCCACCGCGGGTTCCTCGATCGGGGTCGCCGGCAGGGCGGCCAGCCGCTGCATCGCCGCAGGATGCGCCGCCAGCACCGGCACATGCGCGCTCAGCGCTGTGGCCAAAAACGTGGCCAGCCCCGCATTGCGCCACTGACCGAGCATCAGGCGAGTGAACTCGGCCGCCACCCGCTCAACGGAAATTTTGGCAAGCAGTGGCGCGTTCGCCTGGATCGCCGCCTGGGTGGCCGGCGCCACGTGAAAGCCGAGCTGGCTTTCAAACCGCACCGCCCGCATCATGCGCAGCGCGTCTTCATGGAAGCGCGCGTGGGGGTCGCCCACCGCCCGCAGCGTCTGGCTGGTCAGATCCGCCAACCCGCCGAACAAATCGATGACCGTCCCATCGTGGCGCACGGCCAAGGCATTGACCGTGAAGTCGCGGCGCTTCAGGTCCTCCTCAAGGGAGCGGACAAAGGTGACGTGGTCGGGGCGCCGAAAGTCCTGGTACCCGGACTCCGTGCGAAAAGTTGTCACCTCATACCCCTGCCCGTGCCGCAGCACCATCACCGTGCCGTGCTGAATCCCGGTGTCCACGGTTTTGGGAAAAATCTGCTTGATCTCCTGTGGGTAGGCGGAACTGGCGATGTCGACGTCGTGAATGGGCAGGCCCAAAATAGCGTCGCGCACGGCGCCGCCGACAAAGTACGCCTCAAACCCCGCGGCTTCGATTTCTTTCATGATCGGAATCGCGGCTTGAAAATCAGGATGGGATAAATCGATCTGCATGAGCTCACCTTTTTCTCTAGATTGCTTATCTATCATAGCACACCGACCGCGTCGCTTCTGTTATGATGAAGACAGAACTGGCGCAAGGGGGCGAGTGAATGACGAAAACAACACGGCGCATGGTCCTAGATCTATGTCTCATCACGCTGGGGTGCGCGCTTTACGCCTTCGGGCTGGTCACCGTCAACATCGAGAATCACTTGGCGGAAGGCGGCATTACCGGGATCACCCTGCTGATCCGCTACTGGTGGCACATCGACCCGGCCTACTCGACGCTTGTGCTTAACATTCCCCTGATCATCGTGGGGTACAAATTTCTGGGCAAGCGCGCCTTGGCCTACACCATTTACGGGACAGGGATGCTATCCGGGTGGCTATGGCTCTGGCAGCGCCTGCCGGTGAGCCTGAACATCCACCACGACCTCTTCATCGCGGCGCTGTTGGCTGGCCTGTTCGGCGGTATCGGCAGCGGCCTCATCTACCGTTGCGGGGGTACCACCGGCGGGTCCGATGTGATCGCCCGGATTCTCGAGAAGCAAACCGGCATTCCGATGGGCAAGTCGCTTTTGGCCTTCGATGTGCTGGTGCTGACCGCCAGCCTCTCGTATCTGAGCCTCGAGCTGATGATGTACACGCTGGTGGCCAGCTACGTCTTCTCCCGCATCGTCGACTTCACCCTTGACGGTGCGTACGCAGCCAAGGGCGTGCTGATCGTCAGTAGCGCCGCCCAGCCGATCGCCGCCACCATTATGACCCAGCTGGAACGCGGCGTCACCTACCTGCACGCGGAAGGCGGCTTTGCGCGCGACCAAAAGCGTGTCGTCTACGCCGTGGTCGCACCAACCGAGGTGGTGGCCGTTAAGCGCATCATTGAGGCCAACGACCCGCAGGCCTTCGTCACGATCCTCGACGTGCACGAGGCCCTGGGCGAAGGCTTCACCTATAAGAAAAAGCCGCGGCGGCTGTTTCTCAGCTGAGCGCAAAAACAACCGACTCGCCCACGCCTGTACGTGCGCGGAGAGCCGGTTGTTTTTTGCTTAGTGGCCGTCATCCAACTCGTCCAGCCGGTCCTGCATGGCCGCATCGTCAGGCACCAAGGCTAGGTAGCGGACCATGGCGGCGCGCAGCTCAGCCTGCGCCCCGGTGGATTGGAAGAAGTCGATGATGTCGCGCAGAAAGTCTGGCGAATCCTGGAACTGGCGGAACGCCAGCAAGTAGTTCTCCCGGGCCTTAACGGGATCGTCCAGGCGGTCGTAACTCTTGGCAAGGTTCCAGTAGATCTGTGGGTCGACCTCGCCGCTTTGATCGATGGCCTCCAAGTAGGCCACATTGGCCGCGTCTTCGCCCTGCGCCACCAGGAGGTTGCTCCACTCCAGCATCACGGTTTGATTCTCCGGATCCAGCTGACGCGCCTGGGCCAAATACTCTTCGGCGAGCGGTAGGGCCGCCAGTTTCAGCGCCAGCCGTGCCCCCAGTGTGAACAGCGCCGGGTTGGTCGCATCAACCAGCAGGCCTTGCTGCACGGTCGTCAGTGCGGCCTCATTGTCATTGGTTTTGGCTTGGGCCTCAGCCAGCGGCAGGTACGCGTTGGCGAAGCTTGCGTCTTCTTCGATAACTGCCTGCAGGGTTTTGATCGCGCGCTCCGGCTCATCCAGCTGGGCGTAAAGTGAGCCTAGCTGAAAGGCGCTGGTTGGATCCAGCGCCGCAACGCCGACCTCTTCGTACACCGCGACGGCGTCCTCGTACTGGCCGAGGTGCGCCAGCGTGGCCGCATAGCGGGCCTTCAGGTTCACGTTGGCAAGCACTGTGACGCCGCTGTTGATCAGCTGCGCGTACGCCACGCTGGCCAGATCATCTTTGCCCCAGTCAAAGTAAAGCTCAGCGAGCGCAAAGGTCACGATGGGCTCATCCGGTACCAGGCGAAGCGCCAGCTGAAGCTTCGCCTCGCTGACCTCATAGAGTCCCTGCGTCTGGTACACATCGGCCAACGCAAGCAGGGCCTGGGGGTAAAAGTCGCTGCTGGGGGTGATCATACTGAGCAACCCGATGGCTTGATCCGGCTCACCATTCGACACGGCGATGTCGGCCAAAGCCGTCTTCAGGTCATCTTGATCCGGGTATTTGCCCATCAGCTCCTGATACAGGCGCTGTGCCTGACCAGTGAAGCCCAGGGCGTACAGTTCACCCGCCAGATTGTACTTCGTCTCGTCCGAATCAACCGTCAGCACCTGCTGAAAGAGCTCGCGACTCTTGGCAAGGTCCCCTGCCTCCAGCGCGTCCAACATCTGCTCAGAATAACTTGCCATAGTGTCCTCCCCAAACATGTGCGGTCGTAGTCAGAAAAAAGAGGCCGAGCGCTGGCTCGACCTCTTTGCCCCAGGATCGGTGATTCAAGAGACTACTTCACAGCGTCCTTGAGTGCCTTACCTGGCTTGAACGCAGGCACTTTCGATGCAGGGATTTCAATCTCTGCGCCGGTTTGTGGGTTGCGGCCCTTACGAGCTGCGCGTTCGCGGACTTCGAAGTTACCGAAGCCGATCAGTTGAACCTTTTCGCCCTTGGCCAGGACGCCCTGGATAGAACTGAAGACGGCATCAACTGCTGCGGTTGCATCCTTCTTGGTCAAACCAGTGGTTGTTGCAACGCTTTCGATCAATTCTGCTTTGTTTGCCATGATCTATTTCACCTCCGTAAATTTACGGTGCGAACACCGTACGACCCATTCGGGGATTCCCCAAGAATGAGGAAACAATGATAAACCCGTATCACTATTTCATTCCTAAAGTTATCACACAAAGCCCGTTGTGGCAAGGTTTAATGCGCTTTTTCCGCGGGTTTTCGCATTTGTGTGAAAAAATCTTTTTGAAACATTACGTGCGCCGCGAACGGGCCACAAACGCCGGTTACTTGCGACTTCGCGCAATTAAGTGGATCGGTGTGCCGTCAAAATCAAAGGCCGCGCGCAACTGATTGATGAGAAAACGTTCATACGAGAAGTGCAACAGCTCCGGATCGTTGACAAAAACCACGAATGTCGGCGGTTTCACGGCCACCTGCGTCATGTAGTAGATGCGCAGGCGCTTCCCGTTGATGGTCGGCGTCGGGGTCACTGCCAGCGCGTCCATCAGCACATCGTTCAGCACCGCGCTTTGAATCCGGCGGTTCTGGTTTTCAGAAACCAGTGAAATCATGGCCGGCAGGTTCTTCAGGCGCTGCTTGGTCTTCGCCGAGACAAAAATGATCGGGGCGTAATCCAGGTACTGGAATTCGTCGCGCACATGCTGCTCGAACTCCTTCATTGTGTGGTTGTCCTTCTCGTGAAGGGTATCCCACTTGTTGACCACGATGATGACGCCGCGACCGGCCTCATGCGCGTACCCAGCCACCTTCTTGTCCTGCTCGCGAATGCCTTCCTCGGCGTTCAGCACGACCAAAACGACATCCGACCGGTCGATCGCCCGCAAAGCGCGCATCACGGCGTACTTTTCGGTGCTTTCGTAGACCTTCCCGCGCTTGCGGATCCCGGCTGTGTCGATCATCGTGTACTCCTGATCATCGTGCACGAACTTGGTGTCGATGGCATCGCGCGTAGTGCCTTCGATGTCGGAGACGATCACCCGCTCCTCGCCGAGAATAGCGTTCACCAGGCTGGACTTGCCGACGTTCGGCCGACCGATGAAGGAGAACTTGATGCTGTCGTCATCGTCCGATTGCCCTTCGGCTGGGAATGCGGCAAAGACGGCATCCAGCACATCGCCCAGGCCGATGCCGTGCGTCCCAGACAGCGGGAACGGCTCACCAAAGCCGAGGGAATAGAAGTCATAGATGTCGTTGCGGCGCTCGGGGTTATCGACCTTGTTGACGGCCAGCACCACCGGCTTATCCGCGCGGTAGAGGATCTGGGCAACCTTTTCATCCGCTTCCGTCACCCCGGCCTCAACGCTGGTCAAAAACAGGATCACATCCGCTTCCTCGATCGCGATTTCCGCCTGCTGCGCGATCTGGCTGAGGAACGGCTCGTCCCCCATATCGATCCCACCGGTGTCGATCAGGGCGAATTCCTTGCCGAGCCATTCACCCTTCCCGTAGATCCGGTCCCGGGTAACCCCCGGGGTATCTTCAACGATTGAGACGCGCTCGCCGAGGATCCGGTTGAAGATGGTCGACTTGCCGACGTTCGGTCGGCCCACGATGGCTAATGTTGGGAGTCCCATTGCGTCACTTCCTTTCTTTCTCAATGGCGCAGGCACCCCCGCGCTTTTTTAGTGGCAAGCGAAGAGGAGGACGTGACAATGTCACGCCCTCCTCCCCGTACGCTTGTTGGTTAGTCTTTGTCGTCGGTGCCAAAGCCCTTGAGCGCATCGCCGAGCAAGTCGCCCATGGAGAAGCCGGAATCATCCTGCTGGTATTCAGCCGGGATCGCGGTGTGTTCTTCACGTCGGTTGTTGCGACGAGGACGGTCGCCACCGCGGTTGTTGTTGCGGTTTTGGCTTGGGCGGTCTTCTTCAACGCCTTCAGGACGTTCCTGGAGGGCCTTGATGGACAGCGCCAGACGGTGTTGGTCTGGGTCAACAGACAGCACCTTCACGTCGACGGATTGACCTTCCTTCAGCACATCGTTTGGTGTTGCGATGTGTTCGTGGGAGATTTGAGAAATGTGAACCAGGCCTTCAACGCCAGGCAGCACTTCAACAAAGGCCCCAAAGGAGGTCAGACGACGCACGGTCCCGGTCAGCACAGCGCCGGCTGGGGCTTCGGTGTCGATGTTGTCCCATGGCTGTGGCAGGGTCGCCTTGATGGACAAGGAGATGCGGTCACGTTCTGGGTCAACGGCAAGCACTTTGACCTTCACGTCTTGACCAACCTTGAGGACGTCGCTTGGCTTGTCCACGTGGTCAAAGGCGATCTCGGAAACGTGCACCAGACCATCCACGCCGCCGAGGTCAACGAAGGCCCCGAAGTTCGTCAGACGGGCAACCTTGCCGTCAACCACGTCGCCAGGCTGGATCTTGGCAAAGATCTCAGCGCGGGCTTCCTTCTTGTTGGCTTCAACGATGGCACGGTGGGAAAGGATCAGACGGTTGTCGTTTGGTTCAACTTCAACGATCTTGAATTCCAGTTCCTGACCCTTGTACTGGGACAGGTCTTCAACGAAGTGGTCCGCAACCATGGAAGCAGGCACGAAGCCACGCACGCCAGCGTTGACCACCAGGCCACCCTTGACCACGGAGGTCACAGGGGCGGTGATGGTTTCACCGGCATCGGCCTTGGCCTTGATTTCGACCCAAACCTTCTGGGCTTCAAGACGCTTCTTGGACAGCAAGTACTGACCGTTTTCTTTGTCTTTGCCGATCGTGGAGATCACGACCAAATCGATTTCATCGCCGACGTTAGCAACCGACCGAATGTCATCGATTGGCTGAGTTGATAACTCTTTCAGAGGAACGACACCTTCAACACCGGTGCCTTCGATCCCAACGATCAGTTGCTTGTCCTCAACGGCTAATACTTCACCTTTTACGGTGTCCCCAATATGAACGGTTTCGACTTCCTTCAAAGCGTCCGCCATGGTTTGGGCGTTCTCGTTTGCTGCATTGTTTTCACTCATGCCAAAAAATCCTCCTATACGACTGTCATACAAACACTATTGTACCTAATGTGTCAAGAAATTACCAACTATTTGTTCACCGTGGCTGGCGTTTTTCTTGGACGAGTTTCAAAATGGCCGCGACCTCTTCATCGATCGTCATCGCACTGGAATCAATGCGCACCGCGTCAGCCGCCTCACGTAGCGGACTGACGGCCCGCGTGGAGTCCTTGCGGTCGCGTTCTTCGATTTCATGCGCCAAAACTGCGAGCGGCGTGTCGATCCCTTTGACCAGATTCTCCTTGTAGCGGCGCTTGGCGCGCTCCGCCACGCTGGCCACCATGAAAATTTTCAAGTCAGCATCCGGCAACACGGTCGTGCCGATGTCCCGTCCGTCCATCACGATGTTGTGTTTGGCCGCGATCTCACGCTGGCGCGCCACCATGTTCGCGCGCACTGCAGGCAATGCGGACACCTGGCTGACGTTATTAGTGGCTTCCGGTTCGCGAATCGCCAAAGTGACATCCACCCCATCCATGAACACCAGCTGGCCGTCCGCAGTCGGCTTGAACGTGATTTCGAGGGGTTCGAGGTGGGCCATGATCGCGGCCTCATCCCCGTAATCTAGTCCCAGGCGCTGGGCCATCACCGTGGCCGTGCGGTACATCGCCCCGGTGTCACAGTAAATGAACCCCAACCGATTGGCAACTAACTTGGCAATCGTACTCTTTCCGGACCCCGCCGGGCCGTCAATGGCAATCTGCATGGTTTAACTCCTTCAGTGCCGCCGTGTTGCGGCAATTTTTTTCTCACAAAAAAGTTGAGCCCAAGTGCGGCTCAACTGATGATTACTTCACTCGAACGCTTCGTCCCGGATGCAGGGACTGACCGTTCCACGCGTAGAACTGTGACAACGAGATGCCGTTGTTCAACGCGATGCGGTAAGCGTTGTCCCCAGCCTTGACCGTGTAGTACTGAGCCCCTGTCTCAGCGCTACTGGTTGAGCTGCTCGTGGCCGCCGGTTCGCTGCTACTCGTTTCGCTGACCTGACTCGCCGACGACTCGGTGCTGCTGGCCGTGCTTTCGCTGGTCGAGCTGGTTTCGCTTGACTGGCTGGAAGACGACTTGGATGATGATTTGGAGCTGGATTGCTTGGTCTTGCTCGAGCTTGATTTTTCACTTTCAACGGCGATGTGGGTGCTGTCGTTCCCGGACTTGCCGGAATTGCTCGAGATCGCGTACAAGCTGACCGGGACCAAGACGAACAGTGCGATCAGCGTCCATAAGACGTAGGTCAACACCGTCGTGCCGTGGTGCTTCTTCCGAGTGGCGAGCCGTGACAGGTTGCCGTCGTCGTCTCGCTCATCTTCAAACTGCTTTTCCCACGGTTTGGTTGGGTCGTTAGAGGTTGTTTCCTCTTGGTCATTTTTATGCATAACGATCCTCCTTACTCAACTGTACTCATTGTATCATAGTTGATGTCACTGGTTATTAATTCATTGTAAAGATGCGCTGAAAAATTGCTCGCCACGTGGTCGGAGCCGCGGCCTGCGGCGACGTTCCCGGGGCCAATTGGGCCAGGACTGCCGGTGTCAGCGCACCACAGCACCGCTCATGATGCGCCACCGGTGGCGCATCAAAATGGGCCAGCAGTGCGGCCCGGTGGCATGTCGGCGCCTGCAAAAATGTCCCCATCGCATCGAGACCCCGCTGTTTGTCGCCGCGGCGGGCGCGGAGTTGGGTCAGGACCTGCGCCTGCGAAAATCCTGCCTTGATGTAGGCTTCAACGAGCATCACCTGCGGGTCATCGAGGGTCACATACGCTTCCGGATGCTTGAAGACGGTTTGAATCAGCTGCGCGTCTGGCAATGCTTGGGCGAACTGCGCAGCTCGCTGGTAGTCGCCCGGCCCCATCAGCAAAAGGCTCGCGCTGAACTGACCATCGCGCCCCGCGCGGCCGATCCCTTGCGTGTACGCCTCCAGCGACTCGGGCACATGCGTGTACACCACCAGTCGAACATCCGGCTTATCGATGCCCATGCCAAAAGCGCTGGTCGCACAAATGACCCGCAGTTGCGCGACCATAAACTGGCGTTGAATCAAATCCCGCTGCGCTGCTGTCAAGTCCGCGTGGTAATAGGCCGCCGCTACCCCCTGCGCCTGCAATCGCGCGCTCGTGGCCTCGGCGGTCGCCTTGCGGTCAAAATACACGATCACCGGCCCGGCCACCGCCTGCACAAGCGCGTCCAGCCGGGCGTCTTTGGCGTGCGCTGAACCAACGGTTTCCACGCCTAAAAACACGTTAGGCCGATCCACGGACGCGATCTGCATCAGGGGGTCACGCAACCCAAGCCCCTGCGTGATGTCGCGTTGCACCGCGGCCGGGGCCGTGGCGGTCAGTGCCAAAACGCTGCGCGGATTGAGCTGCTGAATCGCTGCGCCGAGCTGCAGGTACGCCGGGCGAAAGTCTGGGCCCCACTGCGAAATGCAGTGCGCTTCATCCACGACAAACAGGCTGAGCGGCACATGGGCCAACCGTTGCAATACGGCTGGCTTCATCAGGGTCTCCGGCGCCACGAACACAAACCGATAGCTCGCCAACTGCGCCAGCACCTGCGCCATATCCGCTGCGTCAAGGCGACTGGACAAGGCGACCACGCGTTTTTCGCCACTCGCCTGCAAACGCGCCACTTGGTCCTCCATCAAGGCCAGCAGGGGCTCCACCACCAGCACGGTGCCAGGCAGTAGCCGCCCTGGCAGCTGATAACACAGCGTTTTGCCGCTTCCCGTGGGCAGCACCCCCAACGCATCACGACCCGCCATGACCGCCGCGATCAGCGGTCGCTGCCCCGGCCGAAACGCGGTGAAGCCAAAGTGCGCCGTCAGCGCTTCGTCAAGCTCAGTCATTTGGCCACCTCCCTTGAAGCATCAAGATCTGAAACAACCGAACGGCAAAGAAATCGCTGGTCGGCACCGCCGCCAGCAACTTCTGATAGTCCTGTTCGTGCGGATCAGATTGGCCGGCGAGGGCTGCACGAACCGGTGCCGGGATCAATTGGGCGATGGGCGGCTGCCACCCCATGATCGTGGCGGCCAGTAGGTGTTCGTTGACTGTGCTGGGCTTCAGCCGTAACTGCGCCGCGATAGCAGCACGCGCCACGCCTTGGTCGGCCAGTGCTACCGCCTGATAGCTGCTGGGTGAAAAAAGCGCCACTGGCCCGCCCCACAAGGCGTTGAGCTGTGCCCACTCCGGGTGTGCCACCAACTGAGCGATCAACGCACTCACGGCGTCTAAGTCAGCCAAGTGCGCCGCCAGCCCGTCTGCGCGCGCATCCCCCACGAAGCCGTGCGCCACAAATCGCCGTGCGAGACGATCGGCCTGGGCCGTGGGCAGCGCCGCAAAAGCGGCTGTCAGTTCGGCAACGACCGCTTTGGCGTTCACGTGCCGGGTCCACTGACGCACGCGCTGTTGTGTGTGCCAATCATTCGTCACAGGCTGATACCGCCGGTTTTTGAACTGCGCCTCCGACAGGACCTGCACCGCCAAACTCAGCCGTTGATCAAAGGCCGAGGCGCCCCACTCAGCCCGAAAGGCCTGTGGCAACGGCACCCGCTGCCGAGCCTCAGCCTGCCGGGCTGGGTCAGTCAGCACGATACCGCTTGCTTGGCGGGCCACCGCCCGTTGCGCCACCAGCCGCGCCACCGCCGCCTGGTACTCATCGCGCCCCAAGTCGGGCAGCAGCTGCAGCCACTGCAACTGGTTGTGTTGAAGCGCAGAATACAGCGTCGACAGTGTTTTTTTGCCGGTCAAAAGCAGATAAACCGCCACTTCACGGCGGGGGTGCAAAGAGAAGAATTGAATCACCAAGTCGTCGAGCATGCGCGCCTCCTTTGAACTCGCTTTGACTTCTCATTATACGCCTTTGCCCCTCAGCGTCCACGGCCCCGGCGCACAAGGTGTATACTGAAGGGACTGATCCCTTCAAGGAGGTAAAGTATGCCACTATACGCCAAGGTCGACCGCGAGGCCTGCATCGCCTGCGGCCTGTGCCAGATGCTGGCACCGACGCTGTTTGATTACGATGCCGATGGGCTCGCCAGCTACACCCCCGATCACAACACCGGCACCACCCCACTGACTGGCGCGCAGGCGATCGTGTTCAGACGCGCCTACACGCGCTGTCCAACTGGCGCGATTCACCGCCAAGCCGCCCCATTTTCGTCCGATGAACCGTGATCATCACACCGACGTTGTCTGACGCTTCAGCCGGCTCACCGCACTGCGCGCAAAAAAAATCGCCGACCGCAGTCGACGATTTTTTTTGCGTTAACGCAGATGTGGCACTTGTGCCGCACGCTGTTGCTTTTCCAGCCACGGCATGAGCGCCTTGGCAAGGACGAAGAAGACCACCGACACCACGATCCCCTTGATCAGGTTGAATGGCACGACTCCGATCAGGACGTACTTCGTGGTGGACATGCCCAGCTGGAAGTTCATCATCGCCAGATACATCGGCATGATCAAGACCCAGTTCAGAAAGCTCATGATCACCGTCAAGCTGAGCGTCCCACCCAGCAGGCCCGTGATTTGGCGGCCGAGTGAGTTCTTGTTTTTCATCACCATCACCACCGGCCACATGAAGCCGCAACTGGCCACGAAGGACGCCGCGTCGCCGATCAAATTGATGACGCCACCACCCGTCAAAACATAATGCAACAGGCTGCGGACGAAGGCAACCATCACGCCGCCCACCGGCCCGTACAGCAAACCACCCAGCAGAACCGTCAGATCAGAGAGATCCAACTTCAAAAACGGAAAGGCCGGTAGAATCGGAAACGCAAGAAACATCTGCAACACGAAGCCAACTGCCGCCAGCAAGGCGACCCCAACCAACCGGTGCAACTTAGAACTTGACATGAAAAACCCTCCAAGTGGTTGCTTCAGAGGAGCAAAAAAAGACCCACTACCCCCGGGGAGATAATGAGCCTTCGTCTTGAATTCGAGTATTCAAAATAAAGCCCCATCTTCTTTATCTAGACTTTAACTATCGGTTCCGGAATCGCACCGGATCAGCCGCGTTGCCGCGGGTCGTGGACTTTCACCACCGGTCGGGAATTGCACCCTGCCCCTGAAGACGAACCAAGTTTATTTAATTACTCACTTATTGTAACCACCGACTCCTAGTGTGTCAAGCCCTTTTGTGCGAACGTTTTCAGCACCTGGATCTCGATCGGCTTCAACGGCCGGTGTTCTCCTGATTGCAGCCCCTCCAGCGTCAGTGGGCCGTACTCGGTTCGAGAGAGCTTCATCACGGGGAACCCGAGCGCCTGAAACATTTTTTTGACCTGGTGATTGATCCCTTGGTGAATGGTCAGGGCCACGATCGCGGTTTTTTTGGCCTTATCCGTGGAAATGATGGTGAAGCGCGCCGGGGCCAGCTTCTTGCCCGCCACCACGAGGCCGTCACGCATCGGCATCAGCTGCGCCCGGGTCGGGATCCCTTGCACCTTGGCCACATACTTCTTATCCACCTTAAAGCTGGGGTGCATCAGCATGTTGGCAAACTCACCGTCATTGGTCATCAAAAGTAATCCTGAGGTGTCATAGTCCAACCGGCCGACTGGATAAAGGTGTTCCTGAACGTCCTCAAAGTAATCCGTGACAACGGCACGCTTCTTGTCGTCCGTCACAGCGGTAATGACGCCGCGCGGCTTGTAGAACAGGAAGTAGCGCTTGCGCTCCTTGCCCAGCGGCACGCCGTCTACCAACACCTCATCGCGGTCGGTGACTTTAACGCCCATTTCGGTCACCACCACACCGTTCACTTCAACGTGGCCAGTGCGGATCAGATCCTCGGCGTGGCGACGGGAGGCGACCCCCGCGTTGGCGATCACCTTTTGGAGTCGTTCTTCATTCTGTTGTGGCATCTGTCTCTCCTTCTGTTGGGTCCAGTGCGGCATCAAAGTCCGCGAACAAGTCAACCTCTGCAGGGGCTTCGGCCTCACCCAACACGGGGAGGTCATCGAGTGTTTCCAGCCCGAAGTAATCGAGGAAAAATGGCGTCGTCGCGTACAAAATCGGGCGCCCCGGGGCCTCTTTACGCCCCGCTTCCTTGACCAGCCGCCGGGCGGCCAGCGTGGTCAAGGCGCCAGTGCTCTGCACCCCGCGCACCTCATCGATTTCGATGCGCGTGATCGGCTGCTGATAGGCAATGATGGCCAGCACTTCCAGCGCTGCCTGGGATAGCCCCTGCGCCGGGGGGCCAGCGAAGTACTTCTTGAGGGTTTCGCCGAACTCGGGCTTGGACACCAGGAAGTACCGCTCGTCGGACTGGCGCACGAGCAAGCCGCGGCTGGCGTCATCGGCCAAGGCCTGGCTGTATGTCGCCAACTGTTGGCGCATGGCGGCTGGGCTGATACCCAGCAGCTGGGCGAAGGTCTCCAGCGCAACCCCCGCCTCGCCGGCCGTATACAAAACGGCTTCGATCAACGGCTGCATCACGCCACCTCCTTCATCATCACAGTGATCGGCGCGAATGGCTCCGGCTGTTCGCACTCGATCTGATCGTTTTTCATTAACTCTAAAATGGCCAAAAACGTGGTCACCACGCCTTCCACCGTATGGGCGGCAATCAGCCGCTCAAAGTTGCAGGTGTGCCACCGGGCCAGCTCGGCCAGCACCTCGTTGATGCGTTCAGCGATCGAGATGGGCTCGGCCTCAATGTGCGCGATGGTTTGCGCCGTGGCCAGCTGCCGTTGCATCACTGCAGTCATTGCGGCGGTCAGGTCGCGAAGCTTGACCGCCCCAGGGCTCATTGGCACCTGCACATCCGCGCTCGGCAGCGTTTCGGGTTTGGCGTATGAGCGCGCCCGGGCCTGTTCGTAGGCCTTCAGGTCGCCAGCAGCCTCCTGGTACACCTGGTAAGTCAAGAGTTGGGCAACCAAGTCCGCGCGGGGATCCACATAATCGGTGTCCGCCGGTTCCTCAGGCGCGGCCTGTGGCAGCAACAGCTTACTCTTCAGCGCCATCAGGCTTGCCGCCATGACAAAATAATCACCAGCCACATCCAACCGCAAGTCCTGCATCTGGTGCAGATAGTCGAGGTATTGGCTAGTGATCTGAGCGATTGGAATGTCGTAGATATCCACTTCGTTGGTACGGATCAGGTGCCAGAGTAAATCCAGCGGCCCGGAAAAATCATTCAGCACGAGTGTCAGTGCCATTGGCAGTCTCTTTTCTCTGTTGATTAAACGCGGCAATCAGCGGGGCCGTCTCTAGCGTCCCCATCAGCTTGACGCCCGCGTACTGGGCCTGAAGGTCGCTGAGGACCGCGAACTGCGTTGCAGTATCCCGAAACGCAGGCGAAAGCGACAGGTGCCGGATCAGCACAAAGTCAGCCCCGGTTTCCACGCCCACCACGCCTTCAAAATCACCGCCGGCCGTTTCACGGTACAGGTACAGCAGGTGGGCGTTGTCTTCGGTGTACAGCTTGAGCTCCGTCTGCAAGTGATCCATGTCTTTCAGATCAGGGACAAACGACAGGAACCCCATTGCGATTTTGGCATAATCGTTCTTGTATTTTGTCAGCATCAAAAAAGCCTCCACAATTAACTACTCTCACCCGCTACGATACCATATGCACGCCGCGCCGGCAATCAGAACCGCTAGCCGCGCGGGTGCGTGGCGTGATACACCGCCACGATCTTCTTGTTGCTCAAGTGCGTGTAGATTTGCGTAGTACTGATATCGCTGTGGCCCAGCAGCTCCTGCACCACGCGCAAGTCCGCGCCGTTTTCGAGTAAGTGAGTCGCAAAGCTGTGGCGCAGGGTGTGCGGCGTCACGTTCTTCTGAATCCCCAGCGCTTCAATATAGGCCTTCAAGTTCTTCCAGATCCCTTGGCGGGTCAGTGGCCGCCCGTGGAAGTTCACAAACACAGTCGGCGGTGCGGGCTGCTTCGTCAGCTGAGGGCGAGCGGTGCTGAGGTACTGGCTCATCCAGGTGACCGCCTGTGGTGAGATCGGGACGATGCGTTCCTTGTCCCCCTTCCCCGTCACCTGTAACAAGTTCAGCGTCAAGTGAAGTTGGTCCAAGCGCAGGGTCACCACCTCCGACACCCGCAAGCCCGTGGCGTACATCAGTTCAAAAATGGCGCGATCGCGCAACCCCAGCGGCTTGGTCGTATCCGGTGCCGCCATCAGCCGGTCTATTTCGGTGCTCGACAGTGTCGCCGGCAGGTGCTGGGCTGGCTTCGGCGAATCGATCAGGGTCATTGGGTCGCTGGTGATAACGGTTTCCTGCATCAGGTAGCGATAAAAGCGGCGCATTGCGCTGATCATACGGCTCATGGAACTAGCCGCCTTCAGCGAGGTCTGCGCGCTCAAGAAGTCCTGAATGACAGCGAGCTCCTCGGGAAACGCTGCGAGTTGCTGGGTCGTCAACCAGGCAGCAAACTCGCGCAGGTCCTGCTGATAGCTGGCCTGCGTTGTGGCGGCCAGCCCCCGCTCCACATCCAAATAATGGCCGAAGTCTAAAATTAGCTCGTCCATGTGTCGCCTCCTAGTGCTCGAGCAACTCGGTGACCCCATCGTGCTGGCGAATCGCCTTGGCCTTCAGCAAGTGCCCCAACGCGCGCTTGAACGCGCCCTTGCTGATGCCAAAGGCTTGCTGGATCGCAGCTGGATCACTTTTGTCCGTGTACGGCATTTGGTGGTTCGGGCTGTGCTCGAGCACCGCCAGCACCATCGCCGCGTCATCCGAGATCGCTTCATAGGCGCGCGGCTTGAGCGACAGGTTCAGCGTGCCATCGTCGCGCACCCCGATCACGCGTGCGTGCACGACCTCACCCAAGCGTGGCTCCACTTCACGCTCATTCGGATGGATGAAACCCAGGTAAAAATCATCCGTCAGCACGTGCGTCCCCGCCATTTTCAGGCGGTACACCGTGGCAGTCACATCTTGGTTTTTCATCGCGGGCTTCGCGTGGTTGGCCACGGCTTGAATGATCGATTCATCCGCCAGATTTCCCCACAACCGGTGCTTCTTGTCGATCATCAGGTCGACCATCAGGCGATCGCCACGGGCCGGCCACAAGCGGCCCAGCTCTGGCAGCTGGTCAAGGGACACCACAATGTCCTTGTCCGGCAAGCCGATGTTCACAAACACCCCGAGGTCGCGCCGCACCTCAACTACCGTCCCAAAGGCGTAGTGGTCGTGGCCGATCGTCGGCAGCTTCGTGGTCAGCCGAGCGTTGCCTTGCGTGTTGTCGTACGCAAACCCGGTGAGGGGCGTGCCCACCGCCGGCGTGGTGTCAAACTCCGTGCCGTCGATGGCCATCGTGACCCCATCGTACTGTGCGAACACCTGCGTCTCATTGCTATCCGTGACCGTCGCTTCGACGATCTGACCGTTAAACTTCATACTTATCCTCCGTCCCTATTTCACAGGGAGTAAATTGAATACTGTCAGTAACACATACGTCATCCCGCTGGCGATCACGGGGCCGGCCGCGATGCCGCGCAGCAGCACCACCCCCATGATGGTGCCAAACACCAGCGCCACCGTCATCTCAGGACTTTGCGCCAAAAGCCCGACCCCCTTGGCAGACAGCACCGCCACGAGGACCCCCATGCTGATGGCGATCCATCCGGCCGGGCTGCGTAAGACGCGCGCCAGCTCCGCAAACCCGATCTCACCGGTGGCGATGGGTACCATGATAGCGGCTGAGATCACCGTGACCCCCCAATTGATGCCCTGGCCCTGCAGCAACTTCAGGACCGGGTGAAATGCGGGGATCAGCTTCAGCAGCATGACGGCCCCCACCCCGATCAGCAGGGATTGATTCTTCGCCAATGCGGCGATCACAAAAACCGCCCCCAAAAAAAACCAGCTTTCCATACGCACCCTCCTCAAAATTTCTCTATTCAGTCTACCCGAGTTGACATAAAAAAGCAATGCACGCCCTCAGCCGCCGGTCGCTGGCCACACAAAAAGACGCGCGGCAAGTCGCACGTCTTTTTGTGTTCAGTCAATGGTTTAAAGGGCGTTAGTCGCACCCTTGTAGATGATCCCACGACGGGAGTCAACCGTGATCACTTGACCATCGGTGATCGCGTCCAAGGCACCGGCCGCACCGACAACCACTGGAATGCCCATGGCGATCCCAACGACTGCGGCATGGCTCGTCAGCCCACCGTTTTCAACGACCAAAGCGGCCGCCTTTTCGATGGCTGGCAGGTAGTCCTTGTCCGTGGTCTTGACAACCAGGATGTCACCCTTTTGCATCTTCGCAGCAGCTTCCTGCGCGTTGGTGGCCAAAACAGCCTTCCCAACCGTAGATTCGTCGCCGACACCGGAGCCTTCAACCAGCTTGGAGCCGATCAGTTGAACCTTCATGACGTTGGTCGTCCCGGTTTCGCCCACTGGCACCCCGGCCGTGATCAGGATCAGGTCGCCTTCTTCCGCGAAGCCCAGTTCTTGGGCCTTCTTGGTGGCCAGGTCGAACATGTCATCGGTGGATTCTGGTGCATCGGCGATGATTGGGTAAACGCCCCAGTTGATCATCAGCCCCCGCTGGGTCTTCTCGTCGAACGTGATGGCAAGAATGTCAGCCTTTGGCCGGTACTTGCTGATCATGCGGGCCGTGAAGCCAGACTTGGTCGCCGCAACGATGGTCTTAACGCCCAAGTTGCGCGCGGTGTGGGCCACAGCCTGACCAACGGATTCCGTGATGTTCGCGTTGCTGTAGGCCTTGAGCGCAAAGGCGTCCTGGTCCTGCATCGCTTTTTCGGTGTACTCGTCGATCCGGGCCATTGCGGCAACGGATTCAACCGGGTAGTCCCCGTTGGCGGATTCGCCGGACAGCATCGTGGCATCGGTCCCATCAAAGACCGCGTTAGCCACGTCGTTCACTTCAGCACGCGTTGGCCGTGGGTTTTCCTGCATGGAGTCCAGCATCTGAGTGGCCGTGATCACCGGCTTGCCCAGCGCGTTGCACTTCTTGATCAGGGACTTTTGAACCAGTGGCACGTGTTCAAACGGAATTTCAACCCCCATGTCCCCACGGGCGATCATCAGACCATCGGAGACCTTAATGATGTCATCGAAGTTGTCGATCCCTTCTTGAGATTCGATCTTTGGGAAGATCTGGACGTTCAGGGCATCCTTTTCTTCGAGCAGTTCACGAATATCCAAGACGTCTTGCGGCTTCCGAACAAAGGAGGCTGCAATGAAGTTAATGCCGCTGTCCAGGCCGAAGCGGATGTCATCGGCATCCTTTTCGGTGATCCCAGGCAGGTTGATGGAGACGCCAGGGGCGTTCACCCCTTTACGGCTCCCAAGCAGACCATCGTTTTGAACGGTGGTCACCAGTTCGCGGTTGGCTTCGTCTTTTTCGGTGATCAAGACGTCGATCAACCCATCGTCAAACAGAACGTGGCCCCCAACGTGGGTGTCGTCGTAGAGCCCTGGGTAGGTCACGGCGACCTTGTCCTTGTTCCCGTCAAGGCTAGCATCCATCGAGATCCGCAGCACGTCGCCGGTGTGGAGTTCGATCTTGCCGTTGTCGGTTGCCTGAACGGTCGTGCGGATCTCCGCACCCTTCGTGTCAAGCATGATCCCAACCGTCTTGCCCGTGATCTTTTCGGCTTCATGCACCATGTTCATGCGTGACAGGTGTTCCTCATGGTCACCGTGGGAGAAGTTAAACCGGAATACGTTAGCCCCCGCCTCGATCAACTTAACGATGATGTCTGTTGTGTTACTTGCTGGTCCAAGCGTGCTAACGATCTTGGTCTTTTTCATAAATGAAATCGCTCCTTTGACAATTTTTTAATACCGACTTTAACGTCAGAATTAACTAAGTTAGTAGGACAGATCTTCCGCCAGGTCGTACAGGGAAAGCTCTGTCTCGTGCTTCGAGTTGAAGAGGTCTGTCATCGGGTGATTAACCAGTTGGTTGTTCTGGATCCCGATGGCCAAACCGCCCTTGCCTGCCATCAGTAGTTCAACGGCGTAGGCGCCCATCTTCGACGCCAAAACGCGGTCCTTAGCCGTTGGCCGCCCCCCACGTTGCACGTGGCCGAGGATAGTGGCACGCGTCTGGAAGTCGCCGTAAGCGTTGAGCTTCTTCGCGAATTCGTCGGCATGCATCACGCCTTCTGCCAGCACGATGATGGCGTGCTTTTGGCCGCGTTCGCGAGAGGACTTCAGCTTGTTGGCGACTGCTTCAACGTCGAATTCATGTTCAGGGATGATGACGTCAGAAGCGCCCCCAGCAACCCCGGCCCACAGCGCGATGTCGCCAGCACCACGGCCCATCACTTCCACGACGAAGGTCCGTTCGTGGGAAGCAGCGGTGTCGCGCAGCTTATCAATGGCGTCCAGTGCGGTGTTCACCGCAGTGTCAAACCCGATCGTGAAGTCCGTGTAAGGAATGTCGTTATCGATCGTCCCTGGCAGGCCGACCGCATTGTAACCGTGTTCGGTCAGGCGCAGGGCGCCATGGTAGGAGCCATCGCCACCGATCACGACCAGGGCGTCGATCCCGAATTTGTTCAGCTGTGCGATCCCCTTGAGTTGGGTCTCTTCCTCTGCAAATTCAGGGTAGCGTGCGGAGAAGAGCATGGTCCCCCCGCGGTTGATCACGTCGCTGACCGTCAAAGCGTCCATCTGGAAGATGTCGCCGGCAACCAGCCCAGCAAATCCGTAATTGATCCCGAAGACTTCAAGGCCTTCAGCCATCGCCTTGCGCGCAACGGCACGAACGGCTGCGTTCATGCCTGGTGCGTCGCCGCCACTGGTCATAATCCCAATGCGTTTCATCATTTCACCTCATGCGTTTTCTTTTAGGGACCATAATTGCCCCCAAATACTGATTAAGCATATCACTTTTCAGAAAAAAAGTCCCGTGCAAAGCCAAAAAAACCGTTTTTTCCTAGTGACCCGTCACACCTTGTACGACGGCATTCTCTTCCCCAACTAGACCACGGACTGCCGCCAAGAGTGCCGGGTCCAGGTCAACCCAGTAGGCTTTGGCCAACAGCACGCTTTCACGCGTCGCCGGGGCCACCGTGATCACCGGGGTAGCGCCGTGGTGCGCCGCCAACGCTTTCAGCAAGGTGGTCTTCACGGTGTCCGGCATTTCCGCGGGAAGGCGGATGAAGAGCTTCTGGGCTGGCAGGGCCGCCACTGCGGCTTCTGCGGTTGTCACTTGATTGGCGATCAGCTGAATCCCATCGCGGGATTCAGCACGGCCACTGACCACGATCACCGCGTTCGTCGCGAGGTCGGCGATCGTGGGGTAAAGCTTCGGAAACACGGTCACCGACAGTGTGCCGGTGGCGTCTTGACCATCGATGAAGGCCATCTCCTGCCCCTTTTTGGTCCGGATACGCTTGATTCGGCGCACTACCAGCACCACCGTGACAGTGCGCCCAGCAGTGACGGCCGTCGCCGTGGTGAGCGGGCGAAACGGCGCAAGCTGATTGACGTAGCGATCAACGGGATGGCCCGACAGGTACACACCCAGCACCGCTGCCTCTTGATCGAGTCGTTCGGTCGGCGCAAACTCCGGCACTGCCACCGGCTTAGGGGCCAATAGCGCGAACAGGCCGACATCGTTTCCTGAAAGTTTGACCGAGTCGATCAGTTCCCCCAAGTTGGCCAACGTCTGCGCCCGATTGGCATCAAACCGATCAAAGACGCCGGCATAGACCAATGGCGTGAAGGGTTCCGGTTTGAGCCATTTGGGATCGAGGCGCTGCATCAGCTCTTGCAAAGATTTGAACGGGCCGTTCGCCCGGGCTGCCAAAATCGCGTCCACGAAGTCTCGCCGCACCCCACTAATGGACAGGAGGCCAAAGCGCAACCCCTGCCCTTCAATGCGAAAGACGCGGCCCGACCGGTTGATGTCCGGCCCCAGCAGCGGCACATGGCGGGCTTTGAGTTCCACCACGTACTGCCGCAGTTTTGCGGTGTTGCTCAGGCTCGCATTCATCAGCGCCGCGTAAAAGGCGGTGGGGTAATGTTCCTTGATGTACGCCAGCCAAAAGGCGATCTTGGAGTAGGCCACAGAGTGGCTCCGGTTGAAGCCGTAGTGCGCGAACTGCTCGATGTATGCGTACACCGTGGTGGCGGTCGCCTCATCGTACCCTTTTTGCTTCGCCCCTTGGATGAAGCGCACGCGCTCCCGCTCGATGACGGCCTGTTTCTTCTTGGACATCGCGCGCCGCAGCAAGTCCGCTTCGCCAAGGCTCAGGCCCCCCATGACGCTGGCCACCTGCATGACCTGCTCCTGATACACCAGCACCCCGTACGTCGAATTGAGGATCGGTTCAAGCGCCGGCACGGGGTAGGTGATGGGCGCCTGGCCATTCTTGCGGGCGATGAACGTGTCGATCTGCTCCATCGGCCCTGGCCGGTACAGCGCGTTGACCGCCACCACGTCCTCAAACCGCGTCGGCTTCATTCGGCGCAGCACGCTTCGGATGCCATTGCTTTCGAACTGGAACACGCCGTTTGTGTCGCCGCGGGCAAACAGCGCGAGGGTCGCCGCGTCGTCCAGTGGGATCTGCTTGGGGTCAAACGGCTTGCCGGTTTGGCGCGTGATCGACGCGGCGGCGCTGGCCAAAATACTCAGGTTGCGCAGCCCCAGAAAGTCCATCTTGAGCAATCCTAGCGCTTCCACGTCACCCATCGGCACTTGCGTCTGCGCGATGCCATCACCACCGTCCTGCAGCGCCACGGTGTCCGTCAGCGGTTCCTGCGCCAGCACGATCCCGGCTGCGTGCGTGGAGTCGTGCCGCGGCAGGCCCTCAATGGCCAAGGCCGTGCTGAACAACGCACGGTGGTCATCCGCGTCTTTGACCAAGTTCTGCAGCGCCTGCGATTGATCGTAGGCCGTTTTCAGATCAATGTGAAATTGGTTGGGGATCGCGGCGCTCCACTTGTTGCTTTCGAACTGACTGAGCCCGAACACCCGTGCACAGTCTCGCAACGCCTGCTTAGCGCCAAACGTCCCGAAGGTGATGATCTGCGCCATGTGCTCGGCCCCGTAGCGGTCGTGCACGTACTGAATCAGCTCGCCGCGGCGGTTATCGGGAATGTCGAGGTCGATATCCGGCATGTTCGCGCGCGCCGGGTTCAGGAACCGTTCAAACAGCAGGTCGTACTGCAGGGGGTCCACTTCGGTGATCGCGAGCGCGTAGGACACCAGCGCCCCCGCGGCGGAACCCCGCCCCGGCCCCGTCATGATGCCCACCTCATGGGCATGGTTCATCACGTCCCAGACCACTAAGAAGTAATCGGCGAAGCCCATCTTGTCGATCACGCCCAACTCATAGGTCAAGCGTTCGGTGTAAGCCGCAGGCACCGGCTGACCAGCAAAGCGCGCCGTCAATCCGACCGTGGCCAGGTCAGCCAAGTAGGCGGGCGCCGATTGTGCGGTGGGCACCGGATAGTGCGGCAGCTGCGGCTGACGAAAGGCGATGGTGGCCGCCGCGCGCGCCACTAAGGCGGCTTGATTCGCCAGCGCGGCGTCCAGCCCTGCCGCTTGGTAAGGCGCGGCGGCAGTGTCTGGCGGGGTCAGCCAGTCGGTCCCCGCATCCATCAGCGCCGGATCACGCAAGTTAAGCTGCGTGCCGGCACCGATGGCCTGCAGCGCTTTTTGCGTGAACGCATCGGTCGGGTCTTGGTAGCTGACGCGATCCATGGCGATCAGCGGCAAGTTTTGCGCGGCGGCCACCGCCGGCAAGGCGCTGCCGATCGCCACAGGTTCAAGTCCCACCGCAAGAGTCGCCGGCGCTTTGGCGGCAAAGCCCGCCGCGTACTGGGCCAAATCGCCGTGAACTGCCGCAAAATCTGCCTGAAGTAGCGTGCTGCTCGGTAGCAAGACCGCTAACCCCGTGAACTGCGGTAACGCCGCCAGCGCCGGTGGTGTCTCGGCCAGCTTGATCGCGCTGGACAACCGCAGGAGCTGGTGGTACCCCGCCGTTGTCTCCGCAATCAGCACCGCGGTGGCGTCGGGCAACGCCAGCCGCATCCCCAACAGTGGCTTGATGCCCGCTGCCGTCGCTTGCCGATAAAAGTCGACCACCCCGTACATCACGTTCGTATCGGTCAGGGCGATCGCCGAAAAACCGCGCTGCTTGGCGGTTGTAACGATGCTTTGAATCGTCAGCGGGCTTTGCAGCAGGCTGAAGCTACTTTGAACTTGTAAATGCGTAAACATGATTGGCCACCTCACTTTCATTATACCTGAACCCAGCCCCCCCTGCAGGCCCTTCACCCCTGCGGTTTGTGGTTGCAATTCCCGTTGGCCGTGTTAAGATGTCTATGAAAAGAGGGATTCTATGCGCTATATTGTCACAATGGTGTGGGGTGTTCTGCTGGGCGAGGTCGTAGGCTTCTTAGTCAGCGCCTTGGCCGGCGGCACCTTCGACCCCATCTTAAGTATGTATGCCGGGTTGGCCTTTGCCGTCATCCTGTTCATCATGCCAGTTATCATGAAGCACTTCGACCCCGAAGCAAGCAAAAAAGCGTGATCGCGATCACGCTTTTTATTTTGCGCTAGAATGGGGTCGTCCCACTCGCAAGGGAGCCGAGACATAATTAACGGCCCAAGGAGCCACGACGATTCTAGGACAGTACGAGACGAAAAGCGGTTTTAGCCGCTTATTCAATTATTTCGTGATGTAAATGTACAGCGCCGTCGTGGAGAAGCCGACGTCGAACTTTACCCCGTGGCTCGTGATGGTGTCGATCGTCGTCGAGCTGCTGTCCTTATCCGACGTGGCTTTTTGAAAGGCCGTGCCGACCTTCTTGGCGTCCGCACCCACCGCGTTGGCGAGCAGGCCAAACTGGGTGGCAAACTGCGCCTGCAGTTTTTTGGTCTTCATGGCCTTGATCGGCACGATCTCGGTGATCCCCATCAACTGACCCGCCTGCACGTTCAAGCGCACGGTGCCCGCCGCAGATTTCAGGACCTGCTTGAGCCCCGTGACGGACGCCGGCAGCTGCTGGACCTTCGTCTGTTTCTGCGCCGTTGCCATGGCAGCAGCGAGCGCTTGCTGCTGCTGGGCGGCCGCAAGCTTCTCGGCTGGGCTCAGCTTGCTGATATCCACGCTTTGCGCCTGCTTGAGCTGGGCCTGTGTTTCGGCCGGCAGCGCCATCGCCACCACGGCTTGGTTGTAGGCCTTCGCGACCGCCGAATAGGTGCCAAGCGACTTGGCCGCCTGGACCGTCACGCGGTGGGTCAGGTCGCCTGCCTTCAGCGTCACTGTCTGGGCCTTGGGCGCCACTGGGACGCTGACCACAAAACTATCCCCGCTCACCTTCACCGTCCCGGTTGCGGCGGGCGCCTGATACCGCACCTGCTGAGTCCCCTTAGCGGTGCCCTTGATGACGGCCACCATGCCGGTTTGCTTGTAGGTCGTCTTGCCGGTCGTCAGGCTTTGGCCACACCCTGCCAGCATCAAAAGACTGCCCAGTGCCAGCGTTAACTTTCCAATCTGTTTCATATGTTCAACATCCTTGTCTTAGGTTTTCCGCCGGTTCCGTGAACCGATCACGCAACCCAAGTCTACGCGCCACCGAAACGCCTTGGCAAGGCAAAAGTGACTGAGTGTCACATTTAGGCCTGCACCCGAAAGTTGTCGTCGGTCGTGGCCGTGATCACCGGATTGGCGCGCAGGTAGTCGGCGATCAGCTCGGTCATATCCTTTTGGTTCTCCCGGATCACCTTGCTGGGGTCAAACATGGCAAAGTTGCCCCCACCCGCTGCCCGGTACTGATTGACGGTCACTTCGAGCTGGTCAGTTGCCTTCACCGGTGCCCCGTGATACACCAAGCGCGTCACGCGCTGGCCTACCGGTTGCGTGATATCCAACGTGTAGTCGATGCCATCGTACATGTCGTAGTTGTAATGCTGGGGCTTAGGTTCGGCAAAGCGCGGCGTCACCATCAGCTGACCCGCGTCATCCAGGCTGAAGTACTCAGCGTCTTGCTCCAAGGCCGCCTTGAGGTCGGCCCCGGAAAGCGCCATGACGGCCAGGGTATTGGGGTAAATGTAGTTCGTGACGACATCGCGCATTGTGATCAGCGCCCCAAAGCCGCGCCCCTCGTTATTGAACAGCGCCGTCCCCGCAATGTCCGTGCCGGTGGCCGCCTGCTGAACGCAATTGATGAATTCGATGTAGGGATGCTCCCGCAACCGGGCCGCTGCCGGGTCCTGAATCGTCATGTCCCCAGTCACCCGGCCCAGTGGCGCATCCAGCCAGTCTTCCACCGCGGCACTGGTCTCAGCTACCGTGTTAAGAACGGCTGGCGTGGCTGACGCGGCTGCGGTCGCCGCCAAGGCCGCAGTGGCCGCCGTCACGTGCACGCCTTGGTCATCGCGCGCCAGCGTCAGGGTGATGACGCCAACGTTGGCGCCGCGATAGCCCGGCTGATTGACCGGCACCCCGTTCACCACGCCTGCCAGCTCCCGGTGCTGGTGGCCGGTGATCAATGCGTCCACGCCGGGCACCTGGGTCAGCGCATAGGCCACGTTTTCGCCGGTCAGCGCCTCTGTTGGCGCGCCGGTTTCAAGGTCCCGCTCAAAGCCGCCGTGGTACGCGACCACCACGACATCCGCGAGCTCATGCAGACGTGGCACCCACCGCTTGGCCGTTTCGACCACATCCGCGAAGGTCAGCCCCGCAATGTTGGCGTGACCCTCCCAGTGCGGGATGTAAGCCGTCGTCAGCCCCAGCACCGCCACCGTCACGCCGGCGCGCACGAACAACTGGTACGGCTGGCCGAACGCAGGCTGACCGGCCGCCAGAATGTTCGCGCATAAAATGGGGTAGTCAAGCGTGGCAATGGCGGCTTTGAGGTAGTCACTGCCGTAGTTGAACTCGTGGTTGCCGATGATCCCGGCATCATAGCCGACCGTGTTGTAGGCCGCCGTTTCAAGCGCCGGCTGGGTTTTCACCCGCGCGGCGTAATACGCCAGCGGCGACCCCTGAAGGAAGTCGCCGTTTTCGATCGTCAACACCGGCCCGGTGGCGGCCTGCTTCAACTGGTCGATAACGGTCTTGGCCTTGCTCAGCGAAAACGGCAGATCCATGTCGCGCTGCACGTAATTGGTTGGGGTGATAAACCCGTGGGTGTCACTGGTGGAAAGTAGTGTGAGTTGCATGTTAATCCTTCTTCTTGGCGGTTGGGATCGCGGTTGGGCGCGTCATCTGGGTCATCGCCTCAACCAGCATTTTTTGGAGCACAGCGTTGATGGCCAGATTGACCATCGCATTTTGAATATTGGTCGTGTCAGCCTTGTTGACCTTGTTGATCAAAACGGTGCCCGTGAAGTCCGAGTTCACCTGCTGCACCGCGCCGATGAACGCGAGTATGAAGGCGTCAAAGGCCTGCTGCTTCTCGCGCCCGCGCAACTGATAGTCGATGCCGCTGGCGATCGTGTCCAGCGCAAACACCGGCTTGAGCATCGCAATGACCAAAATGTTGGCGATCTGCCCCTTGTGGTACTTCTTCTTGATGGGGCTGGTGATCACCCCTTTTTTGACATAGTTGTTGACCATGGTCGGTGTCAGCTCATCCAGCCCCAGCGGGGTAATGATCTCGTTGACGAACTGCACGACTTGATCCATATACAGATCAAACTGCGGCAAGTCTGTCCAACGCGGCAATTGCGCCTGCTGTAAGCGGGCCAGGTACGCGGTAAAAATCTCTTCTTCAGCCATAACGATCCCTCCTTCCCTCAGTATACCACGAGAGCTGGTCCTCGAAACCAGCAAATCCGGTCAGCGGCAAACAAATAGCCCCACACATGGTGTAGGACTACCTGGGTTACGCGTTAGCGTCTGACTTCTTGACCACTTGGGCGCCTTTGTAGAAGCCCTTTGGAGAAACGTGGTGAGATACGCGGTATTCGCCGGTCGTTGCGTCGAATTGCAGGTTAGGCACATTCAACTTGATGTGACCGCGGCGCATACGCTTCTTGGTTTTTGAAGTTCTGCGTGCTGGAACTGCCATGAGCGGAAAACCCCTTTGTTTTAGATTTCTTTTCTACTATACCGGACATCCCAGAAATTGCAAGGCAAAATCCGCGTCCGATGCCTTGGGTAGCGAACTACCACAGCACGTCTTATCTTACTAAAAAACTGGCGTCAAGGCAAGACCTTAACAGGAGATTTTTGTCAGGCCGGCGGATTCGCGGCACTCGTGAAGGTCAGCTGGCCGGCTGTCACGCCGATAGTGACGGTGCTTTGCGGCAGGATGGTGCCGGCGATCAGCTGCTTGGCCAGCGGCGTTTCCACCGCGGTCGTGATCAGACGCTGCAACGGCCGCGCGCCGTACGCCGGCTCATAGCCCTTGTGTGCCAGCCACTCCTGGGCCGCCGGCGTCACGGTCAGCGTGATGTCCTGCTGGCTCAGGCGCGCGCCAAGGCGGTCGAGGTCCTTGACCGCGATCTGTTCTACATCTTCAAGGCGCAGCGGGTTGAAAAGGATGATGTCATCGATGCGGTTCAGGAACTCCGGCTTGAAGTGCCCCCGGATCAGTTGCATTACCTGATCCTTCACCGTGTCACTGACCGTTCCGGTAGCCGCTACCCCATCCAGCAAGACATCAGAGCCGAGGTTGGAGGTCATGATGATGATGGTGTTCTTAAAATCCACCGTCCGGCCCTGGCTGTCCGTCAGCCGCCCGTCATCGAGCACCTGCAGAAGGATGTTGAAGACATCGGGGTGCGCCTTTTCGATCTCATCCAGCAACACAATGGTGTACGGGTTGCGACGCACCGCTTCGGTCAGCTGGCCGCCTTCCTCGTACCCGACGTAGCCCGGCGCAGCCCCGACCAACCGCGACACGCTGATCTTGTCCATGTACTCGGACATATCCAGGCGCACCATGTGCTTTTCGGCGTCAAACAGCGAGGCGGCAAGCGTCTTGGCCAGCTCAGTTTTCCCCACCCCAGTCGGGCCGAGGAATAAGAAGCTTCCCAGCGGGCGGCTCGGGTCCTGCAGACCGGCGCGGGACCGCAGCACGGCATCGGCCACTGCACTGACCGCCGCGTCTTGGCCGATCACCCGCTCGTGCAAGTGGTCGGCGAGGTGCATCAGCTTTTCGCGGTCCCCTTCGACGAGCTTGGCGACCGGAATACCGGTTTGCCGGGAAATGACGGCCGCGATCTCATTTTCTGTCACGCTTTCTTGCACCAGCCAGCTCGCGGGCCGCTCACTGGCCTCTAAGTCCTTGAGTTCCTTCTCCAGCGCAGGGATCGTGCCATGCTGAAGGCGGGCGGCGGTTTCCAGATCGTACTTAGCCTGCGCGTCTTCCAGCGCGTGCTTCGCCTGATCGATTGCCGCCTTCTTCTCGTTCAACGTTGCGATATCGTGCTTCTCTGCGTCCCATTGCGCCTTCAGTCGGCTGGTTTCTTCTTTGAGGTCGGCCAGCTCCTGTTGCAGTTGGCTCAGCCGCTTGGCCGACGCGGGATCGCTTTCCTTGGTCAGTGCCGCCGCCTCGATTTCCAGTTGCATCTGCCGGCGCAAGGCGACATCAAGCTCAGTGGGCCGGGAGTTCATTTCAACGTTGATGTTGGCACTTGCCTCATCCACCAGATCGATGGCCTTGTCCGGCAGAAAGCGGTCCGTGATGTAGCGATCCGACAGCGTGGCGGCGGCCACCAGAGCGTTGTCGTGAATGCGCACGCCGTGAAACAGCTCAAAGCGCTCCTTGAGCCCGCGCAGGATCGAGATCGTGTCCGCCACGGTCGGCTCCTGCACCAGCACCCGCTGGAAGCGGCGCTCCAGGGCTTTATCTTTTTCGATGTTCTCGCGGTACTCGTCCAGCGTTGTGGCGCCGATCAGGTGCAGCTCGCCGCGTGCCAGCATTGGCTTGAGCAGGTTGCCGGCGTCCATCGCGCCTTCCGCCTTGCCGGCCCCCACGATGGTGTGGATCTCATCAATGAAGAGAATGATTTGACCTTCTGACGCCTTAACTTCCTTCAGGACCGCCTTCAGCCGCTCCTCAAACTCACCACGGTACTTGGCGCCGGCAAGCAGACTGCCCATATCCAGGCTGATGATTGTTTTATTTTTCAGGTTGTCGGGGACATCCTGGCGCACAATGCGCTGGGCCAGCCCCTCCACGATGGCCGTCTTGCCGACCCCGGGCTCCCCGATCAGCACCGGATTATTCTTGGTCTTACGCGACAGAATCCGAATAACGTTGCGGATCTCCTCATCCCGCCCAATGATCGGGTCCATCTTGCCACTGCGCGCCGCCTTCACCAGATCGGTGCCGTACTTCTTGAGGCTTTGGTAGGTGTTCTCCGCCGTCTTTGAGGTGACCCTGGCCCCACCGCGCACCTTGTCGACCACCGCCGCCAGCTGCTTTTGGGTCAGTCCGCTTGCGGTCAGGAACTTGGTGATCGGGTTGTACTGCTGGTCAAACAGGGCCAAAAGCACCGCCTCGGTGGCGATGTACGTGTCCCCCAGCTGCGCTTGCACCTTCCCCGCCGCTTGGATCAGCTGATACAGCGGCTGACTCAAATTCTGGCCGTAACTAGCGGCACCTTCTACCACCGGCTCGGCCTCAAGCGCCTGATCGATCGCCGCGGTCAACCCGTCCAGGTTCACGCCAGCTTCCTTGAACAGTGACGTCGCAAAGCTATTGGGTTGCACCATCGCCTTCAGCAGGTGCGGAATGTCGACCTCTTGGTGATGCCGGACACTGGCGATCTGTTGCGCCGCGCCAAGCGCATCGCTCACGGCCTGAGTAAACTGCTCTGGATTCATCCTGATTCCTCCATTTCTAGCGGCAGGTCACCCTGCCGATCCGCTAGCTTCATCTTACCAAGTCGGCTTTGGTCAGTAAAGGTCAACGTCGCCTGCGCTCCCAAAATCGGGCGCAGGACCGAGCCGTAAAAACGCCCGCCGTTGGCCGGCGGGCGTTGGGGTTACTTAGATTCATCGGGCGTTGGTGCTGAAGTCTCGGCCTTAGCCGCCAGTTGCGCCTTGAGCGATGCAATTTCTTCGCTTGCCTGCTTCGTTGCCGTCGCAATTGCGTCTTCTTGCGCCTGCGTCAGCTGCTGGTTCTCGGCTTCTAAAGCCTTGAGTTGCTTGTGCGTCTTGGCGAGGCTTGCAGTTGAGACCAGCAACGTGACCAGTGCACCAAGGAGCAGGCACACGACGATCACCACGATCAGCGGCCACTGAAATGCGGCGCCAAAGAAGTTCACCGCGACCGGTTGCCCGTTCAGCAGAGCGAAGATAATAACGATCAGGGCAAGGACCAGCCCCACAATTAAACGTTGTTGATTTTTCATCGGCTTTCCCTACTTTCGATTGAAGATACCGCCAGCCAGCCAGTCGCCCACGTGTGGGGCCAACGTATAAAAGGTCGCGCCCACGCTCATCAGCCACGGCGCGTTGATCTCACGCACCGGGTGGTTGAAGCTGTCCACGATGCGCGCGGCAAGCTTGACCGGATCCAGCACGATCCAGTTGACGCGCTTGAGGTAATCGTTCGCCTCCGCCACGCTGAAGAAAGCCGTGTCGATTGGGCCCGGGCAGACGGTGGTCACGCGGACCCCAAACGGTTTGAGCTCCAGGCGTAACCCGTTGCTGTACCCGACTACCGCAAACTTGGTGGCGGAGTAGACAGCCGACTTCGGGGTCGCCATTTTGCCCGCCATCGAGGCGATGTTGATGATGTGCCCGCGCCGGCGCGCCACCATCTGCCGGCCAATCAGCTGCGTCATGTACATCGTGCCCAGCACGTTGACGCGCATCATCCGCTCCACGGTAGTCATCGAAGTCGCCAGCGCATCCTCGAAATGGCCAAACCCGGCCGCGTTGACCAAGACGTCGACCGCCCCGACCTCACGCGCGATGCGCGCCACAACCGCCTCGATGGCCACCGGATCGGCGACGTCACACACGTACGCGTAGGCGGGCTGCCCGGACAGTGCCGTGGCTTCTGCCTGCGCCGCCAGCAGTTTGTCCTGACGCCGCGCTAGGAACACCACCGTGGCACCGCGCTTGGCGGCGGTTAACCCGATGGCCCGGCCGAGGCCACTTGAGCCGCCTGTGACAACGACAATCTGATTCGCAAGACTCGACATTTCACACGCTCCTTTACTTGACGAATGGAATCACGATCTCCTCGAGGTCGCGTACCACATGGGTGTTAGCAAAAATCTTCTGGGCACTGGCCTGCAGCTGCATCACCGCGCGCCCGACATAGCGCGCCGAAATGTGGTTCAACAGCAGCTGGTGTGCCCCGGCCGCCTTGGCCAGCTTGGCCGCCTGCAGGTTGGTGGCGTGGTAATACTGGCGCGCCAGCTTCGCCTCGTCCGGGCCAAAGGTGGCCTCATGCACCATCACCGTTGCATCCTTCGCCAACGCGAGGGTTTCGTCGGTCGCCCGGGTGTCGCCAAAAATCGCAACGGTTCGGCCCGGCTGTGCGGCCCCAATGAAGTCCTGCCCGGCAAATGTGCGACCGTCTGGCAAGGTGATGACCTCACCGCGCTTGAGCTGCGCGTACAAGGGGCCGGCAGGGATCCCCGCGGCCCGCACCTTATCGATCAACAGCTCGCCGGGGTGCGCCTTTTCCTCGATGCGATAACCCAGGCTGGTGATGCGGTGGGTCAAGTGACCAAAGCTGACGCGGAACGTCGCATCGTCAAAGATGACCCCGGGGGTTTCCAGCAACACGAAGTTCAACTTGTACGGTAACCGGGTCTGCGTGACCTGCAGGCTGGTGCGCACAAAGCGCTCGATCCCACTTGGGCCATAAATGGTCAGAGGCGCCTCGCCACCTTGGTTCGCCCGACTCGCCAAGAAGCCCGGCAAGCCGAAGATGTGATCCCCATGCAGGTGAGTCAAGAAGATCTTAGTGACCTTACGGGGCCGAATGGTGGTTTGCAAAATTTGGTGTTGGGTCCCTTCACCGCAGTCAAACAACCAGACCTCATTGCGTTCGTCCAGCAGTTTCAGCGCCAGACTGGAAACGTTGCGCGTTTTGGATGGCGAGCCCGCGCCGGTGCCCAAAAATAAAAGTTCCATTTGCGTTTCTTCCTCACTATGCATGCGAACATGCAGACTACGGCTAAGTGTACCACATTTACGCCCCCAGCTGGGACCATCCCGGCCCAAACCAAAGGCGCCCTGGCATAAGCCGGACGCCTTGGGATCACTTCAGGTGCTGAACGATTTGGTTGACCACCAGCGCCGCGTAGTACTTATTCCCGGTCGGATTCATGTGCACCTGATCGTCATAGAACCACTCCGCATGCGCATCGGCCACGCCACACCAGTCAATGATCGTCAGGTTACTGTACCGCTTCGCCGCCGTATCCAGCAACTGATTCACCGCGTTTTGCCACGGCCGTGTTGGCACATGCGCGTTGATCCAAAACACCTGGCGATCCGTTCCCACGGCGGTCATCACCTGATCCAGTTGGTTCGTGGTGAACGCCCCGTTCGTCCCTGAGCCGATCACAACCACTTTGGCCAGCGCACCACTTTGCGCGTAGCCTTGGATCAGATCAAGCCCTTGATACATCTGGCGGGAAATGCCGGCATCGATGTACGCGTGCGGGAGCAGTTCGGCCAGCGTTGGCTTCGCATCTAGCATGACGGAATCGCCCACCGCAGTCACCGTGAGGCCCTGGGCCACCGTCAACGCCGCCGTGTCGATGCCATAGGCGGTGTACGCGCTGACGGCCTCAGGCAGCGTTGCGGCCGAAGACTGACTCGCCGCACTGGCCGCCGACTTCGAGCTGGCCGCGCGACTCGACTGGTCAGCCGCGATCCGCCGCTTGATCGTCGCCAGGCTGGCCTTGTCGTCCGCCGCCGTAGCTTCATTCGCACGTAAGGCTTTGGCAACCGCACTGTCGTTGGCCTGATCTTTGACACCGGGGGCGAGAAACAGTGCGACCGTCCCCAACCCCAGCACCATCAGGAGCACTGCGCGGCCCGTCACCCGCGGCCAAGTCCACTGTGCCGGGCGCAGATGCCACTGCCGATGCGCGATGGGTTGCTCCAAGAAGCGGTACGACAGCGCACTGATCGCCAGGATCAACGCCACCTCGATCACGGGGTACAACACCGGATGGGCGGCAACGTTGCGCACGCCCACCTCCCAAAGGATCATGACGGGAAACTGGTACAGGTAGATGCCGTAACTGCGCGCCCCCACCCAGTGAAAGGCGCGATTGGTGAACAGCTTCCCCCACAACGTTGCGGGGGAAGCGACCACGGCAACCAACACCGTGGTCGCACAGGTGAAGGCAAACATCCCGCCTTCATACACGACGTCCCCCTGCGCATTCAGGCTCAGCAGTCCCCACACCAGTGCCAGTGCCGCCAGCGTGCCCGCCGCATCCAGAAACCACCGCGCAGAACGACTCAAGTTCACCGCCAGCCGGTCGCTGGGCCAGACAAACGCCAGTGCCGCCCCCAGCAACAGGGCAAACGCCCGTGTGTCCGTTCCATAATAAAGCCGACTGGGATCGGCCGCAGGGTGCAGCGCACAGAGCACCGCCATCCAGATGGCACTGGCCAACGCCAACCCCAACGTAACGCCCAGCGCCCGGGTACGCTTGCCCCCCCGGCGCATCAGTAGCAGAAACAGCACCGGCCAGAGCAGGTAAAACTGCCCCTCGATCGAAAGCGTCCACAGGTGTGTGAACGGGGACTCGTTATTGGCAAAACGATCAAAGTACGACTGGCCATTGGCAATTTGCCACCAGTTGTAGGTGAACGTCAGGTTGGTCAAAACGATCTTGTGAAAGTTTGCCAGCAACTGGCGCGCAAACAGGACCATGAGCGCCCCGGTACCGAACAGCACCGCAACAAGCGCCGGGTATAGCCGGCGCACCCGCCGGCCCCAAAATGCCCGTAACGACAGGCGACCGGTCTGCGCGTACTCCCGCAAAAAACCATCCGTCAGCAGGTACCCCGAGATGACCATAAAAATCAGCACCCCAAGGTAACCGCCGCGAAACAGTTCCGGCCGCAGGTGATACAGGATCACACCGATCACGCCGAGGGTGCGCAGCCCATCAAAGCCGCCGATATAACGCCTTGATGTCGTTGTCTGACTTGCCATGTCAGTTTCCTCCCGCCGCCAAGGTTGGCGTCAGTTATTCCACGAACTCGAAGGTGAAGTCATCAATTGCCACGAGGTCCCCGGTTTCCGCCCCGGCTTCCCGCAGCGCATCGTCTACACCAAGGCTCCGCAGTTGCCGGGCAAACCGAATCGCGCCGTCATCGTGGTCCAGGTTGGCCATCTTGAACAGCCGCTCGACCTTAGCGCCACCGAGAATAAAGGTGCCGTCCGCATCGCGCGTCACTTGAACCTCTTCTGGCTTTGGCGCAAAGGTGTAGGTCGCTGAATCCAGCGCCTTGGACTTCGGTGTGAAGACTGGCGCACTCGCCAGGGCTTTGGCCGTATCCTGCATCAGCTGTTGCACGCCGGTGTGCGTAATGCTGGAGATCGCGTACAGGTCAGCTTCGGCCACTCCTTCGGCCAGCACGGCCGCTTTGAACGCCGCGAAGCGCTCCTGGGCCCCTGGCATGTCCATCTTGGTCGCCACGACCAGCTGCGGCCGCGACAGAATGGTCGGGTCATACGACTCAAGCTCCGTGCGAATCTGGTGGTAATCTTCCAGCGGATCACGGCCGTTGTCCGGGTCCATCTCCACTAAATGAAGAATGACCCGCGTGCGTTCAACGTGGCGCAGGAACTGGAAGCCCAGTCCGACCCCATTGCTGGCGCCTTCGATCAAGCCCGGGAGATCCGCCATCACAAAATCGGTGCCGTCTGCCAACTGCACCATCCCCAAATTCGGCACCAGCGTGGTGAACTGGTAGGCCGCAATTTTGGGCTTTGCCTTGGTGACCACAGACAACAGGGTGGACTTGCCCACCGACGGAAAACCGACGAGGCCGACATCCGCCAGCACCTTCAGCTCCAGGGTAACGAACCGATGCTGGCCGGGTTCCCCGTTTTCGGCAATTTCCGGTGCGGTGTTTTTAGGGGAGACAAAATGGACGTTGCCGCGGCCGCCGCGGCCGCCGCGGGCCACCACCAGCTCCTCGCCGGGGTGCGTCAGGTCCCCGACCTCTTCATGGGTATCCGCGTCAAAAACGGTCGTCCCGGCCGGTACCGCCAGCCGGACGTCTTCGGCCCCGCGCCCGTACATCTGCTTGCCCTGACCGTTACCGCCCGCCTTCGCCTTGAAGTGGCGCTGATAACGAAAGTCCATCAGGGTGCGCAGGCCCGCATCCACATAAAAGATGATCGAGCCCCCTTTACCGCCGTCACCACCGGCAGGGCCACCGAACGGCACGAACTTTTCGTGCCGGAACGCCACCATCCCATCGCCGCCTTTACCGGCCTGTACTTCTACTGTCACTTGATCGACAAACATTGCGTCCTCCTTGGTTGACTCGGGTCAAAACATAGTCTTCCTATTGTACGGGTCATGCGCGCAAAATGCAACGCGACTGTTGCGATCATTATACCAATTTTCACCGCTGGATGCGCGGTGCCCGGAACCCGGCGTGAAAATTAATCTTTTTCCATGAAAAGATAATTATTACCTTTCACTCATCCCCCATTTCGGCTAGTATTTACTCATGACACGACAGCTTCTTTAGTCGGTTAAGGGGGGAAACTAACATGGCACATTGGCACTCACGCGCACTCGCCGAGCTTTTGTGCACGCTCACGATCGGCAGATTTGCCTGGGCCGCACTGAAACCGCAAACGCCGCAAACTGCGGCGTACACGTTGGACGACCAACAGATTCGGTATACGGGCCAGGTCTTCAAGGACCAGTTCAGCGGCACGGGCACTCTCACTTTCAAAAATGGGGATCGCTACACGGGGCACTTCAAGGCTGGCCGCTTCAACGGGGAAGGCACCTTCACCTCACACTCAGGCTGGCAATACCAGGGTCACTTTAAGGCTGGCGCCGTTTCAGGGGCGGGAGTTTTGACCACCGCCAAGCATCAGACATATCGGGGGACATTTGCAAATGGGCAATACCGTCAAGCACACACATCAACGCATTAAGTGGTTCAGTCTGGTGCGCATCACCGGGCTGGTGCTGGTGCTCACTTATCACTTCTTTCAGACCAGTTTTACCGGTGGGTTCATCGGCGTGGACGTTTTTTTCACCTTTTCAGGCTTCCTGATCACCAGCCTGATGGTGGACGAGTTCGTCCGCGCTGACCACTTCGCCCTGTTGGCGTTTTACAAGCGCCGCTTCTACCGGATCGTCCCGCCGCTTGTCTTGGCTGTCTTACTGGTCGTGCCGTTCACGTTTCTGGTGGGGCCCGATTTCATCACCGGCCTTGGCAAGCAGATCGCGGCGGCCCTCGGCTTCGTCACGAACTACTTCGAAATCAACACAGGCGGGAGCTACGAGACGCATTTTATCCCCCACCTGTTCGTGCACACCTGGTCATTAGCCGTTGAGATGCACTTTTACCTCATTTGGGGGGTGCTGGTCTTCGGCCTCTCCCAGTGCGTGCGCCACTTCGGCGGTCGGCGCAGTGCCCAAGCGGCCTCCTTCCGCAGCAGCATCGCCTTGTTCGCCCTCATTCTGAGCATTGCAAGCTACCTGACCCTAGTGATCCGGGCCAACGGTTTGCACGAATTTTCGCCGGTGTACTTCGCGACGGTGACGCATTCATTTCCATTCTTCATCGGCGCGTTTCTGGCCACGCTGACCGGGATCAACACGCAGCCGGCCGCCTTCACGCGCTTCAGTGCCCGGTGGACCGCTTCGACCGCGGCCTTGGTAATGGGGATCAGCGCGCTGGGGTTACTCGGCTTAGGCTTGACCCTGAAGTTCGACCAGCTAATCACCTACCGCTTCGGCATGCTTGCCGCCGTCCTACTAGCCTGCCTCATGATCCTGGCCGCCCGGATTCTCCACGATCACACTAAGACGTTGCGCGAGCCAAAAGTCGTCAGTTTTCTCGCGGACACCTCCTACAGCCTCTACCTGTACCATTGGCCACTGTACGTGGTATTTGCCCACACCATGCCCCACACACTGGCCGTCATCGCGACGGTGGGGCTGGGCCTTTTGTTCTCCGCCTTGTCTTACTATCTGATCGAGCCCACACTGGCCGGCCGCAAGGGGCATCTGTTTGCCCGCCTGGTCACCTGGCCTCAAATTGCGCCGGCCGTGCTCACACTGGCGGCCGTGTTAAGCCTGACGACAGTCTGGCGCGTGCACGCGGCCCCCACCATGTCACACCTCGAGCAAACGCTCTGGATCGGTAGCTTGTATCAGGACCAAGATCAGCTTTACGATGCCGACCGAGCCGTCATGGCGGTCCACCAACCCAAGCCCAAAGCCGTGACGCAAACCACGGCCCCTACCGTCACGGATTACCGCGCCTACGCACACAAAAGCACGGCGGCCAAGCATCACATTCCCGCTGGGGTCTCCATCATCGGCGATTCCGTCACACTCGGCACCAGGCGCTACCTCGGCCCCCATGTGGCGGATTCAAGCATTGATGCCGCCGGCGAGCGCACAATGAACCTCGCCTACGATGTCATGATGGCGCAACAAAAAGCGAATACGTTGCGCGAATTCGTCGTCATTTGCATCGGCACGAACGCGCTAGACGATTACGCCGAACAGCTCAACAAAGTGCTCAATGATCTCGCCCCCGGCCACAAGCTCGTGTTGATGACCCCGTACAATGGTCAGGCCGGGCCGACTTGGAACTCCACCAAGCTGGGCGAGTTGGAGCGCACCCTGCCCGCCAGCTACAAGTGGCTCACCATCGCAGACTGGGGCAAAATTGCGCCGCAACACCCGCATGTATTCCAAGGTACCGATGGCGTTCACTTCGGCGGCCACGATGACGGTGATGTCTTGTACGCTCAGGTCATCAATCAGGCCCTGATCGAAGCGGCCAAGAAACCCGCCAAGAAATAACCACCGACAAAAATGAGGCTGAGACGAAAAGCGGTTTTAGCCCAGAATATACGCAAGGCCTCCTGCAAAACCCGAACTTAGGTTTTGTGGGAGGCCTTGCGTATACGGCTAGGGCGTCGCTTTTCGTCTCGTACTGTCCTAGAATAGTCGCGGCTCATTCTTGGGCCGTTAATTATGTCTCGGCCCCATTTTTATCCGTGCGCGGTCAGCCGCGCACCATCCTGAAGCCGCTCCACGGTGTCAGGTAGTCAAGCAAGAAGGCCTCGTCGGGGTGAATGTGGCCAACCACATTGACGCGTCCATCGTTCGGCATTGCCTGTAGCGCGATCTGGGTTTCCCCTTTGTACTGACCGAACCCATTGTTATCGATCAGTACGTCCCCGCGCGTGATCGGTTGCGTATTGTGCGCCGGAAAATCCCGTTCGGCGTACTTGACCCGCGTCTGCGTGCTACGCAACAGGTACTCGCTGCGGTCCCCACGATAGCTATGCGGGTTATCAAACAGCAGCTCTTGCTCCAGTGCAGTGCTGTCCGCGGCCGGCACCACCCGCAGCGCTGGATACGGCGCCACGAAGGCCTCGTGCGCCGCCTTTAACTCTGCCTCACTCGCATAAGCGTTCCCGATGATCACATCGTTGATGTTGTCCATCAACTGGTAATGCTTCACCTGTGTCGCCAACGGCAGGCTGCGGTGACTTTCGAGCGTGCACAGCCCGTCTTGGGTCGGCCACGGGCCAAAGGTCGCCGCCTGCGAGTTGACGAACGCGGCCGTATTCAAGTTGTAGCGGGTGTACATCGCCGTTGCCAGGTCAAAGAACTGCTGCCCCAGGCCCGAGAAGCGGTGGGGGTAAAAGTTGTGCGACCCCAGCAGATTGTCACGATTGGGTGAAAACGACATGATGTTGTCGATATAGTGTGTCCCCTGCGACATGTTGACTTCGATCTTGATGCCGCATGGATTGCGCGTCATCTTCGCCTCTTCGGCACCAGTGAAGCCCAGATCCAACCGGACGCCCCAGGCCCCTAGGTCATGGAAGAAGGACAGGTCGTCGTAAGTGACCCCCAGCTGATCAAACAGCGCCGGGTTAATGTCGACCATCACTTCCATGCCAAGTGCGTTGGCGTGCGTGATCACGCGCTTGAAGCTGGCCACCACGGCGTCTTTATCGCCTTTGATTTCGAGCAGTGAGGTAAACACGCGCTTGAAGCCGTACGTCGCGGCCAAGTCGAGATACGCCGCGTCTTTTTCAAATGTTGAACGTTCTGGATAAACGGAAACACCAAGTTTTCCCATGAATCAATTCCCCCTTTACCGTTCCAGTCTAGCATAGCGGTTCAGCTCAATGAAAGGGGTTTCTCTAGATTTGTAGGAACAATTTATGAATTGTTCGCACCAATCAACCCACACAACTTTTTTGACTGTTTTTGAACGTTTTAGGTTGATTGTGGATGGTTTTGGCGTATAATTCAAATCGAGGTGATGGAAATGCTTACAGAAGAACGGCAGCGCTACATCAAAACCGCCCTGACCCAGCAACCGATCGTGACCGCCAAAGACCTGATGACGGCGCTTCAAGCGTCGGAGTCCACGATTCGGCGCGATCTTGCCGAGCTTGAGGCCAGCGGCGTGCTTCGCCGGATTCATGGCGGCGCCGAGCGCCTGTCACAGCCGCAAAGCGAACCCAGTGTTCAGGAAAAGGCCACGCAGGCGCTTCAAGAGAAACAATGGATCGCCCAAGCCGCAGCAGCGATGATCGCCCCGCACAGCACCCTGTTTTTGGATGCCGGCACGACCACAGCCCAGCTGATCCCGCTGCTGCAAGACTTGGCGGTGACGGTGGTGACCACCGGCGTCGACAACGCAAGCCAGCTGGCCGACTACGGCATTCCCACGCACATGCCCGGTGGGCGCATCAAAGCGGCCACCAAGGCCACCGTGGGCGCCAGCACCGTGGCTGCCCTTGAGACCCTACACTTTGACATCGCCTTCATCGGGACCAACGGCGTGCATCCCAAGTTTGGCCTGACCACGCCGGATGCCGAAGAGGCGCAAGTGAAAAGAGCCGTCATCGCCCACGCCCGTCAAACCGTGATCCTGGCAGATCCCGCCAAGTTCGGGCAGGTCAGCTTCGCCCAATTTGCGCCGCTGACCACCGGCCTTTTGCTCACCACCAGCCTGGCCGGGCTTTCCCCTGACTACGCCGCGCATTCCAACATTCAGGAGGTCCACCCTTGATCTATTCAATCACCCTTAACCCGTCCATCGACTACGTGGTCACCCTCGATCAGCTACAGCTCGGCCAGGTCAACCGCCTGGCGACTGCCGTCAAACTCCCGGGAGGCAAAGGCATCAACGTCAGCCGCATTCTGCAGGCGCTGGCGCTGCCAACCACCGCGCTGGGGTTCGTCGGCGGCTTCACCGGCCAGTTCATTGAAGCCGAGCTGACGGCCCGCGGCCTGGCCCACGCCTTCACCCCGATCGCGGCAGACACGCGCATCAACGTCAAGCTCAAAGGCGAAGCGGAAACCGAGCTCAACGCGCCGGGGCCACACGTCATCGAGGCTGAGCAAGCCGCATTCTGTCAGGCGCTACAAGACCAGTTGTGCCCCGGGGATGTCGTCGTGATGGCCGGTAGCCTCCCAACCGGCCTGCCCGTCAGCTTCTACCGCGACTTGATCCCGATGATCCGCGCGGCGCACGCCGACTTTGTCATCGACACCACCGGGCAGGCCTTGCTGGAGACGCTGAGCCAACACCCGCTGGTCGTGAAGCCGAACCACCATGAGCTGGCCGCCCTGTTCAACGTGCCAGAATACCCCGACCTGCCCAGCATTGTTGCGGCCGGCCGAGACCTGCTGACGCGCGGCGCCCAGCATGTGCTGGTGTCCATGGCCGGCAAAGGCGCCTTGATGATCACCCCAGAACACGCCTACCACGGGACCGTGCCGGCCGGGCAGGTCGTCAACTCAGTGGGCGCCGGCGATTCCATGCTGGCCGGCTTCACCGGCACGCTGACCCGCACCGGGGATGCGCTGGAAGCGTTCAAAGTCGGGATCGCGTGCGGTAGCGCAACTGCCTTCACGCAGGACCTGGCCACCCGCGCGCAGATCGACGCAGTTTATCACACAATCAGTTTGGAGGAGATCTAATGGATATTCGTGACCTGTTACGCCCAGAAGTGATGATCATGGCTTTGGCGGCCCACGACAAGGCCGGGGCCATCGACGAAATGGTGCAAAAATACGCCGACACCGGAGTCATCACTGATGCCACGCTGTACAAACAAGACATCTTGCGCCGCGAAAGTGAGTCCACCACCGGCATTGGGGACGGTATCGCCATGCCGCACGCCAAGGACGCCGCGGTCACGCGCCCAACCGTGCTTTTCGCCAAAAGCGCCGCTGGGGTCGACTTCGACGCGCTGGATGGCCAGCCGGTCCACCTGTTCTTCATGATCGCCGCTCCGGAAGGCGCCAATAATACGCACCTCGCCGCCCTCGCCGCGCTGTCTTCCCTCCTGATCGAGCCCCAGCTGGTCGCGGCCCTGAAAGAGGCGCAGACGCCGGAACAAGTTGTCCAGCTGTTCACCGCGGCTCAAGCCGCCAAGGACGCAAAGGACGCCGCAGCCGCAACACCCGCCCCGACTCAGGCGGCTTCCTCCGACCAACCGTTCATCGTCGCGGTCACGGCCTGCCCCACCGGCATCGCGCACACCTACATGGCCGAGGCCGCGCTGAAGGAAACCGCCGAGAAAATGGGCGTCGCGATCAAGGTCGAAACCAACGGGTCTGAAGGCGTTAAGCACCGCCTGAGTGCGGTAGACATCGAACGCGCTGTCGGGGTCATCATCGCCGCCGACAAGAAAGTCGACATGCCGCGGTTTGCAGGCAAGCACCTGCTGAACCGGCCGGTCATTGATGGCATCAAAAAACCCGCCGAACTGATTCAGGCCACGCTTGAGAAACAGGGGCCGCTGTACCAAGCCGACGGGGCCCCCGCCAGCACCGAGCCGACTCAAAAGGGCCTGTGGAACCGCATCTACCAGGACCTGATGAACGGCGTGTCCAACATGTTACCGTTCGTCGTGGGCGGCGGGATCATCATGGCGCTGTCCTTCATCTTCGAAAATGCCTTCGGGGCCAAGTCCATGGCCTTCACCTTCACCAACAACCTCGGCAACTACGCCTTCAGTTTTCTCGTTCCGGTACTCGCTGCCTATATCGCGGTATCCATCGGCGACCGACCAGCCCTGATGCCCGGGTTTGTCGGCGGCTACATGGCGACGCTTGCCACCGCTTCGGTGGTGCACGCGCAAAATCCGGCCGGCTTCATCGGTGGGCTCGCCGCGGGGTTCATCGCCGGTTGGCTGATCGTCGGGCTCAAGAAGCTACTCGCCCCGATGCCGCACAGCCTGGATGGGCTCAAAACCATCCTGATCTATCCGGTCATCGGGCTCGCCTTGATGGGCCTGATCATGTTCTTTGCGGTCAACCCGCTGTTTGCTGCCCTCAACGGCGCGCTGATCAACTTCTTGGAAGGCATGGGCACCGGTAACGCCATTCTTGTCGGCGTCATCCTCGCCGCGATGATGAGCATCGACATGGGCGGCCCCTTCAACAAGGCGGCGTACACCTTTGCCATCGGGATCTACCAGGCCTCTAACTTCACCGACGGCCGCTGGATGGCCGCGGTCATGATCGGGGGAATGATCCCGCCGCTGGCCATTGCCATCGCGTCCACCTTCTTTCCTGCCAAGTTCACCGCCACGGAACGCAACTCTGGCCTGTCCAACTACGTGCTCGGGCTGACCTTCATCACGGAAGGCGCCATTCCGTTTGCTGCCACCGATCCGGTGCACGTCATCGGCAGCTCGGTCATCGGCAGCGCCATCGCCGGTGGGCTAACTCAGGTCTTCGGCGTGAACGTGCCCGCCCCACACGGCGGCATCGTCGCCTTGGCGCTCACGAACCAGAAGCTGGGCTTCATCGTCAGCCTGCTGGTCGGCGCCATCATCGCCGGCGTCTTGCTCGGCCTGTGGCGGCCAGCGGCGCAACAGGACTAACGCAAACGGCAGCGCGCAAATAAACGGCGGCGGTAGCACTCCTCAATGGGGCGATCGCCGCCGTTTTAGTCGCCGCCGGGAACGCTTGCGATCATCGCCGCTTTGGCGCTCGGTTTAGGTACACTTTTGCGCCAAAGTTGGTATACTGAAGGGGAAACACACTGAAGGGAGCGCTGACATTTGGATGCCACTCGCTACGAAAAACTGACCGACCATGAGGCGGCCGGCCGTAAATACTTTATCGATCACTGGTTGAGCGAGACGCTGATCGTCTCCTCGGGGGACTACCACTTCGCCGACCTGAACGGCCTGATCGCGCTTGAGCCGGATGACACCGTGGTGGGCCTCATCACCTTCGCGATCCACGGCAACGCCATGGCGATCGTGAGCCTCAACAGCGTCCGCGGTGGCCGCGGCATCGGCAAGCGGCTGTTGGCCCTGGCGGAGAACCGCGCCCGCATGATCGGCCTCACCAAGATGGATGTCTCCGTCATGAATGATAACCTGCAGGCGCTCGGCTTTTTCCAGCGCCAGGGCTACCGCCTGACCAAGATCATCCGCGGCTCCATCGACATCGCGCGGCAGCGCAAACCCGAGATTCCCTTCATCGGCGCAGATGACATTCCCTTGCACGATGAGGTGCTGATGTCCAAGCTGCTGGTGCAACCCAAGTAACCGGCCACGCAAACATGCGCCCAACTGACGATAACGTCAATTGGGCGCATGTTTGGCTTACGGTCAAAGCGAGAGCTTGATCGCCTGGGCCGTGGTTTTGCTGATCCCCAACGCCGTCAGCTCCTCGAGGCTGGCCGCCTTGATGTGCGGAATCGTTTTGAACTCCCGCAAGAGCTTCGTGCGCGTCTTGGGGCCGACGCCCTGGATCGTTTCCAGCCGGCTGGCCAGCGAGTTCTTATTGTGCAGCTGCCGGTGGAACGTGATGGCGAAGCGGTGCACCTCGTCTTGGATCCGCGTCAGCAGGAAGAAGCCCTGCGACTGCGGGTCCAGGTTGATCGGGGTGTCATCATCGCCGAACAGCAGCGCCGCGGTTTGGTGCTTATCGTTTTTGACCATCCCCGCCACCGGAATATCGAGGTTCAGCTCGTTTTCCAGCACGTCTTTGACCGCATTCATTTCAATGGCGCCACCGTCCATCAGGATCAGATCTGGCAGTGGGGCATTCTCCTTCAACAGGCGCGTGTAGCGGCGGCGAATCACCTCGCGCGTGTTCGCGTCTTCGTTGGCGCTGTGGTGGTCTTCGGCGGCGGCCAGCTTATACTTGCGGTAGTTGGTTTTGGCTGCCTGCCCATCGACAAAAGACACCATCGCAGACACCGGCTCCGCGCCCTGAATGTGGCTGTGGTCGAAGGCCTCGATCGTGTGGCCAAACGGCAGACCGAGGGCAGCAAACAGCTCCGCTTGCGCCCCCACGGTGGTCCGGTTATCCAGCTCCATCAGCCGGAACTTCTCCTCCAGCTTGATCTTCGCGTTCTTGTGCGCCAGTTCCATCAGTTGCCGCTTCTCACCGCGCTGTGGGGTCCGCACCGGTAGCCCCAGCACGGATTCCAGCAGCGCGTTGTCCAGCCCGGCCGGCACCAAGACCTCCTTGGGCCGGACATTGTTCTTGCGGTCGTAAAACTGCAGGATGAACGTTTCAAACTCTTCAGCCGTCGAATTGACGATCGGAAACAGCCGGGACTCGCGCTTCATCAGCCGCGCCTGGCGAATGAAGAAGACCTGGATCGATAACCAGCCCTTATCCATGTAAAAATTGAAGATGTCGCGCTGCGTCTTATCCGTTGAAATGATCTTTTGCTTCTCGACCGTCACATCGATGTAGTGCAGCTGGTCGCGCAACTCGGCGGCGCGCTCGAACTCGAGGTGTTCGGCGGCCGTCTGCATCTTGTGGGTCAGCTCGCGAGTCACTTTGCCCGTGTTGCCGTCCAAGAAGCTGCGGATCTTGGCGATCTGCGCGGCGTACTCCGCCTCAGGCACCGTGCGCCAGCAGGGGCCCAGGCACTGCCCCATGTGGTAGTACAGGCACGGCCGCCCCTGGAACCCGTTGCAGCGCCGCAGCGGGTAGACCTTTTGGAGGAAGTGCATGGTTTCTTGTGCGGCGTAGACGTTCGGATACGGCCCGAAGTAATAGGCCCCGTCCTTGCGAATGTCACCGGTGATCAAGATCTTGGGGTCGCGCTCGTTGGTGATCTTGATGTACGGGTAACCGGTCCCCTTCTTCAGCTTGATATTGTAGTACGGCTGCCACTTCTGGATCAGTGTGATCTCAAGTAGAAAGGCCTCCTTGTCCGAGCTCGTGACGATGTAGTCAAAGTCCGCGATTTCGGCAACGAGCTTGGCGGTTTTGCCATCGTGACTGCTTTTGAAGTACGAGCGCACCCGATTCTTGAGGTTCTTGGCTTTACCGACGTAGATGATCTTCCCGTTCAGGTTCTTCATCTGGTAACACCCCGGCAGATCGGGGAGCAAGGCCAGCTTGTGTTCAATGTGTTCCGATGCCACGCGCGTGACCTCCTTTCAAAACAAACGTTCGCCCTCTATTGTACTGATGTTCTAGCCCCCCTGCAAGCACCAGCGACCGCACCGCCGAGCAGACTCAAGCGCGCGTCGCACCAGACCCCGACGGCCCTGAGCCGCCCTGCCCTTTTCACGAGAAACAAAAACGACCTGTCAGAAATCGACAGGTCGCGAGTCGGCAGCGCCTTATTGGGCCAGCACCTTGCTCAAGAAGTCCTTAGTGCGCGCTTCCTTCGGCGCGGTGAAGATCTGCTCCGGGTCGCCTTTTTCGGCAATGATCCCCTGGTCCATGAACCACACCTGATCTGCCACTTCACGGGCGAAGCCCATTTCGTGGGTGACCACGACCATGGTCATCCCAGACTTGGCGAGGTCTTGCATGACCTTCAGCACTTCCCCGACCATTTCAGGGTCCAGCGCACTGGTGGGCTCATCAAACAGCATCACGTCAGGCTCCATGGCCAGCGCGCGGGCGATGGCCACACGCTGCATCTGACCCCCAGACAGACTCGCCGGGTAAGCGTCGGCCTTGTCCGCCAGACCGACCTGCGCAAGCAACTTCTGGGCCTTCGCCGTTGCGTTCGCATCACTGGTGGCCTTGACTTTCATCGGGGCCAGCTTGATGTTTTCCAGGACGGTCATGTTCGGGAACAGGTTGAACTGCTGGAACACCATGCCCATCTTTTCGCGCACGGCGTCGAGCTGCTTTTCAGACAGGCCGACCAGGTTGGTGCCTTCAAATTCGATCTCGCCACTGGTCGGTTGGTTCAGCAGATTCAGGCTGCGCAAGAAGGTGGACTTCCCACCGCCAGACGCCCCGATCACAACGATGACGTCGCCTTGGTTGATGGTTTCGGTAATGTCGTTCAGCACGACATTATCGCCGAACTTCTTCACGAGGTGGTTGATTTGAATCAATGGCTTACTCATGTTTCATCTTCCTTTCAAAGTGACCGAGCAGTTTGGACAGCCCGAATGTGAGGACAAAGTAAATGACCATGGCGACAACGATCGGCTGAACGCCTTTGTACGTCGCGGTTTGAACGACTTTCAGCTGGTAGATCAGGTCCGTCACCCCGATGATGGAGACAATGGAGGACTCCTTGATCAGGGAAATGAATTCGTTGCCCAGCGCCGGCCAGATGTTCTTGATCGCCTGCGGCAGGATGACGCTTTGCATCGTGTCTCGCTGCGACAGCCCCAGCGAGCGCGCCGCCTCAGTTTGACCGGCCGGAATGCTTTCGATCCCCCCGCGGATGATCTCGGCGACGTAGGCCCCGGAGTTCAGGGCCACCGCGATGATCCCGGCGATCAGCGCCGGAATGTCAATGAACATCCCGATACCGAAGTAGACGAACATCACCTGGATCATCAGTGGCGTGCCGCGGACGAACTCGATGTACGCCACGGCCAAGGCTTTAAGCACCTTCACGTGCCCGAGGCGCATCAGGGCGAGCAGCGTCCCTAGCGCAACCCCGATGACCACGGCCACGGCCGTGATCAGCAACGTGTAGCCGATCCCTTTGGCAAAGAAGCGCCAGTAGTGGAACATGGAAGTGTTGGCCGTGTTTTGGGTCATGTACTTGCCGGCAGTCTTCATGTAGGACTTGATCAGGCCTTGTTTCTTGATCTCGGCAATCGACTGGTTGGCCTGGGCCACCAAGGCGTCAGCACCCTTGGCAAACCCGATGGCCTGCCCGTTTTCCTCAGGATCCAGCGACCAGCCGGATTTGATCAGCGCCAGCTGCGAATCGTTTTGCACGTACGCGGTGGCCACCGGTTCCTCGGCAACGACCCCTTCCACCTTGTGCGACTTCAGGGCCAAGATGAGGTCGGTCACCTTGGTCAGCCCCAAGAGCTTGGAGTCCGTCATCTTTTCCTTGACCAAGTCGGCCTGCATGGACCCGGTTTGGGCCCCCACCTGCTTGCCGACAAAGGACTCTGCGCTCTTGTACAGCTTAGCGTCTGCCTTGTTGACGATGATGTCCTGGTTGGCGGTGTAGTAGATGGTGGAAAAATCCACGCTTTGCTTCCGCTCCGCCGTTGGAGTCATGGCGCTCAGCACCATATCGACCTTGCCGGTTTGCAACCCGACCAGTAGTGAGTCAAAGTCCATCTGTTTGATGACTAATTTGACGCCCATGTCGGCCGCGATCTTCTTCGCAATTTCAACGTCGATCCCAACAACTTTGTTCTTCCCGTTCTCATTCACCAAAAACTCGTATGGCGCGTAGTCTGGGCTGGTCCCCATCACCAGGGTGCCTTTGGCCTTAACTTTTTGCAGGCTGTCATCCGCTGCATGGACCGGTGTGGCCGCGGCGGTAAAAGCAGCGGCGAACCCGAGGATCATCAGCATGACCCAGCGCAAGTACTTCTTCATTTGTATAACGTCCCCCTGACAATTTATCATGCTTTAAACAATACACCCTGATTTATTTTTATGCAAGTAATATTCAATTATTTTCAGTCTTGGTTGCCACTGCCCGCAGCCGTCGCCAAATGCGCGCGTGCATGCTATAATGCGAGCAGTTAGTGGCATCCGCCACCGGACAAGGAGATGAACCCAATGGCATTGAAAGTGAATACCAAAAACGACTGGGGCGAGATGTTCGACAAGTTCGCCACCATGCCGGAAGTCGAAAAAAAGGCGGCGGGCGGCCCGGACCCGAAAAAGCAGCCGGACCAGGCCAAGCCAGCCGCACAACCCGCCAAAAAAGACTAGTCACACAAAAACGCCGCCCGCCTCAGCAATTCGAGACGGGCGGTATTTTTGGCGCCTAAAGCTTCACGTTCGGGTACTTCTTCTTGAGTGTCGTCAGGTTCGCCTGTGCCACATCCTCCAGCGGAATATCCGCCCACAGCGCGATCTGCGAGAGGTACCACAGCACATCCCCGAGATCCGCCTTGAGGGCTTCCTTGTCGAGATCATAGCCCTGGAAGGTGTACTTCTTAATGCGGTCCACGACCTTGCCGCCGTCTGAGGCCAGCCCAAGCGTCAAATTCGTCAGCACATTTTCGTTGCCGGCCAATGTCTTATTGGCCTGTTGTTGATAGGTGTTCAGCTCCACGTTTAATCCTCCACTTTCGACTCACCGGTCACGCCGGCGGTTGTTTCCAGCCACTGCCAAACCTGCGCCTTGCCCTCGCCGGTTTCTGCTGAGAACAGCACCAGCTCATCGGTTTGATTGAGATCCAGCGTCTTTTTGATCTGGTTAATGGTCTGCGCCCGCTTTGCGCGGCTGGTCTTGTCGACCTTCGTACCGACGACCAGCACCTTGATGTTGAAGTACTTCAGGTACTGGTACATGCTGACATCATCTTCACTCGGGGCGTGGCGGCTGTCGACCAGTAGCACGGCGCCGCGCAACGGCTTGCGCGTGCTCAGGTACTCCTCGATCATCGCCGCAAACTTCATGCGCGCGGCCTTGGAGACCTTGGCGTACCCGTAACCGGGCACATCAACAAAGTACAGCTTGGCTTCGATGTCATAAAAATTCAGCGTCTGGGTCTTCCCCGGCACGCTGGACGTCCGCGCCATGCTCTTGCGGTCGATCAACCGGTTGATGAGGCTCGACTTGCCAACATTACTGCGGCCGACAAAGGTGATTTCCGGATACGCGGTGGTGGGATACTGCGCAGCACTGGCCGCACTAATTTCTAGGTCAACTTGATTCACTTTCACGGGGGCTTCCCCTCCTTAACTGCATTTAGTTTATCATAGAATGCCTGACATGGGGGCCATCGGTCGCATTACAATTCTGTGGCGCGCCCAAAAAAAGAAGCTGCCAAGCAGCTCCTTAACGGTCTCCTATGAGGCTTTGCGGCCATCCGCCAGCTCCATCTCTGGGCTCCCAGTACCGTCAACGGCGGCCTTGGTCACGATCGCCTTCTTGACCTCTGGCCGACTCGGCAAGTCGAACATTAGGTCCTGCATCACGGCTTCAATGATCGAGCGCAGGCCACGGGCACCCGTGTCGCGCTCGATCGCCTTGTGGGCGATCGCGTGCAAGGCAGGGCTCGTAAACTCAAGCGCCGTGTCATCGAGACTCAGCAGCTTCTGGTACTGCTTCACCAGCGCATTCTTGGGCTCGGTCAGGATCTTGACCAGATCGTTCTCAGTCAGCTTTTCGAGCGCTGCGATAATCGGGATCCGGCCGATGAACTCAGGGATGATCCCGAACTTCATCAAGTCTTCCGGCACGATCTGCTGCATCACTGACTTGTCGGCATCGTAACCCGTTTCAGGGGTGCTGGCACCAAACCCGATGGTCTTCTCGCCCATGCGGTTCTTCACGATCGTCTCAATGCCGTCAAAGGCCCCCCCGACGATGAACAGGATATTCGTGGTGTCGATCTGAATGAACTCCTGTTGCGGGTGCTTACGCCCACCCTGTGGTGGCACGTTAGCGATCGTGCCTTCGAGAATCTTCAGCAGGGCCTGCTGGACCCCTTCACCGGACACGTCCCGTGTGATCGAGACGTTCTCCGACTTTTTGGCGATCTTATCGATTTCATCGATGTAAACGATCCCCTTCTCGGCGCGTTCAACATCGTAGTCCGCGTTTTGCAGGAGCTTCAATAGAATGTTCTCGACGTCTTCGCCGACATAGCCGGCCTCAGTCAGGGTCGTGGCATCCGCAATGGCAAACGGTACGTTCAGGATCCGCGCCAGGCTCTGGGCCAGGAAGGTCTTCCCAGAACCCGTCGGCCCGATCAGGGCGATGTTGGACTTTTGCAGCTCCGTCTCGCCTTCCTCGGCCACTTCCATCTGGTTGACCCGCTTGTAGTGGTTGTACACGGCCACGGCCAGCGCGCGCTTGGCCGCGTCTTGACCAATCACATAATCGTTCAGGATACTGAGGATCTCGGCTGGCTTTGGCACTTCAAGCTGATTTTGGGCCGCCTCTTCCTTGAACTCAGAATCGATGATCTCTTTGCACAGGTCGATACATTCATTACAAATATATACCCCAGGGCCAGCAACGATTTTCTTCACCTGGTCTTGCGACTTGCCGCAAAACGAGCAGGTCACTGGACCGGTGGTTTCAACGTTGTCAAACATGTTTAAGCACCCCTTCTTGTTCCCTCAATGATACCAAAGATAGGCCGGTTTGCCTATCAGACTTGGTCTAGCCTATCATACTGGCGCAAGGGGTGCAAGCCACCGCCTGCGCCCCTGATCGCGACTCGATTGCCCGCCTCGGGCCAAACCAAAGAAGCGCCACCCACGAAGGGTGACGCTTCTTTGAGTCAGCACGTCCGCGCCGACCGTGAACGCCTTTAAGCTTCCTTGGCGGCGTCCGTGATGATCTTGATGGCCTTCTTCACGCCGATATCGTGCTTCAGCATGTCGTCAGAAAGCGCACGCCGAACGGCACTCTCTTCCATGTTGTACTCGCCGGCCAGATCCTTGATCTCAGCGTTGATTTCATCCTCGCTTGGTTCGATCTTTTCAGCGGCCACGATGGCTTCAAGCACCAGGTTTGTCTTGACGCGGGTCTCGGCATTCGCCGCGAACTGCTTCTTCAAGTCATCTTCACTGGTCCCTGTCAGCTGGAAGTACATCTGTGGGTTGATACCCTGTTGCTGCATGTTGCCCATGTACTGGTCGTACTGGTTTTGCGTCTCGGTGTCGACCATCGCTTGCGGGATCTCTTCGATCGTGGCGTTCTCAACCGCCTTCGCAATGGCTTGTTCCTGCAACGCGTCCTCAGCGGCTTCGACCTTCTTTTGCTGCAGGTCAGACTTGATCTTCAGCTTCAGTTCGTCGAGCGTGTCCACGTCTTCATCGAGGTCCTTAGCAAAATCATCGTCCAGTTCAGGCAATTCCTTACCCTTGACTTCGTGGATGGTGGTCTTGAATTCGGCTTCCTTGCCTGCCAGATCCTTGGCTTGGTAGTCTTCTGGGAAGGTGACCTTGACCGTCACGTCCTCGTCTGCCTTGTGGCCCACAAGCTGGTCTTCAAAGCCTGGGATGAAGGAACCGGAGCCCAATTCAAGGGCGTAGTTCTTTGCGGAACCGCCTTCGAATTCTTCCCCGTCAACCGTCCCCACGTAATCGATGGTGACAGTATCGCCGGTTTCAGCGGCTGCGTCTTCCTTCAAAACCAATTCAGCCTGGCCTTCACGCTTGGTTTCAAGTTCCTTGGCCACTTCTTCATCGGTCACATCACGGTCTTGCTTATCAACCGTCAGGCCCTTGTAGTCACCGAGCGTTACTTCTGGCTTAACGGTCACTTCGGCCGTGATGACCCAAGGCTTGCCTTCATCCATGGATTCGATGTCGATCTTTGGCTGGTCCACTGGTTCGATCCCAGCTTCATCAACCGCAGCCTCGTAGCTAGTTGGCAACAGGATGTTCAGGGCATCTTCGTACAGGGCGGATTCGCCGTACATCCGGTTGAAAACCGTGCGGGACACGTGGCCCTTCCGGAACCCTGGAACGTTCAGGTTCTTCTTGACACGGTCGAACGCTTTGCTCAAGCCTTCTTTGATTTTGTCTTGTTCGATTTCAAAGGTCAAAACACCGGTGTTGGTGTCTTTCTTTTCCCATTTTGCAGCCATGCTGTACCTCCGACATAAGTTTTCGCAATTCGTATTGCATACCTGTCCATGATACTAGAAATGCCGCGCATTGTAAACGACCGCCAAGGGTTTTTACTTTGCAACCCATCGCGACACCCACCGGCCACTAGATCAGGCCAAAGTGGCGCAGGCCCTGCGCGATGCCGTCCGCATCATTGGTGCCCGTGATGTACGCGGCATGGGCCTTGGCCGCATCGCTCCCATTGCCCATCACAATCGGGTGGGCCAACTGGTCCAGCATTTCCAAGTCATTCAGCGCATCACCGAAGCCATACGTCGGGACCCCGGCCAGCGCCGCATGCTGCAGCAGGTGCGCGATGCCGCTGCGCTTTGAGACCCCCGCGCGCATGGTGTCTAGCCCGTAGTGCGAGTTGCGCACGAAGGTCAGTGTCTCGGCAAACGCCTGCTGGTACAATGCATCGCGGTCGCGGTTAAAGACAAACATAAAGTTGATGGCGCGCTGGTCGGCCCAAGTCGCCGTGACGGCTGGCGTTAGGCCCTGCGCCCGGTATGCTGCCCGCGTCTCCGGTGACGGCTGCGATACGCCGCACGCTTGTGGCGTGTACCAAGCAATCGGATCGCCTTGCGCCGTCGCAAAGTCACTCACCGCTTGCACCGTGCGTTGTGGCACCACCTCATTGACCAGCGTTCGTCCCCGGTACTGCACATTGCTCCCATTGGCGCTGACCACCGTATCAATGCCGGTCAGCGCCAGTAGTGGCTGAATTGCAAACAGGCTTTTGCCCGTCGCAATCACCGGGAGGATCTCGTTGGCCTGCAGTTGCTTGATCGCGGCGAGCGCACTCGGCTGCACCTGCTGGCGTGACGTCAATAACGTTCCCCCAAGATCAAAAAAGACAATGGCTTGTGTCATCAGATCGCTTCCTTTCCCTCGTCCATCCTAGCTACCGACACGCGCTTTTTCAACCGAAACGCAAAAAAACACTCCCGAGGGAGTGTTTTTGCGTGCACGTGTCAGTCTTAGTCGAGGATTTCGGAAACGACACCGGCACCAACGGTACGGCCACCTTCACGAACGGTGAACTTGGTACCCTTTTCGATTGCGACAGGGCTAATCATGTCGACTTCGAAGGTCACGTTATCGCCAGGCATAACCATTTCAACGCCTTCTGGCAGCTGGATAACGCCCGTAACGTCCGTTGTGTGGAAGTAGAACTGAGGACGGTAGTTGGAGAAGAATGGCGTGTGACGGCCACCTTCGTCCTTGCTCAGAACATAAACTTCACCCTTAAACTTGGAGTGGGTTTCGATGGAACCTGGCTTAGCCAAAACTTGGCCACGTTCGATCTGGTCGCGGGCAACCCCACGAAGCAGAACCCCAACGTTATCGCCGGCTTCACCCAAGTCAAGCGTCTTACGGAACATTTCAAGCCCAGTAACGGTGGACTTAACGATTTCTTCCTTCAGACCAACGATGGCAACTTCATCGCCAACCTTAACGGTCCCACGGTCGATACGACCGGAAGCAACGGTCCCACGGCCAGTGATGGTGAAGACATCTTCAACAGGCATCAGGAAAGGCTTGTCGGTGTCACGAACTGGGGTTGGGATGTATTCGTCAACCGTGTCCATGAGTTCTTCGATGACCTTACGCTGTTCAGCGTCGCCTTCAAGTGCCTTGAGGGCGGAACCGCGGAGAACAGGAATGTCGTCACCAGGGAAATCGTATTCGGACAAGAGTTCACGAACTTCCATTTCGACAAGGTCGGTCAGCTCTTCGTCGTCCACGAGGTCGGTCTTGTTCAGGAAGACGATCAGGTAGTCAACACCAACCTGGCGAGCCAGAAGGATGTGTTCGCGCGTCTGTGGCATTGGGCCGTCAGTCGCGGCAACAACCAAGATCGCACCGTCCATCTGAGCCGCACCGGTGATCATGTTCTTAACGTAGTCCGCGTGCCCTGGCGCATCGATGTGAGCGTAGTGGCGCTTTTCGGTTTCGTATTCAACGTGGGCGGTGTTGATGGTGATACCACGTTCCTTTTCTTCCGGAGCAGCATCGATGGATGCGTAGTCTTGCGCCTTGGCAAGGCCCTTTTCTGCAAGTACGGAAGTGATCGCCGCGGTCAGGGTAGTCTTACCGTGGTCAACGTGCCCGATCGTACCAATGTTTACGTGGGGCTTAGTGCGTTCATAGTGTTCTTTTTCAGCCATGAAAAAACGAACCTCCTGTATATTTTCGTAAAGACGCAAAGCCAAGACCCTGCAATCCTTTACGTTCTAGTGTACTACATTTAAGCCAAAATACCAAAGTAAATATTTCGGCTGGAAATGAATTCCGAAAATGATTATATCGAGAATCCATCACTTTGTAAACCGGCAACGTCAACTTTTTTCCCTTTACACTAAAAAGCCGTCATTTCGCCATATTCATCAATTGCGCCGTCTGGTTGGCTAACCAAGTGAACAAGTCGCGCTCGGCTGGTGTCACCGCGTCCCCTGTTTTGTTCAGGTAGCTGGTGGCGAAGTGTTTCGGGTCCGGGATCACCTGGTCGATGAAGGGATACAGATAGCCCAGCTCGAAGCGAAGCACCTCAACCGTGGCCCGCATCAGCTCTGGATCGTTCAAGCCGATTTGCAACTGCACTTGGTTCAACACCTGCAGTAAGGTGGGGTCGTTCAAAACGCCTGGCAGCGCACTCGGCGTCACCGTGCCGCTCGTTGCGTAACCGATCACCGTCACCGGTGTCTGATCATCCACCGCAGTCAGCGCGTCAAGCAGGCTGATGCGGATCGCGGGATGAACGTCCGGATCGGTCAAGTTGGGCCGGGCTGCCGCCATCATCTCAGTCCGCGGCAGTCGTCCGATCGTATTGATCAATTGCTCCTGCTTTTGCGGCTCAAATCCGCCGAGGTGGCGCAGCTCACGCGCAATATCGGCGATGGCCGCGGCGTTCGCCGTTCGGTCGGCCGCCTCAGCGGCAACGATCCGGGCCTTGAGCGCTGAGGCGGCAGCGGGCCTCACGTGGTGCAAGACTGCCCACGCAAACCGGTAGTCCGGTAAGGCCAAGAGAATGTCGAACAGCAGCGAGGTACCGGCTTCATCTGCCAGAAAATCTTCCATAAACTGGCTAACGTACGGCACCGCAGCCCGCGGCTGATGTAGCCCGGCGTACGCCTGTGTCAGTGGCAGGGCCACCTCAAAGGCCGGCGTCAGCTTGAACGCCTTTTCGAGGTGCGCGACCGCACTCGCATAATTTTGTTGCTTCAGCGCCTGCAACCCCACCGTCAAGTGGCGATTACCATTATTCGGCAACGCAACGATTTTTCCCATGATGTCCCCTCGCTTCCACATTGTGCCTTAATCATACCAAAAACGGCACCCGAAGATGCCGCTTCCATTCAAATCTGTCGGTCTTTCCGGTTAAGCCTTACTGTCGCTTCGCACTGTTCTGGTTCACTTCCATGATGACCGGCAGGATCACCGGCCGACGCTTTGTCTGGTCAAACAAGAAGCGACTCAGATCATCGCGGACGCTTTGCTTCAGCGTGCTCCAATCGAACTCTTTGTTGTCGAGGTTCTTTTGGACCGTCGCCGCCACCAGGTTACCCGCCTCGGTCAGCAAGTCCTTGGCCGTCTTCGCGTAAACGAACCCGCGGCTTTGAATCTTTGGCTTGGCCACAATGCGCTTCTTCTTGCGGTCGATGGTGACCACCGCAATGAAGATCCCATCCTCGGCCAGCATCTTGCGGTCACGCAAGACGATGTTGCCGATGTCGCCGACGCCGATCCCGTCGATCATCGTGTTCCCGGCGTCCACATGGCCGGCGTTGTACATCTTACCCTTTTCGTAGCTCAAAATATCGCCGATGTTCGGGATCAGGATGTGGTCGTACGGTAACCCCGTTTCGTGCGCGATCTCAGCATGCGCGGCGAGCAAGCGGTATTCGCCCTGCACCGGAATCACATAACGCGGCCGCAACAAGTTGATCATCAGTTGCAGGTCGGGCTTGTTCGCATGGCCAGAGGCGTGAAGGTCATCGCCGATCGCCTTGACCTCACCGCCGGCCCGGTAAATCATGTCACGCGTCTTCGCTGCCATGGTTTCCATCGCGTGCGAGATCGATGTCGTGATGAACACGAGGTCCCCTTCGTGGATGTGAATCAGACGGTGCTTATTCGTTGCCATGCGCTGCAGGGACTTAAGGGGCTCACCCATCCGGCCGGTTTCAAGGATGACGACCTTGTCATCATCGAGAGTCCGTAACTCCTTGGTGGTGGCCAGGATATCCTCGGATGGTAACACGATGTCCTTCAATCGAATGGCCGTCTTCACGACCCGCTCGACCTCTCGGCCCGTCAGCACCACGCGCCGGTCGTTCTTCGCCGCGGCATTCAGCACCTGCTGAATGCGCTCGATGTTCGACGCAACGCTGGCCACGATGATCCGCCCGTTGTGGTACTTGAAGGCTTCTTCAATGTAGGTGTAGATCTCGTGCTCGCTGGCGTTTTGGTACGGGGACTCCGCATTGGTGGAATCGGACAGCAACGCCAACACCTTGCGATCCCCGATCTTGGCCAGCCGCGACAGGTCTGAGCTGTACTGCGGCGCAGCGCTTTGGTCAAACTTAAAGTCCCCGGTGTACACCACTGCCCCATTCGGGGTATCAATAACGATCCCCAATGATCCCGGGATACTGTGAGTCGTTGGGAAGAAGGAGACTTTGATCTTGCCAAACTCGACGACCGACTTGGCCGTCACAACGTGAAAGTCCTTGAACTTCTTGGCCTTCGGGTTGCTGGTCATGTTCAGCTTCGCCAGCGCGACCGTCAGCTCGGAGCCAAAGACCGGTACCGGGTGCTCCGCCAGGAAGTACGGTAGGGCCCCAACGGCATCCGCGTGACCATGGGACAGGAAGATCCCCTCGATCCGGTCCGCGTTTTCTTCCAGGTACGTCAAATCTGGGATCACAATATCGATCCCCAGTAGTTCATTGTCCGGGTACTTCAACCCGAAATCACATACAAAAATTCGGTCGTCCACTTCGACTGCGTACATGTTTTTACCGTTCTCACGTACGCCACCGAGGGCGACCACCTTGATCTTACTCATGGGTTCACCTCTACGAAATATTTACGTTTTCGCCGCAAACACCGCGGCAACGAATAAATCCTTCTTTCAGTGTACCACACCCCTGCGCCACACGCGACTGCCTCTCGCAATATGGGCAAGGCCTACGCCGGATGCACGGCGGTTCTGGCGCTGCACAGCGTCCTTAGCGGAACGGGTCGCTTCGCTCTGGGCAACAAAAAACCGCCTCCCGAGGGAAGCGGCATGGTTTTTAGCGACGCAGACCAAGAGCCTTGATCAGATCGCGGTAGCGGGTAACGTCCTTGTTACGCAGGTAACGCAACAGGTTACGACGCTGACCGATCTTCTTCATCAGACCAACATAAGAGTGGTGGTCCTTCTTGTGAACACCCAAGTGGGCGTTCAGGTTCTTGATGTCGGCGGTCAGAACAGCGATCTGGACTTCAGGTGAGCCAGTGTCGCCTTCGTGACGCGCAAACTTTGCGATGATTTCGTTCTTTTCAGTTTGAGAAACAGCCATGAGCTTATTTCCACCTTTCTATAAATTGCCCGAAACTGCGGGAGACGACGGTGAACCGTCAGGCGAAGAAACGGGTTCAAAACTTGACCACGTCCCAGGCGCAAGCGCCCGGTCATCCGAGGTCGCAATAAGAATCACGACCCCGGGTGATTACTTAGCCAAAAGCGCAGACAGACGGCTCTTGTCGCGGCCGGCCTTGTTCTTGTGGATCAGGCCCTTGCTAGCAGCCATGTCGATGGCACGCGTTGCAGCCTTGAACAAGTCCTGCTTGTTGTCAGCGTTGGACGCAGCAGCAACCTTGAACTTCTTGACGGAAGTGCGCAGTGCGCTCACTTGGGCAATGTTGCGTTCGCGGTTGGCAGCCTGTGTCTTCACACGCTTGATCGCAGATTTGATTTGTGGCATAAGAGTTTCACCTCCGGGGATTAATTGGTTGTTAAACAACACTCAACAATTATAGCGAAGCGGTTGTCACTTTGCAATAAAAACTTGTCAAGCCTCGCGCCTTGATAGGGCGCCGCCCCCACAATAGCGCAGGACAAACAGCTCAAACGCAAGTGCCTTGTCCACCCGCCCGGTTTTCATCGCGGTTTCCGTCTCGACAAGGCCCTGATAAGCGGCCCGTAATGCGGTGCCACTCACCCGGTTGACTTGCTGTAGTGCCAGCTTCACCCGGTACGGATGCACCTTGAGCGTGGTGGCCAAGCTGCCCTGGCTGTAGCCCTGCTGCGCCAGGATCTGCGTTTGCAGCAGGAGCCGAAACTGACTGATCAGCAAACTGTTGAGGCGGATCGGTTCCTCTTTTTGGAGGAGCAGGTCGCGGTACAGGCTCAGTGCCAGCGTCGCGTTTTGCGCCACTACGGCCGCCACCAGGTCGAAAACGCGGTCAGTCAGGTGCTTGGGCACCAAGGCATCAATCGCCGCTTCATCAAGCGGTGACCCACCTTGACCATAAAGCGCCAGCTTCGGCAGCTCGCGCATCATCACGCTGTAATCCCCCGCCGTGCGCTGCACCAGCGCAGCCAGCGCGGCCGGGGTGATCTCACTTTTTTGCTGCTTCAGCGCCTGCCGGACCGCGTTTTGCGCAGCCCGCTGGTCGAGTGGCTTCACATCGACGATTGTGGCCACCTTCTTGAGCGCCTTGGTCAGCCGCTTGCGCTCATCCAGCTTGGCGTATGGCGCGACTAGCACCATCAGGGTGGACTCAACCGGGTGCTGCAGGTACGCGGTGAGCCCATCCAGGTCATGGGTCACCGCCACCTTCGGACTCTCGCCGGTCAAAAAGAACGGGTCGGTGATCACCACTTCGCGAAAGTCTCCGAAAAATGGTGGCGACATCGCATCATCCAGCGCCACGGCCACCGGGGTCTGGCGCATATCGTAGCGGGCGAGGTTCATCGTCACTTGGTCGTCTGGCACCACCGCAGCCAGCGCGGCCAGTGCGCGGTCGACCAGCGCTTGCTCGGTGCCAAGAAGCACCACTACCGGTGGGCGCACGCCCTGTTTTAGCTGGCGAATCAATTCATCAACTTGCATGCCTAGGGTCCTTTCAAAAACGTGTGGAGCGTCGTACCTTCACGCCAGATCATCCCGCGCTCGGCGGTCACCAACCACGGCACGCCTTGCGCGGCAAAGGTGGCGAGCGTTTCCGGGTGCGGGTGTCCGTAGCGGTTGGCCACCCCGGCCGAGATCAGCGCAAGCGTCGGCTGGATCTGGGCAATGAACGCTGGCGCGCTTGAGGTGCCTGAGCCGTGGTGCCCCACCTTGAGATAGTCCACAGTCAGGTGTTGCGGCATCAGCTCCCGAGTTTCGACGCCGACGTCCGCATCCCCCGTGAACAACCAATTGCTATCCCCAATCTTACCATAGACGACGAGGGAGTCCGCATTCTTTTCGCTGGCGGTCGCGGCCGCCGGCGCCACCACCCGCAACTGAATGGCCTTGACCGCGAGCACGGCACCTGCCAAAACAGTCCGTGCCTGGGTCACCTGCCCTGCCTTCGCAGCGACAACGTAAGGGTGATCCGCAGCCAGCGGGGTGGTGTACAGGGTCGTCACCGGCATCAGCTGCGTCAACAAGCCCGCGTCCCCCACATGATCCGCGTCTGCATGGGTCAACGCCAGCGCGTCCAGCCGGGCGACGCCGCGCGCGTGCAGGTAGTTGACGATCGCGCTTTTGACCGGTGGGTTGCGGGTGGTACCAAAGCCCCGGCCGCCGGTGTCGATCAGCAGCGTGCCCTGCTTGAACGGCGCTTCGATCAAGATGGCGTCGCCTTGTCCGACATCAAACACAGTCACCCGCCACTGCGGATGCACGTTGACCACCAGCCAGCTGCCGACCAACCAAACGCCGACCAACCGCCACCGGCGATGCACCAAGGCACCAAGAATCAGTCCCACCCCTAGGACCGCCAGCCCAGATGGTAACGCGCCAAAAATCACCTGCCCGGGCAAGTGGCTGGCGCCGGTCAACCCGGCTTCACCCCACCGCAGCCCCCACTCGAGCCAACCGGTCAGTGGGCTTTGCGGCCAGAGGCAAACAATCACCAGCGCCGGCATGATGCCGAGCTCAAAGACGGGCATCAGCAACCAGTTGAAGACGCTGGTCAGCAGGTGGAGCCGAAACGTATTGGCCAGGACGACGGGCGCGGACACCGCGGCCAGCCGCCAGGTCGTCCCCCATCGCGTCGGCGCCGGCGCCAGCATCAGGACACCGGTCAGCAGATACGTCAGCTGGCCCCCGAACGTGTGCAACACCAGCGGCTGAATGATCAGGTTAAGGCCCAGCACCGCGCTGAAACAGTCCAGCCGACTCAACTGCCACTTCAGTCGCTCGTTCAAGATCAAGGCCAGGCGCAGATAGACGGCGCGCATGATGCCAGCACCGGGCGGGATCAGCACCAACAGCGTCGGCAACGCCGCCACCAATCCCCAGTCCACCGCCTCCTTTGGCAGGCGCAGCCGGTCGGTCAGCGCGTACAGGGAGCCGATGAGCGCAAACAGATGTAACCCCGACACAGAAAACAGATGAAAGATGCCCAGATCCACAAAGGTCTGCCGCTGGCTGTCAAAATCTTCGTCCAGCTGCCCCAGCAGTAGCCCCTTGGCGTAGGCACGCACCTTGCTGGGCAGCGTCTGCAGGTGCAGGAGAAACCGCGCGCGTAACCCGTGCAGCCACTCGCTGAGCGTACGCACGCGCGCCACCCGCATCACCAGCGCCTGCTTGGGGCTTTGGTAGGCGAGCCGCGTCTGGGCCCAGACGTATTGGGCATAGTCAAACTCAAACTCATTGCGGGCCCCGGTGATGCGCGTGAGCGGCCCCTGCCACTGCACCGCCACTGGCACCGTCAGTTGCCTGAGCTGATCGATCTGTGCCGGCGTCACGGTGACGCTGCCGCTGATGGGCACACCGTTGGCCGCCACCCCCGTATAACGGGCCAGCCCCTCGTAAAAGGTCCATGCGGTCGGCATGACGCGCACCGCGCCCACTGGCTGAGGGGGCGCCGCAGCCAGGCGATGCGCCTGCCACCCCACGGCTAACCCGACGGTGGCGCTCACTACGATCAGCGGCGCCGCGAAGCGCCAGGCCTTCCAGCCCGCCCAGCCCAGCAGCAGCGCGCCCAGCCACCAGGGTTGCAGCCACACCAACAGGCCGCCCAGCAAGGCGGCCACCCCGAACACACCGCGCCGGCTCATGGGCCAACGGTCACGAACGGGGTCAACTTTTCAACCGTTTTGGCGCCAATACCGCTGACGTTTGCCAGGTCACCGACGCTTTGAAAACTGCCGTTGGCCTCGCGGTAAGCGATGATGTCGGCAGCCTTTTTGGGGCCGACCCCGCTAAGGGTTTGCAACTCGGCTAAGGTTGCCGTGTTCAGGTTGATCAGGCCGCCGCTTGCCCCTGCCGCGGAGGTGGGACCGCCCGTGTCTGGGGCCGGCGGGGCTTGGGCCACCGTTTCCCCCTTGGCGGGAATGTAGAGACTCTCCTGATCCACCGCAATCTTGGCCAGGTTGATCTGCGTGATGTCCGCCTCTGCCGTCAACCCACCGGCTGCCTTAACGACTGCGTCCCAGCGGGTCTCCCCCGTCACTGGGTAGAGCCCCGGGCGGGCAACGGCACCCTTGAGGTGCACATAGCCTGACTGAGGGCGGCTGTTGCTTGAACTGGCGCTGCTCGATGCAGGGACCGTGCTACTGACCGCACTGCTGCTAGCGACCAGCGGCTCGATGGGCGCTGCCACCGGCCGATTTTGCCACCACCAGAATCCGGCGGCCAAAACGATGAGCAGCGGCACATACCAATACTGACTGAGCCATTCACGCCATTGGGCCATCCCCACCACCTCCTGTTTCCAAAAGATTTCGCGAACCCACGCAAAAACGCCCGCGGAAACGGGCGTTTAATTCAGCGCTGGGTCAGATAGTCAACCGCATCCTGCAGGTGCTTGACCGGCACGATCACCATCTTGGTGCCGATCGCCTTGGCGGTGCGCTTGGCCACGGCGTAATTGTTCTGATAAGTCGGGTCAAGCTTCAGCAGCGCCTTGGTCGCCGGTTGGTTCGGGGCAAAAAAGACCTTCGCGCCGGTTTTGGCCGCGATGACCACCTTCTTATCGATGCCGCCGATCTGACCGACGGTGCCGGTCCCGTCAATGGTACCCGTACCGGCAATAGCCTGACCGCGGCGCAACTGCTGGTGAGTGATGAGCGTGTAGGTTTGCAGGGCAAACATCAGCCCCGCGCTGGGCCCTCCAATTTCACCGGCATCGATGGTCACTTTCGGCGTGGTCGTAACGGTGGTGTGTTCCGTCAGCGTGATGCCAATGCCCGCCTTTTTCGTGCCAGGCAGACGCATCAGCTTACCGGTGGCGTGCCGGGTTTGGCCGGCGCGCGTGTAGGTCAGCGTCAGGGTTGACCCCACTTTGCGGGCCGCGATCGCCTTCACGTAGGCGTCCGCCGTCTGGTAGTGGTGCCCGTCCAGTGCGGTGATGGTATCGCCGAGCTTCAGCTTACCCTTGAACGGCGAGTCCGCAAGCAACGACATCACATAGATCCCGAGGTGATTCACCGCCACTGGTTGCTTGGCGAGCGTGAAGGCCGCCTGAATTGCGTTCGTGCCGGCGCTTTGAATGTAGTAGCGCTGCAACAAATCGTACTCGGCACTGCTGTCGCTCCCCATCAGCTCGGCCTTCGTCAACGTCTCCGCGTAGGGCTGAAACTGGGCCCACAACAGAACAGCAGGACTGGCGGGGCCAACGATACCAACCGTGGTCAGCATGTACTGCCCCTTCTCTCGGTCCTTAATGCCGCGCACGGTGACATAGGGCTTTAGCGACTCGGCGGAGCCTGGCACCTCCACGTAGCGGTTGGTGGGCAAAAAGCACAGGGCCAGCAGCCCCGCGAGCGCAATGCCAAGCCCCAGTGCCCAGCGCCAACCGCGATGCCGGCGCGCCGGCATCAGGCCCGCCCCGCAAACTTGGCGGCCAACGCTTCGGCCACGTTAGCCGGCACCAAGGCCGACACATCACCCCCAAAGCTGGCCACTTCCTTGATCAGGCTGGAGGAAATGAAGCGGTAGCGCTTATCCCCAAACAACAAGACGGTTTCGATGGCCGGAGCGAGGTTGGCATTCATGTCCGCGATCCCGCTTTCGTAGTTGTAATCCGCGGTGTTGCGCACGCCGCGGATCAAGGCAGTGGCCCCGATCTGCCGCGCGTAATCGACGGTCAACATCGCCGGCTGCGCGACCACCCGCACATTGGGCAGCGGGGCCACCGCCGCTTCGATCAGCGCCTGCTTTTCGGCCGCGTTAAACAGCGACTGCTTGCTCGTATTGGTCATGGCCGCGATCACCACCTCATCAAACAGACGGCTGGCCCGCGTCACGGTGTCCAGGTGCCCGTTTGTGAAGGGATCAAAGCTGCCGGGAAATAACGCAATTTTTGCCATGTGCTCACTCACTCCGCTTTAGAATTAGAACCTGTGCCACGCCGTAGGTTTGGTGGCGCAACTGGGTGTACCCGGGGATCACCGCGGGATAATCGACATCAAGGCCCGTTTCAAGCATCACGCGGCCGGTCGGGGCAATCAAGTCATGCGCCAAAAATGCCGCCAGTTGATTCAATACTTCCTGCTTCGCGTACGGCGGGTCGGCCATGATCAGGTCAAACTGCTGATGCTCAGCGCCGAGCCGTTCGATGGCGCGGTCGACCGGTGCCTTCAGCACCGTGAAGCGTTCCGGGGCCTTGGTCAGCGCAATGTTCGCCTGAATCGTCCGAATAGCCGCATACTGCTTATCGACGAGTGTTGCGTGCGCCATCCCGCGCGACACCGCTTCGATGCCTAGCGCCCCGGTCCCGGCGTAGAGGTCAAGCGCGGTGCCGCCAAAGAACTGCTGGCCCAGCATGTTGAACATCGATTCCTTGACCTTATCGGCGGTCGGCCGGGTTTGGTCACCGGGCACGGCGGTCAACCGGCGTCCTCGGAATTCCCCACTAATGATGCGCATTCGGGCCTCCTTTCGGGGCGTCGTCGTCCTCATCGTCCTCAAGTGCGGCCAAGCTACTTTGGCCGCCGTAAGTCGTTTCAAGCAGCGGTTGGGCAGACGGCTCAACCGCCTTAACGAACCGGAGCTTCGTCAACTTGGCGACCGCCGCGGGAATTTGATCTGCATCCAAATAGAGATACACGTACTTCATCCGCTTAGACACGTACAGCACGCTGCCGTAATGACGCAGGGCCTTGATCTGTTTTAACGAGTAGACCCAGACCACTAAGCCTTGGCGCTTGGTGATTTCAAGCATGGCACGCCTCCTCACAATTATCGTTTAATTCGTCGCTGCCGGTTTCAAAATCGCCAGCATCTCCTGACTCTGCACCAAATCGCCAGCCGCGACATAAAGGTGGCTGACCTGGCCGGTGAACGGCGCGTGAACCGTGGTTTCCATTTTCATGGCCTCGGTGACAAACAGTGGTGCCCCTTCCTGAACCGTTTCGCCCACCGTGACCAGCACACTGAGGATCCGGCCCCCCATCGGCGCCGGGATCTGGGTATTGTCGGTTGGCTCGGCCAGCTGGTGGCTGACCCCAGCGTGTTGCACGCTGGCATCGCGCACCTGCACCTCACGCTTTTGCCCGTTGACCGTGAAGTACAGGGTCCGCAGGCCGCTGGCATCGGGCTCCCCGATGGCATCCAGCTGCATAATGATCATGGTCCCGGGGCGCAGGGTGACGCGCACCCGTTCGCCAACGCGCATCCCCTGGAAGTAGGTCGGGCTGTCCAGCGTTGCCACCGGGCCGTATTTGGCCTGGTTTTGCTGGAACTGCTTGAACACCTCGGGGTACAAGATCGCCGACAGCACTTGCTCGTCTGTCGGATGTGGCAGCCCCGCTTGTTTCAGTTGCGCGCGCACCACCGCAAAATCCACCGGCTCGGCCAGGCTGCCCGGGCGCACCGTCAGCGGCGCTTGCCCCTTGAGGATCTTGGCCTGCAAGTCGGCTGGGAAGCCGCCGACCGGTTGGCCGAGGTCGCCGCGGAAGAAGTCCACCACGGACTGCGGGAAGTCCAGCGTCTCACCGTGCGCCAGCACAGCTTCCGGCGTCAGCTCGTTTTGGAGCATGAACAGCGCCATGTCCCCGACGACTTTCGAGGACGGGGTCACCTTGATCAAGTCCCCAAACAACGTGTTGACCATGGCGTACATGCGCTTGACCGCCTCAAAGTCGGTCAGGCCCATGCTCTTAGCCTGCTGCTGCAAGTTGGAGTACTGGCCCCCTGGCATCTGAACGGTGTAGATGTCCGTCAGTGGCCCGGTCACATGGTTGGCAAAGTCGGCGTAGTACGGCCGGATCGCCTGGAAGTACTGGTTCAGGTGCTCCGCATGGTCGATGTCCAGATTCGGCTGACGCTCATTGCCAGCCAGCGCGTAGTACAGGCTTTCCATCGAGGGTTGCGACGTCGTGCCAGACATTGCTGACTGGGCGACGTCCACGATATCGACACCGGCGCGGACGGCCTGCACGTAAGTCGCCACCCCATTGCCTGTCGTGTCGTGGGTGTGCAGGTGAAGCGGTACGTCAACGGCATCCTTCAGATCGGCGATGAGTTCGTAGGCGGCCTGCGGTTTAAGCAAGCCGGCCATGTCCTTGATGGCCAAAATATCGGCGCCGCTGGCCACCAGTTGCTTGGCCAGGTCCACATAGTAGGCCCGACTGTACTTCGGGTGCGTGTCGGCGAGGATGTCGCCAGTGTAGCACATCGTCCCCTCGGCCAGCTTGCCGGTGGCCTTGACCGCATCGATCGAGTGCGTCAGCTGTGGCACCCAGTTCAGGGAGTCAAAGATCCGAAATACATCGATGCCATTTTTAGCCGCCGTTTGAATGAACTGGCGAATGACGTTGTCGGGGTAGTTCTGGTAACCCACCGCGTTGCTCCCGCGGAACAGCATCTGAAGCAGCGTGTTCGGCATCGCCTGGCGCAACAGTTGCAGCCGCCGCCACGGGTCTTCGTTCAAGAAGCGGTACGCCACATCAAACGTTGCGCCGCCCCACATCTCCATGGAGAACAGATCCGGCAGCGCGTTGGCCATGTCCGGTGCCACCCGCAGCATGTCCCGGGTGCGCATGCGCGTGGCAAACAGGCTCTGGTGCGCATCGCGGAACGTGGTGTCCGTCAGCATCACCTTAGGCTGTGCCTTCAGCCACCGGGTCACCGCATCGGGCCCTTCGGTAGTCAGCAGCTGCACGAGGTTGATCTGCGGCACTGCCGGCGGGAACTGAAGCCGGTAGCGCCAATCCGGGTAGTACTTCTGCTCGTGACGCTCCAGGTCTGGGAACCCGTTAACGGTGATTTCGCCCACGTAAGTGATCAGCTGGCCCGTGGTGTTGCGCACCGGCTTGAACTTGAACAGCGCGGGGGTGTTGTCGATGAACGTGGTTTCGGCCAGCCCCTGCTGGAACGTGTCAGACTTCAACACATTTTCCAGGAATGGCAGGTTGGTTTTGACCCCGCTGATGCGGAACTCACGCAGGGCCCGCCGCATTTTGCGCACCGCACCGCCAAAACTGGCGGAGTGCACCGAGGTTTTGACCAACAGCGAGTCGTAGTACGGGCTGACGATGGCGCCGGCGTAGGCATTGCCGACGTCCAGCCGCACCCCGTAGCCACCAGGGCTGCGATAGGTGGTGATGGTGCCGGTATCCGGCATGAAGTTATTCGCTGGATCTTCGGTGGTGATGCGGCACTGGATCGCCGCGCCGCGGAACGTCAGCGCGTCTTGCTGGGGCAAGTCAAGGTCCGCAAACAGATCCTGCCCAGCGGCGACACGCAACTGACTCTGCACAATGTCCACATCGGTGATCAGTTCGGTGATGGTGTGCTCGACCTGCACGCGCGGGTTGACCTCGATGAAGTAGAACTGGTCGCCTTCGACCAGGAACTCCACGGTCCCCGCATTTTCGTAGTGCAGGCTGCTCATCAGCGCTACGGCCGCGTCACAGATCGCCTGCCGCAGCGGTTTCGGCAACCCGATGGCCGGCGCGATCTCGATCACCTTTTGGTTCCGCCGTTGCACAGAACAGTCACGCTCAAACAGATGGATCAGGTGGCCGTGCTGATCACCCAACACCTGCACCTCAATATGTTTGGCGGACTTGATGTACTTTTCAACATACATCCGGTTGTCGCCAAAACTCGCCACGGCTTCGTTCACCGCATTTTGGTACACCGCACGCAGCTCATCTTCCGAGTGGACGATGCGCATGCCCTTGCCCCCGCCCCCGCTGGCTGCCTTGAGCATCACGGGAAACCCATGCGCGTGGGTGAACGCCAGGATTTCATTGAAGTCTTCCGTCGGCTCCGGGGTGCCCGGGATCGTCTGTAGGCCGGCCGCGTGGGCCGCCTGCTTGGCCGCGACCTTGTCGCCGAAGATGTCCAGCAACTCGGGGCGCGGTCCAACAAAGGTCAACCCGGCTGCGGCCACTTTACGCGCAAAGGTCGCGTTTTCGGAAAGCAACCCGTAGCCCGGGTGGATCGCGTCCGCGCCACTCACCTTCGCAATGCGAATGATGTCGTCCATGTCGAGGTAAGCCGCGATCGGCGCTTTGCCGGCGCCGACCTGATAGGCCTCCTGCGCCTTGAAGCGGTGAATCGCCAGCTCGTCCTCCTCGGCAAAAATACCGACCGTCGCCAAGCCGAGCTCCTCTGCCGCTCGGAAAATCCGCACCGCGATCTCCCCGCGGTTTGCTACGAGTACTTTACGCATGTCTGCCTCCTTCAAGCCGTTTCTTCTCACTTGCACTGATGTTCAACATGATCCCCACACTGATTGAGAGCACTAGCATACTGGAGCCCCCGTACGAGATGAACGGCAGCGTCACCCCGGTCACCGGGAGCACGCCACACACCGCGCCCACGTTGAACACGGTTTGGATCAGCATCATCGTAGCTAACCCGTAAGCAATCAGCGCATGATAGTTATTTTTCGCGCGCACCCCAACGAGGTAAAAGCGCATGATCAAAAAGAAAATCCCCGCTAGGATCAGGGTCGCACCGACCAGCCCAAGCTCCTCAGTGATGATGGCGAGGATAAAGTCGGTGTAGGGTTCCGGTAGGTAACCAAGTTTTTGGCTGCTCATGCCCAGCCCGACCCCGAACAGGCCCCCATGGTCGATCGCCAAAAGCGAGTTGACCACCTGCAGGCCGTCCGTTTTGGCCATCTGGAAGGGGTGTAGGGCGGCCACCAGTCGCCGTACCTTGTAGCTTTCAAGCAGCGTCTTGGATAGCGTGACCTTGGACAGGCCATAGTACAGTCCCCCGACCAAACCGGCCAAGGCCATGCTAAAGCCCACCCCGTACTTGAGCGAGATGCCACTGGCAAAAAGCATGATCACCGTGATCCCCGTCAGGATCACCGCCCCACCGGTATCCGGCTGGTTGAACACCAGCGCGATACAGACCCCCACAAAGATCAGCGGCGGCCACAGCTCACGCACCCGAAAGTCTGGGCGCCGCATCTGGTCCTGCCGCTGGGTGAACATGTACGCCAGGTAGATGATCACGACCAGCTTGGCGAACTCCGTCGGCTGAATGTGCAACGGGCCGATCGGGATCCAGGCGCTGGCCCCGTTGATGGCAGCGCTTGGATCCAGCTTGCCCCACACCGCCAGGAAAAGTAACCCCGCAAAAATGGCCACCCACATCAGCAACTGCATGCCCTTACTTCGCAGCATCGACAGCTTGAAATAGAAGAAAAAGGCGATCAAAACAAGCCCGATCAAAACAAACAAAAGCTGCCTGATCATATAGGCGTTCTCGGCCAGCCCGAGGTGCACCCGCACGTAGTAGGCACTGGCCGAGTAGACCATGACGACACCGGTTGCGGCAAGCAACAGGAATGGCACGAGTATGTAGTAATCTAGATAATGGAGCTTTTTCAGCAAAGCACTCGCCCTTTCACGGCAAAATGTTGCCTGTATTATACCATACGATTCGCGGACTCGCGCCCCTTCCCTGCCTTCTCTCAGGCTGCAACCGTTCTCTTAGGCCCACTGCGCATCGCGGCCAAGCCCGCCGCACCAAAAAAGGACCGCCCCAGTCGGGGCGGTCCTGATCAAATCGGGTCAATTAAAGGTCTTTGGCCATCTTGCGGCGCTTGTCGGCCTTTTGGCGTTCGCCGGTGTTCAAGATCTTCTTGCGCAGGCGCACCGAAGTCGGGGTCACTTCGCAGAGTTCGTCGTCGTTCAGGAACTCGATCGACTCTTCAAGGCTGAGGTGCTTCGGGGTCTTGATGGCCGCCGCGTGGTCTTTACCAGAGGCACGCGTGTTGGTCAGGTTCTTCCCCTTGGTGGCGTTCACGGCGATGTCGTTATCACGACTGTTTTCGCCGACGATCATCCCTTCGTACACGTCGACCCCGGCATCGATGAACAGCTGGCCGCGGTCTTCAATGCTTTGCAGGGAGTAGGTCGTGGACTGGCCGGCGTTGATGGACACCAGCGCACCGGTGTTGCGGCCAGGTTCCCAGTTCTTGATGACCGGCATGTACTTTTCGAAGGTGTGGTTCATGATCCCGTAACCCCCGGTCGCGGACATGAACTCGCTGGAGTAGCCGATCAACCCACGGGAAGGCGCCAGGAAAATCATCCGCGTCTGCCCGTTGCCTTCGTTGACCATGTCGAGCATGTCGCCCTTACGCTTGGCCATCGCATCGATGATGGAGCCGGTGTATTCTTCCGGCGTGTCGATCTGCACTTCTTCGAACGGTTCGCTCAAGACGCCATCGATGTCGCGGTAGATGACTTCCGGGCGGCCGAGCTGCAATTCAAAGCCCGCACGGCGCATCTCTTCAACCAGGATGGACAGGTGCAGTTCCCCGCGCCCGGACACCATCCAAGCCCCCGCCTGATCCGTCGCTTCAACACGCAGGGACACGTCTGTCTGCAACTTGGAGTTTAGGTAGTCTTCGATCTTGCGTGCCGTGACCTTGTCGCCTTCGCGCCCGGCAAACGGGCTGTCGTTTTGCAGGAACAGCATCTGCAGGGTCGGCGGATCGATCCGCAGGACAGGCAAGGCTTCTGGGCTGCTGGCATCCGCCACGGTTTCCCCGACGAAGATGTCATCCATCCCGGACACGGCGATCAGGTCACCGGCCTTCGCGGTTTGGACCTCCACCCGCTTCAACCCGAAGAACCCGAACAACTTGGTCACCCGGAAGTTCTTCTTGGTGCCGTCAAGCTTCAGCACGGACACGGAATCCCCAACGGAAATCGTCCCACGGAACACGCGGCCGATCCCGATCCGGCCCACATAGTCGTTGTAGTCCAGCATCGCCACCTGGAACTGCAGCGGTTCGTCGGTGTTATCGATCGGGGCCGGGATCGTCTTCACGATGGTATCAAACAGCGGTACCATGGTGTGTTCCTGGTCCGCTGGGTCATCGGAGTAGCTGGACGTCCCGTTGATGGCACTTGCGTACACGATCGGGAAGTCGAGCTGGTCCTCTTCGGCGCCAAGGTCGATGAAGAGTTCCAGCACCTCGTCCACCACTTCAGACGGGCGGGCACCCGGGCGGTCGATCTTGTTGATCACCACCACAGGGGTCAGGTGCTGTTCCAGCGCCTTTTTCAGCACGAAGCGCGTTTGCGGCATCGTGCCTTCGAACGCGTCCACGATCAGGAGCACGCCATCGACCATCTTCATGATCCGTTCCACTTCGCCACCGAAGTCCGCGTGGCCCGGGGTATCCACGATGTTGATCGTGGTGTCGCCGTACTTAACCGCGGTGTTCTTGGACAGAATGGTGATCCCACGTTCCTTTTCAATGGCGTTTGAATCAAGCGCCCGGTCCCCGATGCTCATGTGTTCAGCCAGGGTATCGGATTGCTTCAGCATTTCATTGACCAGGGTCGTCTTCCCATGGTCGACGTGGGCAATGATGGCAATGTTGCGAATATCGTCGCGTGTCTTCACGTGTTTTAACTTCCTTTCAGCGTGTCGCTTTTGGTTACGGCATAAAAAAACGTGTCAGGTCGACACAGTCTTCGAGTAACCATTATAGCACAGACCCTATCGAAGTGGCAGTTTTCTGAAAACTTTATTTTGGTGTGGCGAAACTTACCGGCGGACGAATGTGTCCGAGGTCAGCCGGGCCAAAATCTCGGCGTGTGCGCGCGGCATGGCCGCCACCACGACACCTGGGGTCAGCAGATCCACCGGGCTACCGTCAGGGCGCGTCACCTGAAGGCCAAACGCCTGGCCGAAGGCCATGCCTGCGGCGACGTCCCACGGCTGCAGGTACGACACGTAGCCGACCTGCTGGCCTTGGGCAATGGCCAGGAACTCCATCCCAGCACTGCCCGTCATCCGGGGTCCAGCACTGGCCAGCGCCACTTGCCCGAGGTTAAAGCGATTATTGATGACCATCGGCGCATTCACACCCAAGAGCCCATCTGCTAGCGCTCGGTCTGGAACCAGTGGCAGCGGCACCCCGTTTTGGGTCAGCGGCAACTGCGGGCCGCCGGTGATCACCTCATCGCGCATCACATCGAGAATGGCGCCGTAAACGGGCTGGCCATCCTCGTACACGCCAATCATCACCGCAAAATAGGCCTGTTGCTTAACAAAGTTCATCGTGCCATCGATGGGGTCCACAAAAAAGACGCGGCCAGCCAGCGTGCTGACCTTTGCCGCGCTGCCTTCCTCCCCCTCGATCCGGGCCGTTGGATAGGCGGCCGTGATCCGGCTCACCAAGAAGCGCTGGTTGGCCTTGTCCACGTTAGTCACCAAGTCGTTGCGACCAGACTTCGTTTGTACGCAAACCGGCGCGGCCATCGCCGCGCGAATGCGCTTGCGACTCTCATCAAGCCAGCCCACCACCTGGCGATCCAGGTGGTGCAACTCAGCGGGCGTCATCAGCCATCACCTTGAGGCGTACCGTGTCGCTGGTGCGCGCCGCCTGCACGACCCGATAAAAGGAATACCCCGAGACCGCCTCAAACTCGCGCCCCAGCTGCCGCTCGGTGCCCTTATCCGGCACCACTTGCTTGAAGCCGTTGTAGGCTGCCAGCAGATTGGCCCGGTCCACCCCTTTTTCGTAGGCGTCTTCCACCTGCGCGTAAAACGTGGTGACCTTGATCATATCGGCCTTGGACCAGTCCATGTCCAAAGGATAGCCATAGTTTGGTTTCATGCGTTCTCCTCCTGTTCGATGATGCTCATCAGTTTGGCCTGCACGCCGGCTGCGATCGCATCCAGCTGCTGTTCCTCCGCATCGGCGCCCACGATGGGGGCGAGCAACGTGGCACCGCGCGCATCGACAAGCATCGGCTGGGCCAATGCTAACGCCGCCGTTCCCCGCGTCACCAGCGTCGTCACCGGGGTCAGCATGGCCTCACCCGCCAGCGCGGTCAAAATGCGGCCCACTGCCGTCGCCATGACGGTGTCGTCGGCCGCCTGCGCAAAGCGCTCACACGCCGCAATGGCCGCGCCCATCAGCGCAGCCGGGTCACGGTCTTTCAGCAAGCTCAACACCGGCGTCGCGCCGACGTATGCCCGACTCCACAGCAACGCGTAAGCCTGCTGCGTCCCCACCGCGTACGCCGTCACTGCCGCCTCGGGCACTTGCAGTTGCGTGGCCAGAAAGCGGGTGAACACCCGGGTCACCGCCAAGGTGCCAACGCCGATCACACTGGCTTTGGGCAACCCCGAAATGCGTTGCGCAAAAAAGGTGCCCACCGCACTGTCGCGCGTTGCCACCACAACAATGCCACCGAAGCCTGCTGCCATTGCCGTGTTCAACACCTGGCGCATCCCTGCAACGGTGACGCTTCGGCCGTGCTCGTCTGCGGCTGGACTATAATCTGTAAAGATCAGAATGTCCGCCGCGCCCAACACTTTGGGCGTGCTTTTCTGAAGCACGACCCCGTGCAACGTTGCCAGCGCCTGCAGCGCGTCAAGCGACATCTGGCTAGCCGGGGCAACTGCCACCCGCATTGCCAGTTCGCGTGCGATCAAGTGCGCGCACACCACGCCCACGCTGGTGTTCTGCCCGCATACCACTACTCTTTGCATTTGTGTTTCCTCCATTAAGGCTATTTTACGCATGTCATGGTCAAAACACAAAGAGAACGCAAAATCCCCCGATTCGCAGCCCACAAAAAAAACGCCGGCTTCTTCGGTCGACGTTACTCACTCAAATTACGTTTAGCTGAAGCGCCACGAGACAGGGTCCTGGTTATAGCGGAAGGCGGCTTCTTTAGCATCATGCCGCTCCGATCGAACCAGGGGCGCGCGGGTGTCCCCCACACGCATCAAAACTTGGGCTTGCATCCGTGCAGCCAGCGCGGGTTGTGCGATCAGAACCTGATTGCGGTGCATGCGCACCGTCACCTGAGCCTGACGGGCAACCGCCGCAATCAGCGTCTTCACCCCATCGGTCAGCCCCGCTAACACGCCTGTATCCCCCGTCATCATCAGGGCGTCACAACCCTGTGCGATGAATCGGTTGTCTGCAACAGCAAGTACTTCCACACGGGCGTCCGCAAGCAACCGGCTCCCGGCCAGCGCGATCCCGGTTGGCACTTGCTGGCCGGTCAGGGCGAGCACGACCCGCAACCACCCCGTTGGCTGTGCCGCAACCGGCGTCAACACATCGACCGGCAACAGCGTGCCGGCCTGAACCTGAACCAAGTCACCGGCAACCAAGTCGGTCACATCGGTGGCGCGGAGTAACCCTTCCCGGACCACCAACACCGTCTGATGGGCGTTGAACTGTGCAAGCCACCGCGCAAAGCGCCACTGGCTCAGCCCACCGGTAACCGTGATCAGCACGGCCAGCGCGATCCCGATCCATGCCGCATCGAATAACGCGTCGGCAACCAACCCAAGGCCGGTTGCCAGAATCAGGAGTGGCTTCAGTTGAAGCGCGGGGGCCAAGACCCCAACGCCGTTGACTTGGGCAAACTGCTTTTGCTTGACCTGAATCCCGGTCAAGCCACTACGTTCTTGCATCAACATCGTCATTCTCCTCTCTTCCCAGAGAGGTCAAGACGTGCCTCATTTATCTCATTGATATAAGTGGTGGCACACTCTCAAACCTTCCGGGATCTGCGTTATCCGGACTACCACCATCGATCGCTGTTTGTTTCATGCGCTCACCACCTTTCATTCACTCGCCGTTGTCCGCCGTTTTGCACTAAAAAAGCGCACACCGATTGGGTTTGCGCGCGATGACTGCATCCCAATCGTTTAGTTTTAGCACTATACGCCTAGAATTCCTTCAGTTGCATTAGCGCAAGCCTTTGTAGACAGGCGCAGTTGACTCATTGGCATCTCTGGATGTTTCTGAGCAGCAACATTGTACGTATAGGAGCCTCACCTAACGGAAAGCACTGGATTTGTTTACTCTTATATGATACGCAATTTAATTCGCCATGTCAAGGTCGGAGCTTGCAGAAAGACTTTTTTGTTCTCGACAGCTGTGGTAAGGTGAGAGGGAAACGATTAATTGGAGGTCATCCACGTGTATTTAATGAAAGATATCACCCGCGACGGGGCGCCGGTCCTGCGCCAGACTGCCGCACCCGTCACCTTCCCGCTTGCCGCTGAAGACCAGCAACTCGCGCATGACATGATGGAGTACCTCGTCATCAGCCAAGACGAGCAGCAAAACGAGAAGTACCAACTGCGGCCAGGCGTGGGCCTGGCCGCCCCTCAAGTGGGCGTGGGCAAAGCCATGGCTGCGGTGCTGGTACCCGGTCCGGAAGATGAGATCCTGTTCAAAGAAGTGCTCATCAACCCCAAGATCATCAGCCACAGCGTGCAAGACGCCGCACTCTCCGAGGGGGAAGGCTGCCTGAGCGTTGACAAAGACGTCCCCGGCTACGTCGTCCGCCACGACCGGATCACCATTCGTTATCAAAACCTGGCCGGCGAAACCAAGAAGGTGCGCCTCAAAAACTACCCGGCCATCGTCTGCCAGCATGAAATCGATCATCTGAACGGCATTCTGTTTTACGATCACATTGACAAGCAGCAGCCGTTCCACATGACCCCAGAAGGGATCCTGATCGACTAACGTCCCTCAAGCGTCGGAAGCGACGCTTTTTTACTGGGTCCACGGTGGCAATTGGGCCGCTTTGCGTTGCCCAATCGGCCAGACCGACTCAGACCCGCTCGACATCCATCACATACTCCGCGGTCGCCGCATTCGCGACGAACGCCACGTCAAAATGCAGCTGCGCCTCTCGCTGCCAAAAATCAGAAACCAGAAACGCTGGGGTCTGCGCGTCTAAGCCGTGAATGTCTGCCTCCACCGCCGCGGTCACCAGCGCCGCATTCAGTGCGGTCACATTCGGCGTTGCCGGCAGCGGAATCACGTACTCAAAGGCCAGAATGCCATGCCCCCACACGTCCGCCACCGGTTCAGAGACCAAGGGCCCCGCACTGACCCACTCAAGGTCCGCTAAGGCCCGGCGCACCGTTTGATCCGTGGTTTGCTGCGCCTGCCGCAGATATAACCGCAAGGCGCGCCGGCTGGCCACCAGCCGCCACCAGAACACCCCGGCCACCACCAAGCCGATGGCCAAAACTGCGATCAACCACCACATCGTCATCACCCTTTCTTGTCGCGTTGCCTGTCTTCAGTATACGCTATTGACCGACCCAGCTGGTAATCTGGCCGGCGCCAAGGGGCGTGGCATCACTGCCGGATGTATGATAAACTAATCATAACTGTTGAGCAGCCCTCAACAAACGACCGGTAAATCGCTGAGACACCCCGAGTGCGGGGCGTTCTTTGCGTAGACGGAAAGGAGCCGTAACATGATTTACAAAGTACTGTACCAACGCGACAAGGTTCGCAACCCGAAACGGGAAACCACAGAAACGCTTTACCTCGAGGCGGACTCTGCGGCATCAGCACGGGCACTCGTGGAAGACCACACCCCATACAACATCGAACTCGTGCAAGAGCTGACTGGCAACTTCTTGGATTTTGAGAAGCGCGAGCCAGACTTCAAGCTGACGGAGTTTTAATCTAGATGAAACTCAACGTCAAAAATAACGAAACCGCCGTTTTTGCGATCGGTGGTTTAGGTGAAATTGGGAAGAACATGTACGGGGTTCAGTTCCAAGATGAGATCATCGTCATCGATGCCGGGATCAAGTTTCCGGAAGACGACCTCCTCGGAATTGATTATGTGATTTCCGACTACTCCTACCTGGTGCAAAACCAGGACAAGATCAAGGCCCTCGTCATCACCCATGGTCACGAAGACCACATCGGGGGCATTCCCTACTTCCTGAAGCAGGTGCCCAATGCACCGGTTTACGCCCCACCGTTGGCAGCCGCGCTGATCCGCGGCAAGCTGGAAGAACACGGCCTGCTGCGCACCACCGAGTTGCATGAGCTCAAGGAAGACAGCGTGCTGAAGTTCCGGAAAGTCTGGATCGACTTTTTCCGGACCACCCACAGTATTCCTGATACGCTGGGTGTGGCAATTCACACGCCGCAGGGGGTCATCGTTGAAACTGGGGACTACAAGTTTGACTTGACCCCGGTAGGCGACCAACCGTCACCGAACCTCCAGAAAATGGCGCGGCTCGGTGAAGAAGGCGTCCTGCTGTTGATGTCCGACTCGACGAACGCTGAGGTGCCGAACTTCACCAAGTCCGAGCGCTTCGTCGGCCACTCGATTCGCCACCTGTTCGATGGCATCGAAGGTCGCATCATTTTCGCCACGTTCGCTTCCAACATCAGCCGAATTGCCCAAGCGGCTCAGGCTGCGATGGACCACGGCCGCAAAATTGCGGTGTTTGGGCGCTCGATGGAAACCGCGATGGTGAACGGCCGCGAACTCGGCTACCTGGACATTCCTGACGACGTGCTGATCGACAGCCACGAGCTCAACAAGATCCCGGCCGGCGAGGTCATGATCCTGTGTACCGGCTCGCAAGGCGAACCGATGGCCGCCTTGTCGCGAATCGCCAACGGGACCCACCGTCAGATCTCGATTCAACCGGGCGACACCGTCATCTTCTCCTCCAATCCGATCCCGGGGAACACGGTCAGCGTAAACCACGTGATCAACGAGCTGGAAGAAGCCGGGGCCGAGGTCATTCACGGGAAGGTCAACAACATCCACACCTCCGGTCACGGGGGCCAAGAGGAACAAAAGCTGATGCTACGGTTGATGAAGCCGAAGTTCTTCATGCCGATCCACGGGGAATACCGGATGCTGAAGATCCACACCGAACTGGCGCAGGAGTGCCACGTGCCGGAGGACCACTGTTTCATCATGGACAACGGGGACGTTTTGGCATTGACGCCGGACAGCGCCCGCCGTGCGGGCCACTTCCCCGCCGCTGATGTTTACATCGATGGCAGTGGCATCGGAGACATCGGCAATGCCGTCATTCGCGACCGGCGCCTGCTTTCCCAAGAAGGCCTCGTGGTCGTCGTGGCCACCCTCAACATGCAAAAGCAAGCGGTGTTGGCCGGCCCTGACCTGCTCTCCCGCGGCTTTATCTACATGCGTGAGTCCGGTGAGCTGATCAATCAGGCGCAACGCCGCGTCTACCGCACGATCAAGAGCACCTTTAAAGAGAACGAAAAGGTCACCGAGGCAATGCTCAAGGAAGCCATCACGGCTAACTTGCAGGAGTTCCTGTTTGACAAAACCGAGCGGCACCCAGTGATTCTGCCCATGCTGATCACCCTGTAACCCAAAAAGAGACCCGTCAGACCAATGCGCATTTGGCCTGACGGGTCTTTCTTATCGTTTCATCGCGTCAAATGGTCCCGACCACCGAGTCCAATCAGGGCGCCAATCCCGATGGTGCCCCAAACCCCACCGGCCACCGCCAGCAGTGCCGTGACTACGAGCAACGGCAGGTCGACATCACCCGTTCGCACCATGGTCCAGCCAACCAACCCGACTAGGCCGAACGCAAACACGGCAATGACGAGGTCCAGGACGATCAGACCCACCAGCTGCCCCTGCTGGGCTCGGGTGCGGTTTGGCTGGGCCAGCAGCGTTGTCAACCGCCGTGTCATCAGCGCAAAAGCCCCTCCTGCCGCCATTTTTTGCAAAAATCTTGGGGTCATCCCCTCACCTCCAGCTTCTGCCCTCAGTTTACGCGCGCCGGCTCACCCCCACCTCGGGCGCAGGGCTGATTCACGGGAAAAAGCGGCAGGGCAAAGTTTATGAGTTGTTTTATGCAAAACGGCCCGGTATAATCAACAATAGTGAAATTTGGAAGGGGTAAAGGCATGGCCGCTGTTTTTTTCTATATTATCTTCAACCCCGCCGCAGGTTCTGGCACCTCGGTGGCAACATTCAAGGCAGTGCGCAAGGTGCTCGATGAGCGCCACTACGACTATGAGATTCGGGTCAGTCGCTACGCCGGCCACGCCGTTCAACTCGGACACCAGATCAGTAGCTTCAACACGCACAAGAATGCCGTTGTCATGGTGATCGGTGGCGATGGCACGCTGAATCAAACCATCACCGGATTGCGTCAAAGTGACCAACCAGCACTACCGGTTGCGTACATCCCTGCCGGCTCCGGTAACGACTTTGCGCGAGGCATTGGTCTGCCGCAGGACCCGATGAAGGCGCTCGACCACGTGCTGGCTGCCACCCAGCCGGTCACGCTAGACATCGGCCGCTACACGGAACAGACCCGCCATGAAAGCGGCTATTTCGTCAATAACATCGGCTTTGGCTTTGACGCCGCTGCCGTTGCCGCGGCTAATCGCGGCAGCTACAAGAAGCTTTTGAACAAGTTGCACCTGGGCAGCCTCGCGTACATGTTCGGCGTTGTCAACGTCTTCTTCTCACGGCGCCCCTTCCCGGTCACCGTCCACGCCAACGGCAAGTACGAACACATTCCGCGGGCCTTTCTGTGTACCACCACGAACCATCCTTACTTCGGCGGTGGCATTCGGATCCTCCCCACCGCAACGCCGACAGATGGTGAGCTGGACCTGATCGTGGTCGAAAACCTCAACATCCCCTATTTCCTCTTCCTGTTGCTGGAACTGATTCGCGGCAAACACATGAAGTACAAGGCCGTGCATCACTTCAAATCGGATCACCTGGTCGTCGAAACCAATTCCCTGGAGTTCGGCCAGATGGACGGTGAGGAGATGGGTACGCGTGCGTTCCAACTCGACTTCAGCGTGACCCAGCAACCATTTTGGCTCAAACTGGACTAAACCCAAAGCGGCCCCGGCTTCCATACACTGGAAGCCGGGGCCGCTTTGGGTTAGGGTCAGAAGTAATCGGAGAAGTACGGTTCATCCATCGGGATCAGGTTTTCCAACAACTTCACGGCCTGCTTGGAGGCCTGAAGCCGCTCGATTTTCGCCAGGTAGGACGGCCGCCGGTAGCTCATCAGCATCGTCGTCAGCGTCTGAATGTCCAGGTGGACCGCTTCGCCCACCGGTCGATCGGTGACATGCAGGCCTGCTTTATCCCACCAAATGCCAAAGACGCCGTTGTTCCACTCAGCCAAGGGATCCGTGACGACAAAGTGTAGCGCGCCCGCTGGCTCCACGAACGGATAGGCCTTCAAGAATTCGGCCACATCCACGATACGCGCCATGTAGTACGGGTGAATGGTCTGCTGAATATCGCCGTCATCCAACAGAAAATGCAGCGGCTCGTTCTTGTAGATGTTCCCCTTAACGTGTTCGACCATGGAGAAGTGGGCCGCCACGAAGTTCCACAACCCGATGCGCGCCTCCTGCGTGTTGTACACCATTTCCTTGATGTGAAAGACCTCGTTGGCGATCCAGTACAGCACGTAGCCCTGCGGAATGTCATGGTCGTCGTAATAAACCCCGGCAATGCGCTCCTCTTCGTTTTCCCAGCGCCAGTACTCATCCCAGTTCAGCTGGTTACGGATCATCGCGCCATGGTTGTGCAGCGCAAAGCGGTTGTACGTCTCAATGACGTCCGGATCATCGATCTCCAGCCGCTCCACGTGCCCGGGCATGTTCGGCACTGCCTTGGGAAGCTGCGTATCACGCACATCGAAGGTCAGGTGGTCGGACATGATCTCCCACCCTTTTTTGCGGTAAAACGGAATGCTGTACGGGTACAAGTACGAAATCCACTGCTGATGCTCGCGCATGTGCCGCAGCCCCAGCTTGACTAGATCGTGCATCAGGCCGTGCCCTGCGTACTCAGGGTAGGTCCCGACCCCGGTCAGCCCACCCATCTCGTAAATCGTGCCGTGCAGGTTGACGCGGCACGGGTAAATCGCCAGCTGTGAAATCAGCTCATCCCCGTGGAACCAGCCGATCACGTCCGACTTCTCCAATACCGGGCGCTTGGCCCGCTCCAGCTCACCTTCCTCGTAGCCGCCTTCCTCCATGTCCTTGGCGGTCACCTGAAACACATACGCAAGCAGGTCATTGAATTGCTCAAGGTCAGCCGGCGTCAGTCGGCGAATCTCAAGTTCGGAACGTAAGTCTGACATAAAAACCTCTTTCTTATTCTTGGGCCGCGACAGTCTGCGGCGTGACCCCAGTCATCCCGATCATCGGGTCCACCAGGTTTTGGGTCACCATCGCCGTGGTCAACCGCGCAGGCGCAGCCGGCGGGTCAGCGATGGGGTCACTTTCATTATCCGCAGGCACCGATTCGCTGTCAACTTTGGTCAAAACGGTTTGCAACCGTTCGATCAAGGCGGTTTGGCGATTATCCGCCACGGCTTGCACCGCCAGCTCAAAGGCGCGCGGGTCGCCCATCAGGATCAGGAAGTCCTTGGCGCGCGTCACCGCGGTGTACAGCAGGTTACGCGCCAGCATCCGGCGACTGCCCAACGTCAGCGGCAAGACGACCACCGAGAACTCACTGCCCTGCGCCTTGTGGATCGAGGTCGCATAGGCCAGCGTGATCTTGGTCCAGTCGGTGCGCTTGTACGTCAGCTCGTTGCCGTCAAAGTCCAGCGTGAGCTCATCAGTTTTGGAGTCCGCTTGCTTGGCCAGCGTGATGCCGGCGACTTGACCCAGCTCGCCGTTGTAGACGTTGGCCTCCGGGTTGTTGACCAATTGGAGCACCTTATCACCGATGCGGTACACCCCGTCAACGGCCGCCACTTCCTTAGTCCGCTCGCTGCGTTTGGGGTTGAGGATCGCCTGGATCAGCGGATTCAACTGGTCGATACCGGCCGGTCCGCGGTACATCGGGGCCAACACCTGAATATTAGCCGGGTCAAACTTCTGTGCCGCCTTGCCGACCACCTGCCCCACCGCCTGGGCCAGCTGGTTGGGTGGACACAGGATGAAGGAGCGGTCGGCCTGATTATGCTGCCAATCCGGTGGCAAAACGCCGCGGTTGATGGCATGCGCCAGCGGAATGATCGAACTGTCGGCATCCTGGCGATGAATGTGGGTCAGCGCCATGCTTGGCAACGTGTGGCTACGCAGCATATCCGCAAACACCTGCCCAGGCCCAACGCTTGGTAGCTGGTCCTTGTCCCCGACCAAGATCAGCTTGATCCCCGGCTGCAACGCCGTCAGCAGGGTGCGAAAGAGGTACGTGTCGACCATGGACATTTCATCGACGATCAGCAACCCGTCCGGCAGGTCCTTGGGCTCAAACTCCTGCGTATCGACGGCCAACCCCAGCAGCCGATGAATCGTGCTGGCCGGCAACCCGGTCGCCTCCATCATGCGCTTAGCGGCCCGGCCGGTCGGCGCCGCCAGCATCAGCGGAAAGACCTCATCCTTGTACTGGTTAGGATCCAGAGACAGCCCGTTGAGCTCCGCGTACACCCGGACAATGCCGTTCACCACCGTGGTTTTGCCCGTCCCCGGGCCCCCAGTCAGCAAGAACACCTGCTGTTGCATCGCTGTTTGAATCGCCTGAGTCTGTGTGTCATCGTAGGTGATGCCTTCACGCTTTTCGATGGTGCGCAACGCCTTTTGGACGGACTTGTCACTGGGCGCGTCCGCGTTTTGCCCCAGCAGTAGCTTCAGCCGGTCTGCAATGGTCCCTTCCGCATCAAATAAGCGCTTCGGAAAGACGCGCTTTTCTTCGACATACAGCTGATTTTTGCGGGTCAGCGCGATCAGCGCCTCCGCCACCGCGTCCGGGCTGATCGCAACGTTGCGCGCCCCTTCCAAAAGCGTGATGGTGGCCTCGATCAGCGTTGCCAGCTGCGCGTAGGTGTCGCCGGTGCCGTCTGTCAGCTCGCTCAACGCGTCCAGCACCGCGCCCGCCAGCCGGATCGAGGCATCCGCAGCGATGTCCAACTTAGCTGCGATCGCATCAGCGCGCTTAAAACCGATCCCGTCCACATCGGCGATCAGCTGGTAAGGGTTATCGGCGATCACGTGCAACGCATCCGTGCCGTACAGCTGGTAGATGCGCGCCGCCATGTTACTGGTAAAGCCAAAGTCGTTGAGCCCGATGATCACCTGCTCCATGCCGAGGTTAGCGGTCAAGTTTTCGACCAGCACTGCCCGCTTTTGGGCGTTGAGTCCCAGTGGCCGCAGTACCGCCTCATCCTTGAGGATCTGATCGATCGCACTCATCCCCAGTGCGTCGACGATCTTGGCCGCTGTCTTCTGGCCGATGCCGAAAAACTTATCGGAGCTCAGGTAGTTGACCAGGCCCTGCTTACTGGTCGGCTTTTCCACCTGGTAGTTGGCCGCCTGAAACTGGCCACCGTACTTCGGGTGATTGACCAAGCTCCCCGTAAACGTGTAGGTCTCGTCCTCCTTGATGTCGCCAAAGCTGCCGGTCACCACGATTTCCTGCTCCGGCCAATCGAAGTCCTTGGTCTTGATGGCCACCAGCAGGATCTTGAAGAAGTTCGTGGGGTTCTGAAAAAAGATGGCCTTGACGCGGCCACTGACGGTGTGCGGCTCACTCATGCGCCTGTGCCTTCAAGAAGCCTGCGATATCGCGCACCTGCTTGGCCTGCTGGTCGTAACCGGCGGGGTCGAGCGCCTTAGCCGCGTCGAGCCACGCACTGCCATCGCGACCGGCACCGACTTGCGCCATGCCATACGTGAACAGCACCTTGGCGTCTTTCATCTTTAAAAATGGGGTCAGCATCGCGCCAGCCTGGTCGAACACACCGAGCGCCAGCAGGAGCTCCGCGGCCAACAGTGCCGCGTCCACGCGCGTGCGGTCCGCCTCGTGCGCCGTCAGCGCGAATGCCAGTGCCAGCTGTGGCTGGTCGAGCTGCTGGTAGCACAGCGCCAGCATGTACTGCGCATCGGCGCGCAGCGGATGCGCTGCAGTCAGCTGCTTGAAGTAACGTGTGGCCAACAGGTAGTTCTCCTGGGCATACGCCAGCAAGCCGGCGTCGTAAGTCAGCTCTCGGTCTCCCGGAAACAGTCCCTGCGCGCGCAGGATCAGCTGGCTCGCCTCATCGTAAGCGTGAATGCCGATCAGCATTGTGGCAAGCGTGGCGTAGCGCTTCGGGTCCGTCGGCTTGGCGTCGATGGCCTGCACGGCTGCCTGGATCGCCGCGTCGTGGTCTCCGCGGTTAAACTGCGCGATCATTGAATCTGCCATTATGGCCTCCTTGAAATCACTAAATCGTATCGGTGGGGTCAGGGGTGCGCGTCAAAAAGTGCGTGTCGTTCCAGCGAATCAGCTTGAACGGCAAGGTCGCACTGCTGGCCTCGAGGATCGTCACGCTGGAATTGGTCAACCCACCGTCTTTTCGCATCTGCGCAATGGGCGTGCCCAGCAGGCTCTGGATCAAGGCGACAAGGGCAGCCCCATGGCTGACAAACAGCAGGTTTTCACGCCCAGTTTCATCCGCCCTGACCGCATCCAGCACCACCGGTTGCATGCGGGCGATCAGCGCGGGAAACGTCTCCCCGTCGATCGCGGTGGGATCGTAATCAGCCGGCGCGTGCCGAAAGGCCTGCAGTTCCTTGGGGTAGCGTTTCGCGACGTCGGCAAACTTCATGCCTTCCATCTTGCCCAGATTGAACTCCCGCATCCCCGCCGTCGTGGTCGTCGGGATCGGTTGATCAAGGGCGGCGATCAGCGCAGCCGCCGTTTTTTGGGCGCGCGGCAGTGGGCTCACGTACGCGTGCGCGAAGTGGATCGGTCGCAGGCACGCGGCCAGTTGCGCGATCTGCGTGTAACTCTCCGGTAGCAACGGTGAATCCCCGTTAGCCCCCTGGTAGCGCCCCGCCAGATTCCACTGTGTCTTCCCGTGTCGAACAAAGTATAACCGCGTCACGTTTGGTCCCCCTTCGATTGTATCTCTTTAATTATCGCGATTCTGCGGCGACAATTCAAGGGTTCGGGCAGCGAACGTAGACGCCTGCCAGACATTAAAAGTAAAACAGCTCCTCAAAGGACACGTCGAGCGCCACGGACAGCACCAACGCTAACTTCGCCGTGGGCGAGAACTGGCCGGTTTCAATCGAGCTGATCGTGTTACGCGACACCCCCACAAGGTCTGCCAGCGCCTGCTGCGACAGGCCTTGCGCCGTGCGCGCCTGCTTGAGGTGCGTATGCAGCGTCAGCTGGTCCATCCGTGTGCCTCTAGCAGCGAGATGAGGCACAAGACTGTGCCGGCCACCGCCATCACGCCGGCGCTCCACGCTTCGATCCGCGGCCAGCCCACTACCCGCCCCGGTGCACGGCGCAGGCGCACCACCGCTTGCGCGCAGTCATCCCAACTCAGCAGCGCCAGTGGCAACCACGGCGTCACCCACGGTGTGGCGCCGCGCAGCTGCTGGATCAACCCTGCCAGCAACACGAGCAACAGCCCCCACCACACGATGAGGTGTCCCATCTGATCAGCGGCCGCCCGCACCTGCCGATCGCGCTCATCCCCCAGCAGGTTGGCGCGCCGACTGCGCGCCAAAATCGTTGCTTTTTTCATCCTTCCGCCTCCATTGCCAAGTTAACTTGTCAGTCCAAGCGTACGCTTGCCAAGTTCACTTGTCAATCCGATCATGCACACGATCGACTGGCACGCCCTCCAACTCGAGTAGCGCAACCTTGCGACGCAACCCACCGGCGTACCCGGTCAGCGCACCCGACACGGCCACCACCCGGTGACATGGGACAAACAAGCTGAGCGGATTATGACCCACCGCCCCACCGATCGCCCGCGGACTGGTCACACGGCCAGTATGCGCCAAGCGCGCGGCCAACGCCTGATACGTGACCGTGTGACCCCAGGGGATCTGCTGGAGCTGTGCCGCCACCGCCTGTCGAAACGGAGTCCCGGTTAGGCGCAGCGGCACCTTTTGCGTGGGTTGGCGCCCGGCAAAGTAGGCGTCCAGCCAGGCACTGGCCGCCTGCAACACCGGCGTCTCTCGATGGTGCGCCTGCGCGAGGTCAAACGCCCCGCCAAAGTAGGCCTGAGAATCAAACCAACAGCCCACCAAAGCGGCTTGATCGGCCAAAAGGGTCAGTGGGCCCAGCGGTGAAGCATAAGTGATGGTATCCATGGCGTCCTCCGTACATACGTTTGCTTTATTTTATCATCTGGCCACGCAAAAAGCAGCCAGCAAAGTGGCTGCTTCAGGATTAGATGTACTGCAGCACCTTGGCCTCGTTGTACGCCAGATCGATCGTGCCCCCACCGAGGCACTCCTCACCCTCGTACAAGACCACGGCCTGTCCCGGCGTGATCGCGCGCACAGGCTCGTCAAAGACGATCTTGGCGCGGTCGCCGTCAAGCGTCACCGTCACGCCGGTGTCGGCCTGCCGGTAGCGGAACTTCGCCGTGCAGTGAAAGGTCTGCGCCGGTGCGTGCCCGGTAAAGAAGCTCATGCCACTGGCGTCAAGGCTGGTCGCCATCAGGGCCGGGTTGTTGAAACCCTGGCCGACATACAACACGTTGTGGGCCAAGTCCTTGCCGACAACGAACCACGGCTCGGAGTTCTGGCTATTGCCGCCGATCCCCAGGCCGGAGCGCTGGCCGATCGTGTAATACATCAGTCCATCATGCTGGCCCATCGGCACCCCGTCCGTCGTCATCATCTGACCAGGCTGCGCCGGCAGGTAGGTCGAGAGGAACTGCTTGAAGTTGCGCTCACCGATGAAGCAGATGCCGGTGGAGTCCTTCTTCTTGGCGGTAGCCAACCCGTACTCCGCAGCGATCGCGCGCACCTCAGGCTTTTGCAGATGCCCGATCGGGAACAGGGCCCGCTTGAGCTGCTTTTGCGCCAGCTGACTCAAAAAGTAGGTCTGGTCCTTGTTGCCATCCGCCCCGCGCAACATGTGCACGGTGCCGGCCTCATCTGTGCGCGTCTGCGCGTAATGCCCCATGGCGATGTAGTCCGCGTCCAGTTCGTCCGCGTAGTCCAAGAACGCCTTGAACTTGATTTCCTTGTTACACATCACGTCGGGGTTGGGGGTGCGGCCGGCCTTGTATTCATCTAGAAAGTACTGGAACACGCGGTCCCAGTATTCCTTTTCAAAGTTGATCGCGTAGTACGGAATGCCGATTTCGCTGGCCACCTTGGCCACGTCTTCGTAGTCCGTGGTCGCGGTACAGACCCCGTTTTCGTCGGTGTCGTCCCAGTTTTTCATGAAGACGCCGACGACATCATACCCTTGCTGCTTCAGGAGCAAGGCGGTGACAGACGAGTCCACCCCACCTGACATCCCGACGACAACGCGGGTGTTGCTGTTGTCCAAAAAGATCACCATCATTTCAATCAGATTCTGGAGTTCTCCGATTTGAAGGTCGTCAATTCCAGTAGCCTTCATTATACCAGTGCCGCCGCCAAAAACAATCCTAACGAAAAGTTAGTGGCCCGCCGACCACGCAAAAAGGCTGCCTAAGCAGCCTTTTGCATCGCCTACAGCGCCACCAGCACCGACCGCTCGATCATGTTCTCGATCAAGTAGTGGTACTGTTCGACATTGTCTGCGGTTTTCTCATCCTTAAAGATGTTGACGGCCTTGAGCCCGTTACCGGTGGTGGCACTCATCTGAAAGGCGGACAGGTCCTTTTTGACCGTCACCTTGAGCTTGTTAGCCGCCGTGAACGGTGAGTTGGGATCCAAGCTGCGCTCCAGCTGGAAGTTGCCGTTCTTCGTCTGCACAAAGCCCAAGTCGATCAACGTGTACCGCTTCAGGTTCGGGCTAATTTGATAAGTCTTCGGGTCGCCCAATACCGACCCCGTTGTCGCTAATGCCATGTGATCACACTCCTCGCGTTGAATACCCTCTCATTCTACCATTGTCGTCGGTACTCGTGCACGCTACTTCTTGCGCAAACGGGTCACAATCTTGGTCAGCACCGTCGTGAACTGGGTGATTTCAAGCGCGGTCGTGGTGCTGCCGAAGCTGACACGAATCGATTCGGCAATACGGGGGCTCGCCGCCCCATACATCGCGGTCAGCACATGCGAGGGCTCGAGACTGCCCGCCGTGCAGGCCGACCCGCCGGACACGGCAAAGCCCGCCAGATCAAGATTGGTCTGAAGCGCATAGGTCGAAACACCCGGGAACCAGAGGTTGAACACGTGGTTGAGCGCATCGGCCTGAACGGTGCCGTTGACTTCAAACGCCACATCTGCCGCACGCAAGCCTGCCATGATCTGGTGCTTGAACCCGAGGTACTTCGCCTGCCGATCCGCCTTTTCCTGATCCGAGATCAGGCGCACAGCCTCGGCAAAGCCCGCGATGCTGACGACATTTTCCGTGCCGGCGCGGCGCTTCATCTCCTGCTCACCCCCGCGCATCAGCGGCGGGAAGTTGTGGTCGGCTCGCCGGTACAAAAAGCCAACGCCCTTGGGCCCATTGAGCTTATGCGCCGAGACGCTGAGCAGGTCAACGCCCAACGCGTCAACATCGATCGGCAACAACCCGTACGCCTGGGTCGCATCTGTGTGAAACCACGCCTGGTGCGCCGCCAACCGAGTCCCGATGGCCGCGATCGGCAAGTGGCTGCCCATCTCATTGTTCCCCATCATGACGGACACTAGGATCGTTTCGTCATCCAGCGCGGCGTCAAAATCCGCCAGACTGATCTGGCCGGTTTCGTCCACCGGCAGATACGTCACCGTAAAGCCTTCCTGCTCAAGCTGGGCCATCGGCTTCAAGACGCTCGGATGCTCAATGGCGGTGGTGATGATGTGCCGCCCGAGCGCCTGGCGGCTGTGGGCCGTTTGCAGGATGGCGGTGTTATTCGCCTCCGTCGCGCCGCTGGTGAACTGCAGTTCCGTCGGCTTAGCGCCAATGCTTTGCGCCAGCGTCTGGCGGCTTTGGTCCATCACCGTGTGGGCCGTGCGCCCGAACCAGTGCGTAGAACTCGGGTTGCCAAAATCCTGTTGCATTTGTTCTGCCATCACCGCGATGACCTGCTGAGCCATCGGTGTCGTGGCGGCATTATCGAGGTAAGTGTGCATGTTTTGAACTCCTTTAGACCGCTAGGCGGCCAGCTGCTGAATGTAAGCCAGAAGCATCGCGGCGCTTTGCTTGCCGGCCTCAATGATGAACGTGTCGAAGTTGACGCTGGCGCTTTCGTCCCCCGTGTCGCTCATCGCGCGAATCACCACGAACGGCACGTGGAACTGGCTGGCGACTTGGCCAATCGCCGCGCCTTCCATCTCGGCCGCCAGCGCTTCGGGGTAGATCCCGTGAATGCGTGCGATGGCCGCAGTGCTGTTGATGAACTGATCCCCAGAAACGATCAGGCCGACGTGGGTAGTCAAGGCCACCGTGTTGGCGGCGGTAGCGATCGCCTGCACCAGCGCCGGATCGCTTTCAAACCGTTGTGGCTGCTGTGGTAGCTGCCCCGGCAGGTAGCCAAACGCGGTCGAGTCGACATCGTGATAAGCCACGCTGCTGGCGATCACGACATCGCCAATGTTGAGTGCCGGGCCGATCCCCCCTGCGGAGCCGGTGTTGATCACGACATCCGGGTGATACTCGTTGATCAAAACGGCGGTGGTCATTGCCGCTTGCACTTTGCCGATGCCGCATTCGACCAGCGTGACAGCCACACCGTCAATGGTGCCGCTGTAATACGTTTGACTGGCAAAGACCTGTTCCTGTTGGTTGTCCAGTTGCCCCAGTAACGTGCGGATCTCTTCTTCCATCGCACAGATGACGCCTAACTTCATTGAATTCTCTCCTATCTTGCCGCACGCTTGACCGCGTGGGGCACAAGCCCTTATTTTACGCTCACTTTAAGTCAGTCACAACCAAAAGAGCACGCCCGCCACCAGCGCGATCAGCACGATCACAATGCCGATCGCCCAGTTCAGCTTCTTCTTGAGGCTGTTGACGCGCTTGTAGGTCACCTCATCAAAGCGCCCGGTGGTGGGGTGCGCCCGGTTTTCCTTCGCGTATTCCCGCTCAACCGATCGCCGCTTCGCATCGCGCGCGGCCGCTTCCGTTTCCTCGGTGTGTTGCGCCTGGCGGTATGCCTTGCGCGTCTTGATCTCAGCCATTGGTCCCCTCCATGCATTGCAGTTGCCACAACGCCAAGCCGATGACGGTTTTGGCGTCGCAGATCAGCCCCGTCGCTTGCGCCTGCTGCGCCTCCGCCAGTGTCAACCAGGTCCCGTCAAGCACCTCGCCGTCATCCAGCGGGCGCTGCACGTCTGGTCGGTGCAACTGATGCGCCTCAAACAGCGTCAAGTGCGCGTCAGAGAACCCGGCGCTTTGGTAAAAGGCCGTCAGCGGCTGCCAGTGGTTGGCCGCAAGCTGGCCCTCCTCGTTAAGCTCGCGCTTGGCGCAAGCGAGTGCCGTCTCACCAGGTTCGATCCGTCCCGCCGGTAGCTCCAGTGTCTCCTGGTTCAGCGGGGTGCGCCACTGACGCACGAACAGCACGCGCTCGCCGCGGTGCGCCAAGACCCCGGCCGCGCCATTGGTGTGCACGATCTCGCGCACTTGCCGGCGCCCATCGGGGAGCTCAACGCGCACCCTTGTCAGCGTCAGCACCCGACCTTCATATAATGTGGTTGCGTCCAGTTTGCGTTCCATCGTGTCTCACCCTTTCTGGTTCAATGATACCAATCTTGTGCCGCTTTACAAACGGCTTAATCAAAACTAAAGTAAAGTCCATCTTAGGGCGGATATTCCGCACTTTGTTCTATGGTAAACTTAAGGCACGATGAATAAGAGATTAGGAAGTGACGCGCCGTGAAAAAAACGCAAAAACGCATTCGCCTCTGGCGCATTGCCCTTTGGACGGTCGGCGGCTTCGCCCTCGGAGCGCTGAGCGGTCAATGGTGGCTTGCGCTGTTCGTGGCCGTGGTCTTCGGCGGAGCCCGGCTGATCGGGGAGCTGTCACGCCCCCGGCCACAAGTCCTCGAGGACACCCCACCGCTCACTGAAGCCATGGCGGCCCACTACGCGGACTCTGGCCTCAGTGACAGTGAAGTCGACCTGTTTCGGGACACCATGGACACCGCCGCCGAGCAAATTCGCCAATTCGATGCGATTGCCGATCGCGTTCCCAAGATCCGCGCGGTGGCCTTGAATCACGACCTGCAAGATGTCCTGCACGCCTACTTCAAGGCCGTGGTCAAAACGCCCGCCCAGCTGGCTAACGCCGGCCACTTTATCTACGAGCAGTTGCCCAACCTGGTGCGCATCGCCGAGAAATACGAGGAGATCAGCCACCACGAGGTCAAAACATCGGACACTTACACCGTGCTGACAACCGCCGCCAATACGCTGAGCGATCTGGCCGAAAGCATTCGCCAGGACTACGCGGCGTTCGTGGAAAATGACCTCGAGGCCCTGAGCGCCGACATCAACTTGGCGCGTAAGCAAACCACGCCGCGGCTGACCGAATCCACCGTTCAGCCCGGCCGCACCCTTTCCAAACAACCCGTTCAAGAAGAAATGGAGCATACGCATGAGTGACGAACAACCCCAAACCACCGATTCTCAATCCCTTGTGAACGACCTGCTGAGCCAGCCGTTTGCCGCCACCCCCCAGCCCACGCCAGCGGCCGCGGCTGAGGCGGCGAACCCCAGTGCGCGCCTGACCCCCGAGCAAGAGGCCCAGGCCCATGAGCTGGCCAAGCAGCTGGACGTCAAAACCCAAGACGCGGTGATGACCTATGGCGCGGCGGCGCAAAAACAGCTTGGGCAATTCTCCCAAACTATGCTGAACCAGGTGCAAAGCCAAGACACTGGCGCGGTCGGCGACGCGCTGACCAGCCTGATGGCCCGCCTGAACGAGGCCAACCCTGATGAACTGCGCGCCGAAAACAACAACATCTTCAAGAAGATGTTCGGCAAGGTGCGCCGCTCGATTTTTGAGATCACGGCCAAGTACCAGAAGATTGGCGCCCAGATCGACGCCATCGCCAGCCGCCTGGAAAAGGAGCAGCAAGGCCTGCTGACCGACAACAAGATGCTCGATGAGCTGTACGGCCAGAACAAGGCGTACTTTGACGCGCTGAACATCTACATCGCCGCCGCGCAGATGAAACTGCAGGAGCTGGACCAAACCACCATCCCCGCCGCCCTCGCAGATGCGCAGGCCTCCGGCGATCAGATGAAGGTGCAGGAAGTCAACGACCTCAAGCAATTCCAGGCCCGCCTGGAAAAGCGCGCCTATGACCTGCAGTTGGCCCGGCAGATCACCCTGCAGCAGGCGCCGCAGATCCGCCTGATTCAAAATACCAACCAAGCACTGGCCGAAAAAATTCAGGCCAGCGTCAACACGGCCATCCCGTTGTGGAAGAACCAAGTGGCGATCGCCCTCACCCTGTTGCGGCAAAAAGACGCCGTCACCGCGCAGCGCCAGGTCTCTGAAACCACCAATGACCTGTTGAAGAAAAACGCCGCCATGCTCAAGATCAGCGCGGTCGAAACCGCCAAGGAAAACGAGCGCGGCGTCGTGGACATCGAGACACTCACCCAGACCCAAAACGACCTGGTCGACACCCTCAAGCAGACGCTGCAGATCCAGCAGGACGGCCGTGCCAAGCGCAAAGCCGCCGAGGCCGAGCTTTCCAATATGGAAAACGACCTCAAGAACCACCTGCTCGACTACACCTCGGGCCGCATGCAGGGGCCGCAAGCTTAATCGTTCCCGGCCGCTTGACCACCGCCGCATCGCCTCGATCCTCACAAACTAAACAGGGCGGGCGCCTGATTCCTTCACGAGAAGGAGTCAGGCGCCCGCCCTGTTTGTGTGTGGTCGCGTTAATGCGCTTGCCGCTGCTGCCACATCCGCCACGCCGTCAGAAGGATCGCGACGAGGCACAGCACCGAGGCCACGTAGAAGGCCACGTGCATCCCGGTGATGAAGTAGTCCGGGTGCGTCGGCAGATAGGTGGTCACCTTGCGGCCGGCGGTCTGTCTCATGGACGCGAACAGCACCGTGGTCGCCGTGGAAATGCCGACCACCATGCCCAAGTTGCGCGCCAGTGCGTTCAGCCCACCGGCGATCCCGAGGTCGCTTGGGGCGACCGCGCTCATCACGATCGTGTTGTTCGGGGACTGGAAGACGCCGTTCCCAAACCCCATCACCCCGATCAGCAGCAAGAGCAGTGCCACCGGGGTGCTCAGGCTCAGCATCGCGTAGCCGATCTGGCTGACCAAAATCAAAATCAGCCCGACCAGTGTGATTTTGTACGGCCCGATCTTGTCCGATAGACTCCCTGCCAATGGGGCCACCACCACCTGAACGATGGGAAACAGCATCAGGATGTATCCCGCTGTCGTTGCGGAGAAGCCGCGCGCGTTTTCAAAGTAAAATGGCGAGATCACGTTGAAGAAGAAGTTCGTCACGAAGATCATAAAACCAGCAAGCAAGCTGATCGTAAACTCAGCGTTGGCAAACAGCTTGAAGGACACCAGTGGACGCGGATGCGTGCGCTCGATGTGGACAAAGGCCGCAAAGGCGAGCACCGCCACCGCAAACAGCGCCAGCACGCGCGCACTGCCAAAGCCGATGACCTGGCCCAGGTTGACCGCAAAGAAGAACGGCACAATGGCGACCACGAAGCTGAGGAAGCCCGGCCAGTCGATCGGCGCGTGGCTGGGTTCCAAGTCCTTCGGCAACACCACTTGGCCGATGATCATGGTCAACACCCCGATCGGCAGGTTGATCCAGAAGATGTAGCCCCACGGCAACTGCCCCAGGATCAATCCGCCCAGGCCTGGGCCGGCGATCGAGCCCACCGAAACGAACGACCCGATCAACCCGAGCGCCTTCCCGCGTTCCTTCATCGGAAAGACCTCGGTAATGATGCCATTGTTATTGGCCATCGTCATGCTGGCGCCCAGCGCTTGCACCACGCGCGCAGCCAGCAGCAACGCAAAGCTGTGGTTGAAGCCGGCAAACAGCGAACCAATGGTGAACAGGACCGTGCCCATGCGAAAGACCCGGATCTTGCCGATGGTATCGCCCAGTCGCCCCATCAACAACAGCAGCGCACAGATGACGATCAGATAACTGGACACGACCCATTCCGCTTGATTCATCGGAATCGCCAGGTCCTTAGCCATCACCGGTAGCGCAATATTAACGATCGACGCATCGAGCGTCGACATAATGGTGAACATCCCCACCGCGGTTATGATCCACCACCGGTTCTTTTGAACCTTGGGATCATTCACATAACTTGTCATGTTTGCCTCCATGTGGATTTTTTCGTGCTCACTCATTATACGCTGTGATTTTCAGAAAATGCAAAGGCGACATTTACAATCTTTACCCAACCGTAACGCATCATTTACGCCCATCGGAATGTCTTTACACGATTCTGCAGGCTTATTTACATGCACCGGGTATGCTTATCTCATCCCAAACATTGGAGGCACAATCATGAAAAAAACCGGTTTAGTTGTCGGGGTCGCCCTTCTCTTCGCCCTTGCAGGCTGTCAAAGCCAAGGCGCCCAAGGCACGGCCAGCAGTTCATCCAGCGCAACGAAGCAAACCAAAATTGTGGCAGTCGGCTCAACGGCGCTTCAACCTTTAGTCGAGGCCGCGGGCCAGCAATACACCGAGGCCACACCCGGGGCGGACATCACCGTTCAGGGTGGTGGCTCTGGCGCGGGCCTGAGCCAAGTGGCCAGCGGCGCGGTGACCATTGGGAACTCTGATATTTTTGCCCAAGAAAAAGACGGTGTGGATGCCACCGCCCTTGTTGATCATCAGGTTGCGGTCGTAGGGATCGCCCCGGTGATTCACCCCGGCGTCGGTGTCACGAATCTATCGCAAGCGCAGCTGGTCGACATTTTTACCGGCAAGGTCACGAACTGGAACCAAGTCGGTGGGACGGATCAGCCGATCGTGGTGATCAACCGGGCACAAGGGTCCGGGACCCGCGCCACCTTTGAAAGCCTTGCGCTCAAAACGGACAAGGTGATGACGGCGCAAGAACAGGATTCCAGCGGGACGGTCATGCAGATGGTCAAGTCGACCCCTGGTGCCATCTCCTACCTCGCGTTCTCCGCGATTCAAACCGGCGTCAACAAGCTGAGTATCGACGGGATCGCCCCGACCGATGCCAACGTCACCACAAACAAGTGGGTCGTGTGGGCATACGAGCACATGTACACCAAGGGCTCGCCAAACGCCAGCACGGCCAAGTTCATCAACTACATTCAGTCTAAGAAGGTGCAGGACGCGCTGGTTAAAAAGATGGGCTACATCACGATCACTGCGATGAAGGTCGCGCGGACACACGACGGCAAGATCGAAGACGTCAAATAGCATCACACTAGCACCGGCTACCTCCCCCTTGGCCGGTGCTTTTATGGCCCCCCAACACTGCACCACCTAAAAACGGCGGTCAACTCTTGCCAGAGTTGACCGCCGTTTGGGCTTTATTCGACGACCTTCACATTCGCCGCCTGCGGACCGCGCGGGCCCTCGATGATGACGAAGTCGACGATTTGATCAGGGGTCAGCGTTTTGTAGCCGCCTCCCTGAATGGCTGAGAAGTGGACGAAGATGTCCGGCTGACCGGGCACTTCAATGAATCCAAACCCCTTCTCTTCGTTAAAATTCTTGACCCGCCCCTTCATGCGTTAGGCCTCAAAGCCGTTCGCCACGGCTTCCGGGAAATTCTCGGTGACAATGGCCGCACAGCGCGCGCACAGCTGTGGGAAGTGGGCGTCCGCGCCAACCGTGGTGGTGGTCATGCGGCAACGCGCGCACACGTCGCCCTCGGCATGGGCGACCAGCACCGCCACATCGTCAAAGGTGACCGCCGTATCTGGGACGCTTGCGTCAACGGCCGCGATCGTCAGCGCGCTGGTGATCAGAAGCTGCGCCACGTTGGCGTCCAGCCCGGCCAGCAGGGCACTGACGGCTTGGCTTGGGTAAAGCGTCACGTGCGCCTCCAGTGACTTCCCGATCACCTTGGCATCACGCGCCATTTCAAGTGCCTTTTGCACTTCAGCGCGCAGGTGCATGAACGCGGTCCACTGGTTCAACAGCGCGTCCTGATCGGCGAACTGGGTCGCATCTGGTAGGTCACTGAGCGCGGCGTACTGTTCCGGTTGGCGCAGGTACGGCCAAATTTCCTCAGCCGTGTGCGGCAAGATCGGCGTCAGCAGCTTGGTCAGGCTCAACAGCGCCGCAAACATCACGGTTTGCATGCGCCGCCGGGCAAGCGAGTGCGCGCCTTCAATGTACACAACATCCTTGGCAAAGTCCAAGTAGAAGGCGGAAAGATCGTTGACCAAAAAGCTCGAGATGGTTTTTTCAACTGTGGCAAAGTCGTAGCGGTCGTACGCTGCCTTCACGGTGGCGATCACTTGGTTGAGCCGGACGGTCAAGTACTGGTCCACACTGCCCAGCGCCTCAAAGGCGACCCCGTCTTGTGCCGGGTCAAAGTCACTGGTGTTGGCAATCATGAAGCGCAGCGTGTTGCGAATCTTGCGGTAAGCTTCGGAGGTCTGCGCAAAGTTATCCATCGACACCCGCACATCGGAGCTGGAGTCCACGGTCGCCACCCATAGTCGGATGATCTCGGCGCCGAACTGCTTTTCAACGGTGTCCGGCACGATCGTGTTGCCCAAGGACTTGGACATCTTGCGGCCTTCCCCATCGAGCGTGAAGCCCTGCGAAAGGATCTGCTTGTACGGCGCGTGACCGTGCGCCGCAACACTGGTGATCAGACTGGAGTTGAACCATCCACGGTACTGGTCGGACCCTTCCAGGTACAGGTCCGCCGGATAGGTCAACTCGGGGCGTGCCTCACAGACGCCGGCCCAGCTGGAGCCGCTATCGAACCAGACATCCATGATGTCGGTTTCCTTCGTGAACTCGCCGTTCGGGGAGTGCGCGTTGGTGTAGCCGGCAGGCAGGAGGTCCTTGGCTTCACGCTGCGACCAAATAATCGAACCGTATTCCTCGAAGAGATCCGCCACGTGGTCGATGGTGGCCTTTTCAATAATCGGCGTACCGTCTTCGGCGTAGAAAATCGGCAGCGGGACCCCCCAGGCGCGCTGGCGAGAAATGACCCAGTCGCCGCGGTCCTTGATCATGTTGTACAAGCGGGTCTTCCCCCAGGCCGGCGAGAAGCTGACCCCTTCGATGGCGTGCAGGATCTGGTCACGAAAGGCGTCGACACTGGCGAACCACTGGGTCGTAGCGCGGAAGATGACCGGCTTCTTGGTCCGCCAGTCATGCGGGTAGCTGTGCGTGAAGAAATCGAGCTTCAACAGCGCGCCTTTTTCTTCCAGCGCCTGGGTGACCATCGGGTTGGCCTTGTCGTAAAAGACGCCGGTGAACCCTGGCGCGTCTTCCGTCATGAAGCCCTTCTCGTCCACTACGGACAGCACCGGCAGACCGTAAGCCATGCCGGCCTTGTAATCGTCTTCCCCGTGCCCTGGCGCGGTGTGGACCAGGCCAGTCCCGGCGTCAAGCGTCACGTGGTCGCCGAGGATGACCAGGCTCGTGCGGTCGTACAGCGGGTGCTGGGCCGTCATGCGTTCCATCTCGGTGCCCTTGAAGGTCTTGAGCACGTCAACATCTTGCCAGCCCAGCGTGGCTTGAATCGTCGCCAACAGCTCTGCGGCCACCACATACTTCTTGCCGTCTGCCAGCACCTGCGCGTACTCGAAGCGCGGGTTGACCGCGATGCCTTCGTTGGCTGGCATGGTCCACGGGGTGGTCGTCCAGATGATCAGGCTGGTGTCCTGATCAAGCAACCCCTTGCCGTCGACCACCTTGAAGGCAACATAGATGGATGGGGACTTGACGTCATGGTACTCAATCTCGGCTTCAGCCAGCGTGGATTCGGAGGACCAGGACCAGTAAACTGGCTTCAGCCCGTGGTAAATGTACCCTTTTTCAGCCATCTGGCCAAAGACGCGGATCTCTTGGGCTTCAAACGCCGGCTGCAAGGTAATATACGGGTTTTCCCAGTCACCCATCACGCCCAGGCGCTTGAAGTCCGCGCGCTGCTTGTCGATTTCCTTCATCGCAAACTGTCGACACAGCTCACGATAATCCGCCCAGCTCATTTCCTTGCGGTGCACGCCCTTTTTGGCGAGCTGCTGTTCGATCGGCAACCCGTGCGTATCCCAGCCGGGCACGTACGGGGCGCGGAAGCCGTTCATGGACTTGTAGCGCACGATAATGTCCTTGGACACTTTGTTCAAAGCGTGGCCCATGTGAATGTTCCCGTTGGCAAACGGGGGCCCATCGTGCAACACGAAGCTTGGCTTGCCTTCGTTGAGTTTTTGGCGCAGTTCATAGACGTGGTTTTCTTCCCACCCCGCCTGCATCTGCGGTTCCTTGGTCGGCAACCCGGCGCGCATCTTGAAGTCGGTTTTGCCCAGGTTCAGTGTGTCTTTGACTTTCATTGTTTCCTCCTTGTGTGCGTGAATCCGCCAGCGCAGTGCGTGGCAACAAAAAAGACCCCCATCCAGTTAGGACGAGCGTCTCGTGGTACCACCTAAGTTCGGGTCAAAACGACCCCTCTGACCCGATAACGGTGGTAGCCGGCCCAACCTACCTATCGGCGGGGCAACTGCGAACTGATATCTCACTCAGGGCCTGCCCGACTTTCACCATTCTCGGGTCGCTGTTCAGACTATCTGCGTCAGATGCGTGTTCATGCGTTTTTATTCTGCGTCAGGCAAGGTCGGCACAGCCGTGTCTGCGGCATCGGCCACATCTTCATCGGTTGGAAAGACGATTTCGGTGTACCGCGTCTCGCCGTCGCTAGAATCATTTGCCTCCGAGTGTACCGGTTCTTCCGGGGTGTTGTCAAGAGGGGATTCCCCTTGCGCCGGATCAAGGTACTCAGGCGCCTCCTGGGAGCTGGCCAACAGGTCCTTCCATTCCGGGCTCTTGACGACTTCCAACTGGCTTTCAAGCATCACTTGCAGGCGCTGGCGGAAGACGCGCGTCTGGCGCTTCAGGTCCTCGGTCTGCACGTTGATGGTCTTGGCCTTATCCGTGGCGTCACTCAGAATTCGGTTCGCCTTGTCGGTTGCGTCCGTCAGCAGGTTCTGCGCGTTCTTTTCGGCCTGTTGCGTGATCAGATCGGCTTCCTGGTCCGCATTTTTCTTGACCTTATCGGCCGCCTCTTGGGCGACGATGATGGACTGGTTCAGCGCGTCCTTCAGGTCAGTGAAGTACTTGATCTTGTCGTTGGTTTCCGCCAAAGACTTTTCGAGTTCCTCGTTTTGCTTCAAAACAGCGCTGTAGTCCTTGATAATCTGAGCCAGAAAATCATTGACCTGATCCTTGTCGTAACCGCGCATGCGGCTGTCGAAATCCTTGTTATGAATGTCTAATGGGCTCAATGCCATCGTCTTTTCCTCCTTAGCGTCACGGACGGCGCTTATTTATGAATGACCGAAACCGAGACGCGCTGCTTGCCCTTCTTGGTTTCGCCCGGTAGCGCATCAACGCGCACCCGACCGAACCCGCGCACGGAGACGATATCCGCCAGTCCCACTGCCAGGTCTGGGGCGGTGCTGACGGCAAAGTTCAGCTGGACCTTCTGGGCCTCGACCAGTGCTTTGGCCCGCGCCCGCGAAATGTTGAACGTGTGCCCGACTAGGCTGTCGAGGCGCACGCGCGTCATGGTGAGCTGGGCGGGCTCCCAGTCGTTCGTCGGCTGCACGACGGCAGCCAAGTCGATTGGCTCAAACCGCACCCCGATGCGGCCAATCTTATCGATGTTGCGCTGCGTCCAATCACTCATGGTGCGCGTCGTGAACACCTGCCACCGGGCGCCATCGGTGATGATATCACCGAACTGCGCGCGATCGATGCCACTATTGGCCAGTGTGCCCAGAACTTGACTGTGCGTCAACTCGGCAAACTTCGTCGGATACTTGAGCGCCAGCGGCGCCACCTCAAAGTCGCCCGGCGTCGGGGTGAAGTAGTCTGGGGCAAACAGCACGCGCACGCGCTCAGCCCCAGGGTAACCGCCAAACGCATGGGCCCGCACCTCACCATGTGCGCCGATCAACGTTTGGGCAATGTACCACTGCCGTGGGTCCAAAAAATCGGTCAGAACGGGGCGGTACTCCGTGGCTGCCTGACCGATGCTGTCTGCAAGCGCCGCGATCAGTGGCGCCTCGGACTTGCGAAAATGCTGATAAATCGCGTCCATTAGCCTAGCCCCGATTCATTGCGGCGGCAATCAGCCACCAAAGGAGCTGCTTGACCCCCTCGGAAATCACGCTAAGCACGAAAAACGCAATGATTGGCGAGAAGTCCAGCCCCATGATCGGCGGAATGAAGCGGAAAAGCCCCAAGAATGGCTCGACGATGCGGCCCAAGAGACGGCCTAACTTGGAGTCCAAGGCCCCTGGGAACCACGTCATCAGAATGTAAACGGCAATGGCGACCATGTACAGGTACAGGCCCCAATTGACGATATCATACAGGAGCGACAAAAATGTGATCATCGCGCCACCGCCTATTCTGGCAAGTCGGCGTCAACGCCGAGCGTGGCCGCCAAACTGCCATCGATCTGAAAGTTTGCCGGCGTTACCAGGAAGATCATCTCACCGATGCGCTTGATCTCCCCGTTGATGGCAAAAACCGTCCCCGTCAGAAAATCGACGATCCGCGTTGCCGAGGCCGGCTCGATCTGATCGAAGTTCACGACAACCGCCTTGTTATTCAGCAAGTGATTGCCGATCTCCTTCGCGTCGGAATAAATCCGGGGTTCGTAAACCACGATCTTGGCCGTTTTGGTCGTCGGTTCACTCATCGCAACCACCTTATTTCCCCGAAACGGCTTCGCTTGGGCCGCTTCGGTGTGGGTTGAAGCCGTTGCTGTCGGCGCCGCCGCTTGAGGGGTCTCAAGCGGGGCATCGTCTTCGGGATCCATGGCAAAAAACTGGTTAAATTTAGTTGAAAGCTTATCGAATGCCATTCGCTCACCTCCTGTGCGTCAGCTCGTGTGCCGGCTTACTGCCGCCGAAAGCGGAAGAATGGCGGCTTGTCATCGCCTTGATCCCCGTCCGTTGGATCCGGCTGGCTTTCAAAGATATCGAATTCTTTCTTCTCGGCCTGATCCAGGCTTGGGTCCGCTTTTGGCGCCGCAGCCCGCTGGCTTGGCTCACGCCGCATGTCCCAGTTGTCGCCAAATGGGTCGTCGGCGGTTTTGGCCGTTGGACCGGCTGCTGGCTTGGTTGCTGGCCGCTCTGCGTTGCGGGCCCCACGCGCGGTTTTGAGTGGCGCTTCTTCGATGCCGGTCGCGATGACGGTCACAACGACCTCATCCCCAAGCTCCTCGTTGATGGAGGTCCCAAAGATGATGTTGACGTCGCTGGTGGCTGCCTGGGCAACGATCTCGCTGGCGTCTTGGGCCTCAAACAGGGACAGGTCCGGGCCCCCGGTGATGTTCAACAGCACCTGCTTGGCCCCATCGATGGAAACTTCCAGCAGTGGGCTCGAAATCGCCTTCTTGGTTGCTTCGATGGTGCGGTTCTCGCCGGTGGCGGCACCGATCCCCATCAGCGCGCTTCCTTGGTTGGCCATCACGGTCTTCACATCTGCGAAGTCCAAGTTGACGTAGCCAGGGCTCGTGATCAGGTCGGAAATCCCCTGCACCCCTTGCCGCAGCACGTTGTCAGCGGCGTGGAAGGCCTCAAGCATTGGGGTCTTTTTGTCCACGATCTCAAGCAGGCGGTTGTTGGCGATGATCACCAGCGTGTCCACGTCTTCCTTGAGCTGCGCAATGCCCTCGCCTGCGTTCTTGGCGCGCTTAGGGCCTTCGAACGTGAATGGGCGGGTGACCACCCCAACAGTCAGTGCACCGAGGTCCTTTGCGATCTTAGCGACCACCGGGGCGGCGCCGGTCCCGGTACCGCCACCCATGCCGCAGGTGACAAAAATCATGTCGGCCCCTTCAAGGGCCTGTTGAATCGCTTCTTCGCTTTCTTCGGCGGCTTTTTGACCGATGTCCGGCGTGGAGCCGGCGCCCAGTCCACGGGTGAGCTTAGGGCCAAGCTGGATCTTGACTTCCGCGTTGGAGTTAGCCAGGGCCTGCACATCGGTGTTGGCCGCGATGAACTCAACGCCCTTTACATCTTCCGCGATCATGCGGTTCACGGCGTTACCGCCAGCGCCCCCGACCCCGATGACTTTGATCACCGCGCCCGTATCATTTTGTGCATCAAGTGAGAATTCCATTGTCGTTCCTCCTAAGTTTATTCGAAGAAGTTGTCGAAGAAGCGGTGGAAAATTCCCGGCTTCTTGTCAACGGGTGCGTCGGGTTCATCCGGCTGCGCCGCTTGGGGCGCGCTGGCCACCTTCGTGGGCTTGCTCGGCTGAATCGGCTTGGCGATGTCAATTGGCGTGGGCAACACGCTCGCCACCAAAGCGTCAATGTCGGTCATCTGCGCCGCGTATGTGATGAGGCCCAGTGCCTGCGTAAAGGCCGGGTGGCGCAAGCCCATTTCATCAGGCACAAACCGCTTGACGCGCACGGCCTGATCGCGCTCAGCACTGAAAATGTCCTCAGCTAACGCGACCGTTCCTGGCAACGCCGTGGTGCCCCCGGTGATCACAATGCCCCCGGGCAGATCCAGCGCATGCGCCTGGTCTAACTGTTGCTTGAGGCGGTTGAACACTTGGGTCAACCGGGCTTCGATGATCTCAGCCAAATATTTTTCAGAAATGAGGGCCGGCTCCGTCTTCCCCACTACCGTGACTGGGAAGCTGTTGTCCGCCTTGGCGGCCAGCGAATCGGCAGTGCCGTAGTCGCGCTTGAGCTTCTCGGCATCCTTCAGGTCCGTATTCAGCACCACCGAGATGTCCTTGGTGACGTACTCGCCGCCTTCAGGATCCACGGTCGCTAGCTTGAGCTTGTGGTCGTGAATGACACTCGCAGTGGTTTGACCGCCGCCAAGATCGATCAGCACCGTGCCAAAGTCCTGTTCCGCATCGGTCAACGCGACCTGCGCCGCAGCCAGTGGGTCCACAACGAGGCACTGGATCTTCAGGCCCGCCTTTTCGATGGCCTTTTTGGTGTTGTGCAACACCGTCTTTGGCACCGTGAAGAGGATCCCATGCATCTCCAGCCGCACCCCGACCATGTTCCGTGGGTCCTTGATGCCGTCGAAACCATCCACGATGAATTCCGTTGGCACCAGACTTAATGTGGCGCGCTCTGGTGGGAGGTTCCGCACCAAGGCGGCCGCAGCCACCGCTTGAACGTCCGCGTCGGTAATCTCTTTGCTCTGATCCCCCACGGCGATCATGCCGTTAACGGACTCAATTTGGAGCATGTTCGCAGGGACCCCTGCAACCACACTCGCAATTTTGATGGCGGCTTTTTCTTCCGCTTGGGCCACCGCGCTTTGAATGGCACTGGCCACTTTATCAATGTCAACGATGATGCCTCGAGACAACCCCGAGGACCGCTGACTGCCCACACCAATAATGTTTAATTGGCCTTGTACAGACTCGGCAACAATCACTTTTATTGAGGTGGTCCCGATATCAAGTCCGACGTACAAGGCTCGATTTTCCATGGCGACGGAACCTCCTTGCATTTCACATTATTTTTTTAAATGAAAACGTAATACTGGTTTTATTCTACCACAGGGCTACCATGTCTGTACCCCGTCGATTCGGGAAACATAATCAAAAATTGTGGTTTTTGCCTGTTATTTCGAATATGGGGTGAAGAACGCCCCGACTTCGAGGTCCACCGTCCCCTTGGCCTGCACCTGCGCCACGATGGCGGGATAGTAACTGATCTTCTCGGCCACAGTGCGGCTGTCGGCGATTACTGTGTTACCATCCGTCATAATCAGCGTGATCTGGTACGGATTACTGCCCCCACGCGTGCTGCGCACTTCGCTGATAGTGCGGCGAACCGCCGCCGGAAACTGGCGAATGGCCTTCGCCATCTTGGCCGCAGCCGCGTTGTTGAAGCCGGTGAAAACCGGGAAGTTATCCGCCGGCGTCTTGGAACTTGCCCGCATAATGGCGCCATTTTCGAGGATCATGTGATACGCGCCCTGCTTCACCACGTACCCCATCGGCACGAACTCTTGGACCTTGATGGTGAGCCGATTCAGATGAGTCAGGTGCAGGTTGACCGCCGCCACCTCCGGTACCGCCGCTTTAATCTGGCTGGCCAAGGCCGCCCGATGTGTGGCCACCCCGATCACCGTATCGGTTGGGCCAAGTTGGCTGGCGTCGATCACGGTTTGGATCGGGAGGTTCTGCGTCCCCGTCACGGTGATTTCCCCCACCTTGCTCAGCGGCGAAACCATGTAGCCAAAAAAGCCCAGCAGCAACAGAAGTGGCGTCAAGACGAGCACTAGGTTGCGCGTTCGGTGGTGGCGCCGCAGCGTGGTGACCTGCGGCAACGGGAGCTTGGGCCGGGCCCGGGTCCGGTGCGCTTGCTTGGCTTGGTATGCCTCCCAAGGCGTTAGCGGGTCGGTTTCGGCCGCCTTTTTGCGCCCCAGTTGAAACCAAGCCATAGTGTCACCTCATTTCATTACTTGTTCTAAAACCGCGATCACCTGATCACTGGCGTCTGGTGTACCCAGCGCCTTGGCCGCCCGCGTCATGCGCACGAGGCGCGCGTCATCGTCCATGAGGTCGATGATCGTCTGGGGGAAGCTGGCGTCTAACTCAGGCTCCGTGATCATCAGGGCCGCCCCTGCATCAGCCAACGATTTGGCGTTGACGTACTGGTGGTTGTGCGTAACGTTCGGGCTCGGGATCAAGACACTGGGCAGACCCAGCGCCGTCAACTCAGCCAGGCTGGTCGCGCCACTGCGCCCAATCACAAGTGCGATGTCCGGCAAAATCCCGGGCATGTCGTCAATGTAAGGCACCACCCGCACGTTTGCAGGCAAGTGCGCCAGGTGGGGCTTCACTTTCCCATAATTCGCGTTCCCTGTGACGAACAACGTCTGAAAATCAGCTTGGCCGAACGTCGGCAGCGCGGCCAACGCTGCCGCGTTGATCTTGGGCGCCCCGCGCGAGCCGCCGAAAATCAGCAGCGTGCGCTTCTTAGGATCGAGCCCAAAGTCCGCCAAGCGGTTGTTGGGCGTCAAGCCGGCCACCTGCTGGGCCCGAGGGTTCCCAGTGATCACCACTTTTTTAGCCGGAAAACTGGCTGCCACTTCCGGGAAGGTGATCGCGATTTTGTCCACAAAGTGTGCCAGAAACTTATTAGTCACCCCGGCGACGGAGTTCTGCTCGTGAATCACCGTGGGAATATGTTTTTGCGCGGCGGCAAACAGTAGGCCGGCTGATACGTACCCGCCGGTGCCGACCACGACATCCGGCCGGAAGTCTTTGATCAGCCGCTTCGCCTTTTTTTGCGAGGCCAAAAACAGCGTGAGCGTGCGGAAATTCTCAGCGGTCAGCTTGCGCTTGAACCCCTGCAACTCAAGGGTTTGAAACGGCAGGTTGGCGTTAGGCACGATCCGGCTTTCAAGCCCACGCTCGGTGCCCACGTACAGGACATCCTCGAGCAGTCCGCGCTCCTGGAGACGCTGGACCAAGGCTAAGGCTGGGTAAATGTGGCCGCCTGTGCCGCCACCAGAAATCATCAGACGCATGGTTAGTGCTCCTTTTTGTAGTGAGCGACGGCGGCGATGAATTCATCGCCGCGCGTCTCAAAGTTCGGGTACTGGTCCCAGCTAGCTGCAGCCGGTGACAGCAGGATCACGTCGCCGGGTTGGCTGGCGGCAAACGCCAGCGGCACCGCCGTTTTGACGTTGGCCGTGCGGGTGGCCGGAATGCCGGCCTGCTCGGCCACTGCCTCAAGCAGCGGCGCCGTCTCCCCGAAGGTCACCATGGCGCGCACGTGCTGTTGAATGAGCGGCAGCAGGTCGGTCATCGGCAAGTGGCGATCGAGCCCTCCCGCCAGAAGGATCAACGGCTGGTCGAACGCCTGGATGGCCACACTGGCCGCCTCCACATTGGTGGCCTTGGAATCGTTGTAGACTTTGTGACCCGCAACCGTGTCCACGTACTGGATCCGGTGCTTGACGCCGGTGAAGCGGCGCAAAACGGTCCGAATAGCGTCATCGGCCACCCCACTGAGCTTGGCCGCCGCAATGGCCGCCAGCGCGTTTTCGATGTTGTGGTCGCCTGGGATCTGTAACTCAGCCGCCGGCATGATCGGCGTGCCGTCAAAGCACAGGTTAACGCCATCGAATGTGGCCCGCGCCCCAGCCGCGTTTTGCCGGGAGAAGGGCACGATGGTGGCGTGGCTCTGCTTAGCCAGCGTGTGCATCTCCGGCAAGTCCCAGTTCATCACAAAGTAATCCGCTGAGGTCTGATTCTGAGTCAGCCGCATCTTGGCCGCAACATAATGAGCACGGTCCCCGTGATAGTCCAAGTGGGCCTCATAGATGTTGGTCAGTACCGCAATGTGCGGGTGCAGGGTCTGCGCGCCACAAAGCTGAAAGCTGGACAGCTCCGCGACGATCGTATCGGCCGCGGTCGCTTTTTGGGCGACTGCCGACACCGGAATACCGATGTTGCCGGCGTCGTATGCGTGCCCCACAGTCGCTCCCTCGTTGAGCATCAGCCCGATCAGGGTCGTGGTCGTCGTTTTGCCGTTGCTGCCGGTCACACCGATCCAGTGCGCATCAGAGACTTGGTACGCCAACTCAGGCTCCGTGATGATGGGGATGTGCAGAGCCTCAGCACGTTGCACCATCGGGTTGCTGTAAGGGATCCCCGGGTTTTTGACCATCAGGGTGAAATCCTCATCGAGTAGCGCCACCGGATGGCTTCCGGTGATCACTTTAATGCCATCCGCCAACAATTCCTGGGCTTGCTTGTTGGCCTCGAAGTCCTGCTTGTCATTGACCGTCACCAATGCCCCCAGCCGATGTAACAGCCGCGCAGCATTGACGCCACTTTTAGCCAAACCGAGGACGAGGACCTTCTTGTTCTGATACGTTGTGATTGATTTCATGCGCGCAAATTTGCTTCTTTCTCTAACGATTTTTCAGTCCATTGAATCCGTTAAAACAATACCAGGTACAGCACACTGCCCACGAGGCCGGTCAGCCAGAAGGTCACATCGACGCGCCACTCGGACCAGCCGAGCATCTCAAAGTGGTGATGGATGGGCGACATCTTGAAAATGCGCCGATGGAACACTTTGAAGCTAAACACCTGAAGCATCACGCTAGCGGTCTCACAGACGAATACGATGCCGACCAGGAGTAGCGACCACGGCCGGTTCAACAGTAGCGCGACCACGGCCAGCAAGCCACCCAGCGCCAGGCTCCCCACATCCCCCATGAAAATCTGGGCGGGTTTGTGGTTGAACAAGAAGAAGCCGACCATGGCGCCAACGGTGGTCAGGCAGATCAGCAGGACATCCGTGCGGCCTTCACGCACCGCGATCACGGCGTAAGTGGCAAAGGCAATCGCGCACAGTCCCGCGCACAGTCCATCAATGCCATCACTCAGGTTGACCGCGTTGGAAAAGCCCACCAGCCACACGATGGCAAACAGGCTGAACACCCACGCCACATCAAGCGTGCCCAATAACGGGATCGCCAGCGTGTGCGGAAAGCCTTCGTGGAAGTACGCGACGAGAAAGACGCCCGCACCCAGGATCTGGCCCAGCAACTTTTGCCAGGCGCGCAAACCTAGGTTGCGCTTCATCGCCACCTTGATGAAATCATCGGCAAACCCGAGCACGGCGTACAGCACCAGGATGAACAGCGCGATCCAGACGCTCAAGGTCAACTGATGCTGCCACATCGCGGCGCCGAGGGTCGCCACCACGATGGCCAGCGTGTTGATCGCGCCGCCCATGGTGGGCGTGCCGTTCTTATTTGCGTGCCACTTTGGGCCGACCTCGCGAATCGTCTGGCCCTCTTTTTTCAGGCGCATGTAGCCGATGAATAACGGCATCAAGATCACCGTGACGGCAAAGGCTGCCACCATCGGGATCAACATCTGTGTGAATTGCATGACACTCTCCTTGTGGTCGGTGTCGCACCGACGATTTATTGCGCGGTTTGTTTGAACGTGAGGGTGACCGGCTGATCCGTCAGCAAACTGCCGGCGGCCAGACTCTGATGCGTCACGTAACCGGACCCCTTCAACGTGAATTTTTTACCCGTCAATTGGGCTAATTTTAACACATCACTCTTAGACCAACCAGTGACGTCGGGCATCGTCATCGCCCCGTTGGTCAAGAGCACGACGCGCGCCCCGTCAAGTGCCGCCGCCCCCGCTGTTGGGAGCTGTTGGACGATGCGGTTCCCGGTCCCCACCGTGCTGACGGTCAGCTTGGCGGCCGTCAGCGTCGCCGTTGCCTTGGCGGGGGTTGCGTTGGTGACCGCGGGCACGGTCACCCGCACAGCCGCACCGGTGCCCGCGGCTTGCCCCTCATCTAACGCCAAGGCGCGCTTCAGTAGCGGCTGAAACACTTCATTGATGATCTGCGCCGCCGAGGCCGTTTGCTTTTGCGGCTCACGCATGTTCACGTAAACGACGTACTGTGGGTCACTTGCCGGGGCCACTGCCAGCACACTGTGGAGACTCGCCTCGGCGCCTTGAATGTAGCCCTTCCCGTCTGCCCGTGGCACCTGCGCCGTCCCCGTTTTCATCGCGAGGTCAACGCCATCGATTCGGTAAGGCACCCCGGTCCCATACGAGGCACTGACCACCTGCTTCATTTCATCTAGGACCGCACTAGCAGTGCTGGCCTTGATGGGGTGGCCCACCACTTGGCGCCCGTAGTTCGTGACCTTGCCCGTAGCAGACACCGTCTTGCTGACAATGCGCGGTTCGATCATGGCGCCTTGGTTCGTGATGGCGGTCACGCCGCGCAACAGCTGCATGACGTTGACCGAAATCCCTTGGCCAAACGCGATGTTCAGCCGCTGAAGCTCGTTGGTCAGGTTGTACGCGCCGGCATTTTCACTCGGCAGTGCAACGCCCGTTTTCTGGCCAAACCCAAATGCCTTCAGGTACTTGCTTTGGTTCTTGACGCCCACCGCCTGCTCGACCTTCACCATGCCGGTGTTGGCAGACCGCGCAAAGGCTTGACTGATGGGAATACTCCCCCAACCCTCTGGATCCCAGTCGGCCACGGTGCCCCCGGCCACCTTCATCGTCCCAGACTGGAAGGTCTCGTTTGGGTGGTAAGTCCCCGTGTCGATCGCGCTGGCCAGGGTAAAGATCTTCATGACCGACCCTGGCTCAAAAGCGTCCTCCACCAATGCGTTACGCCACACGGTCCCCAACCCTTCCCCGGTGCTCGGATCAAACGTGGGCCGTGAGCTGGCGGCAAGAATGGCCCCGGTTTTGGCGTCCATCAGCACAGCGTTCAGGACCTTGGGCGCGTATTCCGTTTCGACCGTGGTCATCAGCGTCTCTAGGTACGCCTGCAGGTTGGTGTTCAGTGTCGTGTACACGGCGCCGCCATCAACCGCCTTCTTGGTCGTTGCCTTCGTGTTCGGCAACGTGTAAGCACCTGAACTATCCGTCTGACGCTTAGTCCAACCGTCTGTGCCCTTGAGTAGCGTGTTGAACTGCTTTTCAAGGCCCATCACACCGGTCAATGCGCTATCGGTTTGCTCACTCGCCGCCCGGGCCAACCCGACCGTGTAACTCGCAAAGGCCCCGTTTGGGTACAGCCTTGAGGGACTGTCACTGAACCCGATCCCGGGTAACTTTTCCGCCTCGATCTGTTTCTTGATGGTTAAGGATAACCCGCGCCCGGCCAGACCAAATTCGACCTGTAACGTCTTCTTGTTGGCCGGCGTCAGGTAAGCCAAGATCTTGTCCTTCGCTAAGGGGAGGTACTTGGCGAGCACTGTTGCGGTTTTGTCCTTGTTCGTGACATACAGCTTGTGCTTCCCCACCACCTGCGTCTTGTCGAGCACCGCATATAAGGTGTAGGTGTTCGCGTCTTCAGCGATCACATTGCCCGTACTGTCGTAAATGGCACCACGCTTGGCCTTAAGAACCGTCCGCTTGTTGTAGTTCGTATTACGGTACGCCTGCAAGTTGTTGTTATCCACCTGCCCGCCAAGCGTAATGTACGCAAAACGACAAACGAACGCGAGCCCAATCAGTGCCGTTACGCCGATCAGGAGGATCCCGAAGCGCTTGCGGTTTCGTTCTGGGTGTCTCGCGTTCGTTTGTCGTTTGTGGGTTCTTTTTTTCATTTATTCGTCACACGCTTGATGTTGCCTTCGATCACCGTGAAATCGTGGGCCTTGGCATAGTTGTTAAGCCGACTGGCGTTCGACAGTTCCCCCACGGTCTGCTTGGCGTCTGAAACCGCCTGCTTGGCCACCGTGGTCTGCCGTTGCACGTCCTGATAGGTTCGACTGATGCCGGCCAGCTGGAACTGCCCGGTCAGGTATACCACCGCAACCCCCACCACCGCTAGGCCACAAAGCACCATCATCACGCGCTCCAGTGGGCTAAAGGCTAGGCGGCGCGCCGGCGCAGCGCTCGGTTGCGGCTGTGGGGCCGGGGTCGGCTGCGGACTCGGCTGAACGGCGGGCTGCGCCGCGTATAAGTCTCTTGCTGTATTATCGTTCATCCGTGGTGCCCTCCTTCAACTCTTTTTCGATCACGCGCAGCTTGGCACTGTGCGCCCGGTGGTTGGCTGCCAGCTCTGCGTCACTCGGTAGGATCGGCTTGCGGCCGACCAGCTTGAAGTCCGGCCGCGCACTGGCCGGAATCACCGGCAAATCGCGTGGGAGGTCCTTGAGACTGGTCGCTTCCTTGAACATTGTTTTCACCAGCCGATCCTCCAGTGATTGGAACGTGATCACACTGATGCGGCCACCTGGCGCCAGAAGAGTCAGCGCTTGCGTCAGCGAGGCTTCAAGGGCCCCGAGCTCATCATTGACGGCGATCCGAATGGCTTGAAAAACGCGTTTGGCCGGGTGGCCGCCGGTGCGCCGGGCCTTGGCCGGAATGCCGGCCTTGATCAGATCGACCAGCTCAAAAGTGGTTTCGATCGGCGCAGTTGCCCGCGCCCGTTCGATCTGCCGCGCAATTGGCTTGGCGAATTTTTCTTCTCCGTAGCGCGAAAAGATCCGTACCAGGTCCTGAAACGACCAGTCGTTGACCACCGTCTTGGCCGTCAACGCTTGGCTTTGGTCCATGCGCATATCAAGGGGGGCATCGAAGCGGTAGCTGAAGCCCCGCTGGGAGTCGTCGAACTGGGGCGAGGACACGCCCAAGTCGTACAGGATCCCATCAACCTGGGTCACCCCACGCGTCGCCAGTGCACTTTGAAGATTGCGAAAGTTCGTATGTATGAGGTGCAGCGCGGCCCGATCGCCTAGCGTTGCGCCGACGGCATCGATCGCCGCCTGATCTTGATCGAAGGCATACAGCTGCCCCGTCGTGAGCTGGCTGAGAATGCGCTCGGTGTGGCCGCCGCGCCCCAGCGTTGCGTCGACATATCGCCCGGTTGGCTGAATGGCCAGCGCATCCGTGGCCTCTTGAAGCAGTACGGTTTCGTGTTTGAATTCAGTCATCGTCATCACAACCCAAAGTCCATCAGATTTTCGGAGATTTCGTCAAAGTTTTCCTCGGCGTCTTCGGCAAAGCTTTGCCACTTCTCATCGCTCCACACTTCAATGCGGTTCGCGACCCCAACGAGGGTGCACCCCTTTTCGAGACCGGCGTGCGTGATCAACGGGTTCGGAATGTTGATGCGCCCTTGGCGATCCAGCTCGCACTCCGTGGCTGCTGAGTACAAGAAGCGGGTGAAGGTCCGCGCGTCCTTTTTGGTCAGCGGCAGGGTGGCAACCTTGGCCTGAAGCTTCTCCCACTCCGCCATCGGGTAACCAAACAGGCAGCCGTCCATGCCGCGGGTAAGCACGAAGCTTGCACCGAGCTGTTCGCGAAACTTGGCCGGAATAATCAATCGACCCTTCGCATCGATGCTGTGATGATACTCACCCATCAACATGGCGACACCTCCCCTAATATTGTTATTTCAAGTCTACCACATCCCCCCACAATCCACCACAATTCCTCCAAAAAAGCCTTGACAAAACTGGTGTTCGCCCCTTTTGCCCGTGAGCACACAAAAACGGCCTTGTGGTGACAGGCATCACAAGGCCGTTATTACGGTGGGGACTGGTGGGGGCTGGGCCCACTTATCTAAAGATTAACCCCGCAAACCACCAAAGCGTGGTGGCAAGTAACAAGGTGCGACTCAGCCAGTGGGCATACACTGGCATCAGCAGGTCGTGGTCGCGGCCGACCCGGTCGATCACCAGCAAAATCGCAATTGCCACGGCACAAAACAAACACGTCCAGATCAGGTCGCTCGTTGCCGGGGTGCGCATCACCCACAACGCGATCAGGTTGAACCCCACCGCCGCAAAGTAGAACAGATTATTCGCGAAGTGTGCCGCCACGCTCGCTAACACAAACGTCCAGCCAAACAAGGGCAGCGCAAACATCAGAATCGTCGTCATCGTCTTTTCCTCCCTTGCCACTATACCGGTTTTCTCGCCAGATGAAAAGCGGTCCCACTGGCATTGCATCAGGGTTGCCCTTCAGCGCAAAAACGGGTACACTGAAGCGTAAATGAATGGAAAAGGTGGTGCTTACGGTGAAACAGAAAAAGACAAAGTTCTGGTACATCACGCACATCGCCGCCGTCGCGATGCTCATCGTCACCGTCTTCGGCGCGGTTGCAGCTGCGTTTGCTGCTTTCTAAACAGCCCAAGCGTCAAAAACCGGATCGGCCCATCGGCCGATCCGGTTTTTGTTTACGGTGTGCGCTAAGCGTGCCCCAGCTTGCCGGTCGTTTTAGGCACGAACAGCTGCCGGACACTGGTGACGAGCACGGCCATCACGACTAAGCCTAAGAGCCCCGTTGCGATCGCACTGCCCCCGTTGATCACCAGCGAGTAAAGCCATGCGGGCATCCCCTTTGGCGCATACGCGCCCCAGAATACCCAGCCGGCCAGGAAGTGGCAGAAGTACTTGGCGACCACGCCGAGCAGAACGCCCGCGCTGGCCCAGCCCATGATCTTGTTGGTCGCACCGCCTTTGATCGCCTTTTGGAGCCGACCGGCAAAAACACCTCCGAGCCCGGCCACCGCGAAGGCCACCGGATACTCCAGCAACCCCTGAATCACGTTTAAGACGCTGCCTTCACCCATCCCGATCAAGAGCATATCCAGCAGTCCCCAGGTCAACCCAGCCGCCATACCTGCACCAGTCCCACGCCGCAGCGCCAGCACACTGATCGGGATGATCCCGTAACTCATCTCAACGGAGCTGATCCCTGTTTTGTGTGGCACATACTCCAGCGCCATCGCAAACGCTGCAATAATCGCAATTTCCATCAATACCAACAACTTGTCCGATGTTTTGGACATAAAAAGACCTCCCTTGTGATTTCCCTGTCCACAAAGAAGGTCGATCGCTCGACGTTCACAAATCCCTACGCTCGTACTAACGAACAGGTTCGAAGGGTCTGGGCTATGCCCACTCTCAGCGTTTCGCTCCCCTTTTGTGACGGTTCCTCACGTATTTAGTTTACTGGTTGACTATAGCATAGCCAGATTGAATTGCAAACAATCTGCCTTGTCTCCCACTGCCTATAAAATTGGCGTTAATAGTCGTGACAGCTCCTCACCCAAGCGCACCCGCCGCGGCTTACGCTTGGCCATCGCATGCGTGTAATGCGTGGCGTGGGCCAGGTCACGGGTGAACAGCGCCGTAGCTTGCGCCGCCAAGTCGGCATCATAGACAAATGCAGCAATTTCGAAGTTCAGCCGAAAACTGCGAATATCCAGGTTGGCCGTTCCCATCGCCAGGTACTGATCGTCCACGATAATTGTTTTGTTGTGCAGAAAATCATCATTATAATAGTAGATTTGCGCGCCGACCTGCACCAACCGGTCGAGGTAAAAGCGCGTGGCGCGGGCCATCATCGGCTGATTCGTGCGCCGCGGCACCATGATGCGCACGTCCACACCTGCGTTGACCGCGATCGCTAGCGCATCGATCAAGCTATCATCCGGCACAAAGTACGGGCTCTGGATCCAGATGCGCCGCTTGGCCATTCCCACCAGGCGTAGGTAGCCCAGCTTGATGGCTTCCAGTGGCTGCTCGGGGCCACCGGAAACGATCTGCAGCGTCGTCGTGCCGGTGTCTGCCGCCGGTGGGAAGTAATCCGCTTGGAAGTGCACCTTTTTGATCTGGGCGGTGGTGTTCCAGTCCATGAAAAAACGTGCCTGTAACACGGCGACCGCCTGGCCCTCCAGGCGCAGCTCGGTGTCGTGCTGAATCGGGGGATGCTTGGGGGAATGACCAAAATCAAAGCCCCCCATGTAGCCGATCCGACCGTCAATCACGACCAGTTTACGGTGATTGCGGAAGTTGATCCGCGGATCAGCGCGGCCAAACCGGGTCGCAATGAACGGTTCGACCAAGCCGCCGGAAAGAATCAGCGGCCGCCAAAATTTCTGGCTCAACCGGTGGGAGCCGAAGGGGTCGTAAATGACACGCACGCGTACCCCGGCCTGCGCCTTGGCGGTCAGTAGCGCCAACAGGCGACGCCCGGTGGCATCCGGCTCGATCGTGTACGCCTCAAGGTGAATGTGGTTGGTCGCCGCCGCAAGATCCGCGAACACCCGCGTCATAAACGTTTCGCGCTGCGCAATCAACTGGCACGCATTGAGCGTCGTGATCAGCGCCCCATCCGCTTGCAGCAATGCGCGGACCAGTTCAGGGACCCCGGCCGCCTGCGCCTGGGCCACCAATGCCTGCCCCGCCGCGATGGCCTCTTGCTGTGTGGCGACCATCTGGTCAATGCCCAGACGCTGTTGCGTGGCCAATGCGTTCAGTTTGCGCGTTGGGAGCTTGCGCCCAAACAGCCAGTACAGGCCAAACCCGACCACTGGTAGCAACAACAGCACCAGCAACCATCCCCATGTTGCAGAGATTTCGCGCGGCTGGCGCAGCACGGTGATCATTGCGCCGGCCGCGTTCACCACGACGACCGCCACGATCAGTCCCCATAACCACATGGTCACCCCTCCCTTCGTGACTTATTATACCAAACTCTGTGGCCGCAAAAACGCACCACCGCTCAACTGCGATGGTGCGTCTCACTTAATTCACGGTCGCCTTGCCGAACCACTTCTTGTTCAGCTTGGCCAGTGTCCCGTTTGCCTCAAGGGTCTTGAAGCCGGCGTTGATTTTGGCTTGCAGCGGCGTATCCGACTTGCGCATCCCGACTGCAAAATCCTCAGAGTCAAAGGTCCCGGACAGCACTTGGTAAGCGGTAGGGTCCTGTTGGTGCGCGATATAGTAGCGCGCGTACACCTCGTCCATGAAGATGCCTTGAATGCGGCCGGCGTTCAGATCCAAGAACGCGTCGGTGAAGGTGTCGTACAGCACCGGCTCCTGATTCTTGATGTACTGCTTCAACAGCTTGGGACTGCCATCAAGGGCGGCTGCGCCACTGGAGCCGGTTTGCACCCCCAACGTTTTACCGGCCATGTCAGCCATCTTCTTCACCCCTTCACTGGTCTTGGTGACCAGGATCTGGTGGTTGATCAGATAATCTGCCGAGAAGGCCACCTGCTTTTGACGCTCCGGTGTGACCGAGTAGCCGTTCCAGATCAAGTCGATGGTCTGGTTCTTCAACTCGGTTTCTTTCATCGACCATTCGATCGTCTGAAAGTCTGGCTTGATGCCGTAAAGCTTGAACACCGCCTTGGCCAGGTCGATGTCGTAGCCGGACAGCGAGCCGTCCTTATTCCGAAAGCCCATCGGCACGAAGGTGTCATCCAACCCGATGACCACCGTTTTGTCTTTTTCAATGCGGGCCCAGCTGTCCGCCGCTTTGGTGCGGGCACACCCGGCGACCGCGATCAGGGTCAACAGCAGGGTGGCGAGTGCTAGTAATCTCTTTTTCATCGCGGCCCTCCTACTTCGTGACGGTGTACGTGGTGTCGGCAACGCTTTGGGCAAAGTCCATATCGTGGGTCACCACGACTTGTGTGGTGCCCTGATCCTTCACGCTGTTGACCAGGTTCGCGACGCTTTGCCGCAGGTTCGGGTCAAGCGCGGAGGTCGGCTCATCATACAGCAGGATCTGGGGGTTCAGCGCCAGGGCGCGGGCGATCGCGACGCGCTGCTTTTGGCCGCCGGACAGGGAGAATGGATAAGCGTCCGCCTGGTCGGCCAAGTCCAAGTCGGCCAAGAGTTCAAGCGCGCGGTCCTTGGCGTCCGCCTCGCTTTGTCCTTGCAACATCGGGGCCAGGGTGATGTTTTTGAGCACAGTTAGGTTCGGAAAGAGCTCAAACCCTTGGAACACGACGCCGATGACGCCGTCTTTGCGCAGCTGCGCAGGGGTGGTGGCTTGGCCGTTCCAGATAAACGTGCCGCTGTCAGCCGCCGTCAGGCCGGCGATGATGCGCAACAGCGTGGTTTTGCCGGCACCGGATGGGCCGACGATGGCAAGGGTCTTTTGGTCTTCGATGGTCACCGACACGTCTTTGAGGACGACCTGGTCATTGAAGCGCTTGTTGATATTCTTCAGTTCTAGCATAATTGATCCTCCAAGGGCCCGCGGCCTATTTGTAGTAGTCGAACGACTTTTCGATCTTCTTTTGCGCAAAGGTCAACACCAGCGTCATCAGCAGGTAAATGACCCCGACCAGCGCCAGCGGCACCAGCGTGACATCGCGTGCGGTGGCGATATTGCCGGCCCGCAGCAGGTCGCCCAAGCCGATGACGTACACCAGGCTGGAGTCCTTGACCAAGTTGATCACTTCATTCCCCATGGATGGCAGGACGATCTTGAGCACCTGAGGGATCACGATGAAGCGCAGGGTCTGCCAACGCGTAAGATTCAAGACCGTGGCGGCTTCAAACTGCCCTTCGGCCACGGCGCCAAAGCCGCCGCGGAAGATCTCGGCGAAGTACGCCGCGTAGTTCAGGATGAAGGCAAATGCCGCGGCGTTGAAGCGATCGAACACGATCCCGATCAGCGGCAGTCCATAGAAGACAAAAATCAGCTGGAGCAGCAGCGGCGTGCCCCGGAACAGCCAGTCGTAGGCTTCGATCAAGCCCTTCAAGATGCGGAAAAACCACTTTTTAACGGCGCTTTCGCCTGCGGTTTCACGATGCATCAGGCCGACCGAAAGCAACATACCCAGTGGGATGGCGCCCACTAGGGTGAGGCAGAAGATCGACAGCGTCATCTTCGTGCCGGCAAGTAAAGCGGGTAAAATTGATGAAATGTAATCCATAATCAGTTCCTCCTCAGGATGCCTGTCATCAGGCGGATAGTGCTCGGTCGGCCTAACCGAGCGGGGTCAAAACGAGATTGGTCGGCGCAACGCAAAACGCGCCCCCTTATCCCAACGGATAAGAGGACGCGTCTGCGTGGTGCCACCTCAGTTCGTCGGTGCGTCACCACACCGACCTCACGTGGTTGAAAGACCCGGGGGAACCAAAAAACGCCCTCACACAGCTACTGCTGTATGAGGGCGCATCGCGCGGTACCACCTCAATGTCGCAACCTTGTCACCAAGGCTGCCTCACATGGTCTTTCAACCACAGCGATAACGAGCTCAACCGGCCTGACCTACTGAATTCAATCAGGCACTCTTGGATGTGAGGCGACAGGGGTGACGTCCGGCTTTCACCACTCCGGACTCGCTTAGGTCACTGGCCTTGCGCCATTTCCAATCAACGTTTTGAATGATTGTCTTAGATAATACTCATGCTTTTGCCATTTGTCAACCCTGGCGATGAAAAAGTCGCGCCCAAAAGCCCACTTTTTTTTGTTCGATGTTCAAAAGCGGCACGCTTTCGCCCAAAAGCCGCCGCGCAATGTTGCGGTAGCCCTGGCTTGCCAGATGATCGGGATCCATCACCACGGTTTCGCCCTTGTTCGAGCTGGCGATCACGTCGTCGTCATCCACGATGATGCCCAGCAAATCGATCCCCAGATGCTTGGTGATCTCATCGATGTCCATCGACCGGCCATCCGCCATCATGTGCTGACGGATCCGATTGATCACGAGGCGCGGCGGGAACACCATGTCGCGCTGCTCCAGCAGGCCCACGATCCGATCCGCATCGCTGACCGCGCTGATTTCCGGTGTGGTGACCACGATCGCCCCGTCTGCCCCTTCCACCGCGTTGCGGAAGCCTTGCTCGATGCCCGCGGGGGAATCCAAGATCACCCAGTCGAACTCAGGCCGCAACGCTTCCACGATGTCTTTGACCTGGGCGGGTTCAAGTGAATCCTTCTCGGCGTTTTGCGCCGCCGGCAATACATACAGCAAATCGTCAAAGCGCTTGTCCTTGATCAAGGCCTGGTGCAACTTGGCGCGGCCCGTGGCGACATCCACGATGTCATAGATGATCCGGTTGGACAAGCCCAGCACCACGTCCAGGTTCCGCAGCCCGATATCGAGGTCCAGCAAGCAGACGCGCTTGCCTTGCAGCGCCAGCGCGGTGCCGATGTTTGCCGTCGTGGTGGTCTTGCCGACCCCGCCCTTACCCGACGTCACGACCAGTGCATTTCCCATTACAAGTCCTCCAGTTTCCGGAATAGTTTTGGCCGCAGCTTGCCCAAGTCACTGAGCGCCCCGTGGTCCAGAATGTGCAGATCATTGATGTAACACAGCGTCTGGGGCCCATAATCATTGGCCTCAACGACCTCAACTGTGTCCGCGATGCGAATTTGGCCCGCCTTGCTGATGTCGCCGGCAATCACCGCGTCCTGGTCACCGGTGTAGCCGGCAATTAACAGCCCGGCAACCTCGCCGAGGACGAAAATGCTCCTGGTCGCGCGCAGGGTGGCGCTTTGGTGTAACGTGCCGACAAACAAAACGTCACCGGTGCAGTCGACCACCTGGCCGGAGCGTACGATCCCGCCGACAAGGTGGATGCTTTGGGCTAAGAAGCGCTGCCGCAGCGGCACCACGTGGTCCACCTCTGCGTGCACCGACTTGATCGAAAAGCGCGGGAAGTCATCAAACACGCGCGTCACTTCCGCCAGCTGATCGGCCCCCAAAACCCGGTCGCCGGTCTCGATCATAAAGTCCACATTGCCTTCCGGCGTATCCGTCGCAAGCCGCGCCAAAAGCGTCTGCAGTTGCGCCGTGAGTTCGCTGATGCCTGCCCAATCCGCCAGCTGCAGTTCAAAGCCCGCCTTACGTCCCTTAAGTGTGACTGCCTCCACGTTTTCACCCCGTTAATCTTAGTTGCTATCTTACCTATTATCGCACATTCCTACCCACTTTGGCGGATTAAAGCCAAACTTCTCCGGCCCGGCCCACCACCGCACCAGTGCAGGGCAGGACTCGGTCAGCTCGCACAAGCAAAACGACCGCCCGCACCCCCATGAGGGGGCACAGACGGTCGCGCAACACGGGCGTTAAACGGGCAGTTTGCCCATTCTCGCGTTAGGCACGCTGGTCTGGGCGCAACCGGTTCAGCACCTGCATCATTGGCGCGTAGATGACGGCGAACAAAACGAGGTTGACGGCCAGCCCGGGGCCCATGTGATGGGCGATCAGGTCAACCGGCGCGGCCGCCGTGAAGCCCAAAAAGCGGCTGACAAAGTAGTAAGCCCCTAGGTACACCGTCAGCGCAATGATCACCACGGAACCGACATACAGGGCCCCGCGCGGCACAAGCGGGGCCAGCTGTCGAATGACATACACCAACAGCGGCCAGAGCAGCATGTGCACTCCCAGCATGCCGGTGTAAAAACTGTCAAACACCAGCCCCGTGACCCCCGCGATGATGACGATATTGTCCTCTTCGGGTAGAGCCAAGGCGATCATCAACAGCGCGATCAGTGTCAGCTGCGGCACCCCCGTGAAGGTCGGGGTCATCAGCCACTGCGCCAACACCTGGCTGAGCGTGCCATCCAGGAGCATCGCCACCAGCAGGATCAAGGCCACCCAGCCGTGCCCAGTGAACGGCTTATCATTCTGCATTGCCGTCACCTTCGATCGTCCGGTCAATGACGGTCACCACCGCCGCGTCATTCAGATCAGCCGCAGGGGTCAGGTAAACCGTGTTGGCCAACCCAAAGTCGTCTTTTTTGATGCTTGCCACGGTGCCGATCAATAAGCCCTTTGGCGTTGCCCCACCGAGCCCGGACGTGACCACCTTCGCACCCTTCTTAATGGCTTCCGTGGTGTTGACCTGACCCAAAACGAGCTGACCCGTTTTTTCGTTGTAGCTGGTCACGATCCCGTTGATGGTCTTGCCCCCAGCCGTCATGATCATGGCCGCAAACCGATCAGCCGCCTTGTTATCTGTCGAGATCATCTCGACTTTGGCGTTGGTCTTGGCCACCTCCACAATGCGGCCGATCAGCCCAGAGCCGGACATCACCGGCATCCCCTTTGCGACGCCGGCACCGGACCCCTTGTTGATCACGAACACGTTGCGCCAATCATCCGGCGTGCGCGAGATGACCGTCGCGGAGATCTGCCCGTAGTCCATCAGGGTGGCATTCAACTTCAGCTGCTTTTTAAGCGACTGGTTCTCGCGCGTTAGGGTTTGGTTGCGGACCTTGGTCTGGGCCAGGTCATCGATCTGTGACTTCAAGCGTTTGTTCTCTTGGTACGCATTGAGCAGATCGTTGACCGAATCCAGCCCGTCTTTGACCCATTCGGCCGGTCCGGACACGACGCGCGCCCCGATGCCGACCACGTCGTTGCCGATCTGTTGCATCAGCGGCGGCGCGGCCTTATTGTTGCGCACCGAGATCGAGCTGAACACCAGGCCGAGGCTAGCCAGCAATGCGATCATCAGGATAATCATTTTTTTGTTGGAAAAAAACTTCTGCATGCCCTACCTCCAGCAGTTAGATACAAAGCCGCACGGGCTTTTGGGGGGCGTCGCGCGACGTGCGTCACGAACGCCGCACGCCATGCGCACGGCATCCGCGCCACCTCGCGCTGACACAAAAAAATGGGCCGGCCCACAACCAAGCGGTTGGTCACCGGCCCATGACCCCACAAGCAGGCCTAGTGCTTCTTCAATACGTCAATATTCTTGAGGGATTCGCCGGTCCCGATCGCTACGCAGTCAAGTGGGGCCTCCGCAACGAAGACCGGCACTTTGGTTGCTTCGGAGATGACTTCCGGCAGGTGCTTAAGCATCGCGCCGCCCCCGGTCAACACGATCCCGCGATCGATCACGTCAGCCGCGATTTCAGGCGAGGTCTCTTCCAGCGTCTCCTTGATGGCATCGATGATCGCCACCACAATTTCGTTCATCGCCGTGGCGATGTCGGTGGCGGCAATGTCGATCGTCTTCGGCAGACCAGTCAGCAAGTCGCGCCCGCGAATCGTCATCGCGTCGATATCCTTAGCCTTTTCGATAGACGCCGAACCGATCTGGATCTTCACGTCCTCTGCAGTTCGTTCGCCGATCAGCAGACTGAAGTTCTGGCGAATGTAGCTGACGATCGCTTCGTCGATCTTGTCGCCCGCCATACGAATGGAGCGGCTGGACACGATGCCGCCAAGGGAGATGGTCGCCACATCAGTGGTGCCACCGCCAATGTCAACGACCATGCTGCCGGTTGGGTCCATGACCGGCAACCCGGCGCCGATCGCCGCCGCGTAAGGCTCTTCAATGACAAACGCGTCCTTGGCGCCGGCCACCTTGGCCGCATCGATCACGGCACGCTTTTCCACTTCGGTGACGCCACTTGGGACGCAGATCATCACCTGCGGGTGGTTGCCCTTGCCGCCAAGCGCCTTGTCCATGAAGTACTTGAGCATCGCAGCAGTTGTGTCGTAGTCCGCAATCACGCCGTCTTTCATCGGCCGAATCGCGTTGATGTTCGCTGGTGTGCGGCCGATCATCGCCCGCGCTTCCTCGCCCACGGCAATAATTTCGTCTGTTTGTGTATTTTTCGCGACCACGGAAGGCTCGTGCGTCACGATCCCTTTCCCGTCAACGTACACGAGGGTGTTGGCTGTACCGAGGTCGATCCCGATGTTCTTCGATCCTAATCCAAGCAAAATGTTCTCTCCTTCAACTACTGCATCGTTTTTTCGGTCTTCATGATTATAGCATACCCCTGCAAGCGGCGCCCGGCTGATGCGATTTTCACGGCGAATTTGCAAAAACTTATATCTTCCCTGCCGCCGCAAACGAGAAGTAACGCCCACCGCCAACCACCAGGTGATCCAACAGCGCGATGCCGACCAGCTGCCCCGCGTCGGCGAACCGCTGGGTCAGGGTGCGATCCGCCGCCGACGGGGCCGGGTCACCGCTGGGATGATTGTGCACTAGAATCAGTTTGGCCGCATTAGCCAACAGCGCCTCGCGAAAAACCACCCGGGGATCGGCGATCGACTGATCGATCCCGCCTCGCGCGATCACCCGTTCCGCGATCACCGCGTTTTTGACGTCCAGTAGCACGGCGACTAGCACCTCCTGCACTTCGCCCGCCAGCCGGGCGATCATCTCAGTGCCCAGTGCCTGACTGGATAGGATGCGCCCCTGGCGGAGCACCTGGCGCGTCTGAATGCGCCGCCCAAACTCGACCGCGGCACACAGCAGTGCGGCCTTTCCCAATCCGATCCCAGGTAGTGCCATCAGGTCATCAACGGTCACGCGGGCCAACCCCACCAGTTGCGGGTAGGTGTCAGCGAGCGCCCGAACGGTTTGAGTCAGCGGAACCGTGGCCGAACCGCTGCCCAAAAGCACCCGAACCAGCGCCTCATCGGTCAACGTGCGCGCACCGTGCGCCTGCAATGCTTCACGTGGTTGCATCTTGCGTCTCCTCCTTGGCAATACACCGTTTAGAGAAGATTACGCCGTTTCATTTCCCAGCAATGTCTGACGCACGGCACTGACCAAGTATAGCGACCCGGCGATCACCACAGGGTCCTCACGCGCCGTTGCCAAGTGCGCCGCCAGCGCCGCCTGCCACGTCTCAAATGTTTGTAACTGCGCGTGCTGCGGATAATCGCTCAGCGCTTCGGCCCGCGGGGTATCAGGCACCGGCACCAACCAGAGCCGATACGGGGTGTGCGCCAACAGGGTGATCATCGTCGCCACATCTTTATCTGCCAAAATACCAACGATCAGCGTCAGCGGTTGGTGCCCGAACACCTGTTGAAGGGTGTCAACGAGGCCGCGAATGCCTTCCGGGTTATGCGCCCCGTCCAGCACGATCAGCGGGTCCTCACTCACACGCTCCATCCGCACCGGCCACGTGCTAGCGGCCAGCCCCTGACGGATTTCGCGCAGGCGAAGCGGCCAGTGCATGGCCGCCGCAGCGAGCTTGCTGGCCCGAATCGCCAAAGCTGCGTTGGTCAGCTGGTAGGGGCCGACCAGTGGCAGCTGCAGCCCCTTTTGCGGCCCGTCCTCGTCCCGGTAAGTGAATGTCTGCCCCCACCCCTGCAATCGGCCGGCATGCGCGTCAAAATCCCGCCCCGCCACCAGCCAGGTACTCCCCATGGCGGCGACGCGGGTGGCAATTGCCGCGGCCGCTTCTGGGGCCAAGGCCGCGGTCACCACCGGCCGCCCCGGCTTGATGATGCCCGCCTTATGCGTGGCCACACTCGTCAACGTGTGGCCCAGCAAGGCGGCGTGATCCAGCCCCACGCTTGTGATGACACTGACCAGTGGCGTGATGACGTTGGTCGAGTCCGTATCCCCCCCGATCCCCACCTCGATCACCGCGCAATCAACGCCGACATGGTCGAACCACCAAAAGGCCATTGCGGTGATGAATTCAAACTCCGTCACACCAAACGCGGCGTCCTGCGCCTGCAGTTGCGCCAACGCATCGGCAGTAGCGGTGTAGGCGGTCACCAAATCGGCATCGGCGATCGGAGTCGCATCGATCATCAGCCGCTCATTGAAGCGCATGATGAATGGCGAGGTGAACAGCCCCACCGTCAACCCACTGGCGGTCAAAATATGCGCGATCGCGTTGGCCGTTGAGCCTTTGCCATTCGTGCCCGTCACGTGCACAAAACGCCCGCGCGTCTGTGGGTCGCCAAGCGCCCCCAGCAGGGCCAAAATACGCTCGTGGCCGCCGGTTTTGGCCAGCCGCGGCAAGGCGTGAATCGCCGCCACAGCGGCCGAATAAGTTACTGACATACTTCTCCTCCACTTGTTGCGTCACTCAAAAACCGAGGCGGTGCGGACTCACTCCCGCGTGGGAGCAGTGCCGCACCGCCTCGGTCAACGGTCTGATGACTAAAAGACGATGACAGGGGTGCCCAGCGCCACCGCATTGTACAGGTTGGCAATGAATGCCGGTGGATTGTTCACACACCCGTGAGACCCGTGAGTCTGATACCAGGTGCCCCCGTACTGCGGCTGCCAGGAGCTATCGTGTAGCCCCACCCCGGTTGAATCGATCGGCATCCAGTAGCTGACCGGCGTTGAGTAATCCTCACCGTTCAGCGTGGCGTTGCGCTGCTTGGACCAGATGGAGAAGACCCCGCTTGGCGTTGGCGTTGACGGCTTACCGGTCACGACCGCCGTGTCCATGACCAGTTGGCCATCTTTGTAAAACCATTCGTGCTGATTCGCCTTATCGACTTCGATATAGGTATTCCCAATATCGGTGCCATCTTCGTGATACCCGGTCCCGACATGTGCCAAGGCGTGGGTGAAGTCCTTGCCTGCTTTGATCAAGGCCACCACTTTGGGCGTCTCGGCGGTTGTCGGAATGCTCCAACCATAGATCCCGGCCGGAACGGACACGACGCCACGCATGGTCGACGTGAACTGACGCGTCTTGGTGTAGGTCGCGTACTGCGTATTGATGTCCTGCAGGAACGCTTTGACCGCCGCATCGTTCACGGTGATCGCGCCGTTTTCGTAACTGATCCACTGGTGCAAGGTGGCCGTTGGCACCGTGACTTCGTGATTTTGAATGGTCAGCGTGGCCTTGATGCCACCGATGGCCTGAAACTTCTCAACCGCAGTGGTCAACGCCTTGTCAGTGTGCACCACCGCTGGCTGGATGTAAGCCTTCGTCAGGTTGACCTGCGTCTTGTTCGCGGCAATCGCACTTTGCAGCGTTGCACTGACAAGCTTGGCGTCCAGCTGGTTGCCGGCCTTTTCTTTTTCGATCACGTACTGGTCGTTTTGGTCCACGACCTTCGCGTCTGTCGGGGCCGTGCGCGTCTTATTCGCGGTCGCGACGAAGGCATTGACGTAATCGGTGAGCTTTTGGTCATCGGCCACCGTCAGCATGTCGGCTTTGTCGCTGCCAGCCAGCACTACGGCGTTGAAGCCCCATGGGTTTTGCTTCTTGAGCAGCGCCGTCAGCGGCTGCTTAAAGTCGCGACTGAGGCCCAGCTCGGTTCCCTTGACCGTTGCCACCGTCTGGCCCTTTTCCGTCAGCCGGTACGCGACTTTATCAAAGCGCTGCTTGATGGCGCGGTTGGCCGCACTCACGGTTTTATCGCCAACATTGACCCCCAGCACCTGGGTGTTCGGCAAGAACCGTTCCTGATAGTGCAACCCGCGCATTGTATAGACTCCGGCAGCGATCAATACCCCTGCCGCAAGCGCAATGAGCGCCACGTGCTTTTTTTTCATCTCGTCAAATCTCCTTGCTTCGCTTACCGCAATTGTCATCCAGTCGGTTGTCGTTCAGTATAGCATACTTTTAGTCAGTGACCGGCCCGACTTAGCCGTGCACACCCACTTCTGTCACCTTGAGTATACAATTATTACAGTTTCATGACAATGGGGCAATGCCGTAAAAAATGCCCCTCACACCGACCTAGTGTGAGGGGCATTCTCGGTCATTTTGGCGCCTACTTGGCCGCCTTCAGTTCAGCGATCCGCGCTTCGGTAGCCGCCAGCTTAGCGGCCAAGTCCGCCTGCTTGGCCTGCTGTTCCGCTACAACGGCCGCGGGAGCCTGCGCCAGGAAACCGGCATTGGCGAGCTTCTTTTCCACCCGCGTGATGTCTTGGGTCAGCTTCTGGCCTTCCTTGCCGAGCTTGGCGATCTCGGCATCCAAGTCGATCAGCTCGGCCAGTGGGACGTAGATGGTCGCGCCAGAGATGACCGCTGAAGCCGCCAGCGCAGGCGTCTCGAGGTCTGCACCGACTTCAAAGTGCTTACTGTGCACGAAGCGGTCGATGAAGTCGAAGTTCTGCTCGAACAAGTCACCCAACGCGGCGTCCTGTAGCCGCACCTGAATGTCCAGTGGGCTGGCCAGCGGTGCATTCACATCGGTGCGAATGCCTCGCACGGCCCGGATCAGCTCAATGATGGCCTGCATGTCCGTGATGGCCTGGTCGTTGTCGAACTCGGCGTGCACAACTGGATAGCTGGCCGTCACGATCGACTCGCCGTGGTGTGGCATGGTCAGCCAGATCTTCTCGGTCACAAACGGCATGATCGGGTGCATCAGGCGCAACACTTGGTCCAGCACATACATCAGGTTGACGCGCTTGGCCGCCTTGGCGGTTTCATCATCCCCGTACAGCACTTCCTTGGACATCTCGAGGTACCAGTCGGCCAGCTCGTTCCAGATGAAGTTGTACAGGTCACGTTCCGCTTCCCCGAATTCAAAGGTCTCAAACTTCGCAGTGACACTGGCCACCGTCTGGTTCAAGCGCGCAAAGATCCACTGGTCGGACAGGTCAAAGGTGGTCGGGTCTGGCTTTTGGTCTGCCGTCGTGTCGGCCAGGTTCATCAACACAAAGCGCGACATGTTCCAGATCTTGTTGACGAATTTCCAGCTGGCCCCCATCTTGTCCCACGAGAAGCGCGTGTCCTGACCAGGCGTGGAGCCGTTGACCAAGAACCAGCGCAACGCATCGGCACCGTACTTGTCAATGACGTCCATCGGGTCGATCCCGTTGCCTAGGGATTTGCTCATCTTGCGGCCCTGCTCGTCGCGAATCAGACCATGCAGCAGGACGTTTTTGAACGGCCGCTGCCCCGTGAATTCAAGCCCTTGGAAAATCATCCGGGCCACCCAGAACGGGATGATGTCATAACCAGTCACCAACGTATCAGTTGGGTAGTAGCGCTTGAAGTCCGGCGCATCCGTGTCCGGCCAGCCCATCGTAGAAAATGGCCACAGCGCGGAGCTGAACCAGGTGTCCAAAACATCGGGGTCTTGTTCCCAGTTCTCGGCGTCTTCCGGCGCGTCCATCCCGACGTACATCTCACCGGTTTGCTTGTTGTACCACGCCGGGATCCGGTGCCCCCACCAGAGCTGGCGGGAGATGACCCAGTCGTGAATGTTGTTCATCCAGTTCAGGAAGGTGTGCTCGAAGCGCTCCGGCACGAAGGTGACCTTATCGTCGCCAGCCTGATTCTTGACCGAGGCTTCTGCCAGTGGTGCCATCTTGACGAACCACTGGGTGGACAGCCGGGCCTCGACCTGAACGCCGGTGCGCTCGGAGTGGCCAACACTGTGGACGATCGGGTCGATCTTGATCAGATCGCCGCTGGCTTGCAGGTCCTTCACCAGGTTATCCCGGCACTCGAAGCGGTCTTGACCCTCGTACTTGCCGGCATTAGCATTCATCGTCCCGTCATCGTTCATGCAGTTGATGCGCGGCAGATCGTGGCGGTTGCCGACTTGGAAGTCGTTCGGGTCGTGCGCCGGCGTGATCTTAACGGCCCCGGTCCCAAACTCGGGATCGGCGTGCTCATCGGTGATGATCGGGATCCTGCGCCCGACGCCGGGTACGATGACTTCCTTGCCGATGACCGCTTGATAGCGCGCATCGTGAGCGTTAACGGCCACCGCGGTGTCCCCAAACATGGTTTCCGGCCGCGTGGTCGCGATCTCAATGCCGCCTGGCGTGCCGTCGGCGAACTTGTAGATCAGGTGGTAAAACGCACCTTGATCGTCCTGATGGATCACTTCGATGTCGGACAGCGCGGTGCGCGCCTGTGGATCCCAGTTGACGATGTACTCGCCGCGGTAGATCAGGCCCTTGTTGTACAAGTCAACGAAGACTTTGCGTACTGCGGTGGACAGCCCATCATCAAGCGTGAAGCGCTCACGGGAGTAATCCAAGGACAGCCCCATCTTGCCCCACTGGGTCTTGATGGTGGCCGCAAACTCATCCTTCCATTCCCAGACCTTGTCCACAAACGCGTCGCGGCCGAGGTCATAGCGGGTGATGCCTTCCTTGCGCAGCTTGGCTTCAACCTTTGCCTGTGTGGCGATCCCGGCATGGTCCATCCCCGGTAGCCACAGCGTGTCAAAGCCCTGCATCCGCTTTTGGCGAATGATCATGTCCTGCAACGTAGTGTCCCAGGCGTGGCCCAGGTGCAGCTTCCCCGTCACGTTTGGCGGTGGAATAACGATGCTGTATGGCTTGGCTTTTGAGTCGCCAGACGGCTTGAAGACGCCTTGCGCCAGCCACTTGTCATAGCGGCCGGCCTCGACCGCCTGCGGGTCGAATTTTGGTGCTAATTCTTCTTTCATGAGTACCTCCCAAAGTGTGATGCGAACAAAAAAACTCGCCCTAAAAATTAGGACGAGTCTGCTCGCGGTGCCACCTAAATTGGGGAAACCAGTTCCCCCAGCTCTGACCGATAACGGCGGTGACCCGGCTTCCCCTACTGCTTCAGGGAAACTGCTCGCAAGCTACAATCGACTAGTGGCTCAAGGCTCACACCCACCGCCTTGTCGCTGAAAACCCAGCTAGTCGACCCTCTTGTTCGTCGCGTTAAGGGCATTATAAACTAGTGAGAATGACCCGTCAACGCACAATCGCCCCGTGCCCGACTTTCTGATGCGCGGTGAACAGCAGGCTCTGCAGCTCCGAGGTCAGGTCGATGTAGCGGATCGTGGTCTGTGGCGCACAGGCCACCGGCTTGGGCGCAAACGTCAAGATCGCGTCAATGCCCGCGGCCTCCAGCGCATGGATCACTGCTGGCTGCGAGGCACTCGGCACCGCCAAAATCGCGGTATGCATCGCCGGGGTCAGATGCGCTGCCAGCGTGGCAAAGCTGTACACGGGAATGCCCGCCACCACACCAAGCTTGGCCGGGTCCGTGTCGAAGGCCATCGTGATGTTCAGGTCTGGATTGCGCCGGAAGTTATTCTGCATCAGCGCCGTGCCTAGGCCGCCAACCCCCACCAAAATGATTGCCTCTTTGGAATGTACATCTAAGAGTTTCCCGAACGCGTCCACCAGCGTGGTCACCTCGTAGCCGTAGCCACTCTTACCCAGTTCCCCAAAGCTGGAGAAGTCTCGGCGAATGGTGGCGGACGGAATATGGACGATCTCGCTGAGCTTGTCCGAGCGGATCCGACTGACGCCTTGCTGCTGCAACTGCTGAACAGCCCGATAGTACAGTGGAATGCGCCGGATCGTTGCCTTGGACACCTGCTCCCTTGCTTTTAACATAACAGCCACCCCTCGCGTATTGTTAGCGGTTTCACACAGTTAAGTTTACCACGCTGTTTGTGAACGGGCAAACAAACATTTTCGCCGACCACACAAAAACGCCGCTCGCAGGCGGCGTTTCGCTCAAAGCAATTCGGTGATCAGGGCCATGTTTTCGTTCATGTAGTCATCAGAGCTCCGCACCTCGGTGATGGTGATACCCTCAAGCGCGCGCTGCATCAGGCCGTCAACGTCTAGCTTGCTTTCATAGTAGCGGGCGCGGTCCATGTTTGGCTTGGTCTTCGGAGCCGGTGGGGCAAAAATCGTGCAGCAATCCTCAAACGGCATGATCGACAGCGCATAGGTGTCAATGTCCTCTGCTACCCGGATGATCTCGTTTTTGTCCATCGTTGCCACTGGTCGAATGATCGGCATCGTGGTTACATCGTTGATGGCCACCATGCTTTCAAGCGTCTGGGAGGCGACCTGACCGACAGACTCGCCGTTAAAAATCGCCAGCGCGCCTCGCTTTTGCGCGATCGCTTCGGCCAGCCGCAGCATCAACCGCCGCTGGATCGTCATCAGGTACCCTTCCGGCAAATTAGCCTTGATGGTTTCTTGGATCTCGGTGAACGGCACCTGAATGAACTTGATGGCGCCTACATACGGTGCCAGCTTCGTCGTCAGCTGCTTCGCCTTGGCCAAGGCCTGCTGGCTTGTGTACGGGGGCGAGAAGAAGTGCACCATCTCGATGTCCACCCCACGCTTGAGCGCGAGGTAGCCGGCCACCGGCGAATCGATCCCGCCGCTGAGCATCAGCACGCCTTTGCCGGCCGTTCCGACCGGCAAGCCGCCAGCCCCCAGCACCGTGTTGGTGGACAAGAAGATCGCCTCACGCCGCACTTCCACGCGCAACACATAATCGGGGTTCTTCATTTTGACCACGAGGTCCGGTCGCGCATCCGTCAGCATATCCCCAAGGTTCAGGTTCATCTCGTTGGTATCCAATTCAAAGTCGTGGTCAGAGCGCTTGGTCTGCACCTTGTAAGAGGCCCCGTTCGGCACCGTTGCCGCCATCAAGTCGCGAACAGCCGCGTGAACGGCCGGCATCTCCTTGGCAACCGCCACCGAGGGTGAGAAGCTCTGGATGCCAAACACCTTGCTCAGGCGCGCCATCACCGCCTCTGCGTCCTCGCCGTTGAGGTCGATGTGCAGCCGATCGCGCTTGGGGTGCATGCGCAGCGCGGGAAATTCGTGCAGCGCTTTGGTGACATTGCCGTTCAGCCGACCGATGAAGGCCTGCCGGTTCTTGCCTTTGGTGGAAAGCTCGCCGTAGCGAACCATGATTTCAGAGTATTGCACGGTTATTTATTCCTTTCAGCGCGCGTCAAAGCGCGGTTAGTTCGCCCGTGAAACGGGCTGCGTGTCGTCCTTTGGCATCAGTTTTTCAAACCCGGCGTACACCTGGTCGAACGCGGCATTGAACGCATCCGCCTCCGCCAGCGTGTTCTGGTCGTCCAGGCTGACGCGAATCGTGCTGGTGGCCACACTGCTTTGCACATGCATTGCGGCCAGCGTACTGGATTCGGTCCCTTTTTTGCTCGAGCAGGCACTGGTGGTGCTGATGTAGATGTCATGTTGCTCAAAAGCGTGGACGATGGTCTCACCGCGCACGCCGCGAATCGCGAAGCACAGAATGTGCGGAGCAAAATCCGGCGTCATCTGGCTAAACATCACGACGTTGGCGAACTGACTCACATGGTCGTAAATTCGCTGACGGATCGCCTGCTCATGCGCGACTTTCTGGGCCTCGTCCGTCAACAGCAGTCGCAGAGCCTTGGCCATGGCCGCAATGGCCGGCGTGTTTTCGGTGCCGGAGCGCAGGTTGTGCTCCTGGCCGCCACCGTTCAAAAGCGGCGCGATGTGGCGCCCTTCCTTCAGGTAGATAAACCCGGTGCCGCGGGGTGCGTGGAACTTGTGCCCGGAAAACGTGATGAAATCGATGCGCGGGTTGCGCAGCGTCGCCATCAGGTCTTTGCCGATCCCCTGCACGGCGTCAACGTGAAAATGGACGTTCGGGTACGCCTCAAGGATCTTGGCGCATGCGGCCAGCGGCTGCTTGGCGCCGACCTCGTTGTTGACCGCCATGATGGACACGAGAATCGTGTCATCGCGCAACGCGGCCGCTAAGTCTGCCGGGTCAATGAACCCCCGGTGGTCCACCGGCAGGTACGTGACCTCAAAACCCAGCTGCTCCAGCTGGTGCATCGTGTTGATCACCGCGGGGTGCTCGATCGCGGTGGTGATCAGGTGGCGGCCAAACTGGCGTTTTTCGATCGCCGTCCCTTTGATCACCCAGTTGTCCCCCTCCGTGCCGCAACTGGTGAAGACGATCTCACTTGGTTGCGCGTGCATCAAGTCCGCGATCTGCTGCCGCGCGCCTTGCAGCATCGCATCGCCCTTGCCGCCGACCGCATGCAGGCTGCTCGGATTGCCAAAAAAGTCCTCGGAGACCTTGCGGTACGTGTCCAGCACCGCTGGAAGCGCCTTGGTGGTCGCGCTATTATCAAAATAGATCATGCTTGTTCGCCGTTCCTTCCAAATTGTAAGTTCACTGGACACGATTATACCAAAAAACACCGGGATGCGGTAGCGCCGAATCACGCCACACAAAAACGCCACCGCGACTGGCGGTGACGTCCGGCCGCCCTAGAACAGGTCGGCCCCCTTACTGGCGTTGTAATCGTCTTGCACTTTCTTGACGCTTCCAGGTTCGATGCGTTCAAGCGCCGCACCGATCACATCTGCGGCCTGTTGGTAATTGTACTGCCCGTACAGCGTGTGAGCCGCCTCAACGGCCTTGCCGATGTCTTCGTGGGTGGCCTTGTAGCGGTTCGCGTACTGCAACAACTGCTCGGTCAGCGCTGCCGCATCGACCACATTGCGGCTTTCATCGCGCAACGTGTCAATGTCCGTCGCGATTTTGATCAGGAGCTTGGCGATCGCGTCCAGGTCGATCTTGATCTGGTTCAGGTCGTGATTCAGCGTGTCGACTTCCTTGGTGACGACCCGGAAGAATGCGAGGTAGTCCTTCGGGAGTCCCGGCAAGCCGTGGCGCGACACTTCATACTTAATGTCACGCAGGGTCATCTCGAACTGGCTCGCCTGATTCACAGCCTTTTGCTCGGTTTCTCGCAATCCTGCCACCGAGGTGTTGATCGCCTGTTGCTTCAACTCAATGGCCTTGAGGTCCTCTTTCATGCTAGCAAAGCTGTCGCGAACCTGCGAGAAAATTGCCGTATGGTCATCAATGCGGTCGATCGCCTGCACGTAACCCGCCTGAATGGTCTCGATCTGGCCGCGAAGGTCGGTGACGGTCTTCAGCTCATCGTGGTTCAACGCATACGACTGGTTCAGATGATCCAACTCGATCAAAAGCGTGTGGTTTTGCTTCAGGGCGTGGCTGATGAACTGGCGCAAGTCGCCGCTGGTCTGATCAACCGTGGCCTTGGCATCCAGTTCCTTTTCCATCAGGGCGTACAGGCCGTCAATCTGATTCGCGATGGTCGCCGTATTGGCGGACAGCGCGGTGACGTCCAGCGTCCGAATTTCTTCTTCCGCGGTGGTCACTAAGTCTCGAACCGCCACGACCCCATCCGGGACGGAATCCGTGAAGTGAAAATTACGTGCCGCAAGCTGCTCGTAGCCGCGTTCGATCTCGCTGAGCTGGGCCGGGAACTCGTTCACCACCGTGTTCACCAACGGTGGCAGCTGCTTGACCTGGTTTTGCACGGCGGCAACGGCCAGCTTCGCTTGATGCACCTGCTTCTTTGCGAGGTCGTAATCGCCTTCAACGTTGGTGGCGTTGATGGTCGCCAGTTGCGCCGAGATATCCTGCAACGCCGCCTCCAGCGGGGCCAGCGCCTCACCGTACGCAAAGCTCTTGGCCAGCACAGTCTTGCGCGCCTCCTGGTACGCATCGCGTAGCCGGTTGAGCTGGGCGCGATTCTCCGCCTCACTGGCCTGCAGCTGCTGCAATGCCGTGTGGATCACGCCAAGATGCTGCTGGGTGGCATCGCGAAGCTCGCCGAGCGTCTGCAAGTCTTCGCGCACGGCTTTGAACCGAAACTGCTTGTTGGCCTGCTCCACGTCGAGCAGTGCCGTCTGCAGATCGGTCAACGGCCCGGCGGCCAGCTCTTGATAGGCCTGCCGTTGCGCATTGAACTGCGTCAGGCTGGCCCCCGCCGTCCCAAGCTGATCGATGTTTCGAATCAGGCCGGTAATGGAGCCGTCGTCCAGCGTTGCCACCTGCGAATCGAGCTGTTGAATCGCCCGGTTGTTCTTGAGTTGGAAGCCCCAGATCACCAGCCCAATCAGAACGATGATCACGAGTATCGTAATAATGATCTCTAGCATATTTACACCTTCCGCACTTGCACCCAGATTGCATTTCACGCCTAACTTCGCTACAATTCACGTTATTGCACGGGCCAAAGTATTCCTCCTTAGTATCTCAAAAAGGGCCCAAACTTGAAAGGGTTAAATGCCGGTAAAACGCCGGTATCTCTGAATTTTTCGAAAGGTGGCTTCGCTATGTCCACACTTGATCCCCTGATTATCGCCCAAGTCGACGCTTTGTTGACCGATGAGCATAACCCGATTACGGCCCTCGCCAACGCGGCCGCACTACTTTACAACAGTATGAGCGACCTCAACTGGGCCGGCTTCTACCTTTATAGTGAGACGACTGATAGCCTCGACCTCGGCCCCTTCCAAGGGCAAGTCGCTTGCATGCACATCCAACCCGGCCGGGGCGTCGTTGGCACCAGCTACCGCCAAAACCAGGCGTTGCGTGTGCCAAACGTTCATGAGTTCGCGGGTCACATCGCCTGTGATGCCGCCAGTAACTCCGAGGTCGTCATTCCGTTGAGCGTTAACGGGCGCGTCATCGGCGTTTTGGACATCGACTCCCCCCTGCTGGACCGGTTCAGTGAAAGCGACCTGAAAACCTTGCAGGACTTCGCCCAAGCACTAACGCCACACCTTGACGCAACCATCCTTCGTAAGGTATACTGGCCTGCGAGTAATTTAATGCAGCAGTGAACGGCATGGTCGGCTCCAGTCGCGCACCCCACCCTGTGGGCGAGCGCAGTAACCGCGGCTGCATTGGCGAACCGCCTAGCGCGACTGCCCGTGTGCTGAGTTCACATCCCATTAACTTACTCCAATAAAATTTTTGGAGGAATTTCAATATGTCTCGTTATACTGGTCCTCGCTGGAAGCAGTCTCGCCGTCTCGGCCTGTCCCTTTCCGGCACTGGTAAGGAACTCGCTCGTCGTCCGTACGCCCCTGGCGATCACGGCGCCAACAACCGTCGTAAGATCTCTGAATACGGTCAGCAACTGACCGAAAAGCAGAAGCTTCGTTGGATGTACGGTTTGAACGAACGCCAATTCCAAAACCTGTTCATCCGCGCCGGCAAGATCAAAGAAGGGACCCATGGTGATAACTTCATGGTCCTGCTCGAACAGCGCCTGGACAACCTGGTATTCCGTCTCGGCCTTGCGACCACGCGTCCGCAGGCCCGTCAGCTCGTCAACCACGGTCACATCACCGTAGATGGCAAGCGCGTTGACATTCCTTCTTACGAAGTGAAGCCTGGTCAAGTGATCGGCTTGCGCGAGCGTTCCCAGAACCTCGCCATCGTCACCGAAGCCCTCGAAAGCACGGTTTCCCGCCCTGCTTACGTTACCTTCGACGACAACAAGAAGGAAGGTTCCCTGGTTCGTCTGCCGCAGCGCGAAGAACTGGAACCAGATGTTGATGAAGCGCTGGTCGTTGAATACTACAACCAGAAGCTGTAATTCAGCACCCCTGCCTGCCTTGGCAGATAAAAAAGCATTTGGCCGACTTGGTCAAATGCTTTTTTTGCATCTCTCGCGAATCATCTGGTCAGCAGGTTCACGTTGCCCGCTGATCTGCTTGCCGTGACTGCGTTGCGCTAATCCAACGCGCCCGTATACAGTAGCGGCTGGCCCGCGGCATCGACCATCACGGTCAGACCGCCGCCGCTGCCAAGTGACACGGCGAGGTACTGAACCCGAGTCTGACGGTCGACCAAGATGTCGACCACGTGCGCGCCTGCTAAGACTGCTTTTTCAACGACAACGAACCGCTTCTCTGCTTTTGCCATCATGCGCCTCCTCATTAAGTTGAATTCATCTTGGCAGTTCCGCTGACCAAATACAAGGGCTGAATCATGAGGACTCGCCAGATCGAAGCGTGCCTGCGCCCCCGATCATGACAAAAATTTTGGTCTTTCGGGCATATTACCTCGGTTTTAACTGATGTAAAATATTTTTGCTACACAAATCCGCCCGAAATCAATAGGCTGAGCATGAGGAGTGATGTGAGATGATTATTGGTGAACAACTACGCAAGGCGCGTTTAGCGGCCGGCATGTCGCAGGAAGAGCTGGCCGAGTTCATGGCGGTCAGCCGTCAAACGGTGTCGAACTGGGAAAACGCCCGGAGCTATCCTGATATTGAGCGTGTGATGCGCCTAGCCGAACGCTACCATCTCTCCTTAGATGAGCTATTGAGAGGTGATCAACAAATGGTGAAATCATGGCTGGACGCGGCAAACGTCGCGCGAACGGGAAAACTGCTCGCCGCCATGTTGGGACTTAATCTATTGCTAACGCTTGCCATCGTGGTAACCAGTCAGATCGTCTGGTTGGCTGCGGGGCTGCTGTTGTTGCTGGTTGGATGCATTGGCATGGCATTCTTCCTGATGATCAAACTAATTTGAGGTGCGGCTAATGATGCTTGGGTTACTACTGGTTCTTGTGACGGCGATGACGCTTGCCGTCTTCACACTGTGCGCTTTGCTGGCGCGGCTGCTGACCATTGACGCGACCGCGCGCCACCTGCCCCATCCGAAATTGATCGGGGTTTTGGCTGCCGGGGCGCAAAACGGTTCTGGATTACTGGCTTACCTCGCCCTTCGGCGGAGCCATCCGATTGATGCGATGAACGACCACCCCCAGTTGCGCGAACGGCTCAAGGTTGGCAGCCTTGGCACATTCGCCGTTCTACTCGTCAGCGGCCTCTGTGCGCTGCTGGTCTTACTGACGGGCCAATGGTAAATAGTGGAAAGCATTTGGCCGAGCGTCAGATGCTTTTTTCGTGCGCCAGCAGGTGACACGCGATTGTTCAGCACAGTTCCGGCACAATTTGTTCACACTTTCGGGATACGCTAAAAAACAATTAAGTGAAACACGGAGGATTACAAATGCTGGCATTCGACTTTCTCAACAAGGACACGCCGACCGGGCAAACTATGGTCCTGGATAAGGGCTTGGGCCTCAACGCAGTAGCCGACCTGATCGCCACGGCGGGGGCGTCGATCGACTTTGTGAAGTTTGGCTGGGGCACGGCAGCGACCATGGACCGGGCCCTGATTCAAGCCAAAACCGCGAAGTACCGGGCGGCCGGCATCATTCCCTACCCTGGCGGCACGCTGCTGGAGATTGCCAACCGGGCGGGCCAGTACACTGCGTTTCTCGCGGAGGCCGAGGCGCTGGGCTTCACCGGCATCGAGGTGTCAGACGGGTCCACCGAAATTGATGACGCCACGCGTGCGGCCTTGATCCAACAGGCACGCGCGGCCGGTTTTTATGTCATCACCGAAGTTGGCAAAAAGAATCCCGCGCTGGACCACCAGCTCTCGGCGGAGCAGCGGTTGGCCGCAATTCAGGCCGACCTGGCAGCCGGTGCCCATTACGTGATCTTGGAGGCGCGCGAAGCCGGCAAAAACATCGGCATTTACGATGCCAGCGGGGCCATCATTGAAGACGCGCTGGCGGCCGTGGCGACGATCGGCCCCGCGCACCTGATTTTCGAAGCGCCGCTGAAGGCCCAGCAGGTCGCGCTGATCCTCAAGTTCGGGCCACAGGTCAACCTCGGCAATATCGCGGTCGACGAGGCCACTGCCGTTGAGACCCTGCGCCGTGGGCTGCGTGGGGACACCGTGGGGCGCGTCTGATGCGGCGGCTGTTCATCATCCGCCACGGGCGGACGCAGTGGAATCAGGAGAAGCGGCTGCAAGGCGCTAGCGCCGATAGTCAACTTTTGACCGCCGACCTGACGGGCTACCATCAACTGGCAGCTTATCTGGACGCCTACCCCTTTGCCCAGGTGTACACGAGTCCCATCAGCCGCGCCGCCGAAACCGCTCGTATCGTCTGCACGGCCATGACGCAATCACTGCCGACCCCACAACCGCTGGCTGGGCTGGCTGAGCTGTCGTTTGGCCAGTGGGAGGGCCGTAAGCGAGACGACCTGATTGCTAGCCACCGCGCTTTGTTTGAGAAGCTGTCACGCCGCGAAAACGATCCGGGCTTAGCGGCGCTGGGTGTCGAGGACTTTACGCTGGCCCAGGCCCGTTTCGTGGCGGCACTCAACCAGATCGTCGCGGCGCTAAGCGACGACGAGAACGCGCTGATTTTTTCGCATGGCGGCATCAGCCAGCTGGGGATCCGCGGCGCCACCGGCAACGACCGCCTGCTGGGACTGAAAAACCTGTCCACCTCGATCGTGGCCAGCGTCAACGGGCAACTGTTCCTGGACGTCTACAACCAAACTGCTTACCTCGATCACGTGGCGCTGGACGAGGGTAACGTGTCGATCCTTTAACGCAAAGCACGCCCGTTCTGCCAGCAAGATGATTGCTGGCAGAACGGGCGTGCTTTTTGGACTCACTTGATGATCTCATTGGAGACGCGGCGCATGATGCGCAACAGCTCGCCGGCATCCGGCTGACCGATCACGTCCACCCACCGGTAGAAGCGCTCATGAATCGCTGTATTCAAGGCGTTGGTCACTTCCTCGCCCCGTGGCGTCAGCCGCAGGTAAAGGCGCCGGCGGTCCGTGGCGTCACGGTCTTGCACGATGTAGTCATGCTCTAGGAGCGTCTTGATCTGGCGCGAAATCGCCGCGCGAGTCACGCCGCGGTGCTTGGCCACATCGGAGATCGACAGGGTCCGCCCAGCCAAGAGGTCACGCATGATCAAAAACTGTTCGAACGACAGCTGATACTGCTTCATCGGCGCTGACACCAAGTCGCCGATATACTTAAAACTGGTCATGTAAACGTCGATGTAGTTGTCGAGCAGCTCATTGTCTGCCATAGCCTTCTCCTCCTTAGCCAAGCTCGCTGTGAATGTCGGTGGTGGTCGTTTTTTGCTTTGTGGCTTCGCTTGCCTTCAACTTAGCGGCCGTCGCCTCAGTGATCACGGGCAAATCAATGCGGAACACGGAGCCATGCCCCAGCGCGGAGTCCACTGAGATCTGGCCGTGGTAGCTTTCCACAAGTTGCTGGGCGATCGACAGCCCCAACCCATTGCCCCCTTTTTCACGACTACGCGCCTTATCCACGCGATAGAAGCGGTTGAAGACGCGATCGCTGTCCTTGGGGCTGATCCCTTCACCAAAATCCTGAACGGCCAGGGACACCCCATCGCTGTTCAGCGCAGCAGAGACGTGAATCTCCTTGCGGTCGGTCGAGTACTTGAACGCGTTATCCAGCAAGATGATCAGGATCTGCTCCAGATGGTTGCGGTAGACGCGCACCCAGGTCTCGCCTTTGAGGTCGTTATCCAGCGTAAACACGAAATCCGGGTGAATCATGCGAAAATCGTTGACGACTTGATTGATCGTCTGGTTGATGTCACACACGGCGTTCGGGAACTGCACGTCCACCTGGTCCGCCCGAGTCAGATCCAGCATTTCCTGAATCAGGCTCTTCATGCGCGTCACCTCTTGAAGACTGGCTGCCAAAGACTCGTCCAGCACTTCTGGGTCGTCTTTGCCCCAGCGGTTCAGCAACTGCAGGTGCCCCTCCAAGATGGCCACCGGCGTGCGCAACTCGTGGCTGACGTCTTGCACAAATTCACCCTGCTGGTCAATGAAGCGTTGGATGCGATCCAGCATCTGATTGAACTCGATCACCAGGTCACCGAGCTCATCGTTGCGCCGCAGCACCGGAATGCGAATACTGCTTTGCGGCTCCTCGTTCACCACATCGATCGTCTTGGTGATCAGTCGAATCGGCTTAAGGAAACGCCGGGCCATGAGAAAACCGATCAGCATGGACGCCAGTAGCGCCACCCCGAACAAGGCGATGATCAGTTCATAGACCTGCCGCATCGTGGTGAAAAAGTCGGTCATGTGATTGGTGACCTGCACGTAACCGATCATTTTGCCGGTCACAGTCGACACGATCGGCGCGCGGCCAAGCGTCCCGTTAAAATCGTGCGACCGGATCATCTCGATCTTCGTGGTTTGACTCCGCTGAAACGGCTGATCGCTGTGCTGCGAGGAGAAAAGTGTCTGGCCGTCTTTGTCAAAGATCGCCAGGCTGATATCCGCCCGCGAGATTTTCTGGATGACCGAGTCTGAAAAAATGCTCGCGCTCGGGGTATCCTCGATCGCGTTGGCCGGACCGTAATCGATGGTGGTCCCTTCAATGCGCGGCACCACGTTGGCCACCGTCAGATTATCAGCAGCGACTGGGGATAATCGCTGCTCAACGGCGCCGATGGTGTCACTCACGGCGTTGCGCTCCTGGGTCACCAGGATCTGGCGCATCACCGTGACCAGCACGAGAGACAACACTGCAAACGTCACAAAGACGCCGACCGCAACCAGCGCCGTCCACTTGAAGCCAAGTGGCATGCGGCGCCGCTGCGGTCGCGTCGACTGTGCGGGCTCAGCCATTAGGAGCGCATCACGTAACCGGTTCCCCGCACGGTTTGAATGTAACTCGGCTCGCCTTGACGGTCGATTTTGTTCCGAATGTAGCGCACATACACGTCGACCACGTTCGTCTCAACGTCGGAGTTGTAGCCCCAGACCTTGGACAGTAGCACGTCGCGCGCCAGGACCACGTTGATGTTTTCCATCAGTGTCAGCAGCAGTTCGTACTCGCGCTTGGTCAACTCGATGATGTCATCACCCCGACGAACGACCCGGTTTTCCTTTTCGATCGTCAGGTCGCGGTAGGTGATCGTGGTCTGCTTGGCCGCGTTGTGCTCCCCTTCGATGCTGATACGCCGCAACAAAGCGCGCAGGCGCGCCAGCAGTTCTTCAATGGCGAATGGCTTAACGATGTAATCATCTGCCCCGTGATCCAAGCCACTGACACGGTCAATGACAGAATCCCGCGCGGTCATCATAATGATCGGGGTGTTTTTGACCTGACGCACGCGCCGGCAGACTTCCAAGCCATTAAGTTCTGGCAACATCAGATCTAAGAGGATCGCATCCCAGTCTTCTGCCAGTGCCGCTTCCAACCCGGTGCGACCGTTAAAGTGCACGGCGGTCTCGTAGCCTTCATGCTTCAGCTCCAGTTCAACGAAGCGGGCAAGGTTTTTCTCATCTTCAATAATTAAAATTCGGCTCATTGTTCGACTCCTTAGGCATAATTGTGTGCGCTCGCAAAGTCGTGCTGACTTCTCATTATCCGAACGCCGCTTGCAACGGTTTTCTCATATCGTTCCTTGCCAGCCTAGTGTACCACAGGTTTTAGCCGTTGACTATCACAGAAACATTTAACGGGCGGCATTGAGACCATCAAGACAGGGACAGGGGTCGCCAATATCGGTATAGTCCAAATAAATCTATTGGACGTAATTAATTCAATTATCAGTTTTGGACTAGTCCAATATCGTCAGAACGGCCTTTAGCCCCGCAAAGCACGCCAAACAAACCGGTCGCCGCAAGGGCAGTCGGTTTGCGTGTATCAAATAAATGATAATTACAGTTTATGGGGCTTCGACCTCCTGGGTGTCCGCCGCCGGGGCCAGCGCCGTCCAATAAGTCTGGATCTGGAGCACCAGCAGCGCCGCATCCACTGCCATCGCGCCGGCGTCCACGGCAAACACCAAGAACGCCTCGATGGTATCCAGCACGATCAACGCCACCCCCACCGGCGCCGGTTGCAATGCTTCGCGCAGTTGACGCAGCCCACGCGCCACGAGCGTCGTCGTCCACGCGGGCATCGGCAGCCAAGTGATCGGCCGCATCACGACCGTCCACAGCTCACCAGTTGCCTCAAGCGCACTCGTCGCACCGGCCGCCGCCAATTCGCGGTAATACGTGGTCTGCGTGAACTGTTGCCACACCGCATCAAACGTTGGGTCTAGTTGTTGTCGCATGCCCATGCACCTCCAAGTCTTTTCCTAAGATTACGCAGCGCGGTCCCCCCATCCCCTCACCAGCTAAAAAAGCCTTCCCCGCTCGGAGGAAGGCAAGTCACGATCAGGCCTTGGCCTTAGCGCTCAGCTGGCGCAGCCCTGGCAGGCTCAGCATGGTGAGCAATGAAATGAGGTACAGCGCAGACAGGAATCCCATGGTGACCGTCAGCGTGTAGTGGTCCATCAGCAGGCCGATCACAACGGAGGAAAAGCCCCCGATGGCCCGGCCAACGTTCATGATGACGTTGTTTGCGGTGCTGCGAATGCGCGCCGGGTACAGTTGGCTGATCACCGCACCGTAGCCACCGAACATGCCGTTACTGCAGAACCCGACCACCGCACCGATGATCACCAGGATCGCCGAGCTGTGCGCCAGCGTGATCGCGTAAACGATCAGCGCGCTGGCCGATAAAAACGTGCCAAACGCCCAGCGTGGCCCGATGGCATCCAGAATGTTCCCAAAAACCACCATGCCGAGGCACATGCCAAAGATGGTCGCCACCATCCACAGCGCAGAGCCCGAGACGGATAGCCCCTGCTGCTTTTGAACGATGACCGGTAGCCAGTTCATCAGGCCGAAGTATCCGGCGATCTGCACGATCGTCATGACCATCAGTCCCAGCGTCTGGCCCGCTAACCGCCGCGTTTTGAACAGTTCGCCGAAGCTGACGCGCTCATGCTTGGCCACGGCTTCCGCACGCGCCGCCAAGAAATCGTCTGACTCCTTGAGGTGGCGCCGCACAAAGAAGGTCAGGACCACCGGCAAAACGCCGAGCAGGAATAACGCGTGCCAGCCCCACAGCGGCAAGATCCACCACGCAGCTAGTGCGGCGATGATCGCACCGACCTGGCCGCCGATCGCGGCAACCGAAGTCATCCGACCGATCTGGCGATGGTCAAAACTTTCTGCGATCAGCGCAATGCCGACCCCATACTCGCCACCAGCGCCAATACCGGCCAAGAAGCGCAACGCGTAAATCAGGGTGAGATTGTTGGCAAAGGCCATCAGCGCGGTGGCGATGGCAAAAATCAAGATGGTATGCGAGAACGTTTTGACCCGGCCGTACTTGTCGCCCAGTAGCCCAAAAAGCGCCCCACCAACCAGCATGCCGACGTTCGTGATCGAGCCGATCAGTCCGGCGGCCCCACTGGAAATGTGGAGGTCAGTGATGATCGGGGTCAGGGCAAACGAGAGAAACATAATGTCCATGTTCTCTAGCGAAAAGCCCGAAGCGGTGGATGCCATCACGAGTTTCTGCTCGTGACTCAAGGTCGTGGTGCGCAAAGATGCGTGTTCCATATTCAATTTTCCTCCCAAAACGAGCGCTCTCTGTCGCCCATTATTTTGTTCTGTAATAGCTTGCCACTTCTGCGACCGGCTTTCAAGCGCTGGGGCGGAAAAGATTCTGCTAGGTCACGCAAAAAGTGGCGACTGAAACAAAAAAGCCGCGCCTCTGCACGACTTGTCTGCTATTTGTTGGGCCGGGAATCGTAAGCCCGCTTGGACTTGTAGCCGGCGGCAAAGATGGTGCGCATCTGGGCCAGGTGCCGCGCCTGCGTTGCGGCTGCCTTGGCGCCCACGATGTAGCGCGCCCACTCGCGCTGGTACCCTGGGGTCAGCGCCGCGAAAAACGTTGCGCTGGCAGGATCATCCGCCAGTAGTGCCGCCACGGTTGGAATGTCTGCTGCGTAGTCTGCTAAGGGTTTGGTCATCGGTTTTCCTCACTTCAAGTCGGTATCGATCAAGACTCGGCCAACGCCGGTTTCATCATCAGATCTTCTGTTCAATGTCGTCAATGGTCACGACCAGTAGCCGCGTTAGCCACGGAAATTGCGCCTTTTTGGCGTCAAAGTCAGCGCCTTCAGTCACGAACGCCCCGGTGCCATGAACATGAAACCCGGCCCCAGGGCCAACGGTCCCTTCCACGGCCTTGGACCCAAAAGTCAGGGTCACGTGGTTGTCCGTAGCGAAGTCCGCCTCGATGCTGTGCATCCCGGCAGCGGGAATGAAGAGCTGACCGCCTTTTACCGTGACGTAGGACATCCACGTGTTCACCACATGTGCAGGGTTGCCGTTGACCGTGATGATGGTGACCGGCCCTTCGTGCTGCAGGACTTGCAAAAACTTCTCGTTCATCTGCTGACCTCCATTCTTTGATACCCCTACCTTACCATCGTGGCCACGTGCGGGCCTACCCAATCTGTTGTCGCTCGCTATCCTTTTGCCTCAAGCGACAGGCGGCGCAGGAGCGCCAAGTCTGGTATCATCAGGGTGGAGGCGCAAAATGACAACTAAAGATCAACTGGCCACCGCGCTCAAGCAGCTCATGCAGACCAAGGCGGTCGACCACATCACCATCAACGAGGTCGCCGATGCGGCGTTCGTGTCGCGCAACACGTTTTATTACCACTTCGCTGACATCCACGACCTGCTCGCTTACATCTACAACAACGAAATCATCGCCCAGCTCGACCATTACCAGAATCAGGCCGAGTGGAACGCCGGCCTGGCGGTGGTACTCGACTACATCGAGGCCAACCGTGCGTTTTGCCTGAACACGTTTCGCTCACTCAACCGCGACTTGCTGAACCAGTTCCTGTACCACCAGCTGTTTGCGATGGTGGCGGCGGTCGTGGATGAGCTTGCGCCGCACTGTTCGCGCGACCTGCGCGACGAAATCGCGAACTTCTACGGCTGGGCGCTGGTCGTTCAACTGATCCAGTGGCTCACGACCGACCTGGCGGAAGCCAAGAACGACTTTCTGGCGCGCATGTACGCGATGCTGCACACCACGATCGCCCACGTGCTGACCCAAAACACAACCTTAGACAGTTGACCGCGATTGTACATATCGAAACCCTTCGGCGTTCTCTACACTCGACAGTGAGGAAAACAAAGGAGGAATGATTATGTTCTTATTTCAGGACTTGAAACTCATCAACGTGGTGGCGTGGGTGGCCGTTGTGGCTGCGCTGATGCTGCTCAACGAACTGGCGCGCTCAAGCAAGGTCGCCTCAGTGCTCTCATTTTTGGTATTGCCCATCGTGCTGACCATTTTCGTTTGGCCAACCACCGCCGGCCCGCGTAGCAGCACCGGGACCTGGTTCCACTGGGCCAAGGTGTACTCGGCTTTGGCCGGGTGCTTGGGCTTCATGGCGTTGCGCTACTTTCCCACGCTACAGGCCAAAAAGTGGCTGCTGGCCTTTCCCCCGTTCATCTTGGCCTTCAACATCTGTGAAGCGGTCATCCGCGACTTTCAGGTGGCCGGCATGCACGGCATGGTCGATGGTGTCTTCATGAATGGCGGCGCGTGGAACATCATGAACGGTATCGCCGGGCTGATCAACATCGTCACCATCACTGGATGGTTCGGCATTCGCATCAGCCGCGACAAGCAGCATGACATGATCTGGCCGGATCAGATCTGGCCGTGGATCGTCGCCTACGATGTCTGGAACTTCGCTTACGTGTACAACTGCGTCGGCGACCACGCCTTCTACGCCGGTCTCGGCCTGCTCGTGGCGCCAACCGCGGCCGCCCTGCTGTTCCACAAGGGCACCTGGCTACAGGACCGCGCGCAGACCCTGGCGTTTTGGATGATGTTCACGATGAGCTACCCGACCTTCGTGACCGACAGTCCCTTTGCCATCGCGAGCGCGCACAACAGCACCGGCCTTTTCATCATCAGCTTTCTGGCGCTGGCCATCAACGTGGCCGTGCTCGTGATGCACATCTACCGCGTGCGTAAGTTCCACAAGAATGTGCTGACGGACGAAGTGTACGCCGGCACCAAGGCGTACAACGACGCCGTGAAAAACATCTAAACCCAAAAGCTGAGACCAATTGCGGCTTTACTCAGTGCACAAGCGAGGCGCCCCGTGAAACCTGAAAACTTAGGTTTCACGGGGCGCCTTACTGATCTGGAATGGACTTTTTGGACTGTCCCGGAATTGTATGCGCCATTCTTGGGTCGTTGATCCTGTCTGAAGCCCGATTGACCTTTTGGTGCCTACTTGACGCGCGGTGCGACCATGGTCAGCGCAATGCGTTCCCGCTTCAAGTCCACGGACTCGATCCAGACATCCACAATGTCACCGACCGCCACCACCGTTTTGGGGTCGCGGACGAACTTCGGCCCCATGTGGGACGCGTGCACCAGCCCGTCATGCTTCACACCGATGTCGACGAACGCGCCAAAGTCGACCACGTTGCGAACGGTGCCCTGCAGCTTCATTCCCGGGACGAGGTCGGCCATGGTCAACACATCCTGCCGCAGCAAAGGCGTCGGCATGCCGTCACGAAGGTCGCGGCCCGGATGGGCGAGACTGGCCGCGATGTCTTTCAGCGTCTCCAGCCCGGTAGTGGCACTGATCAGCGGCGCAAGCGCCACCGCCTGCAGCTTGGCTGTCCCGGTGACGGTACCGAGGTCGCTGGCTTTGAGGTCGGCCGCGGCCAGAAGCGTCAACGCCGCCGGGTAGCTTTCAGGGTGAATGTCCGTGTTGTCCAGCGGTTGCTTGCCCCCGACGATGCGTAAGAAGCCCACCGACTGCTCGAACGCCTTGGGCCCGAGGCGCGGCACCTTTTTGAGTTGCGCGCGGCTGGTGTAGCGGCCGTTTTCGTCACGGTAAGCGACAATGTTGGCTGCGGTGGTTTTGGTCAACCCGGAAATACGTTCCAACAACGGAACGCTGGCCGTGTTCAGATTCACGCCGACACGGTTGACCGCGCGCTCCACGACCGCATCCACCTCATCCGCCAGCGCCTTGGCGGGCAAATCGTGCTGGTACTGCCCGACCCCAACGGACTCCGGGTCGATTTTGACCAGCTCAGCCAGCGGATCCTGGAGTCGCCGCGCGATGCTGATGGCGCTGCGCTGCTCCACATGCAGGTCGGGGAACTCATCGCGCGCGATTGGGCTAGCCGAGTAAACCGAGGCCCCTGCCTCGTTGACAATGACGTAAAAGATGTCCTGCGGTAGCTCCTTCAGCACGGTCGCCACGAACTGCTCGGACTCGCGGCTGGCCGTGCCGTTACCGATCGCGATCATTTCAACGTGATATGCCAACAAAAGCGCCTTGAGCTCGCCGGCCGCGGCCCGGCGCTTGGCCTCCGGCGCCGGTTTGTGCGGGTAGATGACCGCCTTTTCAAGGAACTTGCCGTTTTCATCGACAATGGCAAGCTTGCAACCGGTACGGTACGCGGGGTCAAACCCCATCACGACCTTGCCCTTGATCGGCGCCTGCATCAACAGATGGTACAAGTTCTGGCCGAAGACTTGGATCGACTGCGCAGCGGCCTGCTCGGTCAGCGCCGCGCGCCACTCGCGCTCGATCGCCGGGCCGATGAAGCGCTTGTAGGCATCCGCGTAGGCCGCCTCGATGAACGCCGCAGCCGGACTGGTGGGATGCTGGCCGATCAGGCGGAAGTGGCAGTAGTTCAGGATCACGGCTTGGTCCACCGCAACCTTCACGCTCAGGATCTTGGCCTTTTCCCCGCGGTTGATCGCTAAGATGCGCGTGGCGGACAGGCGCTTGAGCGGCGCTTCAAAAGCGTAAAACTGCTGGTAGACGCCCAACTCGTCAAGCGCCTCTCCTTTGGGCCGTACGGTCACACGTAGCTGACCAGTGCGCCCCGTGTAGCTGCGCACCCAGTTGCGCACCGCGGCCAGCTCGCTGAACTGCTCAGCCAAGATCTCGTGGGCGCCGGCTAACACCGCCGCCACGTCAGGCACCTCCTTGTTGACGTAACGCTTGGCCTCAGCCTCTAGGGCCGTCGTTGGAAAACGCAACACCCAGTGGGCAAACGGTGCCAGCCCCTGCGCCCGGGCCACCGTGGCCTTCGTTTGGCGTTTCTGCTTGTACGGTAGGTACAAGTCCTCCACGACTTGTAGCGTTTGGGCCGCGGTAAGTTGCTTTTCCAGCGCCGGCGTCAGCTGGCCCAGCTCGGTGATGCTTTTGATCACCGCCGCCTTGCGGTCCTGCAACGCGGTGACGCGCTGGTAGGCCGCTTCGACCGCCTGGATCTGCACCTCGTCAAGGCTGCCCGTGCGTTCCTTGCGGTAACGGGCGATGAAGGGCACCGTATTGCCGTCCTGCATCAGGTCTAACACCGCGGCGACTTGCCGGTCGGTGATCCCGGTCAGGTCTTGTTGCATCAGTTGAATCGTTTGGTTTTCGGTCATGGTTGCCCCGCTTTCCGGCAGTCGCCTGCCCAGTGAGTCTATCTTAACAACCCAGCCCACTAGGCACAACAGTGACAACTTCCCCGATTTGATTTGATCAGCTGACTCACACCGGCGAACGTACCGGCCCTGTGCCGCTCAACGAGGTTCGCTCGGCGCAATCGCGGCAAATGCCTGAAGGGGTTTCCCCCAAGCTGCCAGCGCCGCGGCGAGCCCCGGAAAATTGGCCTCGGTGTAGTACGTTTGGGGGTGGCGCAGCGCCTGCCGCGCCACTCCCGTTTGAAGCCGTGCCAGCGCCCCAAGCTCGTCTTCTCGCCACTGCGGATGGCGACCAAGCGCGGTCAGAATATGCCTGCGGTTATCCAGCAGCGCATCGGCCAAGTGGCCCTCGCCTAGCTGCCAAAGCCCCACAATAATTGGCTGAGTGCGCGCCACCGCAGCGCCATCCGCATCGTCGAGCACGGTCAAATAAAATCGGGCCAACACATCGACCAAGTTATTCCCACGGTTTTCCCGTTGGGCGGTCACATAGGCTGCACGCGCCGACCGAACCCGCCCACGTACCGCATCATCAAAGCCACGCGTGAGCCACATGCTGGTGGCCGCCTCGGCAAACGGTGGGGTGTCCCGGTAGACTTGCAGGTCACGCCACAGCCGGTCACGAATGAGGTCACGTGCCGGTGGCTCAAAACGCAAGCTGATGAGCATCATCTTCAGAACGTCGCGAATCGACAGCACACTCGCCGATAGCGCGTAGGCTTTCAGCGTCGCCAGCTCAGCCGGTGTCAGCTCCCAGTCGATCCACCGGTTGAGCTTGGCGATGATCGCTTGTGCGGCGATGGCCTGCGGCAGGCGGGCCTGCGTCGTGGCGCCATGCGCGCGCTGCGCGGCAAACTCGGCGGGGCTCAACCCCAAGCGATGCAACAGCGTTTCAAGGTGATCCGCGCGCGGCACACTTTCCCCATTTTCCAGGCGGATCGCCTGACGCGGGGACAGCACGTCAGCATACAGTTCGGCTTGGCTGAGCCCCCTCCCCAGCCGCAGGCGACGCAACGTGGGCCCATAATCATCTGCCATTTTTGGCACCTCCTGTCTTTATCGTCAGTCTAGCAGACTAAGCTGGACGACAAAAGGAGGAACGCTCATGTTACAGCTTATTCGTCACCTGTACCGACCGCACCGCGGCCTGGTAGTCGCCTTGTTGCTGGCAGCGCTGGGCCTGAGCTTCGACGGGATCGTGCAGCCCTATGTCATCGGTCACTTCACCGACGCGATGACTACCCGTCACCTTGCCACCGGCCTGCGCCTGCTCGGACTATGGGCGATCGCGCTAGTGTTTCTCACCGCGTTCCAGTTCGGGTTTCAACTACTGCTGGGCCAAAATCGCCGCGCACTCAACCTGGATCTGCGCCAGCATATTGCCAAGATCGCACTCGCACCTGCCAACGCCACCCGCTCGGTCAGTCAGTTCACGGCCATGGCCCTCAACGAGGTCAAACAGATCGAGGCCGCGTTCGTTGACGCCTTGGCCTGGCTACTGTTTTGCCTGATGCAGGCGATCGTCACATTCACCTTCATCATGGTCACGAACTGGCGCCTGGGGCTCTTGTTCGTCGGGTTTGGCCTCTTGCCCACCATCATCTCACGCTTCACCAGTAAGTGGCTTCAAGCTGGCACCAGCGCTTGGCAAGCCGCTAACCAGCGCTACACCGAGCAGCTTGAGGAAACGCTGAGTGCCCGGCCGCTCATTCGCACGTATCAACTAGCACCCACGATGCTTCACCGCCTTTCGGTCAGCCTGCACCACAGCGAAACGCGCTACTTCCGCATGAATCTGCGGCAAAACGTGGCCAGCATGCTGGTGAGCCTCATGTACGACGCGGCCTTTCTGCTACCATTAGCACTCGGCGCCGTGCTGGTTGCACGCGGTCAGCTCACCATCGGCGCGCTTTTGACCCTGAACTCAGCAGCCGATCGCGTCACCACGCCGCTTGTCAACATGGCCCAGTACTACAACCGCCTCGTCTCTGCCAAACCGCTGGTCACACGGGTCCTCGCGACCCCAGCCGCCAAACCGCCGCGCGCGTTGGCCATCACCGCGCCACCGATTGTGCTCGCGTTACAGGCCCTTGAAGTCGGCTACACCACGCCGCTGACGCAACCCCTCACGCTCACCGTCACCGCCCAGGAACGTCTCCTGATCCAGGGCCCCTCCGGCACGGGCAAGTCGACCCTGCTCGCGACGCTGGCCGGTACGCTGGTCCCGCTGGGCGGCGAGCTGATGCATGCCGCCAACTGGGCCCAAAGCGTGGCATTGGTGGCGCAGACACCGTTTCTTTTTCATGACACGCTACGCTTCAACCTAGGCTTGGGCCGATCCTATGCTGACCCCGAGCTGCAAGCAGTCCTCCACCAAGTCGGCTTGGGCACGCTAACCCCACACCTCGATGCCACGCTTGGGCGCACCGAACGACCGCTTTCCGGCGGTGAGTTGAAACGCCTCGAGGTCGCGCGCGCATTGCTGGCCAAGCGATCGGTGCTCCTGGTGGACGAAGGGCTGAGCGGGCTTGACGACGCCACTGCGGCGCAGCTCAGTGCGCTTTTCCGCGCTTATCCAGGCACCGTCATCGAAGTCGAGCACCATGTGCCCGCGGCGACACGCGCGCAGTTTGACCAGGTGCTGGTGCTGACACCACGTGACGCGGGCTCGTCACAAAAGTTGCCTTAACAAAAATTCCATGTGTGGCCCATCATCGTTTTACCAGTTGATTAGCCTAATACTTCAGAATGCCAAGCGATTATTCAGTGTATTACCGGATGCGTAAATGATTATTTATTTTGAAATATTTACAAACTATATGTATTTTAGATCGTTATTCAGAAAAAATCGTTCTTTAACGCAATGTTATTCCACATTTTATGCAATTAACGGGTGAATCTAATTTACATTTGATAAATTGGGCGACATAAGTATTTTAGGCCTTGACTAATGATCTTGGTGCCTACTTTACTTGCTACATTTGTTGGGCGTCCGTTCACCAGTCCGGTACGCGCTTGTCACTGCGATGTCCACGCCGACACCGCCACCAGTCACTTGGAGGGGAACAACTATGCCAGAAATCGATCGTAACGGCCAGACCCACGCCGAAGTCAAGAAGTCGCGCAACGCTGCTTGGATCGAAAAAGAATTTGCCGCTAGCGTCTTCCTGTTTTTTATCAAGGGAAAGATTTCCGTTGATTACCGCGGGGTTCATGTGACCGAGCAGAATACCGTTCTCGGTTTGATTCCAGCCGGTCAGCGGAAGCAGACCATCCCACTCAACAATATCTCAGCAGCCACCATTAATACGGCTTACGTGGCCAAGCGCTTTATCTGGGGCTTCTTGATCGCCCTCTTTGGCCTGATGACGATTAGCAATTCACCTTTTGTTGGTCTGCTGTTTGCCGCTCTTGGTGTGATCACCTTCCTAAACGGAATCATGACCACCCTATCAATCGAAAAAAGCGGCAACACTTACGTTTTGAACGTACCATTCTTCAATAAGACTGACATCATGCAAGTTCAAGACGTCATTGAACAAGCGCTGAACACCGCGCAGGACAAGACCGACCAGAGCCTGTACCACAAGCGTCTGGCGGAAGACGAAATGAGCGAAATTGACTAACACACATCAAAAAAGCGTCACACCCCGGCTACAGCCGATGGTGTGACGCTTTTTCTGAATTCCTGGCGGGGATCATTCACCGACCCACGGTGGTTTTGTCACTCAACCACCCCCATACGGGTCGCCACGTCTGGTCGTTAGTCGGCGTCTTTCTTGACCAGTCCATGCGTAAAGGCGTAAATGGCCGCCTGCGTGCGGTCCTCGACTTCAAGCTTGGCCAGAATGTTCGACACGTGCGTCTTCACGGTTTTAAGCGTGATAAACAGCTCGGTCGCGATTTCCTGGTTGCTCTTGCCCTTAGCGATCAGCATCAGCACCTCGCGCTCGCGGTTGGTCAAGTCGTTGTACAGCGCTGGCTTTTGGGTCAGTCGGTTCATCATCTTGGTGGTGATCTGTGGCTCCAGCACCGACTCACCCTTGGCGGTTTGGCGAATTGCATCCGCGATTTCCTCAGCGGTCGCAGTTTTGAGAATGTAACTCGCTGCCCCTGCTTCAATGGCAGGATAAACCTTTTCGTCATCGATGAAGCTGGTCAGGATGATGATGCGCGCCTCAGACCAGGCGGCCAAGATCTTCTGGGTAGCCGTGATACCGTCCATATTGGGCATCACTAGGTCCATCAAGATGACATCGGGGCGCAGGGCCAAGGCCATGTCTAAGCCCTGCTGGCCGTCTTCGGCTTCGCCAATGACTTCAAGGTCGGGTTGCACGCCAAGATAGGTGGAAATGCCCAGGCGAACCATTTCGTGGTCATCTACGATCAATACTTTAATCATTTGCAACTTCCTTTGATAACGGGACGCGAATTTCGACGCTAGTCCCTTTTTTCGGGAACGAGATCACCTTGGCGCTACCGCCGATGCTGGCGGCCCGCTCGGTGATGTTCGACAACCCGTAACTCCCAGTGGTGTTTTCCGTTTTGGGGTCAAAACCGACCCCATCGTCAACGACGCGCAGGATCACGTTGGTGTCGACCCGGCGCAAGTACACCTCAAGCGATTGCGCCTTGGCGTGACGCAGCGTATTGCTCAAAAGCTCCTGTACGATGCGAAACAGGTTATCCTCCACCGCAGCGGGCAGATGCACATCGGCCAGCTCCCAGGTGATGGTGATTTTGATCTTGGTTTGCAACTCCTTGAGCAGTGCGATGATGCCTTCGCGCAACGACTTGCCTTCAAGGGTGGTTGGCCGCAGGTGCAACAGCAGCGCGCGCATCTCGGCTTGCGCCTCGTTGATCACGCTTTCGATGGTCGTGATCTGCTTGAGCTCTGGGGCGTCCGGCGTGTTCGCGTTCACCACACTGCGCAACGCTGAGAGCATCATCATTGCGGCAAACAATTGCTGGGACACCGAGTCGTGCAGCTCACGCGCCAAGCGGTGACGCTCCTGGGTCAGGATCTCCTCCTTGGACTCCCCAGCGACCAAAACCGGGGTGCTCGAGTAGCGCTCGATTTCGTGCTGCAGGCGGATCATTTTTTGGCGCAAAGCCTCCAACTGCTTGCCGACGTCTTGCCCCAGCGCATCGTTGGCTTGCGCGGTGCGCGCCAAGACCGGGGCCTCGTACTGCCCGGCAACGAGCTGGGTCAACCGGCGCGACAGCTGATTGTGCTGGGCGCGCATCATCGCATAGGTGGTGATGGTCACCAGCAGGGCCACCAGCACCGCCCCGGAAATCAGGTACGCCAACAGCGGACCGGCAAATACTGAGGCCATCAGCAGCGGCCAGAAATCTTGTTTGGTCGCAGTTGTCACCAAAAAGACGAGGCCCACTTCGAGCGCCGCGGTGATGCCAAGCGCGACCAAAAACTGCCAGATCAATCTGCGTTGCTTCATACGGACAGCACCTCCAGATCCCCCACGATGACGTTCGTGATGATGTGGACCCGCCGCGTTGCGGTGTCGTAATCGGGGCTAAAGTGCTTGACCGCTTCATTGTGCAGGGCCAACTCCACGCCGTCAAGGGTCAGTTCGCCAAACACGGCGCTGTGATCGACGAGCACGCCGACCCCAACCGGCACCAGAACGCGGGTTTTGCCAAACCCCTTGCGGATGACAACGGTGCTGTCGCCTTGGGGCAGCAGTGTGTTCCCCAGGTCAATGATGGTGTCGCCGGCCGCAACGGTCATGTTGATGTCGTCCCACTCGTAGACCGAGGTCCCGATGGCCTCATCGCCGATCCAAGTGTGGCGCCGCCGAGTCCCAGCCTTGGCGCTGGGCTCCTTGGTGCGTACGGCCACGTACTGCTTTTTGGCCCAGGGCACGATTCGATCGTGCTGACGCCCAGAAAACAGGCTCAGCAGGCCAAGCAAGGCAACGAACAGCATCACCCATACGATCGGGTTGATGAACACCGCCACCACCAGCAGCACCGTCCCGATCGTCAGCCAAAATGTGTGCCAAAAGCGGCCCTTCACGCCCAACAACAGCGCCCCCGCCCCGAATAAGACCTCGATGAGTGAGGTCGGGTTGGAAACGGTTTGATAGCCGAGCAGGAGCAACAGCACCAGCTCGATCAGCCAAAATATTTGCCAGCGTCGTTTCATTGCGGCCTCCTTCAGTGACTATTGCCATTATACGACAACACACAAGCCCATGCCTTAAGGCTTGCGACTGATTTTCCCCACCAAAAAAGGCGCGGGCGACTTCGCCACGCGCCATTCGTCTCAGTTACCCTTCGACTTTGGTGATCTTGATGGTCATGTCGCCGCCCGGCGTCTGCACGTTGACAGTATCGCCGACCTTGTGGCCGATCAGACCTTCTGCAATTGGGCTTTCGTTGGAAATCTTGCCGTTGAACGCGTCTGCCTCAGCGGCACCCACGATTTCGTATGTTTCCTCTTCCGTATCGCCGACTTCCACGAAGCTGACCTTCTTGCCCAAGCTGACCTCATCGGCCGCCGCGGCGTTGGCGTCAATAATCTGCGCATACCGCAACATGTTTTCGACGGTCACGATGCGCGTCTCAAGCGTGGACTGCTCGTCTTTGGCCGCTTCGTATTCCGAGTTTTCGGACAGGTCGCCAAAGCCACGCGCGATCTTAATGCGCTCGATGACCTCTGGGCGCTTGACGGTCCGCAGGGTTTCGAGCTCTTCTTCCAACTTGGCCTTACCGGCTTCCGTCATCGGGTACTGCTTATCTGCCATAGTTATTCTCCTCTTTGCCGCGTCAAGTCACGAAGGGGCGAGCAATCTGCCCGCCCGTCCGCGGCCTGCGCCGCGATTGGTATGTTCTCAATGAAATATGTTAGAAACAAACGGTGCGCTTGTCAACCTTTAGTCTTCCAGCCCACGCGTGGTCAGGATATCCTTGATCTTCGTCACGAGCAAGTCGATCGCCACGGTGTTGCGGCCACCTTCAGGCACGATGATATCAGCGTAGCGCTTCGTGGGCTCGATAAACTGGTGATAGGACGGCTTGACCGTCTTCAGGTACTGGCCGATGATATCATCCAGCGCCCGGCCTCGCTCCTTCATGTCCCGCCGAATGCGGCGAATGATGCGAATGTCGTCATCAGTGTCCACGTACACTTTGATATCCATCAGGTTGCGTAGCTCCTCATCGGCGAGGATCAAGATTCCCTCCACGATGATGACATCTTTAGGGGCAACATGCACCACCTGCTTGGCACGATTGTGGTCCGCGTAGTCGTAAACGGGCTTATCCACGGCTTCCCGGTTGATCAGCTGCCGCAGCTGCTGATGCAACAACGGCGTGTCAAACGCCAGCGGGTGATCGTAGTTGATCTTGCGGCGTTCCTCGAACGGCAAGTCGCTGTGCTTGTAGTAGGAATCCTGCTCAAGTAACAGCAGCGAGTGGCCCGAGAAGTGGTCAAAAATCGCGCGCGAAACGCTGGTTTTACCGCTTGCGGAGCCGCCCGTGACCCCGATGACGATTGGTTTTTGAACGGTCATGCGAAAGATTGCCTCCAGTGCGTGTTTTCTCATCGAAAAAGGGGGCGCGAGCGCGAGCCCCTTTTTCATGTCTCATGGTCAGTCGCGCGCCCAAAGTTCGCCGGCGGCCAACTGGTTCTACTGCGGCCGGCCTTGAACCCGGTTTGCCCCCCGTCGCTAGTTACCGTTATCTGCGGCGAAGCGCTGCGTGTTGATGTTGTGCTGCGCCAAGGTCCGGGCGTACAAAATCTCGCCCGTCTTCAGGTTTGCCACAAAGTACAGGTAGTCGGCATCGCGGTCCTTAGGTGACAACACCGCGCGAATCGACTCTTCGGACGGCTGGTCGAACGGTCCCGGACCATAGCCAGCGTTGACGTACAGGTTATACGGCGAGTCAACACTGGTGTCCTGGTTCGTCAGGTGCGTCTTGTGCGTGTTCAAGGCGTACATCACGGAGATGTCGGACTGAAGTGGCATCTTGATGTCAATTCGGTTCAAGAAGACGCCGGCAATCTTTTGGCGGTTCGTTTCATCGACCCCTTCACGCTCGACCAGGCTGGCCAAGGTGAGCACCTGCTGGACAGTCATGCCCCGCTTGGTGATCGTCGCGTAGTACGGACTCATCACGCTATCGGTTTTGGCCACCATGGTGGTGATAAGTGAGGCCGCGGTAGTTTTGGCTGCGACATCATACGTGGCCGGGAACAGGTAACCCTCCAAGCGATAGCGTACATCGGAAGCTTCCTGCGCGCTGGTCAACAGCTTCGGGTACTGCTTGACGAGGCTGTTGAAGAAGTTGTCGTCCTTCAGCACCGCCATCACCTTCGCCTTGCTCAGGTTGGCGTTCTTGGGCGCCAACTTGCTGATGCTGGTCGCGACCTCCTCGGCCGTCACCCCTTCACGCACGAGCACCGAGCCGATGGAACGATCAGACGCCGCGCCGCCGCGCAGGGCGAGCAAAATGTCATCAAACGTGTCCGCCTTCGTGAAGGTGTACGCTCCAGCCTGAAAGCTGGGCACGTTGTGAAACTTCACGTAGAACTTGAAAATCAGCGCACTTTGAATCACCCCGCGCTTTTCAAGCAACGTCCCGATGTCGCCGGTACTGGCGCCACTGGGAATCGTCACGGCGATTTTGGTTTTTGATTCGGCATCGAGCGGCTGCAGCGCGCGCCGCACATACAGCCCGACCATCAAAGCAATCGCCACCACCACCGTGATCGCGATACCGATGATCCACTTGACCAGTCTGCGGGAGACTTGCCCCGTCAGTTGATCGCGTTGCCGCTGCGGATTTTCGTTGGGAGATTTCGCCACGCCTTTGTCCTCCTAAAAAAGTTGCTCGCCCCATTATACAAAACCAATCTGTAAAAAGCGACTCCTGCCGGGCTTTACCCGCGGTGTAGCCGCGCCGACCCGCCACCGCTGAGGCGGGCGGGTCAGGGGCACAAGCCAAGGCCCACAGGCGGTGTCCAGCCCTGCGCCGGCTAGGTGATCCGGCTGGCCCCGCCGTACCGCCGCGTTGCCCGTCAACAGTCAAACAGGCCGAGAAGACTCGGCCTGTTTGCGAGTTAAGAATTCGTCAAGATTATCGGATCTGGGCGTTTAGGTCACGTTCCAGCGCTGCCACGACCTTAGCAAAAGCCGAGTTGACCTCGTCTTCCGTCAAAGTCTGATCATCACGCCGGTAGGTCAGGGTGTAGGCCAGGCTCTTCTGGTCGGCCGCGATCTTGTCCCCGGCGTAAACGTCAAACAGGTGGCTGGACTGCAGGTACTTGCCGCCAACGGTCGCGATCACTGCCTGAATCTGAGCGTTGGTAACGGTCGTGGCGACTTGCACCGCGATGTCGCGCGTCACGCTCGGGAACTTCGGCGCCAACGCCGCTTGCATCTCGCTGCGCGGTGCCGCCATCAAAGCATCCAGGTTCAGCTCGAAGACAAAGGTTTGCGGCAGGTTGTTGGCGTGCTCGAACGCCGGGTGCAGCCGGCCAACCAGCCCGATGACTTCATCCCCCAGCAGTAGCTTAGCGCTTTGACCGGGATGCAAGTCGGGATCGTCCGTCAGCGCTTCGTAACGCACAGGCGCCTCAAGCCGGTAATCCGCCAACAAGGCCGAAACGACTCCCTTGGCCGCGTAAAAATCAACGGGTTGGGCGCTTTGATGCCAGTTTTGTGCGATCACGTTGCCGGTCAGCGCACCACCGATGTACTCATGCTCCTCCGGCCGCGTGTGACCGGCCGAACGCGGAAAGACGCGGCCCTGTTCATACAGCGCCAGGTCGGTTTGCTTCCGCGCCACGTTGTAGGCGACGGCATCCAGTAAACCGGACACCAAGTTGCGCCGCAGCGTCTTGTGGTCCTCGGTCATTGGAAAGGCCACGCCGGTCGCTTCAGCCGGGGCCAGCGTGAAGCGCGCCGCCTTGGCGTCACTGGTCAGGCCGTAGCTGATGATCTGGGTCAGGCCAAGGCCTTCCAGCAGCTTGCGCGTCCGGCGCAGGCGCGCCTGCTTCGGCGTGAACTCACCGATGGTCATCGTGGTCGTCGGCAGCGTGCTCGGCAAGTTGTCGTAGCCGTAAATGCGCGCAACCTCTTCGATCAGATCGGCCTCGATGCTGATGTCCCAGCGCCGTGTCGGCACGGAAACGGCCAGTAGCCCGTCTGCAGCCGTCACACCAAAGCCAAGGCGCTTGAAAATGGTGGTCACAGTGTCAACGCTTAGGTCGGTGCCCAGCACGTGGTTGATCCGCGACAGGGAAATGTCCACGTTGGTCGGGGCCGCATCAATGGCGCTGGCCGAAACGGTGCCGGTGGCCACGGTCCCTTCGCCAAGCGCGGCAATCAGGCGGGCCGCTTCATCCAGCGCCGCGTTGATGGCGCCCACATCGATGCCCTTTTCAAACCGAGCCGAGGCCTGAGAGCGCAGGTTGTAGCGCAGGGCCGTCTTGCGCACACTGACCGGGGCAAACTTGGCGGCCTCCAGCACAACAGTGGTGGTGCTGGCGGTGATTTCGGAGTCGAGCCCGCCCATCACCCCAGCCAACGCGATCGGCTTTTGACCATCGGTGATCACAATGTCTTCGGGGTCAAGCGTGTGGTCGTTACCATCGAGCGTGGTCAGCGCCTCACCAGCCGTGGCGCGCCTCACCAGGATCTGCTGGCTCGGCAGCTTCTGATAGTCAAACGCGTGCAGCGGCTGGCCATAGCCGAGCATGATCAGGTTGGTCACGTCCACGATGTTGTTGATCGGGCGAATGCCAGCGTTCCACAGGCGCCGCTGCAGCCACAGCGGGCTGTCCTTCACCGTGACATCCGCCACCACCCGCAGCTGATAGGCCGGGGCATCGGCTGTGTCGGTGACCGTGGCGCTCAGGTAGTCGCTCACCGGCTTACCGGTTTCTTGCACCGGCTGGTCGTTGAAGTGCGGCACCGTATTGTAGGTGGCCCCGACTTCCCAAGCGACGCCGCGCATGCCCAGGGCGTCCGCGCGGTTCGGCGTGATCTCAAAATCGAGGATCGCATCATGCATCCCCAGTGCTTCAAGCGCGTCGCTCCCAGGAGTCAGGGGTTCGTCAAAGACGTAGATGCCATCATCGAAGGCTTTGGGCGCGACGGAATCGCTGAACCCGAGCTCCTGCAAGGCACAGATCATGCCGAGGCTTTCGACCCCGCGCATCTTGCCCTTCTTGATCTTCTCGTTGCCGCCAATGCGCGCCCCTGGCAGTGCGACCACCACGGTTTGGCCGACGGCGATGTTCGGGGCGCCACAGACGATTTGCCGTAGCGTCTCTTCGCCGACATCCACCTGCGCAATGTGCAGGTGGTCAGAGTCCGGGTGCTCGGTCAGTTCAACGACCTTGCCGACCACGACTTTTTTCATTTTCTGGTCGTCCGGGTAGCGCACGCTGTCAACTTCGATCCCCGTCCGCGACACCTTGTCCATCAGTTCTTCTGGGGTGGCTGGCACGTCCACCAATTCTTTGAGCCATGCATACGAAACGTCCATGAGTTAACCCTCCTGTTGGAACTGGGACAAGAAGCGGACATCGCCCTGATAGAAGCTGCGGATGTCGTCGATCCCGTACTTGAGCATCGCAAAGCGGTCCGGGCCAAGGCCAAAGGCAAAGCCCCCGTAGACATCGGCATCCACGCCGGCCGCGTTCAGGACGTTCGGGTGCACCATGCCGGCACCGAGCACTTCGATCCAGCCGGAGTACTTGCAGATAGCGCAGCCCTTACCGTTGCATCGGAAGCACGACACGTCGACTTCGACGGACGGCTCCGTGAACGGGAAAAAGCTTGGCCGGAGCCGAATTTGCCGGTCCGCGCCAAAGACGTGCTGCGCCAGGGCCAACAGCGTCCCCTTCAGGTCGGCCATGGTGATGTGCTTGTCGATGACGAGCCCTTCGATCTGGTGGAACTGGTGACTGTGGGTCGCATCATCGGTGTCGCGCCGGTACACGCGCCCGGGGCTGATCATCTTCAGCGGGCCCTGGCTGAAGTCATGGATCTCCATCGTGCGCGCCTGCACCGGGCTGGTTTGAGAGCGCATCAAGAGCTGCGAATCGATGTAGAAGGTGTCTTGCATATCGCGCGCCGGGTGGTCCTTGGGAATGTTCAGCATCTCGAAGTTGTAGTGGTCTTCCTCCACTTCCGGCCCGTCAACCACTTGGTAGCCCTGACCGATGAAGTATTCCTCAACGTCGTCCATGATCTGGGCCAAAATGTGCGGGGTCCCCTGCACGACCTGATCGCCAGGCAGCGTCACGTCAATGGTTTCCTGCGCGAGCTTCTGCTGAATTTCGGCCTGCTCCAAGGCCGCCTTGCGTGCCGCAATAGCGTCCTGTAGATCCGCCTTGATCTTGTTGGCAAAGGCGCCCACCTTGGGACGCTCCTCGTTGCTCAGGTCCTTCATGCCGCGCAAAACCTCGGTGATCGGGCCTTTTTTGCCCAACAGGTTCACGCGGATCTGGTTCAGCTCATCCAGGTCGCCGGTTTGGCTGATCTGCTGGTGGTTCTCTTCGAACAATTGCTCCAACTTGGTCTTCAGATCCATGCTGTTTCTCCTTTTCTTGTCATGGTCACGTCTCCGGGCACACAAAAACGCTTCGCCCTAAAAAGGGACGAAGCGTCGCATCGCGGTACCACCCTTGTTCACCCACTGCGGGTGCACTCAACATCATAACGGCAGGGCCGGAGCTTCCTTTCAGAAGTCTACTCGGGAAGTGAAAACATGCGCTTGACCTTGAGGCACCTTCCAGTCCATGGATGCCACTCCCTCACAAGGTCGCCCGCCTGAGCTTCCGTCATCGTATTTACGTCATCAATCTATCGCATTCAGTCTAGCACAGGCCCCCGGACCGCGCAAGGTGCGGCGGGTAATGCCGCCGCCAGCCCTGAAGTCCGCGGCGACTATTCCCCGCACTCCACATCGGTGAGCCAGCTGTCGCCCCACGTGTGCGCAGCGGCCATGACGGGCTGCAACGCCGCGCCTTTCGCGGTCAGTGCATACTCGATCAGAGAAGAGCCTTCGTGCGTCAGGCGATCGACCAGGCCTTCGCTTTCAAGTTCTTTGAGCCGCTCAACCAAGACGCGGTCGGAGCACTTCGCCACGATCCCCGCAATGTCCTTGAACCGGGATGGGCCATGGTTCAACAGCACCTCAAGAATCATCCCGTTCCACTTCTTCCCCAAAATCGAGAAAGTTTTCGTGAACTTGGGACAAAGCGTCATTTTCGTACAGTCTTCCGTCGCGGTCGCAATACTTTCAGCCATCTTCTTTTCACCTCATGTTAACGTCACTTACATTTAGATAGCATAAGTATAACGCAACCCTCAGAATTTACAAGCATCGAACGCAAAAACGGAGTGAAAGGTTCCCCTTTCACCCCGCCTGATCGGCTTCTAATCAGTTCACACTATATTTGAACGGGTGACGCACCTTGTGTAGCCAAGGGACGACCACCTCATCGACCGCCGCGTAATCATCGACTAACGACACCACCAGGCTCTCGCGGTAGCGCGGCACACCGAGGGTGGCCCCCCACATGTGCTTGATGATGATGTCTTTTTCCATCGGTGTCAGATCAGTCAACTTCTCCGCGTTGCGCAAGGCAATGCGGGGGTGGACATAGGCATGCGTGCCAAGGTCAAACTTCGTCGTCCGCCAGTCGTAGTAGAACAGATCGTGAAGCAGGCCCGCTCGAGCTAGCGCGCGGACATTCAGATGCCAGCGCTTACCGAGTAAGTAACTGCGGTAAGAGACGCTGATGCAGTGGTCCAACCGATTCGAGTAGTGGTGCTGCGTGTAGTCCGCCAGCCGCTGAACCGCCGGCTGATCTAACAGATCCTGGACAAGCGCCAGATACTCGGTGTCGTTGGTCCAATCAAGCTTGTCGCTCATTGAATATCCCCTTTTTACCAAAAATCGTTCAACACACCTATAGTATAACAGGTTCCCCCGTTAAAAGGCGGGGATTAAGCGATTCTTAACCCGCTAGGCGGTCAAGTGGAACAGGACCACTGCGGCCGCGATCGCAACGTTCAGCGATTCTGCCCGGCCCTTGATGGGAATGTATAGGTTGGTGTCGGTTTGCCGTAGCAAGCCCGCGTCCATGCCATTACCTTCATTCCCGACAATCAGTCCAAATTGGGCGCTCGGTGCCACCTCGGTGTAAGGCAAGGCGTTCACGTTGAGCTCTGTCCCATACACCGGCACGCCGGCCGCCTTCAACTGGTCCACCAGCGCCGGCAGTGGCGCGGTCACCAGGTTGACGTGGAACTGACTCCCCTGCATGGCGCGTAGCACTTTCGGGTTGAACGCATCGGCGGTACCGTTACCAAAGACTACCGTGCCGATCCCGGCTGCGTCCGCAGTGCGCACCAGCGTCCCCACGTTGCCGGGGTCCTGAATGCCATCCAGCAGCAGGAACTGACCGCTCAGCGTTTTGCTGAGCGCGCCGGGCACACGCGGCATCACGGCAAAAATGCCTTGAGGGGTCGGCGTCTCGGCCAAGTGATTGGCCACCTCCGGTGAGATTTCGGTGGTAATGTCATAAAACGGCTTGAGCAGCCGCTCGTTCAGGTACTTGTCCGTTGCGTAGAGCCGCTTGGGCGTCACACCCGCCTTGAGCGCCTCTTCCACCAGGTGCCAGCCCTCCAGTAAGTAGGCTTGCCCCTGCTTTTGGTACTTCTTGTTCGTCAGTTTCTTAGCCGCCTTAATGTGCTCGTTCTTCGGTGATGCGATGTATTCCATAGTTGCCTCCTTAAGCGTATGCTTCCTTGTCAGTCTATCATAGGCCGCCGGTGAATATGCTAAAATAGGAGAAGAAAACGGAGGCGAGACGATGACAAAAATCGCAAAAGCAATTCGGGTCGAGGGTCGCGTGCAGGGCGTGGGCTTTCGCTGGATGACGTTGATGGTGGCACAGCAACTCCACATTGTCGGGATGGCCCAAAACGAGGCTGACGGATCGGTCACCATTGAAGCGGTCGGTGAGCCCGAGGCCATGGCCAAATTCACCGCAGCCGTCAAGGCCAGCCCAAGCCCTAGCGGCCACGTCACCCACTACACGGAACGGGTGCTGGACCCCGTCCCGGCCTACAGCCGCTTCTTAGTCCGGTAGGTGAAGTGACACCCAGTGATTTCAGCCTGTGGCGGGTTGAAAGCCGCCGCCCCTTCAAGTAGAATGGTGTGCAGTATGAGATGAAGGGAAAGACAACATGCGTAAATTAAAACAATGGCTCGTCTTAGGGGGGCTGGGGAGCCTGACCGTTTTGCTGGCCGCCTGTGGTAACACGGCCAAACACGCCACTCTCAAAGCCCCCACCGGCTTTTTTGGTACTTTTTATAACCTGATCGGTAAGCCGCTCCAGCACCTGATGGAATGGTTGGCGCAGCTTGTCGGCACCGCCAACGGCTACGGGATCGCCATCATCATTATCACCCTGGCCGTGCGCCTGATCCTGTTACCGCTGATGCTGCGGCAACAAAAGAACATGACCGAGTCGCAAGAGAAGATGAAGATCCTCAAGCCGCAAGTCGACCTGATCCAAAAGCAAATGAAAAAGGTCAGCTCGCAAGAGGAGCAGATGCGTCTCAACGCACTGATGCAAGACGTCTACAAGAAAAATGGTACCAGCATGATCCCCTCGATGGGGTGCATGACGCTTCTGATTCAACTGCCGATCTTCTCCGGCTTGTACCAGGCAGTCGCCTATTCCCCGGAGATTTCCTCCAGCCGCTTCTTTGGGATCGCCTTGGGCCAATCGAGCATGATCATCACGATCATCGCCACGCTCCTCTATTTGGCGCAAAGCTACATCATGCTTCAGATGTACCCACCTGAGCAGCGCAAGCAGATGCAAACCAGCGCCTTCTTGAGCCCGCTGATGACCTTCTTCTTCTGTATGATGTACAACGCTGGCTTGGGCCTTTACTTCCTTGCTGGGGGGATCATCATCCTGATTCAACAGATCATCGTCACCTACATGATCACTCCGGCCATCCGCAAGCGGATGGATGCCGAACTGGCAGAGAACCCACCGGTCATCGTCGTGGATGAGAACACCTTCACCAACAACGCCCCGATCGCGGCCGCTAACGTGACCGAAACCACCATCGACCCTGCCAGCCGCCCAGAGCGCAACGGCAAGGGCCGCAATGCCGGCAAACAGCGCCACCACTAATCAGTTTGCACGCAACGCCACCCGCTAACCGGGTGGCGTTTTTGCGTCCAGCACCGCACGTGACGCCATAACGGTAGGTCTTCGAACCGCGACTTTCGGCCTCGCTTCCTTCTTTCCGTGCTTTGTCGCGCGACGTGGCAATTATTGGTGCAGTCTAAGCCTTATAACCGCGCCCCTTTGCTCTGGTCAAAAAAAACGACCCATTGCGGGGTCGTTTCGCGGTAATTCGGATTGTTAGTGGTGCAGCTTGCGGGCGATGATGTCGCCAACGAACTGGACCAGAAAGACGATGACGAGAATGAAGATCAGGGCGACCCAGATCACGTCGTTTTGGTAACGCTGGTAGCCGATCGCGATGGCGAGGTTCCCCAGGCCACCGCCGCCGACTGCCCCAGCCATGGCTGTCAGCCCAACAACGGAGATGATGGTCAGCACACCGACGCGCACGAGCTCGGACAGGCCTTCACGCAGGTACACGCGGAAGATGATGCCCAGCGGTGACAGCCCCATGGCCTCGGCGGCTTCGATCACGCCAGGGTCCACGGTCAAAAGCGCGTTTTGCACCTGGCGCGCAAAGAACGGCGCGGTGCCCACGATCAGGGGCACAAGGGCCGCCGTTGGCCCGATGCCGGTGCCGACAATGGCCCGGGTGACCGGATTCATCACCGCAAGCAGCACGATGAACGGAATAGCGCGTAGCACGTTCACAACTTTATCTAGGATGAAGTAGAACGGCCGGTTGGCAAGCAGCCCGTCCTCATCGGTGAGGATCAGCAGAATGCCAAGCAGCAGACCCAAGATTCCTGCCGCCAGCGCGGTCCACAGCGTCATGTACAGGGTCTGTTCGATGGCCTGCACGACCCCGTTGTCCCCGCTCCAGATCGGCACCACGTTCGGGAAGATTTTTTCGATGACTGACATTAGGCTTCCTCCTGCTCATTTAAGGCTTGAACGGTGACGTCGTTAGCTTTCAGGTAGGCGAACGTGCGGTCGAGGTCAGCTTGCGTGCCGCTGAGCACCACGATCAGGTTGCCAAACGGGGTCCCCTGCAGAATCTGGATATCCCCAAACAGGATGTTGGCTGTGACGCTGAATTCCTTGTACAGCGTGGCGACCAGTGGCTGGTCGGTGGACGCCCCGACGTAGGTCAGGCGTACCAATTGATCCGGCGCCTTGAGCGCCTGAACCGCCGGCTGCTTGCGCACAGCGGCCAAGGCCGCGTCCAGCTGCAGCGTCGTGTCGATAAAGTCCTTGGTCAGCTGCTGCTCAGGTTTGGCAAAAATGTTCAGTAGCGAGCCGCGCTCGATGATGCGCCCTTCGTCCATCACCGCCACCTTGTTGCAGATCTGCTTGACGGCTTCCATTTCGTGCGTGATCAGCACAATGGTTAGCCCCAGCCGCTCGTTCAGCGACTTGAGCAGGTCCAAGATCGCGCTGGTAGTTTTGGGGTCCAGCGCGCTGGTGGCTTCATCGGAAATTAGGATCTCAGGATCTGATGCCAGTGCGCGCGCGATCCCGACCCGCTGTTTTTGGCCCCCAGACAGCTCAGCCGGGTACGCGCTGGCGCGGTCGGCCAGCCCCACCAGCTCCAGCAGCTCGTCGACCTTGGCCTTGATCTTGGCCGCAGGCGTGTGGCCCTTGAGCGGGAATGCCACGTTTTCCGCAATGGTGCGCGAGTTCATCAGATTGAAGTGCTGGAAAATCATCCCGATGCGCTTACGCTTGGCGCGCAACTGGCGCGCGTCCAGTGCGAGCATGTCTTGGCCCAGCACGGTGACCGTGCCGGCGGTTGGCCGCTGCAGTAGGTTGATCACCCGCACTAGGGTGGACTTGCCAGCGCCAGAGTACCCTACGATCCCGTAGATATCGCCGCGTTCAACGGTCAGATCCACGTGGTCAACCGCGTGGACGCTACGCGTTTTTTCTTTGAATTCAACGTCGATCTGGTCAAGCGTAATAATTGCATCGTTTGCCATGATTTACCTCGTTTCGATTGATTAGTCTTGTGTGTCCCAAGCGGGCACGGTTGAGCCCTTGTAGTACTTCTTCAGCAGTGCCGCCGTCTGGTCGGTTTGGTACGCCTTGACCACCTTTTGGTAAAGCTTGTTGGTCTTGTCCTTAGCAGACTTGGCCACGATGATGTTAATCCACGGGTGGGAGGACTTGGAGATCTTTTCCACCGCGATGGCGTCCTTCGGATCAAGCTTAGCTGCGGCTGCGATGTCGTTGTTCACGATGGCCGCGGCCACGTCCTTCAAGCTGCGCGCGGTCTGAGCAGCATCCAGCTCGGTGAACTTCAGGTTCAACTTGTTCTCGGTGATGTCACGCACGGTTGGCGTCGCCACATCTTTGACCTTGATCAGCCCCTGCTGTTGCAAAAGCGCCAGCGCACGGCCCTCGTTGGTCGCATCGTTTGGCACCGAGACCTCATCCCCTGACTTGAGGTCCTGAAGTGACTTGATGTTATCGGAGTACGCGCGGATCGGGCCGATGTAAGTGTTGCCGATCGCGGCCAGCTTCGTGTTGTGCTTCTTGTTCCAGTTATCCAAGAAGTCGTGATGTTGGAAGGAGTTCAGATCCACATCCCCGTCCACGAGCGCCTGGTTCGGCGTGTTGTAATCGGTGAACTCAACGAGCTTCAGCGTGATGTCCTGCTTCTTGAGGCGCTTTTGGATATCCTGCCAGATTTCCTTATCGTTGCTCATGATGCCGACTTTGACGGTTTGACTATCTGCGGCCTTGTCCCCGCAGGCAGCCAAGCCTACCAATGGTAATACGAGTGCAAGTGATACGGCAACCTTTTTCCATAATTTCATTGTGTGATCCCCCTGATGTGTGTTATTTCCAGGCCGGTTCTGCCGAGCCCTTGTAGTATTTCTTGAGCAACTTAGCGGTTTGGTCGGTTTGGTAAGCCTCGACGATCTTCTGGTACGTCTTGTTGTCCTTGTCCTTAGCGGTCCGGGCGGCGATGAAGTTGACGTACGGTTCGGATGTCTTGTTGATCTTCTCAACGGCGATTGAATCGGCCGGGTTCAGCTTAGCGGCAGCGGCAATGTCGTTGTTGACGATGGCAACGGCCACGTCCTTCAGGCTGCGCGCCGTCTGCGCTGGGTCCAGTTCGCTGAACTTGAGGTTCAGCGTGTTCTCGGTGATGTCCCGCACGGTCGGGGTCTTGGAGTCGTTGAGCTTGATCAGCCCGGCATCAACCAAAACGCCCAGGGCGCGCGGTTCATTCGCAGCATCGTTTGGCAGTGCCACCGTGTCGCCCGTCTTGAGGTCCTTGAGCGACTTCAGGTCGTTCGAGTAGGCGCGAATCGGGGCGATGTAGGTGTCCCCCAGATCCACAATTTTAGTGTTGTGTTTCTTGTTCCAAGTATCCAAGAAGACATGGTGCTGGAAGGAGTTCAGATCCACGTCCCCGTCTTGCAAGGCCTGGTTCGGTGTGTTGTAGTCGGTGAACTCGACCAGTTTGATGTTGATGTCGTCCTTTTTAAGGCGGCTTTGGATATCCTCCCAGATTTCCTTGTCGTTACTCATGATGCCGACCTTGACGGTTTTTTCCGCGTTGCCCTGGCCGCATGCGGTCAGGCCAATGACAGGTAACACTAACGCGGCGGTGAGCAGTAATTTTTTCCACAGTTTCATGTTGGTTTCCCCCTAAATATTATCCCAAACAAAAATCCGCTCCTAACAAAAGTTAGAAGCGGATTAACCGCGGTACCATTCTAATTCAGCGGGAATCCCGGGTTCCCGCCCTCACTAACGGGTCGTATTCAACCCGCGTGCAAGATAATGGATGCCAGCCATTGCAGCCTTACAAGCAAGCTTGTTCGGTGCACCGATCCGTGAGCCATCTTCACGCCTGTTCACTACCCCGCTCTCAGCATCTCGGGTTTTCTGGACAGTCCCACAGGCATTACTCTCTCACATCGTTCGTTTGGTTACTGAATTGTCTATGATAATACCGAGTTCCAAAGGCCGTGTCAACCCTTGAAGTGAGAAAAACATGAGAAATGTTCACATTTTTCGATGAAGCCACCAAACCCCGCCCAGAATCGTGACGGTCAATGCGCCCAGGCCCGCCCACCAGTACCGCCGGACGCCGGCGCGCCGCACCGAGACGGATCTGGATTGGGTGGGTGTGGAACGATGGCCCACGGCCTTCGCCGGTAGCGTCACCGTGTCCGTCAGCGCCCCAGCCGGCACCGCGGCAAGGGGTGAGGCCACGGTGACCGTCGCGTCCTGGGCTTGCGTTGCCCGTGACACCACCAGCTTGAAGGCCCCGGTGGCATCAAGCGCCCCGGTGGCCAGCGTTTGCGCGCCGCGCTGAACCGTGACAGGCTGCCCCGCTTGGCCCCCGCCGCTCACGTGACCCGCAAGCGTGACCCGCTGCTCGCCCAACGGCGTCACAGAGACGGTCAAGGCAACCGGCGGCACCACGGCAGGCGTCAACAGCCCTAACTGCTGCTTTAGTGTCAGCACCCGATTCACCGCCGTGGTGACGGTTTGCCGCGGCAGTGTGCCGTCAGCAACGGCCTGCTTCAACAACGGGAGCGCCACGGCATAGTCGTCTGCCATGATGGCGTCATTCCCCGCAAGAAGTGCGGTCAGATCCGGCGTTGCCTGCCCGTGGGCCTGCGCATACTGCGTGATAGCCCCCATGTCCAAGCCATCCGTCACGATCACGCCTGAATAGCCGAGCTGGTCACGCAGCAACGTCGTCACCACTGCGTGCGAAAAAGAAGCGGGATGGTCCGCATCCAGTGCCGCCATGACGATGTGGGTCACCATCACGGCGTCCACCCCTGCCGCGATCCCGGCCTTGAACGGGACCAGATCCTCTGCCTCAAGCGCCGCCAGTGGCTTCTGCAGGGTGGCAAATCCGGTATGCGTGTCCCCCGCCGCACCGTAACCCGGAAAATGTTTCAGCGTTGCCGCCACACCAGTTGCCTGAATGGCCGGCACGACTTGGCGAATATACTCCGCTGTTGTCGCGTAGGACGCACTATAGCCGCGCGCCGCGATGAAACTGGTTGGATCGGTCGTCACATCCGCAACCGGGGCAAAGTTCCAGTTCACGCCCAGCGTCCGCAGCGCTTGGGCCTGCGCCTGTGCCGTTGCGATCGCGGCGGTCAGCCCACCCGCCTGTGCCGGCTCTGGATAGTTCTGATTCGCGTAGGTCAGGCTACTGTTCAGGCGGGAGACGGTGCCCCCTTCCTGATCCGTCGCAATCAGCAACGGGACTTTGGCCTGCGCCTGCCAGCCGGCCACCTTGGCCGCAGTTTGCGCCGCCGTCTCACCAGACAGGTCTGGGGCAAACAGAATCAGCCCGCCCACATGGTACTGACGGACGGCTGCCTCAACCGCGGCCGGGGTCGCTGGCGTCCGGCTGATGAACAGTTGACCCAGCTGCTCATCCAGCGACATCTGCGCGACCGTGTAGGCGATATCCGCCGCAGAAACCGGGGTTGCCGCCGCCACGGGGCGAGCGGGAACGAGCCAGAGGGCGAGGAGCAGTCCCGCCATTGCTAAAATAAGTTTCAATTTTCTGCCTCTTTTTGCTTTTCTCCATCATACCCAAACCACCGCGCCGAAACAATGGCCCCTCATCGCGTATGCGGATGTCCTCACAATCAGCCTGGCACTCACGACGAGGCCAGGGCCCAAGCGTCAGGCTAGTCGTGAACAGGTGATGCGAACCCGTGTGTGACAACCTGCACGGCGTAGAATCCTCCGCTCATCGCTGCGCCACTTCGCGCTGGACACAAAAGGCGGCCAGGTCGGCCGCCTTTTTACGCCTGATTCACTTATGCCTCAAAGCCTTCGCCTTCGCGCGAAAACATGTAGCTCTGGTGGTGATAGCGCATGGAAAGCACCATCCCCACCGACAGCATATTGGCCAGCAAGAACGAGCCCCCTTGCGACACGAACGGCAACGGGATCCCTGTCAGCGGCAAGAGGCCGATGTTCATCCCGATGTTTTCGAACACGTGGAAGAGGATCATCATGATGACCCCAGTCGCGATGTACGCGTAGAACTCGTTTTTCGTGTCAAACGTCACGCGGATCATCTGATAAATCAGCAGGAAGTACAGCAGGATCAAAACCGCGCAGCCGATGAACCCGAAGGCCTCCCCGATCGCCGAAAACGCCATGTCCGACTCGCGCACCGGCACGGTCACCTTCAGGTTATTGAACCCGCGGCCGGTCATCATCCCTGAGCCGATGGCCTTCATCGACTGCCACAATTGATACGACGAGTTCGAGGTCGAGGCGCTGGGGTCCAGCCAAGCATCGATGCGCTTGAACTGGTACTCCTGAAACCCGACGTTCGCCAGGATCTTGCGGCCCCAGTCCTGCGTCACCAGCAGAATGGTGCCGGTGCCAATGCCCCCGGCAACCAACCCGATGGGCAGAATGATTTTCCAAGTGATACCGGACACCAGCACGACCCCCGCAAAAATCGCGGCAAATACCAGCGAGGTCCCGAAGTCTTTTTGCAAAATCATCAGCACCAGCACGGGAATGGTCCACAGGATCATCTCACCGATCAGCCGCCAGTCATTGCCCCAGGTGTGCTTAAAGCGCACGTTGTGGTTCGTGACCACGCGGGCCAGCATCAGGATGTAGGCCGGCTTCATCACCTCGGACGGCTGGAAGGTCACCGGGCCAAACTTGAACCAACTGCGGGCGCCCGTGCTGGCGGCAACGTTGCGGTCGTACAGGAACAAGACCGCAATCAGCAGGAAGATGCCGAGGCCAAACAGCAGCGGCGCCACGCGCCACAGCTGCTCCGCGTCAAACTGCATGACGAAAAAGATGCCCACCCCGCCGATGGCATACCACAGCAGCTGCATTAACATGGCGCGCATCGGGGTCGCCGAGGCATCTGCGGTGACGGCCATGTAGATGGCAGCCATCCCAAACAGCGCCAGTAGCATCACCGACATGATGATCCCGTAGTCGATGCGATCGCCTTTTTTCTCATTCGTGACAGCACGTGCCAATCGCAAACACTCCTTTTGCCTCACCACGAGGCTAACTGCCCCGCGCGAGCTCTTGTCCATTACACCAAAAACCGCGCCGAAGGACAACCCGGCGCGGCAAACACAGCGAATTCTTAACTGTGGTGAAGGTGGTACTCCGAAATCAGGAAACTGACCGCATCGTCCATGGTCTTGAAGCGGTTCGCGTTGCTGGAGCCGGCCAGGTAGGCCAAGAAGCGCTTCTCTTCGGTTTCAACGAAGCCGATTTCGTTTTTGTTCACCGTCAAAACGGAAACGGTGTGTCCGTTGCGGGTCACTTCTTCCTGTTGCACGGTGATTTTTTGTTCTTTTCCCATAATAACTCCTTTAATCGTGAGACCCGTGGCGGTGATAATCGCCAACCGCGGCATCGGCCATGTTCTTCTCGGGGTGTGGGTTGCGCCGCACCGTGAAGAAGTCGGGTACCGGATCAAGCCCACCGCGCACAAACGGATTGCACCGCAAGATGCGCGCTATTCCCATCACGGTCCCCTTGATGGCCCCATGCTTCGTCAACGCCTGGATCATGTAGGTCGAGCAGGTCGGGTAGTAGCGACAACTCGGCGGCAAAAGCGGCGAGATGAAGCGCTGATAGACCCAGACGACCCCCACTAAAATACGCCGCATTCACTCACCTCAACTCAGGAAATCGAAAATGTGGGTCCAAGTGCTTGGCGCAAACACACGCCAGGGGTTGCCCCCACCGATTGCATAGCCGATCATGCTACCGCCGATCAGCGCCACCAGAATCAGCAGCAACCCGACCAAGAGGTGCTTCATCACCCGTTTTGCATACGCTGTGCTCACAAAAGTCCCCCGTTCTTATCACGCTTAGTACTGCTTGTGGTGGGCGATGTTGTCCAGCAAGACCCCGGTCCCGAGCGCAACCGCGTCCAGTGGGTCGTCCGCCAAAAGCACCGGCACCTTGAGTTCGGCGGCAAAGAGGTGGTTGACACCCTTCAAGAGTGCCCCCCCACCGGTCAGCATCACGCCGCGATCAATGATATCCGCGGACAGCTCCGGTGGCGTTTTTTCCAACACGTCCTTGGCCGCGCTGACGATCTGCATCATGGTTTCGTGCAGGGCCTCTTCAACCTCGGTGGCCGTTACCTCAACCTCGCGCGGCAGGCCGGTGGCGATGTCGCGCCCACGCACTTCCATACTGGAGGCAGGGTCTGCCTCATACACCGCACCGATCTGGATCTTCAGCTGCTCCGCCGTGTGTTCACCGATCAGCAGCTTGTGCTTGTTCTTGACGTACGCTGCAATGGCCGCGTCCATCTTGTCACCCGCCAGACGCAGGCTACGACTGGTGACGATCTCACCCATCGACAGCACGGCGACATCGGAGGTCCCACCACCGATATCGATCACCATGTTGCCCTGAGGCTGGAAGATATCCAACCCCGCCCCAACGGCTGCGACTTTGGGTTCGAATTCGAGGTAGACACGCTTGCCGCCAGACTTTTCTGCCGCCTGGATAATCGCCTTTTGCTCGATCGAGGTGATGTTCGTGGGCGCGCAAATCAGGATGTTCGGCTTGGACATGAAGCCCTTGACGTTCAGCTTGTTGATGAAGTACTCAAGCATCGCCTCTGTGATGTCAAAGTCGGCAATGACGCCGTCTTTGAGGGGGCGAATGGACTTGATGTTACCGGGCGTGCGGCCAACCATCTTGTACGCCTCTGTGCCGACCGCCAGCACTTTGCCAGTGTGCGTATCGATTGCAACGACGGACGGCTCGTTCAGCACGATGCCTTTGCCCTTCACGTTGATCAGGACGTTGGCCGTCCCTAAATCGATCCCAATGTCTTTTGCCATGGTTGATTTTCTCTCCTCAAAATGATTACTAACGATACATTATACCATACAACGTCACGCGTGCTTACAGCAAATAGCGCAGGTTCCCCGAGGCCGTCAAAAACGACAGGAAGAACTCGCTGACCAGATACCCCAAGGCAATCGCCAAAAACAGCATGAGCATGCGACTCTGTGCGACGTGGTTCGGCCGCAAGAGTTGTTCAAAGCGGAGCGCCTTAAGCAGGTGAAAGCTGACGCCGATAAACAGCACATGCGACAGCAGCGTCAGCAGCGCCGTCAAACCGAGATTGGTGTACATAGGGTCGTCTCCTTTGCTTAGTCCCTCCAAGGATAGCGAATTCACCGCGCGATTGCACGCGCAACTGCCGAACTTGGCAAAATATTCAGAGTTTCGAGTCGAATCGTTGGGCAAAGTCTATGACAGCGGTTACACTCGGGCTATCTCAGTTCTTCGCCGTAACAGAATGGAGGTCAACCATGTCCTACATGATCGGAATCGATTTAGGCACCACCAGCACGAAAACCGTCTTGTTTGACGCTGCCGGCCAAAATGTGGCCAGCGCAACTGTTTTGTACCCTTTGTATCAAGACGTGCCCGATGCCGCCGAGGAAGACCCGGAGGAGATTTTTCAGGCCGTCATCAGTGGCCTGACCACCGTCATGCGCAAGGGCCACATTCGGCCCGATGAGCTGGCCGGGGTCGGGTTATCCGCCGCAATGCACAGCGTCATCTTGCTTGATGCGGCCGACCAGCCCCTGACGCGCGTCATCACCTGGGCAGACAACCGCGCGGCCGCCTTTGCCGACCAGCTCAAAGCCCGACCAGATGCGCTTGAGCTGGTCCAGCGCACCGGCGTTCCGATCCACCCGATGTCACCATTGGTCAAGCTGATGTGGCTATCAGCGACCGATCCCGCCTTGGTGGCGCGAGCCAAACACATCGTGGGCATCAAGGACTACATCCTCTTTCGCCTGTTCGGTCAGTACGTGCAGGACTACTCACTGGCCAACGCAACCGGCCTGTTCAACCTGCACACGATGACGTGGGATCCACAGGCCCTGCAGCTCGCCGGTGTGCAGGCGGCCCAACTGCCGCAGCTCGTTGACACCGATTACCAGCTGCGCGGGCTGAACCCCGCTTACGCCACGGTGACTGGGGTGCCGATCGACACCCCGTTCATCATCGGCGCAAGTGACGGGACACTGTCCAATCTCGGGGTGAACGCGCTGGCGCCGGGGGTCTTAGCCGTCACGATCGGCACGTCCGGCGCGGTGCGGGTCGTGGTCGACCACCCCGTGGTGGATCCCAATGGCAAGTTGTTTACGTACTATTTAGCGCCGCACCGTTGGGTGGTTGGCGGCCCCGTCAACAACGGTGGCATCGTCTTTCGGTGGGTGCGTGACCAGCTTTTTGCGCCAGAAAAGCTGACGGCCGATCAGCTGCACTTGGACCCGTACAGCCTGCTCACTGAGATCGCAGCCACCGTCCCTGCCGGCGCTAACGGCCTGCTGTTTCACCCCTACCTGGGCGGTGAGCGCGCCCCACTGTGGAATGCGGCCGCCCGTGGGAGCTTCTTTGGCCTCACCCGCCAACACACCCGGGCACACATGCTGCGGGCGGCGCTTGAGGGGATCGTCTTCAACCTGTACGCGGTGATGCTCATGATCGAGGGCTTGACGGGCCGGCCCACAGCGATCCAGGCCACGGGCGGCTTTGCGCGCAGCGACCTGTGGCGGCAGATGCTCGCGGATATTTTTGAACAGGACGTGACCATCCCCGCCAGCTTCGAAAGCTCCGCACTGGGGGCCGCGGTGGTCGGCATGAAGGCGCTGGGCCTCGTCGATTCGCTGGACGCCGTCGGGGCGATGGTCGGCACCACCCACGTGCATCACCCGGACACCAGCACCTTCCCCACCTACCGCACGCTGCTGCCGATTTGGATTCGGTTAGGGCGCGAGATGGCAGGCGAGTACCAAGCCCTGGCAGAATTTCAACGCACACAACCGATGGAGGGAGACTAATGGCCTTACTGGTTTTATTCGCAGGGATTATTTTCCTGCTTCTGTTGATCATTCGCTTCAAGTTGAACACGTACGTCTCACTGATCATCACGGCAGTCGCGGTGGCGCTGGGCCTTGGCATGCCGGCGGCTCAGATCGCGACCAGCATTCAAAACGGGATCGGCGGCCAGCTCGGTGAGCTGGCGCTGGTCTTCGGCTTCGGCGCCATGCTCGGGCGGCTGGTCGCCGATGCCGGCGGGGCGTATCGCATCGCCCACACCCTGATCGACAAATTCGGCCGCAAACGGCTCCAGTGGGCCGTTGTGGTGGCGGCCTTCATTATCGGCATCGCCTTGTTCTTTGAGGTCGGGATCGTGCTGTTAGTGCCGATCATTTTTGCCATCGCGATCGAGGCAGGGGTCCCGATCCTCTACCTGGGGATCCCGATGGCCGCCGCACTGTCCGTGACCCACGGCTTCCTGCCCCCTCACCCCGCCCCCACGGCGATTGCCCAGGCGCTGCACGCCTCGGCCGGTGAGGTGCTGTTATACGGCATCATCGTCGCTATTCCAACCGTCCTGATCGCCGGACCGCTGTTCACCAAGATCGCGCAGCGCACCAGTCCCGCAGCCTTCACCCGCACTGGCAACCTGACCGCTCTGGGCACCCCGAAGCAGTTCAACCTGAAAGACACCCCCAGCTTTGGGCTGTCGGTGCTGACCTCACTGTTTCCGGTGATTCTGATGGCCATCACGACGCTGTACACCATGCTCGCGCACGGCGGCACCCTCCCCAAGAACCCCAGCGGGCTTGACAACGTTATCGCCTTTCTCGGGGCGCCGAGCATCGCCATGCTGATCTCGCTGCTGTTTGCACTGTGGAGCATGGGGATCCATCGTCACCTGCCGACCCCGCAGATCATGGCAACGATTGAGGAAGCCATTAAATCGATCGCCATGCTGCTTTTGGTCATCGGGGGTGGCGGCGCCTTCAAGCAAGTTCTGATCGACGGAGGCGTTGGCGATGCGGTCAAAACCGTGTTCCTGAACGTCAACGTCTCGCCACTCATCCTCGGCTGGCTGATCGCGGTCGTGCTGCGGGTCGCGCTGGGTTCTGCCACGGTGGCCGCGCTGACAGCGGCCGGGCTGGTCACCCCGTTGATGACGCAAAGTGGCGTCAACCCTGCCCTAATGGTTCTTGCCATCGGCGCCGGCTCACTGGCCTTTTCCCATGTCAACGACGCGGGCTTTTGGATGTTCAAAGAGTACTTCGACCTGAGTGTCAAGGAGACGCTTGCGACCTGGACGGTGCTTGAAACCATCATCGCCGTGGTGGGCCTGCTGGCCGTTTTGGCGCTGTCGCTGGTCGTGTAAGCCACGCAAAGAAAGAAGCTGCCAGCCTAAGCTGACAGCTTCTTTCTTTGCGTTACTTCCCCGTCTTGACGTGGATCCGGTTGATCGCCCGTTGCAGCGCGACCTGCGCCCGCTGGAGATCATCGGTATCAAGGTGCGCTTTGGCTTCTTCGATGCGCCGCTCGGCCCGCTGCCGCGCCGCTTGGGCCCGGTTCAGGTCGATATCACGGGCACGTTCCGCAGAATCCGCCACGATCGAGGTGATGTTGTTGGCGACTTCCATGAAGCCGCCGTTGACGGCGATCACGTCCTCGTGACCGGGGTTATCGATGCGGCGCACACGCACCTCACCGATGACCAGCGGTGCCACAACAGGCTCGTGGTTGGCCATGATGCCCATGTCCCCAGTGGTGGTCTTGACCACCACGAGGTTCGCGTGGTGATCATAGACTAAGCCGTTGGGGGTCACAATGTTGACGGTCATCACTTTCGGTTGTTCAGCCAAGAAGCATCCCCTCCTTAGTTTGCCGCCGCTTGCACGTCGTCTTCATCGGCAGATTGGGCTGGGTCATAACCCAGCGTCTTTGCCTTTTCAACCACGTCTTCGATGCGGCCGACCAGCCGGAAGGCTTCTTCAGGGTAGCCGTCCATTTTCCCATCAAGGATCATCTTGAAGCCCTTAACGGATTCTTCAACCGGCACATAAGTCCCTGGCAAGCCAGTGAATCGTTCGGCCACGTTGAAGGACTGGGACAGGAAGAACTGGATGCGCCGCGCACGGGCAACCGTGATCTTCTCGTCATCAGACAGTTCGTCCATCCCTAAGATGGAGATAATGTCTTGCAGTTCCTTGTAGCGTTGGAGCACTTGCTGGACGCGCGTGGCGACCTTGTAGTGTTCCTCGCCCACGATATCCGGAGTCAACGCACTGGAGGATGACTCCAATGGGTCAACGGCCGGGTAGATCCCTTGCTCAGTCAGGCGCCGTTCCAGGTTCGTGGTGGCATCCAAGTGGGCAAACGTTGTGGCAGGCGCCGGGTCCGTGTAGTCATCGGCAGGCACATAGATGGCCTGGATCGACGTGACAGAGCCCTTCTTGGTCGAGGTGATCCGCTCCTGCAGCTGACCCATTTCGGTCGCCAGCGTTGGCTGATACCCAACGGCGGACGGAATGCGGCCCAGCAAGGCGGACACTTCGGACCCCGCTTGCGTGAAGCGGAAGATGTTATCGATAAACAGCAGCACGTCTTGGCCCTGCACATCACGGAAGTATTCCGCGATCGTCAACCCGGTCAGGGCAACGCGCATCCGGGCACCAGGCGGCTCGTTCATCTGCCCAAAGACCATGGCCGTGTTCTCCAAAACGCCGCTTTCCTTCATTTCGAAGTAAAGGTCGTTCCCTTCCCGAGTGCGTTCGCCGACCCCGGTGAAGACGGAGATCCCGCCGTGCTCTTCAGCGATGTTGTGAATCAGCTCTTGGATCAAAACGGTTTTGCCGACCCCGGCACCCCCGAACAACCCAACTTTCCCCCCACGCAGGTAAGGTTCAAGCAGGTCGATGACCTTGATCCCGGTTTCCAGGATCTCAGAGCTTGTGTTCAGGTCTTCAAAGGCTGGGGCATCTTTGTGGATGCCATCGCGTTCGTGGTCAGGCCCAAATTCTGGACCGCCGTCGATCGTCTCGCCCAACACGTTGAAAACTCGCCCTAAAGTATCTTTGCCGACCGGCACGGAGATGGCGCCGCCGGTATCGGTGACGGCCATGCCGCGCACCAACCCATCGGTCCCATCCATCGCGATAGTCCGCATCACGCCGTCACCCAGTTCGAGTGCGACTTCCAACACCAGCTGCTTGCCGTCATCTTTGGCGACAGTCAGGGCGTTGTTGATCTGAGGTAAGTTTTCGTTGATTGGAAATTCGACGTCGACAACAGGGCCGATCACTTGCACGATTTTACCTAAATTACTCAATGAAATCGTCCTCCCTGTTGATTCGCCGTTGCCATCACTGGCAGCGGTCGTTATTCGAGTGCCGTCGCGCCGCCCACGATTTCCGTGATTTCGGTCGTGATCTGGGCCTGCCGGGCCCGGTTATAGGTCACAGACAGGCGCGAGATCAGATCGTTAGCGTTATCAGTTGCACTCTTCATTGCCGTGGTCGAAGCGGCGTGCTCCGCCGTCTTAGCGTCCATGATGGCCCCGAAGATCAAGCTTTCCGCGTACTGCGGCAAGATGGCTTCAAGCACGGCATCCGGATCAGGCTCCGTCAGGTATTCGATATTGGTGTCCGCCACCTCAGAGACATCAAGGTCTGTGATCGGCAGCATTTTCTCCGCCCGAAAGGCGGAAGTCAGTGAGTTCACGTGGTGGTTGTAGCACACGTAAAGCTCATCAAATACACCGTTATCAAACATCGTGACCGCGGTCCGCACGATCTCCCGCACTTCATCGAAGGTCGGAATATCGGAAACCCCGCGGTACTCGTAAGCCAGGTTCATCCCGCGACTCTTGAAAAAGTCCGCGCCGGTGCCGCCGACCGCCATGATCACAAAGTCTTCCTTGTGCTTATGGTCGTCGTCAAACATCTGCATCATGGCCTTCAAGATGGTGGAGTTGTAGGCCCCCACCAACCCGCGGTCACTGGTAATGACCAAATAACCCGTCTTCTTGACCGGGCGCTCCTGCAACAGGTTGGCCACCTGGAGCCGTTCGGCGGACACGTCCGTCCCGGCCAGGGCCTCGGTTTGCTGGCGCTCGATTTCAAGTAACTGGGCAGCCGCCAAGTGCGTGACGATTTCGCGCACCTTGGTTGCGTACACTTGGTACGCTCCGGCGCGCTTTTCGATCTGGCTCAACTTGGCCCCAGAAACCATCTGCATGGCCTGAGTGATCTGCCCCGTCTTCTTGGTCGACGCGATCTGGCGCTTGATGTCCATTAATGATTCAGCCATGCGGCACCTCCTTATTTGTCGGTGCTGCTAGAGAACCCGTCGACAAAACCCTTTACGAGTTCATCAAGCTTATCAGTCTCTGGCAATTTGCCGGTGTCCTTGATCTGGTTCAACAGGTCAGCCCCGTTGGAGTCCGCATACGCGAACAGCTCGTCTTGGAACCGGGCGATATCGTCGATGCCGACTGCGTCCAAGAACCCGTGGGTCAGGGCGTACAGGATCAGGACCTGCTTATCGACCGGCAACGGCTTGTGAACGGGTTGCTTCAGCACTTCAACAGTGCGGCGGCCACGGTTCAGCTTCGCTTGCGTTGCCGCATCCAAGTCAGAACCGAACTGTGTGAAGGCTTCCAGTTCACGGAAGGAGGCGAGGTCAAGCCGCAAGGTCCCGGCGACTTTCTTCATCGCCTTGATCTGCGCATCGCCCCCGACTCGGGAAACGGAAAGCCCGGCATCGATCGCAGGGCGCGTCCCAGAGTAGAACAGGTCGCTTTGCAGGAAAATCTGACCATCCGTAATGGAAATCACGTTGGTTGGGATGTACGCGGAGATATCCCCCGCTTGGGTTTCGATGACCGGTAGCGCCGTCATCGAGCCGCCCCCCAGTTTGTCGGAGAGCTTTGCGGCCCGTTCGAGCAACCGGGAGTGCGTGTAGAACACGTCCCCAGGGTAGGCTTCACGGCCTGGCGCCCGCCGCAGCAACAGAGACAATTCACGGTACGCGGTGGCTTGCTTGGTCAGGTCATCATAGATGATCAAGACGTGCTTGCCGTTGTACATGAATTCCTCACCCATTGCCGCGCCGGCATAAGGCGCGATGTAAAGCATTGGCGCAGGCTCAGACGGGCCCGCCGTCAAGACGATGGTGTAGTCCATGGCCCCGTACTTGCGCAGCGTTTCGACCTGAGTGCGGACCGTGGAGTCCTTCTGGCCGATGGCAACGTAGATACAGATCATGTTCTGGTCTTTTTGGTTGATGATGGTGTCGATCGCGATCGACGTTTTCCCGGTTTTCCGGTCGCCGATGATCAGCTCACGCTGCCCACGCCCGATCGGCACCAAGGCATCGATCGCCTTGAGCCCGGTTTGCAGCGGTTCCGTAACGGACTGGCGCTGCATGACGCCTGGTGCCTTCACTTCGATCGGCCGAGTCTTTGTGGTGTTGATCGGCCCTTGACCATCAACGGGTTGCCCCAGTGCGTTCACAACGCGGCCGATCAGCGCCTCACCGACCGGCACGTCCATGATCCGACCGGTTCGCTTCACCTGGTCGCCTTCGCGAATGTCGTCAAAATCCCCGAGGATGATGATTCCGACATCATCACTTTCAAGGTTTTGGGCCATCCCGTATGAGCCGTTGGCGAATTCCAGTAATTCACTGGCCATCGCGTTTTGAAGGCCGGTTGCCCGGGCGATCCCGTCCCCAACATAGGTCACGGTCCCAACTTCAGCCACGTTCAGGTCGTCTTGATAATTTTCAAGTTGTTTTTTGATCAGAGAACTGATTTCCTCAGTCTTGATGCTCATCCGGTTCACCTCTTTTGCTTAGTTGGTGAGCAACTGCTTTTGCAGTTTGACAAGGCGCGTGGCCACCGTGCCGTCGATGATCCGATCATCAGACACGACTTTTACGCCACCGATAATGCTCGGGTCGACCACTTGGGTCAACCGCACCGCACTTCCGTCAAACCGTTGCGCAATCGCTTGTTGCATTGCCTGCGCCTGCTGGTCATCCAGCGGGACGGCGGTGGTCACCGTGGCGTTCACAATTCCCGCGGTTTCTTCGTACCGCTTCGTGAATGCCTCGATGATCGCCACCAGGCCCCCAATGCGACCGTTGACGAACACAACATCGATCAGCTGTTGCACCAAGGGGCTCGCATCGCGCTTCAATAGCGCAAGCAGCGTTTCCTTGGCCGACTGGTCGAGGTCCTTGCCCGCCAGTGCCGGCAGCAGGTCAGGCGTTGCGTCGATCACAGTATTGAGCTGGGTCAAATCCGCCTGCGTCAAGTCAAGCCCATTTTGGGCTTGGGCCACTTCGAAGAGGGCCTTGGCATAGCGCGGCGCTACCATCTGATTAGTGACTGCCATTGGCATCACCTAAGTCCTTGATGTAGCTGTCGATCAGCTCTTTTTGGGTGTCGGCGTCTAATTCCTTGCCAATGATCTTCTTGGCGATCGCCAAAGACAGATCCGCAACATCGTTCTTCGCATCGTTCAAGGCATCTTGCCGCTCTTGGGCAATATCCTTAGCGGCGTTGGCCTTCAACGTTTCCGCTTCAGACTTGGCCGCTGACACGAGTTCCTGACGCTGCTTTTCGCCGTTTTCCTTCGCCGTGGTGACGATTTTAACGGCGTCAGCCTTAGAATTCTTCAGTTCCGCCTGCCGCTTTTCGGCCAATTCTTTGGCCTCTTGGCGGGCATTGTCGGCGTAGTCCAGATCGCCTTCGATCTTTTCTTGCCGCTGGGCCATGATCTTCGTGACCGGGCCCCAGGCGAAAATCGCAACAAGCACCATTAAGACAGCGAAGGTGACGATGGTAAAGAGCATATCGCCTGCAGTCATAATTGTTTGACTCCCTTCTAAACGCGCTCCGTGACGCTGATGGCAAGTGCTAGCACATCCTGACGCACGCCCCACCACAAACCGGTGGGACGCGTGTCAGGCGCGTCCAGCCCCAGCCATCACCCGCGTCACGTCGCGCTCTTGTCTTACTTGCTCAGCAACATAAATGCGATAACGATCGCCATGATCGGCACCGCTTCGATCATCCCGACACCGATGAACATGGTGGAGCGGAGTGAGCCGGAAGCTTCTGGCTGGCGTGCCATACCTTCCAGAGTCTTAGAGATAACTTGGCCGTTACCATAGGAAGCGGCGAGCGCGGCAAATGCGGCGGCGATAGCAGCTGCGATGTATTGCATGATTTTTCCTCCTATTATTCAGAAACTACCTTTTCGGACGTGTAAACCGTCGCTAAGGTGACAAAAATATACGCTTGGATCGTACCAATGAACACTGAGAACCCTTGCCAGATCATTTCGACCAAAAAGGCCCCAACGAACGACACAGCCCCAACGGCGCCATGCCCCGAGAACGCCAGCTGCTTAATCAGCAGCAACAGCACTTCCCCCGCGAAGATGTTCCCATAAAGACGCATCGACAGCGTGACGAAGTTCGTAAAGTTCTCAAGGATATTGATTGGGAGCAGAATCGGCACTGGCGAAACGTATCCCTTCAAGTACCCCTTCATGCCGTTAAAGACGACCCCGAAGAAGTGCGAAAGGACCATGACCATCATCCCCAAGCTCATGGTGATGATCGGATCTGCAGTCGCGGATCGGAACCAAGTCTTCCCCCCAACATCGACTTGGAAGATCAAGCCGATCTGGTTGTTCACAAAAATGAACAGGAACAGCGTAAAGGCAAACAAACCAAAACGACTGCCCTCCGCTCCTGGCATCGACTGCTTTACGATCCCATTAATGAAGTCGATCAGGTACTCCAGCACGTTTTGCTTACCGTTTGGCCGAATAGACGGCTTACGCGATAACCAGAACACGAACAGGAAGACGAGAACGGCACTCACAAGGATCGCCAGGTCGTTAGCCGGATTGAAGTGCAGTCCGAACAGTTCGAAGTCGGGATAACTTTCGTTCACAGAATTCACCTCCTTAACCGAAGCAATAGCCCCACGTTTATGTACGGACGAATTGACGGCGTGCAGTGGATGTTATTGTTTCAAAAATGTGGATTTCCGGATATCCATCCGTCAAACACACCAATCACTTTAACACCATTCCATGTAAAAGACAAAGCAAACCAAAAAATTTTCATGAATGCTTTCATGCCTTTTTCATCGATTATTTCACGGGTTCTCCCGCCTGGTGTCGTGCTTGGCGCATTGACCTGATTATGCCACACTCGCCGGTGCACAAGCAAGCCGTCCCGCGAACTCACAGCACGCTGGCCAGATTGGCGCAAGTGCCTATTGACACAGCCATTGGCCAATGGGCCCCAACATACAATAGTAGAAACACGACCAAGCGCTCACTGAACCAGCGCTTGCCCACAGTCTACCAGACGGCCTTGAGGCCTGTCGCCTGCCCACGCTCGGATCCATGGGTAGCCGTCAATTGGACTACCCACGGCTCCGGCGTGTTGAACGGCGCGCCCCTTGAAGCCAAAACAGCGCCGGCCCCCGCTTTACTGTGGGGTCGGCGCCGTTTGATAGGCTTACTTGGTGCCGAACAGGCGGTCACCCGCATCGCCCAGCCCAGGGAAGATGTAGCCGGTGTCAGTCAGGTGGTCATCGAGGGATGCCGCGTAGATGTCCACGTCCGGATGCGCTGCCTGAATGGCCTTAACGCCTTCTGGTGCCGCAACAAGCACAACGAGGCGCATGGACTTGGCCCCACGCTTTTTCAGCGCTTCGATCGCCATGTTTGCACTCCCACCGGTGGCGAGCATCGGGTCCACGATAATCAGGTCCCGCTGATCGATATCGGTCGGCATCTTCACGAAGTACTCATGCGGCAGTAGCGTCTGCTCATCGCGGTACATGCCAATATGACCCACCTTGGCCGCTGGAATGAGGCGCAACACGCCGTCCACCATGCCCAACCCGGCGCGCAAGATCGGCACTACGGCCAGCTTCTTACCTGCCAGCCGCTTTTGTGTCGTCTTCCCCATCGGGGTTTCGATCTCAACGTCTTCAAGTGGCAGATCGCGCGTGATCTCGTAAACCATCAACTCCGCAATCTCGTTGGCGATTTCGCGAAACTCCTTGGTCCCGGCGTTCTTGTCGCGGATCAGTGTCAGCTTGTGTTGGATCAATGGGTGGTTCAAAACCGTAAATTTGCCCATGTGCAAATGGCCCTCCTTTATTTATGGCAAACGCCAAGCCCGATTTCGGACTTGGCGCTTTTGGCATTGCTGCCCAAAACCTTATCTATGATAAAGGATGACGCCCGGTCAGCGCAAGTACCGATTGGCGAATCTGATCCAAAACTTCGCGGTTATCGCGATTTTGGATCGCTTGCGAGATCAGGTGCGCTACTTCTTTGCAATCTTCCGGGGTGAAGCCGCGGGTGGTGATGGTTGCCGTGCCGACCCGAACACCGGAAGTCTTGAACGGCCCGTTTTGTTCCCCAGGAATCTGGTTCTTGTTCGTGGTGATCATCACGGTGTCCAGTAGGTCCTGGACCTCGCGCCCGGTCACCCCGTAGCCGGTGACATCCAGCAGCACCATGTGGTTATCGGAGCCGCCAGAGATCATCTTGAGGTGCGCGTCTTCGGCAAAGCCTTCGCACATTGCCTGCATGTTGGTCACGATCTGCTGCGCGTAGTCCTTGAATTCTGGCCGCAGTGCTTCACCGAATGCCACCGCTTTGGCCGCGATCACGTGGTCCAGCGGGCCGCCCTGGATCCCCGGGAACAACGCAGAGTTGATCGCCTTACCGTACTGCGCCCGCGCAAGAATCATTCCCCCACGTGGCCCGCGCAGCGTCTTGTGCGTTGTTGTCGTCACGACATCGGCGTAAGGGATCGGGCTCATGTGCACCCCACCGGCCACAAGGCCCGCGATGTGCGCCATGTCGACCATCAAGAACGCGCCGACACGATCCGCGATTTCACGGAAGCGCGCAAAGTCAATCTCGCGCGAGTAGGCAGACGCCCCGGCCACGATCAGCTTTGGGTGCACGGCTTCCGCCTGCGCGGCGATCTGGTCATAATCCAACCGGCCCGTCTCAGGGTCCAAAGCGTAGTGGTAGAAGTGGTAGGTCTGGCCGGAAAAGTTCACGGCGGCCCCGTGGGTCAGGTGCCCCCCATCCGTCAGGTCCATCGCCAGCACCTTATCGCCATCCTCAAGGAAGGCGCGGTACACGGCCATGTTGGCCTGCGAACCGGAATGCGGCTGAACGTTCGCAAATTCGGCCCCGAAGAGTTCCTTCGCCCGGTCGATGGCGGCCTGCTCGATCACGTCGATGTACTCATTACCGCCGTAGTAGCGATGCTTGGGGTAACCTTCGGAATACTTGTTGGTCAACACGCTGCCCTGGGCGGCGCGGACGGCTGGGCTCACGATGTTTTCGGATGCGATCAGCTCAACGTTGTGCTGCTGGCGCATCTCCTCGTGTTGAATGGCAGTGAAGATTTCTGGGTCGTAACTCGTGTAATCCATGCTATCCCTCCTAATCGATTGTCCTCAGTATATCAGAACGTTCAATCCTCGTCAGGTTGAAAATGTTCGTTCCCAGCGGATTTTAATAAGCGGTTCATGTAAGCGACACCAAGCCCTTCCGGGGCAAACGCCTCGGCGAGAATCAGCGTGACTGTCGGATGAAGGTCGAACCAGCGCAGGCCGGCAAACAGGCTGCGGGTCGCCGAGGCCAGGTTCGCACCTAGGCTGTAGGTCGGGACCGCCGCAGGTAGCGTTGTCAGCACTGCGTCGGTCGCCATCACCCCGAATGGCTGGTGGTGCGCCGTCGCCCACGCAATGGCAGCCGGCCAATCTGCCGGATGATCGACAACGACCACCTGGGCAGTTGGCGCGTAGTGCTTATACTTCATCCCCGGCGCCTTCGGGGTTTCCTTGGCCCCCACCTTGTGGCGGTCAGTTGCTACCTCACCGATGTATGGCGCCAGCATCTGCGGCGTCACCTCCCCCGGCCGCAGGATCGCTGGCGGTTGCACCGTCATGTCGATGACGGTGGATTCCACCCCCACCGTGGTCGGCCCATCATCCAAGATGCCGGCAATCGCCCCATCAAAGTCGTGCAGCACGTGTTCCGGCCGCGTCGCGCTCGGTTTGCCTGAAAGGTTCGCCGAAGGGCCAACGATCGGCCGGTCCGCCAGGCGGATCATCTCACGGGTCAGGGCGTTGGCCGGCATCCGAAACGCTGCCGTTTGCAGGCCTCCGGTCACCACCATTGAAAGCGCCCCTGGCAGAATGTCTAAGATGATGGTCAACGGGCCCGGCCAAAAGGCATCCATCAGCTGCTGGGCCGCCGGCGTGATAGTCGCATAGCGTGCGACCATCGCCGGGTCCGCCACCGTCACGATCAGCGGATTATCCGCCGGCCGGTGCTTGGCCGCATACACTTTTAGCGCCGCCTTAGGGTCGGTGGCATCTGCCCCGAGGCCGTACACGGTCTCCGTGGGAAACGCGACGACCTCCCCGGCCTGAATCAACTTAGCGGCCGCGGCCACTGTGTTGTGATCAAAAACTTTGGTTTCCATGAGTTGTCTCCTTAGATTACACAAACTGCAGGCGCACCATTCGCGGGTGGCCAGCCATATCTTGGCGGAACGTCGCCGTGGCCTGTGGCACCACCGCCGCAAACAACGCGGCCAGCGCCGGCTGCTGGTGATACCCAAATTCTAAGTAAATGGCCCCACCGGGGGTCAGGTGCGCCGGAGCGGCGGCGATGAAGCGCTTGAACACCGCCAGCCCCTCGTCCTCAGCAAATAGCGCAAGCGCCGGCTCAAAGGCCAGTGTACTCGCATCCATCACCGCCGTTTCCGCGCGACTGATATACGGCAGATTCGCCACAATGAAATCGTAGCGCCCCGGCAAGGCGGCAAAAAGGTCACTATGCACAAACTGCACGGTGGCCTGCTGGACCTTGGCGTTGGCTTCAGCCACAGCCAAGGCGGCCGGCGATACATCGCTCAGCGTCATCGCGGTGCCAAGCTTGCGGCTGAGCGTCAGGCCGATGGCGCCGCTCCCGGTGCCGACATCCAAACCAGTCATGGCGTCAGTCTGGTCTTCGGCCACCCACGCAACCAGTTCCTCGGTGTCAAAGCGCGGGATCAACACCGCCGGCGACACCTGAAACAACACGCCGAAAAACGGCGCCACCCCCACGATGTACTGCGGTGGCTCATTGGCCAAAAGCCGCGCCACGTCTGCCTCGAACTGGGCGACCAGCGCGGTGGGCATGGCGTCACAAGCGTGCAGCCGCAAGCCGCTGGGCGTGAAGTGTCCCCGCATCTCCAACACGTAGCGCGCGCCGTCCGGGTCGATCCCGGCCGCAGTGAGCAAAGAAGACGCTCCACGGAGCGCCTCAGCATAGGTCTTACTCATTGACTTGTTCCAGCTTGGCGGTTTGGTCCTGAACGATCAGGGCATCGATAATGTCCTCCAGCTCACCGTTCATGATACGGTCGAGCTTGTTGAGCGTCAGCCCAATGCGGTGGTCGGTCACCCGGTTTTGCGGATAGTTATAAGTGCGGATCCGTTCAGAGCGATCCCCGGAGCCAATGGCTGTTTTGCGCTTTTCCGCGTACTCGGAGGCGTTTTGACTTTCGTAGTAGTCGTAGACCCGGCTGCGCAGGATCTGCATCGCCTTTTCCCGGTTCTGCTGCTGGGAGCGCTGGTCCTGCATGGTGACCACGATACCGGTCGGCAGGTGCGTCATGCGGACGGCACTGGAGGTCTTGTTGATGTGCTGACCCCCAGCCCCACTGGAACGGTACACATCCGTGCGAATGTCCTTGGGGTCGATCTCAAGCTCGACCTCATCGTATTCCGGCATGATCCCGACCGTTGCGGTACTGGTGTGCACCCGGCCGGCGGATTCGGTGGCCGGCACGCGTTGAACGCGGTGGGCGCCGTTTTCGTACTTCAGCTTGGAGTACACGGACTCGCCGGTGATCAGGACGGACACTTCCTTGTAGCCGCCAACTTCCGTGGGGTTCTCATCGATGATCTCCGTGTTCCACCCCTGCTTTTCGGCGTACTTCATGTACATGGTCAGCAGGTCGGCCGCAAACAAGCTGGCTTCGTCCCCGCCGGCGGCCCCGCGAATTTCCATGATAATGTTCTTGTCATCATTGGGGTCTTTGGGCAGCATCAGGATCTTGATCTGCTCTTCCAGTTCGCTTTGCTCCGGACGCAGGCTGGCGAGGTCTTCCTTGGCCAGCTCCTCCATATCCGGATCATGGCTTTCACGCAGCATCTCGTCAGCTTCAGCGATATCTGCTTTCACCTGCTTATAGCGCTTGTAGGCCGCGACCACCTCGCGCACGCTGCCTTCTTCTTTGGACAGCGCGAGGTACCGCTTGGTGTCTTGCAACACCTCGGGGTCAGACATCAGCTCCTGCAGTTCGTCGTAACGGTCCAACAGGCCGTCTAATTGTTCAAAAATCTTATCCATTGTTCCTCCTATACCGAACCTCACGCCTGCAAGTCTGCCGGTGGGAAGTAGTAGTGGTGTCGACAAACCGGGAAGTAGGACTCGTTGCCCCCGATTTGAATCTGCTCACCGGCATACACCGGCTGGCCTTCGTGCACCCGCAAGTTCATGATCGCCTTTTTGGCGCAGAACCAGCAGATGGTTTTCATCTCTTCGATTTTATCCGCGTACAGCAACAGGTACTTGGACCCTTCGAACAGCTCATTGCGAAAATCGTTCTTCAACCCGAACGCCATGACGGGAATATGAAGCTCATCGACGATGCGCGCGCACTCGTTGACGTGGTGCTTCTCCAAGAACTGGGCCTCGTCGATCAAAACGCACGCCGCTACGTCATTCAGCGCACTGACCAGCGCAAACACATCGGTATCCGAGGCGATCGGATGCGCGGCGCGTTCCATGCCAATGCGGCTAGCAACCACGCCAACACCCGAGCGGTCATCCAGCCCACTCGTCAGGATGATGACCTGCTTGTGCTGCTCCTCGTAGTTGTGGGCGACCTTCAGAATCTCAATGGACTTACCAGAATTCATTGCGCCATAGCGGAAAAATAATTGGGCCAAGCGAAGCACTCCCTCGAATCGAATTGAAAATACCCTTTCCAGTATACCGAAATTTTCGCTTTCAGTATACCGCAATTCACGCATTTGCCGGTGGGGATTGCCGCCGCGAACGGGGGCAAAATATGGTAGAATGAACCGGACACTATGAGAGGACGCAAGTTTATGAAAATTTCACTCAAGGCACACTGCGCCATCGCGGTCGGCCGCCTCGCTTACTGGTACCTGCACACCTTCCGCAACGGCGGGAGCGCCCTGCCTGGCAAGCTAGCCGCGCGCATCGACCCCGAAGTGCTGACGGCGCTCGGCCGCGGCCGTGACACCATCATCATCACCGGCACCAATGGCAAGACGCTGACCACCAACCTCGTGGTGAAAGTGCTCGCCCAAGAATACGATGATATCTTGACTAACCCCTCTGGCTCCAACATGCTGCGCGGCATCATCACCGCCTTCTTGGCGCACCGGCCTAAGCGCAACGCAAAGCGGGCCATCGCCGTGTTGGAAGTCGATGAGGCGAATGTTGCGGCCGTTTCAGCCGCGCTGCACCCGAAGGCGTTCGTTTTGACCAACATCTTCCGCGACCAGATGGACCGCTACGGCGAGTTCTACACCACCTACGAGAAGATCCTCACCGGCGTGCGGGCGAACCCGACGGCCGTGGTGATCAAAAACGCGGATGCCCCGATTTTCTCCTCACGTGAGCTGGTCAATCCACAGCGCACTTACGGCTTCGCGCTCAGCGATTTCACGGGTACCGACCAAGTGGCGCCCCCTAACACCGATGGCGTGCTCTGCCCGGTTTGTGAACACATCTTGCATTACAGCGGCATCACCTACGCCAACCTCGGGAGCTTCTTTTGCCCGCACTGCGGCTTCAAGCGGCCCGCGCTCGATAACGCCGTGACCGCGGTGCACACCCAGACGCCAAGCAGTGCCAGCTTCGCCATTGATGGACACGACTACGCGCTGCAAGTGGGCGGCACTTACAACATCTATAATGCGCTAGCCGCCTACGCGGTCGGCGCGGAGTTCGGCATTACCCCCGCGCAGATCGCCACCGCCTTCAGCTACGACGAGAAGGTCTTTGGTCGCCAGGAGCAGATCGTGATCAACGGCAAAACCGTGACGCTGATCCTGGTCAAGAACCCCGTCGGCCTCAATGAGGTCCTGCACATGATCGAGCGCCAGCCGGATGACTTCGCGTTTGCGATGCTGCTCAACGCGAACTACGCCGATGGCCGCGACACCAGCTGGATCTGGGACGGCGACCTCGAGCAACTGGTGGCTGACCCACAGGCCAAGACCTTCATGGTCGGCGGTGAGCGCCACGAAGACGTCGCATTTCGCATGCAAGTCGCCGGCGTCCCGGCCGACACCCTCATCGTCAAACCCGACCTGGGTGATGTCATTGACGCGATCAAAACCGTGCCGGAGCAGCAGGTTTACCTGCTTGCGACCTACACCGCGGTCTTGCAACTGCGCAAGAAGCTCGCCGCGGCGGGTTACATCAAGGCAGGGTTTTAGCCACCAAAAAGGAGATGCCGGCTGGCATCTCCTTTTTGGTAGCTTCAAGCGAGGTAGTCTTGTAGCGCCGGCAGCACCGCTTCGGCCTCGGCTCTGCCGGTTTCGTACAGCGCTCGCAGCTTGTTTGTGTCACTTTCAAGCCGGCTCACGTTGACCGGATTCTGCGGCGCGATCACAAAGATACGCCCCGCCTTCTCCAGCGCTTCTAGCTCGCTTGCCTGCTGATTATACATCGTCGGACGCGCGATGGCAGCTTGGACAAAGTCAGGATACGCCTCAAACGCCCGGGCGTACGCGCGAGCCAACACCGAACTGGTCGGCCGCTTGCGGTAGGCCCGCTCACGGGTGCGAATTACCACGATCCGGTCGACCCCAGCGCCCAGTGCATAGTGAAACGGGATCGAGTCCACGATGCCCCCATCTAAACACAGCCCATGCGTCGTTTGCGCCGGCGCTGAGATGAACGGCATGGCGCTTGACGCCTTCAGCGCCCCCACCAGCTCCGCGCCTTTTGGGGCCGTAAAGTAGATGGCTCGCCCCAAGGGTAGACTGGTCGCCGCGATCACGAAGCGCATCGGTGACGCCTCGTAAGTCGCCTCATCAAACTCTTCCCACTCGGCCCCATGCGGTGCGAACAGGTAGTCCAGGTTGATGATGTCCTGGCGGTGTAGCGCCCGGCGCACCGAGATGTAATTCTTGTCATGGCGATAAGTCACGTTGATCCGATTCGTTCGCCCCGGTTGCTGAGACACATAGTTGGTCCCACACAAGGCGCCGGCGGAAACGCCCACGACAAGGTCAAACAACTGCTGATGGGCCATGAAGGTGTCCAGCACGCCTGCGGTGTATTGCCCGCGCAGCGCGCCCCCTTCCAGAATCAAAGCGGTACTGGTCATGTGCGTCCTCCAATCATGGTACGATTTTTCGTTCGGGGCCTATTCTAACGCACCCCTCGCCTCATTGCCAAGTTGAACGCCCACACGCAAAAACGGGATCACAAGGATCCCGCTTTTTCGCCACCGCTTAGGCGTTCTCTTCTTCCAGTAGCTGACGGAACGGAATCAGGCTTTGTGCGGCATACAGCGACACGAACGCGTCAACTGCCGCAGGGTCCTGAGTGGCCTTGTCCAGCACCAGCTGCTCAACCGGCAGCGGCCGCAGGTCAGAAATTTTCACATCGATGACAACCGGGCCCTTGGCAGTTTGGGCCTCGGCAAACGCGTCCTTCAACTCCGCCAGCGTGTGCACCTCAAAGCCGGTGGCGCCCAGCGCACTTGCCGCCGTGCCATAGTCCGCGTCGATCAGGTCTACCCCGGAGTGCGGCTGGCGCGTGTCATCCTGCTCAGCCTCAATGAACCCCAGGCTTTCATTCGTCAAAATCACATTGATGATCGGCATCTGGTACTTCACCTGCGTCAGGATGTCCTGCATCACCATCGCATAGCCGCCGTCGCCGGAGATCGACCACACCTGCCGGTCCGGGAACTCAGCTTGCGCCCCGATTGCGGCCGGCAGCGCATAACCCATGGTCGCGTACCAGCCACTGGTCGTGAAGCGTTGATCCTCATCAATGGTCAGGTAACGCATGCCGTTGATGGTCACATTACCGACATCGACTTGGAAAATCGCATCACGGGTCGCCATGTCGTTGATCGCCTTGAAGACCGGCTCAACGCGCAACGGCGTGCTGTCGTCCGCCTCGAAACTCTTGATCCACGCCGCCCAGGTCGCCTTGTTGCGCAAGGCCGCCCGGTACCAGCCCGTTTCCGGCTGCTGCGTGCCGATGGCGAGCAACGCCTTCACCGTTTGCTTGGCATCCGCCAGCATCGCCAGGTCAACGTGATGCCGCCGGCCAAACTTAGTGCCGTCAATGTCGACTTGAATGTATTTGGCACTTGGCGCGATGAAGTACGGCAAAAATGGCATATCCGTTCCCAGGATCAGCACCGCGTCTGCTGCGCGCGCCACCTCAACCCCCGGCTTGGACGCCACGCGCCCAGCCGATCCCATGTAAGCTGGGTCGGAATCCGGGACAATGCCCTTGGCCAGTGCCGAGCTCATGATCGGCGCGTGTAACAGCTGACTGAGCGCCAAAATATCCGCCCGGGCCCCACGTGCCCCATTGCCGATATAGATCAGCGGACGCTTGGCAGCCTGCAGGATAGTCCACGCTTTTGCGACCTGCTCCGCGTCAGGCACCGGCAGGATCGGGGTCTGGTACAGGTTGGCGGACGAGACGTAATTGTCCTCGATTTCCTGCCAGCCCAAGTCCTTAGGAATGGTGACGACAGCCACCCCGCGCTTCGCGTACGCTTGACGAATCGCTTCATCCACAACGCTTGGTAACTGCGCCGCCGTCATCGCGGTGCGGTTGTACACCGACACGTCTGCGAACATCGGATTTTCGTTCATCTCCTGGAAATAGCTGGTGTTCATCGCGGCGGTCGGCACCTGGCCGACCAGTGCAAGCACCGGTACATGGTCGTACTGCGCATCATACAACCCGTTGAGCAGGTGCACCGCCCCCGGGCCCGCCGAGCCGAAGGTCACGCCCAGTCGGCCCGTGATCTTGGCCTCACCGACTGCGGCCAGCGCCCCCACTTCCTCGTGACGGACCTGAATGTAGTTCAGCGTTTTTTGCCGATTGTGCAACGCGTTCATCGTCGAATCGAACGATCCACCCGGTAACCCGTAAATATTCTTGACGCCCCAACTCTCAATGACCTTGAGCATTGCGTCTGATGCGTTGATCTTTGCCATTTGTTTTCGCCTCCGAATTTACTTACTTATTCCAAGTAATACGACCAGTATAGCCCTTTGCTAACAAAAAACAAGTGGGACAACTTGCCCTCTCTTCGACGATAACATGACTGTCGTGCAAACGGTAACAATATGCTCACCCAGTCCTCGCACCCACGCCAAAGGCCACCGCATGGTCGCGGTGGCCTTTGGGTGACACGGGATTCAGTTGGCTTGGTACTGCCGCTCCTGGCCAACCACGCCGGTCAGGACAAACGGCCCGCTGAACCAAGCCGGATTGGTGGTGTAATCCGCCGGCCCGTATGGGACCTTATCCGCGAAGAGCTGCTCGTACGTCGGGATACTGAGGGCGGCACGCGCGTCCAATAGGTGCGCATGGTCAATCCGGTGCAGGTGCGTCGCGTAGCCCGCCACCAGCGTCCCGCTGAAGAATTCACCGACCGCGCCCGAGCCATACGAGAACAGGCCGATGCGCGCACCTGCCGCCAGCGTGTCATCCAGCTCTAGCAGGGACAGCAGCCCCAGGTACAGCGAGCCGGTGTAGATATTGCCGATCCGGCGACTGTACTGGATGCTGCGGTCAAACCGGGCCAAAAGTGTGGCCTGCTGCGCCTCATCGGCGGCGGGTAACGCAAGCCGCAATGCCTTGAGCCCCATTTTGGTGTACGGCAAGTGGAAGCACAGCGCGGCAAAGTCCGCAACCGTCAGCCCGGTTTGGGCCTGATACTGCGTCCAGACGCGCTCGAAAAAGGCCAGGTACTGCTCGGTCGAGTATTTGCCGCGGGCAAGTGCCGTGTCCTGGTACACCGGCCGCCAGAAGTCCATGATGTCCGCCGCGTAGTGCACCGAATCATCCGCCAGCGCCAGGAGCCGCGGGTTGCTGGTGACAAGCATCGCCACGGCCCCGGCCCCTTGCGTCACCTCGCCGCCAGTGGCCAACCCGTAGCGCGCGATGTCGGTCGCGATCACCAGCGCCTGCCGCTCCGGATGCGCCGCCACGTAATCACGGGCCATCATCAGCCCGGCGGTGCCGCCGTAACAGGCCTCCTTGATTTCCAAGGCGCGCACCCACGGATTCAGCCCTAGTAGCCGCTGAATCGTCAGTGCGGCGGCCTTGCTGGCATCGATGCCGGTTTCCGTGCCGACCACGATGAGCCCGAGGCGCTCGGGGTCAATGGTGAGCTCACGCGCCGCCGCCGCCCCCATGGTGACCACGTCCTGGCTGCTCGGGGCCACGGCCTGCTGATCCTGCCCGATGCCGATCGTGTACTTGTCCGGATCATCGCCACGCGCCTGAGCGAGTTCCCGCAGGTCGATGTAAAAGTTGGGCGTGTACAGCCCCATTTGGTCAATCCCAATCGTCAAGTTGTCTCATCCTTTCGCAATGCGGCCAAAACAGCCTGCGCGTGTGCGCGGTCTTTCGGCACAGTTGCCAGTCCGGCGGCCACACGGTTGATTTCATCCCCTTGTGCGCCGACCGCAATGGCCAGCGCGCGCGCCTGCAACGTCATGTGCCCCGCCTGGATGCCGGGACCCACCAACGCGCGCAGTGCGGCGAGGTTTTGCACCAGGCCCAAGGCAGCCACCACCTGTTGGAGGGTCACCACATCCTTGTAGCCCCCAAGGCGCTGGGCCACTTGAGCGGCCGGCAGCGCACTGATCGCGCCGCCAACAACGCCGACCTGTAGCGGCAGTTTGAGCTCGCCTACCAGTGTGCCGGTAGCCGTCAGGTGCCACTGCGCAAGGGGCTGGTACTGCCCGCTGGCGGCGGCAAACGCCTGCACCCCGGCCTCCACGGCGCGCGTATCATTGCCGCTGGCCAAAATGGCCGCGTCGATGCCGTTCATGATGCCCTTGTTGTGCGTGACCGCACGGGCCACGTCACAGGTCGCCAGCTCACTGAGCGCCGCGATCCGCGCCGCGATGGCCGACCCATCAGTTGTCTTTGTCCCAAGGGTGGCCGGGTCTAACACCACCGTTGCCGTCGTCAGCTGCGCGCTGGCATTGGTCAAAATTGCTACCAGCGCCGGCTGCGCCAGCCACACCGTCAAGGTCGCGGCCACCGCCTCAGCAATTGTGTTGACGATGTTAGCGCCCATGGCAGCCTGTGGCGCCACAACCAGGGTGACTTTGAAGAAACGCCCCGGGGTTGACACCCGCACCGCCTGCAGCCCCCCGCCGCGGCGCACGATGGACGGGTGCGCCGCGGCGGCCACAGCCATGAGCTCGGCCGTCCGCGCGCGCACCAACTTGGCCGCGGCGACCGGATCGGCCACATGCTCAAACACGATCTCCCCTTCAACCAAGTGCGGCGTGGTGGTGGCCTGAACGCCCCCATTCAGCGCCGCCAACCGGGCCCCGTTGCTGGCCGCCGCAATGACGGACGGCTCCTCTGTCACCATTGGCACTTGGTAAGTCACCCCGTTGACCCGAAGATCTCGCGCAATGCCAAGCGGCAACGCAAACTGCCCCAGCTGATTCTCGGTCAGGCTGGCCGCCACCGCGGCCGGCAGGGGGGTGTCAGCGGCCAAAAATGCGGCGTCCGCGTCACTCAGCTGCCCCGCGTTGACCAGGGCAGCCAGGCGTTGTGCGCGCGTGAGCTGATAAAATTTCACCGGCGGACCTGCATCGCGACACCGATGCCACCACCGACGCACAGCGCCGCGATGCCGTTTTGCCCATCACGCTGCTGCATCGCATACAAAAGCGTGGTGAGCACGCGCGCCCCGGACGCCCCCAGTGGGTGGCCCAGTGCGATCGCGCCGCCGTTGACATTGAGCTTCGTCAGCGGTAGCGCCAACTCATTGGCCACCGCTACGCTTTGCGCCGCGAAGGCCTCGTTGATTTCGACCAAGTCAATGTCGGCCATTTCACTGGCCGTGCGCTTCAGCAGTTTCTCGATCACCCGCTTGGGCGCGTAACCCATGAAGTTCGGATCAATGCCGCCTTCATTGTACCCCGCAATGGTCGCGAGATAAGGAATCCCCTCGGCCTCAACTAGGTCCTTGCGCATCAGGATCAGCGCCGCCGCGCCATCGTTGATGCTGCTGGCGTTCCCCGCCGTCACCGTGCCATCCGCCTTAAAGGCCGAGCGCAAAGACGCGAGCTTGGTCAGGCTGGTGTCCGCCCGTGGCCCTTCGTCGGTGGTGACGGTCACGGGCCCCTTGCGCGTCTTGACGACCACTGGGGCAATCTCTGCGTCAAAGCGCCCGGCGGCTTGCGCAGCCACGGCCTTTTGGTGGGAGGCCAGCGCGAAGCGGTCCTGGGCCTCACGGGTGATGCTGAACTGATCGGCCACGTTCTCGGCCGTGATGCCCATCGGCAAGCCGGTGAACGCATCGGACAAGCCGTCCCGATAAAGGCCGTCCACGAATTCCACGTTGCCGAACTTATGGCCAAAGCGGGCACTCGGGGCGTAAAACGGGGCCTGACTCATGCTCTCGGTGCCACCGACCAAGACGATGTCGGCGTCGCCTAAAAGAATCGCACTCTGGCCCAGGCGCACCGCCTTCAGCCCGGAACCGCAAACCTCGTTGATGGTCATGGCCGTGCTGGTCGTTGCTAGGCCACTTTTGAGGGCGATCTGGCGCGCCACGTTTTGGCCCGAGTTGGCCTGCAAAACGTTCCCAAAAATCGCTTGGTCCACCCGTTCCGGAGCGAGCCCGGCGCGGTCAATGGCCGCGGTGGCCGCCACCGTGCCCAGGTCGACGGCGGATAAGCTGCTGAGCGCGCCCCCAAGCTTGCCGATCGGGGTGCGCGCGGCGCTGACAATCACTACTTCGGTCATAATACCCTCCAACTTATTTTTACGATTAGAAAATAATCACACAAATGGGCGCACGCGCCCACCGAATCTGTCTTGCTCATTATACGAAAAAGCACTGGCTGCGGCACGCCGCCTTAGGAAAACTTATAGAATCCATGCGTCCGCGCCCAAATGCGTTACAATGAAAGCAACCACTCTGATTGGAGGCTGCCATGCGCGTTTTAGACCTGCTGGCGCTGCTCAGCGATTACACCAAAAACACCGCCGTGCAACTCTGCATCGACGGTGCCCCTGTCAATATGGATCACTTCGAACTGACGACGGTGCTGGAAGAGCGCCGGCTCATCCTCATCCCCAAAGTCGGCGGCCACCCCCACAAGCTGTGGGAGTTGCGTCTATTGCTGGGGGCCCCCGCGCTGCGCACAGCGTACGTGTACCTGCAGGAGGCCGATGGGGTGCGGCCCGCGTTTGGCTTTCAGCAACGCCCCACCGCGCTGGTCATCAACTGACCTACGCTGGCAACCGCCGCATCAAGCGCCGCAACCGTGGCCGGTCGATCAGCATCACCCCGAGGTCCTCGGCCAGCTCCTTGGCCGAATCGCTGAACTCGGAGTTCGTGATCACCGCCGCCTCATCCAGCTTGTAGAAGTTGTGGCCTGTCCACACCTCCTGCACCGCTTTATTCCCCACGAAGCCCGTGTAGCGTTTGCACTGGAAGCCAATAGTTTTTTTCTTCTTCTTGGCGATGATGTCCACGCCTTGATCACCGGCCAACTGAGTGACCTGAATGTGCTTGAATCCGTTGCGGCGCAGCAGGTAAGCGCAAAAATGCTCGAACTCCTCGCCTTCCATCGCGTCGACCTGTTCCAGCTGAAGGTCGCGGTACTTGAAGTGCCAGCGATACAGGAGTAGCGCGTTACCCCCCACCCAGGTCGCGATCAAAATAAAGCTGGTCAAGTCGAGCTTGGCCTTGAACGCCACCGGCACATAATCGCGCCCGAGAAACGCGTAGCCCAGCGCCAGTGCAAAGCCGCCCGTGAGTAGCCAATACAGTTTTTTTAGGAATGCCCGCATGTTGTCACCTCGCCTACTAGCGTACCAGAAAATCGGGTGACTTGGCGGAATTTCGTTGATTCTTAACGCGTTATTCGGTACGATTGTAACAGATGCGAAAGGAAGCGGTTACAGTTGAAGATTGACTCAATGGTGTTCGTCAGACTGAGAGACGATGTCATTAAACAGTATACGTTAGAGAACGATAACGGGATGAGCCTCAGCTTCCTGACCTTTGGTGCGCGTGTCTCCCGCATGCGCCTGCCGAACCAAGCGGGCGACAACCCCAACCTAACGCTCGGCTACATCACCTTTCAGGATTACATCAATGAGCCCGGCTTGTTTGGCGCCACCGTTGGCCCGGTTTTTGGCGAACAAGGCAACCTGCCAGCCAACTCAGGGCGCACCGGCTGGCAGAACTGGAACTGGCAGGCAGAAACGCGCCAGGATGAAGCCCACGTTCAGATTCGGCTGACGCTCGCCCTCGGGGATGGTATGGACGGCCAGCCAGGCAGTCGCCGCATCGAAGTCCTGCACACACTCGACAACGACAACCACTGGACGATCGACTGGCATGTCGAAACGGACACTGCGATCCCGTGTCGCCCGCTCATCAACCTCCCCCTTGTACTGACCGGCGACCCAGCACAAACCGTGATGACCCAAAAACTCTTTTTGGATGGCGAACGGGTCGCGCTGCCAGCGGACCGCCCCTTGATCAGCGACGCCACCACCGCCCGACTGATCGGGAAGCACTGGGCGGCGACCCTTTCAACCGATGCCCTCGGCCTGACCATCACCACGTTTCCTGAGGTGGGGCCGACGAACTGCTTCAATGGGATTCTCGGTCAGCCGCACGTCGCGGTGGGCATTCGCCCGACCAACGGGAACTTCATGATGACGCCCGATCGACCATTCGACCGCCAAACCGTGCTGACACTGCACGCGCTTCACTAGGAGGACCCTGCCATGAAGCCCACTGACGCCGCGATCACGGCCCTCGCCTTGGTCGCCATTCAAACCGCAATTATCTTACGCCTCGTGCCGTTCAAGCGGCGCGGGCGGCTGATCCTCCTCACGTGCTCCGGCCTGCTTTGCGCCGGCCTCATCGCGATCTTGCTGCAACACTGACCGCCCCCACACGAAATGCCCGCCACACAAAAACGGCCGAACTCGCATGCGAGTTCGGCCGTTTTCAACTAAGTCTTTAGGCAAGTGCCTTCTTGGCAGTGTCTGCCAGGGCCGTGAAGCCAGCTGGGTCAGAGATCGCGATGTCGGCAAGCATCTTACGGTTCATGTCAATGTTTGCGACCTTCAAGCCGTGCATCAACTTGCTGTAAGAAATGTCGTTTTGGCGCGCTGCGGCGTTGATCCGGGCGATCCAAAGGGAGCGGAAGTTCCGCTTCTTGGCGCGACGGTCACGGAATGCGTAGCGATAGGAAACCATCACTTGGGCATTCGCAGCCTTGAACAGCAAGTGCTTGGCACCGCGGTAGCCCTTGGCGAGCTTCAGTACCTTCTTACGACGTTTGCGAGTTACAGTTCCACCTTTTACACGTGGCATCAGAAATTCCTCCTCAAATAATTAAGCGATAATGGTCCGTGTGAAGCAAAAGCGCGCAGGCGCAATTACTTCATCTGGCTGAGCATCTGGCGGATCCGCTTCATATCGGAGTGGGATACCAAACCTGACTTGCGCAGTTGACGACGTTGCTTCTTGGTCTTACCGTGGAAACGGTGGCTCGTGTAAGCGTGGCCCCGCTTCAAAGCACCACTAGCTGTTCGCTTGAAACGCTTGGCAGATGCACGGTGTGTCTTGAATTTTGGCATGACGATAATTCCTCCTAATGACTTAGTTGCTGGCTATTTCTTGTCAGCTTTTGGTGCGAGCATCATGAACATGCTCCGCCCGTCCATCTTCGGCCGGGCTTCAACAGCGGCCAAGTCCTTCACGGCTTCGGCCATCTGTTCCAGGACCTTTTGCCCGAGGTCCTTGTGGGTGATCGCACGGCCTCTAAACCGCACGGACACCTTCACCTTGTCGCCTTTTTCAAGGAACTTGGTGGCATTTTTCAACCGGGTGTTGAAGTCTGCCTCGCCGATGGTCGGGCTCAGGCGGATCTCCTTGATGCTGATGGTTTTTTGCTTCTTGCGCGCTTCACGCTGCTTTTTTTGCAGTTCAAAGCGGAACTTCCCGTAATCCATGATCCGGGCGACTGGCGGCTTAGCCGTTGGCGAAACCAGAACCAAGTCCAAGTTCGCCGTGGCAGCTAACTCCAACGCCTCGTGGGTACTCTTGACCCCGAGTTGTTCACCAGTTTGGGAAATCAGTCGAACTTCGCGGGAGCGGATCCCGTCGTTGACCATCATATCTCTTGCTATGGCAGTTCACCTCCGAAATTTTTTGGCGAAAAAACAAGAACGCGGAAGAGCCCACTATGAGCCCCGCCGCGTCGTTATATAACCGAACTATCAACCTAGCGGCCAGAGGCATAGGTGAGAAGCGGGAACTTCTGCTTGTTTTCTCAACGTTTAATAGTATACCTGCTGGCACGCGGGCTGTCAAACCCGTTTTGCTTAATCGAGCCCCTTGACCCCTTCACCGCGCTTGTGCTTGCCGTCGCGTGAGTAGTTCTTGACCTCCGCTTCAACGGCCTCCACGAACAGGGTGGCTGGCATGTCTTCAGAGTCGGCCTGACCGTACTTACGAACAGACACGCTGGCGGCATTCAGCTCGTCATCCCCCACCACTAACGTGTACGGGATCTTGTTGGTCTGCGCTTCCCGGATCTTGTAGCCCATCTTTTCGTTGCGGGCATCAAGCGCTGGGCGCAGGCCGGCCTTCAGCAGGCGGGCCTTCAAGTCCTTGGCGTAATCGAGGTGCTTGTCCGCGACCGGGATGATGGCCACTTGGGTCGGGGCCAACCAGGTCGGGAACGCGCCCTTGTAGATTTCGGTCAAGTAAGCGATAAAACGCTCCATCGTGCCCACGATCCCGCGGTGGATCATCACGGGACGGTGCTCCTGGTTGTCGTTGCCGACATAGGTCAGCTCAAAGCGTTCCGGCAGCATGAAGTCCAACTGGATCGTGGACATGGTTTCTTCGTTGCCCAGCGCCGTTTTGGTCTGAATGTCCAGCTTCGGGCCGTAAAACGCGGCTTCCCCTTCGGCTTCATAGTAGTCGAGGCCCAGGTCATCCATCGCGCCCTTCAGCATGGTCTGGCTGCGCGTCCACATCTCTTCATCATCGAAGTACTTCTCGGTGTTTTTCGGATCGCGGTAGGACAGACGGAAGGTGTAGTCGTTGATGTTGAAGTCTTCGTAGACATCCATGATCAGGCGCAGGATCTTCTTGAATTCTTCTTGAACTTGTTCCAAGGCCACGAAGGTGTGGCCATCGTTCAGGGTCATTTCACGCACCCGCTGCAAGCCGGACAGCGCGCCGGACTTTTCGTAACGGTGCATCATACCCAGTTCCGCGATGCGCAGTGGCAATTCGCGGTAGGAGCGAATGTGGTGCTTGTAGACCTGAATGTGGCTTGGGCAGTTCATCGGCCGCAGCTCCAGCAGCTCGCCATCACCCATATCCATTGGCGGGAACATATCTTCGCGGTAGTGGTCCCAGTGGCCGGACGTCTTGTACAGGTCCAGGTTGGCCAGCACTGGCGTGTACACGTGTTCGTAGCCATCAGCCAGTTCCTTGTCGATGATGTAGCGCTCGATCACGCGGCGAATCGTTGCCCCGTTCGGCATCCAGTAAGGCAAGCCGGCACCGACTTTGGGATCCACGAAGAAAAGGTCGAGGTCACGCCCGATGTTACGGTGGTCGCGCTCTTTGGCTTCCTGCCGCCGCTTGGCGTCTTCTTCCAGGTCTGCCGCTTTGTAGTACGCGGTGGCGTAGATCCGCTGAAGCATCGGGTTAGAGGACTTGCCTTCCCAGTACGCCCCGGCCACAGACAGCAGGGAGAAGTGGCGAAGGTCCTTGAGGCTTGGCAACAGCACGGTTTCTTCAAAGTCAAAGAAGTCGCCGAGCTTAAAGCCGCTCACGGTGTCGCCGGCCAGCTGATCGATCAGCTGCAGCTTGTAGGTATCCCCTGCAAACAGCGCTTGGGCTTCGGCCTTGCTCAGCGTCACGGCGTCAACGGCTGGGTCCGCCTTGGCGATCGCCGCCATTTTATCGGCAATGGCCGGCAGCTGGTCAACAGTCAGCTGACCGCCATCGCGGTCCGTGTCGTAGAAGAACCCGTCATCCGTTGCTTCACCGGCCCCGAGGCGCACGTCGCCATGCAGGGCCTTGATCGCGGCCGCCATCACGAATGCGCCGGTTTGCCGTAGCACAGTCAGGCCGTCCGCGGAATCCTTCGTGACAATCTCAAGGCTGGCATCTTCTGCCAGCGGTGCGTTGAGGCGGACCAGCGTCCCGTTGACCTTGCCCGCCACGGCCTTTTTGGCCAGGGAGGTGGAGATCGACTTCGCCACGTCAAGGACGCTGACGCCGCTATCGAATTCCTTCACGCTGTTGTCTGGAAATGTAATCTTAATCGCCATAATTCTTCTCCTTTTTCTGACTGCAACAGGGCCGCGGATAAAAAAAGTCCCGAATGTCATTTCTGACATCCGGGACGATAAACTCGCGGTTCCACCCGACTTGAAAGCACTGCTTTCCACTCATGCTGCGTATAACGACGCAACCCGGCCCACAAGGGGCACTCTCGGAAAGTGGTGCGGATCAGGTCCTGCTCGACTTTCAGCCACGGTCGAGGCTCTCTGGTGAAACATGGTCCTTATTGCTTTCGTCTTCGATACCTTGATTAAAACACGTTCGCCCGATGCGCGCAAGTCTTACTGGTCAAAAAAGTCTGACCTCGACTGACACGCGTTGACGCTTCGTGAACGCGTGTCAGCCGTTGCGCCGGTCGCGGCCGCCCACCTGGATCTCGGTGCTCAAAAAGCGCACCCGTTCCATGATCCGCTGCGCCTTGAGGCCCTCGTTGTTGCCGACATCGAGGCCCGCCAGAAAATCCGTCAGCTCCACCATCGTTTTGTTGGAGGTGAACAGCGTCGGCAGCTCCTCTTGCATGCGGTACTGCAAGATAATGCCGAGCACGTCATCACGGATCCACGGGCTGAGGCTTTCCGCGCCGATGTCGTCGATCATCAGCACCGGCGCCTTTTTGATCCGTTCCAGCTTAGGTAGCACGGTTTTGTCGCCGATGGCCGCCTTCATCTCCACTGTGAAGGTCGGAAAGTGCACCAGCGTGGAGGCGATGCCCTGCTTAGCCAGGTCGTTGGCGATGGCGCCCAGCAGGTAGGTCTTCCCCACCCCAAACGGCCCCGTCAGGTACAGTCCCTTCTGAAAATCCTTAGGGGCTTGGGCCACCGCCAGGGTGAAGTCAATTGCCGCCTCAAGTGCCTTATCGCGCGCCTGCGGGTCGTAGGTCGCGAGGCGCGCGCCGGCAATCGCCTTGGGCATGTTGATGGAGGTGATCAACGCGGCGCGGTCCGCCTGCGCATCCGCCGCCTGCTTCTCGGGCGTCGGCACGTAGGTGATGTCGATCAGCCGGTTGGACACCACCAGCTGCGGTGCATAGCCCGGTGCGATCAGCGGGTCCCCGGCGTGCAACCGGTTGCGCGCGGTCACGAACTCGTAGATCTTGGCGGCACTGCGGACCACCGCATCCGGTGCGAGCGCCTGCTGGTTGGCGGTCAAAAACGCCTGCACATCCGGATCAGCGACCGCCTGACGCATCATGTTGGCGTATTCGGTGCCCAGCTGCCGCTGGTTCATCAGCTTACTCAGTTCGGCCTTCATCGGCTTCATTCGCTTGTCCTCCCTCTTTTTCCATCGCCTGCAACCGCGCGAGTCGGTCTGCGATGCGCTGCCGGTTCGTGTCGCTGACCGGGGTCACCTCCGCCTGATAGTCTGGCTTCAGCCACGCCGGCGTCTGCTCCGAGCGCGTCGGGCGCGGATTGCGCCGCCCCGATTGCCGTGTCTTGCGGTTGGCAAAGGCGTGGATCTCGGCCAAGGCGCTTTCCGGCGTGGTCACATCGGCCTTCAACCACCGGTTGACGATCGCGTCAAGGAACGCCTGGTTGACGCTGTCGTTGGTCTGCAAAATGTAATCGATCAGCACGTTGATGGTGGCGTCCGGTAGCACGTGACGCTGCACCAGTTTGCGCACCGCGCTGATCTCGTTTTGTGCCGCGTACATGTTCGGGTTCTTGGCCTTCTTGGTCAGCTCAAGGAATTCCCGCACCGGCAGGCTGGCAGCACGCTTGAGCAGGTCCTGCTCGGCGGCGGTGAGCTTGCCGGCGGCCGCCGGGGTGCTGACCGCTGGGGTCGGCTCAGCGGTTTTGGTCCGCAACTGCGGCGTCTTAGTCGTGTAGCGCTGCTCGGCAAAGCGCCGCACCGTGCCCACGTTCAGCTGCCCGGTAGCAAAGTCAATGCCCTGCTCGATCAACGGGGCCAGCGCGGTCGGCCCCAGCCCGTAGAATTTGGCGATCTGGTACAGGGCCGCCTGATTGCGGTTCAGCTCCCCGTCCTTAAGATTGGTGCGCGCCAGCAGCTGGGCCAACAGCGCCCAGTCGTAGCCCTGCCCACTGCCCAGTGTCACGGCCGGGGCAGGCTTTTGCTGCACACTGGCATTGGCCGCCGCCGCCTTGGCATCTGGCAGCACACGTTGCAGGGCAAAGACATCCAGCAAGTTGGCCGAGATGTTGATCCAGGTGCTACTGTGCACGTTATGCAACGTGTACTGGTCGACCAACTCGTGGTAGCGCGCATCCCCCACCCGGTCGTACAGCAACAGCCCCAGCGTGGCATCGTTGAAAAACGCGTCCGGTGCCACCGGCCGGTGCAACTCGTAAGCGTAGTAACGCCCCAGCGCATCGGTGGTGGTGTAGGTCTGAAGCAGGCCCAACGCCTCCAGCCGCACACGGGCGTCATACAGCGCATCCACGCCGACCCCTAGCAGGTCCAGCAGGTAGGTCTGCGGCCGCCGGTCCGTAGCGGTTGGCGCCTGTTTCACGCGTCGCCACAGGCTGAGGTACAGCGCCAGCGCGGTCGGCCCGATCAGCGGCTGGTACAGGCACACCGCGACGTCTTGGTCCTGGTCGCTAAAATAGGTGGCCTGCGTGACGATGAAGTCATCCTGGGCCATGAAACTCTTGGGTCGATTCAAGTGGGGCTCCTTTCTTACCAGAGCGGCGTGGCACGGTTATGAGAGTTGGGCTTTCTACGCATGTCAGGCTGTCACTCACTGCGTTCGAACAGCCTGATCAAATCCAGCCTGACGCTTGCGCCCACATTTAGGCGCGAGTGGCAGGATGGCTTAGACCGCACCAACATAGCCACGCAGCTTGACGAACCAGGGCAAACGGCAACAAGCGGTTGCGCCCAGCAGATAAGCAAGCTGCCCCGCAAAACCCGCACTGAGGTTTTGTGGGGCAGCTTGCTTGGGCGGCCTGCGCTTCGTTGGCCCGCGTGACGAGCAGCCAACCGTTGGGGCGGTTTGGGTCGTCCTGGCCTAAAAAACGGGCGCATATCGCGCGGTTACGGAGGCTCAGCCGCTTTGACGTTGCGCCCAACGCGCGATCAGTGTTTGGTTTTCTCTTTTTTCATCATGTCCTGCAGCTCCTGCATGAACACGGACATGTCCTTGAACTGGCGGTAAACGCTGGCGAAGCGAATGTAGGCCACATCATCGACATCGGCCAGCTGTTTCATCACATACTCCCCGATGGCCTGACTGGACACTTCGTTTTCACCAATGGCGCGCAGCTTGTTTTCGACGGACTCGACAATGCTTTGCATCTGCTCCATCGTGACCGGCCGCTTTTCCGCCGCGCGAATCAGGCCCTTGAGGATCTTCTCGCGGTTGAACTCTTCGCGGGTCCCGTTTTTCTTGATGACCAAAAGTGGGGTCTGCTCAACGCGTTCAAAGGTCGTGAACCGAAAGCCGCAGTTTTCGCATTCGCGGCGGCGCCGAATCGCCCGTCCACCGTCTGTGGGCCGCGAGTCAACGACGCGAGAACTATTATGATGACAATGTGGACATTGCAAAGGGTCACCCTCTTAGTAGTTGATAACTCATTATAGCACACCAGATTTGGTGTTCCACCTTTGATTATAACAGCTCACTGCCGCGCCAAATGGGCAAGTAGCTCCGCGACCTGACGTTCGCGGGCGGCCGCCCCCTGCGAGTTATCCAGCAGGTAATCGGCCCGAGCGATCTTCTCCGCCAACGGGAGCTGCGCCGCGATCCGGGCCTTGGCCTGCGCTTCGGTCAACCCGTCTCGTGCCATCAGCCGTTCCAGCTGCAGGTGTGGGGGCAGCGTCACCACCGCGACCCCATCGAAGCTGGTTTCGTACCCGGTTTCGTACAGCAACGGGATCTCCCCCACCACCACCGGCACCCCGGTGGCCTTAGCTGCCGCCAGCGCATCGTTGATCGCCGCGCGCAGGTACGGGTGATCGATCGCATTGAGCTGCGCCAATTTTGCGGGATCATTGAACACAAGGTCCCCGAGCCGCTCGCGGTCCAGGCTCCCATCGCGCTTTTGCATCGTTGGTCCAAACGCCGCAACGATTTCGCGCAGCGCTGGCATCCCTGGCGCCACGATCTCGCGTGCGATCACGTCCGCGTCCACCACCGGGCAGCCGAGCCGCTTGAACACCGCCGCGACCGTGCTTTTGCCGGTGGCGATCCCACCGGTCAAACCAAGTAAATACGTCATCTGAGTTTTCGCTTCCTGAGGGGCTGACACTTGGGGCAGTAATGCGTCCCGCGTTGGCCCACTTTAATTTTTACGATCGTTGTGCCGCACCGGTCGCAGCCGGTACCTTCGCGGTCATAGACATGCAACCGTTCCTGAAAGCCGCCGCGTTTGCCGCTGGCGTCGACGAACGAGTGCACGCTGGTCCCGCCCAAGTCAGTGGCGGCCGCCAGCTCAGCGATGATCGCATCGTGCAGGCGCGCTGCCTCCTTTTGAGTCAGCGTGCACGCCGGCTGCTCGGGGTTGAGCTCGGCCAGCCACAGCGTTTCATCGGCGTAGATGTTGCCCACGCCAGCCACCACGCTTTGATCCAAGATGACCGACTTCACCGCCTGCTTATGGCGCCGCAGCTCGCGATAAAACGCTGGCGCCGCAAAGGTTTCAGCGGTCGGCTCCGGCCCCATTTTGGCCAGGCCTGCCACCGCTGTGGCCTCACTGCCGGTCGGGACCAGCTGCATGCGGCCAAACTTGCGCATGTCGTGGTAGCGCAACTGCGTGCCGTCGCTGAAGGTGAACCAGACGTGCACGAAGCGGTGCTTGGGCTCAGCGGGGTCCAGCACCAGCTGGTACTTCCCCTCCATGCGCAAGTGCGACACGAGGGTCAGCGCATTGTCAAAGCGCAGCAGCAGGTACTTACCGCGCCGTTCAACCGCCGTGACGGTGGCACCGGTCAGGGCCTGCTGAAAGCCCTCGAGGCCGCCCACTAGGATCTTGGCCCAATCTGTCCCCACCGCTTGCACCGTCTTACCGACGATCAGGGCAGTCAGGCCGCGGCGCACATTTTCAACTTCGGGTAATTCAGGCATTTTTTCTCCTTACTTTGCATCAAACCAGGTCGGGCCAAAGTGGCTTTCGACCTTCAGTGGGACATCCAGCGACACGGCCGAGTCCATCACCTGCGGCACCAGTGTCGCCAGCTGCGGCATTTCGGCTTCTGGCCCTTCAAAGATCAGCTCATCGTGCACCTGCAGGAGCATACGCGACTGTAAGTGATGCGCATCAAGCATCGCCTGCATCCGCACCATCGCGACCTTGATGATGTCCGCAGCGCTCCCTTGGATCGGCGTGTTCATCGCGGTGCGCTCAGCAAACTGGCGCAAGTTGAAGTTGCGCGAGTGGATCTGGCTGAGGTAGCGCCGCCGGTGGAACAGTGTCTCAACGAAGCCCTGTTCGCGCGCCAGGGTCACCATTTTGGCCATGTAATCACGCACCTGGGGGTACTGCTCAAAGTAGCCGTCGATAAAGGTCTTAGCCTGCTTGCGCGTGATGCCGATGTTCTTGGCCAAGCCAAAGTCGCTGATGCCGTACACGATCCCAAAGTTCACCGCCTTCGCCTGCCGCCGCATGTCCGGCGTCACATCCGCCGCGCGGTTGAGGCCGAAGATCTTCATCGCGGTGTTAGCGTGGATGTCGCGATCCTCTTTGAACGCTTCTTGCATCGCGGCATCCCCGGAAATATGAGCCAAGACCCGCAGCTCGATCTGCGAATAGTCGCTGGAAAAGATCTGCCAGCCCGGATGTGATGGCACGAAGGCCTGGCGCACCTGCTTTCCGTCGCCGCGCGCCGGGATGTTTTGCATGTTCGGGTCAACCGAGGACAGCCGCCCGGTTTGGGTCAGGGTCTGCAGGTAGCGCGTGTGGATCTTGTTGTCCGGCTGTACCGCCTTGATCAGGCCGGCCACATAGGTCGACTGAAGCTTGGCCACCGTGCGGTAGTCCAGAATGTCCTGAACGATCGGATTGGCATCGGTCAGCTGCTCCAACACGTCCACGCTGGTCGAGTAACCCGTCTTGGTTTTCTTGACGACCGGCAGCTGAAGCTTGTCAAACAGCACCTCGCCCAGCTGCTTCGGGGAGTTCAGGTTGAATTTCAGCCCCGCCGAACCGTAGATTTTCTCCTCCAGCACATGCATCGTGGTGGTCCACTCCGCGCCCATCGCCAAGAGCTTCGGCTGATCCAGCGTGATACCGGCGATTTCCATGCGCGCCAACACCTTAGCCAGCGGCAGCTCCAGCTCCGTGAACAGTTCCGTTTCCTTTTGGGCCGCCAGGTCTTCGGTCAGGTGCGGCCGCAGCTGACGGATCGCCTGCGCCTTTTGGGCAAAATGATTGAACAGCACCGGCTCATCCGGCACCTTGAGCTTGGCCCCCTTGCCGTAAACATCCACGTCAAACGGCAGCACGTAATCGTGATCCTGCGCGATCTGGCCGAAGTCATTGCTGTTTTGGTCCGGGTTCAGCAGGTAGGACGCCAGCAGCACATCAAAGTCGATCTGCGGCAGCGAGACACCGAGGCGGTTGGCCGCCACCAGGTTGCGCTTGGCGTCAAACACGCTCAGCGCGTGCGCCTTGAGGTACGCCTGCACCGCCGGCAGCGTCAGGAGCGTCACATCGCTGGACACGAAGGTCTCATTCGCCGTCCCGATGAAAAAGCCGATCATCTCCGCCGTGTGATAATTGTCCGTCAGCATTTCCAGCTCAAAGGTCACCGGGTCGCTGGTCGCCGGCAACTGGTCCAGCGTCTTGTCGCTCAACACGACATAGTGCAGCTGTTCGGTATCCTTCGGCGTCGCGCTCGGCAGCTTGGCCAGCGCCTGGCGCATGTCAAGCCGCGTGTAAAAGGCGCGCAGTCCTTCAATATCTGGCCCGGTGTAGGCAAGGTCGGCCAGGCCAATGGCGATCGGCGCATCTTGGTGGATCGTGGCCAGCGTCTGACTCAAAAAGGCGTTGGCGCGATCGTTGATCAGGTTCTCCTTCATCTTGCTGGCCTTGAGCCCGTCAACGTGCGCGTATAAGTTATCCAACGTCCCGTACTCGGTCACCAACTTCAGCGCGGTTTTTTCGCCGACCTTCGTGACCCCGGGATAGTTGTCGGAGGTGTCCCCCATCAGCGCCTTCACGTCGATCAGCTGACGCGGGGTGATGCCCAGCTTCTCCTGCATGTGCGCCGGCGTGAAGGCCTCAAGCTCGGCCACCCCTTTTTTGGTCACCTGCACCGTCACCGTATCGGTAGCCAGCTGGGTCAAGTCGCGGTCACCGGTCACGATGGTGGTCACCAGCCCCGCGGCCTCCGCCTCCTTGGCCAACGTGCCGATGATGTCATCGGCTTCGTAGTCCTGAAGGGCGTAGTGGGCCATGCCGTGCAGGGTGATCATTTCGTGGATCAGGGGCAGCTGCTCCAGCAGTTCGGCCGGCGCGTTGTCACGGTTCCCCTTGTAGTCGGCAAACAGCTGCGTGCGAAAAGTGCCGCCGCTTTTATCGAAGGCCACCAAGATCCGGTCGGGCTTCACCGCATCGACCAGATTATCCAGCATATTATTGAACGCGAACACGGCATTGGTGTGGATGCCTTCGCTGTTCGTGAAGCGGTCAAGCTGGTTGTACAGCGCGTAAAACGCCCGAAATGCGATCGAGCTGCCGTCGATCAGCAGTAATTTTTCTTTGGCCATGATGTCCCTCCAGATTGAATTCTGCCTTCATTGTACCATGCCATCCAGGCCAAGAAACCGCCGGTGGTGAATCCTCCGGCCGAAGCGAACCGCCGCTTGGCTTTGTCGCATCAAAAAAGCCCAAGCACGCGGCTTGGGCAAACGCATTCGGTCAGTTGCGGTCGGAACCGCCAAAGATCTGAACGATGGCTAAGAACAGGTTCAAAAAGTCGAGGTAAAGCCGCAGCGCCCCTTGCACCGCCAGGGCATTCAGCGAGTAGCTCGCCTGCCCGGACGCGTCAGCGGTCAGGTACATCCGCTTGAGGGCCTGATTGTCCCATGCCGTCAGGATGATGAAGATCACCAGGATCGCGTAGGACATCAGCAGCTGCATGCCACTGGAGTGCAGGAGAAACAGGTTGACCAGCGTCATCAAGATGACGCCCCAGATCGCTGTGTACGCGATGGCCCCTGCGCGGCTCAGGTCCTGCTTCGTCGTCCGACCCACCACAGACATCGTGATGAACACGACCGCGGTGGTGAACAGCGCCGCCGTCAGGTTGCCGATCGGGTAGATCAGAAACAGCGAGGCGTACGTGAACCCGAAGGAGGCGGTGATCATCAGGTAAATGATCGACGCATAGCCCGCGTTGGTGCGCGCCTTTTTGTTGTTGATCACAAAGGATAGGATCAGTGGCAAAAGCGTCATCGCGTAGAACACGATGTTGTTTTGCCGGATGAATGCGGTGTACTGGGCGGCAAAAACATTCCCCAGCAGGTAGCTGATCAGGCCCGTGACGCCGATGCCCAGCCCCACCTGGGCGTACACGCGGTTAAAAAAATCCGCTAAGCCAGTTTCATTGACAACACGACGTTCTTCCATCGTATCAGTCCTCTCTTTTTAAGTTGATAAGGTGATTATACCAGCTTTTGTTGATTTGTCAGTTGGACTTTAGGCTGATATCTGACAGCAGGTGCTCAAAGGCCACCTCGTACTGCTGAATATCGCCGGCCCCCATGAAGACAAATACGGCGTCTTGATAATCCAACAGCGGCGACATGTCGGCCAGCTCGATCACGTGGCCGCCCTTGGCCACCTTGGCCGCCAGATCGGCGGCAGAGACGCTCCCAGACTGCTCCCGTGCGGAGCTGAAAATCGGCGTGATGTACACGGCGTCCGCAGCGTTCAACGTCGTGGCGAACTCGTCCAGGTACGCGATCGTCCGCGAGAACGTATGCGGCTGGAAAACCGCCACGATCTGCTTAGTCGGGTACTTCTGACGGGCGGCATCCAGCGTCGCCTTGATCTCGCTTGGGTGGTGCGCGTAGTCATCAATAATGACCGCGTTGTTCATCTGCTTTTCGGAGAAGCGGCGCTTAACGCCTTGGAAGCTGGCCAGTTCACGCGCGGTGAATTCGGGATCCAGCCCTTCGGTGTACGCCACGGCCACTACGGCCAGCGCATTCAGCACACTGTGTTCCCCGAATAACGGCACATGGAAGTGGCCGATCAAGGTGTCCTTGTGGAACGCGTCGAAGCTGGACCCGGTGGTGGTGCGGCTGATGTTTTTGGCCACGAAGTCATCGCGGTCGGCGGTGCCATAATAGTACACCGGCACCGTCACGTCGAGCTTGCGCAGCCACGGGTCATCGCCCCAAGCGAAAATTGCTTTTTTGACCTGCTTGCCTTCCGCCTCAAAGGCCGAGTACACGTCCTCGATGCCGGTGTAGTAATCCGGGTGGTCGAAGTCGATGTTGGTCATGATGAGGTAGTCTGGTGCATACGCCAGGAAGTGCCGCCGGTACTCGTCGGCTTCAAACACGAAGAACTGCGAGTCAGGCGTCCCCTTGCCGGTGCCGTCCCCGATCAGGTACGAGGTCTTGGCGATGCCGCCCAGCGTGTGCGCGAGCAGGCCGGTGGTGCTGGTCTTGCCGTGCGCCCCAGCCACCCCGATGCTGGTGTACTGGCCCAGCAGTTGCCCGAGGTACTCGTGGTAGCGGTAAAACGGCAGACCGAGCGCCTTGGCCGCCTGCACTTCGGGATGGTCATCAGTGAAGGAATTCCCGCAGATGATCGTGTACCCTGGCTTAATGTTGGCCGCGTCAAACGGCAGCATCTCGATGCCCGCAGCGGCCAGGCCACGCTGAGTGAAGGTGTATTGCGTGATGTCAGACCCCAGCACGGTGTGCCCGAGGTCGTGCAGGATCAGCGCCAGCGCACTCATGCCGGAGCCTTTGATGCCGATGAAATAGTCAGTTTCTGTCATGTGTTCATGCTTCTTTCTTAGTACGCGCGAGGGTCGCGCGAGTCTTTGGGGGTGGGCAGGTCTTCTTTGTTGAAGTACACGTCGCGGGGCTTGGAGCCGTTGGCCGGGGAGATATAGTGCCGCATCTCCAGGTCATCGATCAGGTTCGCCGCGCGGTTGTACCCGATGGAAAACACGCGCTGAAGCTTGCTGGTGGAGACGTTTTTCTCGCCGGCGATGTACGTCAGCACGTCTGGAAACAGGTCGTCTTGCGCCTCGATGGCATCGGCCTTGGCCACCAGCTTATCCGGCTGGAACAAGTACTGCGGGGCGCGTTCGCCGCGAACGAACGCGACGATTGCGTCGATCTCGCGGTCCACGAACGTGCCTTGCAGGCGCAGGGGCTGGCTCGCCCCGTTGCCGAGGTACAGCATGTCCCCTTTGCCCAGCAGGCGCTCGGCCCCATTATGATCGATGATGGTGCGCGAATCAACCTGACTGGCCACCATGAAGGCCACCCGCGTCGGAATGTTGTTCTTGATGGTGCCGGTGATCACGTCCACGGACGGGCGCTGAGTGGCCACGATCAAGTGGATCCCGGCGGCGCGCGCTTTGGCGGTGATGCGGGCGATGTAATCCTGCACCTCACTGGCTGCCACCATCATCAGATCTGCCAGCTCGTCGATGATGATCACGATGTGCGGCATCACGAGGCCATAATCCCCGTGCGCCCGCGCCGACTCATTAAACTGGTCAATGCTGCGCACGCCGCCTGCGGCCATGCGCGTGTACCGCTTTTCCATTTCGTCCACGGCCCACTTCAGCGCGGCACTAGCCGCCTTGGGGTCAGACACCACCGGTGACACCAGATGGGGCAGGTCATTGTACACGGCCAGCTCAACCGCCTTGGGATCGATCAGCAGCAGCCGCACTTCCGCCGGGGTGGCCTTGTACAACAGCGAGGTCAACAGCGAGTTGATGAACACTGACTTCCCCGACCCCGTTGCGCCGGCGATCAGGCCGTGCGGCATCTTGTCAAGGGTGGTGACCACCGGCTGGCCGAATAAGTCGACCCCCAGCGCCACTGTCAGCGGCGACTTGGCGACCTTGAACTGCGGCGAGTTCAGCACCTCTTTGAGCATCACCGGCCGCGGATGCGGATTGGGGATCTCGATCCCAACAGTCGACTTACCCGGGATCGGCGCCTCGATGCGAATGTCCTTGGCCGCCAACGCGCGCTTCAGGTCATCCGTCAGGTTGGTGATCTTGTTGACGCGCACCCCAGCGTCCAAAGCAATCTGAAACTGCGTGACCGTGGGTCCGATCGTATGCGCCACGGTGTGCGCCCCCACGTGGAAGGCCAATAGCGTAGCGTCCAGCTTCTCCGTCTGGCTTTGCACCCAGGTCACCTGCGACGCGTCATCGATCACCACCGGGTCGCTCAACAGCGAAAGCGGCGGAAACTGGTACGCGGCCGGCGCGACGGTGGCACCCGGTTCCGCAAGGGGCGCCGAGGCCACCGGGGCCGGCGCACTCGGCTGGGTGGCGGCCGGTGCGGTGTGCTTCGCCGCCTTCTTAGCCTTCAAAAAGGCGCGCACGGTATCTCGCACCGCGTACGGGTTCGGCAACTTGCTTGGCCGCCCCCCTGGCACACGCTGGGCCTGCGCCGCGCGCGCCTCTGCGCGTAACTGCGGCTCAGCCGGCAGTGGCGTCGCCGTGTCAATCAGCTCAGACACCGTCGCGGGAACGGTCGGCGCTGGTGCTGGGTCACTTGATGCCGCCGGTACGGTGTCAGCCGCGGTGGCTTCAACGACCGGGGCTTCCGGCCGCACGTCACGCGCATTAACGGCATCGGCTTCATCCGGGACAGCAACTGCCGGCGCCGGCGCGGCGGCTGATGCCGCACTGGCCGGTTCCGTCACTGACGCATCGGCTGGCGTGGCCACTACGGCATGTACTGGCTCTTCCCCCGGCTCATCGGCCCGTGTGTCCCCTGCCGCATCGCGTTGTGCAACGGCCGGAACAGTTACCGGTGCACTGGCCTTCACATCAGCCGGCGCAGACAGTGACCCACGGCTTACGTCATTGATGGGCGCCTCGGCCGAGTCAAGCTGTGACTCAGGCGCCAACTTCGCCACGTCCCCACGCGACGTTTCATCGATCGCCCAGGGGGTCTCATCCGCCGCATCGCTCAGCAAATACAAGTCGGCCGCAGTCGGCTGCATCGTGGCCATAATTGCGGCGTAGTCCACCGCTTGCTTGGCCTGATGCCGGCGCGCGCGTGGCACGGCAATGAGTGCCGCCAGTGGGTCGACCGAATGCTGGCCCACCGCGGTCAGCGGCAGCTCCCGTGCCGGCGCTGGCTCAGCCGGCGTGGCCGGACGCCGCCGTGGGGTCCGCGGTGGCAGATCGTAACTTGGCTTCGACTGGGCCGGTTCCCGATTAAATGCCGGGCCATCATAGTGCGGCATATCATCAACTCCTTATTCACTCCGATGCACGCCGCCACACAACCAGCGCCGCACACCACTAATGGGACTATTTTACCATACGTCGCGGGGGTTCCCGCGTGCACGCACGAAAAAACCGCCGATCTTCACGATCGACGGTTTGCCGCTCAGGCTAAGCAGTCTGCGCCGCCACAACGGCAGTGGCCACCGCAAGGTCAAACGGCGTCCCAGCCGCTAACTCGTCTGGCATGATCAAGATCCCACGGGCCTGTGGTGCGCCAGGAATGGCCAGCTCCCGCGCCGCACACAGCATCCCATCGGATTCGACCCCGCGCAGTGCCCCAGCCCAGATGATCTTGCCATCTGGCATCATCGCCCCTGGCAAGGCCGCCACCACGGTTTGCCCCAGTGCGGCGTTGGGTGCCCCGCAGACGATCTGGGCCTGCGTGGCCCCCAAGTCGACTTGCGTCACGTGGAGGTGATCGGAATCCGGATGGTCCGCGATCGCGACGATTTTGCCAATCACAATGCGCGGCGTGGCTTCGTCAACCAGCTGACCGGCCAGACCGCTCGCCGAGATCGCCGCGTTGAGGGTCGCCACTTGGGCGGCGGTCAGCGTGACCTGCCCCTGCCCGCTAATGGCACCGAGCCACTGGCTCACATTGAAAAAATTGAAGCCGATCGCGGTGTCGGTCGCATCATAGATGCCAACGATATCGCCTGCTTGGCGGCTGGATTGGCTGGGGGTATCCGGCCCCATGACCGCGACAAGGGTGTCGCCCCAAGCGGCCGGGTTGTAGCTGGTGATCAACATGTTTAAATTCCTCCTCAAAAATGGCCGCACGTGGCGGCCAGGTTGTTACAGTGGCCAAGGCCACCGTGGGTTAAGCTGGCAACTCGTTGATGAAGGCTTCGACTTCAGCCTTCGTCTTCCGGTCGCCGTTCACAAAACGGCCGATTTCCTGGCCGTCTGCCAGAGCGATGAAGCTCGGGATGCCCATGACCCCTTTGTCTTGCGCGATTTCAATATTATCATCGCGGTCCACGTAGATGAAGTCGTAGTCTGGGTAGGCGGCTTCAATGGCGGGCATTGCCGGCTTGATGAAGGTGCAGTCCGGGCACCAATCAGCGGAGAAAAACAGCATCTTCTTACCGGGCGCGTTGGCCGCAGCGAGAATTTTTTCGTTCGAATCAAATTTTTGCATGCGTGACATCCTTTCGCTTACATATTATAAGTGTAGCATACACGGTTTTCGGCCGTTTGACAATGCAGTCAGTTTAGCTTTCGCGTATACTGAATGCAAGAAGAGAAAGAAGGGTCTCGATATGACGAAAAAAGCGCCCATCATCCTTGCCGCCGCAACCACCGCGGCGGTCGTCACGCTCATCGCAACGCACGCCCAAGGCTACTACTGGCACCACATCTTGCCGAATCGCCTGTTCAAGCAGATGCGCCGGCAACTGGCCGATGAGGCCAACGTCACCGGCGGCTGGATCAACATGCAACCCGACGCGGGGTGGCAGGACGATCGCCTGATCGCCGCCTACCGTGGTGGCATTACGACCACCACCAACACGTTCCGCTTCACGGTCAGCGAAACCGGCGCCCTCATCGACTTGACGCGCGACTAGAAGCGCGCCACCAGCTCGTAGATGCGGCCGCCCTTGGCGCTGAACTTGTGCTCGTACTCGGTTTCCACATTGCCCACGACCCGGTCGTCGTGATGTAAGTCGAGGGCCACGAGGTCAAACTGCATGCCAAAGTTGTTCATGCTGACCAAGGAGAACTCGAACAGGCCTTGGTTGTCGGTTTTGAACTGAAGCACGCCGTCTTTGGCCATGATCGCCTGGTACTGCGCCAGAAAGTGCTTGTACGTTAGGCGCCGCTTCTCGTGGCGCGTTTTGGGCCACGGGTCGGAAAAGTTCAAAAACACGCCGGCCACTTCACCCGGGGCAAAGTAATCCGTCAGGTCCGCCCCATCCCCCAACACGAGCTGCAGGTTCGGTAACTGCAACTCAACCTGCTTGCGCAAAATGTAGGCGATCGCGACATCCTGAATTTCCAAAGCGATGAAGTTCTGGTCCGGATGGGCCTGCGCCATCTCTGTGATGAACTTGCCCTTCCCGGAGCCGACCTCGAGAAACAAGGGACGGGCCTGGTCGAACTTAGTCTGCCAGCGGCCGGTCATCCCGACCGGGCGCACGGAAATGTACTCTGGGTGCGCAGCGATCAGGGGCGCCGCCCAGGATTTGTTACGTAATCGCATAAAGTCTCCTTATCGGGCCATGACGCCCTGAAAGGGCCGGGACAGGAATGTCTCGGCCCTTTTTTAGTCTTTGGGGTTCACCAGGCGATCTAGCTGCAAAAGCGCCCGGTTCATTTCGGTATAGTGTTGCTTCTCGTAGTTCTGCTTGATTTCGTTGAGCAGGTGGAGCTGGCCGTACCACTCGATGCGCGCCAAAAGCCCTGGCGTCAGCGTCGCGCCGTACGCCGCCAGCCACTGGCCCCACTCCCCGCGCGGCACATAGTTGATCAGCACCACACTGAGGTCAAAAGCAACATCACCCAGGCTCGCCTGATCCCAGTCCACGAGGTAGAGCTTGTTGGCGTCTGACAGCAGCCAGTTTTTGTGGTTCAAATCGCCGTGACAGACCCGCAACGTTGCCGGTGGCTGTGGCAAGGTCCGCAACGTCTGCGACACCGCCGCCACCAGCGGATGGTCGCGCAGTGCCTTGGGCAGATCGACCACGTATTGATCGCGCAACTGGGCCGGCGTTTGGCCGACCCCGCCCACTTTCTGAAGCATGCGCTTCAAAAGCGTCGAGCGGTGGACCTTGGCCAACAGCGTGGCGACCATCGTTGAGTTCATCTGCTCCCGTGTCAGTGTGCGGCCGTTCAGCCACTCCTGCGCCGTGAGCACATCACCGGTTGAAATGCGTTTGGTCCAGATCAGCTTCGGCGTGATGCCCTCAACTGATAATGCCGCCAAAAATGGGGACGCATTTCGTTTTAAAAAGAATTTCTCGTGGGCGTACACGCCCATAAATGCCCCGCCGGTCGTCCCGCCCACAGGCGATAGTGACCAGCCGGGATCTAAATCAAAATCCATTGGCTGTCTCCTTGAATTAAGTGCCGCAGGACTGGCCAAGCTTCGGCTCAGATTGCGTCTGATCGGTTCGCGAACCGATCCGTTCGATACCTCTTCAATCTTACTTGGCGAGCAGCCCAGCGTCAAGGCGCAAACAGTGGTTCTATGCCGGCCGCGCGAGTCGGTTGGGGAAGTACCACTGGGCCAAGCCCACTGCCGCCACGCCACCGGCCACCAGCACGACGCCGGCGGCCAGCCAGTGGCCACGCATCAGCGGGCCAAGCGCTAACACGCCAGCCAACAGGAGCAACACCCCCCGCGCAAGCTGCGTGAAAGCGTGCGTGCGCTGCGCATCAGGCAGCGGGTAAAGGTGGGTAAACACCACCTCCTGATAGGCCAACGCCAGCGGTAACAGCTGAAAGCCCACCAAGTAAACGAACAGAAGCGCCAATAGGGCCACCAGCCACACGGGCTCGACCAGCGCCAACACCACCGCCCCAATGAGCGCCAGCCGAACCGTCAGCCCTAAGAATTCGGTGCGGCGCAGAAAACCCCGCAAGAACAGGTAGGCCCACGTGTTGGCCGGCGTGCGCGCCACCAGTGGCAAGAACACGTCGAGCCACTTGCGGCGCCGCACACCACCGCCAAGGCCCGGGACATCGGTGAACAGGTTGTAGAAGCGGTATAAGCGCCCCATCCGCTTGTCCTCTGCTGCCACCAGCCCCAACCAATCCAGGGTGGCCGGGGCAAAGTGGTTCCCCACCGTCCAGCGTAGCGCGAGATTCAGGGCCACGGCCCCAAGCATCGCAATGGCCGGATGCCACCACAAACCGGCGGTCAAAAGCACAAAGGCCAAGCCCATCAGCAGGCCGCGCCTGCCCCAGCGCGGCAGGAACGCGCGGTAATGCGCCAGCAGCTGCAGCCACAGATCCGCATCTTTGAAGGCCCAAAGCGCCAGCACCAGCGTGAGCGTCCCGGACCAGGCGGCGATGTGAAGCACCACCAGCAGTGGCATCACGGCCAGCGCCGCCATCCCCAACACCGCGCCTGGCAGCAGCAGACTATAGCGCCGCGCCCGGAGTAAGAACTGCCCAAACGGGGCCGTCTGCGGGAGCAAGAAGGTGGCATCGGCCGGCTCAACCAACGCGGCCAGCTGCCCCAAGCTGAGGCTGGCGGTCAACCCTGCGGCCACGGCGGGGCGCAGCCACCACTGTGGGGTCAGCTGCTGGATCAGCTGGCTGTACCCGTACAGCAACGCCCCCGCCAAAATAATCAGCGCCAGGACAAAATGGTCGTTGAACACCAACTGTAGGTACTTGAACTGCGCCTTTTGGTGGCGGCGCAGGCGCGTTGTCCAGAGCTTACGCATGAGTCGCCTCTTTCGTCATGACGAGATACAAGTCGTCCAGGCTGGCCTCGGGCAGGCCGAACTGCGCGCGCAGGCTGGCGACATCCCCGGTCGCGCGGACCTGGCCATCCTTGAGCAGGACAAACGTGTCGGCGTACTGCTCAGCCGTCGCCAGAATGTGTGTGGACATCAAAACGGCGCCACCGGCCGCCCGGCGCGCGGTCACCAGATCCAGCAGGTCGTGCACGGCCAACGGATCCAAGCCCGTGAATGGCTCGTCGATGATGGTGAGCGGCGCTTCCGTCATGAAGGCGGCGACGATCATGACCTTTTGCTTCATCCCCTTGGAGAAGTTCGCGGGGAACCAGTCCAGCTTGTTGGCGAGGCGGAAGCGGTCGAGCATCGCGGTCGCCTTGGGCCATGTCGCCGCTTGATCCAAGCCGTACGCCATCATCGTCAGCTCAAGGTGCTCCTTGAGCGTCAGCTCTTGGTACAGCACCGGCGTCTCTGGGACATAAGCGATCGCCTGCCGGTAGCCGTCCGGGTCGGTTGCCAGCGTCTTGTCGTCAATCGCAATGGTCCCGCTTTGCGGTGCTAACAGCCCGATAATGTGCTTGATGGTCGTCGACTTCCCGGCCCCATTCAGGCCGATCAGCCCCACGATGGCCCCATCCGGCACCGTGAAGCTGAGGTTTTTAAGGACCGGCAGGCTACCGTAGCCCCCGGTCACATCGGTCAAGCGAAGTGTCATTGTTCTGCCTGCTTTCATCTGTGCTTTCGATTAAGAATATGATAGCATGAAACCAAACCAAATCCGCACGGAAAGAGGAATCAACATGACAGATTGCATTTTTTGTAAGATCATCGCGGGCGACATTCCAAGCGTCAAAGTGTACGAAGACGATGCGGTACTCGCCTTCCTCGACATCAGTCAGGCCACTAAGGGCCACACGCTACTGGTCCCAAAGCAGCACGTGGCCGACCTGTTCGCCTACGACGCCGACTTGGCGGCAACGGTCTTCAGCCGCCTGCCCAAGATCGCCCGGGCCATTCAAGCCAGCGACCCCGCCATTCAGGGGTTGAACGTGTTGAATAACAACGGCGAAGTCGCCTACCAAAGTGTCTTCCACTCGCACATCCACCTGATCCCGCGCTACGGGACCGACGATGACTTCAGCATCCACTTCGGCGACCACAGCGCCACCGTCACCCCTGAGACCCTCGAAACCACCGCAGCCGCCATTCGTGCAAAGGTGGTGGACTAAGATGAAATTTTCAACCGGTTTTTGGCTCGGCGTCGTGTGCGGCACCGGCTACGCCCTTTTCACCACCAAGCGCACCGGCGCCGACCGGCAGCAGGCCATTGCGCATTACGTGGATGATGTGACCGGGGCCACGCAATCCGTTCAGCAGTCCGTGCGCCGGCTGGGCAATGCCGTCACCGACCTGCAACGGGAGCTCAAGGACACCCTCGCCCCCAACGTCAAAGACATCACGGACGCCGTCACCGACTTTGAGTTCCAGACCCAGGCGCACACCGATGCCCTGTCAGAACACCTCGAAACCATTAGCGCCGCAGCGGATCAGATGGCCGCAGACGCCCCGATTGACCCTGCAAACTAAATTTGAAGCTTCTGTGAAGAAGGCCACGTTCTACGGCCGATGTGGTATAGTAAAAGGCGTGCAAAATAAACTCAATAGGATGTGTCATAATGAAAAAATGGATCGCAGGCTTAGCTGGCTTACTGCTCGTGGCGACCTTAGCAGGTTGTTCCAGCGGTAGCGAGACTGTTGCCAACATGAAGGGCACCAAGATCACGAAGGACGAGTACTACGAAGCGATGAAGACTTCCAGCAACGGTGGGGAAGCAACCCTTCGGAACCTGATCGTGGAAAAGGCCTTAGAGCAGCAGTACGGCGACAAGGTCTCCGATAAGAAGGTCAACGCGCAGTACAACAAGGTCAAGAAGTCCTATGAAGCCAGCGGCACCGATTTTGCCAGTGCCCTGTCACAAAGCGGCTTGACCGAGAAGTCCTTCAAGGAGCAGATCAAGACTTCCCTGCTTTCCGAAGTGGCCCTGAAGGCGCTTAAGAAGCCAACCCAAAAGCAGTTGGACGCGCAGTGGAAGAAGTACGAGCCAAAGATCACGGTTCAGCACATCTTGGTGGCCAAGAAGGAAACGGCTGAAGACCTGATCACGCAACTTCAAGCGGACAACACCGAAAAGAAGTTCAACGAACTGGCCAAGAAGAACTCTACCGATACCGGCACCGCAAGTGCTGGGGGGAAGCTGACCGCCTTTGACAACACCGACACGCAGCTGGATTCCACGTTCAAGGCTGCGGCATTCAAGCTGAAGCAAGGCGAAATCACCACCAGTCCAGTCAAGACCGACTACGGTTACCACATCATCCGCGCCATCAAGGTCCCAGCCAAGGGCACTGAAGCGTCCCACAAGAAGGACCTGACCGCCCAGCTTTACACGACCTGGCAGAGTGATGAAACCGTCATGACCAGCGTCATCAAGAAAGTGCTCCAAAAAGCGAGCGTCTCCATCAAGGATAGCGATCTGAAGGACGTCCTGTCCGTCTACCTGGGCTCCTCCTCTAGCTCTTCCAAGTAAGCCCAGGCTTTGCCTGAACACGCCAGCGCATGTCGCGCCGGCGTGTTTTTTTGGCTTCGCTCAAGCAAAAACGCCTGACAGTCACCTGCCAGGCGTTCGTTGCCTTAGTGTGGGTCCGGATAGGTCTGGCCGTTTTGCGGCCGGTAAAAGCGCCGGTTGTCCATGCCGAACAGCCGCTCTGAGAAGGTGCCAGGGTCCACGTGCTGATAGGCCGTGGTCATCATGTTGATGCTGGCATCTAGCTCGTCGAGGTCGTGCAGGATCTGGGCCTCCAGCAGCTGCGGGCGCACTGGACTGCCGTATTCCAGCAACCCGTGGTGCGCCAAGATCATGTGGCGCAGCATGATCATATCTTCGCCGTGGGCATCGATCTTCAGCTGATCGGCGGCCTCGACGATGGCCTCATCGACTAGGACGATGTGACCGATCAGGTTGCCTTCCACGGTGTACTCAGTGGACACCGGCCCGGTCAGCTCAATGGTTTTACCTAAATCGTGCAGAATTGCCCCCGCGTACAGTAGGGACTTGTTGACGCTGCTGTACTGTGCGGCCACGGCCTTGGCCAACCGCAGGATGCTGAGCGTATGAAAGGCCAGTCCACCGGTGAACGCGTGGTGGTTCGACTTGGCCGCCGGGTACGTCAAAAACGCCTGCTTGTGGTCGGCGAGCAGCTTGCGGACCACGCGGTTCCAGTTCGCATTGGTGATCTCGAAGATGAAGTTGTTCAGCTCCTCTCCCATGTCCGCACCGGATTCTGGGGCGTGTTCCACGAAGTTCGCCGGGTCATTGCCCTCCTCCTGCGTGGCGAGGCGCACGTTGTAGATCTTGATCTGTGGGTTGCCTTGGTACAGCTCGCGCTTCCCACTCAGCATCACGACTTCTCCCGCCTTGAACTGCATGATGTCATCCTCGGTGGCATCCCAAAACTTCGCGGTGATGTGCCCGGACGGATCCTGAAACGTAAACGCAATGAACTTCTTGTTGGCTTTCGTGAGGCGCACCTCGGCTGACTTGATCAACACTGCCAGCTTCACGTCAGCCCCATTGGGGTAATCAAAGAGTTTTTTTGCCATATCGTCACCTTTTCTCGCTTTTTGCTACGTTCATTCTACCAGTTCCCCCACCGCGCAACAAACGGGGGCCCACAGAAAAAAGCCCAGTGCACAGAGACGCACACCGGGCTTGCTCGCTTATTTATCTTGATACAGCTCAACGATCGGCTGGGAGATCGCTTTGTTCAGGTCATCCATCAGAATGGAAAGCGACTGTTCGCGCGCCATCAGATCCTGGATCGGCTGAATGTTTTGCATCTTGTCGCCCAAGTCTTGCAGTGGTTGAACGTCAGCCTGCGTGACTTCTTGGCCTTGCATCTGCTTTTGCTGCAATTCCATCTGCTTGTCCTGGAACTGCTTGAACAGGGCGTATGCCACAGCATCGAGCTTCAGCATGTCGTAAGCCTTCTTCAGATCCTGGTACTGCTGGCTTTGACGCAAGTCCTCAGCCAGTTGGTTCGCGGTATCATATACGTTTGCCATGAGGGGCCTCCTAATTTTTCGACCGGTCAGTTGAACCAGCCCGTGATGTCATTATACCATTGTCCAAGCGTATCCTTGGCCTTATCCAGCGCATTTTGCGCGCCGCTTTGGAAATTCGCCCAGATGTCGCCGCTATCGGTGGTCGGGGTCTGAAGGGCGGCGCGCGCCTTGGCGTCCTTGGTGCTAAAGGTGGTTTGCGCCGTGTATGGCAGCATGTTGGTCATCTCCGATTTGAACAGCGCGCTGGCACTGCTCCCCGGCTTCAGGTAGTGATCCTTGTCAGAGTTGGCAAACCCCGTCCAGGTCGCGACCACAATGTCTGGTGTGTAGCCCACCACCCAGCTGTCATGCGTGCCGGTCCCCCAGGCGCTGGGGATCTCCACCGTGCCGGTTTTCCCGGCAACGGTGTAGTTGCTTGGCTTTGCAGCGCGCCCGGTACCATCGTTGAACACCCCGATCAGCATGCTGGTCATTTCCTTGGCCGTGGTCTTGGCGATGATGCGCTTAGCCTTGGGTTTGGTGTTGTCCACAACGGTTTGGCCGCTGGCATCCACGATCTTGCGGATGAAGTGTGTCGTCGGCAGCGTCCCGCCGTTCGCATACGCCGAGTAGGCACGCGCCAGGGTCAGTGGGGAAAACCCGGTGCTGACCCCACCCAGTACGGAGGACAGCTGGTGCGCGTCCTTGCCCGTCAGCGTGATGCCAAACTTGTTGAGCTCGGTCACCCCTTTGTCGATGCCGATCTGGTTCATCAACCAAACCGCCGGTGCGTTGAGCGAATCCGCCAGCGCCTGATACATGGGCACGGACCCCAGGTACACGCCTTCCACGTTGGCCGGTGTGTAGTTGTCCTTGCCGTAGCTCAACTGCTTATCTGTCAAGGTGCTGTCGTAGCTGTAGCCGTTCTCAAGCGCAGTGGTGTACACCATCATCGGCTTGAGCGTGGAGCCCGGTGAGCGCTGCAGCTGGGTCGCGTAGTTGAACCCGAGGTAGACATGCGGCCCGCGGGAGCCGACAACGGCGAGCACGCCGCCGGTCGCCGGGTCAACCGCAATCGATGACGCCTGCGCCTGAGTGCCATCCGCCGCGTTGGCCGGGAACACCCATGTGTTGTTGAAGCTACTTTGCATCTGCGTCTGGTAGGTGGTGTTCAGGGTCGTGTAGATGCGGTAGCCCTTGTTGACCAGCGTGTCAGCATCAATGCCGTAACGGTTGCTGGCCTCAGAGATGACGGCGTCAAAGAAGTACGGGTACTTCTGCGCCCCGTAATCGCTGTACGTGTTCTTGAGCGTCAGTGTGGTGGCCTTTGCAGCGGCCGCGTCCGCCTTGGTCAGCTTCCCGTTAGCCACCATCAAGTCCATGACTAGGTTGCGGCGGGAGATGGCATTGTCCATGTGGTCGATCGGATTGTAGAAACTGGGACTGCGCAGCATTGCGGCCAGCGTGGCTCCTTCGCTGACGGACAGGGCGGCCGCATCTTTACCAAAGTAGCGCCGCGATGCATCCTGAACGCCCCACACCCCGTTGCCGAAGTACGCGTTGTTCAGGTACATCGCCAAAATGTCCTGCTTAGAGTACACTTTAGTCAGCTGCACGGCCAAGAACAGTTCCTGCCCCTTGCGCAAAAACGTCTGCTTCTGCGACAGCAGTGTGTTTTTCGCCAGCTGCTGCGTGATGGTGCTCCCGCCGCCTGTGATTGCCCCGCGGTGAATCACTAAGCCTGCCAAGGCGCGCAGGATCCCCTTGATATCAAACCCGAGGTTGGTGTAGAAGCTACGATCCTCTGTCGAGATCACCGCATTTTGAACGTTCACGGAGATATCCTTGAGGTCGACGTAGGTGCCTTTTTGCCCATACAGCACCCCGGCCGTCTGATCGTCTTGGTCGTACACGGTCGACTTGGTCTGCAGGCTACTCTTGATGTCTTGAACATCCGCGGTTTTGGCCTTATACGTGAACCAGCTTGACAGCCCCAAGACGAGCAGCAGGCTCAGTAGAAGCGCCCAGCGAATCAGTTGAAACCGGCGGAATACCCACGCGATCGCCCGACCCGCTTTGGCAAGGGCCGGCCGAATGGTGGCCCAAAGTTGCTTAAACAAACGGCGGTCCTCCTTCAAATCATTACGCTCATTCTACCATAACCGCCAATTCGCGCCGTCCGCCTGGCGGCCGATTTTTACGCAAAAACAAGATAACGGTCATAAGGAGTCTCCATGTCAACCTTCACCCTCACCGCGACCGCCCCGGCGGCCGCTTCAGTGCGTACCCTGCTCACCCAGTGGCGCGTGCCCAAAAAATGGCGCCATGTCCTGCGCACCACCAAGCTTGTCCGCATCAACGGGCAGTATCGCAACTTCAACGAGCCGGTGACTGCTGGCGAAATCGTGACCCTGCAGTTGACGGTGCCGGCGCCCGAGGCCTACCGCCCAGACGCCGGCCCGCTGACCATCTGCTATGAAGACGCGCAGCTCCTGATCGTTGCCAAACCGATCGGGATGAAGCCGCACCCCAACCAACCGGGCGAAACCGGCACGCTGATGAACCGGGTGGCCGCCTACCTCGCGCCGGCGCCGGCATTCATCACCCACCGCTTGGACATGGCCACCAGCGGCCTGACCCTGATCGCCAAGGACCCACTGACCCAAGCCATCTTGAATCAACAGCTCGGTGACAAAACCATGGCCCGCACCTACACCGCCTTGGTGCCTGCTGGCATTCCCAATGCTGGGACCATCACCGGGCCCATCGGCCGCGACCCGGCGGACAAGCGCAAGCGCATGGTGCGCCCGGACGGCGCCCCTGCGGTCACGCATTACACCGTGATCGCCCGCACCGACACCACCGCGCGGGTGCGCCTGACGCTTGAAACGGGCCGGACCCACCAGCTGCGCGTGCACCTGGCGAGCATCGGCTTCCCCATTCTGGGTGACCCGCTGTATGCGCCGGCATGGCCGGCCCCGCGCCTGATGTTGCACGCCAGCGCGCTCACGCTCTTGCGCCCACTGACCGCCACGCGTCTGACGATCACCTCCCCTGTGCCGTTTTGAGCGGGGGCCGATGACAATCTTGCATCATCACAAAAAATCGCCCGGCCAGCTCTCGTTGAGTTGGTCGGGCGATTTCATGTTAGTCCGTAAACGCGCGCTGGTACTGCGCGTTGAACCAGATGGCGCTGTCAACATCCGGGCTAATGACGACAATAGTGTCGTGCCCGGCCACGGTCCCCACCACCTGGGGAAACTTGATTTCATCGAGAATGGCCGCCAACAGGTTGCCATTCGAGGGTAGCGTCTTGATCACGTTGAGGAACTCAACGCGGGTGATGGATAGCCCCACCTCGCGCACCGAGTTGGCGAGCCGTTCAAGCTGCGACTCCGAGTCGCCGCGAAACAGCGTGTACCGCACGCTGCCCGTGGCATCCTGAGCTTTGACGATCCGCATTTCGCGAATGTCGCGCGAGATCGTCGCCTGCGTCGCATCGATGCCGGCGCGTTTGAGCTCGCTGAGCAGCTCCTCTTGCGTGCCGATCGGTTTTTGATTGATGATCCGTGCCAGCGCACTTTGGCGTTCAGTCTTGTTCATGACGGCTCCACCCCACTCAAGCAAGTTTGTGATAACTTGATTATACTACATCTCTGTCGGTGCGCCGACCCCCAGAAGGGCAAGCGCGCTCGTCAGCACGTCGGTGGTGGCCTGAACCATTGCCAAGCGGGCCGGCAGCTCGGCGTCATCGACCAGCACCTTGGTGTTGGCGTAGTACTTGTTGAAGGCCTTGGCAAGGCGCAGCGCGTACTTAGCCACGATCGATGGCTCATATGCCTTGGCCGCCCGCGCAACGATCGCCGGGTAATCCCCCAGCGTCTTAAGCACGTCCCAGGCGCTCGGATCGGTCAGGGCCACTTCGGCAGCCGGCTGGGTAGTCGTTTTACTTAAAATGCTGTTCGCCCGCGCGTTCGTGTACTGGACGTAAGGCCCAGTTTCCCCTTCAAAACGCACGACTTCTTCTAGGTTGAAATCAAAGGAATCCAGCCGCTCGTTTTTCAGGTCGTGGAAAACCACGGCGCCCACGCCCACGTCATGCGCCACCTGATCGGCATTCGCCAGATCTGGGTGCTTGGCCGCGATCTGTTCCTTGGCCAGCGTGATGGCATCATTCAGCACGCGCTCCAGCAAGATGATGTTGCCCTTACGCGTCGAGAGTTTCTTGCCACCTGAGGTGATGAGGCCAAACGGAATGTGGTGGATGTCATCTGCCCAATCGTAACCCATTTCCTTGATGACGGCCTTGAGCTGATCGAAGTGTTCGCGCTGCTCGTTGCCGACCACGTACAGCGACTGCACAAAGTCGTACGCGTTGTGCCGGTAAAAGGCTGCAGCGAGGTCGCGCGTCATGTACAGCGTGGCCCCGTCGGACTTCTTGATCAGTGCCGGGTTCAAGTCGTACTTGGCCAGATCGACGATTTCCGCCCCTTGGCTCTCGTGCAGCAGGTGCTTGGCCTCAAGTTCCGCCACAACGCCGCTCATCTTGTCGTTGTAAAACGCCTCGCCGTTGAAGGAGTCAAACGACACCCCAAGCATCTCATAGATGCGGGTGAATTCCTTCAGCGACTCTTCGCGGAACCAGGCCCACAGCTGGTGCACCTCAGGGTCGCCATCCTCAAGCTGCTTGAACACGGCGCGCGCTTCATCGTCCAAGCTTGGATCCTTTTCGGCTTCCTCGTGGAACTGCACGTAATACTGCACGAGGTAGTGGATCGGGTCCTTCTTGACGTCTTCCTCAGACCCCCACTTGCGGTACGCCACGATCAGCTTGCCGAACTGGGTGCCCCAGTCGCCCAAGTGATTGATCTTGATCGGGGAATACCCCACCTTGGCCAGGATATTGGCCAACGCGTTCCCGATCACGGTTGATCGCAGGTGCCCCATGCTCATCGGCTTGGCAATGTTCGGGCTCGACATGTCGATCGGCACGTTGCCATGGCCCAGTTGCTGGTCGCCATAGTGTGCCGGGTCCGCTGCGATCGTGGTCAACACGCTGTGGGCGTAGCTGACCTTATCGAGAAAGAAGTTCACATAGCCGCCCACGGCCTGCACGTCTTGAAACGGGGTCGCGTCAATTTTGGCCACTAAGTCGGCGGCAATCATCTTCGGCGCCTTGTGGTAAACCTTGGCCAGCGCAAAGGTCGGGAATGCGTAGTCCCCCAAGTCTGATGTTTTCGGGGTTTCAATGGCCTGCGTAATCGTGGCCACGTCGAGGTCCGCCCCTAAGGCCGCGTGTAGCGCAGCCACCACTTGCTGTTTGAATGTCATCGTCATGTCCTCCTTTTTGATTGCGAAAAAAACTCGTCTCTTTCACTGAATCCTGAAAGAGACGAGTCACCCCGCGGTACCACTCTTGTTGACAAATTGTCCACTCGATATTCAACTGTGCCTCCAAAGCGCGCCACCCGCCCGGCGAACCGCTCGCACTGACCGCGGTCTCACTGCACCCCAAGGCAGGGTTTCCTCTTTGTCATCGGCAGTCCTTGATGGTAACAAAAAACTGGCGCTCACGCACCAGTTCCATCAAGCGGTTGACGAGAATCGAACTCGCGACGCCAGCTTGGGAAGCTGGAGTTTTACCACTAAACTACAACCGCAACAACAGGAATTATTATATCGAGGATCACGCCAGATTGCAAGACCTCCACCGCGAAAAGTCCAAAAAGTTGGTCATAGGCCAATGATTAAAATAAGGTAAATAAGTTGCTCGCAATTTTAACCGTGTTATAATAATAAAGAGACACGAAAGGATGCGATGATGATGCCCAAAACAACCCGCCGTTACTACTTCGCGGCCCGTAACGAAAAAACGCCGCATGGCTACACGATCAGCTTTGTCAACATCCCCCACGCACAGGCCGTGGGCGTGATCTACGAAGAAACCGTCTACTACTCTTACCGCGTCTTGGCGGACTTTCTCGCCCACCTGCCGGCAGATGAGGCGGCTTTAACGGCCTACACGCTGACCCAGCTGCCAGCCAGCGAAGAACCCAATGTGTTCTACTCCCTTGTCAGTGTCACACCAGACTTTAACCCGCACAAAATGACCACGGACTTCACCCTGCCACAGGCCCCACCCGCCGAGATCCGGCGGCGCGCGGCTCAGTTGGCCGGCTTGATCGCCCCGGCCAGTCACCGGATCGCCCAATGAGCCGCATCACGCTCACCGTTTTTCTGGTGGCCGGTTTGATCTTCCTCATCAGCCTACCCGTGTGGCTGGTTGTGATGATTGTGAACCGCTCCCCGCGGTGGCCGCGCCGCATCACCCTGGCGGCCGCCGGTTTGGCCATTGCGGCCCTGGTACTTAACGCCTATCTCTAACCGCCCACCGTGACGGTTTTTGGTGTGCGCCGCAGCGGCGGGTGCGTGCACCGAGACTGGTCAAGTCACCCATTTTGTGGTTAAATTAGGCCTGACACACAGGACAATTCAAAGGAGTGGCAATTTTGGTCAATTTACGGACAACAATCGGCCCCTACACGTTTGACAATCCGCTGATGAACGCCAGCGGGGTCCACTGTATGACAGCAGCTGAGCTGGATGAAGTGGCCGCAAGCGTCGCCGGCACCCTCGTCACCAAGAGCGGCACCCCCGCGGCCCGCGACGGCAACCCGGCCCCGCGCTACGCCGCCCTCACACTTGGCAGTATCAACTCCATGGGGCTGCCGAACAAAGGCTTCGCGTACTACTTGGACTACGCGATCAAGTTCCAGCAAACCCACCCGACCCAACCGATTTTCCTCTCCATCGCTGGCACCGGCCCGGCGGACTACGCCGAGATGGCTAAAACCATTCAGGCCAGCGACTTCACCGGCCTGACCGAGTTCAACCTGAGCTGCCCGAACGTGCCGGGCAAACCGCAGATCGCTTACGACTTAGAGACCACGGAACAGATCCTCGATGACCTGTTCAAGGTTTTCAAGAAGCCAGCCGGCATCAAGCTCCCGCCATTCTTCGACCTGGCCCAGTTTGACGCAATGGCGGCGTTGCTGAACCGCTACCCGCTGACTTTCATCAACTCGATCAATAGTCTTGGCAACGGCCTGATGATCGACACCGCCACCGACACCGCGCTGATCCGGCCAAAAGGCGGCTTCGGGGGCATCGGCGGCGCATACGCCAAGCCGATCGCCTTAGCCAACGTGCGTGCGTTCCGGCAACGCCTGCGGCCAGACATCGCCATCATCGGCACCGGTGGGGTCACGACCGGCCGCGATGTGTACGAGCTGATCCTCTGTGGGGCAAGCCTTGTCTCACTGGGAACCGTGCTTCAGGAGGAAGGCATCCCCGCCTTTGCCCGCCTGACCTCGGAACTCGAAGCTGAAATGACGGCCAAGGGTTACGCCACACTTGATGAATTCAAGGGCCAACTGAAGACGCTTTAATCCAACCACGCAAAAAGTGCGCTTTGATCAAGCCGATCGAAGCGCACTTTTTGCGTGGGTCACGCCTGGCCAAAGACCTGCTCGCGCAGCTTCAGCCCAGTCGGTGTGGTCGCCAGGCCGCCTTCCGCCGTTTCCTTGAAGATCGTCGGCATCGCCTGCCCCACGCGATCCATGGCCTGGATCACCTCGTCTGGTGGAATCACGGTGCGCACCCCGGCTAGCGCCATGTCTGCACTGGTCAGGGCCTGCGCCGCCCCCATCGCGTTGCGTTTGATGCACGGGATCTCAACCAAGCCTGCCACCGGATCACAGATAAGGCCCATTAGGTTTGCCAACGTGATGGCCACCGCCTGCGCCGCCATGTCGGCCGTGCCGCCCTTAGCGCAAACAAGCGCTGCGGCAGCCATCGCGCTGGCGGAACCGACCTCAGCCTGACAGCCCCCTTCTGCGCCAGCGATCCCCGCATTGTTGGCAATGACCAGCCCGAACGCACCCGCCGTGAACAAAAAGTCAACCTGCTGCGCCCGCGTCAGCCCGAGCTGTTCGCGCACTGCCATCAAGCAGCCGGCCACCACACCGGCACTGCCGGCGGTGGGGGTGGCACAGATCAGGCCCATTTTAGCGTTGACCTCGTTGACCGCCACCGCATTGCGCACGGCGGTCAGGGCCGTTGTTCCCAGGTAGCTATCGCCCGCTGTCAGGTACGCATCTAAGCGCTTGGCGTCACCACCGGTCAGGCCGGTGACAGACTTCACGCCTTGAACGCCCTGCGCAATGGACTCGGCCATGACGTCGAGGTTGTGGCCCATGATCGCACGAATCTGGTCCGGCGTGCGCCCAGACTGCTCGGCCTCAACGGCCACCATGAAGGCCGCAACGGACGGATACGCCGCGCTTTGGGCCACTAATGCCGCAATTGTGTTAAACATGGTCGCTCCCCCTACTCAAAGTACGTGACATTGTCGACATGCGGCACCGCCTTCAGCGTGGCGACAAGGTCCGGTCGCCGGTCGTCCACTTCAAGGATCATAATGGCCTTCTCGCCCTTGGACTCTCGCGTCACGGTCATCGTCCCGATGTTGATGCCAGCGTCACTGAACACCTGTGTCACCTTGGCGATCATCCCCGGCACATCTTGGTGCACCGTGATGAAGGTCGGGGTCCCCATGCTCAGCGAGATCTTGAACCCGTTGATCTCGCTGATCTGAATGTTCCCTCCACCGATCGAAACCCCGAGCACTGACAGCTTGTGCGCCCCTCGGCTCAGCATGATGCGCGCCGAATTCGGGTGATCCACCTTATCGCTTTTGGGCACGAAGGTGACCTTGATGCCTGCCTCATGGGCGAGCCGCAGTGAGTCTGGGAGCCGCGCATCATCTGGCGCCATCCCGAGCAAACCGCCAACCAGCGCAATATCGGTGCCGTGGCCCCGATAGGTCTTGGCAAAGGATTCATAAAGGTATATGTCCACTCGCTCAGGTTGTTCCCCAAAAATGTTACGCACAACTTTGCCGATCCGCGCCGCGCCTGCCGTGTGGGAGGAACTCGGGCCGACCATTACCGGCCCGATAATGTCAAACACGCTGTGAAATCTCATTTCTTTTGCCATAACGCGCCTCTTCTCTTTTCTTAATCTAACCACGCTTGCCAGGGGAGCGTCAACCATCGGCCGTGCACGAAAAAAGCAGCCGCGAATGCTGCTGCTTCGTTGTGCTTACTTGAAATAGTAACGGCCGGTTTCCAGCGCGCTGGTCGGCATCAGTAATTGGCCATACTCCGACAGTACGGCTGAGCTGATGGCCACCTTGTCCCCGTACTCCAGCGCCACGGCGATCTGATCGCGGGCCTCGTCAACGGAAACATGGTTCGGATAGAACGTCAGCACGAGGTAGTAGTGGGCATTGTAGCGGTACAGGTCGCTTGAGGCGCCTTCCAGTCGCAAGACTTGCGCAAGGCCGATGAAGTCTTCAAAATCGGCCAGCTGTAGGACCAACTCTTGCTTGCCCGCTTCATTGACGGCGATAAAGCCGCCTTCGTCCGTTGCGTCCTGATCCCCGTTCGTGTCCAGCTGATTGAGCTGTTGGCGAATGAAGTCCGGCACGCCACCCTCGTCATCCTCAGGCGCATCAAGCGCGTTGTCTTCATCGTCTGACGCCTGATCGACCAGGCTCCGGCTGATCAAGAGCTCCAAGCCCGCCTGGCTGGGCATGACCTGAAACGTGACCGCCGAGTCGGTCGCAAAACTGTGATCGGCATCCACCTCATCGAGGATACTGTAGAAGAAGTTTTCAATTTGTTTGTGGTTACCCAACAGGTCGAGGACGGTGATCCCCCGCTCCGCCAAGTCATCGTTTCCAAGCAAGACGCGAATCGTGTCGTCGTTAATGCGTTCCATTTCCATAATGACTGCACCTCACTTTATCGGCATGGCTTTCCTTCTAGTATACCAGAAGTCTCATCGTTCGACATTCTACGCGTTCACACTGGCGAATGCAAGTGACCGCAAAAACCGCGGTCCCCACTGCCCTGAATGGGCAACGGGGACCGCGGTACAACCATGCGCGGGCTAAAACCCGGCAAGCAGTTGGGCCTGCTGTAGCTCCAATGCACGAACGCTACGAGGCAGGAACCGGCGAATCTCATCTTCATTATAGCCGACCTGAAGTCGCTTATTATCCATTATGATCGGTCGCCGTAACAGTCCTGGGTGAGCCACCACCAGCTCAACCAGCTGGCTCACGGTGAGGTCATCCAACTCAACGCCGAGTTCTTGAAAAATTTTCGAGCGAGTGGAAATTATTTCGGCGGTGCCGTCTTCAGTCATCGCCATCACCTGGCGAATCTCGGCGGCCGTCAGCGGATCAGCCATGATATTACGCTCCTCAAAGGGAATATTATTCGCTTTGAGCCACGCACGGGCCTTCCGGCAGGAGGTGCAACTTGTTGATGTGTACAGATAAACCATAAGCTCTCGCTCCCATCTTGGATCAGTCACTGTCCTTCTCTACAATATTTAGTATAAAGGATTGGCATATCCGAGAACAATCACATTCGGTAAATAATTTTTCGTTTTTGGGAACGCTATCCTTCTGTTAATGGCCCATTCACATCAAATTTACTCAATATTCACATCAAACAATTGAATCACAATCTGTCTTGTCAGCGGCATCGCGCCTCAGGATGCTCACAATTAATGAGATTTTTTTTAGTCATTTATCAAATCCAGCACCAGTCGCGGTTGGGCCAGCTGGACAGGAATCGCCCCGGTCGCCGCCTGCGCCTCTGCCGCTAGCTGCCCCAGGTCCACCTCTTGGGGCAGATGGGTGAGGAGCAATCGCTTCGCGCCGGCCGCCTTCGCCAACTCGCCCGCCTGCGTTGACGTCAGGTGCCACATCGGCGGCTGCTTGGCCGCCAGGAAGTTCGTGTCCGCCATCAGCAAGTCACAGCCCGCAGCAAACGGTGCCAGTCCGGCAAACGCGCGCGTATCACTCGTGTTGACAAGCACCTGACCGGTCGCCCGCTCGGTGACCCGCACCGCAAACGCCGGAACTGGATGCACCGTTTCAAGGAAGGTCAGCGTCAGCGGCCCGAGTGTCAGCGTGCTGTCCGCGGTGTAGCCCACCCCTTGCGTGAAGGCACCAAATGTCAACTGCGCAAAGTTCAACGGATCCTTGGTGTGGCCATAAATCGGGAGCGGCGTGACCTTTTTGGGGCCACTATGCAACTGGTAGTAATACTGCAAAACCCCCAGGTCGGCGATGTGATCATGGTGATAGTGCGTCAGGAGCACTGCGTCTAGGTCAAAGGGTGACCCACTCGCCTCAAGTGCCAGCAGAGCCCCACTGCCGCAATCCATCAACAGGTGGTAATCCCCACTGGTCACCAGGTAGGCGCTGGTCCCCACCCCATGATCGGGGTAGCCCCCGTAGTAACCCAATACTGTGATTTGCATCAAAACATCCCTTTCTAATCCGTCTGCGCGTTATACTGGAAGTGGTGGAGGTGGTCAAAATGGCCCATGAAATTCGGATGGTTCTGGGAACTAAATACTACTTAAAACAAATTATTGCCAAGCAACCGCAGTCGATGCGCCTGCTCGAAGGCCTCATCAAAGGCCAAAACGCGGCCCTACTCGACCCAACGGGCACGGTGCCGTTTGTGGCGCCCATGCGCGGACAGCTCCTGGTGACCAACGGGACGTTGCCGGAAACTGGGTACATGCACTTCATGTACTTCAAGCTGAACAAAGACGACGCCCCGATTTTTGCCGACCAAGCGCGCAAGTTGGTTGAACAGTCTGACCGGCTCACCGGCATCGCCGGGATGTGGCTGCTCAAATCGGACAGCAAGATCACGGAATACGTGCTCATGTCTGCTTGGGAGCGCAAATTGGACGTCTTCGCGGCCAAGGGGGCCCCGATGTTCGCCCCAATCTTACCGTTCATCACCCGGGCCAGCAACGGGTTAGGCTTCCACGAAGCAGCCTATCAGATCATCGACCCGAATGCCCCCGATCCAGTCCCCGATGCCGCCGCCGCAAGCAAGCCGGTCACCCTGAGCGACCTGTTCCGCGCACCACGCAAGCGTTAGCGCGCCGCCCAATCGTCCTGCTGGATCAAGCGCACGGTCAATAACGCGAACCCGATGTACACCCCAACGTACACCGCAACCACTGCGGCCACGAGCCCCAATCCCGGATCATCGAGAAATGTGCTGACCGAATGAATGATCAGGCCCGTGTTCAGCGCCCCAAAGCACAGCGGAAGGGCAAAAACAGCCAACGTCTGATGCAACACCACACGCCGAATCGCGGCAGCCGGCATCCCGAGTTGGGCCAGCGTCTGCCTACTGGCGCGCTCCTGCACCCCGGCCACCAATTGCTTCATCAGCAAAATGCTGGCGGTGGCGACCATAAACACAAATCCTAGGAGCACTGCAATGAACAGGCTCAGCCCGAACGTGGTGTTCATGAGCCGTAGCATCGGCGCTTTCAGACTGATTGCGCTGCGTGAGATCGTCCCACTAGTCGGTGAGGGGGTCACACGCAGCGTTTTTTGGCCGGTCAAAGCCGCCGCCTGATAGCTGGCATGGTCGCTTAGCGCGCGGTTATCCATCTTCGTCACATAGCGATCCACCGCCGCCCCAGTACTTAAGCGGTACCCGGTCAGCACATCCCGAGGCGCCTTCATCGCCGCATACGTCGCATCGCGCACCACCAGGGCGCGGTCAAAGTACGCGTTTCCGCCCAGCGGAAAGCGGCTGGTGATCTGCGTGATCGTTAATTGTGTCGCGACCCGGGGTAACTTAACAGTCCAGCGTTCATGCGGGGCCAGCCACGTACGGCGAATCAACGCCTGACCATAGAGGATCAACACCGCCCCATCCGCGGTGGGTGCGACCGTCGGCAACCCCGACTGTACCCGCCGAATACGCTGATAGTCGCTTAGTGCGATGACGTTATAAAGCGTTTTGTCTTTCGCGTGGCCCGCCCCCTGCAACGTCCCGGCCACCAACTTAGTGGGCAGGGTCACCGTTTGAGTCACCCACTCGGCCTTCGCCCCTTGCGCAAACGCCTTGCGTCCGCTGGCACTGACCACCCCGTCAAGCGCGATCGTCTGCTGCACCAGCCCTTGGCTGAACTGATACAGCATTGCCCCACTGCCTAGCACCGTCATCGTGAGCGTGGCCAGCATCGTGGTCAGAAACAGGGAGTGGCTGTTATGCCGGAGTCGTTTGCGCAAATCCGTCAGCGTCAAGAGCCACACCGCTTGGCGGCGCACCCACGGACTGCGCGCCACCGCGCCGGCCAAGCCGGGGAGCGTCAGGCGAAACAACCCGTACGTACACAACACCCCCAGTGCGATCAACCCCAACCATAGCACCGGCGCGGCGTTCGGGATCCTGGCAACCGCATAGGTCCACGGAATCAGGTTAAAGGCCCCCACATACGCGGCGAGCAAACCGGTCAGGCTCACGCCCCCCAAGACGCCGCGCCAACCCGTCAGCGGTGGCATCGTCCCGCCGGTGCTCGGCATCAGGACACGGCGCAGCGGCGTCCCTAGCACCGTTACGGCGTTGAGCGCGCCTAGCACCCCGTACACTAGGCTGAACAGCCCCGCCAGCTCAAGTGCCGCCCGCGGCGACCAAAGTAGCCCGGTGGTGAGCTTGAGTTGCATCATCCGCATCAGCATCATCACAAAAAACTTGGACAAGCCGACGCCGGCGATTAACCCGAGCACGACAGTGACCGCGCCCAGCGCCAGCGATTCGATCACCAGGCCAAGCGCCAAGCGGCTAGCGGGCATTCCAAGCATGCGGTACGTGCCGATTTCCGTGGTGCGCCGCGCCAGCAGTAGCGCGTTCATGTACAGCAGAAACACGATGGTGAACAGCAGAAGAATGACCGTCAGCACCACCAAAAACGCGGGGACCATATCGGGGGTGGCCGAGACTTGGCCCAGCCGCCGCATCAGCGCCACCGCGTCTGTCATCGCCAAAACGGCGTACACAACGGCCACCATCGCGGTGCCCATCAGCGCAAACAACCAATTCGTGGTGGCGTGGCGCTTAAGGCTGGTTCGAATCAGCTGCCCCACGTCGCCGCCCCCCTCCGTTGATGGTCGCCTCCATGTCGATGATGCTGTTAAAGAAGGCTTGCCGGCTCCCGTGCCGCGTGACCTCGGCAAAATACGCGCCGTCGCGGATAAAGATGATGCGATTGCAAAAGCTGGCGGTGAACGCATCGTGCGTCACCATCATCAGGGTCACATCAGCTTCCAGGTTCAGTTTGGTCAGGTACTGCAGTAATTCCGTGGCCGCCATGGAGTCCAAGCTCCCGGTCGGCTCATCGGCCAGAATCAACTTAGGTTGCGTGATCACGGCGCGGGCAGCGGTCACCCGTTGGCGCTGACCTAGGCTCAGCTGGTCCGGGTAACGCGTCAGCAGGTTGTTCAACCCAAGCAACGTGGCCACCGACTGCAGCCGGGCCGCCAAGTCCTTGGGCCGCGGCGGCACAAAGGTCAGGGGCAATGTGATATTGTCCGCTACCGTCAGGTCTGGGAGCAGGTTGAAGGTCTGAAAAATAAACCCGAGCGTTTCGCGCCGGTAGCGCGCCGCCGCGGCTTCACTGAGGTGGCTCAGCGACTCGCCCGCGACCCAAACATCCCCCATAGTCGGCGTGTCTAGAGTCGCGATCAGGTTCAACAACGTCGATTTACCGGCCCCACTTGGGCCCATGATCCCAACGAACTCCCCGGCATCCACGTGAAAGCTCAGATCGTTCAGTGCAGCCACGCGGTTCAACCGGTGCCCATAGATTTTAGACAAGTGCTCGACTTGCACCAAGCGCATACGCCCACCTCCTACTTCTTGATGTCCCCATCATACCAGAGTTCACCGCTCAACTGACCCGCATATCTTGTGATTCCCCCGCAAAACCGCTACCATGAATGAGAATGGAGGCCTGCTCATGTTCAAAATTATGATTGTCGAAGATGACCGCACCATCGCCACGCTGATCGCGCAAGCGCTCACCAAATGGCAGTTCATCCCTTACACCGTCACCGATTTCAACACCGTCGACCAGCAGTTCGACCGCGAGCACCCCGACCTCGTGCTGCTCGACATTAACCTGCCTGTGTACGATGGCTACTACTGGGTCCAAAAACTGCGCGACCGCAGCAAGGTCCCGGTGATTTTCATCTCCAGTCGCAACACCAACATGGACATGGTGATGGCGATGAACCTCGGCGCCGATGATTTTGTCAACAAGCCCTTCGCCATTGAGGTGCTGGTCGCCAAAATCAACGCCCTCCTGCGCCGCACCTACAACTACAGCGACGCCCCCAATGACACGCTGACCCATGGTGGGCTGACCCTCGACTTGCAAAGCGGCATGGCCGCCGTGGGTGAGACCCCGGTCAACCTCTCCAAAAACGAGTACAAGCTCCTGCAGATCCTGATGCGCGCGCATGGCAAGATCGTCAGCCGTAGTCGGTTGCTCAAGGACCTTTGGCAGGACGAGCGCTTCGTCGACGACAACACGCTCACCGTCAACATCAACCGATTGCGCAAGAAAATTGCGGAAGCCGGTTTGCCCAATTATATTGAAACGAAGGTCGGGCAAGGCTACATCATCCCCTGAATGACCCGCAGGCCCGCGAAAGGAACGCTATGCGATTACGCGATTACTGTCAAGACCACGCCCGCCAGGCGGTGCTGTTTCTTGTTGGCCTCGCCCTGTTTTGCTTCGGGGTCTGGCTCGATCCCAACCAACACGTGCAAGTTGCCACACTCCTGTACCTAGCGGCGCTTGCGATCGTCATCGCGACCGGCGGCGCCTGGTGGCACTACCGGCGCAAGCGTCAGTGGCTTCAGGCCTTCCAGGACCGGCTGGCGGCTAACGCAGGTGCTTTGGACTGGCCCCTGCCACCTGGGCGGACCCATGAACAGGCTGTGATCACAGCGGCCTACAACCATCTGCTTAAGCAGCACCAGGCCAGCCAAGCACAGCTCTTGACTCGGCAGCAGGACCAAAAAGCGTTCATCGACTCTTGGGTGCACGAAATCAAGGTGCCGCTGGCCGCCACCCAACTACTAGTGGACAGCCTTGATGGCCAAGCCCCTGAGGCGCCGCTGGACGAACTGGCCTTGCAACTGGACCGCATCGACCACTACGTTGAACAGGTGCTGTACTATGCCCGCCTGGACAGCTTTTCCCGTGACTACCTGCTTCACGAGCATCGCCTGACGCCACTCGTCGACAGTGTGGTCGCAAGCCTGCGCAACAGTTTTATCGCCAACCACATTCGCTTCAGCCTGAGCGGCCCGGACGCGCGCGTGGTCACCGATGACAAGTGGCTGCGCTTCATCCTCATGCAGCTGTTCTCCAACGCTTTAAAGTACACCCCTGCTGGTGGTCAAATCACCGCCACGCTGGCCACCACCCAACAGGAGGTGACGCTGGCGATCCAAGACACGGGGATCGGGATCCCAGTGGACGAGCAGCACCGCGTGTTCGAAAAAGGCTTCACCGGCACCAACGGCCGCACTGCCAACCAGAAGTCGACCGGCCTGGGCCTGTACCTGGCCCAACAGCTGAGCGCTAAACTGGGCCACACCCTCACCCTGACCGCGACGCCTGGCGTTGGGACCACCGTCACCATCCATTTCACCAATCTCAGCTACTACGGCGAGTCTGGTGCCACTTTGACCAAACCCGTTTTACCTCAGGAGGCGAGCCACCATGACCTTTGAGCGCTGGCAGTTAATGGAAACACTGAGTACCCGCTGGATCACCATCGCAATGATCGGGGCCATTCTGCTTCTGATGGCCCTAGCGATCGTCGCGCAGTCCATCAATAAGCGCCAACTGCGCCGCCGGTTACTCATTGGCCTGAGCGCGGCATTTGTCATTTTCATCGCCGGAGGGCTCGGCATGTGGCGCTACTGTCAGCCGTATCTGACGCTGCGCCACTACGTCACCCCGCGCGTGCGCGTTGCCCGGCCCGAGTTCTTCGGCCTCGTGCCAGAAAGCGGCACGACCATCGGGCTCAGCGCAGGCACAAATAACTACAAGGACCTCGACCGCCTGCCGATGTATGACCGCCATCTCGTGACCCAAGACGTCACCTACCTTGGGCTGGACAAAACCACCACCTACTTCATCATGAACACCCGCCTGTACAGCTACAGTGGCCCCGTGCGCTTCGAGGCAGTTGCCCACGCACGCCTGAGCGGCTACCGCTACACGCTCAATGATGCCCGCTACCAAGCACTTGGGTTCATCAATCCGACGAAATATTCCACGCGCGCGTTAGTCGTACCGCGCCACCAGCAGGGGCTCACCTACGACCTCCCCAATGCCAGCAAGGTTTACTACCTTCAAACAGCGGGCTTTCGCTGGACTACAGAAACCGCTAGCTCACTGGACCAGGTCAACTGAACCGCAGGCAGGCCGAGAAAAAGCGAGACACCCAAAATAAGCCGGCTGTCCTGGCAAACCCGCACTTAGGTTTGCCAGGACAGCCGGCTTATTCGGTCCGAGCGTGACTGTTCGGCTCGTCCGATTCTGGATCGTCATACGTCATTCATGCCCCGTTAGTGATGCCCAGTCCCTTTCGCGTGGCTTTACCCCCGTGCCCCAGGCCGCACCCGGCGCTAGCGCGTCAGCCGCGGCCAGAATTGGACGGTCCCTGCCGCCAGCGTGGCCGGCACATCGATGATGCGCTGGTTGCGACTGCCGCGAAACTGCAACGTCAGGTCCTTTTGCGCTTCGAGGAAGCGGCCGTCCACTAAGACATCGATCTCCTGAAGCAGGGCTAGCTTGTCCGGGGAGTCTTGCACCAGTTCATCCCACGTGTAGCCGGTCCAGCTCCAGATGTCCTTCGTCTGGCCGAACTCAGCCCGCACCCGCCGGCACAGCTGCAAACAGACCTGGGTGTTCAAAAACGGTTCACCGCCCAGCAGGGTCAAGCCCTGCACATAGGACTGGCTGAGGTCTTCGATGATCTGATCCTCCAGCGCCATCGTGTACGGCTTGCCATAGTGAAAGTTCTGTGCGACCTTGTTATAGCATCCCGGGCAAGCAAATTTGCACCCGGAAACGTAGATGCTGCACCGAACCCCTTCGCCATCGACGAAGTTAAAGGGCTTGTAACTTGCGACATACCCCTGCGACCAATCGGACGCGAGCCACTCAAGGGGTTGGGGATCATTAGGAAGGGTCTTGACCATTGCGTTCAACTCCATTTCATGACTATGCTACCACAATTATGCCGCTAGATATAGAACTAAAAACGGCCACAACACATGATGTTGTGGCCGTTCGCTTACCTAAGGCCTTTGGCGCCAATGTCCGTGCGGATCGCCAGCTCGCCTTGTAAGGGGGCCATCTTCGTGTACGCATCGCGCTGGGCGGCGGCCAAAGTGGCGCCGCTGCCGACCACGGTGAAGACCCGACCGCCTGCAGTGACCAGCCCGTTGGCCCCCAGCCCCACCCCCGCCGGGAGCCAGTAATTGCGCGCCGCTTGATCCGGGGTGAGCACTGGCAGGGCCGGGGTCGTCTGCTTGGGGTAACCCGGATGCGCGGCAACCACGCCGACGTAGGTTTGACCGGTCAGATTCAGCGGCTCGGCCGTTCCCGCCAGCAAGTCCACCGTCAGCTGATAGAAATCGTTTTGCACCTGTGGCAACAAGACCTGGGTCTCGGGATCACCAAAGCGCAGGTTATACTCCAGCAGCTTCGGCCCAGCAGCCGTGAACATCAGGCCGAGGTACAAGACCCCACTGCCGGCCAGCCCATCCGCGGCCATTCCGGCCAGCGTCTGGTCCACCAGCGCCACGGCCTGATCATGCTGCGCGGCCGTGAACTGTGGGGCCGGGCTGATCGCGCCCATCCCCCCTGTGTTCGGGCCGAGGTCGCCATCGTTGCGGCGCTTATGGTCCTGCGCCAACGGGAACAGCACTCGGGCGGTGCCATTGTACATCGACAGCACCGAGGCCTCCTCCCCTTGCAGGTACTGCTCGATCAACACTGATGCACCGGGGTGGTCCGTGTACAACGCGACCAGCGCCGCATCCGCGGCCGCTTGCGTCAGCGCAACGGTCACGCCTTTTCCGGCCGCCAGCCCATCCGCCTTCACCACCACTGGAATGCCGGTCGCGGCAACCGCGGCTTGGGCTTCGGCCAGGCTGTGGGCCACCGTTGCCTGCGCAGTCGGCAAGCGGTGGCGCGCCATGAAGGCCTTGGCAAACTGCTTACTGCTTTCCAGCTGCGCGGTTTGCGCGGTTGGGCCAAAAATCGTGAGCCCCGCCGCGGTGAAGGCGTCCACAATGCCCGCCGCCAGCGGCTGCTCCGGCCCCACGAACGTCAACGCCACGTGGTCCCGGGCAAACGCGATGAGCGCAGTGAAGTGATCCTCCCGCACCGGTAGCACGGTCAGGCCCAACAGCGACATGCCGGGATTCCCCGGGGCGACAAACACTTGCGCAACTTGCGGCGAGACCAAAAAGGCTTGACCAAGGGCGCTTTCACGCGCCCCGCTGCCGATAATCAGTACATTGACCATGATTTTCCTCCTCATGTCCATGACACGTTTCGTGGGGCGGACACGGCGAAGGACACGCGAGTCGCGAATCCGACTGACGTGCCCCAGCGTGACCAGTTTTTGGGTGCCGATTTAGTGACGGAAGTGCCGGACGCCCGTCGTCACCATGGCGATGCCGTATTTATCGGCCATGGCGATGGAGTCCTTGTCGCGAATGGAGCCCCCCGGCTGGATGATGGCGCGAATGCCGTGCTGTGCGGCGTATTCCACGCAGTCGTTCATCGGGAAAAAGGCGTCTGAGGCCATCACGGCGCCGGCGAACGCGACGTTTTGCTGCGCCTGCTTCAGCGCAATTTCAACGGACCCGATGCGGTTCATCTGCCCCGCCCCGATGCCCAGGGTCTGCCCATCGCGTACCACGACGATCGCGTTGGACTTGACGTGCTTGACCACTTGCTGGCCAAACAGCATAGCGCGCATCTGTTCTTCAGTCGGCTGCACCTTGGTGACCACGGTGACGTCCGCTTCAGTCTCGACCTTGTCATCGCTGTCTTGGATCAAAAGCCCGCCCAGGATCGCGGTGGTTTCCAGGTGTGGCGTTTCGCGCTCAGGGGCGAGGTTGATCTGCATCAGACGCAGGTTCTTCTTCTTCGCCAGCACCTCAAAGGCATCGGCATCAAAGCTCGGCGCCATGATAATTTCCAAGAACAGCTCGTGCATCTTGGTGGCCGTGGCCAGGTCCACCGGCCGGTTCAGCGCAATGATGCCGCCGAAAATCGAGGTGGAATCCGCCGCGTAGGCTTTGTCCCACGCTTCTTCGATGGTGGCGCCTTGGCCGATCCCACACGGGTTCATGTGCTTGACCGCCACCACGGTTGGAGCGGCGAACTCGTTCATCATTCCCAGCGCCGCGTCGGCATCGCGAATGTTGTTGTAAGAGAGCTCCTTGCCGTGCAGTTGCTTGGCGTTTACCAGCGATTGTGCCGGCGCCTGGGGGGCGGCATAGAAGGCCGCCTGCTGGTGACTGTTTTCCCCGTAACGCAAGGATTGCTGCTTCACGTAGGTCGGCGTGAAGCGGTCCGGGAACGGCTCAGGGTCCAAGTACGCGGCGATCTGGGCATCGTAAGCCGCGGTCACCTGGAACACCTTGGCGGCCAGGCGCGCGCGCAGTTGCGCATCATCGGCATCGAGGCCTACCAACACAGCCGGATAGTCCGCGGCATCCACCACGGCCCAGACGCTGTCGCTGTTTTTCGCCGCGGCGCGCAAGGCACTCGGCCCACCGATGTCGATCTGCTCGATGGCTTCCGGCTTCGTCACGTCAGGTTTGGCGATGGTTTCGGCAAACGGGTACAGGTTCACACAGATCACATCGATCGGCGTGATGTCATGCGCCTCAAGCGCCGCCATGTGCGCCGGTGTGTCCCGCTTGGCCAAAATGCCGGCGTGGATCCGCGGGTGTAGCGTCTTCACGCGCCCGTCGAGCATCTCAGGAAAGCCGGTCACGTCCTCGACGCCGGTCACCGGCAAGCCGGCCGCCGCCAGCGCCTTAGCCGTGCCGCCGGTGGACACCAGCTCGAACCCGCGGGCCACTAGCCCCTCGCCGAATGCCACTAACCCCGTTTTATCAGACACACTAAGCAATGCACGTTTCAAATCAAATCGCTCCTTCTTCAATGAGATTGTCTATCGTCTGAGGTAACAATTGGTGCTCCACTTGGTGGATCTTGGTTTCTAAGGCGTCAACCGTCATGCCGGCGGTAATCGCCACCGGCGCCTGGGCCAAAATGCGCCCGGAGTCAACGCCCGCATCGACCACGTGGACGGTGACGCCTGTCACCTTCACCCCGTAGTCGTAGGCGTCTTGAATACCAGCCCGGCCCGGAAAACTGGGCAGCAAGGCCGGATGCAGATTGATGATGCGGTCCGGGTACGCGGCCAGCAGGGTCTTGCCGATGATGCGCATGTAGCCGGCCAACACGATCAGGTCGGTCGCCGGTAGCATGGCGACCAGCGCGGCCTCGGCCGCCTGCTTGGTCGGGTAGCCCTTGTAATTGATGGTGATGGTGGGAATCCCTGCCGCCGCGGCCTTAGCGAGCACCGGGGCATCTGCGTGGTCGCAGACTAAGGCAACAATGGCCACCCGGGCACTCGCCTGATAATGCGCCACCAGCGCGGCAAAATTGCTGCCGGTGCCCGAGGCAAACACGATTAGTCGCTTCATGCTTCCCTCCAGACCAAGGCGGCCTGTTCGCGTGGCACCAGCTGGCCGATGCGCACAGCGCTCGGCAGCTTGGCCAACACGCCATCCGCGCTGGCCGCCGGGACAGCCAGCACCATGCCGATGCCCAAGTTAAAGGTGCGGCGCATCTCGGCCAGTGAGAGGTCCCCCGCTTGCTGGAGCCGCTGGAACAGCTCCGGCCAGGTCCAGCTGGCTGGGTCGATCACGGCTGCTAAGTCCTCCGGCAGCATCCGTGGCACATTGTCGGTGAAGCCGCCGCCGGTGATGTGCGCCATGCCGTGAATCAGACCGCTTTGCACCAGCGGCAGCATGTCTTTGACGTAGATCTTGGTGGGGGCCAGGAGCGCCGTGGTGATCTCGGTGCCATCGGTCAGTGGCAAGTTACCGAGGTTGGTTTCTGCCAGCAGCTCGCGCACCAGCGAGAAGCCGTTGCTGTGCACGCCGCTGGACGGCAACCCGATCAGCACATCGCCGGCCGCCATGTCGCGCGGCAGCATGCGGGTCTCATCCGCGACCCCGACCGCAAACCCGGCAAGGTCGTAGTGGTGCTGCGGGTACATGCCTGGCATCTCCGCGGTTTCGCCGCCGATCAGCGCCATCCCGGCTTGGCTGCAACCGTACGCGATGCCGCGCACAATGGTTTCGATGCGACTCGGCACCACCACATCCGTCGCCAGGTAGTCGAGGAAAAACAGCGGCTGGGCGCCGTTGGCCAGCAGATCATTGGCGACCATGGCGACCAAATCGATGCCGATGGTGTCGTGCTGATCGCACTGCAGGGCCAACAGCAGCTTGGTCCCCACGCCATCCGTGGCGCTGACCAGCACCGGGTTGGCGACGGCGGGCATCCGGTAGGCGGCCGCAAAGCCGCCGATGTTGGCCAGTACGGCCGCGTTTTGGGTGGCCTGCGCCAGCGGGGCGATGCGGGACACGCTTTCGTTACCCGCCGCGATGTTCACCCCAGCGTGTTCGTAATCGATGGTCATGCGGAAACCTCCTTGACGTTGATGCTCAGGTGCGACAATTCGCGCTGGAGGTTCGACGTGTAGTCGTCCAGCTCAGTCGGGTAAACGCCGGTGAAGTACGCGACACACAGGCCCCGGTTCGGCGCCGTGGTGTTGAGCGCCACACTGTCTTCCAGCCCTTGAACCGACAGGAACCCGAGGGAGTCGACGCCCAGCTTAGCCTTCATCTCGGCAATGCTGTAATTGGCGGCAAATAGTTCCTTCGTGGTCTGAATGTCGATCCCGTAAAAGCACGGGAACCGCAGCGGCGGGCTGGCAATGCGCAGGTGCACTTCCTTGGCGCCGGCATCCTTGAGCAGCTGCACCAGCTGAATGGCGGTCGTGCCACGCACGATCGAATCATCCACCAGCACCACCCGCTTACCGGCCACCACCGCGCGCACGGCGCTGAGTTTCATGCGCACACTTTTTTCGCGCAGGGCCTGCGTCGGCTGAATGAAGGTGCGGGCCACATACTGGCTCTTCACTAAGCCGAGCTCGTACGGCAAGCCGCTTGCGCGGGCGTAGCCGATGGCCGCAGACAGCGAGGAGTTGGGTACGCCGACCACGATGTCGCCGTTTGCGGGCTGCTCCTTAGCCAACTTTTCGCCCATTTTCACCCGGGCCTGGTACACGTTGACGCCGTGGATCTCGGAGTCGGGGCGGGCGAAGTAAACGAACTCCATTGAACACACGGCCAGCTGCGTGCGGGTCGTGTAGGCCTCCACCGTCATGCCGTCATCCGTGATGGTGACCAGCTGCCCCGGTTGAACGTCGCGCAGGTAAGTCGCGCCGACCGCGTTCAGGGCGGCCGTTTCGCTGCAGACGATCAGGCCACCGTCCGGCCGTTGTCCCACCACCAGCGGCCGAAACCCGTTCGGGTCCACCGCCGCGTACAGCGCCGTTTCTGTCAGCAATTCAAAGGCAAAACCGCCGTGGACCTGGTTCAGCGCATCCTTGAGCTGCGCCTTGAACGTCGGCTGGGGGCTGCGACGCAACAGGTGCATCAGCACCTCGGTGTCCGAGGTGGACTGGAAAATCGCGCCTTCGGCCTCCAGCTGCGCGCGCAACGTGATGGCGTTGGTCAGGTTGCCGTTGTGGGCCAACGCGATGGCCTCATCGGTGAACCGAAACAGCAACGGTTGGATGTTTTCGAGGATGCGCCCGCCGGCTGTGGCGTAGCGCACGTGACCCAAGGCAGCGGTGCCGCGCAGCTGGGTCAGCGACTCCGGCTGCGCGAACACCTCAGACACCAGGCCAAACCCGTAGTGCCGCCGCAGCCCGGCCGCGGTTTTGCCCACGATCCCCGCACCTTCCTGGCCGCGGTGCTGGAGCGTGTGGAGCCCAAGGTGCGTCACTTCAGCCGCGTGCGGGTCCCCCCAGACGCCGAAAACGCCGCATTCCTCATTCAAACTCTTTACTTCAGCTGGCATGACAGCCCCTCCATGTTGATCTGCTTGAGTGCCGCCACCGGCGCCTCAATGGTCTGATCCGTCGCGGTGACCTTCAGCGTACCGGCCTCCGTGGTGCCGATGTGCGTTGCCGCGGCGCCGGCCATAGCCTCAAAGGCCGCCTGATGCGCCGCTGGGACCGTCAAGATAAAGCGGCCCTGCGTCTCGCTGAACAGCTGTGCGGCCGGCAGGTCAACCGTCGCCTTAAGCCCGATGCCGCGGCCAAAACTCATTTCGGCCAGCGCCACCAGCAGACCGCCATCCGCCACATCATGCGCCGCGCTCACCAGGTGCGCGCGAATCGCCTGCAGCACCAGGTCCTGCTTGGCCTTTTCGGCGGCCAGGTCCAGCGGCATGAGCGTTCCAGCCACACCACCAGTCAGCACCTGCTGAAGCAGGGAGCCGTTGAAATCGGCCCCGGTTGCGCCGATGACGTACACGCCCTCGCCGACCTGCTTGAAGTCCTGCGTCGTGATGGTGGTCAAGTCCTCGATCAGCCCCACCATCCCGATCATCGGGGTCGGGTAAATCGCGACGCCGTTGGTTTCGTTATACAGCGAGACGTTCCCGGAGATGACCGGCGTGTTGAACACCTTGGTGGCCGCCGTGATGCCCTTGGCGGATTCGGCCAGCTCGTAGAAGATCTCCGGCTTGGTCGGGTCACCGTAGTTCAGGCAGTCGGTGATGCCCAGCGGCTCAGCGCCGGACACGACGAGGTTGCGTGTTGCCTCAGCCACGGTGATAGCGCCGCCCACCTCGGGGTCGAGGTACAGGTAGCGGCCGTTAGAATCCGTCGTCATCGCCAGCGCTCGGTGCGTGCCGCGCACCCGGACCACGCCGGCATCGCTGCCCGGCGTGACGCAGGTGTTGGTTTGCACCTGCGCGTCGTAGCGCTGATACAAGAACGCCTTGTCGGCCACATTGGGGTCGGCCAGCAGCTGCTTCAGCGTTGCTAAGGCGTCTGGCACGGCGGGCACAAAGTCCGCGGCCGGGTGCGCCAGGCGGGCAGGTTGCTGGCTGGCCTGGTGGTAAACCGGGGCGTCGGACGTCAGCGCCGACACCGGCACATCGCAGACCACTTCCCCGTGGTGCAGCAGGCGGTAGCGGTGCCCGGCTTCAACGTGCCCGCACACCACGGCGTCCAAGTCGTACTCCTTGAACAGCGCGATGATCTGGTCCTCACTGCCGGCGCGCACACAGAGCATCATGCGCTCCTGCGACTCGCTCAGCATGATCTCAAACGGGGTCATGTGCGGCTCGCGTTGCGGGATCAGGTCGAGGTCCAGCACCATGCCGGAGTCAGACTTGTCCGCCATTTCAACCGTGGAGGACACCAGCCCGGCGGCCCCCATGTCCTGCATCCCCACCAGCGCCGCCTGATGCCGGTCGGTCACTTCCAGGCAGGCGTCCATCAGCAGCTTTTCCATGAACGGATCGCCGACCTGCACGGCCGAACGGTCGGCCGCGGCCTCATCGGAGAATTCGGCGGAGGCGAAGCTGGCCCCGTTGATACCATCACGGCCGGTTTTGGCACCGACGTAGATCAGCGCGTTGCCCACGCCGGCCGCCTTGCCTTTTTGGATCTTGGCCTTGTCCATCACGCCGACGCACATCGCGTTGACCAACGGGTTCTTCGCGTAGGAGTCGGCGAAGCGGATCTCGCCACCGACCGTGGGGATCCCGATCGCGTTGCCGTAGCCGCCGATGCCGGCAACGACCTGATCGATCAGCTGCTTGGTGCGTGGGTCAGTCGGTGAACCGAAGGCCAGCGAGTCAAGCACGGCGATCGGCTTGGCCCCGATGGAGAAAATGTCGCGGATGATGCCGCCTACCCCGGTCGCGGCCCCTTCGTAGGGCTCCACGGCGCTGGGGTGGTTGTGGCTTTCCGCCTTGAACACGACGGCCTTGCCCTCACCGATGTCGATGACCCCGGCGCCTTCGCCCGGGCCCATCAGCACGCGGTCGTTTTTGGTCCAAAAGCCCTTTAGCACCGGCTTGCTGAACTTGTACGCGCAGTGCTCGCTCCACATCCCACTGGCCAGCCCGATTTCGGTGTAGTTCGGCAGGCGGCCCAGCAGTTCGGCATAGCGATCGTACTCGGCTTCCGTCAGGCCCCAGTCGAGGTAGGGCTTTTTAACGCGGATCGTTTCTGGACTCATCTCAGTTTGCAGCAACGGTCGTCGCTCCTTTCGTCGCGTGGATCAGGGACTGGAACACCCCAAGGCCATCGGTGCCTCCGAGCAGCGCCTCCACGGCCCGCTCCGGGTGCGGCATCATGCCAAGCACGTTACCGCGCGCGTTGGTCACCCCGGCAATATCGTTCAGGCTGCCGTTGGGGTTGTGCGCGTAGCGGAACACCACCTGCCCGTTGGCCTCAAGCGCTGCTAGCGTGGCCGGGTCGGCGTAGTAGTTACCTTCCCCGTGCGCGATCGGTAGTGTGATAGTCTGATCGGCGCGGTAGGCCGTGGAAAAGGCGGTTTGGTTGTTGGCCACCACCAGCGGCTCCGGCTCGCAGATGAACTGCAGGCTCTGGTTCCACTGCAAGGCACCGGGCAACAGCCCCGCCTCGGTCAGAATTTGGAACCCGTTGCAAATGCCGATCACGTAGCCGCCGGCATCAGCGAAGGCCTTCAGCGCGGTCATCACCGGGGCAAACTTCGCGATGGCGCCGCTGCGCAGGTAATCCCCGTAGGAGAACCCGCCCGGCACCAGCACGAGGTCAAACCCGCTCAGGTCCGTGTGGTTGGCCGCCACCATCTCGGCCTCTTCGCCGCAGATATCACGGATGGCCCACAGCAGGTCGGCGTCGCAGTTCGACCCCGGGAAGCTCAGCACTGCGGCCTTCATGCGGTCACCGCCGCCACATCATAGCGGTAGCTTTCCATGTTGACGTTGGCCAGCATTTCATCGCAGATCCGATCGACCTGTTGCTCGGCCGCTTCCTTGGAGTCGGCGCTCAGCGTCAGCTCGAAGTATTTGCCGACCAGCACTGAAGCGACGTTGGTCTGGCCCAGCCGGCCCAGCGTCTTCTTGATCACTTCGGCTTTGGGGTCCAGCACGCTCGGCTTGTAGTTGACATAGATCGTGGCTTTAAACATGTTGTGCTCCTTTCAGGCGGTCGAGAACGGTTTGATAAACGGGCTGCAGCGGGCCTTGGTCTTTGCGGAAAACGTCCTTGTCCAGCGACCGGCCGCTTACCTCGTCCACTAAGCGGAAGTTGTCTGGTGACAGCTCATCAGCTAAGACCAGGGTGCCATCAGCCAGGCGGCCGAACTCCAGCTTGAAGTCCACCAGGTCGATCCCGATCTGGGCAAACCGGGCCTTCAGGTAGCCGTTCACTGCGTCGCTCATGGCGTGAATGGCCACCAGCGTCGCCTTATCCGCATAGCCCAGTGCGACGATCTGTTCGTCGTTGATGAACGGATCGTCCAAGGCGTCCGACTTGTAGTAAAACTCGTGGACGGCTGGCACCAACGGCTGCAGGTGCGCCGCGTGGAACTTGCGCTCAAAGCTCCCAGAGGCGAAGTTGCGCACAACGGCCTCCAGTGGGATCATCGCGCATTTCTTGACCAGCATCGTGGTGTCGTCCAGCGTCTTGAGGTAGTGCGTGGCAAACCCGTTGGCGTTCAGCTCCTCAAACAGGAGACTCGAGATCTGCCGGTTCAGTGCGCCCTTGCCCGGGATCTGAACCTTTTTCTTCCCGTTCAGTGCCGTTGCCTGGTCCATGTATTCGACCCACAAAACGTCAGGGTCGTCCGTTGCGTACATTGTTTTTGCCTTACCGGTGTACAGCAGTTCAGTCTTTGTCATGGTGATCCCCTTCCAGTGTCACTGAAGTCAACAGTTCCTCAAGCTTGGGGCCGCACACGGTGAGGTGCCCCATCTTCCGGCCCGGCCGCGCCGCCGCCTTACCGTAGTCGTGCAGGTGCCATTCTGGGTGTGCGGGCCAGGCCGCCCGCGCCGCCGCCAGATCATCCCCCAGCAGGTTGCGCATCACCGCCGGTTGCACGAGTTCGATCGGGGCAATGGGTAGCCCACAGATACTCAGGATGTGTGCCGCAAACTGGGAAAAATTGCACGCCTCGATCGAGTAGTGCCCCGAGTTGTGCGGTCGCGGTGCCAACTCATTGACCACAACGCCACTGGTCGTCTGAAACAGCTCGATGCCCAACACCCCACGCAAGTCGAGCGCGGTGGCGATCGTGGTGGCTAAGCCCGCGATCTGCCGCCGCAAGCCCAGCGACAAGTCCGGGGCCGGGGCAATGGTGGTGTGCAAAATGTGATTGGCATGCCGGTTTTCCACGATCGGGAACGTGCGCACGTCATCATTCCCATCGCGCGTCACCATCAGGGACAGCTCCCGCTGAAACGGCAAGCGCTCCTCAAGAATACACGGTGTCTGAGCGGCCAGTGCCTGTGCCTTGGCCACATCGGCCGCGGTGTTGAGATCGACCTGGCCGTGGCCATCGTAACCGCCGGTCGCGGTTTTGAGGATGCTCGGCACCCCGATCTGGTGAATCGCAGGCACCACGGCCGCGGCGTCTGGAACGGCAGCAAAAGCCGCGGTCGGAATACCATTGTCACGCAGGAACGTTTTTTCGCTGAGCCGATCGCGCGTGATGGCCAAAAGTTGCGTCCCTTGCGGCAGGGCCGCTTGTTGCTTCGCGGCTTCAAGCGCGTTCAGGTCAACGTTCTCGAATTCGTAGGTCAACACATCCGCCCGTGCGGCAAGTTCGTTGAGCGCCGTGACATCCGCGTAGTCTGCTTGCAACTGAAAATCTGCCACCTGCCCGGCCGGGGCGTTGGGCGTCGGATCCAGCACGCCCACCGTGTATCCCATGGCCTTGGCCGCCAGTGCAAGCATGCGGCCGAGCTGACCGCCACCGACGATGCCGATCGTGGCCGGTGGCACGATTGCCTTAGTCATCAAGTTGCGCCTCACTTTCGATTGCCTGCTGCGTCTGGGCCGCCCGAAAGGCCGTGAGCGCCTCAGCGACAGCGGCGTGGGTCAGGCCCAACACGCTCGCCGCAAACAGCGCCGCATTCTTAGCGCCTGCCTCGCCGATCGCCATCGTCGCCACTGGCACGCCAGCCGGCATCTGCACGATCGACAGCAGCGAGTCGACTCCGTTTAATGTTCGGGTTTTGATTGGCACTCCGATGACGGGCACCGTGGTGTTGGCGGCCAACATGCCGGGCAGGTGGGCAGCGCCCCCCGCGCCTGCAATGATGAGATCGATCCCATTCGCCCGGGCTTCTTGAGCAAAAGAGGTCAGGGTCGCCGGCATCCGGTGCGCCGAGATGACGTGCTTTTGGTACGGAATATTGAGTTGGGAAAGCAGTGTTGCGGTTGTTTTCATTGTCGGCCAATCCGAGACCGACCCCATGACGATCGCCACTTGCACAGGTGTCACCCACTTTCTTAAGTTGCTTGTAGTTTAGCACGGACACGACTGGGATTCAACCGAGATTAGGAACTATTAATGATAAAAGTAATTATATCGTTCGTGTTTAACGAGGGCAAAAAAATCCCCTATCGTTCGGATAGGGGCAAACCAATCAATGCGTCTGTTTAAAGTTAGCCACCGCGCCCATCAGGTTGGCCGCTTCCAGGTACTGACAGCACAGTACCTGGGGCCTGATGGCGGCGATCGCCACTGTTGCCAACACCTGGTCTAAGTGGTGGTTAATCCCCGGAATCAACGCCGGGTTCCGGGAGATGGCCCCACCGATGAGGAACAGCTCGGGGTCATAACTGTACTGCAGGTTAAAGATGGCTTCGGCCAACGCCTGATAGAAGTCTTCCGTCAAGCGGACCGCCAGCGCATCCCCGGCCCCCGCCAGGTCAAAGACCTCCTTGCCGCTGACCGTACGGCCGCTTGCCGCGTTGTATTTGGCTGCCACAGCGACCGCAGTGGCTTGATGGCTCAAGGTGTCCCCGTTTTGGAGCATGTACCCAAACTCACCGCCGGATAAGTGGGCCCCATGCGCGACGTGCCCATCCGCAATGATCGCCCCGCCAACGCCCGTGCCCAGCACCAGCACCGCCACGCGTTGCCGGCCAGCCGCAGCGCCGGAGTCGACCTCTGCCAGCGCCGCGCAATTGGCATCGTTTTCGATGGCCACCGGCAGGCCGAAGCGGTGCTCAAGCTCCGGCACGATCTCGAAGTTGTGAATGTACGGCAGCGCACTCGCCCCCTCGATCACGCCGGTCGCCTGATTCACCGCCCCGGGCGAGGAAATGGCCACCCCGACGAGGTCCCCGGCCCGGTTCAAACGGGTCACGGCCGCACTTAACACCGCATAGAACTCAGCTAATGTGGCCGGTGTGTCCGACGCAAAGCGCTCACTGAGCATCGTCCCGTCAGCCCGCGCAAACTTGATGGTGGTGCCCCCAATATCAATCACTGCAAGTGCCATTTTGTTTTCCTCACTCTCAACTGGTTTCGCCATTAAAGGCGCTAAGTTCAGTGTAGGCAAGCATGTAACCGGTGTCAATGACTGCACTAAAAAACCGCTGACGGTCGGTCAGCGGTTCTCAAATGTGCTTACTTCGTTGCTTCCTCGACGAGCTTCTTGTTGTCATCGTTCGAAATGGATTCGTTGAGTGCCTTATCGGCCAACTTCGCCATATCTTCCGTGGACAAGCGCTTCATCAGGCTGCGGATCTTCAGCACGCTGGTGGCGGACATGGAGTATTCGTCCAGGCCCATGCCGAGCAGGATCGGCACCATGATCGGGTCCCCTGCGGCTTCCCCACACATGCCGGCCCACTTGCCTTCCTTGTGCGCCGCATCGATCACGTTCTTGATCAGGCGCAGAATGGATGGGTTGTAAGGCTGGTAAAGGTAGGACACGTGCTCGTTCCCGCGGTCAGCGGCCATGGTGTATTGGATCAGGTCGTTGGTGCCGATGGAGAAGAAGTCCACGTGCTTGGCAAACTGGTCAGCTAAAACGGCTGCGGCTGGGATCTCGATCATCATCCCGAGTTGGATGGTGTCAGAAACCTTGACGCCGGCGTCAACCAGCTTGGCCTTTTCTTCCAGGAAGACCGCCTTGGCGGCTTCAAATTCCTGAATCGTTGCGATCATTGGGAACATGATGCGCAGTTCACCGAACGCGGACGCGCGGAGCAAGGCCCGCAACTGGGTGCGGAAGATGTCCTGCTTGTCCAACGAGATCCGGATCGCCCGGTAACCCAGGAATGGGTTCTGTTCTTCAGGTAACGGCAGGTACGGGAGGTGCTTATCCCCACCGATATCCATCGTCCGAACAACCACCGGCTTCGGGTTCATCGTTTCGAGCACCTTCTTGTAGGCGTCGAACTGATCGTCTTCCGTCGGCAGTTCAGCAGAATCCATGTACAAGAACTCGGTCCGGTACAGGCCGATCGCTTCGGCACCGTTCGCCAAAACGCCATCGAGGTCCTTCGGGGTCCCGATGTTGGCGGCAACATCGAAGTGCTTACCGTCAGCCGTCACGGACTTCGCGGACTTGAGCAGGGCCCATTCCGCCTTCTGGTCAGCGTAAGCCTTGGCTTCCTTAGCGGAGGCTTCAACTTGTTCCGGCGTTGGGTCGATGGTGACGTCACCGGTCAGCCCGTCAACGGTCAGCATCTGGTCTGCGACAACGCTCGCGGTGATATCCTGGGTCCCAACAACCGCTGGGATCTCCAAGGAACGCGCCATGATCGCACTGTGCGCGGTCCGGCCACCGATGTCGGTGACGAAGGCCTTCACGTACTTCTTGTTCAACTGTGCGGTGTCAGATGGCGTCAAGTCGTGCGCCACGACGATCACTTCAGAGTCGATCAAGGCAGGGTTTGGCAAAGCACGGCCCAGCAGGTGCGCCAAAACGCGCGTGGACACGTCGCGGATATCCGCGGCGCGTTCTTGCATGTATGGGTTGTCGGTCATCGCCTCGAAGGTGGCGATGAACATATCGGAAACCGACTTGAGTGCGGCTTCAGCATTGACCGAGTCGTCCTTGATGTTGCTTTCAACGGCACCGGTGAATTCTGGATCAGACAGAATCATCATGTGCGCATCAAAAACCTGCGCCTCTTCTTCGCCGAGGGATTCGGCCGCTTTGGCGCGAATGATCTTCAGCTCGTTGTTACTCTGGTCGAGTGCTTGGTGCAACCGATCGATTTCTTTTTCTGGATCTTCAATAGTAGACTGAGAAAATGACAAATCGGGTTGCACTAACATGTAGGCTTTCGCAGTTGCGATGCCGTCACTAGCGGCGATCCCTTTGAGTTGCTTTGTCATTAGTCAGACAGACCTTCCTTTTTCATCGTGTCTTCGATTGCAGCGATGGCTTCGGCTTCGTCAGCGCCTTCAGCGGAAATCGTCACATCGGCACCCTGGCCAACACCAAGGCTCATAACGCCCATGATGGACTTCAAGTTAACGCTCTTGCCCTTGTATTCCAAGTTGATGTCAGAGTTGAACTTGCTTGCGGCCTGAACCAAAAGGGTTGCTGGGCGGGCGTGGATCCCTGTTTCTGCAATAACATTAAATTCGCGTTTTTCCATGAGTAATCTGCTCCTTCGCATATTAAGTCTTTTGCCGAATAGAATGGACGATTCTATTTCTTGTAAACCTTACCATTATTCCGTTTTCGCGGCAAGTCAAAACCTTACTTTATCTCATCTGCCACCGATTGGTAATGGTAGATGATCTTCCCGTCGCGCTTGGCCTCACCGACAATCGTCTCGCGCCCCGCGTAATTGGTCCAAACTGCGCGAAATGCGGTGAATGTCTCAGGCGTGATCTCAATTGTCGCCAGCTTCCCGGCGCGCAAGTCATCCATCATCTGTTGGTAGTCCGGTGTCATTCGCCTGCCCCCTTCTGGCCGTCACGCCGTTAAGCACCCGAGTTGACGGCTTTTCCCTCACACGATTATGCTAGCATTAAGCCGATGAAACCGCAAACATTCCCACCGACTGGTTCACTGCTGCCTTACTAAGATACCGGCTTTCGTGGCGAGGTGCAAGCAAATTAGCACTCGGCAAGCGAGAGTGCTTGATTTTTCATCCGGGTGTTGTATACTATTGGCAAGGTCAAAAAAGGTCAGAACCCTTTTACCCATCACCCGCGGCGTGCCGTGGGGAAGAAAGGTTGTGAAATCGTGCTATGTGAGAACTGTCATCAAAACCCTGCGACCATCCACCTGTACACCAGCGTGAATGGTCAACGCCAAGAGATCAACCTATGCCAGAGCTGCTACCAACAGCTCAAGGCTCAAGCAGGAGGTTCTATGAATCCAACGAACGCAACAAACGACCCCTTTGGCTTCAACAGCTTGGATGATATCTTCCGGGCCATGAGCCAAGGGAACCAGCCCGAACAAGGGCAACCACAAGATCAAACCCCGCCGACCCAAGGCGGCCGCACCGGCGGCAATCGTCGCGGCGGCCAGAACCAAGGCGTGCTCGCCCAATTCGGTGTGAATCTGACCGACAAAGCCAAGAACGGTGAAATCGATCCGGTCATCGGCCGCGACCAAGAAATCGCGCGGGTCATCGAGATCCTCAACCGGCGCACGAAGAACAACCCGGTTCTGATCGGGGAAGCCGGGGTCGGGAAAACCGCGGTGGTCGAAGGACTCGCCCTGAAAATCGCCAACGGTGACGTACCGGCCAAGCTTCAGGACCGCCAAGTTATCCAGCTCGATGTCGTGTCGCTGGTCCAAGGCACCGGGATCCGCGGCCAATTCGAACAGCGGATGCAGCAGTTGCTGGACGAGTTGAAGAAGAACCCGAATGTCATTTTGTTCATCGATGAAATCCACGAAATTGTCGGCGCTGGGAACGCGGAAGGCGGCATGGATGCCGGCAACGTGCTCAAGCCTGCGCTGGCGCGCGGTGAAATGCAACTGGTCGGCGCCACCACCAATAACGAGTACCGCCAGATCGAAAAAGACAGCGCCCTCGCCCGCCGTTTGCAGCCCGTCACCGTTGACGAGCCAAGCGTGGCCGAGACTGTCAAGATTTTGCAAGGGATTCAGCCGCGCTACGAGGACTTCCACCACGTGACCTATACGCCGGAAGCCATCACCGCCGCCGTGACCCTGTCCAACCGTTACATCCAGGATCGCTTCCTGCCAGACAAGGCGATCGATCTGCTGGACGAGGCGGGCTCGCGCAAGAACCTGACCATCACCGTAGCCGACCCGAAAACGCTGCAAACCAAGGTCGACGACGCCGAGAAACAGAAGCAGGCCGCGCTGAAGCAGGAAGACTATGAGAAGGCCGCCTTCTACCGCGACCAGGTCACGAAGCTTCAGAATATGCAGGAGAAGCAAAAGCTCGATGCCAAGGACGACACGCCCACGGTGACCGAAAAGGACATGGAACAGATCGTCGAGCAAAAGACCAACATTCCGGTCGGCGAGCTCAAGCAGCAGGAGCAAGCGCAGCTGAAGAACCTTGCGGCCGACCTTGAAGCCCATGTCATCGGGCAGGACCGGGCCGTGGACAAGGTGGCGCGGGCGATCCGCCGCAACCGCATCGGCTTCAACAAGACGGGCCGGCCAATCGGGAGCTTCCTGTTCGTCGGGCCCACGGGGGTCGGCAAAACCGAGCTGGCCAAGCAACTCGCCAAGGAACTGTTCGGCGCAACGGAGGCCATGATCCGCTTTGATATGTCGGAGTACATGGAAAAGTTCAGCGTCTCCAAGCTCATCGGGTCACCGCCAGGCTATGTCGGGTATGAAGAGGCCGGCCAGCTGACCGAGCAAGTGCGGCGCAATCCGTACAGCTTGATCTTGCTGGACGAAATTGAAAAGGCCCACCCGGATGTGATGAACATGTTCCTGCAGATCCTCGATGACGGCCGTCTGACGGACAGTCAGGGCCGCACCGTCTCCTTCAAGGACACCATCATCATCATGACCAGTAACGCCGGGTCCACCGATGCCGAAGCCAACGTCGGGTTCGGCGCGTCCCTGTCAGGTACGACCAAGAGCGTGCTGGCACAGCTGGGCAACTACTTCAAGCCAGAGTTCCTGAACCGTTTCGATGATATCATCGAGTTCCAGCCGCTGGACAAGGCCGCGCTGCTGAAGATCGTCTCCCTGATGATCGACCAGACCAACGCCAACATCCACGACCAAGGGCTGACGATCCACGTCACCGACCCCGTGAAGGAAAAACTCGTCACGCTTGGATTCGATCCGGCCATGGGCGCCCGCCCGCTACGCCGGGTCATCCAGGAACAGATCGAAGACCGCGTGGCCGATTTTTACCTCGACCACCCGACCGCCAAAGCGTTGGAAGCGCGCATCGCCAACGGTGACATCGCGATTTCTGAAGCTGAAGCGAAGTAAGCCAATCGCCCGCATGCCGAAACATGCGGGCGGTTTTGCGTCAATCTGCCGAAATCTGTGTGAATCAGTGGAAAGTTTTTATTTTTGGCCCAAAGTCCCTTATAATAGAAAGTAGATCAGAAGAACGGGGGCATGAATATGCGATTAATAGACATCACGAACAGCTACCCGCACCTCGTGGCGCAGCAGCTCGCCCACACCGACACGACATACATTAAACTCTACTCACTCGGCAATGTGACCGTTGTCTACACCAAGGCACCGGGGCACGATGAGTTGCTGTTCACCAGTGAGACGCGCAACATCAAGGACGCAGAAATTGCGTTTGCGCTCAAGAAACTCTGCGATGTTGACTTCAATCACGTTGACGTGATTCGCGGTGACAAGATCGCGGAAGTCACGCTGAACACCGCCACCCACTAATCGTTCAGTCCTGCAAGAAAAACGCCGGCAGCGCCGGTGTTTTTTCGCATTTGGAGAAGCTTATGGGATTTATCCACACACTTAAGACTTGGCTGGGCCGCCGCCGTAGCCACCGGCAACCGCCCTCGGTCACACCGCCAACCCAACAAGCCCCAGTATTGCCGCAAGCGAGCCGGCCAACCCCTGTGGCACAACCGCCGGCAACCGGGGCGGCCGCAAGCTAGGTACACGTGACTGTTGTTTATTACGCACAGGATCAGACCCGCGACCTGAAGCCACCGCTGCAGCTCACCGGCCACCCCGGGGCCGCACTGACGCTGGTGCCGCCGATCATCGAAGGGCACGAGCTGGTGGCGGTCGTGGGCTACCTCAGCACCTTCCCCGCCACCAACCAAACGGTCATCTGCCGCTACCAGCCGCGTGTCGCAGCGCCGGTTCTCGTTTACCACCGCGACACGCATGGGCGGTTGCTTGCGCCGCCAGCGCTATTGGTCGGGAAGCTCCACGCGCACTTCACCCCGGCCCCCTTGCCTGCGTTGATCGAACAGCTGACCGCGACGCCAGCGCTTGGGCAGTTCACCGAGCTGAGCCAGCGCATCACGTTCACCTACACCGTTGACCCGTTGACTCACGGCAAACCACCAACTGCCGCCTACATCGAGCTACTCACCACCAAGGCCGCCTTTGCCCAGCCCAACTTGACAACACCGCTGACAACCGCGCTGCCCGCCCATACGATTTGGCGCGTGTTTGACTTGGCCCGCACGCCAGACGGCACCGTTTGGCTCAACATCGGCGGGAGTCAATGGCTGACGGCGCAGGACACCCGGCCGCAAGCCCACGGCCCGTTCCAGCTTCCGGCCGCCCCCCTGCGGCTACCGGCGGCCAACATCGCGTACACCATGCAAGCCACGCGGTACTCCGCCACCGTGGCGGGTGGCGCAGCCGGCGTGACCCAGTGGCAGGCGCCATACGAGGCGCCGCTGGATGAACGGCTCGAAACCGGCACCCAGGTGTTCGTCACCCACACCGCAACGACGCGCACCGGCAGCACATGGGCACGTCTAGCCAATGGCCACTACGTGCTTGTACAGTACCTCAACTAAGCTTTCAGCCCCCTTGGTGGGGCTTTTTTTGGCGCTAAGCGCAAAAAAACACGCCCAATCAGCGTTGGGCGTGCGTTGCTGGCACTAAGCTTCGTAGGTCGTCGTGATGTCTTCGACCAGCGCTTTGGAATCGTCATCCAGTGGGGCAATGCTCAACCCCAAGGCTGGGTTGTCCTTCAGCTGGGCCTCCCCAACCTGGCTCAGCCGGTCGGCAAGGCGCTGTTTGGTGGCATCGTCGGCGTCTGGGGCATCAACGACCAAGATCAGGTGTTCCTGACCATCGTAGTGCATCAGGCGCAACCAGGCACGTCGGATCACGAGGTGGTCGGCCAGCTCATGTTCAAGCGCGGCCCACAAACCTTCGGGGAGGTTCTCGGGATCGGACACCGCGATCTGCACCTCGTTTTGCTCAGCGTGGCGCGCATCGGCCTGCTGCGCGAGGTCCGCAAGCACATCACGCTGCAGGTTGATGTTGTCAGAGAACGGGTTGACCACGATGCCGGCCACGTCGTCGTTGTCGGCGATCAGGTGCGCCATGTCCAAGAAGCCCACCGGCAGCGCGTGGGCGCGCGCCACATTGGCACTCAGGCCGCCTTCGTTCCAGTTATCGTACAGCTCGTTGACCGCCAACCAGTCGGTGAACAGCGGCTGGACGTGCAGGTCATCGGTGGTGGTCAGCAGCGGGAACTGCAAGTCATCATTGTCCGCCTGCGCGACATCGACGCCATCGTCCGCCAACACCACCATCAAAAGCGTGGAGTGTTCGATCAGCTCCTCCAAAAAGGCGCTCATCGCCTCTTGGCTTTGGTCGAGTGAGAAGGTGCGCCACTTGGCCAACAGGTCATCGTTAGTGATGGCGTGAACCGCCGCCTGATCAGCGGCCGGTGTTTGCTTAGCAGGTTCTTTTGCCCCAAATAATCCCATGTTTTGACTCCCTTTCTGATTATAGCTTCGCGGTCAGGCGCACTTCCGGGTACTTATCGGCAAACCACCGGAGGGCGTACTGGTTTTCAAACAGGAACAACGGCTCGTCGTGCACGTCCTTGACGAGCAGGTTGCGCGAGCTCGACATCCGCTCATCCAGTTGCTCCGGGTCGATCCAGCGCGCCACCCGGCTGCCGATCGGCGTCATCACGACTTCCGAGTTGTACTCGTTTTGCATCCGGAACTTGAAGACCTCGAACTGCAACTGACCGACTGCCCCGAGGATGTAGTCGCTGGTGGCATAGGTGCGGTACAACTGCACCGCCCCTTCCTGCACCAGCTGCTGCATCCCCTTGTGGAAGGACTTTTGCTTCATCACGTTCTTGGCTGTCACGCGCATGAATAGCTCCGGCGTGAACTGCGGGAGCGCCTCGTATTCGACCGGTTGCTTGCCGGCATAGATGGTGTCGCCGATCTGGAAGTTCCCGGTGTCATACAGCCCGACAATGTCACCAGCCACGGCGTTTTCGACCGTTTCACGTGAATCAGACATGAACTCCGTCGCGTTGTTCAGCCGCAGTGGCTTGCCCGTGCGCTGCAGGGTCACGTCCATGCCACGCTCGAATTCACCGGCCCCGATCCGGATGAAGGCGATGCGGTCGCGGTGGTTTGGGTTCATGTTGGCCTGGATCTTGAAGACAAAACCGGAAAAAGCCGGGTCAGTGGGCGCCAGCTCGCGACCGTCCTGCAGGGTGTGGAACCCGGGTTCCGGGGCCAGGTCAACGAAGTGGTTGAGGAAGGTCTCGACGCCAAAGTTCGTCAGCGCGGAGCCGAAGAACACCGGGGTCTGGTCGCCGGCCATCACCTTTTTGAGGTCAAACTGGTTACCCGCGTCATCCAAGAGCTCGATGTCATCCAACGTGTCGCGGTAGATGGACTCGTTGACCAGTGGCTCGGTGGGCGCCAGGTGCCCATTGTCATCCAGCGGCAGGTAGCGCTCGCCGGCCTCATTTTCCCGGTACAGCTCGATGCGACTGTCGACCCGGTCGTACAGCCCGACAAGTCCCTTTCCCATTCCGATGGGCCAGTTCATCGCGTAGCCTTCGATGCCCAACAGCTCCTCCAGCTCCGCGATCAGGTCCAGCGGCTCGCGGCCATCGCGGTCCAGCTTGTTCATGAAGGTGAAGATCGGAATGCCGCGCTTTTTGACGACCTTGAACAGCTTCTTGGTCTGCGCCTCGATCCCCTTCGCGGAGTCAATGACCATGACCGCGGCATCAACCGCCATCAGCGTCCGGTACGTGTCTTCGGAGAAGTCCTCATGCCCCGGCGTGTCCAAAATATTGATGCGCTTGCCCTGATAGCCAAACTGCATGACCGAACTCGTGACCGAGATGCCGCGCTGCTTTTCGATGGCCATCCAGTCGGACTTGGCAAAATGCCCCGACTTCTTGGCCTTCACGGTCCCCGCCTCGCGGATCACGCCCCCGAACAGCAGCAGCTGCTCGGTGATCGTCGTTTTCCCAGCGTCAGGGTGAGAGATAATCGCGAATGTGCGCCGCTTGGCCACCGCGTCCTTCAATTCTTGTGGTTTCATCTAATGTTCCTTTCGTGTTGCCGTGCCTGTGGTTGTGCCACAAAAAATCCCCGCGACTGCGAGGACTGTCCAAGCTTAATTATAATGAACCGTGTCTCATGTGGCTAGTCTCCGGACGAATTTGTTGACGCGGGGGCATTCGGCAGGTGCAGGTGGACGTTCACCAGGCGTGCCCCCTCGACCTTCCCGGTGGTCAGGGTCATGCCGTTCTCAAACGTCAGCGTCTGCTGCTTGTGGTTGGTCGGGATCGCGCCCAGCCGCGTGATCATGAACCCGGCGATCGTGTCGACGTCTGGCTCATCCAGGCTGGTACCAAACTCGGCGTTGAACTCGTGCAACGGCATGCCCCCGGCCACCAGGTAGTCGTCCTGATCCAGCTTGGTCACCCGCACGGTGGCGGAGTCGGATTCGTCATCGATATCCCCGACGATCTCCTCGATCAGGTCTTCGATCGTCACCAACCCGACGACCCCGCCGTACTCATCGAGCAGGATGCCCATCTGCTGCTGGCGGATGCGCATCTCGGTCAGCAGGTCATCCACCGAAATGGTTTCCGGCACGAACAGCGGATCGGTCATGATGGCCTCCAGTCGCACCTGGTTGAAGCCCACCTGTCGCGCCTCGCGCAGCAGGTTTTTGATGTGCACCACACCGATGACGTTATCTTTGTCCCCTTGGTAAACCGGAATGCGGGAGTAGATGTTGCCCAGAATCGCGTCAATGGCGGTGGCATCCGGCTCATTGGCGTCGATCATGAACGCGTCGATCCGCGGGACCATTACCTCGCGGGCCATTTTGTTATTCAGGCTGATAATGCCTTCCATCATCTCGTACTCATCGGGTTCGATGGCGCCGCTTTGCTTGCCGCTTTCGATCATCGACACCATTTCGTCGCGGGTGACCTGGTTGGCGGTGTCCGAAAACTCCACTGGCGTCAGCTTGAGCAGCAGGTTCGTGGAAGCCGAAAGCAACCAGACGAACGGGCGCATCGCGACACTCAGCCAGGAAATCGGCGTCACCGCGGCCTTGGCCACTTTTTCCGTCATCGCAAGCGCCAGCTGCTTAGGGTACAGCTCACCAAACACCAGCGAGAAGTACGACAACACAATGGTCACGAGCACCACCGCCAGCTCCTGCGCCCCTTGAAAATTCCCCAGCACCGGCGCGAGCCGGCTGGCGATCGCCGTGGCGGCAGACGCCGAGGACAGGAACCCAGCAAAGGTGATTCCGACCTGGATCGTCGCGAGGAAGTTGGTCGAGTTTTGCATGATCTGTACCAGCTTGGCCGCCTTCTTGTCGCCGGCCTTGGCCTGGCCTTCCATCTTGCTGCGGCTCAACGACACCACCGCAATTTCCGCGGCGGCAAAAAACGCATTCAGCAAGGTCAACACAAGGATCAAGCCAATCTGGCCCCATATCGAGCCGGAATCGCCACCCATAAACAACACGCACCTTTCGGGTTCAAGTTACTCACAGTATAACAAGGGCACCCCAGCAGTTCAATTCGCTCAGTCCTTTGGCGCCGGCTTGGGCGCCGGCAACTCGGTGAGCGTCAGCTGGGCCTGCCGGTGGAAGCGGTAAAGCTCCAGCGCGTAAGTCAGCACCGTTTTGCACACCGCGTACACGGGGACTGCCAGGATGGTGCCCAGGATCCCGTAAAGGTTCCCGACCACCAGCAGCAACACGATGATCGTCAGCGGATGAATGTCCAGGCTGCGGCCGATGACGTTTGGGTAGATCAGGTTGCCATCGGTTTGCTGCACGATCAGCACCACGATGACGACCAGCAGCACCTTCGTCCAGCCTGCCGTTGCCCCGACGATCAGCGCCGGCGCGATCCCGATGTACGGCCCCAAGTACGGAATGATGGTGACCACCCCGGCGATGAACCCGAGCAAAAAGGCGTAAGGCATGCCGATGATCAGGTAGCCAATGAAGGTGGCGACGCCCACGAACAGACACTCGAGCGCCTGCCCCGCGATGTAGTGCGACAGGGTCTCACTCATCCGGGTAAACACCGTGGCGATCTCGGTGGCGTAGCGATCCGGCAGCGCGCGCTGCACCGCCGGCACGAACTTGTCCCCATCCTTCAGCATGTAAAACAGCAGCACTGGAATCGTGATGACATTGATGACGACGCCTGCCACCGACCCGATCAGCCCCGGCAACCCGGTGGAGAACCCGCCCAGCACCTGCGCCAGTAGCTTGCTGGGCTCGACGCTGATTTTGCTCAGCAGTGTCTCCACGTCCAGCTGCTGATACCAGCGGTACTGCGCCAGCTGGCGCACCGCCTCCCGCAGGCCGCGCAAGGTGGCAGGGAGGCCCGTGATGACCTGCGTGATCTGCGTGACCAGATTCGGAATGATGGCCGAGATGATCAGGACCAGCCCGCCGAGCACCGTCAGAAACACCAGCCCGATCGCGACCCCGCGCGCCACATGTAGGCGCCCCAACAGTTTGATCAGTGGGTTGAACAGGTAAAATAGGAACCCGGCCGCGATGATCGGCACCAGCAGGGTTGAAAAGAAGGTCCCGATCGGCGCAAACAGGAAGCTGATGTTTGTCAGCCCAATGATCAGAAACACGAGCACCAGTCCCTCAACCGACCAGAACATCAGTTTTGACTGTCGCAATTTTTCGAACATGATGGCCTCCAGATTAGGGCCGTGACCGACCCGATGTAGTGCTATAATAGCAGAAATATCCGCAAAAGCCGTGAAAGATGTGACGAAAAAATGGAATTTAATGTAACGACCGACCTCACCAGTCCCACCTACCAAGACGCTGTGGGCATCCGTACCACCGTGTTTGTGACTGAACAACACGTCCCCCAGGAGCTCGAGCTTGATGCCGACGAAGCCCGCGCGATCCACTTCGTCGCGTACGAAAATGGTCTGGCGCTGGCCACGGCCCGCCTGCTCCCTGAAGTGTACGGCTATCACGTGCAACGTGTGGCCGTTCTCGCCCCTTACCGCCACCATGGCGTCGGCAAGATCCTCCTCGATCACCTGGCCGACTACGCCGCCGCCCACAATGCGGCCGAACTGCGCCTGGGCGCGCAGGTCCAAGCCGTTGGGTTCTACAAAGCGCTGGGCTACCAGCTCACGGACACCCCAGAGTTCCTGGACGCCGGCATCCGCCACCGGGAAATGCGCCGCGTGCTCACCGAGTAGTCACCGCGCCACTGCAACCACAGAACAGGCCCTGCACCGCCGCCATCTGGCGGTTGGTGCAGGGCCTGCTTGTGACTTCAACTGAGCCGCGTGGGGCGTTACTTCGTATACGCCTCAATGATCGCGTGCATGGCGGCTGCGGCGCGCGCATCCCCCACCAGCTTGGTGTAGTACACAGTGAACCGCTCGTCGGCCACATACATTTCGCCGAACGCGCGGTGCATGGCGGGCGTTAGCTGCGGCGTGGTGGCCAAAAGCCACTGCCGGTGCGCGGCGTACGCGCTGGCGGCGGCTGCGCCTGGCAGCGCCGGGGCCGCCAGGTAATCGCGCAGACTTTGGGCCAGCGTGGCCTCGGCTGCCTGCATCGTGGTGTACTGCGCCGCCATGAGGCCAGCGTAGCGTTGGTCTGCGGCCGCCTTCGCCGCCTGGCCGTAGCGCGCAGTGACCTCCGCGCCGAACTGGGCATCGTTTTCAGCGATGCGGGCCTGTTTGAAGGCCGCGAATTTGTCTTGATCTGACATGGGTGTCTCCCCTTTCTGAGTGGTCAGGGTCACCTCCAGTTGCGTTCGCACCTGGATCAGCCGGGCGATCTGCGCGTCAAGGTAGGCGCGCTGGTCGCGTAACTTGGCCAGCCGGGCCACCTCGGGCAGGGCCAGCAGCTGGCCAATTTCGTCAAGCGAAAAGGCCAGCGCGCGATAGGCCAAGATCAGCTGCAGGCGCTTGACCTCAGCTGGCCCGTACTGGCGGTAGCCGTTGGGCGCCACCGGCGGCGTCAGCAGCCCGATCTGATCGTAATAACGCAGCGTGCGTGCGCTGACGCCACTGAGTGTGGCTAATTCCTGGGTCGAATACAGCATGGTTTCCCTCCATCACTCAGCATAAAGGGTGACGTGGCGTCAGGGTCAAGCCCTAATCGAACTCATCATAGCCTTCCAGTTGGTCCAGGTTGATGTAGAGCTTGTATTCCACTTCCTGCACCTGCCCGTCCGCAACGTTGTAGCGCTCGAAGTAGTAAGGGTGATCCGTCTGCCCGATGTGTTGGGGAATTGGGAAGCCCGCCTTCTCCAGCTGCTCCAGGCCTTTGCTGAAGCTGGTCTGAACCGGCAGTTGATTCAGGATGCCGTTGGCCGGCACGGTCACCTGGCCCACGGTCCCGGCGGGCATCTGGAAGCTCTCCAGCCCGGCAGGTGCGGCCGCGGATTGCGGCACAATGCTGCCGATCCAGTACTGGAACTGCCCGTACGGCGAGAAAATCACCATGTAGCTGCGGTTCGGCTGCGGCGTCAAGGCGTCCAGCTGCGCGAACCAGCCGGCCTGCGTAAACTCTTCCCAGCAGGCAAAAAACGTGCCCATCTGGTCGCTGTCGGTGACGGTGTACACTTTGCCGATAAACTTGGCGCGCGGTTGTTCGATCAATGCTGTCATGTGTGTCTCCTTTGCTGATAAGAAATAAAAACGCGAGGCGCACCTCGCGTTCGGGTCTACACCCGGTGGGACAGTTGCAAGTACCGGTTGTACCACAAATCAATGTAGGCTTGTGAGAACGGCCCCTTGCCGTGATTGATCCAGTCCACGAGCACGCGGACATTAGCTTTCAAGATGCGATCAGTGGTGGCGGGATACTGCCACTTGCGGCGGTGCGCCTCGTACTCATCGACATCCAGCAGCCGTTTTTCGCCGTCTGGAAAGACCTTCACGTCGAGGTCGTAGTCAATGTACTTGAGTGCTTCTTGGTCCAGCGTCACGGGGCTGGCGAGGTTGCAGTAGTACGACACGCCGCCTTCGCGAATCATCGCGATCACGTTGAACCAGTAGTGTTTGTGGAAATACACGATGGCCGGCTCGCGGGTGAGCCACCTGCGGCCATCGGATTCGGTCACCAAAGTGTGATCGTTACAACCGATCAATGCGTCTTCGCTGGTCTTGAGAACCATCGTGTCCCGCCATGTGCGGTGCAGCGTCCCTGGGTGCTTGTAGCTTTGAATAGCGATATAGTCGCCTTCCTTAGGGATCCGCATAGTTAACCAGCTTTCACAAAAATCTGTTATCACAGCCGATTATAACAGATTGCCTGGCTTCGCGCGAGGCCCGTTAAGCCTCATCACCGGCCGCTTCCAAGGCATCCAGCACCGGGGTGATGTCGTCCAACGCAAAGCCTTTGCGAAATAGCGCCTGCTTGACCCGGTTGCGCCGCTCGTAGCCTTGGTAGCGGGCTTTTTGGCGCCACTGCTTGGCGGCCTCAACGGCGAGGCGGTCAGCCTCACCCACCTCATCCTTTTGCAAGGCCAAGTCCGCCAGGGCCGCGGCACTTTGGTCCGCGTCAAAGCCCTTTTGCATCAACGCCAGGCGGATCTTCTGCTGCTGGTCGTGAAAGGCACGGCGCGCGTTGCGCCGCGCGGCCTTGGTCGCCACGCGACCCGCGACCTGCGCCCACTCCCCCGCCGTGATCGTGGCCAGGGCATCATCGATGGTGGCCGGGGCCACCCCTTTTTCCCGCAGCCGCGCCGTGACCTGCTTGGGGCCGCGCTCGCCCATCAGCACATTGTCGCGCGCAAACGCCGCGGCTAGGCGCGCATCATCGAGGTAATGTAAGTCCTTCAGCCGCGTGATCACAGGGGCGATGGCGGCTTGCGGTAACTCTTCCTGGCGGAGGCGCAGCACCACCTCGTGCACGCTGCGCATCTGGTGGCTGAGGTAATCCAGCGCCACTCGGTTGGCCGTCGCCTCGACTTCAGCGGTTTTGATCGCCGCTTCAAGCGGATCCGGCAGTTCCATCCCCTTGGCCAGCGTAAAGCGGATCAGGGTGCTTTCACTCACCGGAAAAGCGTACTGGCCGTCGACAAAGATGTTGTAACGGCCCTGGCGTTTCTGGGCCGAAATCGCGGTAATAATTTTCACGGGTTGACCTCCTTCGGTTGGTCATGCTCATTCTATGAGATATAATAGTCCTAAATGTGATTTGGGAGGGCAAGAAGTTGTTTGAGGCCTACTTTTTTGACAAGCGTGCCACCACCAATTACCGGGTGTTTCGCCTCCTCAAGGCGCTGCAAGAAGACGTCTTCACGATCAACCGGCTCGCTCAGGATAGCGGTCTCAGCTACTCCCAGACCTACAATGCCTTTCAAGATATCATGGTGGAGCTCCAGATGATGTCCAATCATCCGGTCGCGGATGTGAACGAAACCGACTTCAAGGCAGTCGGTGGCAGCGTCTCCGTCGACAGCTACCGCTTTCACCTGCTGAATGACACGCTGGCCTTTCGCTTCTTTGACTACCTCTTCACGGCGCCCACCCCTGACGTTCACGTATTTTGCACCGAACACGGATTGTCGATCCCAACTCTGCGCCGCCGCATTGCCCCATTCAAAACCTACCTCGTGAGCTTTGGGCTCCGCCTCAATGCGCTCACTTGGGCACTTGAAGGCCCCGAGCTCCAGATCCGGATGCTGATGCTCACGTTCTACCAGCTGGCCTACCGGGGCGTCGGCTGGCCCTTTTCCGTCGCGCGGTTTCGCCAGGCCAAAGGTAATCTCGACCTGATCAACCGGCTCGACCCCGCCTGGTTCCAGCCGGAACAGCTGTACACCAAGCAGGACTTGTTGATTCTGGCCGTGCAGCAGCTGCGCATTGAAAACGGCCATGCCCTGACGCCTGATTCGCGGTGGACCGCGCTGGTGGCCGCCACGCAGCTGCCGCTTCAGCCGCTCATTTACACGCGCAATCGCTTCCCGTCATTGACGCCGCGCAAGTGCCTTGCGGAACGCGACTACTACTACTTCTGCCGCATTCACTACCTGTCGTTCGGCCAGCGCGTGACCGCCACCCAAAGCCTGGTGATGCGCGCCTTCGACCAGCCCACGCTCATCATCAACCAGTTTGCGGACGGCTTGCTCGATACGCTGATCGCCGCCAGCGACCCCACCGCCACCGAATCGCTGCGCAGTGCCCATACCGTTTTGCGCGTCAACCTACATCGCATGGCCGTTTCGTACTACGTGCTTCACGGCCACTTCGCCAAGCGGATCGATTTTCTCGACCGGCGGCCTCAAGATGCCGAAAGCGGACGCCTCCCTGAACTCATCCATCAGTTCTTTCAGACGATGGCGCCAACCGGCCCGCTTGCGCCGTTTGCGGGGCACTGGGCCCACATGCACCGGGAACTCTACCGCGTTATCGCGCCAGACTTTCCGGTGCTCGATGCCGACCACCAGCTCAAAGTCGCGGTGTTTGTGGACGGTGGGACCTTCGTTGCCCGCGACCTCCATCAATTCCTGGCCGGCCTGCATTTCGTCCGCCGCCTGCCCAACGACCCGAACCAAGTGCCGGACATGATCATCTCGGCACTCAGCGACGCGACCCTGATCACTGATTTTTATGCCGGGCACGATTTGAGTCGGACACCGATCATTCCGTGGGCAACGGATGCAGACGACAATGACTTCTTCCGCCTGATGACCATCCTGCGACGCGCGCGGCTGGGGAGCACCGACACACTGGAGCTCTGGTGACGGGCCACCCTCATGGCGTGTGCGCAGTTGTAGTGTGAAACGAAAACCGCCGAGGACGCGTGCTGCAGGTGCAGTACAGGGTCCTCGGCGGTTTTTGGCGTCCTCAAGGTGACTACTTGCGCTCGCCTGGATGCCACGGCACGGCTTGGTAGCCGGTGAAATAATTCAGGGCCTCATACCCGATCAGCGCAATGACGACAATGATCGTTAGCCAGAGGTTGTCGATTTTTTGGAACACGAAGAGCACCCCAACCAGGATCAGCAGCGCCGCGACAAACAGAAGCTGCAGCTTCTTGTTCGGCTGAATCATAAACGTGGCGTCCGGAGACTGGAAGTCAATTTTGTGCGTCGCCGCGAACTTGCCCACACGGTAGCGCACATCATCGCCGCGTTGCACCTTTAAGTCGAGCTCCTGACCCGGGGTCACTTCATGCGTCTGGTCCTGAAAAAAAACGTACGCCGGCATGCGGCCCTGACCGTTATTCGTGTATTTGATTTTCACGTTCTATCCTCCATTGACCGCAGTGGCGGCCCTCACCCAGACATTATACCGGAAAATGCCGGGGTTTGGTATAATACGAAGGACATTCAAAGGAGACCACATGGACAATACTGTAAAAATCGGCCAGCGCTTTCCGCTGACCATCAAACGACTGGACATCAACGGCGCCGGCATCGGCTACTACAAGCGAAAGATCACCTTCGTCACTGGCGCCCTGCCTGAAGAAGTGGTGGTGGCTGAGGTCACCGCCGTGCATGACCGGTATCTGGAGGCGCGCACGCACCGAGTCAAGACCCCTTCCAAGCACCGAGTGACCCCGGTCGATCCACACTACGGCCAGGTTGGCGGCATCGAGCTTGGCCACCTAGACTACGCCGCCCAGCTCGCGTTTAAGCGCGATGTCGTGGCGCAGGCCCTTGCCAAGTTCAAACCCACTGGCTGGCAACACTATGAGCTGCGTCCCACCATTGGCGCCGCCAATCCGCTACACTACCGCAACAAGGCCCAGTTTCAGGTGCGCGTCCAAGACGGCCACGTGCGTGCCGGGCTGTATGCCCCTAACTCGCACACCCTGGTACCGCTGGCCGACTTTGCCACCCAGATGCCCCTGACCCTGCGCGTCATCAACCAGCTGTGCACGCTGCTTGAGACGCTCAACGTCCCGATTTATGACGAAGCCCACAACAGCGGCATCGTCAAAACACTCGTCGTGCGCGAATCAAGCGCCACCGGTGAGGTGCAGCTGACGCTGGTCACCAACTCCGAGAAGCTACCGCACCAGACGCAACTGCTCGCCGCCATCGCCCGCGACCTGCCAATGGTGGTATCCGTCAGCCAAAACGTCAACCCAGGCAAAACCAGTTTGATCTGGGGACCACACACCACGCTTTTGGCCGGCGTGCCGTACATCACCGAGCGCTTGCAAGGCCTCGACTTCCGGCTGTCCCCGCAGGCCTTCCTGCAACTCAACCCGGCCCAAACCGAAGTGCTTTACGCCGAGGCCACTAAAGCGCTGGGGCTCGCGCCACATGAAACGCTGGTCGACGCTTACGCCGGCATCGGGACCATTGGTCTGGCCTTGGCCCACACCGCCAAGGAAGTGCGCGGCATGGAAGTGATTCCGGAGGCCGTTGCGGATGCCAAGATGAACGCCGAACTGAACCATATCACCAACGCCCACTACGAAGTCGGCACCGCAGAAACCGTCTTCCCGCAGTGGCTGCGCCAAGGCTTCAAGCCGGACGCCGTGATCGTCGATCCGCCCCGCGCAGGGCTTGAGCCGTCGTTCATCCGCGCCCTGCTCAAGGCCAAGCCCAAGAAGTTCGTCTACATCTCCTGTAACCCGTCAACTCTGGCCCGCGACCTCGTGCCTCTCAGTCGCGACTACCAAGTCGATTACATTCAATCGATCGACATGTTCCCGCAAACCGCACGCTGCGAGGCCATCGTTAAGTTCACGCGCAAAGCGTGACCCCCGCCCGGTCGATCGACCGAATGCAACGCAAAGCGCTGACCGCCAAGGCTTTTACCTTGTCAGTCAGCGCTTTTTTCGTGCGCCGGAATTCCGGCTTATCACGTCTTTTGCCAGCGACTAATCGTGTTGCCGCCGCTTCTTCACCGCCAGGCCAAGCAGGCTGGCCAAGCTGATCAGTAACAATCCGAGGGCGGTTGTTAGCGGGCTCGTCTGCTCACCGGTCTGCGGCAGCGCCTGGGTCGGTGCTGGTTTTGGCGCCGGTTGCGGTGTTGGTGTCTTCGTCGGTTCGTCGGCCTTGGTGGCAGCGTAAGTGACCGTTGCCGTCAACTGCACCGGTCCAGCCACGGTCTCAGCGGTGACGCTGGCAGGCGTTGCCACCTTGCCTGCGATCACTGGACTCACCACAGCCGCAAACGTCTCGCCCGCGTCCGCTTCCCATGGCCCATAAACCACCGTTGCATTACCGCCTGCATCAAAGGTGACGGTGGCGGTGCGGTGGAAACCAAGCGTGACTGTGAGACTTGGCGCGATCGGCTGGCCCGTGACGGCATCCAGGTAGCGAATCACGCGTGTCGCCACTTGGTTCAGATCCTGCGCGGTTAATCCCGCCGGGTAACGCGGACTCTCAGGATCGTCTGGGATCACCGCGGTGCCTGGGGTCACCGGCTTATCCGGGGTGACAAGGAGCGTCTGGCGATCATACTTGACCACCACTGCGAACACGGTTTCATTTGCAACGTCTGCCGCGGTCACGGCCTGCGCGGCCACCGTTGCAGTGCGCGGCAGCAGCCCGGCAAACTGGGCCGCTGGTAACGCGGCCAAGGCGGTCGCGGCTGGCGTCCAGTCACTGTAGACCACCACTGGCGCCGCGGTCAGAGAATCAAACGTGACCGTAGCCGTGCGGGTGTACGGCGTCAGCTGCAGGTCCGTGCCGAGGACCGCGCCGCTCGCCGCATCCACATACGTGATGGTGCGGGAGACCGTGTGATTCAAGTCTTGCTCGCTCACCCCGGCCGGGTACTGTGGGCCCTCAGGATCGGTGGGCTCAACCAACGTTCCCGGGTCCTTCGGCTGGTCCGGCGTCACGGTCACCTCGCGCAAGTAGTACTTGACGGTGACGGTGAACTGCCACGGCGCCTCGCTGTCGTTTTCGACCAAGGTCAGGCCACTCGGCCAAGTAACCGCGGCTTGACTCGCAAAGTACCTTGCCAGCGCCGGCGTTGCAACGGTCTCAAAGCTGTCCTGCGTCACCGCAGTCCACGGCGCGTAGGAAACGACGCCGGTGGCCGCGTTCAATTCCTCCGGTGTGGTGCCAGCCCATTGGATGGTTGCGGACCGCTCAAAGTGAAGTGTCTGCACCTGGTCTGCCGGAGCGGTGACCGCCCCACCCGCGACTTCATAGTGCACCGTCACTTGAACGGCTCGGTTCAAGTCGGCCACGTCCACGCCTTCGGGGTACTTCTGGCCCCCGTTGTCATCCGGGTTAGTCGGTGTGCCTGGCGTCTTGGGTCCGGTTGGGTCCGTTTCGGTCACCGGTTCCTTCGGGCCGACCACCAGCTCCTCGTACGGTGGCTGGCCGTACAAGGCGATCCGCGTCACCGGTGCCAACGTGGCTTGCGTCAAGTCCACCTGAACCGCGCCCACGGTGGTTGCCAGCGGTTTGTACGCGGTGCCGTCTGCATCGTACAGCGTCCCTGGCAACGCGTAAGCGGCAAACTCAGCGGTGGTGACTGGTGTCCAAGCCGCATACGTGACGGCCCCACTGACCAGATTCCATGTGGCGGTGCGCGTGAAGTCCAGCACCACCACGGTGTCTTGCTGCGCAGTGCCCGTCGTCTCGCTGAACAGGGCCGCGCCATTTCGTGCCACGTGGCGGATGGTTTCCGTCACGCTGGTCGTCAGCGCATCTGGCGTCAGGGTGTCAGGTACGACTGGCGTGTCTGGGTCCTCAGGGTTCAACTGACCCGGGGTCAGCGGTGTCTCAGGTGTCACCGTCAGCGTCTCTGGGTAATAGTAGACCTTCTCAGTCAACGGCGTCCCGGCCGTGATCTGGTCCTGCGTCAGCGCCTGAGCGACCACGGTTGGCTGGGTTGTGAACAACCCCGTCACAGTTGGCGCGGTCACAGCGTCAAACGCCGCTGCCGTGACCGGGAGCCAGTCAGAGTAAACCACTTGGGTGTCACCGGTTGCGTTCCCTTGGTCGTCCAAGTCATAGGTGATGGTGGCCGTGCGCTTGAACGCTAAGGTCTGCGTGGTTTCAGGCGCCACACTTTGGGTCACGTCAAGGCCGTTCCAATAGCTCACGGTGCGTGTCACCGTTGTGTTCAAATCGGTTGCCGTCACCTTGTCAGGATAAACTTGCACGCCTGGGTATTCTGGGAAAACCTCGTCACCTGAGTTTTTCGGGTCCTCTGGTTCGACGATCACCACTGCCTGGGCCTTCTTGACGTACGGGATCACCGCTCGCCGGTCGGTTGGGACACCGTCAACCAGGGCGGGCTGCGCGCTCAGCGCAGTCATCGCCGCACTCAGACCCGCCAGTGTGGCAGGAATGGCCGTGAATTCAGGGTAGTCGGTCGTCGTGACCGCTTCCCAAGCCCCGTATTCAACCGCGCCTGTCATCAGGTTGACCGTGGCCGTGCGCGTAAAGTTCAAGGTGACCATGACGTCTGGTGCAACCGGCGTGCCCTTCACTTGATCGATGAATTGGATCGTCTGGGTAGCGCTGGTGTTGAGGTCACTGGCCGCGACCCCTGCCGGATACTCGGGCCCGCCCAAGTTATCTGGGTCAACCGCGTCGCTTTCGTTGAACGGCTGGTCCGGGGTCACGGTCACAATGGTGGCGTAATAGTCCACGGTTTGCGTCAAAGGCGGCTGCGTCAGCGGCAAGGTGGTGGTCAGCGTTGCGCGATCCACCGTCAGCTCAGGGGTGGCCGTGACTAACGTGAACCACTCACCCACCGTAGTCGGCGGTGTGAACGACTCAAAAGTCGCTGTCGTAACTGGTTTCCAGGCGCTGTACACAACGGCCGGCGCCGTCAGACTGACACTGTAGTCGATCGTTGCCTCACGGATAAAGTTGAGACTACCCCCGGCCACCTCTTGCAGCACGGTATTCCCCAGCGCATCCCGGTAGATGATCGTGCGGGCCACCGTCAACGTCAGCGCGTCCGCCGTGACGCCGGCTGGATACGTTGGGCTGGCGTCATCGCCTGGAACCGTCAGGTCGCCCTCGGCCTTCGGGTCATCGGCAGTGACCGTCCGCTTAGCTGGGTAGTAGGCAACTGTGGTCGTCAGCGGCGCGCTGTCAGCCGTCACCGAAACCGCCGCAACGCTTGCTTGTGGGTGCACCCAGTCCGCAACGTCTGGCACCGCGTACTCGCTAAAGGTATCCGAGTCTGCGACCCATTCGCTTGACGTTTCGGTGCCGTCCTCATTCTCGGTCACCGTCCGTGAGAAGTGCAGCGCCCGTTCAACCGCTTCGAGACCAATTGGCTGACCCGTTGCGCCATCCACGAACTGAATGGTCTGTGTGATGGTCCGCGTCACATCCTTGTCCCCCGGATTGGTCGGGGTGAACACAGTCCGCCGATACGTGATCGTCACCGGTTCGGCGTCGCTTGGGGTGGTTGTCGTCGCCCCTGCCGCCACCGGCACGGCATCAACCTGCGGCTGATCCGGCCGGTACTCGGCCAACGGTGGCGTCACCAGCGCGTCAAAGCCCACCGTTTGCGTGTAGGTGACCGCATCAACAGGCGTGGTCAGCTGATCCGCATAGTTTTGCGCGTACAAATCGGTGTCCTCGGTCCACCGGCCGGTCTGCGTCACTGCCGCCGGCGCTGGGACCGCGCCATCCTCAACTACGTAGGTGATCACGCGCTGAACCGGCACCGAGGCCGTGATGTGGCGGTGCCGCAGCTCGATGGTGATCGTGTCACCCGCTTGCGCCGCGAACTGTTCCTGGCCATCAATGATCGTGCCATTTTCTGCCGCGAGCGCGGTGGCGTCTGCGACCAACTCAAGGGCGTACTGCCCTGCCCCCACGCCGCTGGTCAGCTGGACATCGCCGTAGTGGCTAGGCGCCGTGGTGGTGGCCGTGCCGTGGTACGCCGTGATGAGCCGATCGCCGTCATCCACATCAATATAGCGAATGTGGATCTGACTATCCGTGTACGTCACCACCCGGGTGATCGTTGTCGTCGCCCCCACCAGTGCCACTGCCAGGTCATTAGCGGCACTGTCTGCGTTTAATTGCACCGCTTGATCCGACCCGTCGCCAATGGCGGTGCCGTTCGCCGTGATGGCGACTTGCGCCGTCCAGCCACTGGCCCATGCCGCGTCCCCGTTCTCAGGCATCGGCAAATCATCCCCCAAAGCGGCAATCAAGTCGGTGTCCGCTTGGTCCAGTGTCCAAGCGCTAAGACCGGCGATTGTATCGCCATCCGCGGTTGGGGTCAACGTGATCGTGCGACTAAACGCCACGGTGGTCGTGCGCTCAGGCTCATTGACCGGCGCGCCAAAGGTTGTCGTCACGGTGACGGTGTGGGCCAACTCAGCCTCTGGGTAGTACCAGATCGTCCGTGTCAGATCGGCCGAATCTTCCGTGACCGTCACCGCCGCGATTGCGCCAGCGTGCTGATAACCCGGCTGGTCCGGTGCCGGGTACTCGGCGAACGTGTTGTTATCGGTTGCCCACGGGTCATGAACGACTGTGGCCACCAACGTCCCTGCGGCGTCATACGCGTATGTGATCGTCGCATCGCGTTTGAAATCAATCTCACGCGTCACTGCGTCTTGAATCGCTTCACCGGTCGTCGCATTAACAAACCGCAGCGTTTGCGTAACCGTCCGGTTCAGACTAGCGGTATCAACAGTGGCCGGATAAACCCGCGGATCTTCTGGGGTCTCACCCACAAGGCTACCTGCCGTCTGGCCCCCATCAGCCGGCACCCGGATCGTGCTGTTGTAGTACGTGACCGTCACTGGGTCAGGCGACTGAATTTGCGTGTGCGCATCTCCCTCGCCTAAATTGATTGTGACTGCCGCCACCGTTGGCACATCTGGCACCTTGTCCGTCAAGTCAGGGCTAACAGCGGCAATAAAGCCGTTCTCATAACTGGTTAAATCCGCATTGCCACTCCCATCATCGACTGAATCCAACTCCCATGCCGCATAATTGAGGACCGGATTCGTCAAGTCAAGAAAATCAGCGGTTCCCGTGCGCCGATAACGTAACGTCACGACACGATCGGGCGCCGCAACAGAACCATCCGCGTTCTGATACCTAATTGTCTGCGTCAACTGCTTAATCAGATCCGTCTGGGCCAATCCCGTTGGAATTTTTGGTCCCTCTGGACGGGTCTCAACAACGGGGTCTCCTGGCCCTCGTGTATCATCCGGAGTGATTGTCACAAAACGCGGGTAGTAAACAATCGTGATTGTGCTGTCATCACCAACCTGCACGGTCTGGTCAGGAACATCCGCGTCTACCTGGCGCACATAGTCCGTCACGCTGGGCATATCGCCTACCACAATCCCGGCTAGTGTCCCTGTTTCGGCATCGCGTGTAATGGTCACGCTGGTCCCTTCAAGGGTTGTTCCTGCTGCGCCCGCAGCACGCGTTACCTGGGCCTCACCGGTCGTGATCAAGTCGATCGTCTGCTCAACAGTATCAATGACTTCATCGGTGTCCGCCTTAACGTAACGAATCGTCCGTGTCACTTGATCTGCTCGCGGCACAACCGCAACCCCTGGAAAATCGGTCCCCGTCGCATTGCTTTCAACAACATACAATCCTTCACTCAGCAGAACACTTGCGTTAGAGAGGTCAATCGACCACTGGCCATCACTGCCAACCGTTGCCGTCAATCCAGTATCAGTCCCGTCATCACGGTACAGAGAAATGAGATCACCTTCCCCGCTGCCCGTGCCAGAAAGCGTTGTTGCATCCAGCGCCGGTGTCGTGACTGTTGGTGCGAGGTTAATTGAGAAAGTCTGAGGTAGGCCAAATGTAGTTCTAAAAATTACACCCTGCTTCACGCCAGCGATTTGTGTGGGTAGCGTCATCTCTTCAACAAACGCCAAAAACGATCGGTACGTGGTTTCATTCCCCAGTTGGCGCAAAGAAAACGAATAATCACCGCCAGCAAATGTAAGTGTTGGCGCATCAACGTCCAAAGGCGCAACCGGCCCATTCACATTTGCAACCGGGACCAAATCAATATTAGTCCAATCTAAGTCTGCATTGATTCTTATGCCCATACTTTCTGTGTAGGCCAATCCACTTGGAAGTGTAATTGTTTGCCTCGGAATGTGAACCGTTACGATGGAGTCTTTCGTGAAGACCAGCGCACCAACTGGATCAGTCGAATAGTCAGTTCTCATAAATGTTGCTGAAACCGTGTATTGTAATTGACTCCCACTAATAAACAAATTATCTATGATGGCCGCATCAGGGTTTTCAGCAGGATTAGCTGGATAGGTAACATCATTCATTGAATCCCCCGGCCTCACCGACCACCTTACAATTCCAATAGAGCGGCCATCACTCGTCACATAACCAGTATTGGCAGGAGAACCACCCCGCTCAAGCAATAAATCCGTCACATCCTCGGAGCCTGTTCGGACCGCGCTCACTTCAATCCCAGCTGCACTACGACTAGCAGCTGAACTCGCTAACTCTTCTGTCGATGTAGCTTGAATCGCGGCAATGCTGCCGGTTGCGGTCAATAGCTGAGCAGCCGGCTCATCTGACACTTGCTCGCCGGCATCTGGTTCTGAACTGTTAGTCTCGACTGCTGTCTGCGGTCCCGTTGTGCCATCAGAAATTGTGCTTTCTGGCTCAGCAGGCTCATCATTATCACGCTCAACGATTGTTTCAACTTCCGAACTTTCTTCACTAAGCGTCTCGTCATTAGTAGCAGAACTATCAGTGTCTAAGCCATCAGCAGTGCTCGCGATACCCTCACTGAGAGAATTGCTCGATTGAGTCGAACGCAGTGCTTCCGGCACTTCCTCGTCCGCTTTCACCAAATTAGGCCCGGTTGCCAGTCCCACCCCGAAAAACAGGGTGGTTAACCCCGCAACGACCCATGTGCGGCCGCGCTTATAAAGGCGGAACCGCACCCGCGTCTCCGCGGTGGCCTGAACCATTAGTTCCCGTCGCTTGTCTGCGTCTTTTGACATGTTCAAAGTCCTCCCTCCAAGCTCGGTGACCTCAAGGAGATCACCACAGGTCGACAACATCAATTACCAATCTAACTTGTGATTAGCAATTTGGTTGAGCATATCAAATGTCTTGGAAAACGGATACACAATGCCGATTTCGCATAATATAGGTAGTTTTGAGGCCACTTTTGGGCCTCAGACAATCACCCTGAACACGATTCAGCTAAATTAAATAACAGTCGTTTGTCAGTCTCGACAGACCGATGCACCAATCGTCACGCAAATTTACCTGTAAAGCGACGCGAGCAGAATTAACGCGCGATGCGGCAAAACTCGCCAACTATTTCAAAATAAATACGCGACACGAGTTGTTTTATACGCCAGTCGCCTCGAAGTGATGGCATACAAAACATGAAAAACGAGGTGGATGCCCCCACCCTCACCAGAAATGACGATACGCGAATAAACGGCGAAAAAAGTTTAAATCTCACTAAAATTTAATCAAAAAAGACTCACCCTTCGTAACGGGTGAGTCATCTGCTTGATCAGTTGCGGCGCTCAGCACGCCAGATGGTGAAGGCCTTGCGCATCCCCCTGAGCATCCCGGCATCGGAGTAAACCAAAACGTTGGTGCGGTAGATGTTGACCGCCAACCAGGTGAACCCCGCCAGGAAGACCACGGAAACCGCGAGGCTGAGCCACGCCGCGCCCATCGTTGCATGACCGAGGGCGAGGCGCACCGGCATCAGCTCAATGCTTAAAAATGGCACGTAACTGGCCACCCGGATCAGTGCGGCGTCACCAGTTTGCGCCATGAACGCCAGCATGTAGCCCGCCATCCCCAGCAGTGAGATCGGCATTACCGCCGCGTTGACCTGTTCTTGGTTGGCGACCAGCGAGCCACACACTGCGGCCAGCACTGCGAAGGTCAGTGTGCCGATGATGAAGAACAAGATGGCCAACAGGCTGGTCATGGACCACAACACCGACAGATCCACCGATGCCAGCAGTTGCTTGACGAACGCCTGCCGTGAGGCCCAGGTCCAGGCAACCACGCCTGCAACGGCGTACACCACCAGTTGCGTGGCGAGCAGCGCCAAGATACCGGCCAGCTTACCGAAAAACTGCGTGGTTGCACTGACGGAAGACAGCAGGATCTCCATGATCCGCGACCCTTTTTCCGTGGCGATTTCCTGCGCGAGCATCGAGCCGTAGACAATGCTGATGACCATGATGAACACCGTCAGCACGCTGGCAAACCCGCGGTTGACCAGCGCAGTCGTGTCGTTCTTGGCGACCTGCTTGCCGGCCTCGATCGCAACGGTGCGCTTCTTGACTTGGGCTGGCGTCACCAGCGCCTGCACCTGCGCAGCGGAGAGGTTCAGGGCCGCAGCGGTTTGTTGCAACTTCAGCTGCGACAGGACGGCCGTCAGGGTGCTAGTGTCCACGCCAGTCTCTGCGTTGGCCCGTTCCACATAGGTGGCACTGAGGGTCGGTGCGGTGGTCACCGTCAGGATGCCGTCGATTTTCTCGGCGGTCAAGCGGCGGTTGGCCGTGGTCTTCGCCGCCGCAGTGTACGTCACATCGCCATCCGCCGCCTTGTTCAGCGCGCGGACAACGGCCGGCTGATCCGTAATGACCGCCACCTTGGCAGGCGCCGCGGTTTGGCTGACGAACCAGCCAACCGCCACTGCAATGCCGAGGAAAAGTAGCGGCGAAAGCACCAAGAACAGCCAGGAGCCGCTCTTAACATTTTTCTTGTAAACCTGCTGCATCACGATCCAGAACTTAGTCATGGTCTGCACCTGCTTTCATGCGGAAAATCTCATCGAGACTCGGCGGCACCTGACGGAACTCGGGGATGTAGCCCCCCGCTGTGGCCGCGGCAAAAATTCGCTGTCCCACCGCGGGATCAGCCAGGGTCAGCTCAAACTGCGCCCCGTGCTGGGTCAGCGCGGTCACGCCCTCAAAGGCCCGCAGTGCCGCCTCATCCAGCGGCGACTCGATGAACAACTTGGTGCGACCAAAACTTTCACGAATCGCGTCCACGGTACCGTTCAACACCGTGGCCCCGTTGCGCAACATCACCAAGTGGTCCGAGATGGCGGCAACGTTGCCCATGTCGTGGCTAGAGTAAATGATGGCCGCCCCGTTGTCGCGCAGCATCATAATGCCGTCCTGCAGCAGGCTGGCGTTCACCGGATCGAGGCCGGAGAAGGGCTCATCAAGGATCACCAGCTTAGGCATGTGAATCAGCGTGGCGATCAGTTGCACCTTCTGCTGGTTCCCTTTGCTCAGATCCTTCACCTTGTCCGTCAGCTTCCCCTTGACCTGAAACCGCTCAAGCCACGCCGGAATTTGCGCCTTAATGTCAGCAGTTTTCATTCCGCGCAACCGGGCGAAGTAGATGATCTGGTCTTGGACGCGCATCTTCGGGTATAGGCCGCGTTCCTCGGGCAGGTAGCCGATCATATCGTAATCCGCGCGCGTCAGCGGCTGCCCGTTCCACGTGACCGTGCCGCTGTCCGGCGTCAAAAAGTTCAGGATCATGCGAAACGTCGTGGTTTTGCCCGCCCCATTTTGGCCGATCAGCCCCATGATTTCGCCCGGCGCAACAGTGAAGCTTTCGTGGTCCACCGCGGTCATCGGGCCGAATGTTTTGGTCAAGTCTTTTAATTCTAGCATTCTCATGCCTCCTTCTTCCCGTTCAGCTGGCCCGGGCGGCCAGGCGCTGGATCCGCCGAGTCAGTGCCCAGGCATTGTAGCCGTATAAACCCGCCAGCACCACAATACAGCCGACCAAAAACCCAACGCGCAACGGCGTGGGCGCCGTGTTCAGCAGCACGATGAGAAAATACGCCTCAAGCACCAGCATCAACGCGCCAAAGCCGGTCCACACCCGGCGCATGCGCTGGAGCAGGTCGATCTGCGAGGCGGCATCCGAGTAGATCCGCGCTGCTTGGTCCGGGTGGTACCAGTACAGCCAACTGCCGCCGAACGCTGGGCTGCGCTGCCACAGGGTCCACCCGGCATCCGCCATCAGCGCCTCATACTCCGGTAACGCCGCCTTGGGCTGATAATCCAGCGCCACGCGCCCTGCCAGCGGCGTCTCCGCCGCAAAATGGTAAACCAAGCCACGCCGGCGCGTGAGCCGCCAGCCCTGATGCGCCAGTTGGGTCAAGAACGCGGCCTCCTGGTCACTTTGCCACACCCAAAACAGTCTAATCTTGCGCATTATCCAACACCTCCGCATTGCGCACGAGCTCCTGCAGGCGCGCGCGCTCCGCCGTGAGCAGCGCGCGGCCGGCCGCCGTTGCCTGATAAACTTTGCGGTCGCCATCGGTGGCCACCAGCGCGATCAGGCCCTCGCGCTGCAACTTTTTCAACGTGCCATACACGGTACCGGCCCCGAGCTGGACCCGGTCTGCGGTAATGGCCGCCACATGCTGGATCACCCCGTACCCGTGCAGCGGGTGCAAAAGGGCCAGCAAAATGTAAAAGGCGCTTTCGCTCATCGGTAGTTCATCCGTCGTGGTCATGCCCCGCCTCCCATCATATCACGATGCGATATATCTAACCTGGCTATATCGTACTACGATAGGGTCGTCGTGACAACTTCTTTTTGTTCCCCGCCCTGCTGCGGTGTATCATGGATTCAAACTGGAGGTGCCCCATGAAAATCTACTTTGCCAACGGCCTGTTTTCGCACGCCGACTTCAATTACAACGCCGCCCTTGTTCAGCAGCTGCGCACCGCGATGCCCAGCCTCGACATCTACCTGCCCCAAGAAAACGCGGCGATCAACGACAAGCAGGCGTACGCCGATGCGACGATGATCGCACGCGCGGACACTGAGGAAGTGCTCGCCGCAGACTTGATGATCGCCGTGCTCGACGGTCCCGTCATCGACGCCGGCGTGGCCAGCGAAATTGGCGTGGCCTACGCGAAGGGCCTCCCGATCATCGGGCTTTACACCGACTCGCGCCAGCAAGGGGCCGAGAACGCCCAGAAGCTTGCGGCGCTGGCCGAAGTCGCCGAGAACCAGTTCCACTATTTGAACCTTTACACCATTGGGCTGATCAAGCTCAACGGCACGGTCGTCACCAGCGAGGAAGCCTTGATCCAAGCGGTGGCCGCGCGCCTGACCGACTAGCCTTGGATCATCCCCACTGCACGCCCCTTCGCCATCGGTTGAAGGGGCGTGTTTGCGTGGCCTGATGCCGGGCGCATGCAAAAAGCGCCAAAGTAGCAACGTTGCTGCTTTGGCGCGCATTGTGACGCGTTAGTCTTCTTGCCCCGGCGTGGAGGTGATCATCATCATCTGACCCTCAAACTGCCAGTCCTTGATCTGGTTCGGAATGATGAAGTGAACGCCCTTCTTCAGCGGGAACTGTTGCCCATCCGCGGTGATGCTGCCGGCGCCTTCCAGCACCGACACCAGCGTGTACGGTGCATCAGCGTGCTGCGTCAGCGTGCCGTTCAGTTCGATTTTGTACACCGAGAAGAACTTGGAGACCGGCGCGGTGACAAAGGTGGTGATGATCGCATCGTCAACGGTCTGGGTCGTGATGTTGAGCTGCGGATCGACGCTTGGCACATTGGTCATGTCAATGCTCTGCTGCAAATGTAGCTCACGCTTGTTGCCTGCTGCATCCGTCCGGTCGTAATCATACAGCCGGTACGTCGTGTCAGAGGACTGCTGCGTCTCCAGCACCATGATCCCCTTGTTCAGCGCGTGAATGGTCCCGCTTGGCACGTAGACAAAGTCACCGGCCTTCACAGGCACCTTGCGCAACAGGTGTTCCCAGTCGCCCGCGTGGATCATTTCGGCCAGTTCCGCGCGCGTTTTCGCGTGGTGCCCGTAGATCAGGTATGACCCAGGGTCGGCAGACAGCACGTACCAGCACTCGGTTTTGCCGAGTTCACCGGGGCGCTCATGCGCCGCCGCGTAGGCATCATCCGGGTGCACCTGAACGGACAGGGAATCGTTGGCATCCAGGATCTTGGTCAGCAAGGGGAAAACCTTACTCTTCTGGTGGCCAAAATATTCCTGATGGTCCCGCCACGCCACGTCCAGCGTTGTGCCCGTTAGTGGCCCGTTGGCGATCACATCGGGCCCGTTGGGGTGCGCCGAAATAGCCCACAATTCGCCAATCTTACCGTCCGGTAGGTGGTAGCCGAAGTCAGTCGCAAGTTTGCGGCCGCCCCAGATCTTCTCGTGAAATACGGGTTCAAGAAAAATCGGTTCTGTCAAAATGGTTGCCCTCCTCGTGTCTTATCGAACAAATTTTAACACATTCACGCAACCGTTCTCAGAAATTCCGCAATAAATTCATCACGCCACGGCAGAAACGCGGGATTGACCACGGGATGCACCCGGTTCGTCAACACGATCAAGGCCTGCTTGATCGTGGGCTGAATCAGCCAAAACGTGCCCGTGTAGCCCGTGTGGTAGAGCCACAGCCGGTCCTGCCCATCGCGACGCAGGTCCCACCCCAGGCTGCGGCCAAGACCGTTGACCGTCTGATCCTGCAACAGTTGGTCGAACGTCGCTGGCCAGGCATCGTTGGTCTGCTGACCAAACGCAAAGGTTGAAAACCGCATCAGGTCCCCTAGGCTGGCAAACAGCCCGGCCGCCCCGCTGTGGCACCCGAGGATCGCGCTTTTTGGGTCATGCACCAGCCCCTGGCGCAGCGTTTGGGTGGCCGCGTCGTAAGTCGTGGGCACGCAGCGGCGCGCGACTGGGTTGAATGTCGCACTCGTGAGCCCCAGCGGACTGAGCACGCGCTGGCGAATCAGCAGCTGGATCGGCGCCAGATCAATTTTTTCCAGCGCCCAACCCACCAGCAACAAGTTGACATCGCGGTACACCACCTGCCGATCGCACTCGGCCGTCACGGTCAGCTGCGTGAGCAACGCCTGCTTCAGCTCGGCCGCCGGCAAGTCATCTCGGTGCGGAATGTACCCTTCCAACCCTGAGGTATGCGTCAGCGCCTGGCGAAATGTGGTCGCGTGGGGAAACTGCGGCAAAAACGTGCGCAGTGGGGTGTCCGGCGTCAGTCGCCCCGCTGCCCACGCCTGAAGGAAAACCGTGGTCGTGCCGAGGACCTTCGTCAGTGAGGCCACATCATATAATGCCCCCGCATGCAGCGGTTGCCGCTCGGGCACCGTTTGGGCATCCCCCAGCACCAGCATTTCACTTACGCCGTCATGCAAATACGCCGCACTGACCCCGGGCGCAAGGCCCTGCGTGATCAATGGGCGCAGTTGGTCCAATTTGCTCATTATGTCACTTCCCTGTGTCAGTATACCAGATTCAGCGAACGCTAAACCAGAGCGTCAACCGATTCGGGCCAGTGACCATCAAGTAGTTCGCACCGGGGTCGAAGTAAAAATCATGCCACCCCTGTGACACCAGATTGGCGTACATGCGGGCCAATACCATTTTGTCCGGCACCACCAGATTCACATACTGCACGCCCGCATGTTCCGCCCGTCGCGGCCGCGCTTTGACATCCAGCTGAACGGTTGCGCCGATGTGGCGCACGGCGTCCCCACTGGTCAGAAACGAAAAATCTTGCTCATGCTGTTGCCGCACAAAGCCCAAAACATCGCGCAGGTACGTCGTGGTCGTGGCAAAGTCAGCCGTTCGGATGACGAACCGGCCGATCCGCGTCCCCCCTGGCATCACTGCCAAGGGGGGCGTGCTTTGCCGCGGCTGCTTCACCGGCGTCAGGCGCCCGTCCGCAAAATCGTACCCGCGCAGCACATCAGCCTGAGTCCCGCGGTCGTACTCCACCAAAACCAGGTTCTGTTCCGGGTCACGCACCGCAAACCCCAGCGAGAAGCCGGTTTGGTGCCAACCCAGCACCGGCACCCCGCGGGCAGTCAACCCCGCCGCCAAGCCCAGCAGCGCCACGCGGCTGGGGACATTGAGGCTATAGCCGGCCACACCAGCCGGAAGTTGTTTCAACATCCGACCGCCGGCTTCAAGATCCAAAATCACATGGTGATCGGCACCGATGCCCATCAGCACCCGCACCCCATTATCTTGCAAGACCACCAATCCCAGCGCATTCGAATACCACGCCCGCATCGCGTCAAGATTGTGCACGCGGATCGAGATAAACCCCACGCGCGTCTGCGGGCTGATCACAAACCGTGTCATATTAGTTCCCCCTTATGCACGCCACCGCGTGCCACTCGCCTGTCACCTCGTCCTGAGGAATCGCGTCCGGCGTAGACGCATCCTGTCGTTTTGGGTCAGCTTACCTATCAATTAGCTAGAATGCCAGAAATTTGCTTGTGTTTTTGCGTACAGGTCTGGGGGCGTATGAACACAAAAAAACCGCGCCTCCAGCGAGACGCGGTCATGATTGGGTAGATAGGGATCGAACCTATGATTATGGATTCAGAGTCCACTGCGTTACCACTTCGCTACTACCCAATAACTTAACGAACGAATATCAGTTTATGGGATAATCCCCCGGGTGTCAACTGCTCACACAAAAATAATTGAACTTATGCTGTGGTTGGGACCAGTTTCCAATTCGGTGAAATTGAGCGTACACTGAAGCTAACACTTTGGAAAGAGGGGTTCCCAAATGAAAAAAGAAACTGCCTGTACGTCGATCCTGGTCGGCAAACATGCCAGCATCGATGGCAGCACCATGATTGCCAGAAACGACGACACGTTCCACGTCCTGGCCCCGCACCGCTTCTACATGCACCCGGCCTGGAAGGGTGAGAAGGGCCTGAGCGTGAAGTCCCCACTCAACGGCTTTGAAGCGCCACTGCCAGAAAACGGCTACCGCTACAACGCGGTGCCAAACGTCGACAAGGAACACTTGGGCGACTACGAGGAAAGCGGGATCAACGCCAAGAACGTGGCGATGTCCGCCACAGAGTCCACCTACGGCAACGAGCGCACTCTGGCGTTTGACCCACTGGTTGCCGACGGCCTGGATGAAGACCTGATTGTCAACATGACCCTGCCCTTCGTCGAATCCGCGCGCCACGCGGTCGAATACCTCGGTCAGCTGATCAAACAGTACGGTTCACCAGCCGGCAACTCCGTGCTGTTCTCTGACAACGACAACGTCTGGTACATGGAAATCGTCACTGGGCACCACTGGGTCGCCCAACGTATTCCGGATGACGCCTACGCGGTCGCCGCTAACCAGGTCTCGATCCAGCAGGTGGACTTCAACGACTCGGATAATTTCATCTGGAGTGAAGGCATCCAGGAGTTCGTGGCTGCCCATCACCTGAACCCGGACAAAGACGGCTGGAACTTCCGCCATATTTTCGGCACGATGAACGAAAAAGACCGCCACTATAACACACCGCGGGTCTGGTACGCCCACCACATTCTGAATCCAGAAACGCCGGAAGAACCCGAATCCGCTGAGCTGCCATTCATCATGCACACCGACCATCTGATCACGCGCGAGGATATTGCGCAGATCCTGGGTTCGCACTACAACGAGACCCGGTTTGATCCGCTGGGTCACGGCAGTGATGCCGACCGCCTGCGTTACCGGCCGATCGGGTTGAACCGGACCCAGAACTCGCACATCTTGCAGTTGCGCAACGATGTGCCGGAGGGTCAGGCCGCCATCATGTGGCTGAACATCGGTCTGCCGACCTACAGCCCTTACGTGCCGTTCTACTGCAACGCCGATGACACGGACCCAAGCTACTCGACCACCCCGCTTGAGCTGGACGTCGACAAAGACTCCGCTTACTGGTTGCACCGCAGCCTCGGCATGCTGGTGGAAAGCCACTACAGCAAGTTCATCCAGCAAAACCGCGACTACCTAACGGAATCTTATCGCTTGTTCCGGGTCCACCTGGCGGCAACCGACCAGGCCACCGCCGAGCTGACCGGTCAGGCGTTGACCGATGCGCTGACGCAAGCGAACTATCAACTGGTCGCCGCCGTGAAGGCCGAGGCCAAGAAGCAGATCGCCAGCATGCTGATGCAGGGCCTGGAGCTCTCTCAGCTGACATTCAACATGGACAAGAACCTGTAACGCCCCTGAGGCCACCGCTATTGGTGGCCTTTTTTGCGGACCGGAACTTTTTTAGTGAAACGGTTGACGCGCTCTGCCATTCCTGTATAATAGTGTTTGTTCTTGTTACAAACCATTGCCCGTTGGTCAAGGGGTTAAGACGTCGCGTTCTCAGCGCGAAAACACGGGTTCGAATCCCGTACGGGTGATCATGATAATCAAGAAGCGCCGGAATGCCTTTGCAAAGGCATTCCGGCGCTTTCTTCTTTTTCTCAGAGCGTCTCTTCTTTTTAAACGTCACCGCGGCGCGGCCGTTGAAACGTTGGGTCGGCGCCCAAAAAAACCGAAGATCTTGTGATTCTTGCACCGCGGCAACCAACATCTTTTTAATCAGCCGTTCGCAGCGGTGCGGTGCGCACCCTTACTGCAGGTCAAGCGGAATCAGATCTATCGTCACGACCACGGGTTGACCGGTCGCCGCCAGCTGACCGCGCAAAGTGACGCGCACCCCTGCAAAGGCGTCAGGCGTCGGCTGGCGGTAGGTCAACCCTGTCGTCGGTAAGGTCACCGAAAACGTGGGCAGACTGGCGGCGCGCACGGGCCAGTCCCGCACCAGCCCCTGCCCGCTGGCCACGGTTGCGCGCATCAGGTGCAGGCCGGTGGCCGGCCGCAGCGTGGCCGCCACGCACGTGAGGTGAACGCGCCCATTGTCGCGCCGGTATGTCAACGTCACCCGATAGCGCAGGGCCAGCGTTTGCCGCGACTTAACGCCAATGCCAAACTGGCCTGTCAGCGTTTGGGTCGTGGTCGTGGTGGGTAAGGTGTGATCGCCAAAAAACACCACTGGCACCGGCTCGCCGGGCATCGTCACTGCCACCCGGGCCTGCCCTTCCTGGCGCGTGCCAAGGCTGACGCCGGCCGTCGCCGCCGGTGAAAAAAGCACTGCTGGATCGGCATCGATCCGCGTCTGATAGTCACTCAACCCCGCAGCAAAGCTGCCCATCAGCACAAGCGCCAGCCCACCGGCGAGAAGTCGTTTCATCATGCGCTCACCCCCCAATACAGGGAGTGTATCATGCGCGGGCCAAATAAAAAAGCGCTACCACAAGGGTAGCGCCATCGCTTAGTACTGGCCGAGGTCGGCTTTGAATTCGGTGAAGGCTTCGGTGCCGTTCAGTGACTTGTAGGCCTGGTACGCTTTGACCCAGTCCCCTGCCGCCACTGCTTCGCGCACCGGCTGAAGGGCGTCATTGGCAAACAGCAAATTGGCCGCTGCGGTGGCCTGATTCGTGCTGGCACCGGTGGTGGTTTTCAGCAGGCTGGTCATCTGTGCCTGATCACCGGCTGCGGCCACAATGCGGCTCATTTTGGTGTTTTTGAGCGTTGTGGCCGCGGCGTCAAGCTTGGCGTCCACGGTGGCATCCCCGGTTTTGCGCGCCTCGATCTGCTTGACCAGTTCGTTTTTGACCACGGTATCCGCAGCGGTGTCGTTGCCAGTGGCGTTGCGCACCGTGTTGTTGAGCTGGGGGAAGAAGACGACGCACAGGCCGCCTGCCACCACTAAGCCGATGAGGACGGCGGCGAGCACCTTAGGCCACCGCTTCTTTTTCTTCTGAAATGAAAGTCGTCGTTCACGCCGCATCGTTTGGCCTCCTTATTTTCGTCCAGTATACCGCATTCCGCCCACCGCGTTTATGAAGTTTTTGTGTTGTGTTGCGTGCCGATGTGAATCACGCGGGAAAAACGCAGGTAGGCGATGAAGTGAAACACAACGCCTGCCACCAAAAGCGCCCCAGCCAGCAAGTTGGAAAAGCTGGTGGCGACCGCAGAGGCGAGATAAATGGCGACGCTGCGCGCCGGGTCCATTCGGATGCGATTGTAGTGCGATTCAATGCTTGTGAAGGTGCGCAGTTCGGGGTGGTGCTCAAGGTAGCGGTACAGGCCGAGAAACGACAGCGAAATGCCGAGCGCCACCGCATCGTAAACGATGAACGCCAGCTGAATATCTTGGGCGTTTTGGTTCGTCAGCGCCTCGATCAAGAGCACCATCGCGTAGTTGACCAGCGTGACGGTGAACAGCACGAAGAGGTTCAGGACGTTCAGGGTACGGTTGGTTTTTTTGACATACTGAAAGTAGTCATGATGAAACAACCAGCTCGTGCCGACGTAAAAGTACGACAAGGCGTACATCGCAAACAAGGGCGCCTGCCGCGTCAGCATCGCGCGAATCGACCCTGGGGCCAAGCTGGTCGGTTGAAAATCGAGGATCAAAATGGTCAAAAGAATCGCAAACACACCGTCGCTCAGCGCGTTGACCCGTTCCTTACTCATGCGTGCACCTCCTTGAGAATATGGGCGCAGGCCACGGCCACCGGCTGTGCAGGCAAGCGGCGGTCCGCCCGCGTCAGCACGTCATCCGGTCGCCACCAGCGGCGCAGGGTGGCCGCGTCGAAGCGGCCGGCATTGTGCGCCACTGTCACGGCGAAGGGCACATCCAGATAGTAGACCCACGCATCGGGCCCAAACGCGGCGACCGCCGCCTGCAGCATGGTGCCATAGACATCGCGCCGGAGAATGCCTTCAACGATCGTCACTGGATACGCGGTGCGGCCAAAAGCGATCAGGTCGCGAATCAGCGCAATGGCCGGGGTGCCAGGGTGGTCAGGCGCACGTAGGACGGTTCGCCGTAGCGTGTCTTGGCTCAGCACCAGCGCCTGGTCGCCCAACGCGGTCCCGAGGTGCTGCGCCAGCGTGGTTTTGCCACTGCCCGAGTTGCCTCGAATCAAGATCAAGGTTGCCATGGCGTCCCTCCTTTGCGTCCCCATTATCCACGCTTGAGAATCTGCATGCAAGCCTCACCCGCCCGACAAGAACCATGCCTTTTGGGCCCGGTGAGGCGTACAATAACACTAATCACCACAAGGAGGCCCCCATGACGACACTGACCCAACTGATCACCCTTGCCACCGCCGATCCCAACGTTTTGGCCATCGGCACGGAAGGTGCCAGCAACGACCCGAGCAAGCCAACCGATGAATGGACGGACCTCGACGTCACGCTGTTTGTCCGCGAGATGGCCCAGGCAGACGGCAACTGGTGGGTGCACCAGCTCGGCACCCCCACCATCGTTCAACATCTGGTTGACAGCCACCTGTTCGGCCCGGCGACCGGCACGTGGGAAAGCTGGCTCACCCGTTACCCGGGCACGGCGCGGGTGGACTTAAAATTGGCGCCCGCCACGGACATTGCGGGTTACCTGGCCGGCGACACGCTGAACACCTTAGTGTGGCAGCGCACTACCCCCACGTCACCGCGCCCAACCAGCGCCGCCAGCCACGCCTTGAAGCGCCCCACACAGGTCGCACTCGATGCGTGTGTGACTGAATTTTACTGGGTGGCTGGTTACGTGGTGAAAGGTCTGGCACGCGGCAACCTGGTATACGCGAACACCCTGCTCGATCAAAATGTGCGCCCCGAGCTCTATCGCCTGCTGGAATGGCGCGCCACGATCGCCCGTGACGGCCGCTTTGACCCTGGTGCCAACCACAAGTTTCTCTGGGCGACATTGACCCCCGGGGAGCAGGCACGCCTAGCGGCCAGCTACGCGCAAACCGACCTGGCCGCCACCCGCGCGAGCCTGGGGATTGTGCTGGCGCTGTTTCAGCAGTGCCGCGCTGAACTAGTTGACTATGCGCCCACACCGTACCAAGACAGCGCGGCCGCCCAACTGGCCAGCTGGCTTAATAATTCCTGAAGGTCCGCCGCCGTTGATAAACTCGCTTTCATCTGCGCTTATAATCAAGGCAAAGGGGTGATGATCATGAAAAAAACGCATTGGTGGCTCCTCATGCCTTTGGTGCTCACGTTGACCGGTTGCGGCAACGGCGCAGCACCAGCCAAGAACAGCAGCGATCAACCGGCGGCGAGCGCATCCAGCCAGTCTCAGCAGTCGCGCCACAAAGTCAGCCAAAGCACGCAAGCCAGCACGACCAGCCAGTCGACTAGCAGCGCCCCACAGCCGGAGGCACGGCTGACGACGCTGCGCACGGCGGCGCGCCAGCTGGTGCCGGGGATGCCTTTCCCCACGACCTACACGCCTGCCAGCGGCCAAGCCCTCAACGTGGTGGCAACCGGCGATGCGGCCAATGCCACCCTGTTTTTGAGTGAGGGGCGCGCACAGGCCTTCAATGCGGCCGGACTGCCGACCACTGACGCCCCGCTGGCGATTCAAAAAACCACGACCACCAGCGATGCGCAGATCGACCCGCAGGCGGTGCAGGCGGATCTGCCTACCGTTGCGCTAGGCGATGGCTTGGTCGGCACACAGGAAGGCGCGGCCGGCTCCAGCTACATCACCTGGCAGGAAGGCCGCTGGGTCATTACAGTGCAGGCGGCTAACATCAACGGGGAAGACTCTCTGCCGTTGGCGAAGCAGGCCGTGGCCTTATTTGCCCAGCAAATGCTCCCGATCCCGGCCACGCAAGGCGCGATCCACCTGCGCGTGAGCGCGGGCACCGATCGCATCAACACGGTCACCTGGCGCAGCGGCGACGCGGTTTATCAAGTCAGCGGTCAGGATGCCATGGCCACCATTCAACTCGCGGTGACGCTGCACTAACCGGCGACCCACAGCGATTCAAAGCCGCACTGGGACCAATGCGACATCGGTCCCAGTGCTTTTGGTGACCACGAGTTATCGTTCGCGCAACAGGCCCAGTGTGCTAAACTGAAGGGAGAAAAAACGCGGAGGTCTCCTATGAAAACTGTCACGGTCTACCTAGTGCGCCACGGCCAAACGTGGTTCAACAAATTCAACAAGATGCAAGGCTGGTCCGACTCGCCCCTGACCGAATCCGGGTTGGCGGACGGGCGGCGTGCTGGGGCGGCGCTCAAGCACATCACCTTCACCCACGCCTACGCCAGCGACACCACGCGTGCCACCAACACGGCCAAGCTGGTACTGGCGGAAAACTTCAACACCGATGTCGCGCTGACCGTCACGCCGCTGTTTCGGGAGCAGTTCTACGGCTACTTTGAAGGCGAGGATTCACCCAAGACCTGGTACGCAGTCGGCATGCCGCACGGGGCGCGGACGTTCAAGGACCTGATCGAACAGTACGGGGTCGATGCCTCCAAGGACTTCATGCATGAAGCCGATCCGTTCCATGACGCCGAAGACGCCCTGACCTACTGGACGCGCCTGCAGCAGGGCTTCAAGCTGTTGCGCCAGGACAACCAAAACGGCGATAATGTCCTGCTGGTCACCCATGGCACCACGATCCGCAGCATCATCGATAAGTTCGGCAAGCAGGACGGTTTTGTGGTCACGGACAGCCCGCGCAACGGCTCGATCTCCAAGATCGCCCTGACCGATGAAGGCGTGAAGGTGCTCAGCTACAATGAGCTGACGGTGATGTAAATGGCGACCAACGAAACCAAGCAGCTGCTCGCGCACACGCTGCGGGAGATGATGACCACCACCGCGCTGGACCACATCACCATCAACGCGCTGACCACCCGCGCCGGCGTCACGCGCAACACGTTTTACTACCACTTCGAGGACATCTACTCCCTGCTGGCGTGGGTCTACGAGCAGGAGATCGTCACCCAGATGGAAAAATACGCGGTGATCGACCGCTGGGACACCGCGTACGCGATGCTGCTGGACTACATCGACGACAACCGGGCCTTTTGCCTCGCCAGCTTCAACTCCGTCGGCCGCGATCTACTGGAGCGCCTGCTGGCCACCGTGGCCGAGCAGCTCGTCCGCCGCGTGGTGGTCGGCGCCGATCCCACCCTGCCCAAACCGCTCCAAGAGGACATCTGCAATTTCTACGGGCTGGCGATCGTCGCACAGATCATCCAGTGGCTGATGCGCGGGCTGGTCGAGGACAAGACCGCCATGGTCAAGCGCGCCGACGTGATGCTGACCGGGGCCTTGAACAACGCCGTGAGCAACTCCCGCACCATGTACTGACCAGACCAATTGGGCAAACCGCCGGGCTTGCCTATTTTTTTTGCGCGCATTCACGCCTACACTTGAGGCATCAGATAAAGGCGGTGAATTCTAATGAAAAAAGCATTCTGGCTCACAGCTGCTTTGAGTGTTGCGGCAGCCACAGCGTACGCGTTGCACAAATTAGATTGGTTTCACGATGAGGCTAAGGACTATACCATTTTCGAGTCGCATCGCGCTGCGTAAGGAGGATAGGCATAATGATTAAACACAAAGCGATTATGATCGGCGCCGGTTTGGCCAACATGGCCAGCGCCGTGTACTTGATTCAGGAAGGCCACTGGGCCGGTGATGCCATCACGTTTTACGGCATCGATGACCACGGCTCCAACGACGGCAGCGCCGCCTCCGAACAGGCCGTAGACTACTGGAACCAAAACCACCCGCTTGAAAACACCAAAGGCTACCTCGCCCGCGGCGGCCGAATGCTCAACTACCGGACCTACGTGGACCTGATGGACTTGCTCAGCCGCATTCCGTCAGCCACCGAAGCCGGCATGACGGCTGCTGAGGACACGCGCGACTTCGACGCCAAGCACCGCACGTTCGACAAGGCGCGCCTGATGCGCCGCGGCGAGGGCATTCTGCAGGCCGGCAAACTAGGGCTGAACAACCAGGACCGCCTGCTGTTGACGAAGCTCGTGATGATGCCGGACAAAGACGAGGAACAGCTCGACAACCTCAGCATCGCCGACTACTTCAAGGATGATCCGCACCTGTTCACCACCAACTTCTGGTACATGTGGGAAACGACTTTTGCCTTCCGCATTCAGAGTTCCGTGCAAGAGCTACGTCGCTATATGCACATGATGCTGTACGAGTTCACGCAGATCGAGCACCTCGTCGGCGTCAACCGCACCCGCTACAACCAGTTCGAATCCATCATGTTGCCGTTGATCAACTACCTGAAGGACGCAGGCGTGCACTTTGAACTCGGGACCATCGTCACCGACTGGCAGTTCAAGGACAGCCAGATGCAAGACGAAATCACGGTCACCGGCCTTGAGATCACCGATGCCAATAGCGGTGAAGTGACCCACCTGCCGGTCGATGACGACACCGCCGTGATCTTCACCAACGGCAGCATCACCGACTCCGCCACCATCGGCGACTATCACACCCCGGCCCGCGAGAACATGGACTACGGCCTGAGCGCCAACCTGTGGAAAAAGGCCGCCGAGCGCTTCTACAACCTCGGCAACCCGGACAAGTTCTTCGCCGATCGCAACGCCTCGGAGTGGGTCTCCTTCACGCTGACCACCAGCGACCACGTGCTGCTCAACGAGATCACCCGCATCACCACGCAGGTCCCTGGCAACGCGCTGAACAGTTTTCTCAGCACCGCCCCGGTCACCGAAGACGGCAAACCGGATGTCAACATGTCCATCGTGGTGCACCACCAGCCGCACTTCACCACCCAAAAGCCCAACGAGGCCGTCATCTGGGGCTACTTCCTGTACCCACGGCGCACCGGCGAGTTCGTGGCCAAGCCGTACATTGAAATGACCGGTGAAGAAATGCTGCAGGAGCTGATCGGTCAGCTCAGCATGGTGGACCCTGGCCCAATCAACATCCGCGAAAAGACAGACGCGATCATGGCCAGCGTCATCAACTGCATCCCGTGCTACATGCCGTACGCCTCCGCGCTGTTCAACAACCGCGCCAAAGCCGACCGGCCGATCGTCATTCCGGCCCACTCGACCAACCTGGCCTTCACCGGCGAGTTCGTCGAGCAGCCGTACCAGATGGTCTTCACCGAGCAAAGCGCCGTGCGCTCCGGTGAAATCGCCGCCTACCACTTCGCAGGCATCCCGATGCGCCGTCTGGTTAAGACGCCGCGCTACGACAAGGACATCCCAACCTTGCTGCGAGCGACCAAGAAGATGTTTGAATAAGGGCTTGAAAAGAGCGCATAAGCGCTCTTTTTTTGCAGTCTTTTAGGTGCGAATGGCCGCGGTCAGGGATGTTTCAAGTGATGCACAACCAGTTCCCCCTGCCACTCGCGCCTAAATGCGGGCGCAGGTGTCAGGCCAGAGTTGATTAGGCAGTTCAACCGCGGCGCGCGACAGCCTAATAGCCGGCGAAAGCCCCCGCATCACCGCGCCACGCTGTCCTGGAATCAAAAAAAGCGGCTCACCCGAAGGTCAGCCGCTGACGTGTTGCTTAGTGTGACTTGATGAATGTCGTCCCATCGGCGGCAGGCGCCTTGGAACGGCCGATGAACAGCACCACCACGATGATCGTGATGAGGTACGGGGCGATGGTGAACCAAACGTCTGGGACGCTGGCGATCACCGGCACGTACTTACCGATGATGGCAAGGCTCTGCGCGAAGCCGAAGAAGATGGCGGCACCCATCGCACCGATCGGATGCCACTTCCCGAAGACCAGCGCCGCCAGGGACATGAAGCCCTGCCCAACGATGGTCGTTGCGGAGAAGTTCAGCGTGATGCTCTGAGCCATCACCGCACCGCCGATGCCGCCCAGGAACCCAGACAGCAGCACCCCGATGTACCGGTACTTGTAGACGGAGATCCCGAGGGAATCCGCAGCCTCTGGGTGTTCCCCAACGGACCGCAAGCGCAACCCGAACTTGGTGTACTTGAGCACCCACCAAGAGAGAATGGCGACACCGATGCCGAGGTACGCCAGCAGGGAGGTGTTCGTGAAGAAGATGTGGCCGATGAACGGGATCGCACTCAGCCCCGGGATGGTCACAGTGGCCAGCGGGTGCTGGAGGATATCCGTCTGACCGCGGCCGTCAAAGATCAGCTTGGTCAAATAAACCGCCAAGGCGGGCGCCATCAGGTTCAGCACCGTCCCAGAGATGATGTGATCCGTGCGCCAGTTGATGGTCGCCACGGCATGGATGCAGGAGAACAGCACGCCGATCGCGCCGCCGACCAAAAGCCCCAGCCACGGCGTCAAGGCGCCAAAGGTGTCGCCCATTTTGAGGTTAAACACCACGCTGCCAAAGGCGCCCATTACCATGATGCCTTCCAGCCCAACGTTGACGATCCCGGACCGCTCGGAGAAAGTGCCCCCAAGCGCCGTGAAAATCAGCGGCGCGGAGTAAACCAGCGAGGTGGAAATAACAGTCAGTAAAAGTGTGTCGAGGTTCATGAGTGCACCTCCTTCGTGTCAGTGGCGGCCGGTGGGACCGGCGTTGACGCCGTCGGTTTAGCCGGCTTGCGGAGCTTGGCGAACCAGTAGCGAATAATGTAGTTTGCCCCAACGAAGAAGATGATGGAGGCAACCACGATACTCGTGATCTCTGGTGGCGTCGTCGCGGCGATCGAGATGTTTAATCCCCCGATCGACAGCGTCCCGAACAGCAGCGCGGCAAACAAAATCCCGATCGGGCTGCCGGCTGCCAGCAAGGCAACGGACATCCCATCGAACCCGATGCTTGGCAGCGCCGTGTTCACGATGATGTTCTGGAAGTTGCCCAGCCCTTCCATCGCGCCGCCCAGGCCACACAAGGCGCCTGAGATCAGCATGGACGCCATGATGGTGCGCTTAGGCGACATCCCCGCGTAACGAGAGGCGTCTTCGCTCATCCCCACCGCGCGGATCTCAAAGCCCAGCGTGGTTTTCTTCAGCAGCCAGGCGATGAAGAATACCGCCAAGACGGACAGGATGATGCCGTAATGGAAGGTCGAGTTTTGGGTCAGCTGCTCCAAAAACGGGGTGCGTAACCGCGCGGCCTTTGGGATCATCTTGGAGTAATCGCCGTCCCCAACGGTCATGTACGCTTTGACGATCGCGTTGGTCGCGTACAAGGCGATGTAGTTCAGCATGATGGTCGTGATCACTTCATTGGCCCCAAAATAGGCGCGGAAGTAGCCCGCCAACCCGGACCAAAAGGCCCCGGCCAGCGCGGCCACGATCAAGGCCCCGGGAATGATCAAGATACTTGGAAGACCCGGGAAGGCGTTGGCAAAGGCCACAGAAGCCAGCCAACCGACCAGCGCCTGACCAGCCAGCCCGATGTTGAAGAACCCGGCATAGTTCGCGACCGCGAACCCGAGGGCCGTCAGCATCAACGGCGTGGCGGAACGCAACACTTCCCCGATCGCATTGGCAGAGCCCAGCGCCCCGGTGAACATGTTGACATAGTTGGAAATCGGGTCAAACCCCGACAGTAGCATGATGATGGCCCCGACCAAGAGGCCCAGAAAAATCGACGTGAGCGGAATGCCCAACCCACTGATCCAAGTATTCTTAATTCTCATGGGTGGCCTCCTTTGCGTGCTCAAGTGTTTCCCCAGTCATCATCAACCCGATCTGTTGCTCGGTCAGGTCGCTTGTCGCGCTTTCACCAACAATGTGGCCGTTGTGAATGACCGCGATCCGGTCGGACAACTGCCGGACTTCATCCAGCTCAAATGAGATCAAGAGAACGGCGTGGCCAGCAGCCCGCGCCTTAAGGAGCTGGGCGTGAATGAATTCAATGGCCCCGACATCTAGTCCGCGCGTGGGGTTCATCGCGATGACCAGCTGTGGGTCGCGGGACAGCTCACGGGCGATGATCAGCTTCTGCTGATTCCCCCCGGATAAGTCCCCGGCTTTTTGTTGCAGGTTGGCGTGGCGCACATCGTAGTCGTCGAGCAGCTGCTCGGTGGTTTGGACCATCACCTTGGTGTCCATGACGCCGTGGTGCGACAACGGTGGCTTGTAGTAGGTCTGAAGCGACATGTTTTCGACCAAGTCCATCGGCATCACCAGACCGAAGCGCTGCCGGTCTTCCGGAATGTGGCCAACGGAGGCCTCGGTGACCTCACGCGGCGTGGCGTGGGTCAGGTCCTTGCCACCGATCAAAATCTGGCCGGCAGTCACGGGCAGCAGGCCGGTGATCGCCTTAACGAACTCGCTTTGGCCGTTGCCATCGATCCCGGCTAAGCCGAGGATCTCCCCGCCGCGCAGCATCAGGCTCAGGTCACGCACATGCGCCACCTTGTCCTTGTCCTCCACGACCAGGTCCTTGACCTCAAGCACCGGGGCCCCTTCCGGCATCGGCACGCGTTCGCGCGCGAAGTTGACATGGCGGCCCACCATCTTGTCCGCCAGTTCGGCAGTGGACGTGCTGGCCGGCACCGTGTCGATCTTCTTCCCGCGCCGAATGATGGTGATCACATCGGCCACCTGGCGCAGCTCGGCCAGCTTGTGGGAAATCAGCACGACCGCTTTGCCTTCCGAAGCCAGCTGGCGCATGATGTCGAGCAGCTCGTCGATTTCCTGCGGCGTCAGCACCGCAGTCGGCTCATCGAAGATCAAGATGTCCGCCTGCCGGTACAACACTTTCAGGATCTCGACCCGCTGCTGCATGCCCACCGAGATGTCCTCGATCTTGGCGTCCGGTTCAATGCGCAGCCGGTACTTCTCGGACAGCGCCATAATGTCCTTTTTGGCCTTCGTGCGGTCGATCTTACCGCCCTTGGTCGGCTCGGCGCCCAGAATGATGTTGTCGATGACGGAGAAGTTTTCCACGAGCATGAAGTGCTGGTGCACCATCCCGATGCCCAAGGCCGTGGCGTCTTTAGCGGACTGCAGGTGGGCCGCTTTGCCGCGCACCTCAATGGTGCCGCTCGTCGGGATCAAAATGCCAGACAACATGTTCATCATCGTTGTCTTACCGGCCCCGTTTTCGCCCAACAACGCGTGGACTTCACCGAAGTTGATTGTCAGGTCCAGGTGATCGTTCGCGACAAAATCGCCGAAGCGCTTCGTCAGCCCCGTCACTTTGATTGCTGGTTCTGCCATGTACTCACCCTTTCTTTGCCGCGTACCGGGGGTGGCTCGACACGCGTGTGCTGGTAAAAATGGGCTAAGGTCAGACAACTGTCCACCCTCAGCCCATATTGCCAGAAAAAGTATTCTGTCGTTACTTCAGATCAGCAGGCTTTTCGGCCACCGTGATCTTGCCGTCGATGATCTGTTGCTTGTATTCCTGAACGGACTTCCAAGCGTCTGCGCTCATGTTCCCCTTGACCAGCGAAACCCCGTTTTCCTTCAAGCCGTAAACGGTGGTCTTGCCGCCAGGGAACTTGCCATCCATCGCCGCGTCAGCAACCTTGTTGATGGCCGTCCCCACACCCTTGATGGTGGACGTCAGCGTCAGGTTACCGCCAGAGTACTTCCCTTCAGCGGTTTGGTCTTGATCGACCCCGATGACCCAGACCTTCTTGGACTTGATCACGTTCTTCGCCGCGGAGAAGACCCCGGCACCGGAACCACCCGCCGCGTGGTAGATCACGTCAACGTTGTTGTTGAACATTGCGGAAGCCAGGGACTGGCCGATCGCAGGCTTGCTGAAGTCGCCAACGTACTGGATGTCCACTTCGATCTTCGGGTTGACCGTTGCCACCCCTTGACGGAAACCGGCTTCGAAACGGTCGATCACTTCACTGTGCATCCCACCGACGAACCCGACCTTGTTGGTCTTCGTAGTCTTGGCTGCGGCAACCCCGGCCAGGAAGGCGCCTTCGTTGTCCTTGAAGGTAACGGACGCAACGTTCTTGCGGTTCACGACGTCATCGATGATCAGGAACTTCGTGTCCGGGTTGGCCTTGGACGCCTTGGTGATGGCGCTGACCAGCTTGTAGCCGGTCCCGACGATCATCGCGTACTTCGCCTGAATCAACTTGTTGATGTTTGGCGTAAAGTCGGCATCGGAGTTGCTTTGTGCGTAGTTGTAGCCACCGACCCCTTTAACTAAGTCGTGTTTCTTGCCCCACTTCTCGAGCCCTTCCCAACCACTCTGGTTGAACGACTTATCATCAACACCGCCACCATCGGTGACTAATGCGACTGAGTGCTTCGGGTCGGTCTTCCCTTTGGTGTCACTCGTTTGCTTGCTGCCGCAGGCCCCCAAAACTGTTGCCGTGACCGCGACCAGCGCGATCATGCCAAGCTTATGACTGATTTTCACGACTATTTCCCCCTTATCGGATAGCTTCTCCGTTGTTATAAAAATTGTAGCATGCTGACCCAATTCGTTCAAGAACGACACTACTTACTTATTGCATAACGTTCGGATTTGAATCGGTTACATTCAAACCGCGTTGCCTTAGGCTTCGGTCCCGAATGAAAGAACAAAAACCGGCGCAAATAGCGTGTGAGCGCTTACATTCTCACGAAAAATTAACTTAATTTCCCGAAAAAAAACGCAAAAAACCGCAGGTAACTTTCTGGCGGACTTTTTCCGCAACAAAAAAGCCGGACTCATGGCCCGACTTTCCTGCCTGCGACTAATCCGTTGCAAGCGATTTTTGAATGACGATCGTTTCGTACAGCCACACGGTCAGCCCGTAGTAAATGGCGTAAAGCAGGAGGAAGATCCCAAAAGGCACGATCAGGTTCCCATAAGGGTGCGCCAGCAAACTGTCAAACATCTTCAGGCCAAACAGGACATGAACCACCCCAAGCAGCCCCGGGAAGAAGAACAGCGCACCGATTTCCTGGCGGATCGACCGCCGTAACAGCCCCTTGCGGACCCCGACCTTTTGAAGCATCAGGTAGCGGCTAGCATCGTAACTGGCCCCACTGAGAATTTTGAACATTAAGGTGGACGCCAGCATGGCGAGGAACGCGATCCCAAGGAAGAAGCCCATGAAAGCAAAGCCGGAGTACATGCCGTTCAGAATCTCATAGTAGTAGAACTTCTGGCCAATTTGCATCATCGGATTGACCTTGAAGCGCTTCGTCTGGGCCGTGGCCATGGTTTTGATGGTGTCGTAATTGCCGATGAAGTCGCGCACGACATACGTGCGTATGATGTGCGTGGTCCCGGTCTGGACCGCGAATTGGGCGGCTGGGAGCACCACCACCCCTTTGCCGACATCGGTAGGGCGCACCAGCATGTCGGTGTCTGCGCCGGCCTGAACCAGCTGCGCGAACGTCTTAGCGTCGGCCTGACGGAGCTTGGCCACGTTGTCCTCAAACACCCGCAGCCGGAGCGGGTGCGCGTTGACCTCGGTCGCGTTGAGGTAAACCGTCTTGCCGCTCACCTTTTGGGTGTACAGGGCTGCATGCATGACACCGGTCAGCTTCGTGGCGGCTGCGCGCTCGCTGGCGGGCGCATCAATGGTGACCACATCATAGGCGTTCAGCTCGTTGGCGCGTTCCGGGATCTCGCGTTGGAAGCCGAGCCCCACGGTGATTGCCCCCAGCGCCAGGGCAAAAAGCATCGCCACAACGGCCAGGATCTTGGTGTAATCACGAATCCGAAAACTCAACTGGCTGAGGGTAAAGGTGTGCAACCCCCGGGCGGCGAAGCGGTGGTTGCGCTTGAGTAAGTCGATCAGGGCCACCAGCAGCGCGTTGAACAACAGATATGTCCCCAAGACGATGGTCACGAGTGCAATACCGATCGCCATCAACCCGATCTTCATCATTTGGCCCATCGCCACATAGCCGATGCCCAGTAGAATGACGGCGGCGACCGCCTCAAGGATCAGGCCCCAGCCCTTTTGGCGGATCCGGTTCGGGGTCGTGTCGGCGTGAAGCAGTTGCAACATCGGGGTTTTGAGCAAGCGGATCGCGTTGATCACCGCCGCCACCACGAACATCGCGAGGAAGAAGCCGAAGGTGGCAAGGATCGCCGGGCCCCAGAACACCGAGAAGTGCGTGGCCGGCGCGTGCAGCATGTTGATCAAAATGCGGCCGGCCACCCCGGTCAGCCCCATCCCCACCAGCGTTCCCACCACCGAGGCAAGGAAGCCAACGCTGACGGTTTCAATGAAAATCAGCTGGGCGATCTTGCGGCTCTTGGCGCCGAGCATCATGAACATCGCATAATCGCGCTGGCGCATGCTCATCAAAAACGTGTTGGCGTACACAATGTACACGGTGGTGATGATGATCAGGAGCACCTCACCGAACCCAAAGATGATGGTCGTTGAGGATACCGGCGAGTTGGCCGTCAGGAACGCTGAGTTGGTCGCCAGAGCCATGAACATGTAAAAGACCGCGCTGGCGATGACGAGCCCCGAGAACAAGACCGCATAGTCGCGGAAGCGGGCACGAATCCCGCCGAGTGCTAATTTGCGTAACATAATCTCTCCTTACCCCCCACTACTTCTGGAAGGTGCCCAGGGTGTCGAGAATCTCTTGGTAGAATTCCTCTTGCGTTTTGTCCCCATGGCGCAGTTCCTGGCCGATCTGGCCGTCCTTGATGAACAAGATGCGCTGCGCGTAACTGGCGGAGAACGGGTCGTGGGTGACCAACAAAATGGACACGCCCTGCTGTTGGTTCAGCCCCTGCATCGTGTTCAGCAGCTCGCGCGCGGACTGAGAGTCCAGCGCCCCGGTCGGCTCGTCCCCGAACAGGATGGCTGGCTCCTGCACCAGCGCCCGAGCCGCCGCAACGCGCTGCTTTTGCCCCCCAGACAACTCGGTCGGGTAGTGATCCAGCACCGCCGCGATGCCCAGCGTCGCGGCGATCTTATCGACGGCCTGCTGCTGGCGGCTGTGGGAAACGTTTTGAAGCGCCATTGGCAGCGCAATGTTCTCCCGCGCGGTCAGGTTCTCCAGCAGGTTGAAGTCCTGGAAAATGAACCCCACTTGCTTGGCGCGAAAATCAGACAACTTATCGCCCTTGAGTGCCGTGACATCCTGGCCGTTGATGGCCACGGTGCCGCTGGTGGGCCGATCGAGCGTGGACAGAATGTTCAACAGCGTCGTCTTCCCGGAGCCACTGGCCCCCATGATGCCGACGAATTCGCCGGTTTGGACGTCAAAGGTGATGCCTTTCAGCGCCTGGTACTGCTTTTCGTTGGCCTTCCCGTAAGTCTTGGTGATCTCGTGAACGCTCACGACCGGTTGATTTTGCATGTCGATTCCTCCGTTAATGAATTGCATGATGCTATCGTACCGCATCCCACCAACCCGTGCGCGAACATTCACCTAACAAAGCTGTAAGTTGACCCGCTTTTCAGAAAAACCTTTAACTTATGATGTTTTTCTTATAGAATAATCACCGTTGTTTTTTAAGGAGGCGGCGCGCTTGCGACACAACAAGGCTCCGGGTCACGCCCTTGTCGGCTGACCCTCATCTAATAGGAGCGAATCATTGACCACAAAAACTGACCAACCGCACTACATTCCCTGGTTCATCATCGGTTTGATGGACTTTGTCACGGTCATCGGCTTCGATGACATCATTTATAACTTTCGCAACCAAGGGCTTGTCGCCCTGTTCACTTGGGTCCTGATGACGTTTTTTTACGTCATCCCCTACAACTTGATCGTCGCCCACCTCGGCTCGACCTTTGCCGCAGAAGGGGGTGGGATCACCAGCTGGATGCGCCAAACCAACGGCGATACCGTGGGATACTTTGCCGGCTGGTTCTACTGGATCACCGAGCTGCCATACGTTGTGGACGTCGCCAACTCCGTCATTATCAGTGCCAGCTGGCTGCTGTTTGGCAACGGGGACATCCAATCCCACATCGGGAACGCCTGGTTCGGCATCCTGAGTGCGGTCGTGTTCGTCGCCTTCATCTGGCTGGAGCACCTGTTCAAGAACAAGTCGCTTGAGGTCATGTCCACCATTGGCGGCATCGCGATGTTCGGCATGACGGTGCTGTTCGTCATCATGACCTTTGTCGGTCTGAGCCAAGGGCGGCCGATCGCCACGCACCCGTTCAACTGGCACGCGTTCATGCCCAAGCACTTCTTCTCCCTGTCCTTCCTATCCACCTTCGGGTTGTTCGTCTTTGCCATGAACGGAGCCGAGCTGGCCGCACCGTACACCAAAAACATGAAAAATCCGGCCAAAGACTTCCCCAAAGCCCTGAAGATGATCGCCATCATGACCATGTTTCTCACGCTGTTTGGGACGTTTTCGCTGGGGGTCTACTTCAACGCCAACGACTTGCCGCATGACCTCAAGATGAACGGGAACTACTATGCCTTTCAGCTGATCGGCCACCAGTTCGGGGTGGGCAACCTGTTGCTGTACCTCTTCACGGCCACCCAGCTCATGTACGACCTGGCCCAACTAGCCATTTTGCTGGACGCATCGACCCGCATCTTCCTCTCCGACACCAACAAGCGCTTCCTACCGCGGCAGCTGACCAAGATGAACGCCGACGGGCTACCCATCAACGGCTACTGGCTGACCACGGCCATCTGTGGCACCATCATGGCGCTGGGCGGCCTGCTGCCCAAGATCAACGACATCTTCAACTGGCTGCTAGACCTCAACGGGATCGTCAGTCCGTTTGCCACCTGCTTCCTGTTTTGGGCCTTCATGGGGGCCCGCAAGCACGCTGACCGCTTCCCCAAGCCCGACTACCAGCACCTCAAGTCGGATAAACTGGGCTTCGGCGTGGGCCTGTGGATGTTTGCGGTGACCTTTGTCCTGGCGGTGCTGGGCTTCTTCCCCACCGATGCCAACGCCCGCACCTTCACGCTGATGCTCATCTTGAACCTGGCCGTTCCCACTGGCATGATCATCTTGGGCTTCATGATGCCGTGGCTGGCTAAGCGGCAACAGAACCACGGGATGGCCTTTAGCCCGCGCGGCTGGCAGGTGATCACCGCCGCCTTGATGCTGGCCGCCGTCATCGCCACCACGTACGGGGTGGACGTGCGGCTGCTAGCTCACGTGGGCGCCGGTTTGCGCTGGTCGGTGGTGGTGCTGGCCGACCTGGCCGTGCTGGCCTTCGTCATTCGCCTCACCCGGAATGGCCGCCACGGGATTCAAAGCGCCTGATGGCCCTTGAACGCGACGATAGCGTCGCGTTTTTGTTTTCAGAAATTCTTAATTTTTTTCAATGAAAAGGGTAGCTCAACCCGCATCGGTGGATTAGAATGGGAAAAGCAGTTTTTCCCCACTGGGGACGCAATAATCTTAAGGAGACACCACATGCAACCCGAGACGAAGCAAAAGCAATACATTCCGTGGATGATCGTTGGCCTGATGGACTTCGTGACCGTCATCGGCTTTGATGACATCATCTACAACTTCCAGAACCAAGGGCTGGTCGCGGTGACCAGCTGGGTCATCATGACCATTTTCTACGTTATTCCCTACAACCTGATCGTGGCCCACATGGGCTCGACCTTCTCCGAACTCGGTGGGGGGATCACCAGCTGGATGCGCCAAACCAACGGCGACACGGTGGGCTACTTTGCCGCCTGGTTCTACTGGATCACCGGCCTGCCTTACGTGGTCGACGTCGCCAACTCCGTGGTCATCAGCTTCGGCTGGATCGCCAACGGGAACGGCGACATTCAGAGCCACATGGGCAACGCCTGGTTCGGCATTTTCACCGCCGTCGTGTTCGTGGTCTTCATCTGGCTGCAGCACTTCTTCAAGAACAAATCGCTGGAGTGGATGTCCACGATCGGCGGCGGCGCGATGTTCATCATGACTGTGCTGTTCGTCATCATGACCTTCGCAGGCCTGGCCAACGGCAACCCGATCGCCACCCACCCGTTCAACTTCAGCGCGTTCATGCCCAAGCACTTCTTCTCCCTGTCGTTCCTGTCCACCTTCGGGCTCTTCGTCTTTGCGATGAATGGCTCGGAACTCGCGGCCCCGTACACCGCGGACATGAAGAACCCGGCCAAGGACTTCCCGAAGGCCCTGAAGATGATCGCCATCATGACCATGTTCCTGACCCTGTTTGGCACCTTCTCGCTGGGCGTCTACTTCAACGCCCACCACTTGCCCAACGACCTTAAGATGAACGGCTCCTACTACGCCTTTCAGGCCATTGGCAAGCAGTTCGGCATGGGTAACAGTCTGATGTACCTGTTCGCGGTGGTTCAAGGCGTCTACATGCTGGCGCAGCTGGCCGTCATTTTGGACGCGTCAACGCGCGTGTTCCTGTCCGATGTGGCCAAGCGCTTCATGCCGCGGCAGCTGACCAAGAAAAACTCTGACGGCCTGCCGATCAATGGCTACTGGCTGACCACCATCATCTGCGCGGTGATCATGGCACTGGGGGGCATGCTACCTCGGATCAACGACATCTTCAACTGGCTGTTGAACCTGAACGGGATCGTCAGTCCCTTCTCCACCTGCTTCCTGTTTTGGTCCTACGTCATGGTGCGTCGCCACGCTGACCGCTTCCCGACGCCGGCTTACAAGTTCATCAAGTCGGATAAGCTGGGCTTCATCGTGGGGCTGTGGATGCTGATCGTCACCTTCCTGCTCGCAGTGCTGGGCTTCTTCCCAACGGATGCGGATGAAAGCACCTTTGCCTTGATGCTGACGCTGAACATCGTGGTCCCGATCGGCATGGTCGTGTTAGGCTTCATGATGCCATGGATCGCCAAGCGCCAAAGCCAGCGCGGCAACGCCTTTGGCCGCAGCGCCTGGTGGGTGTTCACCGTCGTGCTGGGTGCCGGCCTGATCGGCCTGATCAGCTACGGCATGTACACGAACCTGCTCAAGGGGCTGGCCAGCGTTGGCCTCAAGGCAGCGCTGATCGCACTGGTCGACTTAGTGCTGCTCGGTGCGATCATCACCTTCACCAAAAACGGCCGCAAGGGCATTGTCGAGGCCGACTAAACCCATGGAACGAACCCACCGGCTGGGTTCGTTTTTTTGATCCCGGCACGTTGCCGGTCAAGGGTGGTACCGCGGGGCCGAACATGGTACACTAGTCCTAATTAGATGGAAGGAGTCGACCCGCAATGCGTTTACGGACAGTGGCCACCCAGACAATTGGATAACCCAGCGCTTTTGGCGCCACTGCAGCGAGTCGAATCAACGGGACCAGTCTGGTCACAGTGAGGAAGCCGTTCGCTTCCTTTTTTTGTGCGCTCGCACGCGGTGGCCCAGTAAGGAGAAAATATGCAAGAACAACACCAAGCACCAGAAAAAGTCATTGTGACCGGGATCTCACGCGGTCAGGAGAACTTCGATTACACCATGCAGGAACTCGCAGAGCTCGCGCGCGCCAACAACTATGAGGTGGTCGGTGAATCGCGCCAGAACCTTGACCGCAGCACCGCCGGCTTTTACTTCGGCACCGGGAAGGTGGAAGAGATCGGCGAGCTGGCCCGCGCACTTGACGCCACCACCATTCTCGTCAATGACGAGCTTTCCCCGTCGCAGCTGCGCAACATCGAAAAAGTCACCGGGCTGCACGTTGTCGACCGCACCCAGCTGATCCTTGAGATCTTCGCCAACCGCGCGCAAAGTAAAACGGCCAAGACCCAGGTCGAAATCGCCCAGTTGCAGTACGCCCTCCCACGCCTGCACCCCAGCGCCAACAAGCTGGATCAGCAAGGCGGTGGGGGCCTCGCCAACCGTGGGGCCGGGGAATCCAAGCTCGAAATGGACAAACGGGTGCTGAACAAGCGCATTGCGCGGTTGCGCCAGGAGCTCAAGGATGCCGACATCGGTGAAACCGTGCGGCGCGCCAAGCGCGAGGAAAACGAGCTGCCCGTCGTGGCCCTAGTCGGCTACACCAACGCCGGCAAGTCCACCACGATGAACGGCCTGCTCAGCCTGTACGCCGATCACCCCGAAACCAAGCAGGTCTTTGAAAAGGACATGCTGTTTGCCACGTTGGACACCTCCGTGCGTCAGATCACCCTGCCCGACCACCGCAAGTTCCTGCTGTCCGACACGGTCGGCTTCGTGTCGAAGCTCCCCCACAAGCTGGTGGACTCCTTCAAGGCGACGCTGGCGGAGGCAGCCAACGCCGACCTGCTGATCCAGGTGGTGGACTACGCCGACCCGCACTACCCGGACATGATGGCCGTCACCGCCAAAACCCTGAGCAGCATCGGAATCGAAAACATTCCGATGATCGAGGCGTACAACAAGGCCGATCTGCGCCCAGACACGACCTTCCCCGAGGTCAACGGCAACCAGTTCATTTACTCTGCCAAGGACCCCCAGTCACTGGCAAAGCTGGTTGAACTGATCGAAAGCAAGGTGTTCGCCGACAACGAGACCAACACCTACTTGATCCCGTTCGCCAAGGGCCACCTGACCGACTTCATCAACCGCGAAACCGGCGTCGTCCGCACCGATTACACCGATGTCGGCACGAAGATCACCACCGTGGTCAACCCGATCCAAGCCGGTAAACTCAAAGACTACCTTTGGGAGGACTAACATGGTAACGTACACGTGGGCGCGGCCCACCGTTATCACCGATGACGCCATCCTGGCGCTGTACCAAAGCGTGGGCTGGACCGCCTACCTCAATGACCCGGCCAACACCTTGGCGGCACTTGCGGCTTCGCCCGTGCTGTGGGCGACGGATGGCCCCGCACTGATCGGCCTGATCCGCGTGGTCACCGACCATCACACGATCGTGTACGTGCAAGACCTGCTAGTGGCACCGGCGCACCAGCGCCAACACATCGGCCGCAGCTTGATGACTCAGCTGCTCGCACACTTTGCCGCCGTCGGTCAGGTGGTGCTTCTGACCGATGACGCGCCACGCACACAGGCCTTTTACACCGCGCTGGGCTTCACCGAAGTCACCCCGGCCGCTTACGGCCGCGCGTTTGTGCGCGACACCCGCTAACACAAAGCGAGCCCCGCTTCTCTTGTGCACACCGGTGTGCACAAGAGGAGCGGGGCTCGCTTTTTCAGTTGCTTGAAGTCATGGCATCTCATCTAATGTCATCACCATCGACGCTTCTTGGTCAAAGCCTAGCTGGCGGTAAAATGGCGCCGTCGCCAGGTCCGTTGACAGGGTCAAAATGCCCAACCCGCGCGCCTTGGCGCCTTGCACTAAGGCGCGGACCAACGCCGAGCCGACGCCTTGATGCTGGTTGCGTGGCGCCACCATAATATCTTCGAGGTAGCCGTGCTCAAGGCCCATCGAGACGATGTAGCCAAATGCGATCAGTTGGCCTTGGGCGTCGCGGGCACTCGCATACAGGAAACTGCGCGCAAAAACCGCCGGGTATTCGCGTTGACGTGGCCCCCAGCCCACCGCGGCGCGGAGTGCTGGCACTTCATCCGGCGCAATCGCGCCATTCAATTCGATCTGGATCATCGCAACACTCCTTGGCGCGCCTAGGCTGCCATTTGCCCCCAGCGGCCTTACGCGTGGTTCAAGCGGCGGTTGATCAGCCGCGCCCCGATCGACAGTGTGTAGTTCGCGATGAAGTACAGCACCGCCAGCGCCACGAACATCGGGATCGCATAGTTTGCGTTCTGCCCGTACACGATCTGCGCGTGGTAGGTCAGCTCCGGTAACAGGATGATGGTGGCCAGGCTCGTGTCTTTGACCAGCGAGATAAACTGGGACACGATCGGGGGGATCATCTTCTTGAACGCCTGCGGCAGGATGATCTGAATCATCGCCTGTGCGTACGACAGGCCGTTGCTGCGGGCGGCCTCCATCTGGCCGATCGGCACCGCGTTAATGCCGCTGCGGACGATCTCAGCCAGCATCGCGGACTCAAACACAGTCATCGCCACGATCGAGGCCGGGATCACGCCGAGGCGGATTCCGATCTTCGGCAGTGCGAAGTAGGTGAAAAACAGGATCAACAGCAGTGGCAGGTTCCGGAGCAAGTCGATGAGGAACCCGACCAGGCTACTGAAGAAGCGCACCTTCACGTACCGGGCAATGCCCAGCAGCGTGCCGATCAGAAAGCTGAAGAAAATCGAGGTGACCGACACCTCGACGGTGACCCACAGGCCCCGCAGTAAGAACGCGAGGTTGACTTGCGAGTAAGCATCAATAAAATTCTGCATTGTGTCAGCCCTCCTTTACGCGGTGACCCACTTTTTTTCTAAGTAGCGCATCAAGTACGACAGCGGCATCGTCAAGACGAGGTAGAAGACCCCCACCGCCAGGTAAGTGTCAAAGGTATCAAAGGTCAGGTTCGCAATGATTTTCGCCTGGTACATCAGGTCAAAACCGGCCACAAACGCCAGCACCGAAGAGTTCTTCACCAGGTTGATGAACTGGTTACCCAGCGGCGGAATCACGATCTTGATCGCCTGTGGGAAGACGATGTGTACCATCGCCTGGGTGTAGGACATCCCCACCGAGCGTGCCCCTTCCATTTGCCCAACGGCCACGGACTCGATGCCCGCGCGCACGGTTTCGGCAATGAAGGCGCTGGTGTAGATCGTCAGGCCGATGGTCCCGGCGGTGAACCCGTCGACCTTCACAATGAACATCGGCACGATCACGAAAAATGCCATCGTGATGACCAAAAGCGGAATGTTGCGAATCAGTTCAACATAGGCGCGGCCGATGAGGCGCACCCACTTGCGGTGCGAGATCTCCATCAGCGCAAAGGCTGTGCCGATGACCAGGCTGCCGACCAGTGCGATGAGGCTCGCCATCAGCGTGTACCCCAGCCCGGCGCAAAGCGTGGCCCAGTGATCCGTGATAATCGAGAACATCACTCCACCTCCTTGGCGTCAAAGCCCGGGATGTCCCCGAACCATTTGTTGACCAGCCGCGTGTAAGCGCCGCTGGCCTTGAGTTCCTTGAGGGCCTGGTTGATGGCCAGGCGCAGGGCGGTTTGGCCCTTATTCATCGCGATCCCGTAAGGCTCCTTCGTGAAGGTGCCACCGACCACAACGTAATTCGGGTCCTGCTTGGACATCCCGTACAAGATCCCGTTATCGGTGGTCAGCGCATCGCCCTGCCCCGACTTGAGCGCGGTGAACGCCTGCGCGTAATCGGACAGCTGAAGCACGGTCGTTTTCGGCGCGGCTTTTTGCACGTTGTCCACTGAGTTGGAGCCTTGCACCCCGATGACCTTCGTGCCCGCCTTGAGGTCGGCCACCGTTTTGATCGGGCTACCCTTCTTGACCAGCAGTGACTGCCCCGCATTGAAGTACGGATCCGAGAAGTCTAAGACCTTCTGGCGCTCAGGTGTGACCGTCATGGTGGCGATCACCGTGTCGAGGTTCCCGCCTTTGAGCATCGGTACCCGGGTGTCTGAGGTCACCTGAACCAGCGTGGCCTCGGCGCTTGGGCCGAGGATCTGCTTGGTCAGCGCACGCGCCATATCCACGTCAAAGCCCTGAATTTTGCCGGTCTTCACGTTCATTAAGCCAAACAAGCGGGTGTCGGCCTTGACGCCCCAGACGATGGTATTGACTTCCTTGGCGTGGGCCAGCGCATCACGCGAGGCGGCGTCCTGCCCACACGCGGTCAAAACCGCCGCTAGGCCCAGCGCCACCACCATTGCGAGGGTCTGTTTGAATAATTTCATGCAGCCACCTCCTAATGGTTAAAGATCTTGCTGATGAACTCCTGCGCACGCGGTTCCTGCGGGTGTTCAAAGAAGCCCTTCACATCACGCGAGTCTTCCAGGATCTGGCCATCCGCCATGAACACGATGCGGTCGCCCACACGTTGAGCAAAGCCCATTTCGTGGGTGACCACCACCATGGTCATCCCCTGCTTGGCGATTTTTTGCATGACGTCCAGCACATCCCCGATCATTTCCGGGTCAAGCGCGGAGGTTGGCTCGTCAAACAGGATGGCGCGCGGCTTCATCGCGAGACTACGCGCGATGGCCACCCGCTGCTTTTGGCCCCCTGACAGTGCGGCGGGGAACTTGTGGGCCTGGTCGACCAAGCCGACCATGTCGAGCAACGCCATCGCCTCTTTTTGCACCTCATCCTTCGGCCGGTGCAGCACCAGCGTAGGACCAAGGGTGATGTTTTCCAGCACCGTTTTGTTCGCGTAAAGGTTGAAGTGCTGGAACACCATCCCCACGTTTTTGCGGATCTTGTTCATATCGGTGTGCTTGTCTGCAAGGTCAAAATCGTTGACAATCAGTTCACCTTCAGTGATATGTTCGAGCCCGTTAATGGTGCGCAGGAGCGTACTCTTCCCGGATCCGGACGGTCCGATCACCGTGACGACCTCGCCCCGGTCGATCGTCAAATTGATGTCTTTGAGTGCGTGAAACTTCCCATAGTACTTCTCAACGCCGTGAAACTCGATCATTGACATCGAATCCCTCCTCATATTGTTCGGTTCGTCGGTTTTTGGCGACAACGGTTACGTCCACGATATCGCAACAGGTGTCACCAAAGCAAGCATTTCGTTTGACGGCAGCATAAAAAAATAGACCCTGCGGTCAATTAAATCATTAGAATAATATTACCGGGTTTTGCGTGCCCGCGCAAATTTATTTTTAGCTCAGGCTTATCTCCGCGCTAATCACGGGCTACTGTAATCGGTTTCGCTCGCGTTGCATCAACAAAACCGGGCGCGGTGCGGCCATTACGCGCCACCACGCCCGGTTATCCTACGGGGTCGCCATACGCGCCTTCGGGGAATAGGCGAGCTGAACCGTCAGCGTATATGGCGTCGTCTGCTTGATCAGCCCACTGCGGCCCGGCTGCATCACTTCCCCGCCGGTCAGGTACACATGGGCGGCCGCCAAGTCGTAATCCGCCAAGGCGGCGGCAACAGGCATCAGCCCCACCCGCGTGACCGTTGCCAGTGGCATCGGGGTCAGCGCATTGAGCCCCCCCATGACGACTAAGTCCGCCCCCACCGGCTGCAGCGCATAAAACGGAAGCTCAAACGGGCCACCGATGGCCATCACCGGCTGCTTGGTTTGCCGGGCCACCCGGGCCACGGCACGCTCGTCCAGCCCCTGGTAATCAACGGTGAGGGCACCTTGCGCCTGAAGGGTCGCAACCAGCGCGTTGAGGTTCTCCTGCTGAGCCGGCGCAATCGCCACGCTCGTAGGCAAGACACGGTCCTCGTCGAACAAGCCGCTGGCTGCCCCGGTTTGGCTGGTGCGCGCCAGCTGCTGCTCCGCCGCCCGCATGGCTTGGGGATTGCCGCCCAGGGCCTTTTCCACCTTGGGCGAGATATCCCACTTCAGCTGCTTATCCGTGTAATAGTAGATGAAATTCAGCACAATGAAGTACAGCAGGACAAAAAACGCCAGTAAAAACAGCGTCCCTGCCAGGCGGAAGCCCGGATAGCGCAGGTGGCGAATTGCTTGGTACAGCAAGAAAAAGTTCGCGCCGAACGCCACCACCGTGAAGGCCTTGCCTTTAGCTTTGTCCTGAATGTTGAAGTAGCTCAGCATTCGATTCAATAGATCTAATGCGGTCAGCATCTGGATCCTCCCGTCTATTGGTTGCCGGCATCGGTCGCCGGCTTGGTGGATTGACTCGACGATGAACTGGATGAGCTGCTGTCACTGCCGCTCCCGCCAACGCCACCGGACTCCCCGGTCGTCTGATCGCCCCCAGTGGTGTTGTCGCCACCAGTTTGGGTTTGGTCTTGGTCAGTTTGCGGCCGACTCTCCTGGCTGGACGTGACGGTTGACTGACTTGCAGACGCATCGTCAGACGATTCTTGGGCCGGTGAACTGCTTGTTGCCGCGTCACTGCTGCTCGTGCTCGAAGGACTACTTGACGTGCTGCTGGGTTGCGACTGGCTGGCCTTCATGCTGGCCAAAAGCGCACTTTGGTCCGCCTCGGACTTGGGCGTACTGGTTGGGTTGACGGCATTGTTGATCAGACTATAGCCACTGATCAAGATGATGATGGAAACGATGGCCGCTGGTGAAAGCAACGGCGGGGTACGATAAGCCATAACGAGCACTCCTTTGGATAGATTCTACTCGAATTATACCTTAGAAGCGCCAATGAACCGGTAAAGAAAGGGCAAAGTTCCGGATCAGCCGCCCCTTGTCCCACCCTGTGACTAATGGCACAATAAGCGTGACAAATTTAACTAGGTGTGCCTAAACTCTTGAATCACTCGGTCAGACGTGTATACTTGACCGTAGATTAGAATGATTCTATTCACCAAGGAGTGGGCATTATGAGCAACAATTTAGCGGAACGAATCAACGTCATGCGGGCAAGCGTGATGGGTGCCAACGACGGGATTTTATCCGTCGCCGGGATCGTCATCGGGGTGGCCGGGGCTGGTACCAGCAACGCCGCCATCCTGCTGGCCGGCCTATCGGGAATGCTCGCCGGCACGGTGTCGATGGCAATGGGCGAATACGTGTCGGTCAATTCCCAGCGTGACAGCGAAAAGAATGCACTGAGCAAGGAAAGCGCCGCCTTAGACAATGATTTCGCCGGTGAGTTCGCCTTCATTCAGCACAAGTACGAGGCAACGGGCATCTCCGCGGACTTAGCCGCCCAGGCCACGCGCGAGATGCTCGCGCATGATCGCATCACCGTTGCCACACGAGAGCGCTACGGCTTTGACCCGCACGAAAAAACCAGCGCGATCGCCGCCGCACTGGCCTCGATGTGCGCCTTCCCGACCGGCTCGATCCTCCCGCTAGTCGCCATCACGCTGTTCCCTGAGCGCATCAAAGTGCTTGCCACTGTGGTCGCCGTGATCGTGGCGCTGGCGTTCACCGGCTACGCCGCGGCGGCGCTGGGCAAAGCCGACCGCGGCCGCGCCGTGCTGCGCAATGTCGTGTCTGGCCTGCTCACGATGCTTGTCACCTACTGCATCGGCGCGCTGTTTGCCTAAGGAGGCCTGATCATGCTAAAAGTTGCGACCCATATGACCAAACCCAAGCAGACCATGGCCGAGCGCGCCAACACGTTGCGCGCCGGGGTCCTCGGAGCCAATGACGGCATCTTGACCGTGGTTGGCGTCCTGTTCTCTGTCGCCGCGGCGACCAGCAACCACTTCACCATCTTCATCGCCGGGCTCGCGGATCTCCTCGCCTGCGCGTTTTCAATGGCCAGTGGGGAATACGCCAGCGTCAGCGCCCAAAAAGACACGGAAAAGGCAGTGGTGGCCACCGAAGCAGCCAACCTCAAACGCGACGCGGCCGGTGCGCACCAGACCGTCGTGACCTACTACACAGACCGCGGCGTCACACCGACCACCGCCGCCAAAATCGCGACCCAACTGATGGCCAAGGACGCCTTGGGCACCGTTATCCGGGTGAAGTACAGCCTCACCCTAGGCCACTACATGAACCCCTGGGACGCCGCGTTTTCCTCCCTGGTGGCCGCAGCCAGCGGCGGGCTCTTCCCGCTCATCGCCATGACCTTCCTGCCCGCAAGCGTGGCCTGGCCTGGCACCATTTTGGCCGTCGTCGCCTCAGTTGCGTTAACCGGCTTTTTGGCCGCCAAGTTTGGCGATGGTCTGACCCGCCTCGCCGTGGGACGTAATGTGATCATTGGGATCCTGACAATGATCATCCACTATGGGATCGGCCAACTGATGTAAGCCGCCGCGCAAACAGCGCCAAGCCATGCGTAACGGCCCAAGACTGGCTCACGACCATGCCAAAGTGTTCTGGCAAGAAGCGATGCCCAGCATAACCTAGGGCGACTTATCACGCATGCGATTTCAACGCGCCCAAGGCAAATAAGCGGGCGGCACCGGCAAACCCACACTTGGGTCTGCCGGTGCCGCCCGCTTCCATTCTGGACGCATCTGCTTTTGGCTCAGCCTGGTTTTGTGGCCGACGATTCTAGTAGCGCGACTTGCCGTTACTCGCCACGCTGTTGCCGCCGCAATGCCGCGGTCAGGCGCTCCAGGCGGTCGATGGTGTCATCAAGGGTGAGGTAGTAATACACCACGTTGCCGACTTTGCGCTGGCCGACCATCCCGATATCGTGCAGGGTCTTCAGGTGGTGGGACGTGGCCGGCTGCGATAACCCGATCGCCTGAGCCAGGTCATTGACCATGATGCCGTGACAGTCATTGACCGTGCCCAGGATCATGATCAGCCGCTGGCGGCTCGCGTTGGAAAGTGCGTTCAGGTGCCCGATGTCCAACTTGAACTCGCGAAGTGCCTCTTCTTGTGCCGCAGAATATGTACTCACTGTGCTTGCGCCTCCTCCATCAGCCAATCACGGGCGTGCTTGGCCTCATTAAGGCCAGTGTACGCTATTTGCCGCACAAATGCGTGAATTTTGCCCGACGATTTATCTTTGCGTCTCATAACGCAAACGTTTACACTAGAGCTGTATAAGCCTGAGCAAAGGAAGCGTGTCAACGATGACAACCACAATGACCTTCACCGGCCTCGGTGCAACCAACACCTTGACCATCTACGCCGGCGGGACGACCGGCACCTTCGATAAGAGTATCGCCCTCGTCTCCGCGTACGGTCGGCTTCTTTCCTTTTATGACCCGGATTCACTCATCAGTGAAATCAATCAAAACGCCGGGATCAAACCGGTTCACATCCCAGTCCGGCCCATTTTTAACCTGATCGCCCGCGCCGTGGCGTGGAGCAAGCGCGGTCTAGGCTACAATGCCCTCCTCGGCCCGCTGGTGGCGCTGTGGCGCATCGGCTTCGACGACGCCAGCGTGCCCAGCTCGGACCAGATCAAGGCACGGTTGGCGCTCACGGACCCCGACTTGGTCACGCTCGATTCGGATGCACAAACGGTTTACCTCCAGCGCCCTGAGATGGCCCTGGACCTCGGCGGCATTGCCAAGGGCTTCATCATCGATGAGATGGTGCGCCTGTGGCAAAAGCGCGGCGTGACCGGCGGCCGCATCGACCTCGCCGGCAACGTGCGCCTGTTCGGCAACAATGAAGACGGGCTGCCCCTGTGGCAGTTCCCGATCACGGATCCGCGCGACCCCGCGAACCCGCCGATCGCCACACTGACCACCCCACCGCGAGCCGTCATGACCACCGGTATCTACTTCCGCCACTTCGACAAGAACGGCCACGTGTACCACCACCTCCTCGATCCGACCACTGGAGCGCCGGTTGAATCAGATATGGCCAGTATCACCGTGATCTGCGACTCCGCTGAAGAGGCGGACGTGCTGTCTTCCATCGGGTTTTACGCAGGCATCCCGGCCGGCTACGATGCCGTAGAAGACGCCGGCGCCGAAGCGGTGTTCATCACCCGCGACACGCAGCTCTACAAGACCGCTGGCCTGCGCGAAACCCTGCTCCCCAGCATGGGCCACTAAACAACACGCGAAAAACGCCACCCAGTTCGGGGCTGCAGCTTGCAGTCGCCCGCCTGGGTGGCGTTTTTCAGTCGGTTAGTCCACGGGGTGTTCAGGTAACACGTTCCAGACCTCGCGGCCGTAGCGCTGGACCGTGAAGTCGGCGGAGAACTGGCCGCTGGCGGCCAGGTTTTCGACGACCCGCTTGCCCCACTCGGCCGGGGCCTGCCAAAGCTGATCCAGCTGCCGGCTGGCCGTCACGTAGCTCTGAAAATCGGCCAGCACAAAGTATGTGTCGTTATAATCCAGCAACTCGGTCACGATTTCTGGGCCTTCCGAGGCAATGCCCGGGATTGAGCCATCGGTCAGCATGTCCACCACCGCGTGCAGGACCGGGTCTGCCTCGTACACCGCGCGTGCATTGTAACTGTGATCACGCTGCTTTTGCGCCACCTCTTCCGCTGTCAGCCCAAACATCGCCATGCTGGCGGGCCCTGCCGCGGCGCGCATCTCGATGTTCGCCCCGTCCAACGTGGCCAGTGTCAGCGCGCCGGTGGCCATCAGCTTCATGTTACTGGTGCCGCTGGCCTCCGTGCCGGCCAGCGAGATCTGCTCCGAAATGTCCGCGGCCGGAATGATGTGCTCGGCCAGCGTCACCCCGTAGTTAGGGAGGAACGCGACCTGCAACCGGCCGGCCACATCAGGGTCATGGTTCACCAAGTCCGCCACCGCGTTGATCAGCTTGATGACCGCTTTGGCGTAGCGATAGCTCGGGGCCGCCTTTGCGCCAAACACGTGGACGCGGGCCGGCCGGTCCTCCCCGGCCTTCAACGCGCGGTAAGCTTCGAGGATCCCGAACACGTGCAGCAACTGGCGCTTATAGGCGTGCAGCCGCTTGATCTGGACGTCAAAAATGGCATCCGGGTTGACGGTCAGGCCCAGGGTCGCCTGAATCACCGCCGCCAGCGCCACCTTGTTCTGACGCTTGGCGGCGTGCAGAGCCGTCAGAAACTGCGGCGTGGTCGCCTTAGCCCGCAGCTGTTCGAGCTGCCGCGGGTCGCGCCGCCAGTCCTGACCCAAGGTTTGGTCCAGCAGGTCAGCCAGCGGTTGGTCGGCCAGTTGCACCCAGCGCCTTGGGGTGATGCCGTTGGTTTTGTTGTTGAAGCGGGCCGGGAACAGCGTGTACAAGTCCTTCAGCACACTGTCCTTCAGCAATTCCGAGTGCAGCTTGGCCACGCCGTTGACCGCGTGGCTACCGATGACCGCCAGGTACGCCATGCGCAGCTGGCCATCCCCCAGGGGCGCCGCACGGTTGACCAACAGCTCCCCATAGCGCTTGGTGTACGTGGCGCGGAAACGGCGGTCAACCTCTTGGGCGACCTGATAAAGTCGCGGCAAAAGTCCTGCAAACATCGGCTCAGGCCAGCTTTCCAGCGCCTCCGTCATCAGGGTGTGGTTCGTGTACGACAGCGTCGCCACGGTGATGGCCCACGCCTCGTCCCACGTCATCTGCTCCTCATCCAAGAGGATGCGCATCAGCTCGAGCACCGCCATCGCGGGATGCGTGTCGTTGATGTGAATGGCCACGAACTGCGGCAATAGGTGCAGGTCTTCGTGTTGGCGCTTGAAGTGCGTGATGATGCTTTGCACCCCCGCGGAAACGAAGAAGTACTCCTGGCGCAGGCGCAACTCCCGCCCCGTAGTGTTGGAATCGTCTGGGTAAAGAATCTGCGTGATCTCAGTGACCCGCGACTTTTCGGCCAGATTATGCGCACGACCCGGCACCGGTTCCGCCGCCCACAGCCGCAAGGTATTCACCCGCTTCGTGTGGTAGCCGACCATCGCGATGTCGTACGGCACGGCGAGCACGTCCTCGGCGTTATGGTAAATGGCCTGCAGGCTCCCATTGCGGCGCGGTCGCAACTCGACTTGACCGCCAAATTTCACGATCACGGCGCGGTTTTCCTTGCGCGTCTCCCACATGTATGGGTCGCGCAACCAGTCATCTGGCAACTCCACCTGGTAGCCATCGACAAAGCGCTGCTCGAACAGCCCATATTGGTAACGGATCCCGTTCCCGTTGCCGGCCATGCCAACGCTGGCCATCGCGTCCAAAAAGGCACTGGCCAGCCGGCCAAGCCCCCCGTTGCCCAACCCCGGGTCGCCTTCCGCGGCGTACAGCGTGGCGGGGTCCAGGGTCAGGCGGTGCAGGCCCGCCTCAACCACCGTTTTGATGCCGAGATTTAACAAGTTCGACCCCAGGAGCTGCCCCGGCATGAACTCGATCGAGAAGTAGTAAAGCTGTTTTTGCTGGCGGGCGTCATAGTCCGCCTTCGTTTTGGCCCAGTCGGTGGCGTAATAACCCTTCACCACGAACGCCAAGGCGGCATACTGCTGCCGCACGGAGAGGTTCTCCAGCTGATCCGCAAACAGGGTCAGCGCGGCCGCCCGATAATCTTTGATAAACTGTGTGGTCGTTAATGACATGCCAATAGTCCTCTCATTCCAACAATTCTTGATAGCCACTCAGGTACAGCTGAGCCGCGTGGACCCAGTCAAAATCCGCCGCCATCGCCTGCTGCTGAAGCTGCTGGTAGGCGGCCGGGGCCTCCCGGTACAGGTGTGCCGCGCGCACCAAGGTCTCCGCCAGCACCTGTGGTGTGAAGTCCCAGTACGAAAAGCCGGTACCACTGCCGTCAACGGCATTGTACGGCTGCACCGAATCGCGCAGGCCACCCGTTTCGTGCACCACCGGCAGGGTGCCATAGCGCATCGCCATCATCTGCGCCAGCCCGCTTGGCTCAAACGCGCTTGGCATGACGAAGAAATCCGCACCAGCGTAAATGCGCTGCGCTAGAGCCTCATCAAACCGGATCAGACTGGCCGCCTTGCCGGCGAAGCGATCATGCAGCGCGGTGAAGCCCGCCTCCAGATCGTTATCGCCGGTGCCCAGCAGGACCACCTGGATATCCTCACCCGGCAGCAGCACGTTCAGCGCCGTGATCAGCTGATCCATCCCCTTTTGCCGAGTCAGCCGCGACACGATGCCAAACAGCGGTACGTCGCGCTTCGGCAAGCCGACCTCCGCCTGCAGCGCCTGCTTGTCCTGAGCCTTGCCGCCCAGGGCCGTGGCACTGTAGTTGGCCGTCAGGTACGCATCGGTTTGGGGGTCATAAAGCGTGGTGTCGATGCCGTTCAGGATGCCCCGCAACTTCCAGGACTGGTTGCGCAACACACCGTCCAGCCCTTCTCCGAACGCAGGCGTCTGGATCTCACCGGCGTAAGTCGGGCTGACCGTTGACACGCGGTCCGCGAAGTTGATGCCCCCTTTCATCCAGTTCATCGCCCCGTTTTTCTCGAAGCCATCGGGGTTGAAGAATTGGCGGCCGATCCCGAACACGTCATCGAGCAAGCTCGGGGGGAACCAGCCCTGAAACTGGAGGTTGTGGATCGTCAGCTGGGTCTTGATGCCTTGATACGGCGCGATCCAGCTGTACTTGTCGCGCAGCAGTACCGGGATAAACGCCGTGTGCCAGTCGTTGAGGTGCAGGATGTCCGGGATAAAGTCGATGACCTGCAACATCTCAACAATGGCCATCTGAAAGAAGCCGAAGCGTCCGCCGTCGTCCCAGTACCCGTACAGCCCATCGCGGCCAAAGAATTCCTCGTTGTCGATCAGGTAGTAGGTGACCGCGCCCAGCGTCAGCGTGTTGACGCCGACATACTTTTCTTGACCGCCAAAGCGAACCGAAAACTGTGCCAGCGGGCGCAGCTCCGCCCGGTACTTGGCGGGAAACAGCCGGGGGTAAAACGGCAGGACCACGCGAACGTCCACCCCGGCCTTGTGCAAGGCCTTGGGCAGCGCGTAGGCGACATCGCCCAGCCCGCCGGTTTTGTAGAACGGCGCCCCTTCAGCCGCCGCAAACAGTACTTTAAGCATTACCTTCGCCCTCCAATTCACTGACTCGGAAAATGGTCCGGTTCTTGCCGATCACCAGCGGGTGATCCGGCTGGCCTTCGATCGTCAGATTTGGTCCGATCACAACGCCTTTATCCAGGATCGCGTGCCGCACCGTGGCGCCGGCCGAGATTTTGCTGCCTTGCATCACGATGCTGTCGGCAACGGTTGCGCCTCGGTGCACGACCACGTTGCGGAACACGATGCTGTCTTGCACCTGACCCTCCACGTACGCCCCGGTGCCCAGCAGCGAATCCGTCACCACCGACTCCTTGGAGAAGAAGCTCGGCACCTCATTTTTGCTCTTCGTCAGAATCGGAATGTTCGAAAACAGCAACGATTGGTAGTTGCTTTCCGTCAGCATATCCATATTCGCGCGGAAGTACCGGGGAATCGAATCGATGCGGGCGAGGTAGCCCGTGTACTCGAACGCGTTGGCGTTTTGGGCGAGCACGGCCTCGCGCAACAACTGCGGTAAGCGGCGGAACTCGTCCGTCTGCGCCGCGGTGTCCAGCAAGTCGATCAGGTCGATGGTCGCCAGCAGGTAGATTTCCATGAACACCGGCACCGTTTCGCCGCTTTCATCCGGTCGGTCCTCCGCACGGATGACCGAGGACGCGGCCCCTTGCTCCGACAGACTCAGCGTCCAGTCGGTCGGGTGCACCCAAGCGCGCGGCATCTTCTTGTACACCGCCGTGATGCCCGCGTCACTGACCTTGTGGTACGCCAGAATGGCGTTAAGGTCCACATTGGCCACGTTCTTGGCGCCCATCACCACCGTGTACTTGGAGCTGCTGCGGCGCAAAAATTGCGTGTAGTTCTCGTAGTAACGCTCCCGCAACTTAGGGTCATTATAGTCGCGCGTCGCAACGTAAGGAAACAGAAACACCCCGCCCTGGATCAGATCCAGGTTCCAGGCCGAACCGTTGCGCAGATGATCCTGCACCGAGCGCTCGGACTCGGGCATGAACAACCCCACCGAATGAATGTCGGCGTTGGTGATCGCCGAAAGCGGAAAGTCCAGCAGCCGATAACGCCCGGCAAATGGCAACGTACCGATCGGCCGGTGAGCGGTCAGGGGCAGCAGGTCATGCACATCCTCGTTGAGGTCAATGATGGCCGCAATTTCTCCTCTTCTCATGCTTTTTCCTTCCTTCCTACGGCTTCCCCGTAACCCACAACGGCGATCTTATCCTTGGTGCCGATCACCTCACCATTATCCCCAACCACCGCGTCTTCACCGATGATGGCGTGGTCAACGGTCACGTTTTTGCCGATGACCACGTTGGGCATCACCATTGAGTCGCGCACCACGGACCCCTCGCCGACCTTCACGTTCTGGGACAAAATGCTGTGGTCGATTTCTCCCGCTACATACGACCCGTCCGTGATCATCGCCCGGTTGACCTTCGCGGTCTTGGTCAAAAACATCGGCGGTAGCGCCTCGGTTTCCGAGTAAATGCGCCAGTTGCGGTTGGCGATGTTCAGCGCGTTGTTTGGGGCAAGGAACTCCATGTTCGCCTCCCACAGTGACTGAATCGTCCCCACATCCTTCCAGTACCCGTGAAAGGCGTAGGCATACGTCGGCTCGTTGTGCGCCAGGTAGGCCGGGATGACGTCCTTGCCAAAATCCTCCATCTTCCCGTCCGTGGCGTAGCTTTCCGTCAGATACTTCTTGAGCGGCGCCCAGTCGAAAATGTAGATCCCCATTGAGGCGAGGTTGGACTGTGGCTGCTCGGGCTTTTCTTCAAACGCGATGATGCGGTCCGTGTCATCCGTGTTCATGATGCCAAACCGCGGTGCTTCACTCATCGCCACTGGCATGACGCCAACCGTCAGCGTTGCCTTCTTGGCCTTGTGGTAATTGAGCATCCGCTCGTAATCCATCTTATAAATGTGGTCCCCTGACAGGATCAGGACGTACTGCGGATTGTAGGAATCGATGTACGCGATGTTTTGGTAAATCGCGTGCGCCGTCCCCTCGAAAAACTTCTCGCCGTCACTGGCGGCGTAAGGCTGCAGGATCGTCACCCCCGCCCCGCGCTCATTGAGGCCCCAGCTGGCGCCGTTTTGAATGTGCCGGTTCAGCTCCAGTGGCTGGTACTGCGTGATGACGCCCACCGTGTTCACCCCAGAGTTGCTGAGGTTGCTCAACGTAAAATCAATGATGCGATAACGACCGCCAAACGGCACCGACGGCTTGGCGGTGTTCTTGGTCAGCTTCCCCAGCCGGGTGCCTTGGCCACCCGCAAGAATCATGCCTAACATTTCAGTTGCCATACGCGCTTCCTCCTTAATCCTGTCCCCTCATTGAATCGGCTTCACCGAGCCCTGCGGGCGCGGCGCGCGGCGTCAGCGCCACTGGCGCGATCAACAGCGCGCCCATTGCGGGTAACACCACTTCCAAGCTGGCTGGCTGGCCGCGATAGTCCCCGGTCTGGGCGTGTAGCGTGCGCTGCACGCGCGTCCACGTCCCCCCGAAGTGCTGGCTTTCGGTATTTAACAGCACGGTGTACGTGCCCGCCGCCGGCACCGCGACCCGAAAATGCTGGCGCTCGGTTGGCATCAAATTCATCACCACCACGGTAAAATCGTTCGCCGCGGTGCCCCAGCGAATGTAGCTGAGCGCCTCAGGAGAATCGGCCATCGTGACACTGATGCCAGCTGGCGTGTGATCTTGGGCCCACAGACTTGGCGTTTTGCGGTACAGCTTGTTGAGCGTCTCAGTGAACGTCTGCATCTGCCGGTTCATCGGATCGTTCAGATCGACCCACTCCAGCTGACTCCAGTCGCGCCACTCAAGGAATTGCCCCCATTCACTCCCCATGAATAACAGTTTCTTGCCCGGGTGTGTCATCAGCCAGATGAACATCACCCGTAGATTGGCGAACTGATTGTAGCGGTCGCCCGGCATCTTGTGCATCAACGACTTCTTCCCGTGCACCACCTCGTCGTGGGAGAACGGCAGGATGAACTGCTCGTCAAACTGGTACATGAACGAGAACGTCAAAAGCGTGGTGTGGTCACGCCGCGCGTAGGGATCCATCTCAAAAAAGCGCAGCGTGTCGTTCATCCAGCCCATGTTCCACTTGTAGTTGAAGCCCAAGCCGCCCAGATCGATCGGGGCGCTGACCTTGGGATACGCCGAGCTTTCCTCAGCGATCATCAAGACATCCGGATGCGCTGCAAACACCGCGGTGTTGAGCGCCTTCAAAAAGGCGATGCCCGCCAAATTTTCCCGGCCGCCGAACTGGTTGCGATCCTGCTCCTTGCCCGCATCGTAATCCATGTAGAGCATGTTCGACACGGCATCCACCCGCAACCCGTCCAAGTGGCAGTAATCCAGCCAAAACATTGCGCTGGAAATCAGGAAGCTTTGCACTTGCGTCTTCCCGAGGTCAAAGTTCCACGTCCCCCACCGTACATTGTTGGCCCGGTGTGGGTCCTGATACTCAAACGTGGCCGTGCCATCGAACTTCGCCAACGTGTCCGTGTTGCGAATGAAGTGCCCCGGCACCCAGTCCATGATGACGCCAAGCCCAAGCCGGTGCGCCGCATCAACAAACGCCAAGAAATCCGCAGGTGCCCCAAAGCGGCTGGTCGGGGCAAAGTAGCCCATCAGCTGATAGCCCCAACTGGCGTCTAGCAAATGCTCCATCAGTGGCATCAGCTCGATGTGGGTGTAGCCCATGCGCCGCACATACGGCAGCACTTGCGCGGCCGCCTCGGTGTAGCTCAGGTAACTGCCATCTTCATGCCGCATGAATGAACCCAGGTGTAGCTCATAGATATTCATCGGTTGATCGTACGGACGCTTGGCCGCCCGCGCCGCCAACCATTTGGCATCACGCCAATCGTGGCGCGGCAGGTCCATCAGCCGCGCGGCCGTGCCCGGCTTAGGCTCAAAGCCAAAGCCGTACGGATCGATCTTCTCGATCGTCTGCCCGTCCGCGGTAGTGATCTGCACCTTGTACAGCTGCCCGGTGGTGCCGCCATGGGTGCCGGCCCAGACACCGGTGGTGCCGACAGGGGTCAGCGGCAGCGGCTGCCACCCCGAGAAGTCCCCCACGATCGCGACTGCCTGCGCGTTTGGCGCCCACACCACGAACCGCCATTTCGCTGGGCCAACCTGATGGGCCCCAAGCCGTCGATAACTCTGAAAATCCTCGCCTCGGTTGAACAAGTACAGCCATTGTTCCATGTCATCTGCCATCGCTACGCCTCCTTCTTGCGAACGCTTACGAGGGCAGTATAACACGTTTTTCGCCTGGTGAAAGGCGTCGCGGCTTCCGGGGCGAAAACTCACCAAATTAATGTAAAAACAAGTGGAAGCGAATCGTCTACCGTATGAACCATTTTCATGCCCCGGTCACGATTTGTCTTCCCGTTGCCAGTTTCTGGCAACGCGGAATACGCGGCACCCAGCGCCGCCCCACATGCCGCTGAGACCTGCTTAACGGCCACGACTGCGCGCAACGATTCCGGCAGTGTCCGCGCCAACGCACAAAAAAAGCCGTGAGCGCCTCACGACTTTGCGAACAGAATTCAGTCCCTAACACACCCCGACTCAGGTCAAACTGCCGCCGTGCACCTCGGTTGCCTCCGTGACCAAAATAAACGCCGCCGGATCCAGTCGGTGCACATGCGCAACCAACGCGTGGAAATCGCTTTGCTCAACCACCACCATCAGCATCTCCTTAGGCTCACCAGAGTAGCCCCCAATGACCTGATGAATCGTCAGGCCGTGGTCGGTTTTGTCCCGGATGCCAATTTCAATCTGTGGGAGGGCCACATTGCTCATGATATACACGGCCTTCTTGCGGTCCAACCCCGTTTCAACATAGTTCATCACCAGGCTCGTCAACCCGATGGCAAACAGAGCCAGAACAAACGCCTCAAAGCCGCTGACGGGAATGTTGAACAGCGACACCACCATGTCGATCAGGAACAAGCCAAGGGCTGGCTTCAGGTGCCAGTACCGGGCAAAAATCATCGGCGGGACGGTGGTGCCCCCGCTGGACGCATCCAAGCGGTAGTTCAGCGCGGCGCCGATGGCAAACACAACGCTCCCCACAATCACGGCCAGCAGCCGGTCTTTAACCACCATCACCTGTGGCGTTAGCGCCAGCAGAAGCGGCAAGGCGACGCTACCGAACAGGATCCGCCGCGTGGTGCTCCGGTCCAACAGCCACCAGGCCAGCGCCAGCATCAGCGCGTTGATGGCCAGCGTGGTTACGCTGACCGGTAGGCCGAGGACCTCCTGCACCAGAATGGCGATCCCGGTCGCACCCCCGGCGGCCACCCCGTGCGGCGCATAAAACAAGTTGATGGACAAGGCGATCAGCTCGAGGGCGATCAGCATCAGTACCCCACGCGCAAGGGGCTGGCGAAGTAGTTTGGACATGGCGGCCTCCTTAATTCATTCATTACACAATGATTATGGTTACAATTATATCACAACTCGGTTAAAATTGGCGAACTGTACCCCTCGCCGAATGAGAAGGCGCTAATTTTGCGTCCTAAACTGTTGCAACCGATTTCACAACATGATACATTGTAAGCGTGATAGTTGTTCTCAATTAATATAAAGAGGTGCATGAACATGACAGATCCACAGACCGTTCCCGCTAGCGTTGCAATGCTTCGCGTCATCGAATCCTGGGGCGTTGACCATGTCTACGGTTACCCGGGGGGCTCCTTCAACTCGACCATGGCGGCGCTGGACGCCGAGAAGGAACGTCTCCGCTACATTCAGATTCGCCATGAGCAAGTCGGGGCCCTGGCCGCCAGCTCCGATGCGAAGCTGACCGGCAAAATCGCCGTGGCGTTCGGCTCCGCCGGCCCTGGCGCCACGAACCTACTGACCGGGCTGTACGACGCCCGGGAAGACCACGCCCCGGTGCTGGCCTTGATCGGTCAGGTGCCGAGCACCAACATGAACTACAACTACTTCCAAGAGTTTGCGGAAAACCCGATGTTTGAAGACGTGGCGGTATACAACCGGCTCGTAATGACGCCAGAAAGCCTGCCTTACGTGGTGGATAAAGCCATCCGTGAAGCCTACAAGCACCGCGGGGTGGCCGTTGTGGTCATCCCTAACGACTTCGGCTACGTCCAGATCCCCGACACCCCATATAGCAGCGTGAGCCCGACGGACGGGAAAGCCAAGCCACTGCCAAGTGCGACCCCTGACGAAGTGGACCATGTGCTGGCGCTGATTCAGCAAGCCAAGCGCCCTGTCATTCACGTGGGGCGCGGTATCGGCGCCGGTGGCGCGCAGCTGGTCGAGCTCTCCCGCAAGCTCCAGATCCCGCTGGTGCTCACCGGCCTTGCCAAGGGGCTGATCCCCGATGATTACGAAGGCAACCTGGGCTACGCTAATCGTGCAGCCATGAAGGCAGCGGACGAGATCTTTGCCGTTGCCGACCTCGTGATCGCGATCGGGGCCGATTTCCCGTTCGCCAACCTGATCTACCGGACGCACCCGTTCACCTTCGTCCAGATCGATGCGGACGAAGCCCAATTCGGCCGGCATCACTTCCTCGACTACGGGGTGTGGAGTGACGCGACGAGCTTCGTGAGCCAGGCGCTGGAACGCAGCCAGCCCGTTGCCCCAACGCCATACTTCAAGGCCGCGGTTGCCGCCAACCAGAACTGGCGCGCCTACCTTCAGGAGCTGAGCGATCGGCCCTCTGACCCCCTGGAATTCGAACCGATCTACAAGCAGATCAACCGCATCGCCGAGCCGGATGCCGTATTCTCCATCGACGTGGGCGACAACATCATCAACGCCTTCCGCTTCTTGAACCTGACGCCGAAAAACAAATGGACGATTTCCGCCCTGTTCGCGTCCATGGGCTACGGTCTGCCCGGCGCCATCGCCGGCAAGCTCAGCTTCCCGGACCGCCAAGTGTTCAACATTTCCGGTGACGGCGCGTTCTCAATGGTGATGCAAGACCTGATCACCGAGAAAAAGTACCAGTTGCCGGTCATCAACATCATCACCAGCAACGCGAGCCTGAACTTTATCAAGTCGGAGCAAGACGACATCGACATGCCACAACACTCTGGCATTTTCATTGAAGACCAGGATTTTGCGATGATTGCCAAGGCCATGGGCATCGAAAGCGTTACGGTCACGCGCAGTGCCGACCTACCCGCTGCCTTTGACCAGGCGCTGGCGGTCACCAAGGCGGGCCGGCCGTTCCTGATCGATGCGAAGATCACCGACAAGCGCGGTCTCCCGGTTGAGGAGCTGCAGCTGCGCATCGAAGATGGCAAGCTGATCGAAACGGTCAGCCCGAGCTACAACGCCAACCACACGCTCGCCCACCCAAGCGACGTGGCCGCCTTCTTTGCGGAATACGATGGCGAATCACTACGCCCTTTGAGCGACTTTTTCACCGAATACAACGTGCCCCTATAAACTCACTTGGCTGCGGACGGCCAAGCGAACCCCGAAATGCCGCGACCTCCTCGCGGCATTTTTTTTGCGAACAAAAGCGTCACCTGAATGGCATTTACTGGCGTCAACCCGTATAATCGGGCCAAAAGTATTGGAGGTGCGTCATGCGGCGACTATTCTGGTTCGGCCTCATCGCCATTGCCGTTTGGGGGGCCTGGCCCGCCGCCAAGGTGCAGGCGGCCGCCCCGGTGGCCCCGGTCACGCTTTATCTGCATGGGCACCACGGCGGCCCGCATTCCATGGATTACCTGATGCAAACCGCGGCCAAGAACGACCACGCCCGCACGGTCCTCACCGCCACCGTCAGTCCCACGGGGCGCGTCCGCCTGAGCGGACACTGGCGGCAAGGGACCCAGCGACCGCTGATCAAGGTGGTGTTTCAGGACAATCGCACCATGCGCTACACGCGCATCAGCAACTGGATGCACGCTGTGTTGGTGACCCTTCAAACCCGGTACCATATCCAACAGTTCAACGTTGTTGCGCACTCACTGGGCAACGCCGCCGTGCTGTTTTACGAGCTGCGGTTCGGGCAGGATCGCAGCCTGCCGCAGCTGGCCAAGTATGTCGCGATTGCGGGCAACTTCGACGGCATCCCGGGCCGCCACCGTGGACAGCACGCCAACCACCTGCGCCCCGATGGCCGGCCGGCTTGGCTCGCACCCGCCTTTCGCCAGGCCCTGGCGTTACGCCACCACTTCCCCGCCCACCAAGTCGCCATCCTGAATCTTTATGGCAACCTCGATGACGGGACCCACTCCGACGGCAAAATTCTCAACGCGTCCTCGCGCTCGCTGGGTTACCTGCTCGGCCAAAAGGCCCGGCATTACCAGGCGCGCGTCTTCAACGGGGCGCTGGCGCAGCACAGCTTGCTACGCCTCAACCCGCGCGTGGCCGCGGCAACGAACCGCTTCCTGTGGCACTAGTGGCCACCCAAACCAAAAACTGCCCCTTGCATTGGGTTGCAAGGGGCAGTTTTTTTGGTTCCGCTAGTCCTTCGGGGTGTCAGTTGCGGCTTCGTCAGACGGCGCCTCACTTGGGGCGGTTTCGCTGATCACGATGCGGTCATCCACTAAGTCGGCGTAGAGCTGCTTGGCGTCTAGGTGATCCAGGTAGTAGTCGGTCACTTGGTCGCGAATGTTTTGCTCGATCACCCGCCGCAATGGTCGCGCCCCCATCGCCTCGTCATAGCCTTGTGCGATCAGCCAATCTTTGGCGGCAGACGTCACGGTCAAGCTCAGGCCTTTTTTCGCCAGCGTCGTGTTCACATCGGCCAGCATCAGGGCCACGATTTTGCCGAGGTCTGCCTTGGTCAGGTGACTGAATTCCACGATCCCGTTGAAGCGGTTGAGGAACTCCGGCCGGAAGTACGGCGCCAGCTTCTGCATCAGGTCTTCATCAGTGGCCTTTTGCCCGGTCAGCGCCTCTTGGCCAAAGCCGGCATTGCTGGTGGCGATGATGACCGTATTCTTGAAGTTGACCACGTTGCCTTGGCCGTCCGTCAGCCGCCCGTCATCCATCACCTGCAACAGGAGCGTGAGCACCTGCGGGTCGGCCTTTTCGATTTCATCGAGCAAGACGATAGCGTACGGGTTGCGGCGCACCTGTTCCGTCAAGGTGTTGCCGTTGTCCTCGTACCCCACGTAGCCGGCGCTGGTCCCGATCAGCTTGGACACCGCGGTGCGGTCGCTGTACTCGGACATATCCAGCCGGATGATGGCGTTCTTGTCGCCAAACAGATCCAGCGCAAGTTGCTTGGCTAGCTCGGTTTTGCCGACGCCGGTAGGCCCCACGAACAGGAAGCTGCCGATCGGCCGGTTGCCTTCATCGAAGCCGGCGCGGTTGCGGCGAATCGCGCGGGCGACCATGTCCACCGCCTCGTCTTGGCCGATCACCTTGCCCTTCAGGCGACTCCCGATGGTCTTGAGCCGCTCGATGTCGCTGGCCCCCATCTGGGACACCGGAATGCCGGTCAGCCGTTCCACCGACTGAGCCACATCATCTGGCGTGGCAACCACCGGCTGATCCGGCGTATCGGCCGCGGCCAGCTTGGCTTCGGCGTCCGCCAGCTGCTGCTTGAGGGTGGCCGCTTGCTCAAAGTCTTCGGCCTGCGCCGCGGTTTCCTTTTGCTCGGTCAGCTGCTGGATCTGCTGTTCAATGGCGACCTTGTCGACCACCGGGTGCTTGGCGGCCAAATGCGCCGCGGTCATGTCCAGCAGGTCGATGGCCTTGTCCGGCAAGGCGCGCTGCGGAATGTACTGCACTGCGTAGTCGACGCAGGCCTGCAATACGGCGTCAGGCAGCTGCACGCGGTGATGCTTTTCGTACAGGTGCCGCACGCCTTGGAGAATTTTTACGGTGTCGGCCGCAGAGGGTTCGTTGACCGTGACGTCGTTGAACCGGCGGGCCAGGGCCGCATCCTTCATGATGGTATTGCGGTATTCGTCCTGCGTGGTCGCGCCGATCACCGTGATCTCGCCGCGCGACAGGGCCGGCTTGATGATGTCGGCCAGGCCTTTGCTGCCGGATTCCTCGCCACCGGTCGCCCCGGCGCCGAGGATCTGGTGGATCTCATCAAAGAACAGGATCACATTGCCGGCCTGCTTGACCTCCTGGATCAGCTTCTGAATGTTTTCCTCGAAGCTGCCGCGGTATTGCGTCCCCGCCTCAAGGCCAGACACATCGATCGAAATGATCTGCTTGTCCTTGACGGCCTCCGGCACATTGCCGGCCACGATCGCTTCGGCCAGGCCTTCGACCACCGCGGTTTTGCCGACCCCGGCGTCCCCGACCAGGATCGGGTTGTTTTTGGTGCGACGGCTCAGAATTTCGGCCGTCTCTTGAATCTCGTGGTCACGGCCAATGACCGGGTCCAGCAGGCCCGCCTTCGCCTCTTGCGTCAAGTTGCGGCCGAGCTTACCAAGCAGCCCCTCTTTTTGCGGGGCCTGGGTGGCGTCTTGCACCGGGATAGCCTGCTTGGCCTGAGGCACGCGGCCCGTGGTGCGGTACTGCGCCAGCTCATCTGGGGTGAGTTCGTGGCCGTTGACCACGTAGCGGGCCTGCCCGCCTTCCCCCATGCGCCGGAGCATTGCGTTCAAGAAGTCGTCCATGTCAGTGTTAAAAAACGGATCGTTAAAAGTTGCCATTCGTCATTCCTCCTATTCGCTGCGGTTGCGCCGTAAGCGGTAAAAAAGACACCATCACGCGACGGTGTCTTCAGGCTATGAGCGGGTGCCGTCGCAGGTCATCCTTGTTTACATAATGTATTATCGCACGTTTTTAGCACTTAATCAAGTCGAGTGCTAATTTTTCCTCCTCTCCTTCAGCCTAACAAGACCAAAAACCGCACCGCAACTCTAAAGCCTGTTGCGGCGCGGTCCCAAAACGTTAAATTTTCTCCTGCTGAAGCGCGTGTAGGAGGGCGAACAGCTCGCCAAACAGGTCGCTGGATGCATTCATGTCCCACTTAAAAATCAGCGGTGTCTGCTCCTTAGCCAGTCCAAGCGGTAGCGAGGAATCCTTGATGATGACATCGGCTGACTCGAAGTGGTCCCGAAGCAACTCGACGAACGGCTGCTGATCGATGAACGTCACCAAATCGATAAACCCTAGCGTGACTGGCTCCAGCATCAGCGCGACTTTGACCTTTTCCACCGGTCGGGTGAAGCGCTGGAACTGCAGGATATTGGCGTACAGCCCCTTGACCAGCGGCTCGAGCACCGGCTGCACGTCTTGCTCGTCTTCGTCACGCAGCGCGGTGGTCACGGTTTGCTGCACGATGGCCTCAAGCTGTGGGTCAGGCAGCGCAGCGTCCACCCGCCGATTGAAGGTGTACGCCACTACCGCCCCCAAGTCGAACCCAAAGGTCAAAACGCTGGTGACGATCGCCAGCAGGCTCGCCTCGATCAGATCTCGCAGTGCTGGCGCGACCTGCGTGACATCCAAAACGGTTACGGGCAATTGCGCCAGGAAGCGCGTGACGAACCCATACATCGCAGGATTGTAGCGCTGATAGATCGCCAGTACCTGTTTGACCTTAGGATCCCCCGGTGAATCGTACAGCGGCACCAAAAAGTTGAGCTGGTAAAGGTGCTCGGACTCGCTGAACTGTTCGGCCTTTGTCAGTCGCGCGTCACCGGCAAACAGGTTGGGCACCGGATAAGCTGGCCCTTGGGTCGGCGCATTCAGCGTGTGGCCGTGCGTTATCCGGGCCTGCGTGATGGTGGTATGGTACGCCAGCACTTCCTGCAGCACGGGGCTAGGATACTCCAGCTCGAAGGCCTGCAAAATGCGGTGCACTAACGCCAGCGCCGCTTCGTGCGATGCCGCAGCAAACGGCCACGCGGCCCCGTCGGTGGCTAACCAGTACGCCAACGTCAAAAAGATGCGAATGCGGTTCTCATCCCCGGTCAGGCGCATTTTTTCGTAGACGATGCGCACGCCGAGTTGCTTGGCCATGTCGCGCAGCGGTCGCAGGTAGCGCAAGCACGTCACCCGTGAGGCGTCCACCGAGTCCACGAAGGCCGTAAAGTTCGGCAGGTCTTCGGCCAGCAAATGCTGCAGCTAGCGAAATGGTACGCCTTGTTCGACCAGCGCCATGCGTAGCCGGCCCACCGGGATGTTGAACAGTTGCGTCACCGTTGGCGTGGGCTGATCGACCAGGGCCGTCAACTCATCGAGTAGCTGATTGTAAATGTAATACAGGGTCCCATAGTTGCGGTTCATCAGCATCGCCACGCGGCGCAAGTTGACCTCATCGATCGCTTGACGATGCGTGCGCGTCTGCGCGATCTGCTCCGCCACTGGCAGTTCACGCTGCCGAAACTGGATAATCGTTTGGTACAGGGCCAATTTTTCCCGCGCATTCTTCTGCAAAAAAAGGTCGGTGTTTTTCTCTGTCATGTTTAGTCCTCCCAAGTGCCCTCGTGGCGCCGTTGACTAAATCAAGTATACCGAATACGGCTCTTTTTGCGTAGTATGTTTACTCACGCGCACGAGGCGGCACACGACGGTTGCGCCAAAACGGCCCCCATGACACCCGCACTTAGGGGTATCATGAGGGCCGTCTGGCCAGCAAGGGCGGCGCATTTGGGGCGCGTGCGATTTTGAAAGCGCCGTGATCATTCCTGGACCGTTAACGTGGTCTCAGCCCCTCGCCGCGTGCGCGTTGACCCTTGGCGTCCAAAGCGCGCGACTCAGCTCAGCAGTACCGCGTCATCGTTGAGTTCCTGGCCACTTTGTTCCTTGAACAACCGCAGCAGGTCGGCAACGGTCAGCCCCTGCTTTTGATCGCCCTTCAGGTCCACCGCAATGCGGCCGTGGTCCAGCATGATCAGCCGGTTCCCGTAGTTCAGCGCATCTTGCATGTTGTGCGTGATCATCAGCGTCGTGATGTTCTGCGCGGCCACCAGCTGGGCCGTCAGCTGCATCACCGTTGCGCTCGTCTGCGGATCTAGCGCCGCCGTGTGCTCGTCCAACAGCAGCAGCTCAGGCGCCTGCAACGTCGCCATCAACAGCGTCACCGCCTGCCGCTGGCCCCCGGACAGCAAGCCGATCTCGGCCGTCAGGCGGTCCTCCAGCCCCAGCCCCAGACTGGCCAGCTTCTCGCGAAACAGGGCGCGGTCGCGCTTCTTGACGCCGTTGGCCCAGAAGTTGCGCCACTGGCCACGCTTTTGTGCCAGGCTCAGGTTCTCTTCCACCGTGAGGCGCGGCGCGGTGCCGGCCTTGGGATCCTGAAAGACGCGGGCGATCAGGCGCGCGCGCTTGGCCACGTTTTGATAAGTCACATCCTGATCGCCGATTTTGATCTGGCCGTGGGTGACCGGAATGGACCCGGCCACGCTGTTCAGCAGCGTGGACTTGCCGGCCCCATTGCCGCCGATGATGGCGACGAACTCGCCGGGTTCAAGCGTCAAGTCGATACCTTTGAGCGCGTGGTTCTCGTTGACGGTGCCTTTTTCAAAGTATTGGTGCAACTCTCTCACAACAAGTGCTGGCATGATTTTCTCCTTTGCTGGTGACTACAACATCCGCTGACGATTCTCGCGGCGTTCCCCCCACTGCTTGACCTGCTTTTGGATCAGCGGTAAGGCCAAGAATAGTGCAAGCATCAGCGCGTAGAACAGGCGCAAGGCGTTGGGGTCCACGCCCATGTCGAGCACCCAGGCGATGATCAGGCGGTAGATGACCGCCCCGATGATGATGGTGATCAAACGTTTGCCAAAGCTCAGGTTGCGCACTAGGATCTCGGCGATGATGATGGCGGCCAGCGCGATGACCAGCGTGCCGATCCCCATGGACAGGTCTGCGTACCCGTTGGTCTGGGCCATCAGGGACCCGCTCAGGGCGATCAGGCCGTTAGACAGCATGTACACGATGATCTTCATCGTGTCATTGTTGATGCCGTTGGCGGCGCTCATCGCCTGGTTATCCCCGACGGCGCGCGCTCCCAGCCCCATTTCAGTGTTGAAGAAGACCACCAAGGCGCCGATGACCAGTGTCACCATGACCCCACCGACCAGGATGGTGTCCCAAGTCGCATTGCCGAGGTCGACCAGCGAAAAGACGGTTTTGACATCCGCCAGCAGCGACACGTTGGCGCGGCCCATGATGAACAGGTTCACGGAGTACAGCCCGGTCATCGTCAAGATCCCAGTGAGCAGATCCGGGATCTTCAACTTCGTGTGTAAGACCCCTGACACTAATCCCGCTAAGGCGCCTCCCAAGGCCCCGTACAGCGTGGCGAGCACTGGCCCGGTGCCGGACACGAGCTGGTGCGCGGTGATGGCCGCCCCCAGCGGGAAGCTCCCTTCAGCGGTCATGTCCGCGATGTCCAGAATGCGGAAGGTCAGGTACACGCCGATGGCCATGATGGCCCACAGGAGCCCTTGGGAAATGCTTGAAATCAGGATGTCTAACATAATTACCTCCAAAAACCTGAGTGACTGCGATTAGTTGCTTTGGTCTGCTTGCTTGGCTGTGATGCCAAATGCCTTCATCATCTTCGCGTTTTTGATCACCGTGACCTTGGCGGGTGTCTCAACCGCGAGATCTTTGACCTTTTGGCCCTTGATGAGCTTGATGGCGAGCTTGGCGGTTTGGCGGCCGAGGTCCTTGTAGTCAATGCCGATGTTAGCCACGCCTCCGTCTTGCACCATGGTTGAGGCAGCCGGCACCACCGGCACGTGCTTGGCCAAGGACACCTTGCCGACCGTCGCCATGGCGGCGGCAACGGTGTTATCCGTTGGCGCGTAGATCACCTCGGATTTGGCCGCCAAGGATTCCATCACTTGCTGCACATCATTGGTCGATGCCACGGTGCGCTTGACCACGGTCAGGCCCAGCTTTTCGGCTGCCTTTTGCGCCGCCTTGATCTGGATCAAAGAGTTCTGCTCGGCGGCATTGTAGATCATCCCCACCGTCTTGGCCTTCGGGAACAGCTTGTGCATGTACGCGATCTGTGCGGGGATGTCGACCATGTCAACCACCCCGGTCGCGTTCTTGGTCGGGGCGGCGGTGCTAGCCGTCAGCCCGGCCGCCTTGGCGTCCGTCACCGCGGTGAAAACCATCGGCGTCTTGCTGTCTTCTTTCTGAAGCGCCTGCGCCGCTGGGGTGGCGATGGCCAGGTTTACGTCATTGTGGTCGTTGGCCAGACGCTGGCTCATGGTCTTGAGGTTAGCCTGATCGCCTTGCGCGTTCACGTAGTCGATCTTGACCTTGGCCCCCTTGTACCCCTGGGCGGCGAGCTCCTGTTCAAACCCCTTGCGCGCATCGGTCAGCGCGGTTTGGTCGATCAGCTGCAAGACCCCGATCTTGACGGTGGCGTCCTTGGCGTCGGCGGCCTTTCCACAAGCAGCGAGGCTGAGCAGCATGGCAGTAGCAGCGATGGTGGTGAGTACACGATTGCGTTTCATAATTTTCTTCCTCCTGAGTAACCCTGATTGGCAAAAAATGACCAGCCACGGGAGATCACAGTCCACGTGGCTGGCCATTTCATTTTTTCCGGAAAAAGAAACGCCACATGGATTGTGTTGATCCATGTGGCGGTTAATTGCACTTTAAGTGTGCCGGCCTCATGGATGTGAACCGCGGGTTCACATCCATCGGGGATGCGTCCCGCTATCCGAAGAAAAAGCCGGCGAAAAATTCGCGATTCAGTTGTGTTGGCATTGCTTGTTTCATGGTCAACACTCCTTTAACCTTTACCAGTTCTGCTGGTATGTGTAAGACGATACACTCAGCAAATTCTCATGTCAAGGCTAAATTACTCACCGGGATTCAATTTTCGGATGTCTACTCAGGAGAATACAGGGGCATTAATGAGGGAATCGCGCCGCCCCGCCTGCCAAAAACTTTGTGACCGCGCCTTATTTCGCGGCTTCTTCAACCTGTGCTTGGGTCAGGTTGAACAGCTTCATCCGCTTGGCGTTGGTGACCAGGGATGTTTTGGCCGGCGCTTCAACCGCCAGGTCCTTGACCTTCTCCCCCTTGAGGATCTTGATCGCGAGCTTAGCAGTCTGCCGCCCGAGGTCCTCGTAGTTGATCCCGGTGGTCGCCACGCCGGCCGGCTTGATCATCGTGGCATCGGCGTTGATCACGGGCACCTTCTTGGCCTCGGACACTTTGCCGATGGTTGGCATCGCCGCAGCTGCCACGTTGTCGGTTGGAATGTAGATGATCTCAGCCTGCCCGGCGAGGGCTTCAGCGGCCTGCTGCACATCGTTAGTGGTGGCAGCCGTCTTCACCACCGCCGTCAGCCCCAGCTTCTTAATCTCGGCCTTGGCTTGCTGGATCTGAACGACCGAGTTTTCCTCGGCGGCGTTGTACAGTAGCCCGATCTTCTTGGCTTGCGGGAAGAGCTTATGCGTGAAGTCGATTTGCGCCTTCACGTCCACCGCGTCCGTCACGCCGGTCACGTTTTTGTCCGGGGCCTTGAGGTTGGTGGTCAGCCCTGCGGCCTTGGCGTCCGTCACCGCGGTGAAGAGCATCGGCGTCTCGCTGTCCTCCTTTTGAAGCGCCTGGGCCGCCGGGGTGGCAATGGCCAGGTTCAGATCGTTGCCGTCGCGCTTCAGCTGCTCACTCATCGACTTCAGGTTGGCCTGATCCCCCTGCGCGTTCACGTAGTCGATCTTCACTTTGTCCCCCTTGTACCCTTGGGCGGCAAGCTCTTCGGTGAAGCCCTTGCGTGCGGCATTCAAAGCACTCTGGTCGATCAGCTGCAAGATCCCGATCTTCACCGTATCGTCGTTGGCCGCGGTTTTCTTGCCGCAAGCGGCGAGGCTGAGCATCATGGCGCCGGCGGCAAGGCCGGTCATCAGTTTCGTTAATTTCATGGTTATTCCTCCCAAAAGTTGTCTGCGTTGACTCAAAAGGCCGGCCACGGCGAGGACAAATCCCCACAGTGGCCGGCCTATTGCTTTCCGGAAAGAAAAAGGCCACATGGGGAGTCTCCTCATCCATGTGGCGTAATGGCATTGTAAAATGCTACGACCATCATGGATGCAAACCTGCTGCTCGCGGTTTGCATCCAATCAGCGAATGCAAGCCGCTATCCGTAATAGCCGTAGTAATACGAGTGATTAAACTGTGTCGAAATAAATTTTGTCATGATCAACACTCCTGCACTGGTATGGTGAAGACAATACGCGTCTGTCAAAAAGATGTCAACCCCTCAGCAAAAATTAATCTTTCGCTACGGTCGGCAGCCAGTCCCGGTACGCTACCGAGAAGTGCTGGCCGTCTCGTGTGGCCAGCTTCGTGACCGTCGTGTTTTGGAGCATCGGCGTCTGACGCGCCGCCGCGACCGGACGGCCCAGCAACGCGTTCATCAGCACCATGAAAACGAGCCCGTGGGCCACCACCAACACCTGACCGGCCGGATGCGCCGCCCAGGCCGCCGCAATGACCGCCTGGGTCCGCACGGCCACCTGACCGTACGCCTCGGCGTGGATGCGCGGTGCGATGGTGGCGTCAAACTGCTGCGGCTGCTCGAAGTATGTGGCAATACTGGCGGGATCAGCCACCTCTTCCACGGTGTGCCCGTCCCATGCACCCAGCCGCATCTCGCGCAGGCCATCCACCGCCGTGATCGGCGGCGTCGGCGCAGCGGCGTTGGCTGCCATGATCAGTTGCGCGGTACGGCGCGCCCGCGGCATGCTGGAGGTCAGCACCTGCGTGAACCGCGTGGTCGCAAGCGCCGCGCCAACCGTCTGGGCCCCACTCACCCCCGCCGGCGTGAGCGGTGAGTCCACCAACCCGCCGTTGAAGCGGTGCGCCAAGTTGATCTGCGTCTGGCCGTGCCGGACAAAATAAAACGTCGTCATGTCTGTTCCCCCAATTTTGATTCAGGCCGCAACCTGCCCTCATTATACCGCAATCCCGGCACAAGATTGCCCGCCCGCGAAAGCGCCGCGTCACGCAAAAGCGGCTGGCCCCACACAAACAGTCGTGCCATATGCACCTGCGTCAGGCGCGTCCGTTCCGCTAAGGACGCACCCGGCTAAAAAAGCACCTAGACCAATTGGCCCAGGTGCCTGTCAATGTCGCTTACTGCGCGTTGGTGACCGCACGCTCGTCGCCACGGCCGAAGTACTGGTGACCCGGTAGCAACCGCTGACCCAGCAGCTCGCTCACGGTGGCGAATTGGTAGCCCTTGGCGCGCAGGCTTTGAATCACCTCAGGCAGCGCCTGGGCCGTCGCGGGCTGAATGTCGTGCATCAAAATGATCCCGCCATCGTAAACCGTGGTATTAATGCGGTTCAAGATCGCGCCAGCGTTGCGCGACTTCCAGTCCTCGGAGTCCGTGGTCCACTGAATGGCTGGCAAGTCTTCCGCCTGTGCCACCGGCAGGGAGATCGCGCCATACGGCGGCCGCAGCAGCGTTGGTAGCTTGCCGAAGACCTGGTAGTATTGCGCCGTCATCTTCCCATAGATCTCATCGCGTGCGGCCTCCGGACTGAGGCCCGGCAGGTACAAGTGGTTATACGTGTGGATCCCGATCTCGTGGCCCGCGGCCGCAACCGCTTTGGCCGTGTCCGGGAAGTCGGCGAGCCCGGTGCCCACCATGAAGAACGTGGCCTTGACGTTCGCATCGGCCAGCGCCTTTAGCACCTGCGGCGTGGTGACATTGTTCGGCCCGTCGTCAAAAGTCAGCGCGATCACTTTGCCCGGCAGCTCCTTGGCCTGGCCGCCCTTCAGGTACACGGCGATTCGGTCAAGTGGCACGGCCACCACCGGCTTGCCCGCCTCGTCGGTAACGGTCAGCGCGTGGTCGTCCAACTGAAAGTTCGTGGCACTCATGCTGGCCAAAAGCGGCATGGCCAGGATCTGGTTCAGGCTGTCAGGGGTCTGCTTCGTTTTCTCGACTAAAATCTGCTTGGCGATGTAGTCCACCGCGCGGCGCGTGTAGTCATCCGGCACCAAGTCCGCCACCGTGGCCGGCGCCCCACTTTCAGCGTTCACCACCGCAATGGTGCTTGGGGCCACCACTTTCTTCGTCAGCTTATCGGCCTGCACGGCGTAGCAGTCAAACCCGACCCGCTGCGTTTTTAGGCTCAGCGGTCCGGTCGCTTCCGTGACGGTTGCAACGACCGCACGTGAGCGCCCGCTGCTGGGCATGTCCGCCTTGGCCTGTTTTTGAAGCGCCGCGCTTGGGGCCTTCACCCCGGCGGGCAGCAGGTAGACCAATGTCCCGGCTGCCGTTTTTTCCGTCACCACTGGGCCTTTGTGTGCCTTCTTGACCTTCGCCAGTACGGCCTGTAGCTCGTTGGGGGCCGCATTCTGCCGGTGCTTCGCCCCAAGCATCCAAGCCGCCGCACCCGCGACCACCACTAAGACAGCCAGCCCTCCGATAAGCCACCCATACCACTGCCGATTTCTCCGTCGTTTGCTCCGCATTGTCTAATTTCTCCAATCCGTGCCCATACATGTCCCCCGCACGCTGCTCCAGCACTTTGGCTCTCATTATACAGGACATGTCGGGCCGGTTACATAACAATTCAGTAAGACGCAAGCAAAAGTTTTCGGTGAAACCGGCCGGATTCGCGTCAAAAAAACACGCCGGCGTTGGCCGACGTGTGCGGAGGTTACGCACGCTTTTGATAAGCGCCGGTAACCGTGTTGATCACCAGTTTTTCACCGGTCTGAATGAAGTCCGGCACGTTGACAACCAGGCCGGTTTCCAACGTGGCCGGCTTGCCGCCGCCGGTCACAGACCCACCCTTGATGGATGGCTGCGTCTCGGTGACAGTCAGCTCAACGGTCGTTGGCAGGGTCACCCCGATCACTTCGCTGCCGTAGAACTCAATGTTGACCTGCGTGTTTTCAAGCAGGTACTTCAGCTCTTCTTCAATGCTTTCGGTGGGCAGCTCGTACTGCTCGTATGTCGTCATGTCCATGAAGAAGGCCACCCCGTCTTGCGTGTACAGGTACTGGGCGGGCTTGTCTTCCAGCACCGCGAGTTCGATTTTTTCGCTCGGACGCTTGGTGGTTTGGACGGTGCTTCCGGCGCGCACATCGTACAGCTTCAGCTGCATCAGCGTGTTGCCTTTGCCGGGTTTGTGGTGGTTGGATTCGATCACTTTGATCAATTTGCCGTTTTCAACAAAGGTCATGCCTGCACGTAAGTCTACTGCTTCCATTGGATTCACTCCTATAAGTTGTCTGTGGGATCGGTCAGCGGCTGAGCGCCGGCGGCGGAAGCGGCATGACCAACGCGCGGCCCTGCATGGTGAAAAAAATAAACATAATGTCTGCTCCTTAGGTGGCGCTATCGTCTCATTATACGTTATGCGGCGGTGACTTACTAGTCCCGTGTGCCGCAACGCCGCAGCTGCCCTCGCACTACCGACCGGCGCCGCGGCCACGCCGGGTCCCCGTGACCCACATGGTGACCCGCCAGTGGTCGCGTGGGGGCGCGCTTGCTTCGCCGCATCCTCAGCTAACACAACGATAATTGCCTGCCGTTACAATTATTATTTTATTAATCCGGCATTGCTCCCGTTACCCGCTTGGCCCAAAAACCGTAACTTTACCGTTGTCAAGCAAAAATGAAGGCGCATTCAAAATATTATTTTTCGCATACTAGACGATAACTGTCTAGGCAAGGCGTAGAATGAACCCATAAGCATCACCACAATGGGGTATCCAGATGGGGGCAGCAATTATGGCGAATAGCGCTTATCGGCAAGTTTACATTCTCATGCACTTACTTCGGCATGTGCCACTCACGAAACAGCAGCTGAGCAAACACTTCGGCGTCACGGAACGCTCCATTCAGCGCGATATCAGCCAGCTGAACGCGTTGTTTGACAACGAAGAGGTCAATCAAGAGGTCCAGTACAACCAGCGCTCACACGCCTTTGAGTTACAAACCAGCGACAGTGGACTGACCAGCGCACAGTTGGTCGTCCTCATCAAAATTCTGCTGGCCAGCCGCGCGCTGACCAGCACGGAAACCAAGCAGCTGATCAACAACCTGATGCAAAACGCCCTGCCAAGTGAGCGGCGGGTGATCAACCGGGTCGTGCAAAACGAGGTCTTCAATTACCTCCCCCTGCACCATGACCAGCCCCTGACGAACCTGCTGTGGCAGTTCAGCCTGATCATCACGCGCGGCCAGGTGGTTGAGCTGACTTACCACAGCCACACGCAGCAGCTTCGCACCCACGTCATCGTGCCCAAAGCGATCCTTTTTTCCGAGCACTACTTTTACCTGATCGCCAGCGATTTGGACCGCAACGAGGAGCGCTTCTACCGCTTTGATCGCTTCGCGGGTTTTCGCATCATGAAGTGCGACACGCCGACGAACGGGTACGCCGCGCGCTTCCCTGAAGGGGAGTTGCGGCGTTACCTGCCGGTCATGGCGGCTGGGGAAAAGGTTGAGGTCACGTTTGACTACTGGGGGGACCCAGAGCTCGCACTGGACTGGTTGCCCACCGCAACCGTGATCGCCACGGACACGGCGGCTGGCAAGGTGACCATCGCCGCCACCGCTTACAGTGAGGCCCTCAAGCGCTGGCTTCTCAGCCAGGGCACAAAGGCGCTTCTCCTCACACCGACAGGCCTCGTGGCCGACCTGCGCGGCACCATCGACCAGCTTTACGCGGCCTACCACCGCAACTGAGCGCAAAAGGCGCGGCCGAGCCAAAAGCGGCTGCGCCGAAAATGGAATCGGGAGGCACTGACAGACCCGCGCTTGGGCTTGTCAGTGCCTCCCGATTTGGCTTGCTTTTCGTTGGACTCCAGTGCGTGATGAACAGACATGCGGTAGAATGCCTTGCTGCGGCGTTCGGCTATGCCGGACGGAAGCGCGGGCGGTGCTTGGTGTTCGGACTATTCTGGCATCGTCGTGATTCATTCTTGGACCGTTCATGATGCCTCGGCCCCGCCTCGTTGACGCGTCAATGTCCTTCATCGGCGCGTCAACGACACCCTAACTACCGCGTGGCGCACAGCCCAGCCAGCACGCCCAGGTCCACGTTGCCGCCTGACACGATGGCTGCCACACGCTGGTTCACGCGCCAAGCCGCAGGGAGCTTGTTGTTCAACAGCGCCGCGGTTGTCAGCGCACCGGCCCCTTCTGCCACGACTTTGTGGCGCTGGAGTAACACGCACATCGCGTGTTGAATCTCTTCCTCGGACACCACCACGATGTCGGCGACCAGCTCACGCACCAGGGCAAACGGCTGCACGCCTGGGGTCGCCACCGCCGTGCCATCGGCCAGGGTCGCCGCTTTGCGGTGAGTGACCATTCGCCCGGCAGCAAGCGAGGCCGCCATGCCGTGCACATTGGCCGACTGCACGCCGACGATCCGGGTGCGCGGCGAGAGCGCCTTGGCGGCCAAGGCGATGCCGGCAATCAGGCCGCCGCCGCCCACTGGCACCAGCAACGTGTCGATCGCCGGCAGTGCCGCCAGCACCTCAAGCCCCACCGTCCCCTGTCCGGCGATCACCTGAGGGTCATCGTACGGGTCGACGACGGTGAGCCCGCGAACCGCCGCCTGTTCCAGCATGGCGGCCCGCGCCGCATCGAAGGTCTCCCCGATCAGCTGCACCCGCGCGCCATACCCGCAGGTGGCCGCCTGCTTGCTCTTCGGTGCCGCCAGTGGCATCACCACCGTTGCCGAAAGCCCGAGCAACTTAGCCGTCAGTGCCACCCCTTGGGCGTGATTACCCGCGCTGACCGTGATCACCCCGCGGCGCTGAAGAGGCTTGGGCAGCGTGGCAATACGGTTGTAGGCCCCGCGAAACTTGAACGACCCGGTCAACTGCAGGTTCTCCAGTTTTAAGAACACCTCACCACCGCTGGCCGCGCTCAGCACGCGAGACGGCACTAACGGCGTGGTCCGGGCGTGCGGGGCGAGCCGGTGCTGGGCCGCGCGCAGGTCTGCGAGCGCGACAGGGTGCGAATCGAGTTGCATAATCATAAGTGATCCTCCTTACTGGCCTTTTCTTTTAGCTTACGCGCCTGATGAGACCGCACTCAAGCGATGACACCTGTCAATGATTGTGGTTTAATTAAAGCAATGAAAAAGGAGTGAGGGACAATGGCAATTCGGTCAACAGCAGCAACGCAAAAAGCGGCGAAGAACCGCTACTACGGCGCGTCAGGGTTTAGCAGTATCAAGGCGTTTTTCGGTAATTACGTGAACTTCACCGGCCGCTCGACGCGCGCGGAGTACTGGTGGGTCACGCTGTTCGGTTTCATCGCGAGCATTCTGGTCGGCTTTTCCTTCGTTGCGGCACTCATCGGTGTCATTGCCAACGGGAGCGTGCCCAAGAGTCCCAGCATCGGCTGGCTGATCGCCACCTTTGGCATCGGGTTGCTGGTCTACCTCGCCGTCATGCTGCTGATCCTCCTGCCATCCTTCGCCCTCGTGATCCGCCGCTTCCGGGACGCCGGGTTCCCGTGGTGGGTCTGGCTTGCCCTGTGGGCACTCAACCTCGTGGTGATGCTGGTGTTCGGCTACAACAGCAATCCCTCGACCACGGTCAGCCTGCTCGTGAACCTGGCGATCCTGGTCATCACCTGCCTGCCGTCCAAACCGCTTCCCACTGACTAGATGCGCCTGAGCCAACTAAAAATGCGCCCGCAGTTCAACGCCGCGGACGCATTTTTAGTTGGTTCAAAAGTCCAAATCATCTGGCTTTTTGGTCGCTGACTTGGGCGCGTCAGCCTTGACCGCACCGCGCAGCGTCTTGGCGCCGGTCACGACACCTTGCTGAATCGACTGGCCGGCCGCCTTAAACGCCCGCTTGCTTTCCTCGCTGGTCAACTTCGCGTAAGTGTCGCTGGCTTTCACTTTGTTGGTGGCGTCCTTTGCCGCCTTCGTCAGGTCATCGAATAGTCCCATGACATCACCCCCTACCCTCATTATAAAATAAAACGGTTACTTAACAATCTCTAAAGAATCTTTCCGGGTCCGCGACCTGCGTGCTAAGCTTAAGGTTCTATGACCACTCGGAAGGATCTGACTCAAATGAAAGTACTTGCATACGGCGTCCGCGGTGATGAACAACCTTACCTCGACCAGTGGGCCCAGCAAACTGGCGACACCCTTGTGACCACCTCAAGCTACCTCAGCGCGGCCACGCTCACCCAGCCCGCAGATGGCATCAGCTGTTTTCAGACGGTGCCTTACGCACCCAGCGTCTTCGCTCAGATGCAGCGCCTCGGCATCCGCTACCTCGCACTGCGCAACACCGGCACAGACAACGTCGATTTTGAGGCGGCCGTCCACTACGGCATTCGCGTCAGCAACGTCCCGGCGTACTCACCCGCAGCCATCGCCGAGTTTGCGCTCCTCGACATGCTGTACCTCCTGCGGCAAACCGGCGCCGTTCAGGCCGCCTTGCATGCGAACGACTATGCCGGGGCTGGCACCCACATCGGGCGCGAGCTCGGCGAAAGCACCGTGGGCGTTATCGGCACCGGGCGCATCGGCCAGGCCCTGATCCGCATCCTCAATGGCTTCGGGGCCAAAGTCCTCGCGTTCGACCCGCACCCACCGACAGACCCCAGCCTGGTGTACACGCCCGTCACGTTTGCGACCCTGCTTCAGCACAGCGACATCGTCTCGCTTCACGTGCCCGGTATTCCCGCCAACCATCACCTGATCGACGCCGCCGCACTGGCCCAAATGAAACCCGGGGCGCTTTTGATCAACACCGGCCGACCGAACCTGCTCGACACGCCGGCAGTGCTGGCCAGCTTGGCCAAGGGACGCTTAGGCGGCGTGGGCATTGATACCTACGAAAATGAAACCAGCGACCTTTTGGCGCTGGCCAACCGCGGCCACTTCAACGACCCCCAGTGGCAAGCGCTACTGGCCCTGCCAAACGTGATTTTGTCCCCCCACATCGCCTATTACACCCAAACGGCGGTACGCAACATGGTTGAGCAGTCGCTGACCAATCTCCAGTCCTTCTTGGCCGGTGTCCCCTGTGCCGCCGAGATCACCGCAACCGATGCATAACCACGCGATTGAACGGAACTAGGCTATCGTCCCCTGACCCACTAGGGGCAGCGGGGCAAGCCCCCGTTATCGCCAAACCCACCAAGGGACCCCGCACGCCGTGTCTACCGGTGCGCGAGGTCCCTTTTGACGTTATTGCCTTGTTGGGGCTGATTCCGTCACCGCCGGATCAGCGTCAACACATCGAGGTCCGCGGCCACGATGCGGTAGCGACTGAGGATGACCGCGACCGTGTCGGCCCCCCAGAACCACAGCAAGCGGTAGGCTGCGATCACGCCGACCCCACTGGCCAGCATCAACCGGCGCAACTGTGCTTCGGCCGCGCCACCACGCGATTCCGGGACGCTGACCAAGGCCGCCACTTCCGGCAGTGCCCGGGTATCGAGTTGAATGAGCGGCTGCTGAGCCGCCACGGCGGCGATGACTGCCGCCTTATCTGTCATCACATGCGTGGGTTGACTCACATCGCCACCTCCAATGCCCTTATGGTATCAGAAGCGGTTGGTGGCGCCATCGGACTTTAGGCCCACTTGTCCGACCAAACGCGGTACCCGATTGTCGGATAGTGCACCACCGAATGCGGTATGCTGAGTTTTGAAAAGGAGGCTGATTCATGCACAACTTCAACACCGTTCTGGCTTACCTCGAAGTCCATCCCGAAGCACCAGTAGACGCCACCATCGCACGAATCGCGGGCACTAGTGCCTATCATTTTCGCCACATGTTTGGCTACCTCGCCGTCATCAGCCTGACGCAGTATCTGCGGCAGCAACGGCTGGCGCGCGCCAACGCGCTGCTTGTGGCTGGGAGGAGTGTGCTAGAAGCGGCGCTAGCGGCGGGCTATGACAGTGCTGACGGGTTCGCCCGAGCGTACAAACGCTGGCACGGGATCGAGCCGTCCCAGGCCGCCAGTCAAGGATGGCGTAAAACACAGCCACCATTTCGCTTCGAACTCATCATCCAAGGAGGACTCAGTATGGCTTATCGCCTCAAAACGCTTCCGGCGTTCAACCTAATCGGCGTCACCGCCACCGTTCCGTTACAATTCACTGGGATCAACCCCGCCATTGCCGCGCTGGCCGCAACGATTACCGCTTCGCAGCGCAACGCCATGCAAGCACTGGCGGACCTCGCCCCACACATGGTGCTCAACGCCGACTACGACACGAGCGACTTTACTCATGAAGATCGCCCGCTTACCCACATGATCGGGGTCCGCAGCACCGCAGCCACCGCACCGGCTGGGCTCACTGTGGTGCCGGTCCCGGCACACACCTGGGCCATTTTCACCAGCAAAGGGCCGTTTCCGGCCGCGCTGCAGGAAACCTGGGCCGCCACGGCGAGTCAGTGGCTACCCGACAGCGGCTATGAGCTGGTGCCGGCGCCGCAACTCAGCGTTGTCCACTATAACGAACCCGCGGATGACCGCACCTGCGAGATTTGGTTGGCGGTTCAACCGCGACCGAACCGCAACTAGCACGCCACTCGTATCACTGCGCACCGCGCCGGCTTTTCGCCAGGGCGGTGCTTTTTGGCGCGACGAATTGTCAACTCAAGTGCAACTTTTTACCCAGGTAGACTTCTGATGGTGTCTTCCAGCCTAAGACCTTGCGAG
>NZ_RHOH01000019.1 GCF_003946115.1 Lacticaseibacillus daqingensis | reverse complement strand
GTCCTACTTACGTGTATTTTGTCTCTAATATTTGCCCCCCTATTAGAGACCGGGGGCTTGTGGCGGCCGGCTAACGCTGACCGCCACCGCTCGCGCTAGCGGCTTTCGCGCTGCACGCCGCGCACGGCGGCGTACGTTGCAAGACCCTTCCGGAAGGTCTGTGAGAACTTTCGCTCTCAACATATACAGACGGTTTGTAGGACGCGTTTTGAAACTGAAAGTTGAACTGTAACGGGATCTTAATGTTCATTACCGAATTACGTGACTACTGCCCCGAAGCCATGCTATGAAAATTCACTCGCTAACAATATCAGCTGCATGGTGCAAAATGACCGTAAATTGCAAGAACAAGTTAGCCAGTCGTTGAGGACAATCCCAGAACAGGCCGTTATCAAATAGAAGTTGTGGCGCTAGAGAGACTACTGGGCCATGCGGCGAACGCGCCGAGCTTCGGCCTCAAAGTTTTGCTGGGGTGTGCAGTAGCCCTGTTGTTTGCGAGACAACTGATTCAAGCGGTCTTGCGTGGCCTGCACTTGACTAGGGCTAATGTCATCTAGGGACATGCCCTTAGGGAAGTCCTGGCGGATCATCCGGTTATGTGCCTCGTTGGTGCCACGGTCGCAGGACGTGTAAGGATGGGCGTAGAAGATCTCAGTTTCCGTCCCAGCAAAAGCAGTATTTAAGGCGGTGAACTCGGGTCCGTTGTCGGCTGTGATGGTCTTGATGCAAGCTCCTTATTCGCGCTTGATTCCACGCAATGCATAGCTCACAGAGTCTGCATCTCGTCCTTCGATCAAGCGGAGAAGTTGGCAACGGGTCTTGCGCTCAATCAGAGTCAAGATGACGCTCTCCTTGCCATTGCGTTTACCGACAATGGTATCCATCTCCCAGTGACCGAACTGCCTGCGTCGTTCAACGACCTTAGGCCGTTCCTCGATACTGCGGCCAGCCAGGCGCTTAGCCTTGGTGTGGTGCTGGTGAGAGGTCTTCCGCTTAGTCTTCTCCAACAGGTCGATATTTCGAATCTCTAGGCGTTGGTCGTCAATGTACTGATACAAAGTCGAGGCACAAACAAGCTCTTCAGGAGTAAACAGCTTGTGTCGCTTGGCATAGCCGATTGAAGCATCCGGCGACCATTTGTCCTGCTTAGCTCGCTGTACGTACCAGGCTAAGAAGACCTGTACGCTGGCGAACTTGTCAGGACGATGGCAGCTCAAGCGTGCAGTCTCGTAACGTGCCTGAGCAGCCTCTGGCAGGTATTGTCGATGGTAGACGCGCTTGCCATTACTCTTCTTGACCTGATCTACTGTACCTCGCTTGATTTCATTATTAATGGTCTGCGGGCAGACGCCAATTTCAGCAGCAATCCAACGATTGGACTTCCCAGCTTGGCGGAATCCGGCCACTTTTCCGCGCTCGAGTGATGTTAAGTGCTGACCTTTTTGGCGGTGTGTGCTATCCTGTTTCTGCATCAAGACAATATCCTCTTCCATTGTTTGTGTAGGAACTTCAATGATACAGGATATCTGTTCTTGATGTTTTTTATTGTCCAAAAAATTTTGAGACAGTGGCTAACTTGATTCTAAAATGCGCGTTTTAAATTAACTAGCACAACGGGTTTTACTATATACACAGAATCAACACACCGAATAGATGAGTGGTTAAATCAATAAAAAACTATCCACGACACTGATTTGCTTAATCCAACAATTCTAGTTTGGAAAGTTATCTGTCGTGCATAGTTTTTATTTTTTCTAATTTTTCTAATTTTCATTGTCTTCTTCACGGGCATATTTTTGCTTTATTTTTTCCGCATCTTTTTCAACCATCAGCCCATCTCTAATTTCAATAATCCGGTCACAGTACTGAACCAAGCGAATATCGTGTGTCACCATGATGATCGCTTTGTTTTTTTCCTTTGATTCTTTAGCCAAAATTTCTACAACTTCAAAAGCTCGTTCTGAGTCCAAGCTAGCGGTTGGTTCATCTGCCAAAATAATTGTAGGATCATTATATAACGCACGTGCAATCGCCACACGCTGACGTTCTCCGCCTGACAATTCCTCTGGATATTTTTTTACCAACTTAGAAACTCCTAGTTGATTAAATAATTTATCTTTCGATAAGTGCTGTTCCTTGCTACTAATTTTATCGACCAATTTCAGCTGATTTTCGACACTTAAAAACGGAATCAAATTTGAAGCTTGCAAGATAAAGCCAATTTTTTTAAACCTCAACTTGGCCCGCGTTTTTTCTTTTTCTTCACTAAAGTTTTCACCGTTGATTTTAACTTGACCCTCAGTAGGTGACTGTAGTCCCCCTGCAAGCGTAAGAAAGGTACTTTTTCCTGAACCAGAAGGGCCAATTATTGCGACAAATTCGCCTTTTTCAACTTTGAAATTTGTTGTTTTTAATGCTTCGATTGTTGTGTCGCCGTCTTTGAACTGTTTTTTAACATCAATGAATTCTATTGCGCTCACACTATCACTCCTAACCTATCGCCTTTAGAGGATCGATCTTTACAATCGTCCTAACTGAGAATAACGCACCTGAAACTGCGAACAATAGCATCAAAATACTAACACCTATCAAAAATAAGTAATTATTTTGATACGGAACCGCGGCTGGCAATAGAAAAGATGTCAAAATACTTGTTAAAGCACCTATTACAACACCCACAAAAGCCAATAAGAATGTTTGAACAATGACAGATTTAGCAATGTAGCCGCTCGAAATTCCTTGTGCCTTCATGACGCCAAATATTTTTTGCTTTTGCATGGTCAAGACATACACAAAAATACCAATAACAATTGCCGCAATAACAATAAGAAACCCAATCATAAAGCCAAAAGTAAGTACTTGTGCACTGTACCCTGGTAAATCATTGATGAAATTGCCCACTGAAATTTTTTCTAAATCATCAGGATATGCGGCAAGAGGTCCCCTAATCACAATGCCGTTGATTCGCGCATTCTCACTCGTATCCTCTTTTTCAAAGCGAATTTCTTGAAACGCGTTAATGCTCGTGTATAACACTGGTGAAACGCTAAATTTTGCATTTTCTGTAAAACCAACTACTGTGAGCTTTTTTTCATTCCCCGAAAGCGAAAGCTCATCACCTATTTTAATGCCGTATTGCTCCTTCACACTACTATCAGCAACCACTTCATCATTTGAAGCAAACATCTTTCCCTCAACTATTTTAGGTGCTAAGAAGCTGTCTGCCTCAATCCCAAAAAAACTAACGTCAATTTTTTCATTATCTTCTGAAGAATTGTCAACGATTACGCCAGGTGTTTGTGCAAGTAAGGCTTTATTTTTGGCATCTACATTGTCTAATTCCTTTCTGGCAATCATTGACATATTTAAATTTGAATTGGCTTCTTTACTCAATAAAATCGTATCTGCCTGCCATTTATCAATAGCTGTTCGATTGTCTTGTGCAAGTCCATAAGCAAGTCCTGTCAAGAAAAACACCAAATAGGCGATTAAGAACATTACGCCCATTACCAAGCTATATCTTAATTTAGCATGTTTTATTTCATTCCAAGCTAAAAACATATTGTCACCTCTACTAAAAAATGTTTATTTATATACGCATAATAACATAACCACAACCCGTTGTGCTAGTGAATGCTGAACTAGGCTGCCGTAAATGACGAATCCCCAGTAACTTTGTAGTTAATTTGATACAACTTTGACGCCTTGGTAATAAGGTTCTTATGTCAAGATTTCGGCGCGCATTTTAGAATCAAGTTAGCCACTGTCTCAAAATTTTTTGGAAAATAAAAAACATCAAGAACAGATATCCTGTATCATTGAAGTTCCAACACAAACAATGAAAGAGGTATTGTCCTGATGCATGAACAGGATATCACACGTCGTCAACCAGGTCATCATTTGTCTCAAATGGAACGCGGTAGAATTGCAGAACTTTACGCCACCGGCACCTCCAAACGCGAAATTGCTGCCAAAATTGGCGTCTGCCATCAAACCATCAATAATGAGATTGACCGAGGGACTGTCAAGCAGGCTAAGCGCATTAATGGCATTAATGGCAAACTAATCTATCATACGGAATATAGTCCTGAAGCTGCTCAGACGCGCTATGAGACCGCACGTCTGAATTGTCATAGGCCGGATAAAATCGCCGCTACAAGCCACTTCCTGGCCTGGTATGTTAATCAGGCCAAGACTGAACACTGGTCGCCTGATGCAGCCGTTGGCGCCGCACGGCGAGCCAAGCTATTCACCCCTGAGGAGATGGTGTGCACAACCACTTTATATCGCTACATCGATGATCAACGCTTAGAAATTCGAAACATCGATCTCGTGGAGAAGGCAAATCGGCGGACCAAGCAACACAAGAGCACTAAGCATAAGCGCCTAGCCGGCCGCAGTATTGAGAAGCGTCCTAAGGCTGTCGAACGCCGCAAGCAGTTCGGACATTGGGAGATGGATACCGTTGTCGGGAAACGCAATGGCCGTGAGAGCGTCATCCTTAGCCTGATTGAGCGGAAGACTCGTTGCCAACTTCTCCGACTGATCGACGGCCGAGACTCGGACTCTGTGGAGTTTGCGTTACGAGAAATCAAGCTTGAGTGGGGTGACTGTCTGCGCACGATTACCGCAGACAATGGCCCGGAGTTCTCGACTCTGAATAAGGCCTTTGAGGATACAGATACAGACATCTTCTACGCGCATTCATACACCTCATGCGATCGCGGCTCCAACAAGGCCCACAATCGCATGATTAGACGTGACTACCCAAAAGGCGAGTCGCTGGATGATGTTAGTCCCAGCCAGGTGCTGGCTACCCAAGACCGTCTTAACGGGCTTCCCCGGAGAAAGCTAGACTACCGTAGCCCCTAGGAGTGTTTTGAGACCGAAGTGCGCCGGACTCGAAATCCGTCGAACCGGCTAATACCGGCGCACGAGTTCGAATCTCGTACTCTCCTTCATAAACGTTGATATATCAGCGTTCCGCAGCCTTTCGAGGTTGCGGTTTTTTGTTGCTTTCAAACGCTTGTTTGGGTCGAAATCGGCCTTCCAGTACCAGTGCAGTACCAGTTCGAAAAATCAGACCGCCGGTTTTAGCGGCAAACGTGTTCGAAATTTCATGTGATCAAACCTTTCTTTTAGAAGAATTTATCGAGGGCATCGGCCGTTTCACGTTGCTTGTTTGGGAAAAGATGCCCATAAGTGTCAATCGTTGTGACGATGCTGGCATGCCCCAGTCGTTCCTTTATGATCGTGTACTCTGTTTCTTGATCGATCAGCAAGGCGACGTGTGAGTGCCGGAAATCGTGAATCCGAATCTGCTTCATCGTGGGATCACGCTTGCAGATACGTTTGTAGCGCATGCGGATCGTGTGCTTGTTGCGGCGTATCAGCGTTGCTTGGAACATCGGCGTATCTTCGCTCCAGTCAAGGGCTAAGTCGTGCTTAAAGAGTTCTTGTTGCTGTTCACGCCATTGCAGGAGCAAGGCGATCATGCCTTGGTTGAGGCTGATGCGGCGGTTGCTGGCCTTAGACTTTGGTGGCGTAATGATATCCACGCCGCCGCGTCGGAACACAGATTTGCTGACAGTCAGCTCTTTGCGTTTGAAGTCGAGATCCGACCAGTCTAACGCGCAAAGTTCGCCGACCCGCAGGCCAGAGAAGAACAGCAACGAGAACAACACGTACCAGTCGAATTCTTCCGGCAGATGAATTAACTTGGTAAACGCGTGAAATTCATCTGGCGTGTAGAACTCCATTTTCTTGCGTTCGATTTTAAGCTTCTTCACACCAATACAAGGATTTTCGACAATCACTTTCTCCTCGACGGCAACATCTAGGATCAGCTTCAACTCAATCAAGGTCTTGTTGTTGGTGTTATTGCTCAAATCGCGTTCTTCGGTGAGCCATTCTTGAAAGTCACGGATATGCTCGCTGGTGAGGCGCTTAATATCGGCATTGACGAAGAACGTCTGGATATAGCGCTTGTACACGGCGCGCTGTGACTGCAAGTAGGACGGCTTAATGTGGATCTTAACGCGGTTCACGTAACGCTCGAACAATTCGTCGAAGGTGACGGTTTCTTGGTTGAACAGTCGGTCGACGCTAGTGCGCATTATCTCCTTTTCAACTTCGCGGGCAGCCGCCATTGAATGAATGCCTTGCTTCTTCTTGCGGCGGCGCTTGCCAGTGACAGGATCAGTGCCAAAGGAGACACTGACAACATAGGTGCCATTAGGTGCTTGGGTAATGCTCATTTCATACCTCCAAATAATTGAAGGCACGCTTGCTTTGGTCGTTGACCATGATATACTTGGCTTGTCTAGGGCAAAGTATCGGGTGCGTGCAATCACGTTCATTCGTTGCTTTGTTTTTTTTCGTCTTCATGTTGCGCTTGTTCAAATACCTCCTTGAGTAACGTCTTCTGTTGCGGCGATAATTCAGCCTCGTTAATCATATCCGCGATCATGTCAGTACCATTGAGTGAATCTACTTGCTGAACCATTTTCAGACTGGGCGCGACTTGCTTGGTCAGCCAGTTCAGCACGCTGTCCATCGTGATTGGTTCTGGCCGCATTGCTAGTTTCAAGCGATTACGGTTATCGCCGATAAAAGTTTGCCAGTCTGGATCTAGTGGACAATCGGCTAATTTCTTTGAGCCTTGTGGCGTTACGACCCGCAAGTAATGGTTAATGATCCCGAAGACGACCGTTTCGGCGTCTTGGCAGGCCAGCAGTTCCTTCATGGCTTTTTGAGCACGCTGGTCGCGAAGTCGGACTTCAAACCGGTTGAGGATTGGAGAATCCTCTGGATAGTCGATTTTGTTTTTGAAATATTGCTCGATGTCCTTTTGATAGCCAATCATTTGCACCAAACTTTGTGGTGAACCGAATTGAACGGTTTTTCCGACGCGGCCTTTCTTAATGGTTTCGATTGCGCCTTTACTCTTGAACAAGCTCACTAGTTCTTCTTTTTCGACTTTTTGAATCAGGTGGGGAATGTCGATAATCCCGACGGTATCATTGATGGCGAAGTCAACCCGTTTGTAGATTCCAGTTAGGTCATCGCAGGCCTGAAAAAAGTCGAACCAAGTCAGCCCATCTCGGACAAGCACTGCTTCTAATTGACGGCAACCAGAGCCGTGCATCTCAATCATTGTTCCCAGATAGGCATTCGGGCCGCCCACGCGGGTACTCATGATTGAAATATCGCCACGCTGAATCGTGTAGTCGAACCCATAAAATGCCTTTTCAGTTAAGGAAAAGAAGTCCCTGTTCATTGGCAACAGCTTCTTGAACACATACTCGGCGTCTTGCGTATTGAACCGCACCCGCACGTAATCGACTAAGATAAACATCGAATCACGATTGGTCAGGCCAAGGAGCGCGTGGCCTAGGCGTCGTTGCATTTCTTCGGTTAACGTAGCGCGTCCATTTAACAGCCGATTGACATAGGAGCGCGTCATGCCTAATTGCGCCGCAAGTTGCGTTTGACTGATACCGGCATCAGTCATCTGTTGGCGAAATTCCACCAACCAGCCGTGTCCAGTATGATCACGGCCATTCATCATTGTTTTGTCCATTGCTCACCTCGTGTGCTCTGATTTCGCCGTCTGCGAACAGCCGATTGCCGTGCATAGCGGTGAATCGCCTGTGTTTTCTGCCTCGTTTCGGATTGTTGTTGTCATTTTGTGCCCCCCTGTTAGAATACGGGGGCTTGGGCGGCCGGCTAACGCCGACCGCCGCCGCTCGCGCTAGCGGCTTTCGCGCTGCACGCCGCGCGCGGCGGCGTGGTGTTACGTGACCATTGCCAGATCTTCAAATGGATTGAAGCCTAACAGACTGACGATGGCGTGGAGTGGGACTTGGCCGCACTTGCGGTTTGCATAGAAGCAATGACCGTCTGCAACCAGGTTTAGCTTGCATTGATGGATAATCTGTCCGGCTTTGTAACCGGAAAATCCTAGCTGCATGAGCATCTTCTTATCGACTAACATATAATCACCTCTTTTGGTTTGAATTTAACAGGTATGGGTTTATAATCTGCTATGGCTGAATCATACCATCCTCCAAGAAACTTATCAACCTTTTTAGGTAAGTTACAAACAGGTTTCGTTTAATTATTCCTTGACACTTTCAATGGGTTTCATTAAGCTTCAAGTAAGGCTACAAAAAGGAGAAATCAACTCATGTTCGGAAAAAGTGAAGAAGGTATCGACAAGAAGCTCGCTAGAAATATTAAGCGTATTCGTATGGAACGCGGCATGACGCAAAAAGACCTTGCTGATGCAATGGGTAGCATTGAGCAAAGCGTGTCTAAGTTTGAGCGGGCAATTTCGGCACCGTCTGCTAAAGCGATTATGCAGCTGTGTGAGGCGTTGCAAGTGACGCCTAACGACTTGTATCTCAACGATGCCGACTGGCGCAGCTGGCAGTCAGAGAAGCTTGAACACCAAGACCATTCCGTTAACGGTTTGGTCGATCACGTCGAAATGGTTCAAAAGATGTTTGCGGAGGCAGAACTGGCCCGCAAAGCCGGAGATGAGAAGCTGGAGCGTGCTACTCTAGATCAAATCATTCAGATGTACATGTGGACTAACGACCATTTCCGTGACGTCGCGCACTTGCTTGATCGGCGCTATGTAACCGAGTACCTCGACAAGATGGAAAAGGAAACTCGTGAATCGATCATCGACAGTCAAAAATAGCATTCTTGAGATTTCCAGTATATAATCTGATTTGCTATAACGCGGTCACATATTTGTTAATCGGTTCAATATATGGTACAATCTAATTATGGAAAACCCAAAGTTTAGACCTTACAAGCGGCCGAACGGCCACATGGAATTCATTGAATTTCTTGATTCGCTGCCCCTCAAGGAACGAGCAAAATTACAGTTAGCCATCCATACTACGGAAGAACTTGGCTTACAAGAAGCAGCTCAACGGTTGCTGGTCAAGAAACTCACAACCAATTTATATGAGTTGCGTTCGCGGCAAGGAAAAACCTATCAGCGCGGTTTGTATTTTCACGTATCTGGCAGTGATTATGTCATCACCCACGGCTTCTCGAAGAAGACAAACAAGACGCCACAGCGAGAAATTGATCATGCAATCGACCTACGAGCTGAGTTCTATCAAACCTACAAGGAGGAAGACGACAAATGAGTAAAGACATGCACGAATTCACGATGGAACACACCGGTGATCTCGACGCCTACTTCGCGGAAATGATGAAAGATTCCTCGTACCGTGAAGTCTACAATGAAGAAAAAAACAAAATGGCAAGTGCAATGGCGCTGCTCGAAGCGCGCGAGGAAGCTGGTTTATCCCAACAGAAGCTGGCGGACAAGTCCGGTGTTCCTAAGACAACAATCGTTCGTATTGAAAATGGTAACAACACTTCCATCGATACGTTAACCAAGCTTGCCAATGCGCTGGGTCGTCCGCTCAACCTGACGATTGGCCCAGCGAGCATGGCATAAAATCTAGCTTAATTTGATTGACGGCACCAACGTCATAAACTTACGATTACGGCGTCCCTGTTTGGCAGACGCTTGAGGCCAGGGATTAGGAGAGATGGTAAAACCATCTTGAGCATTCGCTGGCTTTTTTGCGCAGACAGTTCATCAGCAATATCAAACCAGAGTATTGGGGTATGGAAAATGGAAAAGAATGCATTATTACAGCGGGCACTAACGTTTCAAAAGAACTGGCTTCCCTTAGTGGAACAGGGACATGTGACCGAACGGCAGCATGATCGTGAATTTATGGCCGATTTTTATGAGGTTTTTGGAATCTCACGTTCTGTTAGTCGTGCTGGATATGAATGGCGAGTAAAAATTGACGGACACGATAAGCGGATTGACTCGCTACTACCAAAACTGCTGATTATTGAAATGGAATCTCAAGGCGTGAAGATTGTCGACAATCCTAATGCTGGATACGAACAAGCAGCCCGCTATGCATACGCGCTCGACGATGCGAACAAGCCCAAGTACATTTTGGCGTGTGATTTTGAACACTTTTATTTACGTGATCCAGCGACGAAGGATGTTTGGACGACGACACTGCAAGACTTTGTCAAAGACATTGATGAGTTCTCATTCCTGCTTGGCTATGAACAGAAGCTGCAAGAAGACCAAGCTGTCGTCAATGCAAAAGCCGCTGGTAAAATCTCAACAATTTACAGGCATATCTTGGATGTTGGAGTTCAGCCTAACGCGGCTAGTCTGCTGATGACTCGAATTGTTTTCTGCCTCTTTGCTGACGATACCAGCATCTTTGAACGTAACGGTGTCTTTCAGGAATTTTTAGAGAACACAGCCGAAGATGGTAGCGATTTGCTATCGAAGTTGACGGTATTGTTCCGCCAGCTTAATACTAGCGACCACGATTGGATTGGCCAGAAGCGTGAGTTTGGATACATCAATGGTGGTTTGTTTGCGTTAGACATTGCTAAATTCACAACTGATTTAGGACTTACATTTAACGCAGACGTTCGTCAATCGTTGATTGATGCCTCGCATCAAGACTGGTCAGTTATTAGTCCGGTTATCTTTGGCTCAATGTTTGAGGGCGCATTGGATCCAGAGAAACGACATGACCTAGGCGCACACTTTACCTCGGAGAAGAATATCCTCAAGGTAATTGATTCACTGTTCATGAATGATCTGCGCCACGAATTGGATGTTGCACGGCATACAGCATACGCGGGCGGAGCGAGAACGAAGGCGTTGAGTCGTCTTCATGCAAAAATATTAGGTTTGAAGTTTCTTGATCCTGCGTGTGGCTCAGGTAATTTTTTGATTGTCGCCTATCGAGAATTGCGCCGATTAGAACATGAAATCCTCGATACGTTGATGAAAGATGAATTTCAACGCGGCTTTCAGATGCCCTATGATTTTGTTTCTACAAATATCAAAGTTGAAGTAAGCCAATTTTATGGCATTGAAATACAACCCTATGCTGTCTCTATCGCACGGGTTGGCATGTGGTTGATGGATCATTTGATGAACGTTGAGGCAAGCGAATTGTTTGGTGAGCTGGTTCGGCGTATTCCGCTACATGCGGGTGCGAATGTAATTGAGGCTAATGCCTTGACCACTGATTGGCAAGAAATAAACTCGCCTAAAGTTACTCCAGAATTTGATTATATTTTTGGAAATCCTCCATTTCTTGGGTCTAAGCTGTTATCCGATGCGCAGAAGACTCAGCTCGAAAAAGTCGGATCTGGTATCAAAGGAATCAAATCGCTTGACTTTGTTGCTGGCTGGTACATTAAGACCAGCGAGTACATGAAGATTCATCAGCAAACTCAGTCCGGTATGGTGTCGACAAATTCATTAGCACAAGGAATACAGGCTCGAACACTTCTTTCTGCGATTCTTGATGAGGGTATTAAAATCAAATTTGCACATCAAACTTTTGCATGGGATAACAATGGAGCAAATGTATATGTAGTCATTGTTGGACTTGCAAGGAATATCGAAAACGCCAAGCTTTTCACATATGATACACTCACTTCGGATCCGGTTGAGAAAAATGCAAAGGTAATCAACGAATATCTTGTGCCTGGACAGCCTATAAAACTGAAGGCACGTTCAAAGCAAATAAGTGACTTACCACCTATGAAAATAGGAAGCTCACCCAAAGACGGCGGATTCTATATTCTTTCTAAGGCAGAACGAGATGATATCGTAAACAAGCAGCCCGAGTTGCTGCCATTCATTAAAAAATTCGTTGGTGCAAAAGAAATTCTGAACCACCTGGATCGTTATATTCTGTATTTGAACGATGCGCCTATTAGCATTTTAAAAATTCCGATTATAACCAAGAAGATTCACGAGGTTTCGACTTTTCGGAAGTCTCAGGGTGGAAAGGATACAACTCGCTTATCAAATTTCCCCACTACCTGGCAAAAGGATACTTATGCGCACTCAAATATACTCATCTTGCCGAGAGTTTCTTCCGGACGACGTGAGTATCTTCCAATAGGATTTGGCGATTCAAATACAATCGCTTCCGAGGAAACATATCAAGTAATAGATGCAACGACGGGGTTGCTCGCACTACTAAGCTCTAAGATGCATGTTGCTTGGTTAAAGACGGTTGGTGGTCGACTGAAGGCTGATTTCCGGTACTCTAACACAATGGTATACAATACTATGGTGTTGCCGCTGTTAACCGAAAAACAGAACCAATATCTTGAAAAATACGGGGACTTAATACTTGCTAGTCGCCGAGAATTTGAAAAGAATGGCGATTCGTTAGCGGATCTGTATAACCCTGATTACATGCCGGAAAGCCTAAGAAAAATTCACCAACGTACAGATAAATATGTTGACTCGCTATACGGACTGACTGATCCGACCGACTCCGAAAGAATATCAAGACTGGCTAAGCTCTATCAAGACGCAACGAGAGAATAGGATTAATCATGAAATTCTTTCAAAACTTTTTGAATAATATACCCTTAATAATATCCGCGCTGTCCTTGTTTCTCTCATGGTTAGTTTTTCGATCAAATAGAATCTCACTAACATCCTACGTAACTTGTGCTGGTGAATGGATTGACTTTATCATCTTAGAAGATGGTAGAACAATAGTGAATGATGAAGGTACGTATCACTTCACATTCGTGATAATTAATACGTCTCCGCATGATGTCGGTTTCTTTGATTTGGGATTTGTCGATCCCAAAACTCGCAAGATTGATTACCAGTTCCTAGTTCAAGCAAACATGAACGTGGTGAATGGGTTGTCAGGGAATCGTATTGTTGCATACAGTAAAAATGGAATGGCAATTCAAGCAAATGTTCCAGAGAATGGTTACGGTGTGTTCAAGGCTCATAGTCAGACTTGTTTTGATATTTTTTCTTCAGAAGAACAATTCCCGTCTAAGATAATGTTTGGAATGCATGTAGCCAAGAAACGTATACTTGGATTCAAAGAAAAATTTTCTACGGTTGTTTTTACCTTGCATCCCGATATGTCCCACAAGCCAAACTACCGTAAATTAGAGGAACAATTTGAAACGGAGAGTGAACAAAATTGATTTCAGATGAAGAACTGTTACTTTATGTTAAAAAAAAGCGATTAAATGAGGGAGGAATTCCCAGTAAAGAGGGCAAAAGATTCAACTTATTTGTTGATCAAGGGTTGATTTCCGGATCGAAGGTGATTATTACCAAGAGTGGGGCCCCTTTTATCGATCCGGACAGTTATCCAGTGTTGTCAGACAAAGGTAACCGATTTCTTGTACGATTAACCGGAATTCGTCTGATGCATGAAATTGATGACGGAGAAGTGACTCGATCTCTTACGAAAGATGAAGTGCACGCATTACGCTTCATGAAAGCATCCGGATTGGTTTCAAACGGCAGTCTCGAGACAGATTACAACCTCGATGTGACTTTTGAAGAACCTGCAAAAGTTACGGTCACCAATAAAGGATATATTTGGGAAGCTACCGGCGAATTTGAAGAACCCAAGCTTGCAAAACAGACTACTGTGAACATCACCAATAACGGCGGTGCTCCTGTAAACACGCTCGGTGATTACGCAACAATCAATATTAACGATCCATCTCAAGAAATAATTGCGCTGATTTCAAAGATTGAATCCATTGAAGTTCAAAAATCAGATCAAACGACTAAGAGCAGCTTAGTTGACGATACGCGTTCAGGTAGAATTAAAGAGACCTTTACAAAATACACCGCATTCTTACTCAAATACCAGCCTTTGATGTCGCTTGCCTTGGAAGGATTAAATCTATGGCAAGCTACGCATTAAAAAGGCCGCCAACCAGTGACGACCAACCAAGTATATTCGCGTGCCAATTCAGTACCACTTCATCCAAATTCAGCCGAATTCAATCGTTTCAATCGCATCAAGAATGCCGCTAAATCAATAAACCGGCGTCATCCAAACCGTCAGATTACAACTCGGCGTTCAGCACAACACGTAAGCTAAACAATGAACCACTCATAAGATAACAGACTGTTCTTGGGAGTGTCTCAACACCCCGGCTAACTTGTTCTTGCAATTTTGGGAATTCTTTTTTCCCCGCTTCGTTCATCAGTAAGCTCCTCTATTATGGTGCTATTTTGACGATAGTGAAGACGGCATATAGCTTTACCAAGTAATGCGAAGTTTTTGACACCACTCGGCGAAGAAATTGCCCAAGGTCGGCG
>NZ_RHOH01000018.1 GCF_003946115.1 Lacticaseibacillus daqingensis | reverse complement strand
TGAAACTTCGTGGTACATGAAAGCCAAGGATCTCGTGATTGCTACCGCACCGGTCAAGCCGCAGGAGAAGCCAAACAACAATGACAAGAAATAGCTCATTGCCCCACTCCTCGCGCGCGCCGCCCGCTGCGGCGGTTACTTGTCACTAACGAAAGGAGTTGATCCCTGATGATGACTTCCACATTTACCGTAGTTGGTCGTGAAGTGTTCATCGACGACTATAACGAAGAAATCGGCAACGACTACCGCCTTGACCCAGACGAGATCCTGCAAGACATGGTGGAACTCATGGAAGACAGCCCCGAATCCTACCAACACCTGCATATCGACAGCGAACAGACCAACGACGGCATGAATAAGTTGTTCTCGTTCACTTCATACGAAGGTGAAGATGGCTTGCGGCTCTCGTATCTGGGCGTCAGCGATGAATGAAAGGACTGATGACATGGCACAAGCACTAAGTATTGACGGCTTTTTGGAAGACTATCCCGCGCTAGTTGACCCTGACTTCCATGATCCTAGCCCGGACGCTTTGATCGACATGGTGCTGATGGCTGCTGAACAGGCAACTGCTGGCGAACCGTTTTCTATTTGGGTAGACGGCGAGTGTACCCGCGATCATGAATCCAAAGAGTTCAGCTTCAATATCGACACCGAAGACCGACAACCATCTATCAAATACATTGGCGTCAAGTAACGCCCAAAGGAGAATTTTTATGAATGATCAAGTAACCCTCGTCAACTTGGACGACTTTCAACTTCACTACGAACACATCGCTGATTTTGACAACGGTGCATCACCCACCGGTGACGTCATCATCAACTTAATCGACGCAGCTAATCACGCGGTTCAAGCTGGCATGAATGCTTGTGATTTAATTTTAGCCAGCGAGCAGTGTGCGAAACCCGACGCCTATCTCCAAGGCGCGCGCTTTAGTTTCAACGTTTCAAGTAGCCCACTTGGACTTGTAATTGGCTACGACGGCGTAAATATTGACGAATGAAATTTACGTATCGCGGTACACGGGTCTATCTGCGTCAACGCAACCTGCTCTACAACACGGCGATGACCGTTGCGGTTTGCTTGTGGGTAACTGGAGCCGCCATTGCCTATTGGCCGCTGCTAAAACAAATCAACTGGAAATTCTTTAATTGGCCGGACGTGGTGGCCTTGCCTTGGTCATGGCTGCCGCTGATTATTAACAGTTTATGCACAGCACTACTCTTTGGTGCTGGACTGTGGGCATACCGAACTTGGTTTGCGGATTCTTACAAGCAGATGGAACACCGCCAGAAGCTCGCCCGCATGATCATGGAGAACAAGTGGTACCAAACTGACCAGTCCAACAGTGAGAGTTTCTTCAAGGACTTAGGCTCAACACACACCAAAGAGAAAATCTCGCACTTTCCCAAAATCTACTACCGGCTCAAAGACGGGCTGATCCACGTTTCTGTTGAAATCGTCATGTCTTCCTATCAAGATCAGCTCCTGCACTTGGAAAAGAAGTTAGAGGCTGGTCTTTACTGTGAACTGGTCGACAAGATCTTGCACGATTCTTATGTCGAGTACACCTTGCTTTACGACACCATTGGCAAGCGTATTACCATCGCTGACGTGACCTGTGAACATGGCTCCATGCAGCTCATGGAAACTGTGGCTTGGCACTACGACGCACTGCCCCACATGTTAATCGCTGGTGGGACTGGTGGTGGGAAAACCTACTTCATTTTGACGCTGATTGAAGCCCTGCTGAAAGACGGTGCCCAGCTCACCATTCTTGACCCGAAAAATGCAGACTTAGCCGATCTAGCTGACGTGATGCCTGGAGTCTTCGCCAAGAAGGAAGCCATGCTCGGTGCACTTGAAACCTTCTATCAGGACATGATGGCGCGCAACGACAAAATGAAACAAATGGACGGGTACAAGACCGGCGAGAACTACGCCTATCTTGGACTACCCGCCCATTTCCTAATTTTTGATGAATACGTGGCCTTTATGGATATGCTTGGCCGCGATGCCATGCAAGTCATGTCCAAACTCAAGCAGATTGTCATGCTTGGTCGCCAAGCTGGATTCTTTCTCGTGTTGGCCTGCCAACGCCCCGACGCCAAATATCTCGGCGACGGGATAAGAGATCAGTTTATGTTTCGCGTGGCGCTTGGGCGCATGAGTGAGCTAGGCTATTCCATGATGTTCGGCGAAACCAATAAAGATTTTTTCCAAAAACCAATCAAGGGACGCGGCTATGTGGACACTGGCGGCAGCGTAATCTCCGAATTTTACACACCGCTAGTACCTCGCGGCTATGATTTCCTCACCGAAATTGGTGCCGCAGCCAATACCGTACCCGCAACCCCAACAGAACAGGAGGTGCCAAATGAGCACTGATGTCAAAATCGAAAACCGATCGCAATTCCTCAACGACTTTCACGAGAACGTGCCCTTCCAGTCTGACGAAGACGCGGAAGACCAGCTGCAATGGATGGCAATGCACGCCCATGAGTACCCGGATTCACGGATCTGGATGGGCGCTCCCGGCGGACTGACCGCCGATCGTTTTCCGAAACGCTTTTGGTTCAACGTCACTACTGGCGACGACGGTGGCTTGATCATGACTTACACCAACGTCGCAGATGAAGGTGATGAAGAATGATTACACCACAATATAGAAACAAGATGCAATTTACAGAAGATTACGCCAATACAATCAAAGCTGGGACAATGAGTGACGCGGAAGACGCCTTGATGGAGCTTTGCGATTACATCGAGCCATGGGAAGCAGGTGATCACTGGCTGGAGCTTACCGCTGACCGCACCGTATCAGGCAAACCCGTGTACTTCTGGTTCACGGCTGATATTTCTGCCGACGGCATGGTTCTCACTTACCATGACTGGGCGCACCATTGCTAACGCTTCCAATAATCGGGCTATATACAAATTCCTTGTGTTTGAACGAGGCTACTCCCCCTTCAAGCAAATTAACAATTTGTAAGACAACTTCTGCTTCGGTCGGATAGCCAGTATTTTCAACCCATCCATGTTTGTTATCCGATTTTAACGATATCACTTGCTCTGGCTTGGAATTTGTCACAATCGTTGAATTGTGGGTAACGATTAGAACCTGGCGATGATCTTTTTGTCTACGCAATGATTCAACCAAATGTCGGTATATATACGTACTATCGAGATTATCCTCCGGTTGATCCAGAAGAAGTGGCGTTACATCACCACTAACCGCACCAAACATGAAAATAAAGTCTAATAACGCTACTACTTTTTGACCCAATGAAATTTCGGAAATAGACTTGAATACCGTAGTTTGGCTATCATTTTCAGAGCTATTGATGTCAAACTCCAGGTCAAATTGATCAACACTTCTGTAATATTGATTCAGCAAATCATAAATATGAAATCTTGTTGGCCTGACAATCTTGTCCTTAATTTTTCCGAGTACCTCTTTAATATTTTCGGTCGTAATTTCCTTGATTGAGTTATCAATCTCTCGTGTGCCGACGGGAGTCGTAAGGCTCAACAATAACGGGCCAAGTTTTTCAACATCCTCATTTCTGACTAACAGGTAAAGACCTATTATCCCAAACTCATCTGAACCTTTGTCAAATAAATCCATCAATCCATCAGCGTCAATGTTGTAATTTTGAAACCAGCGTTTAGAGGTCTTAAACAGATCTGGATCGAATTGTCTTGACCAATCAAAATATTGCGAGCTGAGCGGCTTTTGTGTGTATGTTACGCGAACCCGATTAGATTCAGAATTGATGCGCGCAATTTTCTCAACTATGGCTGCTTTATGGTTTTTCAACGTCGTTTTTACTCGACCTGCCTGCTCTCGTAATTGCTTATCGTTTTCAATAGTGGCCGTTCGAATCTTGCTAACCTTCATAGATGTCGAATTTAGTTGGCTTTCAATGAATGACGTAATGTGTCGATCTGATGCCTTCTTTACTAGTTCGTTCACAGAGTATGACGAACGAAAAACACGATTGAAGAACTTCTTTTTTTCACTCACCTCAAATATAGCATCATCGTGTAGGGAAAATATCTGAATTTTTCCTTGGGTCGCTTTAGTGATCTTTTCTTCATCAAATTGATCTTCCATTCGATCTGAATATTGAAGCTGATGCTCCTCACCAAATAGATAGCCGCGGATAAATGCATCTTCACGAACTCCCTCTATGGCCGGGTTAAAGACAACGTAATAAACCTTTCCATCAACTGATAATGTTAACGAAATTCTACCTTGTTTGCAGATATTCTTTAGTTGTGCAAGATCACGCACATGCTGAGACAAAACAAAACTGACACAATCCAACAGTGTGCTCTTTCCCGTTCCTCTCCCGCCAATAATACAATTCAACGCCGTTGAAAATGAAACCGAAAATGGACTTCCTCCTTTTCCAAGAAAGCCATCTCCGTCTATCGAGACACTTTTTATAAATACACTAGGCAACTCTGGGCGATCAAATTTTAGCGATATATCTGAATCTTCAATTGCATTTCGCAGCATATTAAAATCCGGTTCTTGTCCTTTAACCCAGAAAGTATTAGTAGCCAACTCATCAAGACTATGTGAATCTTCGTCCAGGAACACAGCGGGTTCCTCTACCTTGTGATTGTGCAGGCGCTGCAAGGTGGCCTGCTTAGTTAGAACATTAGAAATACCGACTACCTGCATGTTTTTAACAGAAAAGAGGCGTTCTTTATATGCACCACTTCCGTAGTCAGACTTGAATACGTCGGAAGTATTGATGTGTGCCACATACGAGATAAATCCCCTTTCTCGAAACCATTCAATCACTTCCCAAGAGGTCAAATATGTTCCAGACTTAACACTTAAAATATTATCGGCGATAAATTTTGCCACTCTTCGTTTACTCTTAGTAGAATTATCTGCAATACCAACGACGTGCAATGAATCTCCACACGAAATTTCAACACCAAAAATCAATTGCGGAACTGACCTATTTGGAAAACATTTTTTAGAATGCTAATAGCATCTTTAAGCCGATAATAGCCATCTATCGTGTTGTGATCTGTGATGACAGCCACTTTGACTGATTCCAGATACAGTTTCATCGCTATCAATAGGTAGGCCTCAAGTTCCTTGACTGTCTCGAACAGTGGATTGTTGTCTACCATCTTCTTTAAATAGTCAGGAGTAATCCGCGGAAAGTTGAATAATCCAAAATCAGTAGCAATCTTATCTATCTCCTGTTGATCGAAACTTGTAAACAATCTCCGCGCCTGATCTTGTCGCAAATATTTAGAATTGTCGACAAATCGATAATCATGCGACGCCGGCGAATGAAAATGAATCAAAGTCTTCTGATATTCGCCATATATTTGCTTAATTCCCTCGATTTTTTTCAATATCTGGTTTAGATCAGAACTCGGGATTCTACGAAACAACTTTTTCTCACGAAATGGCACAGCAATTCCCCCAAAGTAGATACATTCTTTGCCTTAATGATACTTCATTTTTGAGAGGCAAGAATAGCCCAACCTGCCTAACAAAGTTTCAAATAGGCCTCCTTTGTGGCTCACTGCCGCCACGCGCGGCGTGCAGCGCGAAAGCCGCAAGCGTGAGTGGCAGCGGTCGGCGCCAGCCGACCGCTTACCCCCAGTACTCTAACAGGGGGGTATTAAATACAACGTCTGTGCCTGAACAGAAGGTAGAAAGCCTGATACGACAGGCTTAAATTGAATAGTTACAAAAAGATGGATTGCACCCCGCATCCATCTTTTTTTTGTCCAAAAATCTAAGGAGGCTAAAATATGGTTTCTTGGTATGAACAAGTTAAGCTACAGCGCAAACAATTACGACTGACGCAAGCTCAAGTCGCTCGACGCTTAGGTGTCACAAGGATGCATTACGTCCAAGTGGAAAACGGTAAGACTAACCCTAGCGCGTCGCTGCAAATGGAAATCGACCGGCTGCTCAAGAACTGGAACGACGAACCAGAACTGACGCTAATGTTTGACTACATGCGTGTGCGGTTCCCGACCCATGACGCCAAAGCCGTGATCACTAAGATTCTCGGCCTGACCCCAAAACACCTGATATTTGAAGAACACGGCTTCTACGGCTATTCGGCCATGTATATCTTCTCTAACATTCAGGTCATGGTCGCGCCGGTTGGCTCCAATCTCGGCACGTTGGTTGAAATGAAAGGCCAAGGCTGCAGGGAGTTTGAAGGTATTCTGCTTAGTCACGGTGAGAACTGGTACGACTACTTCCTTCGGGTCGATGAAGCTGGTGGCATTTTCAAGCGGGTCGATATTGCAATTAACGACATGGTTGGCCTGTTAAGCATTCCAGAACTGGTCGATAAGTGCCTGAACAATGAGTGCATTTCCGTCATGCGGTCGTTCCAAGGGCTGCAATCAGGAAAGCTCGTGGATCTCGACGAGGTTGGCCGAGGCAATACGCTATACGTCGGCACGATGAAAAGTGACGTGTACTTTTGCATCTACGAAAAGGCGGCTGAACAAGCGGCTAAACGTGGTATCTCGATTGCCGACACCCCGATCATCAACCGGTTTGAAATTCGTTTGAAAAACGAGCGGGCGATTAAGGCGATTGAGAACATGCTGATTACCCGTGACGTCGAAAAAGTCGCGTTCGGCATCGTCACCCGCTATATGCGGTTCGTTGATGAGGTAGCGGACAAAAGCCGTTTGAAGTGGCCGCTCAACGAACGCTGGGCATACTTCATCGGCCAAGGCCGCCAGCCAATTCGATTGACCACGGCACCCCAGCCCTTTGACCTGAACAAAACCAAGGCGTGGCTCCAAAAACAAGTGATGCCTACGCTCAAGGTCATCAAGGAAATTGACAACTACTTCGGCACCACCGACTTGCAGCTCATGATTAAAGACGCCGAACTGACCGACAAACATCTCAAGCTGATTGAGCAGCAAACCGTTGGTAGCGATGAACTAGGAGGTGACATGTTTGATCAATGACGTGCTGGCTTCCCACCAACTGCGCGGCAAGCGATTCAATGACTGCGTGCTGAACGTCTACGTCTACGAATCAGCACTGGTCGGCGTTGTCGAGCACAGGCAGTACCGGCGTATCTGCGACATGAACAGTTTGGGCTTCACGGCACAAGACTACATCGCTTGGCGGCACCAGCAACAAGAACACCCGGCAGCTCTGATAGGCCGCGATGGGCGCGCCTTGAACTACGGCGAGCTGCGCCGGCTGCTTTATCAAACCGCCGAAGAATCAGGCTGGCCGGTTTTCACGTCGCCGGTGGAAGACCTGTTTTTCGATTAACCCACTTGGTCGCGATTGACCGTGGCAAAACAATCGCAATTCAAAAAGGAGTGATGGTCACAAATTCAACTAAAGGAGTATCAACGCAATCGAACTAGACGTTATCTATAATCGCGAGTGTCTGGAAGGCATGGCGGACTTACCGACAGCCTCTATCGACATGGTCCTGTGCGACTTGCCGTATGGGACCACAGCAAACGCTTGGGACAAGGTAATCCCGTTTGAATACCTCTGGGGTCAATACGAGCGGCTCATTAAACCGCAAGGCGCGATTGTGCTCACCGCAACTGAACGCTTCTCTGCGGACTTAGTGCAATCAAACCCGGCCTTGTATCGCTACAAGTGGGTCTGGATCAAGAATACCGTCACGAACTTCGTCAACGCCAAGAACCGTCCGCTATCCCGCTTCGAGGAAATTCTCGTCTTCTCAAAATCAGGCACGGCCAACTTTGGTAACTCCCCTGACACCAAAGGCATGAACTACTTCCCCCAAGGACTGCTCCCCTATAACAAAACCGTCAACTCACGCAAGTATGAGAAGACCAACCAGCTGCACCCGTGGAACGCGCCTGATAGCTATACGCAAGAGTGGACAAACTACCCATCTGACGTGCTCAACTACAAGTCTGATCGCACCGGCTGGCACCCGACACAAAAGCCCGTCGATCTTTTTGCCTATCTCATCAAGACTTACACCCAGCCCGGCGAGATTGTGCTGGATAACTGTATAGGGTCTGGTACTACCGCAATTGCGGCAATGGATACTGATCGCCACTTCATCGGCTATGAAATTAGCGAAGAATACTGGCGGCGTGCTAACGACCGAATCAAGCAACATCATGCTACGCAAACTGAACTATTCTGATTTATCACTCACAATCCGGTCGCCGCTGACCGCGCCAAAACAGCGGCATATTTGAAAGGAGCCCTGGTCACAAAACTAAAAATCAAAGGATGATTATTATGAATTTCGGACAAAACTTGTTTAACTGGTTCACCTCCAACGCACAGAGCTTGGTACTGATGGCAATCGCCATTATCGGGGTTTACCTTGGTTTCAAGCGCGAGTTCTCCAAGTTGATCGGCTTTTTGGTCATTGCGATCATCGCCGTGGGGTTGGTATTCAATACCGCTGGGGTTAAAGACGTGTTGCTGAATCTGTTCAATCGCGTCATGGGGGCTTAGCCTATGGACGACATCAAAGTATTTATTGCCAATCTTGGCAAGTATAACGAAGGCGAGATTATCGGCGCCTGGTTCACGCCACCAATCAACAACGAAGAACTCGCTGAAAAGCTAGGACTGAACGACCAGTACGAAGAATACATGGTTCAGGACTACGAAGGCCCCGTTGTCTTTAGTGAGTATTCAGCGATTGGTGAGATCAACGAGGCTGCCGCAGCCGTTGAAGCATTGAAAGGTACCGAGATTTATCCGGCCATCAAAGCGCTGATCGGCGAGTGGTACGACAACGTAATCGAACTCGCTGCACACAAGGATGACATCGCCTGTTATCACGTTGCGAACATGACGGAGTTGGCCGAAGAACTGGCTGACGAAGGCTGGTTCGGCGACATTCCGCCACAAGTCGAAAACTATATCGACTATGCCAAGGTCGGACGTGACCTCGAAATTGAAGGAGGTTTCGTTGAAACACCTTACGGCATCTACCAATTATTAGACTAACTCTCTGGGCTGGCGCTGCAAAAGGCGTCAGTCCTTTTATCTCACCACGAAAGGAGAGCACATGAAGAAAGTCAGATCCTACACCAGCATCTGGTCGGTGGAAAAAGTGCTGTACGCCATCAACGACCTGCAACTGCCATTTCCAATTACGTTTACGCAAATGACGTGGTTCATTGTCAGTCTGTTTACGGTCATGCTGCTGGGCGACTTACCGCCTCTGTCATTCATTGACGGCGCATTTCTCAAGTACGTTGGCATTCCTGCAGGGTTAACGTGGTTCATGAGCCAAAAGACCTTCGACAACAAGAAGCCAATGGGATTCTTGCGGTCGGTGATTAACTACGCCATCACTCCGAAGCTCACCTATGCTGGTAAGCCCGTGAAGTCGCAAAAGGCCAAACAAACCGCCGCTGTGACCTACGTTTGGAGGTACAACAATGAAATTTCCAATTAAGTATATCGAAGACAATCTCGTCTGGAACACTGACGGGGAGTGTTTCGCCTATTTTGAACTAGTCCCTTACAATTACAGTTTTCTGTCACCCGAACAGAAGCAACAAGTCCATGAGAACTTCCGTCAACTGATTTCCCAGAACCGTGACGGTAAGCTCCATTTATTGCAGCTCGCCACCGAAGCCAGTGTTCGGGACACTCTCGACCGCTCGAAGAAGTTGGTCAAGGGGTCGCTGAAAGACATCGCCTTCCAGCACATCGACGGCCAAGCGGAAGCATTGACCGAAAACGTCGGTGACAACCAAGTGGACTACCGCTTCTTCATCGGTTTTAAGCTGTTGCTGAACGACGCTGAGGTTACCGCCAAGTCCATCTTCAAGGATATGTCCTTGGGTATTCGGGACTTCTTCGCCGAGTTCAACACAACGTTTGCTGGTGACTTCTTCACCATGAACAATGCGGAGGTGGAACGTTACGCCAAGTCCGCTAAGTTCCTTGCCGAAAAAATTGGTCGCCGGTTCAAAGTTCGTCCGCTCGATAAGAACGACTTCGGCTACTTGTTGGAGCACTTATACGGCATGACGGGGCAAGATTACGACGACTATGAATACCACTTGCCCCGCAAGAATTCCAAGCGCGACACAATTCTCAAGCGATATGACCTGATCAATCCAACACGCTCACTGATTGAGCAGCACCAACGCTCGATCAAGATCACCCACGGACTGGATAGTAGTTACGTGACGTACCTGACGCTTTCCGACATTGTTGGTGAATTGGAGTTTCCCGGCAGTGAAATTTTTTATTTCCAACAAAGCCAGTTCGACTTTCCAATCGACACTAGCTTGAACGTTGAGATCGTGACAAACAAGAAGGCATTGACTAAGGTGCGTAACAAAAAGAAGGAGTTGAAAGACCTCGACGAACATGCTTATCAGTCCGGCAACGAGACCACACGCGGCGTCAGCGATGCCTTGGATTCAGTCGATGAGCTTGAAAGCAACCTTGATCAAACGAAGGACGCGATGTACAAGATCAGCTACGTCATTCGCGTGGCCGGGCGATCCGAAGACGAAATGAAGCGCCGCGCCGATCAGCTACTCGACTTCTACGACAGCCTCAACATCAAACTCGTGCGACCATTCGGCGATATGCTGGGGCTGCACAGTGAGTTTATCCCAGCTTCCAAGCGTTACATCAACGACTATATCCAGTACGTGACCAGCGATTTCATCGCCTCACTAGGCTTTGGTGCAACACAATCACTCGGTGAAAAGGAAGGCATCTACATCGGGTACAACGTGGACACCGGACGCAACGTCTACTTGCAACCCGATATTGCGGCGCAAGGAATCAAAGGGACTGTTACCAATGCCTTATCCGCTGCGTTTCTCGGTAGCTTGGGTGGTGGTAAGTCCTTCTCCAACAATCTGCTCGTCTACTACGCCGTGCTTTACGGGGCACAGGCATTGATTCTTGATCCAAAGTCGGAACGTACCGGCTGGGCGGAGAACTTAGACTTTATGGAAAACGAGATCAATATCGTCAACTTGACCAGTGAGGAACAAAACCGTGGGCTGCTTGATCCTTATATCATCTTGTCTAACTTGAAGGATTCGGAATCGCTGGCCGTTGATACCCTGACCTTCCTCACGGGGATTTCAAGCCGTGATGCTGATCGCTTCCCGACGCTGCGCAAAGCGATTCGTGCGGTAACGCAAGCGCCCGAACCGGGACTGTTGAAAGTCATTGATGAACTCCGCCGCGAAGACACGCCTATTGCGCGCAACATTGCCGATCATATCGAATCCTTTACGGACTATGATTTTGCGGCATTGTTGTTCTCTGACGGAACGGCGCGGCGGACAATCGCGCTTGACCGCAAAATCAACATCGTGCAAATCGCAGACTTGGTACTACCGGACGCCGACAAGACGCAGGAAGAATATATCACTGCGGAAATGCTGTCGGTGGCAATGCTCATGATAATCAGCACGTTCGCCATCGACTTCATTCACCAAGACCGCGCCCAGTTCAAGATTGTGGACTTGGACGAAGCCTGGGCGTTCTTGAACGTGGCACAGGGTAAGGCGTTGTCCATGAAGCTGATTCGTGAAGGTCGTTCGATGAATGCCGGGGTCTACCTCGTCACTCAAAATGCGGACGACTTGCTCGATGAAAAGATGAAGAACAACATCGCCCAGAAATTCGCGTTCCGCAGTACCGACATCACAGAAATCAAAAACACCCTCAACTTCTTTGGCCTCGATGCCGACGACGAAGGTAATCAAAACCGGCTTCGGTCACTAGATAATGGGGAGTGTTTCTTCCAAGACATCTGGGGGCACGTCGGCGTGCTGCACTTCGACTACATCTTTGAGCACTTACACCACGCCTTTGACACTCGGCCACCGAAGCCCGTGGAGGTGATCGCTGATGACGAAAGCTAAACGTCGACGGCTACTGCTGTTCCTCGGTGTTGTCGCGGCATTCATGTTGGTGTTGGTGCTTGCCGGCGGTCAGCCGGTACACGCTGCCGGGCTAGTTGATGATCAGTCTGGCGGCTCTAACGAGTATTCCAAGTATCCATTGTCGCACTACCAGCTCGACTACTTCGTCGATACGTCTTGGGACTGGCTGCCTTGGAATTGGGGCGATGGTATCGGTAAGTCTGTGAGCTACGGCCTGTATGCTATCACCAACTTCTTGTGGACACTCTCGGTCTACCTCTCAAACGCTGCGGGCTACCTGATTCAGCAAGCCTACTCGCTGGACTTTATCAAAGACACATCTGACGCGATTGGGAAGAACATGCAGCTGTTGGCTGGCGTGTCCAAAAATGGCTTCGCCACTGACGGCTTTTATCCCGGGATGCTCCTGATGATTACGCTAGTGGTCGGTATCTACGTCGCGTATACCGGTATCATCAAGCGCGAAACCTCGAAAGCTATCTCGGCAATCGTGAACTTTGTGGTGATCTTCATTACGTCAGCCAGCTTTATCGCCTATGCCCCAGACTACGTGAGCAAGATCAACGAGTTCAGCTCTGACATCAGTACCAGTGCGCTTAACACTGGCTCCAAGATGATTATGGGGACTGATACCGCCACCGATAAATCAGGCGTCGATGCGATCCGTGACACGTTGTTTGAGATTCAGGTGAAGCAACCGTGGACGCTTCTACAATTCGGCGATAGCGACGCTGATAACGTTGGCAAGGATCGTGTGAACACGTTGATGAAGGCCGACCCGTTTGGCGACAAGGGTAAAACCCGCACTGACGTGGTGAAAGCTGAAATTGAAGACAATGACAACGAGAACCTCTCGCCGACCATGACCATCAATCGGCTGGGCACCACGACCTTTGTTGTCCTGTTCAACATTGCGATCACCTTGTTCGTCTTCTTCCTAACGGCAATGATGCTGTTCAGCCAGATACTCTTTATCATATACGCGACGTTCCTACCAGTGTCGTTCTTGCTTGCCATGCTGCCGTCCTTTAACGGCTTGATGAAGCAAAACATCATGAAACTTTTCAACACGATCATGACGCGAGTTGGCGTGACACTGGTGATTACGATGGCATTCTCGCTATCGGCAATGGTCTATGGTCTATCGGCAACCTCGCCGTTCTTCCTCGTGGCCTTCCTGCAAGTCACTATCTTCGCCGGTATCTGGATGAAGCTGGGCGACCTGATGGGCATGATGCAGCTCCACAGCTCTGACGCCCAGCAAGGAGCTCAACGTTTTTCGCGCCGTGGGAACCGAATGCTTCGGCAGCTCGTCGGTAGTGCAATGGGCGGCGCGATGGCAGGCCGTTTCCTGTCGCGAGGCTATGGTAAAGGTCGCGGAATGCCGCAAACATCGCAGTTCCCGACAGGAACGCAACGCGAGCAGACTGCGGACGCTGCCAAACCACAACAACCCAAGAAGCCACGTAGCCAACGTCTGGGTGAGAAACTCGCCGATGTATCTGATGTCGGCAACAAGCTCAAGGACAAGACCAAACGTGGCCTTGATCAGGTGAAGGACGCACCGACCAACGTTTTATATGGTCTGCATCGTGGTAAGCAACTGACTAAGGAGGCCACCGAAACTGCGAAGGACAGCTTCAAGGGGCGGCGTGAGGCCAATCAGCAAGAACGTGACAAGCAGCTCGAGCAACGGCGTAAGCAAATGCAAGAACGCAAACTCGCAATCAAGCCTAAGTCAGATCCTGAAAAGCCAAAACCACCGGCTACCAAGCCACCGGCTGAGTCAACCCGTAAGCCAACAACCGTCACGCCTACCCAGCCGAAGCCCAAACAAGCTGATGCCAGCGGTCAGCCTAAGCGTGCGGCAACGAAGCCAACTTCAACTCGTCCCCCGCGTCCAGTCACGAAACCGCAAGCAGAACCCACCATCACACCGCACCAAGAACCAGCCCCTCCAACAGAGAAACAGAAGAAGCCACTGACCCTCGTTTCCGAAAAACCAGCTAAGCCACGCAACCCAAAGCCACAGCGGATCAAAAAGGCTAAGGGGTTTAAGAAACGATGAAGCTCTGGCGCTGGTTAGCTCTTGCCGCACTCCCAATACTGTTGATTGGCGGTCTGTTCTTTGCAGTCATTGCCTCTGACGATGACGAAGACCAGCCTGCCTCTGCGATCACAGCCGATGCAATGAACTTATCCGCTGAAGTCTACAAGCACAAGCTGACGGTTGAAAAGTATTGCAAGGAGTTCGGCATTTCAGACCAGGTGATGGTGATACTTGCCATCATGCAGGTTGAATCCGGTGGCAAGGGTGGCGATGTGATGCAAGCTAGTGAATCACTAGGACTGCCGGTCAATACGCTAGATACCGAAGCGTCCATCAAGCAAGGCGTGAAGTATTTCGCGTCACTACTCAAAAACATGAAGACTGCCGGTGTAGATCTCAATACCGCGATTCAAAGCTACAACTTCGGCGGCGGCTTTATTAAGTACGTTGCTAAGCACGGCAAAAAGTACACGCTGGCGTTGGCAACGTCTTTTGCCAAAGAGAAGTCTGGTGGCAAGAAAGTCCCCTACACCAACGCGGTTGCTAAGGATAGTTGGCGCTATGCCTATGGGAACATGTACTACGTGTCGGTCATCTCGCAATACCTGGTCACTGGTGGTGCGAAATTCGACGACAAAACGGTGCAAGCTATCATGGACGAAGCACTCAAGTATCAAGGCACACGCTATGTCTTCGGTGGCTCAACGCCATCAACTGGCTTCGACTGTTCCGGGCTGACTAGTTGGTGCTACGGCAAAGCTGGGATCAAACTTCCCCGCACCGCACAAGCACAATACGACGCTACGGCACATCTGAACATCAAAGACGCCAAGCCCGGCGACTTAGTGTTCTTCCACTCAACCTATGACACTGCCGACTATGTGACCCACGTTGGGATCTATGTCGGCGGCATGAAAATGTACAATGCCGGTGACCCACTTGGCTACGCTGACTTGAATTCCAGCTACTGGCAAGCCCACCTGATCGGCGCTGGGCGTGTGAAGAAGTAGGTAAAGACGATGGATCAAAATGGTATCGGCTACTTTGACTGGATGGATCTCATCACCAACACCTATGACGACGCGCTGCAAAAGGCGCACGTTGATCTCAAATTCGGTGACAACCGCGCACTACGCAATAAAGAATTAGACTTTGCGTCAGGCGAGTGGGAACGTATCAAGTTCTTCAAACAACGCCTGCCCAATACTGATGACTTGTGCCACGTTCTTGACCGCTTCGTTGATCGAATGCCGGAAATGGAATACGGGCACCGGCGCGAGTATCGCCTCGCTGTCGCGCATGAAGTGGCCGTTGATCGATGGCTCAAGGGCAAAGTGTTCGCCCCAGAAGACCGCAAATATATCCTCGACCGCGAACGTTACTTGGCCGAAGAATATTTCAACAACGACCGTGAACTTGGTCAGTATATCGAAACCGACTACGAGGGATACAAACGAATCTCGCTGCAACGTTTATTCATACGGTTTCTCGATATTTACGATGACTTTTACCGCTGTTACGAAATTAGAAAGGACAAGGTGAACAAACCTTGAGTAAAGACAAAAATCAAAAGAAAGGCTGGTTCAAGAAGCAACCAGCCGCCTCAAAGCCACCCAAAGTTAAGCACCTCGGCTTGCGCCGTCCGGTTACACTACTTTGCTGGGCGGTGTTGATCAGCAGCACCAGCTTCGGCGTCTACAAGAATATGACCGCCATCGACACCCACACAGTGCATGAAGTCCAAGTAATCAAGACCAAGGTGATCGACACGCACGCCTTGGCGACCTTCACAACAGACTTCGCTAAACTCTACTACTCGTGGCAGCCTAACCACGAAGTCCTTGACCAGCGCCAGAAAGCCTTGCAGCCCTATCTGGTGGAACAACTGCAATCACTGAACACCGACACCGTGCGGAGTGACATTCCCACAACTGCCACAGTGTGTGAGGTCAAGGTCTGGGACGTGAGCAAGACAGCTAAAAACACATTCCGCGTGCTATTCACGGTGAAGCAAGACCTCACTAAGGGCAAAGACAAGAAATCTGTGACCAGCACTTACACCATTAACGTCATGCAAGATAGCAGCGGTGATATGGTGGTCACCAGGAATCCCACCATCGCGGCCGAACCGGCAACAGCTCGGATCAAACTGCCAGACACCCAATCCGATAATACGGTAGCCAGCAGCAACGCAGATGACGTAACCAAGTTTCTCAAGACGTTCTTCGCTTTGTACCCGCTAAGCGATCGCAACGAACTCAAATACTATGTCGAAGACGGTACGCCCCCGATTGAACGCAACCTTAAGTTCGTGGAACTGCTAGATCCAGTCTTCAAGCAGAATAAAAATGGGCTAACCGTTACCGTGTCTGTAAAGTATCTCGACACCGACAACAATATGAGCCAAGTATCGCAGTACACTCTGACCCTCTCCAAGCAAAGCAACAACTGGATAATAACCGACGGCATCTAAAAGCAAAATACCCGGCACGACCTCACGCTGAAACTGGCGTAGCAGGTCGTGCCGGGTATCGTCGTTGCTCTGGTCGTATAATCACACAATCAAGTCTTTTGAGCAAGTGCAGGAAATAAGTCACCACGATGACTGGGTATCTGTTATGCATATGTCTTAGTTCTTCTAGGGATGTATGCGACAAGATATTTGCATAAGGCAATCTGATTATTCAAAGAAGTGCGTAATAGTCCCACTCTCCAACAGAATAAAACAGCTAATTCCTACGTATACCGCAGCAGTAAACCATCGTCCAGCATGTCCTAGTATAGTGGCAGTTGAATAAATTGTCCAAGCTAATAACGCCGGTTAATCTCTGCGTTATTATCGTATAATAAATGCATATGAATTTTCCAGTTTCCCAAGATTTCCTTTACATTTCTAGTGGTACTAGTGGAGGTATAATTATGGTTTATCGTCAAAATGATGCGCAGCAATTTAGGTATTCGGTTAAGTGGTCCCCCCTTAGGTCGCAGGCCTAAGCACGTTGACGCCGCACAGAGACGCGAAGATCAAAGTGCGAAGAACCGACGCGGTGAAATCGGGCGAGAGTTTGCGTTCATCAAAGGTACGCTCGGCCTCGACCTAGAATTGAACCGCACAGCAGAGACCATTACGGTTCGGGTCGATGTGGCGGTGGTGATGGCTAATTTGAAACAGCTGCTTTTAACATTTACTAGACCAGTTTCATTGATGACTGTCTTAGATGGCGAGAAGTTCAGAATTGACTCCAAATCTACTCTGATCCAATGAAATATTGAGAGCTGATTTAACGGCCACTAATGCAATTGACCTAAACTAGAATCAAAGCTTTGTTGATTAATGCTATATCAATTTAAAATAAAGCTTGACGGTTACATAGACAATGGTCTATGTTATACACATAGACACGTGCCTATATATAATCTAACAGTCATAACTTATAAAGGGGCTTACAATGGACTATCAAAAATATGTTCAAATGCTTAAAGCAATGGCTGATTCATCTCGTTTGAAAATTATCGATCTACTTTCTTGTGGTTCTTTGTGTGCCTGCGATATTTTAGAGCATTTTGATTTTTCACAACCGACTTTATCTCATCATATGAAAGTATTGCAAAATGCTGGTATCGTTGCTGCACGTAAAGAAGGTAAATGGCAGCACTATACCCTACAAGCTGAGTTCATATCGGCCTTTAAACAAGACACGGCACAATTATTATCCAGCGATAATCAATGTGCCTGTCACGATGCAGATTGTGAAGCGTGCGCTTCCAGAGAGGTTGTTATTACTAATGAAAAAAATTGAATTATTTGAACCAGCAATGTGTTGTTCTACTGGAGTTTGTGGCCCATCGGTCAATCAGGATCTCTTAATGATCACATCGGCATTTGATGCTCTACAAGGCGTTAAAACGATTGAAGCCGATCGTTACAATCTCAGTAATAATCCTGACGTGTTTAGCGAACGGGCCGATATTTTAGCAGCAATCAAGGATGACCCCGATGCCGTCTTGCCAATTACGGTTGTTGATGGACAGATTGTTAAGACAGGCGATTATCCAACTATTGACGAGTTATCTGACTATACGGGACTGGTTTTTGTGCCGGCTAAGCAGTCAGGCGGTTGCTGTGGCGGCGCTAGTGGCTGTTGCTGATTTTACTTAAGCTAAGAGATGGCACGGCCATTTCTTTTTGGACAACATATAGATAATCATCTATATAATTAAGGAGGAAACAATGCAAGACTATCATCCACAAAAAGCACATTTAACGCATTACTTGTTTTTTACTGGTAAAGGCGGCGTGGGAAAAACGACAACGGCCAGCGCCACGGCAATCAATTTAGCCGATGCAGGTAAGCAAGTTATGTTGGTTTCCACCGATCCAGCCAGTAATTTACAAGACGTTTTCAATACGGAATTAACTAATAAACCACAGGCAATCAAAGGGGTACCCCGCCTATTTGCCGCTAATTTCGATCCGGTGACAGCTGCTGGTGAGTACCGGGAAAGTGTTGTTGGCCCTTACCGCGGGGTATTGCCTGATGCTGCAGTTAAAAACATGGAAGAACAACTATCCGGCTCTTGTACCGTCGAGATTGCTTCGTTTAATGAGTTTGCCAATTTCCTAACTGATCCGACGATCGACCAGCGTTTTGATTATATTATTTTTGATACAGCACCGACTGGTCATGCCTTACGAATGTTACAGCTACCAGCGGCGTGGAATAATTATTTAGCTGAAAATGATCGCGGTGCTTCTTGTCTTGGTCAATTAGCAGGCATGGGTGATAAAAAGGCCGTTTACGCCAAGGCCGTAGCAACACTGAGTAATAGCGAGTTAACCACCTTAATGTTAGTCACACGACCACAAAAAGCAGCGTTACTTGAGGCGGCCCGGGCGGCCCAGGAACTAGCTGCAATCGGGATACAAAATCAACAATTGATCATTAACGGGACGCTTAAAGCACCAGCGGATCAAGCCTCGCAAGCTATTTATACGCAACAACAAGCCGATCTACAACAGATGCCGGCGATTTTAAAGGAATTTACCCAATATGAGGTCCCATTACGGGCCTATAATGTGACTGGCCTAGATAAATTGCGCTTAGTTTTACAAGCGGAACAACCGGTATTGGCGACCTACCTGCCACTAAACAATAATTATCCCGCCTTAGATCGGATTGTTGCTGATTTGATCAAAACAAATAAAAAAATCATTTTTACAATGGGTAAAGGCGGTGTCGGTAAAACAACGGTTGCGGTCCAAATTACGCAAAAGCTGGTCGCCCAACATAAAACGGTACACTTAGCGACCACTGATCCCGCCGATCATCTTGATTTTTTTAAAACAGATGATCCAGCAGTTACAATCAGTCATATTGACGAACAACAGGTGTTGCAGGATTATCAAGCCGAAGTGTTAGCCGTGGCACGGCAGACTATGAAGTCGGCTGACGTCGATTACGTCGCCGAAGATCTACGGTCACCCTGCACGCAAGAAATTGCTGTTTTCCGCGCTTTTGCCAATATTGTAGCGCAAAATGACAGCGATGTGGTGGTGATCGATACTGCGCCAACTGGGCATACTTTGTTACTGCTGGATTCAACGCAAAGCTATGCTAAGGAAGTGCAACGTACGGCCGGTGATGTGCCACAGGCCATTATTGAGCTACTACCAAGATTACAAGATTCCGCTCAGACTGAGATCGTGATGGTGACTTTGCCAGAAACCACGCCGGTCTACGAATCAATGCGGCTTAATGAAGACTTGAAGCGCGCAAAGATCGCGCATACCTGGTGGCTGGTCAACCAAAGTATGTTAGCCACACAAACTACGCATCCGTGTTTACAGGCGCGCGCCCAAAATGAAGTTGAATGGATCGAAAAGGTCAAAGCCATTTCGGCCGATCATTTTGCGGTGGAACAATGGCAGCCTAATTTTGAACAAACTTTATTAACTATTTAAATAAAAATCAACTGATCAGGGTAGTGGTACCCTGATTTTGGTCGTTGGAGGGAATTATGCAAGTTTTTTTAGCCGTTTTTATATTTTTACTCACGTTACTATTTGTTATCTGGCAGCCTAAAGGGTTATCGATCGGCTGGACCGCAATTGGTGGCGCATTACTGGCACTATTATTTCGGGTCGTCACGCTTCAAGATGTGGGCACCGTTACGGGAATCGTTTGGAACGCCACTTTATCGTTTGTCGCGATTATTTTGATCTCATTGATTTTAGATGAAATCGGCTTTTTCGAATGGGCCGCTTTGCATATGGCGCGGTTGGCTAAAGGCAATGGCGTACGGATGTTCGTTTTAATTGCCGTTTTAGGTGCGATCGTGGCGGCACTTTTTGCCAATGATGGCGCCGCGTTGATCTTGACCCCGATTGTTTTAGCCATGGTCCGTGCGTTACATTTTGATGAAAAAAAGGTTTTTCCGTTTATTATAGCCAGTGGCTTTATTGCCGATGCCACCTCATTACCTTTAGTCGTCAGTAATCTAGTTAATATTGTCTCTGCCGACTTTTTCGGAATTACGTTTTCCGAATATGCACTGAGAATGTGGCTCCCGGATTTGTTCTCCCTAGTTGCTAGTATCAGTATTTTATACTTATATTTCCGCAAAGCGCTACCCAAACATTATGATGTCAGCCAAGTCGCTGAACCAAAATCGGCAATCAAGGATCAACGGTTATTTAAATTTTCTTGGGTCGTTTTGGCTGCGCTATTGATCGGCTACTTTAGCAGCAGTTTTCTAAATATTCCGGTCTCATTTATTGCCTTGACGATCGCCTTGATTTTCTTGTTGGTCGGGCAACAAAGCCCGCAAGTTGACACGCGGGCAGTCATTAAAGGCGCACCATGGAACATCGTCTTCTTTTCGCTGGGGATGTATGTGGTGGTTTATGGACTGCAAAATGTCGGTTTAACGGCGCTACTTGCCAATGTGATTGCTAAAATGGCCACTGGCGGCCGCTTCGTAGCAACTATGGGCATGGGGTACTTGGCAGCCTTCCTATCATCAGCGATGAATAATATGCCAACAGTCATGATCAATGCCTTGTCGATCAAAGGCGCCAATGTATCAGGACTAATGCATCAAGCCTTAGTTTATGCAAACATTATTGGTTCTGATCTAGGACCAAAGATCACACCGATCGGTTCACTAGCTACCTTAGTGTGGTTACATGTTTTGGGGCAAAAAGGCGTTAAAATTGCTTGGGGAACTTATTTTAAAATTGGTATCACGATCACAATTCCAGTTTTGTTTATTACGTTATGCGGATTATGGTTATCGTTAAGTATTTTCGGCTAAGGAATGATGGTTTATTATGATTCAAATTAGTTTTAAACAATTTAGCAGCCAGCTATTTTCGTGATTATACACAGGTAGAAGAAGAGTTTGAACGTTTTCATCGTTTAATCAGCGAGGTAAATTATGGTTAAAATTCAAATATTTGAAGAAGCAATGTGTTGTGCAACCGGTGTGTGTGGGCCTAGCGTAAATAAAATATTAGTTCAAACAACTGCGCTTCAACGACATGTTAATGCAAATGGTAAGAACCTAATTATCCGTAGAAATCTCACTCAAAATCCAGATGCTTTTGCTCGTAATCATCAGATACAGGCGTTGCTAGAAAAATATGGAATTGAGATTTTACCCATAACCATAGTTGATGGGATAATTACTAAACAAGGTGGATACCCAACCTTCCAGGAATTTTCAAATTATTTACATCAAGATTTAAGTCGTGCACGTGTCCATTAACAAGTGTGGAGGAAATAAATAAGTGGCAAATAAAGCGGAAAAGTTATTGATTATTGGTGGTAGTGATGCAGGGGTTTCAGCAGCCTTAAAAGCCAAAGAACTAAAGCCAGAACTCGAAGTTCAAGTTTTGTTGGCAGATGAATATCCCAATTTGTCAATTTGTGGTTTACCTTATGCAATCAGTGGTGAGGTACCTAATTGGCAATCATTGGCTCATCGCGGTTTGAAAGAATTGACCGCGACCGGTGTCGAGTTTCAAATGAACATGGTTGCAGAAAAAATTGACCCACAGCAACACGAAGTTGTGGCACATTCGCTTGCAGGTGAGTTAAAAGTATATCACTATGATCACTTGGTTGTGGCAACCGGAGCAAAGCCAAAGCTATCGAATATTAAGGGTGTTGATCTACCACGAATACAACAGTCACGCAAGATTCATGTTCTGCACACAATGGCGGATTACTTTGCAATCGAAAAGGTTCTAGCCACAGATGATATTCAAGAAGTGGCAATTGTTGGTTCGGGCTATATTGGAATTGAAATGGCAGAAGCCTTAAAAAACCGCCAGTTAGATGTAACCATTTTTCAACGCGGTACGGAAATACTTTCCACAGTAGACACTGATCTAGGTCAAATTATTCATCAAAAATTGTCTATGAATTCGGTTAATGTTGTCACTGGTTTAACCGTTTCAGAAATTAACGAAACTAATCGACATGTGGAAGTTATTGGCTTAAATGAACGTCATAAATCAGAAGCTTATAAGTTCGATTTAGTGTTAATTGTAGTTGGGGTACAACCTAATGCCGAATTACTTATTAAGGCTGGAGCAACGACGGGAATTGCAGGTGCAATCAAGGTTGATCAATATATGCATACCTCATTACCTGATATATGGGCGGCTGGTGATTTAGTAGAAACAAAACACCATTTGCTAGGTGAAACATATTTACCATTAGGTACAACTGCTCATAAACAAGGAAGAACTGCGGGCTTTAATATTGTAGGTATTCAACGTGCCTTTAAGGGTAGTATCGGAACACAGGTTTTAAAAGTATTCGATTTAGTGGTTGTGCGAACTGGGTTATTAGCCAGCGAGGCAGTACATGCAGGATTTGATCCTCTAACGGTAACCACTATTGTTGATGATCATAAGGCCTATTTCCCCGGCTCTCAAAAAATTAGAATCAGAATTACTGGTGATAAGAAAACTGGGCGGATCTTAGGCGTACAACTAATTGGTCATTATGGTAGTGAAGTGGCTAAACGAAGTGATATTTTTGCAATAGCAATTTTTAATGATATGACCGTGGCTGAAATCAGTGATCTGGATTTATCCTATTCACCACCAGTCGGATCGCCTTGGGATGCGGTCCAAATTGCGGCACAAAATTGGGAACAACAAAACACAAAATATCCATTACCCATAAATCGAAAATCCGTATAATTAGAACACGATATTTTAATATCTTTTTTTATAATAAATATTGATTAATTTAAAAAATTCTCTTTAAAGTACTATTTAATTCTAACAAAACCGTAACAAAATTATTAAAGTGTCCAATCAATATAGAGTAATTAGCGATGCCATTTCGTTGATTGCTCTATTTTTAAAAAGCAAACTACATTTTTCAATATATCAATCAAACAAAATCTAAAATCTTTTTTTACTACGGTTTCATTTTCAACACTTGTTCAGTATTTGCTTGGTAAAAGAGGAATTGTCATGTCTGATCAAAATGTCAAACAAGCATTTTCGCATTATGTCAAGCTGTCACTCGTCAATAAAACTCACTCGCTCTACTCGCAGGAACAACACTAAGTTACCCAAGTACTATTAAACGAATAAGCGAAGAAACAGTCGATTATCCGATTGAGGAAGGATCACCGATTTAAAGCTTGAAAGTTGATATTCAAGCAAAAGCTCCGGTGCACTGGGGCTTCCTTGCGTCTAAAAAGGCCTAAAACTTACTGTGGACATCCTTATGAACCGCCTAGCCTTCTCGGCCTGGCGGTTTTGTTTTACCCTTTTGATGCTAAATTTCGAAAAAAGTCAAATTCAGTTTCATTTCGGCTTTTGATTTCCGTCTGTATATGTGCCGAGCGCAACTTACTTAGATCAGGAGGTCAGCATTATGAATAGTGAACGCGATGAAGGCGGCGAAGCGAATTGCCCAACTCGGCGATCTTTTTTACCCCATTCGGTGCTAAAATTGACACCACTCGGCG
>NZ_RHOH01000017.1 GCF_003946115.1 Lacticaseibacillus daqingensis | reverse complement strand
TGAAACTTCGTGGTACATGAAAGCCAAGGATCTCGTGATTGCTACCGCACCGGTCAAGCCGCAGGAGAAGCCAAACACCAATGACAAGAAATAGCTGCTCATTGCTCCACTCCTCGCGCGCGCCGCCCGCTGCGGCGGTTGCTTACCACTAACGAAAGGAGTTGATCCCTGATGATGACTTCCACATTGACCGTTGTTGGTCGTGAAGTGTTCATCGACGACTATAACGAAGAAATCGACAACGACTACCGCCTTGATCCAGACGAGATTTTGCAAGACATGGTGGAACTCATGGAAGAAAGCCCTGAATCCTACCAACACCTGCATATCGACTGCGAACAGACCAACGACGGCATGAATAAGCTGTTCTCGTTCACTTCATACGAAGGTGAAGATGGCTTGCGGATCTCGTATCTGGGCGTCAGCGATGAATAAGGATGTGAGATCGATTCAACCACAAAATTTTGAAATCACCGAATTCATCGAAGACTACATCAGACTTGTCAGAACAGATGGCGTTCCACCAAGCGCTGATTTTTTACAGGAATTGGTCGCCGATGCCGCAACACAGGCAATGGACGGTCAATTCATTATCTGGGTTGATGACAACACGATTGATGACGAACCAAAGGAATTTATTTTCAACTTGCTTGAAGACACCGTGATTTATATGGGTGTGGAATGAATTTCGTATTATCACAAATGAAAGGAGCTCGAAAATGTCCGCAATGAATATCGACGGATTCTTGGAAGACTACCCCGCGCTAGTTGACCCTGATTTCCATGATCCTAGCCCGGACGCTTTGATCGACATGGTGTTGATGGCTGCCGAACAGGCAACTGCTGGCGAACCGTTTTCTATTTGGGTAGACGGCGAATGTACCCGCGATCATGAATCCAAAGAGTTCAGCTTTAATATCGACACCGAAGACCGACAACCCGTTATCAAATATTTAGGAGTGAAATAGATGAAAGACCCAGATTACGAGCTTTTACGCGATATCCGCTTAGTCAACATGAAGCAGTATTACAAGGACTACTTCGGGCTACTAGCCTTACCCGAGCACGAGGAAACTCTCGGTAGTTTGCTTGAGCCGGTTATTGAGGGTGCCGCGGAAGCATTAGAACATGATTTTGACACTTACAACGTTGGAGTGGGCTTCAATATTGATATGTATGGTGTGCAAACGCCACCTCACTGTTTTAACTTTGAAATCTATGCTGACAATGCACACAACCTAACTATCGTTTATGCCGGTTGCCAAACTGAATTTCCTGACGGATCAGATGACGAATGAAAGGAGAGCACGATGCAGCAATTAGAGATTATTGGTCTTTATGAATTTCTGAACCAATACTACGGCGCGTCCACCCGTTACTCTCCACCCGCAGACTATCTCATTACGGTGCTTTTCTGTCGCGCCAAACGTGCACGGCGTACAGGACAGCCATTTATCAAGCAAGCTCGCGATGCAGAGTTCACAATTCACGGTAACGATGAACTTTTTATATTTTCGCTGCATGAAAATCGTCATCGGCTAACCGTCAAGTACGAACCGTGGATTACGCCAAGGCGTCCGCTGCAAGGGATTCGCTTTGAAAATGTGGAGGTCTTCTTGAATGCTTATAACTCTGTTATTCTCCCAAAAGCTTGCACAAGACTTACAAAGGGCGGGCCATTGGGGGAACTGCTACATGAAATTGCTGAGTGTCAGCTATACCGTGAAAATGGATTCGTTCTCACAATGCCTGTCGAAGATGTCCGTCATCACCGAGATGACGCCCGCTTTTACTTTTCACTTGAGCCGATAATCAACGGTGTAGCTTTTCAGTTTGTAAATGTCTATGTTTAAGAACATTTGGACCTATCGCGGTACACGGGTCTATCCGCGTCAACGCAACTTTCTCTACAACACGGCGATGACCGTTGTGGTTTGCTTGTGGGTAACTGGGGCTGCGCTTGCCTATTGGCCGCTGCTAAAACAAATCAACTGGAAATTCTTTAGTTGGCCGGATGTGGCGGCCTTGCCTTGGTCGTGGCTACCGCTGATTATCAACAGTTTATGCACAGCACTACTCTTTGGTCTTAGTCTGTGGGGTTACCGCACCTGGTTTGCGGATTCTTACAAGCAGATAGAACACCGGCAGAAGCTCGCCCGCATGATTATGGAGAACAAATGGTACCAAACTGACCAGTCCAACAGTGAGAGCTTCTTCAAGGACTTAGGCTCAACGCGCACCAAGGAAAAGGTTTCGCACTTTCCCAAAATTTACTACCGGCTCAAGGACGGACTGATCCACGTTTCGGTTGAAATCGTCATGTCTTCCTATCAAGACCAACTCTTGCACTTAGAAAAGAAGTTAGAGGCTGGTCTGTACTGTGAGCTGGTCGACAAGATCCTGCACGATTCTTATGTCGAATACACCTTGCTTTACGACACTATCGGCAAGCGTATCACCATTGCTGACGTGACCTGTGAACATGGTTCCATGCAACTCATGGAAACCGTGGCTTGGCACTATGACGCGCTGCCCCACATGTTAATCGCTGGTGGGACTGGCGGTGGTAAGACCTACTTCATATTGACACTGATTGAAGCCCTGCTGAAAGACGGTGCACAGCTCACCATTCTTGACCCGAAAAACGCTGACCTCGCCGATCTAGCAGACGTGATGCCTGGTGTCTTCGCCAAGAAAGAAGCTATGCTTGGTGCGCTTGAAACCTTCTATCAGGACATGATGGCGCGCAACGATAAAATGAAACAAATGGACGGATACAAGACTGGCGAGAACTACGCCTATCTTGGACTACCCGCCCATTTTCTGATTTTTGATGAATACGTGGCCTTCATGGATATGCTTGGCCGCGATGCCATGCAAATCATGTCTAAGCTCAAACAAATCGTCATGCTTGGCCGTCAAGCCGGCTTCTTCCTCGTGTTGGCCTGCCAACGCCCTGACGCAAAGTATTTGGGCGACGGGATCAGAGATCAGTTTATGTTCCGCGTTGCGCTTGGACGCATGAGTGAACTCGGATATTCGATGATGTTTGGCGAAACCAACAAGGTTTTTTTCCAGAAACCAATCAAGGGACGCGGCTATGTGGACACTGGCGGCAGCGTCATTTCCGAATTTTATACACCGTTAGTACCACGCGGCTATGACTTTCTCACCGAAATCGGTGCCGCAGCTAATACAATTCCTGAAACCCCAACAGAACAGGAGGTGCCAAATGAGCACTGATGTCAAAATCGAAAACCGATCGCAATTCCTCAATGACTTTCACGAGAACGTGCCTTTCCAGTCTGACGAAGACGCGGAAGACCAACTTGAATGGATGGCAATGCACGCCCACGAGTACCCGGATTCACGAATCTGGATGGGCGCTCCCGGCGGACTGACCGCTGACCGTTTTCCGAAGCGCTTTTGGTTCAACGTCACTACTGGCGACGACGGTGGCTTGATTATGACTTACACCAACGTCGCAGACGAAGGTGACGAGGAGTAGTTCTATGGTAATCCGATCGCGTTCACCAAGTCCAACGCCGCATCACAAGTTGCGGCGTATTCAATACCGCGCGCGTACTCATTACGTTCTTGGTATTTCAACCACAAACTCCGTAGCGTTGTGTCATTACGCAACATCTTAATAGTCGCAGCGTAGTTCGGCAGCAATGCTTCCGTTCCCCGTAGTTTCGCAGTTGCCAACAGCGCGGCTTTCAACGTTTCAAAGTTAATATTTTGAATTTGCACCTTGTCAAACAGATACAAATCGTAGTAGTCCTTCAACCGCGTATTCAGATCTTTTCTCGCGACCATGGATTCCAACTTTTCTGCCAGAATTGTCTCGACGTTGTACGCCATCACCATAATGTCTTGATTGTTGAAAATAGTGTGATGATGCCAAGATATTTCGCGCGGCGTAATTGTATCACCCGTAGAGACATCAATCTTGGTATCAACTTCACTTGCATAGATTTTCGCCCGTAGATGAATGCGGAATCCTGCATAGTCAGCGGCCACGCGAATGTCATCGATTTTGGTAATCTGAATAGTGATTTCACCATCTGGTTCGTTCATGTCGGCAATTTCGGTGAAGACCTTGAGCACCTCGTCTTGATTAACTGGCAGCCCCTTGATTGATGTATCTATATCCCGCGTCGAACGGGTATCAACGCCTAGCATCGATGCAATCAAGAAGCCGCCTTTCAAAATCAAGTTGTCACGATATTGTGATTGAGAGATTCGATCCACAATTTCATCTAATACAACCTCCTGCATCAATAGTTGGGGATCGAGATGCTTCTCCTTTGCTAAATTGCGGATTTTCGCCTTGAATTGTTGTCCATTGGTGAACCCGAGTTTCATAGTAATACCTCCATATACGCTCTAATCTTATCTTTCACCTTGAAAATATCTGCATACTCGCTCAAGCGATGCAAGTCTTTATGCTTCATCTGTGAGAAGGCCACCATTGCTTGTTTGATTGTTTCTGCATCCGAAGCATCACGGGTTCGTAAAATATCACACAACGTCCGTTCCACATTGTAAACACGAACCAAATGCTGTCCTGGACTTTTCACTTCTTCTACACCAAGTTCATGCCATTCTGGTTTCTGCCGATACACCTTAACTGGGTACCGGCCGATTGTGGTTGGATGATAATTCTGCGGAAAATTCATTTCATACGTTCCCGGCGTCCGATCAATCATGCCATGTAAGAACAGCGCCGTGTCTTTGAAATATACACCTTTGCTGAATCGGTACTGCAATATATACATGTCGTCTTCAAAAATCGCTGGATCAATATACACACCACGATCCACCCGTTCTAACTTCCCTGCGCGCGTCAAATCAACCAGCAAGTGTGGATCGAGACCTGCCCGTTCGATCTGTTGTCGCGTAACCTGTCCGTTGTTCAGTCGTAGCAATTTGTTTAAAGTATCACCCTGCACGTTATCGCCTCCCACGTTCAAACATAATTATACCACAGAACTATGTTTGGATGTGAAATCTCAATCAAATGAAAGAGGTATAGAAATTGATCATTCCAACAATCCACAACCAAATCTGTTTCCCAGAAGACTACGCTGACACGATTATAGCTGGAACCCCAGAGGACGCCGAAGACGCATTGTTAGAAATGTGCGACTACATTGAACCTTACGAAGGCGGTGATCATTGGCTCGAACTCGTTGGTGATCGCACCATCTCAGGCAAGCCCGTCTACTTCTGGTTCACAGCCACCATGACGCAAACTGGTATGCAGCTCATCTACCATAGCTGGGCGCATCATTACTAATAGGCTAAATGCCGTCATCAAGACAAACCTATGAAAGGAGCAAGACTATGACTACCCAATCTGTTCAACAAGGCTGCACCCTGCCGCCACGCGCGGCGTGCAGCGCGAAAGCCGCAAGCGTGAGTGGCAGCGGTCGGCGCCAGCCGACCGCTTACCCCCAGTACTCTAACAGGGGGGTATTAAATACAACGTCTGTGCCTGAACACGGGGGAGAAAGGTTGATACGACGGCGTTCATACGAAAATTAGCAAATTGTGGATGGCACCTCAAATCCACAATTTTTATTTATCAAGAAAGGAGTGAGCCATTCGGACATGGAAACATGGACAGATACGGTCAGGTCACGTCGAAAAAGACTGGGACTGACCCAAGTACAGGTTGCGCGTCGGTTAGGCGTAACCTCACATCATTTTAGCCAAATTGAAAGTGGCCGGACTAACCCCAGTGCGTCGCTGCAAATGGAAATCGACCGGCTGCTCAAGAACTGGAACGATGAGCCAGAACTGACGCTGATGTTTGATTACATGCGCGTGCGGTTCCCCACCCATGATGCCAAGGCCGTGATCACCCAGATTCTCGGCCTGACCCCAGAACATCTGATATTTGAGGAACACGGCTTCTACGGTTATTCAGCCATGTATATCTTCTCCAACATTCAGGTCATGGTGGCACCGGTCGGCTCCAACCTCGGCACACTGGTCGAAATGAAAGGCCAAGGCTGCCGCGAGTTTGAGGGTATTCTGCTTAGCCACGGCGAGAACTGGTACGACTACTTCCTTAGGGTCGATGAAGCTGGCGGTATTTTCAAGCGGGTCGATATTGCGATTAACGACATGGTTGGCCTGCTAAGTATTCCAGAGCTAGTCGATAAGTGCCTGAATAACGAGTGCATTTCCGTCATGCGGTCGTTTCAAGGACTGCAATCAGGCAAGCTTGTGGATCTCGACGAAGCTGGCCGAGGCAATACGCTTTACATCGGCACGATGAAAAGTGACGTGTATTTCTGCATCTACGAAAAGGCTGCCGAACAAGCTGCCAAACGTGGTATCTCGATTGCCGACACCCCGATCATCAACCGGTTTGAAATTCGTTTGAAAAACGAGCGAGCGGTTAAGGCTATTGAGAACATGCTGATTACCCGTGACGCCGAAAAGGTCGCGTTCGGTATCATCACCCGCTACATGCGCTTCGTGGATGAAGTCCCGGACAAAAGCCGTTTGAGGTGGCCGCTCAACGACCGCTGGGCATACTTTCTTGGCAAAGGTCGCCAGCCAATTCGCCTGACTACTGCCCCCCAGCCCTTTGACCTGAATAAGACGAAGGCGTGGCTCCAAAAGCAAGTCATGCCCACTCTCAAGGTTATCAAGGAAATTGACAACTACTTCGGCACTACTGACTTGCAGCTCATGATCAAAGACGCCGAACTAACCGACAAACACCTCAAGCTGATTGAGCAACAGACTGTCGGTAGCGAGGAACTAGGAGGTGACATGTTTGGTCAATGACGTCCTTGCTTCCCACCCGCTGCGAGGCAAGGTATTCAAAGATTGCGTGCTGAACGTCTACGTCTACAAGGCCGCGCTAGTCGGTGTGGTCGAACACAAGAGGTACCGGCGCATTTGCGACATGAACAGCTTTGGCTTCACAGCACAAGACTACATCGCTTGGCGTCACCAGCAACAAGAACACCCGGCGGCATTGATTGGCCGTGATGGTCGCGCTTTGAACTACGGTGAACTGCGCCGACTGCTTTATCAAACAGCCGAAGAATCTGGCTGGCCGGTCTTCACAGCTCCTGTGGAAGACCTGTTTTTCGATTAACCAACTTGGTCGCGATTGACCGTACCAAAACAATCGCAATTCAAAAAGGAGTGATGGTCACAAATTCAACTAAAGGAGTATCAACGTAATCGAACTAGACGTCATCTATAATCGCGATTGTCTGGAAGGTATAACGGACTTACCGACAGCCTCTATCGACATGATCCTGTGTGACTTGCCGTATGGCACCACAGCAAACGCTTGGGACAAGGTGATTCCGTTTGCCCACCTCTGGGGTCAATACGAACGGCTCATCAAACCTCAAGGCGCGATCGTGCTCACCGCAACTGAACAGTTCTCTGCGGACTTAGTACAATCAAATCCCGCCCTGTATCGCTACAAGTGGGTCTGGATCAAGAATACCGTCACCAACTTCGTCAATGCTAAGAACCGTCCGTTATCCCGGTTCGAGGAGATTCTCGTCTTCTCCAAATCGGGTACAGCCAACTTTGGTAACTCTCCTGATACAAAAGGTATGAATTACTTTCCCCAAGGACTGCTCCCCTATAACAAAACCGTCAACTCACGTAAATACGAGAACTCAAATCAGCTGCACCCGTGGAACGTTCCCGATAGTTACACGCAAGAATGGACGAACTACCCGTCTGACGTGCTCAACTACAAGTCTGATCGCACCGGCTGGCACCCGACGCAAAAGCCTGTCGATCTCTTTGCCTACCTCATTAAGACTTACACCCAGCCCGGCGAGATTGTGCTGGATAACTGCATGGGGTCTGGCACCACCGCGATTGCCGCAATGGACACTGACCGTCATTTCATCGGCTATGAAATTAGCGAAGAATACTGGCGGCGTGCCATCGACCGCATCAAGCACCACCACGCAACCCAAACCGAGCTTTTTTGATTCGTCACTCTAGATCCGGTCGCCGCTGACCACGCCAAAATAGCGGCAATCTTGAAAGGAGCCTTGGTCACAAAACTAAAAATCAAAGGATGATTATTATGAATTTTGGACAAAACTTGTTTAACTGGTTCACTTCCAACGCCCAGAGCTTGGTGCTGATGGCGATTGCCATTATCGGGGTCTACCTCGGCTTCAAGCGCGAGTTCTCCAAGCTCATCGGCTTCTTGGTCATTGCGATCATCGCCGTGGGGTTGGTGTTCAACACCGCTGGGGTCAAAGACGTGCTGCTGAATCTGTTTAACCGCGTCATGGGGGCTTAATATGGCTGCTGAATTTCGCGTTTGGATTGCCAATCTTGGTAAGTACAACGAAGGCGAATCTGTCGGTGCATGGTTCGAGCCACCGATAAACTGGGACGACATGGCCGAACAAATCGGCCTGAACGAACAGTACGAAGAATACGCGATTCATGATTACGAAGCGCCATTCCCAGTTTCCGAATATGACAGTATCGACCATATCAATGCGATGGGCGCCGCTTTAGAGCAGCTCAACAACTCCGAACTCGGTGATGTTGTGGAGGAACTGCTGGACGCACGCTTTGATGACGTGATCGAGCTAGCCGCGCATATTGACGATTTTGTGCACTACCAAGTCGATTCTATGCAGGATCTGGCAATCATGTTGGTACAAGACGGTGATTACTGCGGCGAAGTGCCAGAGTCAATCCAGTCGTATGTCGATTACCAACGACTGGCCGATGACCTCGAAGCTGACGGTCAATACATTACTACCAAGAACGGCATTTACGAATATCTGAACTAGTCACTGGGGCTGGCGCTGCAAAAGGCGTCAGCCTTTTTATCTCACTACGAAAGGAGATCACATGAAGAAAGTCAGATCCTACACCAGCATCTGGTCGGTGGAAAAGGTGCTGTACGCCATCAACGACTTGCAGCTGCCGTTTCCAATTACGTTTACGCAAATGACGTGGTTCATCGTCAGTCTGTTTGCAGTCATGCTACTGGGCGACTTGCCGCCACTGTCATTCATCGACGGCGCGTTTCTCAAGTACGTCGGCATTCCGGCTGGGCTAACGTGGTTCATGAGCCAGAAGACCTTCGATAACAAGAAGCCAATGGGATTCTTGCGGTCGGTGATCAACTACGCCATTACCCCGAAGCTCACCTATGCTGGTAAACCTGTGAAGTCGCAGAAAGAGAAACAAACCGCTGCTGTGACCTACGTTTGGAGGTGCCACAATGAAATTTCCAATTAAGTATATTGAGGACAATTTGGTCTGGAACACAGATAGCGAGTGCTTTGCCTATTTTGAACTGATCCCGTACAACTACTCGTTTCTAAGTCCCGAACAGAAGCAACAAGTCCATGAGAACTTCCGCCAACTGATCTCCCAGAATCGTGATGGCAAGCTCCATTTATTGCAGCTCGCCACCGAAGCCAGTGTCCGGGACACCCTCGATCGCTCAAAGAAGTTGGTCAAAGGAACGCTTAAAGACATCGCCTTCCAGCATATTGACGGCCAAGCCGAAGCACTGACCGAAAACGTCGGTGACAACCAAGTGGACTACCGCTTCTTCATCGGCTTTAAGCTGTTGCTGAACGACGCAGAGGTTACCGCCAAGTCTATCTTCAAGGATATGTCCTTGGGCATTCGGGACTTCTTCGCCGAGTTCAACACGACGTTCGCTGGTGATTTCTTCACCATGAACAACGCGGAGGTAGAACGCTACGCCAAGTCCGCAAAGTTTCTCGCCGAGAAGATTGGTCGGCGCTTCAAAGTGCGACCACTCGACAAAAACGACTTCGGCTACCTGCTCGAACACCTCTACGGCATGACTGGGCAAGATTACGACGATTATGAGTACCACTTACCCCGTAAGAAGTCTAAGCGCGACACGATCATCAAACGCTATGACTTGATCAAGCCAACCCGCTCACTGATTGAGCAGCACCAACGCTCAATCAAGATCACCCACGGACTGGATGCCAGCTACGTGACGTACCTGACGCTTTCTGACATTGTTGGCGAATTGGAGTTTCCCGGCAGTGAAATTTTTTATTTCCAACAAAGCCAGTTCGATTTTCCAATCGACACCAGCCTGAACGTAGAGATTGTGACGAACAAGAAGGCTCTGACCAAGGTACGCAACAAGAAGAAAGAACTCAAAGACCTCGACGAACACGCTTATCAGTCCGGCAACGAAACGACACGTGGCGTTAGTGATGCCTTGGATTCGGTCGATGAGCTTGAAAGCAATCTTGATCAGACTAAGGACGCCATGTACAAGATCAGCTATGTCATTCGCGTGGCCGGGCAATCCGAAGACGAAATGAAGCGCCGCGCCGATCAGCTACTTGATTTCTACGACAGCCTCAACATCAAACTCGTGCGACCATTCGGCGACATGCTGGGACTACACAGCGAGTTTATCCCTGCCTCAAAGCGCTACATCAACGACTATATCCAGTACGTCACCAGCGATTTCATCGCCTCACTAGGCTTTGGTGCGACGCAATCGCTCGGCGAAAAGGAAGGTATCTACATTGGCTACAACGTCGATACCGGACGCAACGTCTACTTGCAACCAGATATTGCCGCACAAGGTATCAAGGGCACTGTTACCAATGCCTTATCCGCTGCGTTTCTTGGTAGCTTGGGTGGTGGTAAGTCCTTCTCCAACAATCTTCTCGTCTACTACGCTGTGCTTTACGGGGCACAGGCATTGATTCTTGATCCCAAGTCGGAACGTACCGGGTGGGCTGAGAACTTAGACTTTATGGAAAACGAGATCAACATTGTCAATTTGACTAGTGACGAAGTAAACCGCGGCTTGCTTGATCCTTATATCATCTTATCCAACTTGAAAGATTCGGAATCGTTGGCCGTTGACACCCTAACCTTCCTCACGGGGATCTCAAGCCGTGACGCCGACCGCTTCCCGACGCTGCGCAAAGCGATTCGAGCGGTAACGCAAGCGCCCGAACCGGGACTGTTGAAAGTCATTGATGAACTCCGCCGCGAAGACACACCTATTGCGCGCAACATTGCTGACCACATCGAATCCTTTACGGACTACGACTTTGCGGCACTACTGTTCTCTGACGGAACGGCGCGGCGGACAATCGCTCTTGACCGCAAGATCAACATCGTGCAAATCGCAGACTTAGTGCTTCCAGACGCAGACAAGACGCAGGAAGAATATATCACTGCCGAAATGTTATCGGTCGCCATGCTCATGATAATCAGCACATTCGCCATCGACTTCATTCACCAAGACCGCGCACAGTTCAAAATCGTGGACTTGGACGAAGCCTGGGCGTTCTTGAACGTGGCACAGGGTAAGGCGTTATCCATGAAGCTAATTCGTGAAGGCCGCTCCATGAATGCCGGGGTCTACCTCGTCACTCAAAATGCGGACGACTTGCTCGACGAAAAGATGAAGAACAACATTGCGCAAAAATTTGCGTTCCGCAGTACGGACATCACGGAAATCAAGAACACGCTGCACTTTTTTGGCCTTGATGCCGAAGACGAAGGCAATCAGAACCGGCTCCGGTCACTAGATAATGGGGAGTGCTTGTTCCAAGACATCTGGGGACACGTCGGCGTGCTGCACTTCGACTATATTTTTGAACACCTACACCACGCCTTTGATACTCGGCCACCGAAACCCGTGGAGGTGATTGCTGATGACGAAAGCTAACCGTCGGCGGCTTCTGCTGTTCCTCGGTATTGTCGCGGCATTCATGTTGGTGCTAGTGCTCGCTGGCGGACAATCGGTACACGCAGCGGGACTGGTAGACGATCGGTCTGGCGGCGCCAATGAGTATTCAAAGTACCCGTTGTCGCACTACCAGCTTGACTACTTCGTGGATACGAGTTGGGACTGGCTCCCGTGGAACTGGGGCGATGGTATCGGCAAAAGCGTTTCTTATGGCCTGTATGCCATCACCAACTTTTTGTGGACGCTCTCGGTCTACCTTTCAAACGCTGCGGGCTACCTGATTCAGCAAGCCTACTCGCTGGACTTCATCAAAGATACGTCTGACGCGATTGGGAAGAACATGCAACTCTTGGCCGGCGTGTCAAAAGATGGCTTCACCACTGACGGCTTTTACCCCGGAATGCTCCTGATGATTACGCTAGTGGTCGGTATCTACGTGGCCTATACCGGCATCATCAAGCGTGAAACCTCCAAAGCAATCTCGGCGATCGTCAACTTCGTAGTGATTTTCATCACGTCAGCCAGCTTTATCGCCTACGCACCAGATTACGTCAGCAAGATCAATGAGTTCAGTTCTGACATCAGCACCAGCGCACTCAACACTGGCTCCAAGATGATTATGGGGACTGATACTGCCACCGATAAATCAGGCGTCGATGCGATCCGTGACACCCTTTTTGAAATTCAGGTGAAGCAGCCGTGGACGCTTTTACAGTTTGGCGACAGCGACGCTGATACCGTTGGCAAAGGCCGCGTGAACAAGCTGATGAAGACCAATCCGTTCGGGGACAAGGGTAAAACTCGCACCGACGTGGTGAAAGCTGAAATTGAAGACAACGACAACGAGAACCTCTCACCAACCATGACCATCAATCGGTTGGGCACCACTACCTTTGTTGTCCTGTTCAATATCGCGATCACCTTGTTTGTCTTCTTCCTGACGGCAATGATGCTGTTCAGTCAAATACTCTTTATCATTTACGCGACGTTCCTGCCAGTGTCATTCTTGCTTGCCATGTTGCCGTCCTTTAACGGATTGATGAAGCAGAACATTATGAAGCTGTTTAACACCATCATGACACGAGTTGGCGTGACGCTGGTGATCACGATGGCGTTCTCGCTATCGGCAATGGTCTACGGATTATCGGCCACCTCACCGTTCTTCCTCGTGGCCTTCCTGCAAGTTACCATCTTCGCCGGAATCTGGATGAAGCTTGGCGACTTGATGGGCATGATGCAGCTACACAGCTATGACGCCCAGCAAGGCGCGCAACGCTTCTCGCGTCGTGGTAACCGAATGCTTCGGCAATTTGTTGGCAGTGCTATGGGCGGCGCAATGGCAGGACGTTTCCTGTCGCGAAGCTATGGTAAAGGACGCGGAATGCCGCAAACACCACAGCTCCCCGCTGGTACGCAACGCGAGCAAACTGCGGACGCTACGAAACCGCAACAACCCAAGAAGCCACGCAGCCAACGACTAGGTGAGAAACTCGCCGATGTATCTGATGTCGGCAACAAGCTCAAGGACAAGACCAAACGTGGCCTTGATCAGGTGAAGGACGCGCCAAACAACGTTTTATATGGTCTGCATCGTGGTAAGCAACTGACTAAGTACGCCGCCGAAACTGCGAAGGACAGCTTCAAGAGGCGGCGTGAGGCCAATCAGCAGGAACGCGACAAACAGCTTGAGCAGCGGCGTAAGCAAATGCAAGAACGCAAGCTCGCGATCAAGCCTAAAGCTGATCCTGAAAAGCCAAAACCAACGGTTACCAAGCCGCCGGTTGAACCAACTCGTAAGCCAACAACTGCCACCCCTCCCAAGCCAAAGCCCGAACAAGCTGATACCAGTGGGCAACCTAAGCGTGCTGCCACGAAGCCAACAACAACTCGGCCTCCACGTCCAGCCACGAAGCCGCAAGCAGAACCCACAATCACACCACACCAAGAACCCACTCCGCCAACGGATAAAACCAAGAAACCCCTGACCCTCGTTTCCGAAAAGCCAGCCAAGCCACGCAACCCAAAGCCACAGCGGATCAAAAAGGCTAAGGGGCATAAGAAGCGATGAAACTCTGGCGCTGGTTAGCTCTCGCCGCACTCCCGATACTGTTGATTGGCGGTCTGTTTTTTGCGGTCATTGCCTCTGATGATGACGAAGACCAGCCTACCTCTGCGATCACAGCCGATGCGATGAACTTATCCGCTGAAGTCTACAAGCATAAGCTGACGGTCGAAAAGTATTGTAAAGAGTTCGGCATTTCAGACCAGGTGATGGTGATACTCGCCATCATGCAGGTCGAATCCGGCGGCAAAGGTGGCGACGTGATGCAAGCCAGTGAATCGCTGGGACTACCGGTCAATACGCTAGATACCGAAGCGTCCATCAAGCAAGGCGTGAAATATTTCGCGTCGCTGTTAAAAAGCATGAAAGCTGCGAGCGAGGATCTCAACACTGCGATTCAAAGCTACAACTATGGTGGCGGCTTTATTGATTACGTTGCTAAGCACGGCAAAAAGTACACGCTTGAGCTGGCAACATCTTTTGCTAAAGAAAAGTCCGGTGGTAAGAAAGTCACCTACACCAACGTGGTTGCTAAAGACGGTTGGCGCTATGCCTATGGGAACATGTACTACGTGTCGGTCATCTCGCAATACCTTGTCACAGGTGGTGCGAAATTCGATGACAAAACGGTGCAAGCAATCATGGATGAGGCGCTCAAATATCAAGGCACTCGTTATGTGTTCGGCGGATCAACGCCAACAACGGGCTTTGACTGTTCCGGGCTGACTAGTTGGTGCTACGGCAAAGCTGGGATCAAACTCCCCCGCACCGCACAAGCACAGTACGATGCCACGGCACACCTAAACATCAAAGACGCCAAACCCGGTGACCTCGTGTTCTTCCACTCAACCTATGACACTGCCGACTACGTGACCCACGTTGGCATCTATGTCGGCGGCATGAAGATGTACAACGCAGGCGACCCGCTGAGCTATGCCGACTTGAACTCAAGCTATTGGCAAGCCCACCTGATCGGCGCCGGGCGTGTGAAGAAGTAGGTGAAGCCAATGGATCAAAATGGAATCAGTTATTTTGACTGGATGGATCTCATCACCAACACCTATGACGATGCGCTGCAAAAGGCGCACGTTGATCTCAAATTCGGTGACAACCGTGCATTGCGCAATAAGGAACTAGACTTTGCGTCAGGCGAATGGGAACGCATCAAGTTCTTCAAACAACGCCTACCCAACACTGACGAGCTGTGCCACGTTCTCGACCGCTTCGTTGACCGGATGCCGGAAATGGAGTACGGGCACCGGCGCGAGTATCGCCTCGCTGTCGCGCATGAAGTAGCCGTTGATCGATGGCTCAAAGGCAAAGTGTTTGCACCAGAAGACCGCAAGTATATCCTCGACCGCGAACGCTACTTGGCCGAAGAATATTTCAACAACGACCGTGAACTCGGTCAGTATATCGAAACCGACTATGAGGGCTACAAGCGAATCTCGCTGCAACGCCTGTTCGTACGTTTTCTCGATATTTACGATGACTTTTATCGCTGCTATGAAACTAGAAAGGACAAGGTGAACGAACCTTGAGTAAAGACAAAACCCAAAAGAACGGCTGGTTCAAGAAGAAGCCAGCAGCACCCAAGCCGCCTAAAATTATGCACCACGGCTTGCGTCGTCCGATTACGCTACTTTGCTGGGCAGTGTTGATCGGCAGCACCAGCTTCGGTGTCTACAAGAACATGACAGCCATTGACACCCACACGGTGCATGAAGTCCAAGTGATCAAGACCAAAGTGATCGACACGCACGCCTTGGCAACCTTCACCACCGACTTCGCTAAGCTCTACTACTCGTGGCAACCTAGCCATGAAGCTCTCGATCAACGGCAGAAAGCCTTGCAACCGTATCTCGTGGAGCAACTGCAATCGCTGAACGCAGATACGGTGCGTAGTGACATTCCCACCACAGCCACAGTGAGTGAAGTTAAGGTCTGGGACGTGAGCAAAACAGCCAAAGACACGTTCTGTGTGCTGTTTACGGTGAAGCAAGACCTCACTAAGGGCAAAGACAAGAAAACCGTGACCAGCACCTACACAATCAACGTCATGCAAAATGACAACGGCGATATGGTGGTCACCAAGAACCCAACCATCGCGGCTGAACCAGCGACGGCCCGGATCAAGCTCCCAGATACCCAGTCTGGTAACACGGTAGCCAGCAGCACCGTAGACGACGTAACCAAGTTCCTCAAAACGTTCTTCGCTTTGTACCCGCAAAGTGATCGCAACGAACTCAAGTATTACGTCAAGAATGGCACACGGCCAATCGAACGAAACCTCAAGTTCGTGGAACTGCTAGATCCAGTCTTTAAACAGACTAAGCGCGGTTTGACTGTCACGTTATCTGTGAAGTATCTCGACACTGACAACGACATGAGTCAAATTTCGCAATACACTCTGACCCTCTCTAAGCAAAGCAACAACTGGATGATCACTGACGGAATCTAAAAGAAGGCCCGGCACGACCCTTACGCTTAAACTAGCGTAGTGAGTCGTGCCGGGTTTTGTCGTTATTCTGGGTCTAGAATTTTTTGTGTTGAGACTGATTATTCCGGAAACCCTAAGCCCAAAAATCCATTGTATCCCTGAAACAACAAAGATAAGATTTGGTGACTGAGGGCCTTGATATAAAGTCCTTCAGTATACAAGAGCTTGAAAGGCTAGTTTTCCGAGTGAGTATTTACAGTCAGAATCACCCTGAGTTCGAATTGAAGCTAGTAACATTGGAAAACGGCAGTACGTACTATCGCAACTGTAAATCTACGTTATAAAACTGCGGATAGGCTATGTAACATGCAATGACACTCCCGATGCTCGTGGCTGCTAGTAACATGAACGTGACCATGATCTGGTACATAATTGCCTTAGTTGGATCAACACCCGCAAAAATTAAGCCCGACATCATGCCCGGTAGACTGACGATCCCAACTGTTTTAGCAGAATCAATGGTCGGGGCCATACCGGTACGAATTGCACTACGCACAATAGCGTTTGAGGCTTGTTTCAAAGTCGCACCTAACGCCAGACGCTCCAACACGCCTTGCCGTTGATCATGAAAGCTCGCATTCATACTCCGGTAGGCTAAGCCGATGGCAACCATCGAGTTTGATGCAATCATGCCTGAGACTGGAACGATTTGGCTGGGAGTAAAACGGACCGAGTGAGTTAAAACCAGCAGTGCAATGGTCAACAGTGTCGCCGTGCTAATTGCCAGTAAGCTGATGGCAAAAGCATGGGGAATCCCATTGGCGCGTTTATTGGCATTCAGCGCAGCATTAAAGATAATGATTGCAACCATCAAACCAGTCAACCACAAACGATCAACCTTGATGATGTATGTCAGCACATATCCTACTACGGTAAGTTGGACTACTGCCCGGATGACCCCAATTAGCATATCCTTTTCCAAACCGATTTTTTCACGTAAGTTGATGACCAGCGCAATCAAAACTAATACCACAGCAAAGGCCAGTGCGGTAGGACTAACGATTAGACTATTCATGTTTTGCCTCCAAACGCCCACCACGAATTTCTAACAAGGCTTCTGCTGCTGCAATCTCAGTTTCGTCGTGTGTTACCATCAAGATTGTCATTCCTTGCTGATGGTAAGACGCAATCAGCCGATGCACACAATCCTTTGTATCAGAATCAAGCCCTGTCGTCACTTCATCTAGCAACAAGACTTTGGGTGGGAACAACAAGTTGCGAATCAGCGCGACACGTTGCTTCTCTCCGCCTGAAAGCGAAGTGATCGGCGCATCAATCATCGCCTCTGACAACTCGACTGATGCCAGTGCTTGCTCTGCGCGCTTTTGAGACCAAGGATGATTGCGAATTGAAAAAGGAAAAGCCAGATTATCCCGCACGGTTTCACCAAAAAGACTTGGCTGCTGGAAGCAGTATGAAACCTCCTGACGATAGTGCGGTTTAGGCAACATTGCCTGTGGCTGGCCTTGATATTTGATCACACCACTAGTAGGCGTCAGTAATGTTGCAATCAGTCGCAGAAGCGTACTTTTACCCGAACCGGATGGCCCAGTAAAAGTAATAAAGGCGTTCTCGTTAATTTCCAGATCAATGTCGGACAGAATTGTTTTCCCCTGAGGCGCATAGTTCACCTGATCAAGGGTTAAAATTAAAGTCATGGTAATCGCTATCCTTTTTTAATAAGTTTAGTCCTCGACGTTTGAGAACACCAATATAGAATTCTGAGTTTTCTTTAGATTTGCTTTAGTTTCTCTGGGTAGCTTCCTTTACATAGTGGCTGTTCAAAAACGCATAGTTCTTTATATCGGTGACTTGAAGACGTTACTGCCTTATAATATATGCATACGAATTCGCAAATTGCAAGAACAAGTTAGCCACCTGTGACACGACACCGGGAGACGACATGTTATCTGAGCTGTTGATGGGCTAGCCAGCCGTGGCCGCCTTGGCGACCCGGCGCTGGGTCTTGGCACGCTCGGCGACGAAGACCTCTTCAGTGGTATGGTAGCCCAGTTGCCGGCGTGGGAGATGGTTTAGCCTAGCTTCAGTCGCCGCCACTGCCAATGGACTAACCGCGTCTAGAGACTCGCCTTTAGGGAAATCACGCCGTACCATCTTGTTGTGGACTTCGTTAGTGCCACGCTCGCTTGAGCGATATGGATGAACGTAGTAGACTGTCGCCATATTGTCGAGCACCGTGGATAGCTCTGCGAATTCAGAACCGTTGTCGGCGGTGATTGTTTGGATGGTGTCGCCGTATTCGGCAATAATGCCACGCATTGCGTGGTTTACCGAATCAGCGTCGCGGCCGTCAATCAAGCGCATGAACTGGAAGCGCGACTTGCGCTCGATGAGCGTCATGATGACGCTCTCTTGACCGTTACGCTTACCGACAATCGTGTCTAACTCGAAGTGACCGAATTCGCGCCGGTTGTCAACGCGCTTGGGCCGCTCATCGATACTGCGACCAGCCAGTTGGCGTTTGTATTTGGTGTTGGCGCGGTGTTCTCGCTTAACTCGACGGCTGGTTTTCTCAAGCAGATCAATGTTTCTTACCTCCAAATATTGGGCTTCGATGTAGTTGTAAAGCGTCGCCGTGCAGACCATCTCGTCTGGTTGGTACAGCTTCTCTTTCTTAGCCCTACCGACCGCGGCATCGGGAGACCAGCCGTCTGTTTTGAAGTGCGCAGTGAAGTAAGCGATGAAGTCCGCAGCTTGCGGTAGCTTGAGTGGTCTGTGACACTTACGACGCTGATCCTCATAGCGTGCTTGGGCGGCCTCAGGGCTTTACTCACGACGATAGGTAAGCCTACCGTTAGTCTTCTTGACTTGATCAATTTCACCACGTAACAGCTCATTGGCAACAGTTTGGCGGTTGATGCCAAGACGACGGGCAATTTCTCGATTCGATTGTTTCTCGGCGTGAAGTACGGCAATTTTTCCACGCTCAATTGAAGTGAGATGGTGACCTTTGATATGAGACGTGTTAAGCTGTTCTTGCATCAAGACGATACCTCTTTCATTAATTGTGTAGGAACTTTAATGATAACAGGTCGTATCGACTTGATGTTTTTTATCTTCTCCTTTCAGTAACGATAGTGGCTAACTTGATTGTAAAACGCGGGTGTTTGTTCTTTTACAAATCATTCAGGTGATTTTCCCCGTGATTCCTGGCGGGCTTTCAACCGTCGCAGCGATTGCCATGTTTGGTGCTAAATGGGGCTTTGTTTATAACTACATTGGCATCAGTATTGGCTCCATCGCTAGCTTCCTTCTGGTTCGCCGCTTTGGCAGGAACTTTATATCACTACTTGTTCCAGAGAAAACGATGGCGAAGTATCAGCATTACCTCGATGGCGGAACAAAGTTTGATCGCGTGTTTGCGATTGCAATTCTAATGCCAGTCGCACCCGACGACCTCTTATGTATGTTTGCCGGACTAACCAAAATGTCCGTGAAAAAATTCGTGACGATCATTGTTTTATGCAAACCTTGGACGATACTTGCATACAGTCTCGGCTTAAACACTGCCTTTAAGTTCATTGCGCCTTATTTGTAAGACTTCAACACCTAAGGAGGTGATGCCAGTGCAACCATTACGTGCAAAGAAGGTCATGGTTATATCACACTTGATACACTCCGACTCAACAACGGTTAATGACCTAACTTGCACAATGATTGACTCCAACACACTCAGCAGTCCCCCTGCTGAGCTGTGACTCAACAATGAGGCCATCCCGATGTCTTCTACGCTGATACATCGAGGTGGCCTTTCTTTTGGTTTAGTCTTGAACAGGGACTAGTGAAGTGGCTGGTGAATTAGCCCTAACTTTCAGGCAAATCCACGATAACTTTGTAATCAATCTTCACCGCAGTCTTATTCTTTTTGGCAGTAATCGAAATTGGTCTACTTAAAACTGCGAGAAAATTTTCCAAATTCGCCATGACCACACCAGTGTCTACGGCAACCGCAATTGTCTCTGCGGTCTTCTCTTTGACAAGATCCAATCCGAGATTACCCTTTACGAACGAGAATCGGCGTTCAATTTCGCCGCGGCGGTTCTCTGCGTCTTGATCCTGATGGCGCTGTGCTGGATCCACATGCTTTGGTTTACGTCCAAGCCGCGGTCCACTCACGCGGATACCAAGGTTGGCACACATCCCAATGTTTTCGCGAGTTCGATACAGTGTGTCCAACAGTACCTCGTCTGGATACTCGCCGTGCACGTCGTAGTAGTGATCAAGTGTCGATCCAAGGTCACCACTTTCATTGAAGGCATTGAAAGAGAAACGCTCAATGTCAATCACGCCATCCATGATCGAAACATCGATCTTTGGTCCAAACTCAACCGGGGACTTTGATTTACCTCGCATGATTGGACGAATCTCCGGCTGACTTAAGCTTACGATCCGGTTTTCGACACGATGCGTGTGGTTGCGATACATGTAATCTTGTTGGTCAAAGACTAAGCGAATCACGCCAAGTCGCTTAGCCCGCGCCGCGGTCAAGGTCGCACCTTGGTCGATCATCTCATCGACATAGCGCAAGTCGCGACGAATGTATTGAAGTTGGGCTTTGATTTGCTTTTGTGTGAGCTTCCCCCAACGTCGTGGTTTGCGTGAAAAGGCAGTCCACTTTGCGTGAGCTTCACGCTTGTAAGTCCGTGGTGGTGCAATTTGAAGCTGTTTAGCCATGACTTTAATGTCATCTTCTAGGTTTGTTCTCGCCTGATTAAGTAGATGCGTATCTTGGGGAAACTTGATATTCACCGGAGTACAAGTTGCGTCGGTGATCATCACCGACTTGGTTGGTAAGTGGCGTTGAAGTCGTTCCCGAACCGTATCGGTCATGATATTGCGGATCAATTCAGAAATCGGCGCGATTCGCCGGCGAAAGTACGCCAGCGCCGTGTGATCGAATGGGACTTTAAGTTGATACTGAGGGATACCAATGAAGTATTGATAAGCCGGGGTGTCACGAATCGCTTCGACAACGTCTCGATCAGACAAACCAGTTCGTTGCTTGATCAACTGAGCACCATACAACAGGCGAAATGGTTTACCAGCACGGCCAAGCTTCGAAGGAAAAGCCAATTGGTATGCCTCGCTTAACTTCTGCCATGGCATTTGATCCGCAAGCTGAACCCACTCGTTGTCTGCACTGAGCGGTGTGCTCAGTGCAGTACCAAAGGATTCAATTGAGAGTTGCGTGACTGTTTGACGATAAACCATGGATAACGCCTCCGATAGGGTTGTGTAAAGTGCATGGGGATTGACGGAATACCGGGAATTCCTATGCATCTATTATACAACGATAACGGGTTAAGGAGCTGTTACAAATAACTTGGACAAATTATTCACCAGCCACTAGTGAATAGCTTTCGGCCAACAGCATAGATGCAATCCCGTTTTCAGTTTTAACATCTCAGAAACATATCGCCAACAATTTGAAAATATCGCGTAGATATACTGACGTTGTTAAAAAGTTAAAGAAAAAGGAGATATATCCATGACAGAATCCGACTTTGTAGCCTTCGAGTATCTTGAACAACAGATTCCCAAGGCAATGCAAAATAATTATATTGACGGCTATATGAACTTCGGTTGGCAAGTAACTGATCGTACGCCGGACATCGGTAAAAGCACGGTTACGCTGAAATTAAAGCGAGATCGTAACTTGCCTGAAAAGGCAGCGTTAAATCGACTGCAAAAACAATTCGAGCAGGAAATGGCTGCCGCTGCCGGGCTGGAACGTAGCAAATCCTCAGTGCCTACCGTGGTCGCGATGACCGTCGGCTTGATCGGCACAGCATTCATGGCCGGATCGGTATTTGCGGTCACTAACCAAATGGTAGTTCTCTGCGCGATCCTCGCAGTCCCCACTTTCCTCGGCTGGGCGCTGGGGTATTTCAGCTACAGTTGGGCTAAAACCCGCCGCACTACCAAAGTTGGCCCGGTCTTAGAACAGTCCTACGACAACGCCGCAAACTATTGTCAGCAAGCATTTCACTTGTTGCACTAGGAGGTCGCCATGTACTTACCAAAGATTCTGCCAGGTCTCGTTGTATTAAGTGCGGTAGCATTCGCCATTCAACGATTCCATCACCGCAAACCGTATATTATTGTCCCTGTTCATCACTAAAATCAAGAGAGGTAATTCAAATGTTACTATCCATCATCACTGCTGTTATCGTCGGGCTCGCTATGGGCGCCGCTGTCTACGCCATCGACCGCTTCTTCCATGAAAAAAGTATCGTCATGCTGGGTTTATACCTCGTCTTCGGGGCCCTCGGTAGTTACTCTGGCACTTATCTGGTCAATTACGGACCACACTTGCTTGGCGTCGATATTCTCCCGACGCTGGTCGGTGGCTTAGTGCTTAGTTTCGTCGTGACCTACGGCGTGCGCAAGTTTGTTTTAGGAAAGGTGGCTTACTAATATGTGGATCGAAAATCAAAAGTTCGACAATAACATTTTCGTCGGCCGGCACAACTATTACGACGCCGCAGACGACGCTGACTTCAACAGCGAAAACGTGCTGTACAACCGTCCTGCCCACGGCCGTCTGATCATCGGTAGCTTCTGCAGCTTTGCGCGCAACGTCCGCTTCATCATGGGCGCCGCCAACCACCCGATGAACACCTTCTCCACCTTCATCTTCTCAGAACTAGACCGTAGCTTGATCGCCAAGCTCGGCATGACCAAAGAAGATATGCCAGTCAAAGGCGACACGGTCATCGGCAATGAAGTCTGGATCGGTCGTCACGCCATCATCATGCCAGGCGTGCATATCGGCGACGGCGCCGTCATCGGTGCGTATGCGCTGGTCACCAAAGACGTGCCTGCCTACGCCATTGTCGGCGGCAACCCAGCCAAAGTGATCCGCTCCCGCTTCGACCAAGCCACCATCGACTGGCTGGAAGCCTTCCAGTGGTGGCAGTATGACGATGTTCTACTTGAAAAAATCGTGCCATTATTAACTACCGTGCACACGAAGGAAGCGCGTATCAAACTAGACATGCTTGCAGAAACTGTGAAGCTAGCTTCCTAAAAGCTCAGGATAATCACATTCGTAACCTCAAACTGTTGACCTAAGCCAGCAGTACCGGTATTCCCACACTTGCCAATCATCAAACCACAAGAATCGACGAGTATGCAACTTGTACTCATCGGTTCTTTTTCTATTTATTTGAGAACCGGTTTCATTTGTCTGGCGAAATCCTTTCTGTAACTGTGTAGCAAAAAAATCCATCAGGAGGTCAACGATATGAGCAGCGAACGTGAGGTTTCTCGTATGTTCATTAGGTACATGCAGCAAGTCCTTCGCAATGAGCGAATTAACATTTACCGTAAGCATCTCAAAGACGTCAAAGAAACTCCGCTTGAAGACTGGTTGTTAGAGGAGATTGCTGAACCAGGTCATCTTGAGGACTTTGTTTTGACTAATGAAGAAATTGCTCATCTAGAATCATTCATCGAAAATGAACGTCTTGCCACGGCCATTGTAACGCTTTCCATAGCTGATAAGATGGTGTTGTATCAATACTACTACTCCGAACTTAACGATGTGGAAATCGGCAGCCGCACCGGCAAAACTAGTCAGGGGGTGAACAAGAGGCGGCGACGGGCACTAGCGCGGATTAAGGAAGCATACGAAAATATGTAATGAATACGGAGGAGTGTTCAATGCATTATACAGAGGTCGATAACCTGATCCCGGTTATCTTGGCAGCGCAGGGCGGAGACGATGAGGCAATGTCTTAACTACTCGATATGTTCAGCTACGATTTCGATCGTGAGGCTGCATACGGAAAAAGCTATGTCAATCCAGATTTGAGGCAAGAACTTCAAATCAAATTTGTATTCAGCGTTCAGCGCTTCAATGTTGCTGAACACCTATCGCAACCGTCCACTCAATCAGGTTCACAACTAACTCGCACATAATCAATTTCAACTTTTTTCTGATTTTGGTTTCATTTCGACCCGTTCCCGCTGTCTGTATATGCAGAAGCGGGATTTTCTTTTGCTCGCTATGTCCTTTGACAACTGAACAGCATCATTCAGCAACGAAGGCCCCACAACGCCACGACCTCCCACGAGCGAGCGATTAACCCAGTGAGCCGGACACTTGCACGTCACCCTGACGAAACAAGGGAGAGAGGATCGTATTTAGTTCCTCGATAGCCGGTTGGAACCGGGCTGAATGATGATGAATCATTTATTATTTTTTGCACCGGGTATTGTTGCACGTAACTTTTGGATGGTAGACTGGAGCATCGGTACGATCCGTGCTCCCCAGAAAGGAGAAGAATATGGTTCACGTGATCACGATGACGAAACACGAACTGATTGCTCTTGGGTATGGTGCCTCACGCGCACAGGACATTATCAGACGCGCTAAGCTGCTGATGGTGCGCAAAGGTGTTCCCTACTACAAAAGCCCGAAGCTCGGACGCGTACCGGTAACTGCTGTTGAAGAAATACTGGGTCTCCAATTTAGCACGCGCACGTTGGCAGAACTCGCCAAATCCATGCACTCCGAAGCATCAAAGGAGAAATAAACATGGCTACAACTAAAGACCCAATCAAAACACGCAAGAATGGTACTTTCTACTTCCGAGCCTACCTTGGTGTTGATCCAAAGACAGGCGAGAAAATCCAGAAGCAGGTTGGTGGATTCACGACCCGTCGTGATGCACGCAAAGCCTACAAGGAAATGGTCGGTGGCGGTGTAGAGGAAGTTGTCAAGGAACGTGACCAACAACACATTCAATTCAAACAATTCTGGGAAGAATTCTTTCTTCCGTGGTACAAGAACCAAGTGAAGCCGCAAACCTACGACAGTCGGCGTTCCAGTTTGAAGCACTTCAAGATGTTTGAGCACATGTACATGGACAAGATTAGGCCGGTGGACATACAGAAATGGCAGAACCAAATGACCTGTCAAGTAAGTAAAAGTTACACCCGCTTAGTCCAATGCATGCTATCGCGCGTCTTTCAACGAGCCATTGTACTCGGCTTCATGAACGAGAACCCCACCAAGACCGTCGGTAACGTTAAGAAGGTGAAGAACCAAGTGGACTTCTGGACGAAAGAAGAATTCGAGGCGGTCATCAAGACCTTCTATATCGAAGACTTCTACCAGCACTTCTGCTTCTTCACCCTGTGGTTCCTATTTATGACTGGTATGCGCATCGGTGAAGCGACCGCCCTGCAATGGGACGACATCGACTTTGAGGAAGGCACGGTTCGGATCAACAAGACGCTGTGGTTACGCAGCTACACGAACTACTCTTTCTCCACACCAAAGACCAAGGCCAGCAATCTCACGATTCCACTGGACGCAAAAACGCTTGAGCTTCTCTCCAATTGGAAAAAAGCACAAGCGCTTGAGTGTAAAACGGATTTTGTTCTATCGTTCAACGGCGTTCCTACTCGCCGCGATCTGGTCATGCGAATCATTAAGCGGCATGCAGCTCTGGCAGGAGTACATCGCATCCGCGTTCATGCTTTACGGCATTCACATGCTTCGTTGTTGATCAGTCTGGGTGAGAACCCACTGGTGATTAAAGAACGCCTCGGCCACGAAGATATTCAGACGACGCTCGGAACTTACGGGCATTTATATCCGAATATGAACTTTGAGGCCGCCAAACGGCTGAATGGTCTAGTCGAAATTTCGACCGCTAAATCAGACGTGGCGCAGGTTCAAAACAACGGTGTTACCGCTGGACTTGCACCAGAAGTTGCACGATAGTTTCACGAACGGGTTAGACAGTCATCAAAACGTTGATATACCGGCATTTATAAGCCAATTCTGTCTATTCCCATTCAAGCGTATCTTCAGCGGCGCTAACCCGCGTCATCACTAGTTTTCTATGCCTCGACTGCCATTTTGGCGGGGAGTTTGGCGGGGCTTAATTGATCGTACTTCACAGCCTGATTCCCCACGAACCGCACCTGATTCTGACCCGCCGTTTTGATCGTGATGTTGCCTGCAATCTGTTCGGCGATGTCAGCATCCAGCCCGCCCCACAAGTGCGAGTAGTGCTTCAGCGTAATCTCTGGTGACGAGTGGCCTAAGCGCTTAGACAA
>NZ_RHOH01000016.1 GCF_003946115.1 Lacticaseibacillus daqingensis | reverse complement strand
GATTTCATTTTACAAGGACTCAGGCTGTGAGTCTTTTCTATTTGGTTAATTTGTTGCACTTACATTGTAAATCCGTCGCCCTAGAACAAAGTGGCGAGCGTACGGTGGGGAAAAGCGACCCGTGAAGTAGCCGGGCCGCGGCCGAGACGACTCGGTGGACATCCGCGCACCCGACCGCCTCCGCGAATTGGTGGGGAACCTATCGTAGGGTAGGAACAATTTTGATTAGTTGTAAAATTTGTTCCCATCGTGACGACACACGAAACGCGGCCTTCATCTGGCGACAGCAATTGTGACCCATGGCGTGGAATCGGTGTAAAAAGCTGATAAAACAGGCGATCGGCCGGGGCGTGTCGAGCGATCCGTGACCGGCGCGTCGAGATTTAATAAAAAAAATAATTTAACGATTGGTATAGACTTGTTTTGGGACGAGGGGGACTAATTTTTTCAGGTAGACGCAATGTGTCACTGACTTTTCGCCGAATTAAATAGGCCGTGATGCATTTTGTTCAACGAAATTGGCCTATCTGAGCGGTTTGAGCAACCGCTTACATCTCAATTTGATTCGTGATAGTATTCACGTTGGATGGGGATAATCCAAGCGCAATTTTTTTGGGTAGTGTTTTGAGAGGGGCAATTATAATGAAAAAGATTTCCAAAGCGGCCATCAGCCTGCTCGGCTGTGTGGGACTGCTGCTGGGCTCGGGTGGGCTCAATGTAACAACCGTGCATGCGGCTGAGTCGACGACACCGTCATCGGCACCAACTGATGCGCAGATCAAGACGTACATTTCTCAGATGACACTGGCCGAAAAAGTGGGCCAGATGTTCGTCTCTCGGACCCCGCAAGACAATGACCAGGTCCGGTCAGACGTTGCAAAGTACAACCTGGGTGGGTTGATTGTTTACGGCGCAGACTTTGAGAGTGTCGATACGGCTCAGGAGTTCAAGGATAAGCTGCAGAGCTTCCAGGATGCGGCCAACTTGCCGCTGTTTGTCGGGGTTGACCAAGAAGGGGGCACGGTGTCGCGGTTGAGCAATAACCCGATCGTGTCGAACTACCGTGATTTCCCGTCCCCGCAGGAGCTTTACGCACAGGGGGGCATCGATGCGGATGTCAAAGAAGCAACCGAAGTCGCGAAGATCCTGCGCGACTTGGGAGTCAACTGGAACTTTGCGCCAGATGCTGACTGCACGACCGATACGTCCGCGTTCATCTTTAAGCGTACGTTAGGCCAAGACTATCAGACGACGGCGGATTATATCTCGAAAGTCGTGCCGGCATGGCAGACGAGCGTGGCCGCAACGCTGAAGCACTTCCCAGGGTATGGGGCAGCGGTTGACACGCACACGGATTTCTCAGTTGTTCAGCGGACCAAGGAACAGTTCGAAAATGAAGACCTGTTGCCATTCCGCGCGGGGATCAAGGCCGGGGTGGACTCGATCATGATTGCCCACATCGTCATGGAGGCCGTCGATCCTGACTTCCCAGCTTCCTTGTCGCCAAAGGTCATTAACGGCGTTTTGCGTGACGAGCTGGGTTACGATGGCGTGGTCATCACTGATGGCTTAGGGATGGGTGCGATCACGACGTTCGCTAAGAACCACGACAACGCACCGGTCGACGTGCTGGCGGTCGAAGCCGGTAACGACGGCATCATGAACAACGACTATGCGACTGCCATTCCGCAGATCGTTGATGCCGTTAAGGCGGGGAGCATTCAGGAAAGCGAAATTGATACCCACGTCTTCCGGATGCTGAGCCTTAAGCGCAAGCTGGGCCTTTTGACCACGGATAACATCAAGGTCAACCAGATCGCGGTCAACGATGTGACTTACGATGAAGCGGCCAAGACGGCAACCGTGACCGCTACGGTGCCGAACTCTGATGCGCTTCAGCTGCTCGGCGAGCCAATCTACGCCAAGGATGCTACGGGCAAAGTGGTTGCGCAAACGTTAGTCGGTGGTGAAGGCGCCGTTAAGCTGGAGCTGCCAATGACGGATGCTGCGCAGACCCTGACGTTGACCACGGGCACCAAGGGGGTCATCGATCAGACGGTGACGATCAAGGCGCTGACCAAGACCGATGCGACTCAGGAATCAGGGGCCGCGGGTGCCTCAAGCAGCAGCCAGGGTCAGGAGAGCGCGACGAGCCAGTCGTCAAGCAATCCTTCAAGCAGTGCCTCAAGCCGCGCCAGCAGCACGACAACGCCGAAGAAGACCGGCACGAAGGGGCATTTGCCGCAAACCGGGAATGCGAAGTTTGCCGCAATGACTAGCATTGGGCTCTTGGCTGTGGCAATGATTGCGGTGCTTGGCATTGTGACCTATAAGAAGCGGCACGCATAGCCAAACACAACTTCCCCGTTCAGCCACCTGCCGCACGCAGGTGGTTTTTGTATACCAGAGCGAAGTGGCGCGGTTATAAGGGTTGGACGATGGCAGCCTGACGCTTGCGCCCGTACTTAGGCGCGAGTGGCAGGATGAATTTGATCAGGTTGTTCGAGCGCAGTGAGTTACAACCTGACATGCGTAGAAAGACCGCCCCCTTATGCGCCACGCAGCTCGACGAACCAGAGCAGGCTGGGCATTTTGCCCACGGGTTGAGGTGATGCCAGTCCAGCGATGGTTCAACCGGAGGCGATGCGCGAACGAAAACCATGAACGCACTTTCTGGTGCGCGATCGAGTCATGATAACACGGGTAGACGGCATGCTTCGGTGTGGCTGTCAAAGGAGGAGACACTGAGATGCAAGAACAAAAACGGCATTATAAGATGTACAAGGCTGGACGTCAGTGGGTTGTGGCGGGGATCGCCACCCTTGGTGCTGTGACGTTGTTCACGGCAGGCGCCCCGGCGGTGGTTTACGCGGATACGGGCGCGGTGACCGCAGGGGATGTGACGTCGACCGCAGCGGTGGATCAGACAGCGCCTGCGACGGATGCGGCGGCGCGCGATTCGGCCACATCACAGCCAGTGACCACTGCGGCTTCGGTAACACCTGCAAACACGTCGGCGGAAACCGCGTCGCAGCCTGTTGGGAATGATGCAACGGCCGCGATCGAGCCGGTTGCGGCAGCGCCGCAGACGCCAGCATCTTCCGCAGCCACGACCGCAGCGGTCGCGGTAACGTCGGCAGTCAATCCGGCAGATCCCGCGGTAGACGCAGCGCCGGATGGGGCGGTGGCGACTGCCGCCGCGGCCGCAGCACAAACTCCGCCGGTGAAAGCGGCGACGACGAGCACCGTGACCATCGGCGCGCAGGTGGATGCGGCCACGGCCGACTTGGCGAATCAGGCGGTCGCCGCGGTGCAGGCCAATGCAGCGACTTTTGATCAAATCTTCATTGGAACTGCCGCGGACACGGCGGTCAGCGATGCGGTCGCAGCGCTACACGGGGCAGCGGTCACCACGCTGAACGATGAGGGGTATCTGATCAAAGCGGGCATGCTTGGCGACCAGTCTGTTTTGACCATTCAAGGAAAAGACGCCACCGGGCTGTTTTATGCCTTGAATCAGGTGATCGCCAGCGCGGAGGCCAAGACGGACCTCAGCACGGTGGCTGATTACGAGTCGCCTGAGATGCGTGTTCGTGGGGTGATCGAAGGGTTTTACGGTACGCCGTGGACCGATCAGGCGCGCAAGGACCTATTTGATTTTATGGCCGCGCACCGGATGAACACTTACATTTACTCGGCCAAAGATGACAGTTACCTGCGGGATGACTGGAAGGCCCTTTATCCGGCCGATAAGCTGGCGGAGATCCAGGACCTCGTGACGGCGGCCAAGAATGACCACATCGCCTTTGTGTTCGCCCTATCACCCGGGAATGACATCACCTACTCAAGCGCGGCAGATCTGGCGACCACTATCGCCAAGTTTGACCAACTTCGTGCCGTGGGGGTCACCCAGTTTTACATTGCGCTGGACGATATTCCAACCACAATGACCGCGGCGGACGCCAGCCACTTCTCGTCACTGGCGGCGGCGCAGGCGGATTATCTGAACCGGCTGGAAAAAACGTACATTGAAGCTAATGGCCTGCCTGCCCTTTGGATGGTGCCAACGGAATATACCGGGACGAAGACGAGCACGTACAAAACGGCACTGGGCAACGCCCTTGATCCCAACATCCGGGTGCAGTGGACGGGGACGGGCACGTTTTCCGATAAGATCACGGCGGATTCAGTCGATCAGGCGGCAACGGCTTACAACACCGACCACCTGCTCATCTGGGACAATTTCCCGGTCAACGATGGGAATGCGAACCGGTTGTACCTGAACCCGGTCAACGGGCGGGCAGCCGATCTGTATCAGGTCACGGACGGATTCACAGCCAATCCGATGTCTCAACCGTACGCCAGCTGGATCGGGGTCGGCAGTTTTGGGGATTACATGTGGAACGCTAGTGGGTACGATGGGCAGGCTTCGATGACCGCGACCGTTGAGACCCTGGCTGGGCCTGATGCGACGACGCAGGACGCCTTGCGCGCATTCGTCGATCTGAATCAGAACTGGGAACCTGGGACGGGCCAAGCCAAGGCGCCGATTCTAACTGGCCTTGTTGACGCGTTGAACCAGGCGACCTACGGCACTGAGGCGTACACGCAGGCGTTCACCGCCCTGAAGACTCATTTAACGACGTTGCTGAACCTGCCAACCAGCCTGCAGCAGCTAGCGGTGCCGGGCTTTTATACGGATGCCTTGCCGTGGCTCACGGCCGCTTCCCAGTGGGCGCAAGTCGAGCTGGATGCGCTGCAGGTGGTTGAACTCTCGCACGATCTGCGCACGGCGCCTGCAACGATGGCCGCGCTGATGCAAAAGATCGTCAGCGACACGGCCACTGCACGCGCACCCGTTTTGCCAGACCTCAAGGGAAAAGGCGGCGATGCGAAGATCCCATCGATTGGCGATGGCGAGTTCCAAGCCGAGGTGACGATGGCCAACACGGCCCTGGACAACTGGCTGGCCCTTCGCGCCTTCGCGAACGGGACGGCGCAACTGAGCGGGTCGGCGACCACCGACATGAAGCAGTACGCCGCGAATGCGCCAGAAAATATGAGTGATGGCGACATCAACACGAAGTTCTGGGCGAATACGACCGGTCATTCTGGACAGTCCGTGGTTTATCAGCTCGATGAACCGGGCGAGGTGCAGCAGATCTTCATTCGTCAGGGGAAAGACGATACTCAGACCTCTGACGGGTTGCTGACCGGTGCCACGATCGCGGTGGGCACGAAGGCGGATGGGAGCGATAAGGTCGCGGTTGGCCAAGTGACCGCCACCGCCAACTTCCATTTGACGCTGGACAAGCCGGTGTTTGGCCAATATGTTTTCATCACCTTGAAGGGCACCACGACGGGCTGGCCCCAAGTTCGTGAGGTCACCGTTGACATGGGGGCGGGCATTCCCGTCACGAACCTCACCGGGGTCGACGGGCAATCCGCGGACACGGTGTTTGACGGGAAAACCGCCACGACCTTTACCGGGACGCTCACGGATGCCACTCAAAGCGGCACCATCACCAACACGCCACTGACGCCAGTGACCGATGCAAAGTCGGTGGCGTTCGTGGGCGCAGTCAAAGGCACGCTTCAGGTCCAGCTCGACGGCACATGGACTACGGTCGGCACCACCACCGGGGCACAGGAGATCCTGCGGGTGGCCGTGCCTGAAGGGGCGATCACCGGGCTACGACTGGTGGTCGATCCGACCACGACCAGCTTTTCGGTGGCCGAACTGGGACTGAGCACGACGGATCTGGCGGCCTTAGCTACGACCACGCAACCGCAAGCAGATGACGATGACCCGGCACAAGCGCAAGGGGGGCAGCAAGCCACCGCGGCGCACGAGGCGGGCGCCGCCGCCACTGCAACGCCGCTGGCCGCGTCTGGGCCGGCCAAGGCCAAGGCCAAGACATCGGGTCAGGCGACCCTGCCGCAAACCGGTGAGGCCACTAGCCCTCAAGTTGCCCTGCTGGGCGCCTTGGTGGCGGTGCTGAGCTTGATGGGGGTCACGGTGAAGTCGCGGCGCCACTAGTCACACGCTAATGAAGGGATGCCCGAAGCGCGCAGGCGCGAACTCGGGCGTCCCTTTTGGGTTGGGCGGGATTGCACGATCCAGCACCAGAAGGCGTGTCTTTTTTGCTGCGAAACCAGTATACTGAAGGAAAACAAGAGACTGGTGGTAGGAATGGAAATAATCCAGAAAGCCCCGGCCAAGATCAATCTCAGCCTTGATGCCTTGTACCGGCACCAGGACGGTGAGCACGAGTGGAAAATGGTGATGACCGCCGTCGATTTGGCCGATTACGTGCACATTCAACCAGCCAAAACGATTCAGGTGACCACGGACAGCGGCTTCTTGCCAGAGGACCCGCGGAACCTTGCGTACCAGGCGGCCAATGCGTTGCGCGCGGCCGCCGGAGTGACCGCTGGGGCCCGCATCCACATCGACAAGCACATTCCGGTCGCGGCCGGGCTTGGCGGCGGCTCGTCCGATGCCGCGGCCGTGTTGCGGGGGTTGAACCAACTTTGGCAACTGGGTTACAGTCACGCAGAACTGGCGCGGATCGGCCTGACCGTCGACTCTGACGTACCGTTTTGCGTTTACTCGCGGACGGCCTTGGTGACCGGCCGCGGGGAGGTCGTGCAGCCATTGGGCACCATGCCCAGCTGCTGGGTCGTGCTGGCCAAACCGCGGGTGTCGGTGTCGACGCCGAGCATCCTGAACGCGATCGACTACGAGCAGCCGATGCCGCGACCGAACACGGCCGCGGTGGTGACCGGGATCCAAACGCATGATTTTGCACTGATGGCCAGTGGCATGTCGAACAGCTTGGAACAGCTGACGGCTAGCCGGCACCCCGAGATCACAGCGCTCAAGCAGCGTTTCCTGCGGTATGGCGCGACCGTAGCGCAGATGTCAGGCAGCGGGCCCACCGTGTTTGGCCTGTGTGAAAAGGCGAGCCGGGCGCAGCGCGTTTACAATAGTATGAAGGGGTTTTGTCGCGAGGTGTACCTCGTGCGAACACTTGGTTAGGAAAGCGGCGGATGATGCCGCTTTTTTGCTGCGGGCAAACGAGTGAGGCCGCGTGCGCGCCACGAAGCGGATCAGGGTCGTGCGCACATGCGCCGCCCCTGCAAGCCAACCCGGCAGGCCGGCCAACCCAAACTGTGGGGTTGGTCGGTCTGCCGGGTTAAACTCAACTATGTTTGCGCAGTTGCCAAAAATGGTGCTTGGTGGGGCGATAGCTACTTGCTGGCGGATCGAAGCGGCCCTCGGGGTCGGTGAGGTCCCAGCGCTGACCCAGCCGGATCGGGTGGGTGCGCCACAGCTGCTCGGCAGCCGGGCCAAGCGTCAGTTCGTCAAACGTGAGGGCGCGGGTAACGGTTCGCAAACAGCGCTCGTACTCGGTGTTGAACCCAAACCCCGAGTACCGGTCCGTGGCCAGCAACGCATCAGTGTCTTGCAACTGCGTCAGGACTTGCCGGGCGAGTCCACTGGTCTGATCGGTCTGCTCGAATGCCGTGGTAAAGACTTCAAGCCAGCGCAGCGCCCGTTGTTCATCTTCTCGCATGATGGTGCCTCCTCCAAGGCAAGCGGCCCCCCGCCTGCCGTTTTGTGCCTCCATTATAGCAGTGATCGCGCGGTTGGCCGTCAGACTTGGGGCTGAGTGCGGTTGACTTTGCCTGTGGGACTCCGCACAATGAAGGGGACAGAAAGAGGTGGCGGCAGATGAAACAGTCAAAACCGAATCAAGCGTTTCGGTGGGGGATCGGCCTTAATGCGGGCTACATTATTGCGGAGGTGGCTTTTGGGCTGGGCATCGGCTCGGTGGCACTGATCGCTGATGCGATGCACAACCTCAGTGACGTGCTGGGCCTGGGGATCGCGTGGTTTGCCGACTGGCTGTCCTGCCGGCAGCCGACCATCCGGCGAACATACGGATACAAGAGCTCGTCCATCCTGGCGGCGCTGATCAACGCCGTGTTCTTGCTGGTTGCCATGGGCGCCATCATCGTGGAGGCCGTCACGCGGTTCAGCCACGCCCAGCCGGTGGCTGGTGGCGTGGTGATGGCCGTTGCCGGCGTGGGGATCCTGGTCAACGGAGGCACCGCGCTGCTGTTTCACCACGGCCAGCAGCATGATCTGAACGTGCGCGGTGCGTTCCTGCACATGGCCGCGGACGCGGGCGTCTCCTTGGGGGTGGTGATCGCCGGGGGGCTGACGCTGATGACCGGGTGGGCGTGGCTTGACCCGCTGGTGTCGATCCTAGTGGCCCTGGTGGTCCTAGCCAGCACCTGGGGGTTGCTCAAAGACGCGGTGAACTTGGCGATGGCGGCAGTGCCCAAGGCCATCGATACGGCGGCGGTGAAAGCGCTGATCGAAGCCTTTCCAACTGTGACGGCGTGCCACGACCTGCACATTTGGGCGCTGGGCACGACAGACGTCGCCCTGACGGTGCACGTGACGCGCACCACCAGCTGCAATAACGACCAGTTCCTGGAGCAGCTGGGCCACAAGCTCCGCCACACGTTTGAAATCGCCCATGTCACCATCCAAGTCGAATACGGCGACTATCAGCCGCTTCAGGCGCGGGATAATCCGTACTGAGCGGCCGCACACAGCGAAACTGCAATGCCAAACGTCCGCGCATGCGGGCGTTTTTTGCGGCTGGCGCCGTGCGTCAGCGACTGGGCAGGGCGCGGTTCAGACAAAAATGCAACATTGCTGGACAATATTTGGCCAAAATTGCAAATTCGCCGAACAATTAGGCTTTTTTTACGGTTTTATCTAGGAATTACGAGAACAATCCCATATAATATTGGAGATTGCAGCATTAACCTGCACGATAATCCAAATATTCGGAGTTAGGAGAACATTATTATGAAAGTACGGCGCAGTGACCGTTTGATCGACATGACCCGCTACCTCTTGGAGCGGCCCCACACCTTGGTGCCCCTGACCTTCTTCTCGAAGCGCTACGAATCCGCGAAGTCCTCGATTTCAGAGGATCTGGCGATCGTTCGGCGCACGTTTGCCCAGCGGCAGACCGGCATCCTTGAAACGGTGCCCGGGGCAGCCGGTGGGGTACGGTATATTCCGATCATGGGGGAGGCTGAGGCAACGGGGTTCATCACCGAGATGGCACACCGGCTGTCCGAAACCGATCGCTTGCTGCCAGGGGGCTATGTTTACCTGTCCGACCTGCTCGGCACCCCAGACGTCCTGCGCCAGATCGGGCGCTTGATCGCGACCCAGTACCTGGACGCGCATGTTGACGCCGTGATGACGGTGGCCACCAAGGGGATCCCGATCGCCCAAAGCGTCAGCCAGTACCTGAACGTGCCATTCGTGATCGTGCGCCGTGACTCCAAGATCACGGAAGGCTCCACGGTCAGCGTGAACTACGTGTCCGCCAGCTCCGCGCGCATCGAAAAGATGGAGCTGTCCAAGCGCAGCCTGCCAGCCGGCTCGCGCGTCCTGATCGTCGATGACTTCATGAAGGGCGGCGGCACCGTTAACGGGATGCGCAGCCTGATCGCCGAGTTCGACGCCAGCCTGGTGGGGATTTCCGTGTTTGCGGAAGGCAACTTCTCCGGGGACCGGATGGTGACGGACTACACGAGCCTGATCCGCGTGGACGAGGTCGACACGAAGGCCAACACGCTGCACGCGGTGGCCGGCAACTATCTGGCCAAAAACGCGGCCCGCTTCAAGGAGCTGGGCGAATGAGTGCCTATCTCTACCCGGTGAAAATGGCCGTGTTGGCCTTTCCGCTCCTCGCTTTGGTGCTCGCGCTGCCGTTCATGGTCGCGCAGTATCGGCGGTACGGGAGCTTCGTGTTTTGGCGGGCGGTGGTGTTGTACACGTTCGTCTTTTACCTGATCAGCGCGTACTTTCTGATCATGTTGCCGCTGCCCAGCGTGGCGAGTGTTGCGAAGCTGACGACACCGCGGTACAACCTGGTGCCGTTCACCGCGCTGCGCGAATTTTGGCACACCACGGTGTTTAATCCGCTTGACCCGCACACGTGGTTGGCGGCGATGAAGCAGCCGGGGTTCATTCAACCGGTGTTCAACGTGGTGCTGACGATCCCGTTCGGCGTGTACCTGCGCTACTACTTCAAGCGGCCGCTGTGGCAGATTGTCGCGATGAGCTTCGGCCTGTCGCTGTTCTTTGAGCTCACGCAGCTGTCTGGGTTGTACGGTTACTACCCGCGGCCTTACCGGCTGTTTGATGTGGATGATTTGATCCTCAACACGACCGGTGGGGTGCTGGGTGGCCTGATGGCGCCAGGGCTGATGCGTGTCTTCCCGTCACGCGATGAGATGGATGCGGCCAGCTTTGCCAAGGGCACGCATGTCACGCTGATGCGGCGCTTTGTCGCGTTTGTCATCGATAACGTGGTCGCGGTGGGCGTGGTGACGGTCCTGTTTGACCTGCTGGTGCACCTACTGGGCGGCGACAGTCTGCTTGCGCATGTGCAACTGGCAACGGCGGTGCCGCTGATCCTTGTTTTCATCGTCTGGCCAGTGTTCACCGGCGGTCAGACGCCCGGGAAGGCGCTGGTCAAAATCAAGATCGTGAACGAGGATGGCAGTCCGGTCCGCTTCTGGCGGCTGGTGCTGCGCGAGGTGCTACTGTATGGGGTGGCCTTCCAAAGCCTGGGGGCGTTCAACTACTTTTTTGGGGAAGTCTTCTCCAAGTTCCACCGCACCGACATCAACTTCATTCTGACCGGGATCTTTGGCCTCATCACCGGTTTCTTGCTCGTCAACTTCCTGTGGGAGTTTGCAACGCGGGATAACCGTTACTTTTATGATGTGTGGGCCAAGACCAAGCAGGTCAGCACCATCGATCCACATAAGGTCTAGCTGACAAAAGACACGCGCGCCGTGTCTTTTTTGTTTTGGTTAAGGAATTGGTCTACAAGAACGTGAGGATTGCACCCGCGCGCGCGGTAGCTTATGATAGTTGAGTAACGCGCGGGGACGCGCAACAATCAAGATGGGAGTCCTACAATCATGTCTGGAAAATACACGATCATCCTTGCCGCGGGTAAGGGCACGCGCATGAAGTCGAAGCTCTACAAGGTGTTGCACCCGGTGTGCGGTAAGCCGATGGTCGATCATGTGCTGACGGAAGTCGAGAAGACCCAGCCGGATGAAGTGGTCACCGTGGTTGGACACGGCGCCGAAGCCGTGGAGGAAACGCTGGGTGACCGCAGCGCTTATGTCGTGCAGGAGACGCAGCTGGGCACGGGCCATGCCGTGTTGCAGGCGGAACCGCTTTTGGGCGACAAAGACGGGATGACCCTAATCGCCAACGGGGACACACCACTGTTGACGGCGGACACCTTCGAGAAGCTGTTCGCGTACCACCGCGACAAGGGCGCGGCCGCCACGATCCTGACCGCCAAAGCCCCGGACCCGACGGGCTACGGGCGGATCATTCGCAGCGAGATCGGCACCGTGCAGAAGATCGTGGAGCAAAAAGACGCGACGCCCAAAGAGGCCGAGGTCGACGAGATCAACACAGGGGTCTACTGCTTTGACAACCAGTCGCTGTTCAAGGCGCTGCACCAGGTCACTAATGACAACGCGCAGGGCGAGTACTATCTGACCGATGTCATCGAGATCCTGAAGAAGGCCGGCGCGATCGTCGCGGCCTACAAGATGACCCATTTTGAGGAGTCGATGGGCGTCAACGACCGCGTGGCGCTGGCCGCCGCGACCCGCGTGATGCAGACGCGCATCAACACCGCGCACATGCGAAACGGCGTGACGCTGACCGACCCAAGCACCACCTACATCGACCGGGACGTGGTCATCGGGGCGGACACCGTCATCGAACCGGGCGTGCAGCTGCTGGGCCGCACCGTCATTGGGGCGGATTGTGTGATCGGCGCGCACTCCAAGCTGGTGAACGCCACGATCGAAGACCAAGTGACCGTGACAAGCTCGACGATCGAGGACGCGATCATGCGCAAGGGCTCGAACATCGGCCCCAACTCGCACCTGCGACCGCTCAGCGATATTGGCGAAGGCGCGCACATCGGTAACTTCGTCGAGGTCAAAAAGGCCACCATCGGCGCGCGGACCAAGGTGGGTCACCTGACCTACGTGGGTGATGCCACGCTGGGCACCGACATCAACGTGGGTTGCGGTGTGGTCTTCGTCAACTACGACGGGGTCAAGAAGTGGCACGCCACGGTGGGGGATCACAGCTTCGTGGGCTCCAACGCCAACATTGTGGCGCCGGTGACGATCGCGGACCACAGCTTCATCGCGGCCGGTTCGACAATCACAGAAGACGTGCCGTTCCACGCGATGGGGATCGCGCGGGCGCGCCAGACCAACAAGGAAAACTTCTGGGACCGCACGCCACTAGCAACGGACCCGGAATGGAATAAGTAACACCACTGAGGTGACCCCATGCACGGGGCCACCTTTTTCATTGACTGCAATGTTTTCTGAAAATCCGCGGCAATTCAGCCTTGCCCGGGCCTGCGGTGGGTGGGTGAAGCCGGTGAGGCCGGGGAATGTGGCGATTTGCAAAGAAACCGGGTAAATCCCCGCCGATTTGCGAATTATTTGGTATAATCTAACTATGAGTGCTTGGAACTGGTGGCGCCTCGCCCGTTTCCGGCGCAACCTAGTTGGAATGCAAACTTAATCTCATGGAGGAAACCATGCCTTACTCTGACCCAAAGTTGAAGATTTTTGCCTTGAACTCGAACAAGCCGCTGGCGTCTAAGATCGCCGCGGAAGTGGGCGTTGAACTCGGGAAGTCATCCGTGAACCGGTTCAGCGACGGCGAAATTCAGATCAACATCGAAGAAAGTATTCGTGGCGATGATATCTACCTGATCCAGTCCACCTCGGCGCCGGTCAACGACAACCTGATGGAACTGCTGATCATGATCGACGCTTTGAAGCGCGCCTCCGCGCACACCATCAGTGTCGTGATGCCGTACTACGGCTACGCCCGCCAGGACCGCAAGGCGCGCTCCCGCGAACCGATCACGGCCAAGCTGGTGGCTAACATGCTCGAACGTGCCGGCGCGACCCGTGTGCTGGCGCTTGATCTGCACGCGGCGCAGATCCAAGGGTTCTTCGATATCCCGGTTGACCACCTGATGGGCGCCCCGCTGTTGGCGGATTACTTCATCCGTAACGGCTACGCCAACGATGACACGGTCGTCGTTTCCCCCGACCACGGCGGCGTGACCCGGGCGCGCAAGCTGGCCGAATTCCTCAAGGCGCCGATCGCCATCATCGACAAGCGCCGCCCACGCCCGAACGTGGCTGAAGTCATGAACATCGTCGGGAAGGTCGACGGCAAGCGCTGCATCATCATCGATGACATGATCGACACGGCCGGCACCATCACCCTGGCCGCTCAAGCCCTCAAGGATGCTGGTGCCACCGAAGTGCTTGTGGCCGCAACGCACGCCATTTTCTCCGGTCCGGCCGTTGAACGCCTGACCAACTCCGTGATCTCCCAGGTCGTTGTGACCGACTCCATCAACCTGCCGGAAGACAAGAAGATGGAAAAGCTCGTGATCGTTTCCGTCGGCCCACTGATGGGCCGCGCCATCACGCGCATCCAGGAGAACAAGCCGGTTTCCCCGCTGTTTGAAAACCGCTTCACCAAGTAATTGCATTCCGAACCCAAAAGGCGTCACCCTCCATGCGTGGAAGGTGGCACCTTTTTTTGTGCGGTGAATGAATGCGTTGCCGTTTTATGGGGCGACCGAGCTTTGTGGAATGGCGATTTTGAGGGCGAACCAGCCGTCTTCAAACTTTAGGGTCATCTGACCGGTGTATTTTTCAACGATGTAGGCGATATTTTTTAGGCCAAAACCGTGTTGCTCGGCGTTGGCTTTGGTGGTTGGCGGTATTCCATCACGAAATGCGGGGGCCTGCTTGACGACGTTACGGCAAGTGATTACGAGAAAACCTGCCTTTTGGGCAACGCGCACTTCAATGAGGCGCTGATCGGGGTCCTCCAACTGGCTCACCGCTTCGATGGCATTGTCGAGGGCGTTGCCAAAGAGGCTGGCGATGTCCATGGGTTGCATGCGGCCAAGCGCCTGGCCATCGGCAAAACAGGTAAGGTCAATATGCTTGCCGAGTGCGGTTGCGTTTTTCTGAGACAGAACGGTATCCAGTACGGCGCTCCCGGTGGAGATGGTAGCGGCGTAAGTGTTGATGGCGGCGGATAACTCGCTGAGGTAGCGCGCGCGAACGGCCGCGTTATCTTCGCTGAGAATGACGGCCATCTGGTGCTTGAGATCGTGAAACTGTCGGCGAATGACGGTGCTGCTTTCCTTGTAGGCGGTGTACTGATCGTACTGGGTTTGGAACATGCGATTGATCGCCCCCAGCTCCGCTTGAAGCTGATTTTCCTGGCGCTGGTCGGCCTGCAAGGCGAAAATCAGGAGACCACATAAGTTAACCAAGGTGCGGAAGAGAAATATCGTGACTGAGTCGCCTAACGCAAAGGTCGTGTTCGCTAAGATAAAGCCGATGTTTGACACAGCAAAGACGATCGTTGCGGTGAGCACGGCGGCAAACAAAGCGCGCCGCCCAACCGGTTGGGTGGCCATCTGTCGCCGTTCAAGCCAGACATCTCCGGCAAATAGCAACGCATAACCGACCAGCATGACAAGCGGGACCCAGGCGGTCGAGTTCGCAACGCGGTGCCAAAGCGTGTAACAGTAAACCTGCCAAACTACGCTGGCGGCAAATTCTGCGAACACGAATGCCTTAGCGACGGCGAACCCGCGGGTAGTGGCGGAAGCGGTGGCACACCACGTCAGCGTCATCAACATCCACCCAACGTTAAGCAGCATCCCCGGTACCCACAACCAGAGCGGCCAGCTGCCGACCCATAGTTGCAGCGCCAACTGGCCAACGCCGCACGCAAATAAGCGCAACTGCCACCATGCCCGCTTGGGCCAAGGAAGTAGCACCACGCCGCAGGCCAGCCATTCGGCCAAGGCGGTGTACAGACGGGGAATGTTTGGTAACAGGCTGGTCATCAGGCTTCGCCTCCCAGATAGTCTGTCAGCGCCGCGAGGAACGCCTTTTTCCGTGGTCGGCTGATTTGAAGCGGGGTTCCTGCAACAAGCACCGCGCCATTTTCGATCCCGCCGACTTGCGCCAAGTTGACCAGGTAGGAGTTATTGCACCGGTAAAAATGGTGTGGGGCGAGTTGTGCTTCCAAGTGACGTAGCGTGTCCAGTGACGTGATGAGTCGATCCGCGGTGTGGACGGTCAGATAGTGACCGCGACTTTCAATGTAGGTGATGGCGGGAATCGCCAAGCGAATCAGCTCACCGTTGGCCTTTAGCGTGAGAGTGGGGGTTTCGCGGGCGGCCAAGCGCGCCTGGATTTTTTTGAAGTGCTCGGCAAAGGCAAACGCGGTGACGGGCTTCAACAAAAAGTCCGTGGCATCGACTGCGTAGCCGTCAATCGCATACTGGACGTAGTTCGTGACGAAGACGATCAGCACCGTTGGATCCTTTGCTCGAATCTTTTTTGCTGCTGTCATACCGTCCAGGTGCGCCATCTGAATATCCAAGTAGATGACATCGAACACTGGCTGGTAATGGTCAACAATTGCGATACCACTGTCAAAGCGTGTCTGGGTGACCGCAATGTCGTGAGTCTGACTGAACCGGTCGATCAAGCGGCTGAACGCCAAAGCCGTTGTCAGATCGTCCTCTACAATTGCAATGCGCATCTTCCCACCTCCTACTATTAACATAAGCGAAAGACCAAGCGGATTCAATCGCAGTGACGGCAGGTTACGCAGGCATTTTGACAAGTTACGCAGAAGTGGCTGGCAAGCAATCGTTTTCATCGTATGGTGAGATTGTGAAACGGAGTGATGAGGATGGAAGCACCAGAAATACTAGTGACCAAATTAACATTAGAGCAAAAAGCAACGCTCTTATCGGGCGCCACCACGTTCACGACCCGCGAAATTGCGAAGTATGGCATTCCTTCCCTGACGCTTGCGGACGGCCCAAGCGGGTTGCGCAAGCAAGAAGGCGCCGCTGACCACCTTGGTCTCAACGGCAGTGTACCCGCGACTTGTTTTCCTGCTGGTGCCACATTGGCGGCAAGCTGGGATCCTGCGGTTGCGCAGGCGGTGGGACACGCAATCGGTGAAGAATGCCAGTCCAACGGCGTTCAAGAATTGCTGGGTCCCGCGCTGAACATCAAGCGCAACCCGCGCTGTGGGCGGAACTTTGAGTATTACAGCGAAGATCCTTACCTTGCTGGCCAAATGGCCGCTGGGTACATTCAAGGCGTGCAGTCAACCGGCACGATCGCGACGCCAAAGCATCTGGCGGTAAATTCACAGGAACTCAAGCGAATGGCCAGTAATTCCGTGGTTGATGCCCGCGCTGAGCGGGAGTTGTACCTAACTAATTTTGAGATCGCGGTCAAGGCGGGGCACCCGCACGCTGTAATGTCGAGCTACAACATGATCAATGGGACCTATGCCAACGAAGACGCTGCGCTTCTTCAAACGACGCTGCGTGATGAGTGGGGCTTTGACGGCCTCGTCGTCTCTGATTGGGGTGGGGACAACGACCATGTGGCGGGGGTGACCGCCGGCAGTCACTTGCAGATGCCAAGCACGGGGCTGGAAGGTCCACAGGTCTTGATTGACGCCGTCCGCGCCGGAAAGTTGGCACAAAGTGTGCTGGATCAGCGCGTGATCGAGTATTTGCGGGTCGTGCAGGCGGCAACGATCCGGGCGCCACACCCGACGGATTTTGCCGGCCATCACGAGGTGGCTCGATGGGCGGCGGCCGAGAGTATGGTGCTCTTGCAAAACCAGCGCGATGTTTTGCCGCTGAGTTCGCAAACACGCATTGCTGTGATTGGCGATTTTGCTCAGACACCGCGTTATCAGGGTGCAGGCTCATCGGCCGTCAATGCCAAGCAAGTTGAGCGCTTCACCGAAGTCGCAGGGCTACGGTTGAACGTGACGGGGTTCGCCCAGGGTTTTACCCGGGTGGATCACCCCGACGCTGATCTTCTGGAAGAGGCCAAGAGCCTAGCCAGTCACGCAGATGTTGCGCTTGTGTTCATTGGCTTGAACGAAGCGCAGGAATCAGAAGGAAAAGACCGAACTAGTCTTGAATTGCCTCGAAATCAAGTCGCCTTATTAGACGCGCTAGCTTCGTTAGATACCCCGGTCGTCGCGGTTTTAGCGGCAGGTGGGGTGGTTACCATGCCGTGGCGCAAGGACGTCGAGGGGCTTCTTCACACTTATCTGACCGGTGAGGCTGGCGCAAGCGCAATTTGTGATGTTTTGCTGGGTGAGGTTAATCCCAGTGGTAAATTGGCAGAATCGTATCCGTTGGTGCAGCAGGATGTGCCGTTGGATTCGGCGTACCCCACCAGCACGCGCGATGTGCTGTACCAGGAGTCTCTTTATGTGGGGTATCGCTACTACGATAAAGTGGCCGCACCGGTGGCATTTCCTTTCGGCTTTGGCTTATCCTACACCACGTTCGATTACCGTGAGCTGACGGTCGACCAGACCGGGGCACACGTGACACTCGTCAACACGGGACAGCGCACCGGTGCTGAAGTGGTTCAACTGTATGTCCAATCCCCGGATCAGCAGCTTTATCATCCTGTGCGTGAACTGAAAGGTTTCACCAAAATTAAGTTGGCGCCTGGCGAGGCGCAGCGCGTCACGATCCCATTCGATGCGTATACCTTCCGCGCTTGGGACCCGACAAAACAGGTTTGGGTCACGCCGGGTGGCATCTACACGATTGCTGTGGCAGCTGGTTCTCGGGATGTGCGGTTAACGGCACAGTACACTGTCGCAGGGCCGACCCCCACTCGCCAGCTTGGGTTACCGCACTATTTCAGCGGAGCGGTGACCGAGGCAACCCCTGAGGAAATCGCCTGTCTGATCCCTGACCGGGCGGCCGAATCACATGATGGGCAATTAACTGCGAATAGCACAATTGGCGACATGCACGAGGCGCAGTCCGCCCTCGCGCGCTTGGTGGCGCGACAGCTCCAACGACGCATGGCCAAACTGGAGGCGCAGGGCAAGTCCAGCCTCAACCTCCTGTTCATCTATAATATGCCAATTCGTGGAATGGCCAAGATGACCAACGGCCAAATGGATTCTGTGATGGTCGACGGGATTACGCAAATCGCGAACGGCCATTTCTGGCGGGGGGTAACGCAAGTCCTCAGTGGCTGGATGACGGCACGGCGGCGCACCAGCCAATTACGACGTCTATTGGAGGAACAAGATCATGCAGACTAAAGGTCTACGGGGAACTGTTCGTGCGTTCAAGGCGCGCCATCCGGACTTTTACGAGTTTATTATGTTCAACCTGTGGAGTAACGCGGCGACAATCACGAACTTTGTCGTGTTGTGGTTCAGTACCGGGCTCATCTTCAAAGCACTGGCCGCGACCCCCTTTCATTGGTTCATTTTTGATTATCCGGTTAAAAGTGGTGGCTTGGGTGGGTTCTACTCGTTTCTGCTTGCCTATGTTGCCGCGCAAATCGTGAACTACTTTGTTCAGCGCTACATCGTGTTTGGGGCTCACAACAACATCGCCGACTCGCTTCCTTGGTATATCGGGACGGTGGTGTTCGCAGGCCTGGTGTCCGTCTGGCTGCCACCACACGTGATTGCTTGGCTTGCCCCGTACATCGGTGGGTTTGCGGCAACGGTGGCCAATGTGATCAACATCGTCTTGCAGGTGGTCATCAATTACCCAATGTTGAAGTTCAAAGTGATGAAAAAGGAGTGAACGGGATGCTACTGACAGTTGTAGTGCCTGCTTACAACGCGCAGGACTACCTGAGCCGCTGTGTTGACTCGCTCCTTGTCGCTGGCCCGGAGATTGAGGTCATCATTGTTGATGATGGGTCGACGGATCGAACCGGTGTGATTGCAGACGGCTACCGGGCGCGTTGCCCTACGGTGCGTGTGATTCACCAGGCCAACGGTGGCCACGGGGCTGCAATCAATGCGGGGTTAGCCGCGGCTAAGGGTGATTATTTCAAGGTGGTGGATAGTGATGACTGGCTGAATGAGGCCGCCTTGCAAAAAGTTCTCCAGACGCTTTCCGGCCTGCGGTCAACCCAACTGGTTGATTTGATGATCTGCAACTACGCGTATGAGCATGGGGAGGGCACTGCGAGCAAGACGATTCGTTATGTGCATCAGTTTCCGCAGGATCATGTTTTTACGTGGGCGGACTCCCGCACCCGGCTGGGGCATTACCTGATTATGCACGCCGTGATTTATCGAACTGAGTTACTGCGAAAGATCGGTTTAAAGCTCCCGGCGCACACGTTTTATGTGGATAATCTCTTTGTCTTTGCCCCTTTGGGGGGCGTGACCTCTCTGTACTATCTGAACGTTGATCTCTACCGGTATTTCATCGGGCGTGAGGATCAATCCGTCAACGAGCGCGTGATGATTAGCCGAATTGACCAGCAGCTTCGCGTTAATAAGCAGTTAGTTGATTGCTACGCCAGAGCGTGCCCGCAACAGGTTCAGACGGCTCACCTTAGACGCTATCTCCGCCAGTACGTTGCCATTATTACTGGGGTCTCGTCCGTTCTGCTGATTCGTGAAGGGACTCCGGAGAGCCTCCACAAGAAGCAGCGTCTTTGGATGTATATTCGTCAGACCGATAAGTCGCTTTACCATCATTTGCGGCTTGGCATGATCGGCGTTGGCGTGAATTTGCCGGGAAAGGTGGGACGCCATGTAACTTCTGGCTGTTACGTCGTTTTGCAACATCTTTATCATTTCAATTAAAATAGGTCTTATTCTAAGGAGGAACCAAAATGGGCTTGATGCATCCGATTAAAAAAGTCTACGGGGCTATTGGGCTTTCGCTGTGTGTCGTCTTAGCGATGGGCACAACCGTTGCGAACGTTGCGCTTGCACGCTACCAAGGAACGATTTCATCCACCTTGTCCGTGCGCAAGCAAATTGCGCAGGGCGGCGACACAAAGACATACCAAGCGGCAAGAAAGTTGACCGCAAAGATGGCAAGCGAAGGCACAACGCTGTTAAAGAACGAGAACAATGCGTTGCCGCTGACAACGAGTAAAGTGAACGTCTTTGGTTACGCAAGTTACAATCTCGTTTATGGGGGTTCTGGTAGTGGCTCAACCAGCGGGGCCAAGTATAACGATAACTTGAAACAGTCGTTTGCTGCGCAAGGGATCTCAGTCAACCCTGATCTGTGGAATTACTACAAAGATAAGTCTCAACAAAGCTCAAAGTGGAATGTTTTCTCACCTAATGGTGGGGACTACAATATCTATGATGCAAAATGCACCGACGTCACGACCCACATGGCTAAAGCCAAGGCATATAGTGACACGGCATTAGTTGTCTTTTCCCGTGCAGGTGGTGAAGGCGCTGATCTGCCACAGGATATGGGCGTTAAGGATGAAAAAACCGGGAAAGGTCTCGTTGGGGGCGATAAAGGCAAGACGTACCTACAGTTGCAGGACGCTGAACTTTCGTTACTCCACAATGTTGAAAAGAATTTCAAACACGTTGTCGTTTTGATCAACTCTTCCCATGCGATGGAATTGGGTTTTGTTGATGAAGCTGGTGTTGATGCAGCGTTGGATATTGCGGGTCCTGGTGCAACCGGGATGCGTGGCGTCGCGGAAGTATTGAAAGGCGATGTCAATCCGAGTGGCCACTTGGTTGATACGTATGCTTACGATGTTAAGAGTGCCCCATCCTATTACAACATGGGGAATAACTCGTACTCAAACTACACCAAGAACATGTCTGATAAGTACGCTTACTTCGAATAGAACATTTATACTGGCTACCGCTGGTATGAAACGGCTGCAGCCGAAAAAGCTAAAATCAAGGCACCGGACGGTAAAACGTATGATTACAGTCAATACGACAGTGTCGTCCAATATCCGTTCGGCTATGGGTTAAGCTATACAAAGTTCAACTGGCAACTTCAGAGCTATCAGGTTGGCGGCAAGGGCGGCAAGGTGACAGCTTCAGTCAAGGTGACGAACACCGGCAAAGTGGCAGGTAAAGATGTTGTCCAACTTTATTACAGTGCGCCGTATACCGCCACCGGGATTGAAAAGTCGGCCGTAACACTGGGTGCTTTTGGTAAGACCAAGACATTGGCACCGGGCGCGTCACAAACGGTGAAGCTTTCAATGAACTTTGATGATATGGCCTCATTTGATCAAGGTGCGAACGGCTGCTATGTTCTTGACAAGGGCCAGTATCAGTTCAGCCTTCGAACGGATGCGCATGATCAAAAGAGTCCCTCAACACAGTTTACTTACGACCAGCCTAAACGAATCATCTACAATAATAAGAATGATGGTAAGCGGTCAACGGATAAAGTGGTGGCCAAGTCACAAAAGGAATTCCAAGACGCCGGAAAACTTGAAACGAACATGACCTATCTGTCGCGCAAAGATTTTTCGGGCACTTTCCCAAAGGTTGAGCGTCGGCTGAATCCAACTAAGATTCCTGCCAAGGTCAAGGAACGGCTGAATGCAAACGGGCCAGGATCAACAGTTTTCCAGACGGTTCAAAAAGTGACAAAAATACCAACGACTGGGGCGCAGAATGGACTCAAGATCAATGATCTGAAGGGTGTTGCTTACAACAGTCCTAAGTGGGAGAAGCTCGTTCAAGAAATGTCGCTCAGCGAACTGACGGAACTCACAGGGAACGCTGGATGGCAGACCTCTGCCATCGATTCTATTGGTAAAAAGCAAACAATTGATATCGATGGACCGCAGGGGCTGAATGGGTTCAACTTTAGCGGTACCAAGATGAACACGTACACTTCTGAAGTTCTGATGGGAATGACTTGGAACAAAACACTTGTTCATAAGATGGGCAAGACTTATGCCAAGGAGGCGCTGTCGTGGGGGATCGTGGGCTTGTATGCACCTGCAATGAACACGCACCGCTCACCGTTCGGCGGTCGCAATTTCGAGTATTACAGTGAAGATCCGACGCTTTCCGGCGAACTGGCGGTTCAAGAAATTAATGGGATGCAGGGTGAAGGCACCTACGTTTATGCCAAGCACTACCTGCTGAATACGCAGGATACTAACCGTGACGGTGCTGCCAACTGGTGCAATGAGCAAACAATCCGCGAAATTTACGCGCGACCATTTGAACTCGCCACCAAACAGGCCCATGTCACGGGGATGATGACTGAACTATCCCGTATTGGGGCGTCTTGGAGCAGCGCAACCTATGCGCTATGCACGGAGATGCCACGCAACGAATGGGGTTATAAAGGAAAAATCATCACAGATGGGGTCGGCCCTGGTGGGAGTTACTATATGCTACCAGATTACGCGGTTCTGGCCGGTAACGATATGATGCTGACGCGTTCCAGCGGGAATGCTGGCTACACGGACAAGACGCTCAAGACCTCAACTGGGGTGGCTAACTTACAGCGTGCGGCCAAGAATATCCTTTATGTTTATGTGAACAGCAAAGCTAGCCAAGTTAGTGGCAAGTATAACGTCAACTGGCAATGGGGCTGGATCCTGGGCAACGTTGTATTGGCAGCCCTGATGCTCGGAAGCTTCGTGCTCTTACCGTACCGGGCATGGTGCCTCAATGGTAAAGGAGGTAAGCAACGTGAAAAGTAGTTATGAAACGCTGAATAATTCCCGCTGGCTCAATCTTATCTGGTTGCTGTTAATCATTGCGAGTGCATCATTTGGCATTCTGGCGATTATAATCTATATTTTGGCGGTCACAAATGTTCAGATTCTGAGCTGGACGATCGGCTACATTGTGCTATCGGGGACCAATGCGATGGTATTGACGCCTAGCTTAGTTGTCTCGCTGATCTGCATTGTGGTTTTCGCGCTGTGCATGTTAAAAAAGCCATTGCTTAAGGCAATCAGTAAGTAAGCAAATCAAATGCGCGATACCTGACAGTTCTCGCCAACCAAGCAAAAAAGATCAGAAAAACAGTGTCGTATCGGATTTGATCCGTTACGACACTGTTTTTTGGACGCTTCAGGCAGACTGTTGATTGTGCGAACTCATGGGCAAAAAAAGGCGTGGATATAGTTCATGGCAATCAAAAAAGCCACCCGCAGGCAGCTTGATTGAGACGCGCGCTACTTTTTGGCCAGCAGATCGCGGATCTCGGTGAGCAGTTCCTCTTCCTTGGTGGGGCCGGCCGGGGCCGCTTCCTTCTTCGGGAACAGGCGGTTGATGCTGCGCACGAGGATGAAGACGACGAACGCGACGATCAGGAAGTTGATCACGTCGTTCAAGAACGCCCCGTACGTGAACTTGGCGCCGAGCACCGAGAAGGAGAGCTTTGTCAACCCGCTGGTGCCGGTGAAGACCCCGATGATCGGGTTGATCAGGTTGTTGGTCAGTGAGGTGACCAGCGCGGTGAAGGCACCGCCGATGATGACCCCAACGGCTAAGTCAAGCACGTTACCGCGCATGATAAATTCCTTGAATTCTTTGAGCAATTTCATTCCCTCCCTTTACTTTCAGTATACCCGATTGACGTCACCCCATGAAGGCTTGTTGCACCGCGATGGCGATGGCCAACAGCGCGATCAGCCCGACCACGATGATGTGCCGGCGCTTATGGATGACGACAAAGGCGAGGTACTCTCGGATCACGGCGTTGGGCAGGAAGTAAAACGAAGTGGGCGCCCCGACACCATTGGCCTTGAGCCCCGCCGCTTTGGCGAAGATACCGGCGCGAAACAGATGGTAGTTGTTGGTGAAAAAGGTCGCCTTGAACGGTTGGTCGCCCCACACCTGCTTGATCAGGCGGGCGGAGAACAGCATGTTCTGGTAGGTGGTTTTGGACTGATCCTCGACCAGCGTGTCGGCCTTGTCGATGCCTTGCGCGAGGGCGTAGCGCTGCATGGCGAGTCCCTCGGGCAGCTTCTCGTCGCCGCCTTGGCCACCGGAGAACACGAGGGTCGGGTGCTTGCCTGTTTTGCGGATCTGCTTGTGGTAAAACTTCAGCCCGGCGTTGATGCGTGCGGCCAAAAGCGGCGACACGCGCTCACCACCGAGGAGGCCGGCCCCGAGCACGATCAGGAAGTCCTGATCGTGGCGCGGGCGGTAAAAGTTGTACAACACCAGCGCGGTCAGGAAGTTGTACAACGCGACCAGCTCGTAAAGGATGCTGAGGCTGAAGAACACCGCCAGTCCGTTGTACAGCGGATTAGGGAGCCAGCTGCGGCCGAAGCTGGCGGCCAGTTCGAGCAGTAAGAGGCTGCCGGCGAGCACCAGCGTCAGCATGTTCCCGAGCGAGTGGCCCTCACGCCGCCAGACGACGCGCGCGTTCCACAGGAGCCAGACCAGATGCAAGGCGAAGATGACGCCGATGATCAGCAGGAAAATGATGAACAGCGTTGCGGCCACGGCGATGAGCAAGCGGTTGCCGGTACCGAGAATCCAGAAGGCCAAGGCCCCCAGGCCGCTGAGTAAGAAGAGGTTGAACAAGAGCCCGTTGACGAGCCGACGCGGTTCGCGCAGGAAGCTCGCGAAGAACACCGTGCCGAAAAACAAGGCGGGGAGGTAGGGGAAAAGCGCAGCCATAAGAATGTTCCTTTCAGGGTGGGACGGGTAGCGATTAGAATTTAGTGGCGGTATAATTAGAGGAATATCTGACCACGGGAGTAGACAAATGACACACGAACCGGTTTTTGGCCAAAAAGACCCCACGGTGACTTACACCACGCGCATCGGCGTGTACGGCGTGATCCCCGATGCCAGCGGCAAGCGGCTGCTGGTGTTGCAGGCGCCCAACCACGCCTTGTTCCTGCCGGGCGGCGAAGTGGAAGCCGGTGAGGCGGATGCGCAGACGCTGGCGCGCGAGCTGCTGGAGGAGTTCGGCGTGACGGTGACGCAAGGCGCGCGCCTCGGCCGGGCCAGCGAGTACTTTTACTCGCATTATCGGCAAACCGCGTACTACCATCCAGCAACGTTTTATGTTGCCGAGGACATTCGCTGCGTGGCGGCGCCGCTTGAGGACTTCAACACGCTGATGCTGATGCCCATCGAGCTGGCCGCGGCGCAGCTCAAGCGGCCCACACACCGCTGGGCTGTTGCGCAGTGGCTCAAGCAGCGCGCTTAGCTGCCGATCAGCGCCCCGTTGAGGACATGGGCCTGGAAGGCCTGGTACTGGGCCGCGTGGGCGGCCTCGGGGTCCTGTTTGAGCATGATCTTAGGAAAATAGAACCGCTTGTCGCCCGAGGCCTGACCGCTGATGGCCGCGACGAGGCGGGACAGCGTGGATAGCTCCTCCAGGGTGCCGTCAGCCTGAATGATCTCAATTTGAGTCTTCGGGTTGGCGGCACTTGGGTCGTATTGGTCGTAAGGCAGGTCGAAGCTGTCGTTTTCAGCCGTATAGTAGTCGGGGTCAAACCCGGCCTGCTGCACGAGGTCGCGCAGTTTAGGCAACAGGCCCGCGGTTTGGTCGGTGAAGGTGACGGACTTAAGCGGTCGGCGGCTCAAGAAGCGGTCGGCGAGGTCGCGCAGCACCGGGTCCGGGTAGTCGAGCCAGTAGGTGAAATACGTGTTCAAAACGCCGTCATCGAGGCGCAGGTAGTCCTTGAGCGTGAAGTCGCGTTCAAAAAACGGGATCAAGAGCCGTGGGTTGAACTTGCTGTCGAATTTGCCGGCCTCGTACAGCGACTTGGCGCGCTGCAGCAGGTGGGTCAGGATCATTTCCATGCCGCGTGATACCGGGTGGAAGTAGATCTGCTGATACATCTGGAAACGGCTGACGATGTAGTCCTCGACTGCGTGCATGCCGTTGGCGTCAAACCCGATGCCGCCGGCGTACGGCCGCATGACCCGCAGTACCCGGGTCAGGTCGAACTCCCCGTATTTCGTGCCGGTGTTGTAGGCATCGCGCAACAGGTAGTCCATGCGGTCGGCATCGATCTGGCTGGAGATCATCTGCACGACCTGTGGGTTCGGGTAGGTGTGCGCGATGACACTGGCGACTTGGGCCGGGAAGTCCGGCGCCACGCCGCGCAGGATCCGATTGACGTTGGTGCTGGCATCGGTCAGGATCTGGCGCGTGATGGCCTCGTGGTCGGTGCCGAAAATATGCTCGAACGTGTGCGAGTAGGCGCCGTGACCGATATCGTGCAACAGCGCCGCACACAGGGCGACCAGGCGCTCCGAGTCGTCCCACAGCCCATCGCCGGCGGTTTGGGTCGGGTAGTTGACGGCAAAATTGTCGCAGATCTCGCGGGTGATCTCGTACACGCCGAGGCTGTGCGTGAAGCGCGTGTGCTCGGCGCCTTGGAAGACTTCGTCGGCCACGCCGAGTTGCTTGATGCGACGCAGGCGTTGGAACTCGGGTGTGTCGATCAGGTCGAGGATTACCTGATGGCGGACGTGAATGTAGTTATGGACTGGATCGCGGAACACTTTTTCGCGGGGTAAGTATTGAATTGGCATCATTAAGCTCCTTTGGCGACTGCCGCGTGCGGAAGCGGCAGGGGTGACAGGCTGAATCAACGGTACCGCGGCATTGTGCCAGCGGCAGTACAGATTCCTCCTCCATTATAGTAGAACTGGCGAGGGATAACACCCACCACCGGTCAGCGTCGCAGCTTTTTGACCGGGTGGGTGGGTCGCCGTATACCAACTCTACCTGAATTGGGACTGCAACCGCTGCTAAAAACGTGGTATTGTGAAGGAGAATCGATACAGTAGGAGGTTTTTGGATGATACAGATCAAAGGCGGGCAGTACGCCATTGGCACTGGTGATGCAAGCAAAGGGTTTTACAGCGACAACGAAACGCCCAAGACAATGGTGCAGGTGGCAGACTTTGCGATTGACGCAACGACGGTGACGAACGCGGACTTTGCGGCGTTCGTTCAGGCGACACACTATCAGACCGAGGCGGAACAGTTCGGTAACTCGTTCGTCTTCCACTTGCTCTTGGATGAGGCGACCAAGGCGGCCAACCCGACCGTGGCCGGGCTCCCTTGGTGGTACGCCGTCGATGGGGCGGACTGGGCGCACCCGTTCGGCCCCGACACCAACTTAGACGGGCTGGCTGATCACCCGGTGGTGCATGTCTCACGCAATGACGCGCTGGCCTACTGTGCCTGGGCGGGCAAGTCGCTGCCAACGGAGGCCGAGTGGGAAGTGGCCGCGCGCGGCGGCAGTGCCCGCGACCACTGGTACTGGGGCGACTCGCTGACGGCGGGGGACACCTACCACTGCAACACGTTCCAAGGGGATTTTCCACGCGCCAACAATGCCGCGGACGGCTTCGTCGGCACGGCGCCGGTGCGCAGCTTTGACCCGAACGGCTACGGCCTGTATCAAGTCATCGGCAACGTCTGGGAGTGGTGCCTGAACCCGGCCCGCATCCCGCTGGCCCACTTCAATGCGCTGACCCCGGCCGACTTGGCCACCATGGCAAAGCTGGCGCCCGACCAAGTTTTCGCCACCCGCGGCGGCTCGTTTCTCTGTCACGAGTCGTACTGCAAACGGTATCGGGTATCCGCTCGCAACGGGGAAAGCGGTCAGTCCAGCGCCAGCAACCTCGGCTTTCGCTGTGTGCGCCGGGCGTCAACGCCGGCGCCGCAAGCCCCGGTGAAGCGCGCCACGCGACCGGCACCGATGCTGGACTGCTGCCGCAAGGATTAGGCGCCGGTTTGGTTTTTTTTGCCGCCGGTGGTGAGCGGCGCCGCGCTTCCGGGAACTAATGAGGGGCGCGAAACAACCGTGATTCAGCGGCACGCGGATTGACAGACGCCATCACTGGCGGTCAAATTGGCGCGACGACAGCTCTGGCGCGGACGGACCCGCCTGCACCTGAGCCTTCATTAAGGTATAATGGAGGACAAAGGACGGTGACCAGAATGGACTTATCACATGGCGTGGCGATCACGATCCACTTGGAGACGTTCGTCGAGCAGGACGGCGCCACTGAAAAACACGTCTTCGACGAACCGGGGACGCTGGTGCAGTTAGGCGACACCCTGTACATTCGCTACCGTGAAATCGATGAAGCGGCCCAAACGGATTACCCGGTGACCCTCAAGCTGCGAGGCGATGGCAGTGTGCAGCTGGCCCGAGGCGCCAGCGATGCGGACACGCACCTGCGGCTTCACTTCGCCAACGCCCGGCGCATTTTGACGCGCTACCGGACGCCGTACGGGGACATCCCGGTGGAAACGGTGACGCCGCGGCTGGATGTGCGGCTGACCGAGGCCCCGCTGACCGGTGAGATCTATATCGAGTATCAGCTGTTCGGCAACGGCGAACACCTTGGAAATTACCGGATGCGATTGCAATTTTCGGCCTGAACGCGTATCATCAGTAATAGACTGTGGAAAGGGCGTGTACCGGTTGAAACTAGACGTATTTGCCGATGCGAACAAAGCTGAACTGTCCATGATCGAGGTGGCACGCGCCATCCTCGAGGAAAAAGGCGATACTATGGCCTTCGTGGACATCGTGAATGAAATCCAGACTTACTTGGGGAAGCGCGACGAAGAAGTTCGTGACCGCTTGCCGCAATTCTACACGGACTTGAATGTCGACGGGAGCTTCATCTCCTTGGGTGACAATGTCTGGGGCCTGCGCGAGTGGTACCCATACGAATCCGTTGACGAAGAGGTGAACCATCCGGAAGACGAGGACGACGCACCGCGCCGCAAGAAGCGCAAGAAGGTCAACGCCTTCTTGGCCGATGTGGCGGATGACGACGACGTGATCGACTACAACGATGACGATCCCGAAGACGATGACTTTGCGGATGACGACGAGGCCGATGGCGACGCGGACGACACGGATGACACCGAGGACTTCGCCGATGCCGACGCAGCGGACGATGACGCGGATGACACCGATGACCCAGATGACGCCCTGCCGGACGGTATCGAAGGGCAGCTGGCCGAATTCGGCGACGACGACGTAGACGATGAGGACGACGACAGCGATTTCACCGCCGATGAGACGGACAACGAAGACAACGACTAGCTTGACCTGCCTCGCATTGCGCCATTTGGCCGTGATGCGAGGCTTTTTTTGGGACTAGCCGGCAGTGCAGGCGGCAGTAGACGCTGGACACTGAGCTGGCCGTGGAAGGCCGAAGTCGTGGCGCGCGCCATTAATCGACTGGTCAACCTTAATGGCGGGACGGTTGGCGTTGGCTGACCGCAACAGTTCTAGAAAAAACTTGACGCCTGTACTGTTTTTCGTTACGATACTTTCTGGGCGCTTTACTCAGGTAAAGCACAGACGGTTGCAAGCTCCCTGTTCGATTGAATAGGGAGCTTGTTTTTGTTTTTTCCCGCAAAAACTACACAAAGGAGTTTTCACATGACCAAGTATATTTTTGTTACCGGTGGCGTTGTGTCTTCGCTTGGCAAAGGGATTGTGGCGGCGAGCCTTGGCCGACTGCTTAAAAACCGAGGCTTAAAGGTAACGATTCAAAAATTTGATCCGTACATCAATGTGGATCCCGGAACGATGAACCCTTATCAGCACGGGGAAGTCTTCGTCACTGATGATGGTGCTGAGACGGACCTGGACCTTGGCCATTACGAACGCTTCATCGATATCAACCTGAATAAGTACAGCAACGTGACAACCGGGAAGATCTACTCCGAGGTCCTTGAGAAGGAACGTAAAGGGGAGTACCTCGGTGCCACGGTACAGGTGATCCCACACATCACCAATATGCTGAAGGAAAAGATCATGCGCGCGGCGACAACGACCGATTCCGATATCATCATTACCGAAATCGGCGGCACCGTTGGGGACATCGAATCTCAGCCGTTCTTGGAAGCCATTCGTCAGATGAAAAACGATGTGGGCGCCGAGAACACCTACTACATTCACGCGACCCTCGTGCCGTACCTGCGCGCAGCCGGTGAAATGAAAACCAAGCCGACCCAGCACTCCGTCAAGGAACTGCGCAACATCGGGATTCAGCCGAATATGCTGATCCTGCGGACGGAAAAGCCGGTCACGGAAGGCATGAAGAAGAAGATCGCCCTTTTCACCGACGTGCGCGAGGATTCCATCATCGAATCCCGCGACGCCAAGACGCTGTACTCGATCCCGCTGGCGATGCAGGCCCAGGGCATGGATCAGCGCGTGCTCGACCACTTCGGCATCGATCTGCCGGCCGCTGACATGACCGAGTGGAACAACCTGTTGACCAAGGTGCAGCACTTGGACCACAAGGTGAAGATCGCCCTGGTCGGCAAGTATGTGGCGCTGAAGGACGCGTATATTTCTGTTTCCGAAGCGCTCAAGCACGCGGGCTACTACTGGGATTCAGACGTTGAGATCACCACGTTCCAAGCGGAAGAAGTGGACGATGACAACGTGGCCGAGCTGTTGAGCGACGCGGATGGGATCCTCGTTCCCGGTGGCTTCGGTGACCGCGGTTTGGAGGGTAAAATCGCCGCGATCCGCTACGCGCGTGAGAACAACGTGCCGTTCTTGGGCATCTGCCTGGGGATGCAGATGGCGTCCATCGAGTTTGCCCGCAATGTGCTAGGCATCAAGGACGCCGCCACGGCTGAAGTTGAACCAGACGCTAAGAACCCGGTCATCTGGCTGATGCCTGACCAAGTGAACGTTGAGAACCTCGGGGGTACGCTGCGCCTAGGCCTGTACCCATGTGAGCTCAAAGCCGGCTCCGTGGCAGCGGCGGCTTACGGCAACGCGACCGAAGTGCAGAAGCGTCACCGTCACCGCTACGAGTTCAACACCAAGTACCGCGCTGCGATGGAAGACGCCGGGCTCGTGTTCTCCGGGGTATCGCCGGACAACCGGCTGATGGAAGTCATCGAACTGCCGAAGAACAAGTTCTTCGTTGCAGCCCAGTATCACCCAGAATTCCAGTCACGGCCAACTAAGCCGGAGGGGCTGTTCCAAGCCTTCATCCAAGCGGCCGGCGACTTTAAGTAATCGCGCCTCCCTTTTCCTCGGGTCGGTTGCCCCAAGTGCCATTAACTGGCGCTTGGGGTAACCGGCCTTTTTTGGCGGGGCGTTGGGCTGCAATCGGGTCGGGATTTATCGCAGCGCCAGTGGCCGGCGAGATCGGCCTTGTTTTTTGGGTGAAAGTTCATTAAAATGAAACGATGAACGTGTGCTTAGGCACCGTCTCCCCTATCAGTGAACGAACCACCGTATGAAGCGGTTTTACTCAGGTCAGCTTCAGCCTGTTTGGACAAGTGAACGTTATTTAAGTGAGGAATATTCCATAATGAAAAAAATGCTGATTCGCGGCGGCAAGAAGCTTTCGGGAACAGTCGTGATTGGTGGGGCCAAAAACAGTACCGTTGCCCTGATCCCGGCCGCTATCCTGTCCCGCACCCCTGTCAGGCTTGATTCTGTTCCGCACATTCAAGATGTGGATAACTTGATGGCCATCCTCGAAGAGATGAACGTGCATTCCAGCTTTGCCGATTGCGTCATGACCATCGACCCAACCGAAATCAAAGATGTCCCGTTGCCCAATGGTAAGATCAAGAGCCTGCGAGCGTCCTACTACTTCATGGGCGCGCTATTAGGGCGCTTTGGTCAGGCCATTGTTGGGCTCCCCGGGGGGGATGACATTGGGCCGCGACCGATCGATCAGCATATCAAAGGGTTTGAGGCCCTCGGGGCTAAGGTGGCCAATGAACATGGGGCCATCGCCATTCGTGCGCCCAAAGAAGGGCTGCATGGCGCGCGCATTTTCTTAGACATGGTGTCCGTTGGGGCCACCATCAATCTGATCTTGGCCGCGGTGACCGCACACGGGCGCACCGTGATCGAGAACGCGGCCAAGGAGCCGGAAATCATCGACCTGGCCACCTACCTGAACAACATGGGCGCCCAGGTGCGCGGCGCCGGAACCGACGTGATTCGCATTGAGGGCGTGGCCGAGCTGGCGGCGCACAATGCGCACACCATCATTCCGGACCGCATCGAAGCCGGGACCTATCTGGCGATGGCCGCGGCCATGGGCGATGGGGTCAAAGTGCAGAACATCATCTCCGAGCACTTGGACGCTTTTTTGGCCAAGCTGGAGGAAATGGGCGTCACCATGGATGTGGGCGAGGACAGCATCTTTGTCTACCCATCTGGGGACCTGCGCATGGTGCAGATCAAAACCATGCCGTACCCCGGCTTTGCAACCGACCTGCAGCAGCCGATCACGCCGCTTTTGCTCAAGGCGCAAGGGGAAGGTATCATTGTGGATACCATCTACCCGAAGCGCGTGCGCCACATTCCCGAACTGACCCGCATGGGGGCAGACATCACGGTGGAAAATGACGTGATCATCCTGCACCACGCCGACCAGCTGCAGGGCACCGAAGTCGCCGCCGAGGAAATTCGCGCTGGGGCCTGTCTGATGACCGCCGCGTTAATGGCGGACGGTGAAACGGTCATCACCAAAGCCGAGAACATTTTGCGCGGCTATGACCGCGTGATCGCCAAGCTTCGCGGCCTTGGGGCAGACGTGTCGCTCGTTGAGGAAGGCTGAGCGGCCGTTGCGTTTCACCTGCAATCATGTTAGAATGCTATAGTTGTGACTAGAATAATCTCTAGGGCAGGCAATGACCTAGGGCAAAGGAGAAAACGATTATGAAACAAGGCATCCACCCAGAATACCACCAGGTTGTGTTCATGGACTCCGCGACGGGCTTCAAGTTCATCTCCGGTTCCACGAAGAACTCCAACGAAACCGTTGAAATGGACGGCGAAACCTACCCATTGGTCCGGGTCGAAATTTCTTCCGACTCCCACCCGTTCTACACCGGTAAGCAGAAGTTCAGCAAGGCTGACGGCCGTGTTGATCGCTTCAACAAGAAGTACGGTCTTACCAGCAAATAAAGACCACTTTGTCACATTGCGGCCACGAACCGCGGCGTGACGGGAATCTTAAAAGTTGGTTTTCGTACAAATTCATCAAATCGAGTGTGATTTGTACGAGAATTTGGCTCAATATGAGGACGTTTGGAGTTCAATCTGAATTCTGAACGTCTTTTTGTTTTTCTAGTCTTGCGGAATTCAGCCGATCTAGGAAGCGTTGGTGGGTGACTGTTGTTATTATATCCGGTGTATTCACGTAAGTTCTCGTGGTTGAAACACTGGAATGGGTGAGTGCACTGGAGATGTCTTCCATAGACGCACCACCTTGTCGTGCTAGGGTGCTAAACGTGTGCCGCATCTTGTGTGGATGCAGGTAGACCAATTCAGGGTGACGCCGGTTGACTGACTTGATTCGTGCGTTGAGGTAGTCGGAGTAAAGTGGCTGGTTGTGAACACCCTCACGAGTGACGTAGGTGAACAGCCATTGCTCACCATCTTGTTCTACCCCGATTGCTTCGAGCTGTTTGGCTTGTTCTGTCTTCCAGTCGGCCAACAGATACAGAATATCCTGTGGCAGGGTCATAATGCTTTGCTTGTGTCCCTTAGTGTCCTTAGCGTCGCGATCACTGTCGAGTGACTGAACCAGATATAACTTGCCAGCTTCCAGATCAATGTGCTTCCATTGCAAAGCGTAGGATTCGCTCTTACGGTCGCCTAGGTGCAACGTTAGGAGGAACAGGGTGTAATCGGCTAAAGATAGCTTACCGCGTTCATAGTCCTCTTTCGTGGCTTGTAGCCAGTCCAGAAGTTGCTCTGCGGTCAGGAACTCGCCTTTCTTCACCCGCTCCTTCTTGAGCTTATCTTTGTGTGGTTGCCCAACAAGGCGAAGGGACTTGCCAACGCGGTCATATTCGATGTAGTCGAGGATCTCGGCAACTTCAAACATTTGGCGCACATACGCCTTAACCGTTTTGATGTTAGCGAAGTGCTCTGACTTCTCCTTGAGCTGATCTACGACGAACTCTTTGTTGGAGTTCAGGTAGGTCATCGAATAGGAGCCGAACATTGGCAATAGGTGGTTCTTGAACAACCCACGCTGATATTCGACAGTAGCCTTAGTTGGGACAACCGGTGCCCGACCAGTGGAGCCAGTCAGATACAGTGGCATGAAGACATCTTTGTAGAACGTCTTGAATAGAATTTTACCTTTAAGCTCAAGAGAACGAGCGTTGCCGTTCTTTTGGGCTTCTTTGATTTTCTTGTTGATCTCACGCTCCTTTGCGACCGCGGCTTGTTTGGTCGAAATGGTTTCCCGAAAACGGGTCTGTCCGGCGACGCCCATAAGTTCGCGAACGGCTTTTGGATAGAAAACGCTGACCTGATAGGTACCAGCTTGGGTTTTTGTGATTGACATAATGATAGACCTCCTGCTCAATAAGGCAGTGAGGCGTAAGACATCATTATATTAACATCCAATACTCATGCCTTGCATCCATTTATCAAGTTCAATGCGATCAAATCTGACCGAGTTACCGATTGTGATCTTGGGCAAACCCAGCATAATCCAAGCGTCTAACGTGTTGTACGAAACGTTGAGATATTTGCAGGCTTCGCCTTTCTTGAAGTAGCGGACGTTTAGCAGGGCTTCGTGCCGAACGCTATTTACTTCTTCACGGATAATCTCGAATACTTTGTTCCGGATTGTGTCGATCTGTCCGTCGCTCAAAACGAAGGACATCTCATGGTGGATTTCTTGGCTGATAGTGCCACTTCCCTTCAAGATTTCGTGCGTAAGGTGAGTGTATCACCTCCATTCAGAAAGTTGGTTAGGTGGCGTTGTTCAGCCCGGTTCCGACCGGCTAACTGATCCACAGCGGATCAGCTCTCCCGTTACGTGGGAGTGACGTGCAAGTATCTGGCCTTGGTGTTCGCTAACTCATACGAGGTCATGGCGACGGCTGGTGTTGCTGAACAGCGCTATTCAGTTGTCAAAGGACACAGCGAGCAAAAGAAAATCCCGCTTCTGCATATACAGACAACGGGAACGGGTCGAAATGAAACCAAAATCAGAAAAAAGTTGAAATTGATTATGTGTGAGTTAGTTGTGAACTTGATTGAGTGGACGGTTGCGATAGGTGTTCAGCCACGTTGAAGCGCTGAACGCTGAATACAAACTTGATTTGAAGTTCCTGCCTCAAATCGGGATCGACATAGCTTTTTCCGAATGCAGCCTCGCGATCGAAATCGTAGCTGAACATATCGAGTAGTTGGGACATTGCCTCTGCGTCTCCGTCCTGCGCTGCCAAGATAACCGGGATCAGGTTATCGACCTCTGTATAATGCATTGAACACTCCTCCGTATTCATCACATGTTTTCGTATGCTTCCTTAATTCGCGCTAGTGCCCGTCTCCGCCGTTTGTTCACCCCCTGACTAGTCTTGCCGGTGTAGCTACCGATTTCCACGTCGTTCAGTTCAGAATAGTAATACTGATACAACACCATCTTATCAGCTGTGGAAAGGGTTGCAATGGCCGTGGCAAGACGCTCATTTTCAATAAAAGATTCAAGGTGAGCAATTTGGTCATCAGTTAAAATAAAGTCTTCGAGGTGACCAGGATTGGCGATTTCTTCCAGTAGCCATTCCTCAAGCGGAGTTTCTTTGATGTCTTTAAGGTGTTTACGATAAATGTTGATTCTTTCATTACGAAGAACTTGTTGCATGTATCGAATGAACATTCGAGAGACTTCGCGTTTGAAGACGGCATATAGCTTTACCAAGTAATGCGAAGTTTTTGACACCACTCGGCGAAGAAATTGCCCAAGGTCGGCG
>NZ_RHOH01000015.1 GCF_003946115.1 Lacticaseibacillus daqingensis | reverse complement strand
CGCCGACCTTGGGCAATTTCTTCGCCGAGTGGTGTCAAAAACTTCGCATTACTTGGTAAAGCTATATGCCGTCTTCAAAAACAAATCAGTCCACTGTTTTCATATTTACGTAGCCAGGACCAATTGTTTTCCTTGCTACTAGATCCAAATCGCGGCGACGTTGCCTTTCCTGGCAAACTCACCGCGACAATCAAAGCAAGTTGATCGAATTACATTATCGCACATCTGGTCGTACCAGAAGCGTATGCGTTAGCCTTAATCAGCGGTATCTTTACTAGCATGATTGATGAATGGGTAAACCGAAATTTTCAAGAATCACCAGAAGACTTCGCAGTATTGACGTTGAAAATCATCAAATCACTTTCGCATGAGATCATGCATTGACCTGGACGAAATTAGACTATTATTTCAGTCCTTCTCCAACACATCTCAAAGATGCGTCGTGTTCATCTTTCAGCTACGATAATATTCTCTTAGAGTCAAGTGAGTATCAGCCCACGCCATTGAAAGGATATGATCACATGAAAACTGAACACTCTGGCTTTAAAGCAAAAAAAGCTGACCATGACGAAATCGAACACGGATTTCGTGCTGTATTAGATTTCGAAGAAGCTTATCCCGATCTTTACCAGTACAGTTCAACAAGCTACTACATACGTCCAGTGCCGGAAAACGCAGATGAAGAATATTGGAATGTTCATCGACTCTTCTTATGATTACCCCGCCTGCATGACATCTCTCAAAAGTGCCGCACAACGTCCTGAAACTAAACAGGCTCAGGCCTTAATCAGCAAAGTTTTTGCACACGCTGACGGCTTCTTGACCGGCAATGCAGATCTTAGCGATGGTTTGCCAAATCTGATGAATTTGATCGAGCACTGGACTGAAGTACCATCATTAAGAGTTAAAGCTCTCAAACACTAGACACGACAGAGCAGACACTGCTTCACACTGAACGCGTGGACAAAGCAGCGCCTGTTTTGTCGTATCTAACCCCCTGCACGTCGCAGTAAGTCACGATTCAACTGAATCAACTGCAATACGGGTTGGCATAACAATCACGACAGCGCGTAGTCCGAAAAAACCTCTGTGACGAACAGAGGTACAATAAAAGTGATTTTTATCGTGCTCTCAATGTATATACAATTCAATTTGAATCACACAGCTACTCTGATGTCACGCAATAGTCCATTACCTTTTTCATTAATATCAGTGAGAATTCCACTCCTTCTTTTTCTGTTAACACATCTGCGAGCATAATTTTATCATGTAACTGGTTTGGAAATCTGATCGATAGGTAAGTCATTTTCTCCCTATTACTATCCCAAAACCGGTACTTAACTTCAGAATCGTTTAAATGTCCATGGAAAAACTTATAGATACTCTGATTTGATTTATCCCAGTTCAGCAAATCATGATTAAACCATACGTCATCCCAACTAGTAAAAACTGGAAAATGAGAGAACAAATTTCGAAGAGATCTAAATAATCCTTCCGCGATTTCCGCTTCTTTTGGTGGCCTCGAAACGCGCATGTCTTCAATTACCCATTTGATTGGCTCATAGTGTAAGACTTCACCATAAATGTTAAACACATCTCTAATTTTTGAGAAACGAATGAATGGCGCTTGCTCCCAGAACTTATCACTTTTTACTATTTCATCGTATAGATCGTAGAATCTATTAAACGCAAGCGTTAAAAATAGTACTTCCTGTGTGTTCGGTCTCAATTCAGCTGCTTGATCATCTTTTATCATTTTCCACACCTTCAACCGTGAACCTATTAATTGTCAAAATCACACATTATTCCTGAGCCGCCAGAAGTACCCATTGGACTTTTCCCATATCACTACCACACTTGTAGGAAACGGATATTGAAATACAGCCGTCGCTCATTAAAGAGTGGTAAAACGGTATTCACCGGCCTTGGCTAAGTAACCGCCTCACTTATGATACGGGCTCCCAATATTGATCATAAACGCCCGGTACACCTGCTCGATCAGCACCAGCCGCATCAGCTGGTGCGGCATGGTCAGCTTGCCGAAGCTCAGGGTGTTGTTGGCGCGTTTCATGACGGCGGGCGACAGGCCCAGGGAGCCGCCGATGACGAAGGTGATGTCGGAGTGGCCGTAGGTGGTCAGGTCTTCGAGTTCCTTGGCGAAGGCCTCGGAGCTGCGCTGTTTGCCTTCGATGGCCAAGGCGATGACCCACTCTTTGTCCTTGATCTTGCCGAGGATGCGCGCGCCTTCAAGGGCTTTGACGTTAGCCATTTCGGCGTCGGACAGCGACTCCGGGGCTTTTTCGTCGGGCACCTCCACGATGTCGACCTTGGCGAACTTGGTCAGGCGCTTGCGGTACTCGGCGATGCTGTCCTTGAAGTACTTTTCCTTCAGCTTGCCCACACCGATGATCTTAATATTCACGTGTCTCCCCCGTTTCTTGTCTGCCTGTATGATACCAAAAAGGCGGCCGCCTCGCATTCCGTGAATGGTGAGCGACCGCCTATCGGTTAAGCTTTACCCTGGCGCTTAGCGTCCTTGATGGTGCGGAGCGCGCGCTTGCGGGTCTTGATGTTGGGGCTTTTCATCTCGCGCCGAGCGGTCGCGAGGTCAGTGGGTTTCGTTGCCATGAGGGGCCTCCTTCAGATGGGTTGGCTTACCAGCTTGCCTTTTTGACGCCGGGGATCTGGCCGGCGTGGGCGAGGGTGCGGAAGTTCAAGCGGGACAGGCCGAACTTGCGCATGTAGGCGTGCGGGCGGCCGTCCAGGGTGTCGCGGTGGTGCAGGCGCACGGGGCTTGAGTCGCGGGGCAGCTTCGCCAAGCCGGCGTAGTCGCCGGCCTGCTTGAGGGCCGCACGTTTGGCGGCGTACTTCAGCACGAGCGCTTGCTGGCGCTTGGCTTTTTCGATTTTGCTTGTTTTGGCCATGTTAGTCTCCTTGTTTGGTTTGAATCGCTTTGAGTTGGTTATACTGGGCGGTCATCCAGCTGGTGTAAGTTTTACCGGCGGGCATGGTTTCGGTCACCTGCAGGACCGGAATGCCGGCGGCGCGCACCTGCTTGACGATGTTGGTGACGATTTTGCTTTCAACTTGGGTGTTTTGAACGAAAAAGGCGATCTGCTTGCCCTGTATCTGTGCTTCGAGCGCCCGGATGTCCTTGGGGCTCGGGTCGGTGCTTTCCTCAACCGCCTGGGCAAAATGGTCATTGACGATGGTGTAGCCCAGGTAGCTCAGCGCGTTGCTGAATACGGGCTCGGACACCGCTACTTTTTGACCGACGGCGCGGGCCTTCAGCGCATCGATCTGCTTCAACAGCGGCTGCAGCTTCTTGATGTAGGCCGCGGCGTTATCCGCGTAGGCCTGCTTGTGGGCCGGGTCGCGCTGACCAAACGCCTTGGCCAGCGCGGTGGCCATTTTGGGCATCACGTCGGGCTTGTACCAGATATGTTCATTCTCCCCGTCCTTGATCCCGACGACCTTGGCGGCGGTGACGGTGGTGGTGTTCCCGCTATCGGCCGCGATGAGCTTGGTCATCCAGCTATCGTAGCCGCCGCCGTTATCGATCACGATATCGGCATTCGCCACGGTTTTGGCCACTTCGGTGGTCGGCTCGTAGTCGTGCGGGTCGACGTCGAGCTTGTCGATAACGCTGGTAACGGTGCCGTGCGTGCCGACAACGGCCTTGGCCACTTCACCGTAAAAATCGACGCTCGCCACGACCTGCAGGCCCTTGTCCTGACTTGCCTTTGTTTGGCAGCCACTGAGCAGCATACTTGCGCCGAACGCCAATCCGGCGAGCGCAAGCCACGTTCTCCACTTCATTGAGATCCCCCTGTTTTCCTAAAGCGTAACGGTTACGATTAATAATTAATATCTTACCAGCGCGGCGGCAAAAGTCAAGCCCCGCCCGCATTACGCTTAACGCCTCGTTAATCGTAATGGTTTCGGATAAGCAACTTTAGCAGGATAGCACGCAGGTCGCGCGCGGTCAACCGACGCATTGGCGGGTAACAAAAAGAACCGAGACAACGCGTCAAGTCGTCTCGGTTCCACTTCAACTCAATGTGTGTGCCACGCTACTTCAGCAGTGCTTCCAGCTCATTCAGCTGCGCCTCAAACTCAGCGAAGGCTTCATCGAGGTAGGTCGGCTGAGTCACGTCGATGCCGGCGCGCTTCAACACGGTGACCGGATCGGCGCTGCCGCCGGCCTGCAGGAACGCCTTGTACTCGGCCACGGCTGGTGCGCCTTCGGTCAGGATGCGGTGCGCGAAGCTGACGGCGATCACCTTGCTGGTCGCGTACTGATACATGTAGTAGTTATAGAAGAAATGCGGGATCTGCGCCCACCCGGCGGTGGCCCACGGCACCTGGCTCAGCGCCGGGCCACTGTAAGCTTCGGCGATCGCCTGCCACTTCGGCGTCAGGGTGTCCGGGGTCAGTGGCGTCCCGGCGGCTTCGGTTTCGTACATGAACTGCTCGAACTCGGCGAATTGCGCCTGACGGTACAGCGTGCCCACAAAGTCATCCACGCTTTGCGTCAGCAGGTAGATGGTGGTGGCCCGATCGCCTTTGGACTGATCGAGCAGGTACGCGTTGAGCAGGCTTTCGTTGGTGGTGGACGCGATCTCGGCGGTAAAAATCGGGTAGCTGGCGTCCCACGATGGCTGCGCGGCAAAGGCGTAGACGCTGTGTAGCGCGTGGCCGGACTCGTGGACCAGCGTGCTCATGTCACTGTACGTGTCCGCCCAGTTGAGCAGGATGTACGGGTGCGCGCCGTAAACGCCGAGCTGGAACCCACCCGAGGTCTTGCCGCGCGTCTCCAGCACGTCGACCCAGCGGTGGTCGAACTCGTCTTGCAGGTGCGCCAGGTAGTCCTCACCCAGCGGCGCCAAGGCGGCCAGCGCCGTAGTTTTGGCGTCCTCATAGGTCGGCTTGAGCGGCGGCTCAGTGCCGCCCAGCGGCATGTGCGTGTCGTATGGGTACAGCGTCTCAAGCCCCTGCGCGCGCTTGATCAGCGCGTAGTAGCGATGCAGCAGGTTCAGATGCGCATGCGTCCGGTGCAAAAGCGTGTCGTAGACGCTTTCGGGCAGCTGGTTTTCGCTCAGGTCCATCTGGCGAGCCGAATCGTAGTGGCGCAACTGCGCCAGCGCGTTTTGCGTGTGCACGTGGGCGTTCAGGGTCTGCGCAAACGTGTACTGATGCGCGACGTAGCTCGTTGCCATCTGACGGGCGGCCTGTTCACGCACCGGCCGCGGCGCCTGGGTGGCCAGCTGACCCCACAGGCCCTTGGTCAGCGCCTGCGCGCCGTGCCAGTCAATGTCGCCGAAGGTCAGGTCGGCATCGTCAAGCGTTTCCTGAATGGTTCCCGGTGCGTCCAGCGTCTGCCCCAGGGTGGCCAACAGCTCCTCTTGGGCCGTGTCCAGCACGTGCCCGCGACGCTGGCGGATCACGGTCAGCTGGTAGTGATACGCGGCGAGCTCAGGTTCTGCCACCTCAAACGCCGTCAGCTGGTCCGCGCTCAGCGCGATCAGCGCCGGCTCCAGCCAGGCCGTGGCGGCGCTGAACGCGGTGGCGGCCGCCTGCGCCTTGGCCAGCAGCTGCTGGGCCGCGCTGTCCGTCTGGTCCTGCGCCGTGCTCAGTGACGCGTAGGCGTACACCTGCTCCAGCACCGTTTGGCTCGCGTAAAACCGCTGGATCACCGCCAACACCTGCCCGGCATCCTGCGTGAACGTTGCCTCAGCCGCAGCCAACGCCGTCGTGTCAGCGGCCAGCGTTTGCAGCGCGGCGTCAAAGGCCGCGGTGTCTGCGAACAGGTCGGCCAGGTTCCACGTTAACTCCTGCGGTGCGTCTTGTCGTGCGAGTTGTTCTGCCATTTTCGTTACCCCTTTTCGGCGGGCTAAAGCCCACTTAAACTGCCGGCCTCAAGGCGCCGGTGCCAATAACACAACCCCAACCCATACAGGCTGGTCAATCCGCCAATGCCGAGAAAATACGCCGCCTCGTGCCCCGGCAGATACCACCGGACCAACAGCGCGGACAGGCCCGCGCCGGCCGCCTGCGACAGCGCATAGACGGTCACCATTTGCGTGGCAAACGCGACCGGCGCAATGCGCGTCGCCATCGCCGTGCCGATCGGTGCCGTCAGTGACTCACCCAAGATGATGAGCACATAGAACCCGACGAGCCACAGTGGGGACACCCGAGTGTGCGGGCCAAACCACGCCAGCGGGCCGGCCATGAACAGTGGGCCCAGCCCCCAGAACAGGACCCCGAGGCCGAACTTGAGGCCGTCACTGGGCTGGTGGCGGCCCAGGTGCGCCCACGCGAGGCTCATTGCGAGACCAAAAACGATCGCCAGCACTGCCGGAATGGTCTGAAACGCGGCGGGCGTCAGGTGCAGACCGCCCCAGGTCAGGCGCACGCGCTCCGCGGCGTACAGCGCGAGGATGCCCGTTGACTGGCCGTACACCATCATGCAGATGCTGTTGCCCACCAAGTATACGCTGAAGTAGCGGATGCGCCGCCGCTCTGGAACCGTGGTTTGCGGGCTGCGTAGCATCGCGGCACTCGCGATCACCGGCAGCAGCAGGCTGAGCCAGCCGATGCCGGTGGCCAGCCGCGCGGCCGACAGCCAGCGCTGCGCCACGCTCAGCGCGACTAGCGCAGTCCCCACCAGCGTGGCCAGGAGCACCTGACGACCGAGCCGCTGGCGTTCGGCTGGTGTGAGCGGCGCCGGGGGCCGCACGCCAAGCGACTCGAACAGCCGCTTTTGCAACCACACATACGGCAGCAGGCTGACGACCAGCACGACCGCGGCGCTCAGAAAGCCAGCCGCGTAACCCCAAGTCAGCGCGATGGTGCCGGTCACCAGCGGGGCCGCCGCGCCGACATTGGCCGTGATGTACAGCAGCGCAAACGCCGCGTCACGCAGCGGGCTGATGGCCGGATACAGCGCCCCGGCCAGCGCATTCAGGCACTGGCCGGCCACGCCTGCGCCGATGGTCTGCAGCACCAGGCTGGCATACAGCGCGGTGGTCCCGCCATGCGGCACTGCCAACAGCGCGATGCCGACCGCTTTGATGCCGTTACCGATCCACAGGGGCGCGCGCATCCCCACCAGCCGGTCCGCCGCGTAGCTGCCCGCCATGCCGGCTAGGTAACCCACCGCGGTGAACGCCGCCATCAGTTGCGTCGCCGCGATCCGGCTGAATCCCAGCCCCACGCCGCTGGGGGCGTACAGGTACAGGATCAGGATCGCCGACACCCCGTAGGTCGCAAAGCCGGTGCCCAAAGACGCCAGCGCTAACGTTTGGAACGCGGGTGGGTGCCGCGCCGTTGTCTTTGCCATGTCCTCACCTCCGTAGAGCTACCCTATCACACTTTTCTCACGGTGTACTCATTTTCAGTCAAAAAAAAAGGCCGCATTGCGCGGCCCCGCTGTGGCACTCGGTTTACTGCAGGCGCCGGCGCACCAGCGCATTGAGCGCCAGGTACAGCACCGGCACGATGATGGCTGTTGCCACCGAGTTGATGGCGGTCGCCGGCAGGCTCAAAAACGCGGCGACCATCGCGACCGTGGCCTTGGTGCCAACCATCAGTGCCTCAACGATGCCGACCAAATACGACGTGACCAGCTTGGTCAGCCCGCCGATCACCCCGATGGCGACGATGCGCCGCGGGTGATCCGGCAGCTTCAGCGCGCGGCTGGCCTGCGTCAGCACCACGGCCATCACGGCCACCTCAAGCACCGTGAGCCAGCTCGTGGCGGCGTACCCGTTGAGCAGGTCGAACCCGCCCAGCCCGATCGCCCCAGCGACAAAGCCATAACCGCCACCAAGCCACAGAATGGCCAGGATCATCAGCGGATTGCCAAAGTGAATGAAGGGCCGGCCGACTAAAGCCGGGAGTGGGATCCGCAGCAACGAGATCCCAATGAAGATAATGGCGGCCATCAAGCCCGTCATAATTAAGCGGCGCAGTCGGTGTGCATGAGTCATTTTAATCCTCCTGTGGGGGTATCTGGGTCAGCAACCACGGCAAGGCCGCCGCATACGCAACGCCCAGCCGTGGGTCGAGCCGGCGCCGGTGGGTCACCACCAGCGCCTTGTGAATGAACGTCTCGGCCAAGGTCACGGCCGCTTCCAGCGCCTGCCCGCGCACAAGGGCCCCAGCCAGCACACTGGTGAAAATATCGCCGGTGCCAAAATAGTCCCCCGGCACCGGCACCAAGGTGTGGGTAAAGGCCCCGGCGGCGGTGTGGCCCACCACGGCCTGCGCCCCATCTGCCAGCGGGACGCCCGTCAACACCACCGCCACGCCGAAGCGCGCCGCCACTGCCGCGGCCAGCTGCTGGGCCTGGGCCACGGGCCACGGGCCCGCCGTCAGGGGCTGGTCGAGTAGCGCCTGGGCCTCCGTCACATTGGGCGTGATCAGCGTGGCGTGTTGCACCAGCTGGCGCATTGATGCCACTGCGGCGGCATCAAAGCCGCGGTACAACCGGCCGTGGTCTCCCATCACCGGGTCGACCAGCCGCAACGGCGCCTGAACCCGCGGTAACCACTGCCGCCACACGGCCATTGCCGGCTGGCTCAGGTAGCCGATCACCACGGCCTGAACGGCTAGATCGAGCGTTTGCCAATGCGTGAGGATCCCCGGCATCGCCGGTGCGAGGTCCAGCATCGTGTTGGCCCCGAGCCCACCGGTGTGCGTGGACAGCAGCGCCGTGGGCAGCGCGCACGGCATCACATCAAGCACCGTCAGAAGCGGCAAGGCGGCCGTCATCGAGACCCCGCCCACGCCGCTGAGGTCCTCACTGAGTAGCACTGCAGGTCGCTGAGTCATTTTCAGAAACACCTCCGATTGCTTCATTGTAATCGCCCCGTGGCGGTTTGACCACCACTAGGTGACAAAACTGGAAGGCGAAAGCGCTGGTATCGTCACCGCGAACGGGCTATCATAAAAACATCGAATAAGAAATGAGGCATTGACCCATGAAAAAGATTCTTGGCATTTTGCTCCTGGTCCTCGTGCTGGCCGGTGGCTGGTTCGGCTTTAAATACTACAATGACACCTACACCGGAACGGTCGGCTACGCCAAAGTCACGACGACCCCAGAAAAAAAGGAAACCGTTGACAACCAGGGCGTTGTCCAAAAAGGCTACTACTCATATAATTACAGTTTTGATTTTGTGATGGCCGACGGGACGACCCAGACCCAAACCTTCGAAGTGACCGGCAAGGATCCTCAGCCCCTGACCGTGGGCAAGTACATCAAGGCCAAGATCAGCAAGAAGCGCGTGCTTGAAGGCCCGAACTATGTCGAGGCCAGCGCGATTCCTGCCAAGGCGCTCGCCAAAATTCAATAACCCGACCAAGATCAGCCCAGTGCTGATCTTTTTTTGGCCCAGCGCGGGGTGCCGCTAGCATAACACCCCGCGCTAGACACGGAACAATTTCCGAATCACGGGTCGTCCCGAGACCGCAACCGTGCAGGAGCCTGCGGTGTGTGGGTGAATCAAGGGCACCAATTCCGGCAATTTTCATGCAATCGGGACGGTCTATGGCTTGGGTGTGGCCGCGATTGGTCATTATTTGATGGGACCAATGTTTTTTATGTTCCTTTGCAACCAGTGTGCAAGGGTTTACGGAATGACCAGCTAGGCTTATAATGACACTGTCATTGCATAACGATTCCGCGGGTGTCACCCCCCAGCGCTGATCCATCGACCAGCGTGTTGACGCCCGTGTGTCAGGTTCGCCTGACGTGAGTTGACCGGCCCAGCCTTGCTGGGCTTTTTTGATGGTCTGCGCCACCCGCCCAATTTCCCCCACCACCGCCCCGCCACAAAGCGTACAATGGAGCAATACGACACCGGAGGTAGCAGTATGTGGGGAACCCTGTTTAACACCGCCATGATTATTGGCGGCACGGCGATCGGCGCCGCGTTCAAGCGTGGCATCGGCGACAAATTTCACACCATCCTGATGCAGGCGATGGGCCTGGCCGTCCTAGTGCTGGGCGCCAATACCGCCATTCAGGCCATGCCGCACAGCAAGTACCCCGTCCTGTTCCTGGCCAGCCTCGCGCTTGGCGCGGTGATCGGCCAGGCGTTGGACCTTGAGGCGCGCTTTGACGGGCTCATGCACCGCAGACACGCCCAGTCACAGCTCGCCTCGGGGTTGGCGACCGCCATCTTACTATTTTGCATCGGCACACTGTCCATTGTCGGACCGATGCAGGCGGCGCTGAACCGCGACTACACCTTCCTGTTCACCAACGGCACGCTGGATTTCATCACCGCCATCGTCTTAGCCTCGACGTTTGGCCTGGGCATCATGCTGGCGGCGCCGGTGCTGTTCACCTGGCAAGGCAGCATTTACCTGCTGACGCTGCTGTTGCGCGGCACCATCTCAAGTGCCTTGATCACGGAGCTGTCCGTGGTCGGCGGCGTGTTGATCTTCGCTTCGGGTGTCAACCTGCTGGGGCTGACCAAGATCAGCACGCTGAACCTGTTGCCTGCGCTGGCGGTGCCGCCGGTGTTTTTCATCCTGATGCACTTTTTCTAAAAGAGACAACGGCGCCGCCCCCACTCGATCGGGGACGGCGCCGTTTGCGTTAGATCACGATGCCTTCACAGTGATCCACCTCGTGTTGAATGATCTGCGCGACAAAGCCGGTGAAGGTCTGTGTCTGCGGCTGGAACTGCTCGGTCAAAAAGTGCACGGTGACGGTTTCGTACCGCGTCGTCGGCCGCTCGCCCAAAAGCGAGAGGCAACCTTCCTGTGTCTGGTACGGGCCCGTTTTGGCCGTGATGACCGGGTTCACCATCGGCACGTTGAGCGGCCCCATCGCCACGATGATGGCGCGCACCGACACACCGATCATGTTGGCCGCCATGCCAACGCACCCCGCGCGGTTGGCCGCCAGCGTGTCCTTGAGGTCTTGGATGACCGCCGCATCCTTGGGTGTCGCCAGCCGGCTCGGCCGGGCCAGCAGGGTCTGATCGCGGTTAATCGCTCGAATCATGATGCGCCTCCTTGTGTGGTCCCTTCATCCTACGCAATCCTGGCAGAGGCGTCAACTGCGGCGGCAAGCGCTGCACGAGCTGGTGGCTATTCAGAGCGCCTGATTGCCAGTCTACACACATCAAAAAAAGCACCACAGCTTTCGCTGGGTGCCTGGGGGCGAGACGCTACTTCTTCAGCAACTTCTCGGCCAGTGCCTTCACGTCATCATCGGACATGTCTAGGACTGGCTTCATTTCTTCCTCAGTCTTGATGGTATCGCGGCTGTTTTGCTCCATGTAGTAATTCCACAATGCGTCGCGAACCGGGGTCTCGCTGTCGCTCCAGTCGAACACCGTGTTCATAGGTTCATCAAGCACTAACGTCTTTTCAACATCTGCTGCCATGATAATTCCCTCCATTGTCTATTTACTTTGTTGCACGGCCTCATTATAACGCGTTTCATGGGGGATGGCGCAAGAAATTAGCACTATCGGAATTCAAGTGCTAATAAAGTGATATCGGTTTTCTTATATGCGCGGTGCAAAACACAGTGATTGCAGAAAAAAGCTAGGTCACCAAATGACCTAGCTGGGTCGCCAACCATGACGCTTATCGGTCATGGCCGGCAGATTTGATTCGCCGGCCAGCCTCACACGCGAGGCTGGCCCGCTTTATTCCCGTTTCAGTAAAACGACGGCTTATCCCCATCCGTGTCGGGCTGGTTGACCCCCAGCGAGTGGCGGACCGCCTGCTCGGGGTGGTTGATCAAGCGCACCACGAGGTCGGCGATACTCTTGCGCGAAACCTCGGTGCCCTTGAACGGCTCACCCTTTTGGGTCAGCTCGTAGCTGACGAGGTCGCGGTTGGACAGCCAGGCCGGGCGGATGATGGTGTAGGCCAAGTCGCTGGCCTCGATCACCTGAGCGGCCGCGGCGTAAGGCTCCAGGTACCCGCCGTCCAGCTGCTGGTGGTTCCAGCGGCCGAACGCGCCTGGCACTTCGTCGTAGATCCCGAGGGTGGAGATCCAGATCAGCCGCCGCACCCCAGCGGCGTCCATGGCCTGAACCACGGCCTTGGCCTGCGCGGCGATGTTGTGGCCGGCCAGATTGGCGTACACGACGTCGACACCGGCCATGGCGGCCTGCAGGCTCAGTGGGTTGCTGGCGTCCCCTTCAATGATCGTTTCACGTGTGACATCCGTCGCCGTCAGCCGGTTGGCCCGGCGCAAAAACAGACGCAGCTGGTGATCCGTGGTGGTCAGCAGTTGGTGGGTGGCCAGACGGGCGATCTGCCCGTGGGCGCCCAGAATTAAAATTTTACTCATGATAGCCTTCCTTTCAGCGCGCGGCCCAAGCGGGAACTGCGTGCTTGATCATGTGGCGCGAGGCCACTTACCGATTCACAAGGCTAGCCTACCACTGCTTTTTAGTAAGCAAAACGGACAGTTCGCGCGAACTGTCCGTTGGGTCATTGGGCCAAGGCGATCGGATGCTTGGCGCGGGCCAAGAAGCCGTTGAAGCCATCGGTCAAAAAGGTGCTCAGCTGCGCCTCAAGCGTGGTCACCGGCGGCCGCTTGAGGTCGTTGAGCCAGGCCTTGAGGGCGGCCACGAACGCGTGGCTCAGCATCCCCTGCAAAAAGGCGATGTAGACCTCATCCACGGTGACCGTTTCGGCCGCTCCCATGTCGTGCAGGATCTGCCCGATCATGTGTTGCAGGTGCCCAAGGATAACGTCCTCCGGCGCATTTTGCTCGTCAATGGCCAGGGCCACGCGGTAAAACGCGGCGTTGGTGGCAAAATACGCGAGCATCGTGTGCAGCGTGCGCGGCCAATAGCGGTAATTGCCGCAGTACTGCACCGCGGCGTCGATTTCGTGCTGGTAAATGTCGCCCAGCACATCGTACTTGTCGCGGTAGTAATCGTAGAAGGTCTGACGCCTTAGCCCGGCCGTTTTCATGATGCTGGTGACGTTGATCTCGCTAAATGGGGTCCCCACCACCAGCTGCTTGGTGGCTTCGGTGATACGCTGTTGGGTCTTGGTGGCCATCTAGATCCCTCCTTGAACTGAAGTCGGCTCAAGTATACCGCTTTGGGGCGCGGCTGCCCATCGTGTCAAGACGTACGCACAAACACCCACCCCGCGGGAGGTGTGCGGGATGGGTGTCGTCATCAGGCCTGTGTTAGGGGGTACACGGCGCCGATCAGGCCGGCATTGTTGCGCAGCCCGGCCGGCATCAGCTTGAAGTGAAGGCGTGGGCTGACGCGGTTGAGACTTTCGTGGCGCGCGATGAACTCGTCAAAGTGCACCTGCAGCTCGGCCATGAAGCGATCGTTGGCGGAGATCCCACCGCCGATCAGGATCCGTTCAGGGTCCAGCGTGCCGATCAGGTTCAACAGCATCACGGTCACGTCATCGAGGTACTGGCGGTAAATCGGACTGGCGATGCGGTCGTGCTCATGCGCCAGGGCCAGAATGTCCGCGGCGTCGGCCAGCGGCTGGGCCATCGGCGAAAACTGCGCCAGGCTAGCGTTGTAGCGGCGCACCAGGCCAGATACCACGGCGGCGGAAAAGTTCAGCGAGGCCGCCTCAAAGTTGTGCGTGTAATCGAGGTCGTGGGTGATGCTCCAGCCGATTTCACCGGCCATCCCGTGCGCACCGCGGTACACAGCGTTGTTCAGCACGATGCCGCCGCCGATCCCAGTGCCGAGCACCAGGCAGATATAATCGCTGACGTCTTGGGCGTTGCCGAGCCAGTGCTCGGCAATGGCCGCCGCGTTCGCATCATTTTCGACGTGCACCGGCAGGTCAAGCATGTCGCTCAGGGTCTGGGCCAGCGGGAACTCGTAAAGGCTCATGACGGCGCCGCCGGTGATCATGTAGCCGTCTTTGGTGATGATGCCGGGCGCGCTGACGCCGATGCCGGCAATGTCCGCGTCGGCCTGGTAGCGGGCCACGGTTTTGACCAGCGCATTCAGGTTGTCCTGGCGCATCTGGCCGGTGGGAAAACTGCCTTGGTCGCGCAGCGCCCCGGTGTCGGTCACCAGCGCGTACTGCGTGTTGGTGCCGCCGATGTCAAAGGCCACGTAATTCGTCATGTCTCATTCCCGCTTTCTCTCTCGTTAAGCCAGCAAGTCAAGCGCGCTGGTCAGCACCTTTTCACCGTTCATCATGCCGTAATCCTGCATGTTGATGACGGCCACCGGCACATCCACGCGGCCGCGCACTTGCGCCTCCATGTAGCGCACCTGTGGGCCGAGCAGCAGGACATCCGGGTGGTCACTCGTCATCTTGTTGTCAATGTCGCTGGCCGGAATGGCGAAAATGTGCGCGTCAACGCCCTTCGCTTCTGCGGCCTTGTTCATTTTGGACACCAGCAAGCTGGTGGACATGCCGGCCGCGCAGGCCAGCATAATCGTTACTTTTGCCATCGTTTAAGACTCCTTTGGGGTGACCGCCGTGAGGTCGTCACCGTTCGTTGCGATCACTTGTTGGTACCAGTAGTAAGAATCCTTCTTGTAACGCGCCAGGGTGCCGGTCCCGGCATCGTTTTTGTCAACGTAGATCACGCCGTAGCGCTTGTCCATCTGACCGGTGCCGGCGGACACCAGATCGATGATGCCCCACGGGGTGTAGCCGATCAGGTCGATGCCATCGACTTCAACGGCCAGCTTGAACTGCTCGATGTGCGCGCGCAGGTAATCGACGCGGTAGTCATCGTGCACCTGGTGGTCTGCGGTCAGCTGATCGATCGCGCCAAAGCCGTTCTCCACAATGAACAGCGGCTTGCGGTAACGGTCGGTGAACCAGTTCATCGCGTAGCGCAGGCCGACCGGGTCAATCTGCCAGCCCCAGTCGGAGCGGGCCACGTGGGGATTTGCCACAATGTCATTGGCGTCGCGGTAAGCGTACGAGGCCGGCTCGTCCGCCTGGGCCTGCACCGCCATGGACATGTAGTAGGAGAAGCCGATGTAATCGACCGGCCCCGCCTGCAGCACATCCAGATCGGCCAGCGTGATGTCCAGGTCGTAGCCTTGGGCGTGCTGGTAGTTGGTCAGCCACGCCGGGTAGCGGCCGTTGCACTGGACATCGGCGAACCAGTAGCGACTTTGCATCGCGCGCTCCGCCTTCATCACATCTTCAGGCTTGGCGCTGGCCGGGTAAAACGGCACCATCGCGATCATCGCCCCGATCTGGTTCGCCGGGTCGACTTGGTGGCCGACTTGCACCGCCAGGGCGCTGGCGACCACTTCGTAATGGGCGGCCTGATACATCACGGCCGCCGCGTTTTCCCCTGGCTTGATCAACAGGCCGGAGTTCGTGAACAGGGCAAAGGTGCTTGAGGCGTCCGCCTGGTTGTTGATCTCGTTGAAGGTCATCCAGTAGTGGACCTTCCCCTTGTAGCGCTTGAACACGGTGGTCGCAAACTTCACGAAGAAGTCGATCACGCGCCGGTCGCGCCAGCCGCCGTACTCAGTCACCAGGTGGTACGGCATCTCGAAGTGTGACAGGGTGATGACGGGCTCAATGCCGTTGCGGTGTAACTCATCAAACAGGTCATCGTAAAACTGCAACCCCGCCTCGTTCGGTTCATCCTCATCGCCATTCGGGAAGATCCGGGTCCAAGCGATCGAGGTCCGAAAACACTTGAGCCCCAGTTCCTTGAACAGCTGCACGTCTTCCTTGTAGCGATGGTAGAAGTCGATGGCCTCATGGTTCGGGTAGTTTTCCCCCGCGACCACCCCATCCGTGATCCGGCGGTCTACGCCGTTGGCGCCGGCGGTCATCACATCAGCCACGCTGACGCCTTTGCCACCTTCCTGCCAGCCGCCTTCCAGTTGGTGCGCCGCAACCGCGCCGCCCCAGAGAAAATCTTTGCGTAATTTCGCCATCAGCGTACTCCTTTATCAGTTGTCATTGTCGCGTGAACAAACATAGCCATCCGCCAACGCTTGGCCAGATGGCTACGGAAGTTAATTAGTTCTTGCTTGATCCATCGATCGCTTCACCAGATTCAACTGCCACGTTCAGCGCGTCTTGCTTACGGGCGAACGGCAGGTAGATGAAGAAGGTCATGACCAGCATCAAAGCCTGCCAAGCAGCGGCTTGCCAGCCCCCGATCAGGAAGCCGGAAATCACTGGTGGCGTGGTCCAAGGCACCATTGTCCCTGGGAACAGCCCGATCAGGCCGAACCGAAGGGCGAAGTAGGTCAGCGTCGCAGACAGCAGTGGTGCCAGGAAGAACGGGATCCCGAGGATCGGGTTCATGACGATTGGGCTGGCGAACAGGATCGGTTCATTGATGTTGAACAGGGCAGGCGCGATGGACAACCGGCCCAAGTCCTTCCACTGCTTGGACTTCGCGAAGAAGACCATGAAGATCACCAAACCGATGGTCATCCCAGAACCGGTCACAGTCATGAATTGGTCCATGAGCTGTTGGGTCACAATGTGGCCGCCGTTAGCCGTGGTCAAAGCCTTACCGGCGTCCAAGATCTTTTGGTTTTCAAGCGCATTGGCCTGCAACAGTGGGCCCATGATCCCGCCGACGATCGTGGCACCGTGCACCCCGAAGAACCAGAGGAATGGCACCAGGAACGCGATGGCGAGCGTGCCGCCGAAGGAGTCAGTCAGCCCTTGCAGTGGCGTCTGGATGAAGCTGTAGATCCACCCCGTCATGGTCGTGTTCAGCAGCTTGTCGAAGAAGACGTAAACGCCCAACCAGCCGGTGATCAGGACCGCTGCCGGGATCAGCGCGGTGAAGGAGCTGGCAACGTTAGCCGGCACCTGTTCTGGCAGCTTGATCCGAATGTCTTTTTTCATGAACCAGGTGTAGACGAGCCCCGTGATCATCCCAACGATGATGGCGGCGATCATCCCTTTGCCACCCAGCCAGTCGCGGTCGATGAAGCCGGTTTGGGCCATCTGATCCGCAGTCGCGAGAACCTTGCCCCCGACCGTAGCCGGGTTGCTTGGCCGCATCACAAGCAGGAAGGAGATCCCAGCCAGCAAGCCGGCTGGCAGTGGTTCGTAACCCGCGGACTTGACCCACGAGTAAGCGATCCCGATAACGGCGATGAACGCCATGATCGCGAATGATGCGTTAAAGGCAACGTTCCAGTAAGCGGACAACCCTGAGTTGGTCATCCAGTCGGCAACGTGCTGCTCCGGGAAGTTCGCCAGGATCAGGAAAATCGACCCGACGATCGTGAATGGCATGACGTACAGCATCCCATCACGCAGGGCACTGATTGCCCGCGTGTTCACGAACTTCATCACCGGAGGGAGCACTTTGTTGTTGATAAAGTTATTCATTACTAACAACCCCCGTTTGTCATTGAATAAGTGCTTATGGTCTGGCCAAGACCTTGATGATTCATCATGCTTTTAGCATAACTGGTCCAGGTTGTTTTTGGAAGCGGTTGCCGATTTGTTGGAACCGGTTTCAGATAAAAATACCCGTTACCAAAATGTAACGGGTGACAAGTGGTCTAGGTTGCATTGCAGGGTCTCACTGTGACACGGGGCCGTTCAGCTCGTCCAGGCGGTGGGCGATCAGCTCGATCAAGTACACCACGGGCACCTGAGTGGTCAGGTTCAGATCCGCGTGGCGAATCTCCGGCATATAGTAGCTGATGCACAGATCCGCCATCTTGGCGAGCGTCGAGTTACCGGAATTGGTCACGGCGATGATCTTCACGTCTTCCGGCTTGATCTTGGTGACGAACTCCAGCGTCTGTTGCGTCTCCCCCGACACCGACATCACGATCACGACCGTGTCCTTGGGCAGCGGTGAGTTCGTCGGAAACGGCTGGAACGGGTCAAACACCGGTAGCGCCATTTTCCCCGCGTTGGAGAAAAAGCGCGCGCCGTACTGCGCCAGCGAGTTCCCCGAGCCTAAGCCGAAGAACAGGACCATGGGCGCGTGCGCGATCATCGCCATCGCCGAGTCGATCAGCTTGTTGAAGTCGGTGGAATTGACCTTGGAGAAAAAATCGACCAAGGGGATCGCAATGTCATAATGATCCGTGGTCTGAGCCGCCTGCTGGTTCTTGCGCTGTTGTTTGAGCGCAAACCGCAGCTCGGAGTAACCGTCATAGCCCATCTTGTCGGCAAACCGCAGGATCGTGGCCGTCGATACATGCGCGGCCTCCGCCAGCTGACGAATCGGCATCGTTTCCACCGCCTGTGCGTTCTTGATGATGTAGTTGTACACAACGGTCTCAATTTCGTTGAGCGTCTGTAGCTTGTCGTACGGAAACATCCTGCTCCCCCTTTACCCCTGGCTCACCACAATGGGCGCTGGCCGCACCGTCGGTCAACGTCCTGAATCATTGGGGCCGCGCTGGTGAACGGCCGCTGCCTCTATCATGCGCATTTGTGGGCTAAAACACAACCGTAAGCGGCAACATTGTCACCCCTAACAACGCCGATGACACAAAAACGGGCCTGCGTTCACCGCCACGCGCAGTCGCTCACCGGTACGCATGCCGCACCGCCTGGCGCAACGCCGGCAGCACCGTCTCACCGTACCAAGGGTTGCGATTCATCCAGCCATAGTTCAACGGGGACGGATGTACCAGCGGAAAGTTCGGCAGGTAGTCGGCGTAGTGGCGCACCGTGTCCGTCAGCGTGCGCTGCGCCGTTTTGCCCAAGTAAAACTTCTGCGCGTAGGCCCCAACCAGCAGCACCAGCTCAATATTGGGCATCAGCGGCCGCAGCAACGGGTGCCACTTCTCCGCGAAGCCTTTGCGCGGTGGCAAGTCCCCACTCTTGCCCTTGCCGGGGTAGTAAAAATCAAGCGGCATCACCGCCAGCTTACCCGCCGTGTAAAACTCATCGTGCGTCACGCCCATCCACTCGCGTAGCCGGTCCCCACTGGGGTCGTTCCAAAACACCATCGACTCCTGCGCCTTGCGACTCGGCGCCTGGCTGATCAGGAGCACCGTCGCACTCGCCTCGATGTGGTACAGCGGCTGGATCCCCGCCGCCGTGTACGCGGCGTTGGCCGGGTCCGCCTGGATCGCCTTAAAGATCTCGTCTGCTTTGTCCATTGAGCGCCTCCTGTTATGGGGTTTAGTGTACCACTGGAACCAAACCAATACTTGCCGTACTAAGTCGCCAGTAGACTACTTCAATCAAAATATCATTCCAGCAGTCTTGGCACCTGATGCGCACTGCAGGCTCTTCAAGCCAAATGGCGCCGTCTAGGTCAACATTCTTCCTGGATCAGGCCACCTAGTCGCCGGTTATCAAGTCGCCAAAAATTAAGCCAAAAATTTTGACCTCATTTCGACGTATTGGTACAGCACCCTACAGGCGCTATCTTTCTTCAAAAAAAGTAATGCTTGCCGCTTACCACTGGCAGGGGTTCCAGCAGCTATTGAGGGCCGCATTCGGTCAATCCCATGCGTACATTCGGTCTACCTCACGTCAAATTAATAACACCATGCCTCAGGAGAAAAAGTGGGCAGACTCAGTTGACATATTTTTTGAAATACTTTACGCTGTCTCAGTAAGCGCTTAACAAGAACCATCTGTTTGTCACCCCAAGCAACTCTCTGGAGACCATTTTGAAAATCCTACAGGTATTAAACAACAATGTTTTACTTGTAGAAGATGGCGATGACAAGCAGCAGATTATCTGGGGCAAAGGAATTGGCTTTAAGTCCACTGCAGGAACCGACTATGTTCCTCAGCCTGAAGATCATATTTTCTTGCCCGTATCACATGATGAAGAATGGGTCGACTCATTCAAGGAACTTGCAAGTGAGATTCCGCGATCGTACTTCGAACTCACGGATATGCTTGTTGGCATAGCCCGACAAAACATCCAAAAGGATTTCGATGGTCATCTCCTGGTCCCACTTACCGACCATATCTACTTTGCCGTCCAGCGTATGCAAAACGGCGTACTTCTACGAAATCCAATGCTGTTCGATATTCAGCGTTTCTTTCCCAAAGAGTATGAGGTCGGAAAGCGTGCCCTTGGTATGATTGAACGCCTGTCTGGCGTAACCCCGCCAGATGACGAGGCGGCCTTTATCGCGATGCATCTCATCGAGCATGAGCTGAACGGGGCTGACACTGCGGTCCATTCAGTTGCCGATTGCCTAGAAATCCTCGCCGGCGTCAATCAGATTATGGCAGAAGACTTCGGGAATCGCTTCTCGGAAAGTTCAGTCGCCACGTCTCGGATGGCCACCCACCTGTATTACTTGCTGCTGAGCACCCAAGCGGAGCACCGCAGACGCGGGCAAGCGAAGGCAGATAGGCAACTACTACGACAGATGTCGGCGCAGTATCCGGACGCCCGAAAAACGCTCGAACGAATTGTTGCTTACCTGGAACAGCATATCAGCTACCAGTTCAACGATTCCGATCGACTATTCCTCATCATCCACATCATTCATATCATCGATTAATGGCTTGTGACATTTAGTTGGCAATACTCAGTCGATGCGAAAGAGAGAGACTCTCTTTTGCGTTGCGGGTATTGCCTTTTTACTTACCTTAATTGCTGATTATTCCCAGATAATCTACTGTTTCGCCATATTCTACGCAACGGCTATTCACACAAATTTTGGAGGTTCCTATGTTTGGTTTAGGTAAAAAAGATACCCGAGTGGCGAGTCCATGTGCCGGTTCACTGCTCGACATCACCGAGGTCTCTGACAAGGTCTTCTCGTCAAAGGCACTGGGCGATGGATTCGCCGTCGTACCGTCTAATGGTGTCGTAACAGCGCCCGTTGCTGGGACAATCAACATGATTTTCCCAACAAAACATGCCATTTCCGTGAAGACAGCGCAAGGCCTAGAAGTTCTCATTCATATGGGCTTCGACACTGTCGAGCTAGAGGGCAAGCCTTTCACACTTCACGTCAAGATCGGCGACAAAGTCAAACCCGGCATGCCACTGGCTGATGCTAATCTAGCGCAAATAAAGGCGTCAGGGCGTGAGACCACCATCGTTGTTATCTACACTAACATGGCGTTACTCAAAAATTTCCCCAAAATCCAATCCGGTACAACGGTCACTGCGGCTCAAGTTTTGGGTGAGCTTCAATACAAGTAACTTTTCGAGGAGATAATCATGGAAAAATACGAAGAAATTGGTAAACAACTTATCGACGAAATGGGTGGGCTCAGTAACGTTCAAAGTGTTGCTCGCTGCTACACCCGCCTGCGCTTGCGGATCAAAGACGATTCGAAGGTACAACTCGAAAAGATAAGTAAGCTTGATGGTGTTGTCCAGGCAACTTCCTCTGATGGCAAACTTCAGGTTGTGATGCCCGAATACCTCGACAAAATCTATAACTATATGAGCGAGCAAATGGGCGGCGCGCCAACCACCACTACCAGCTCTGAGCCGGCACCCAAAGAGCCCTGGACACCTAAACGTGTCCTGAATAGTGTTTTAGATGCAATCTCGAACTCTCTAACGCCCATGATTGGTGGCTTAGCAATGACCGGGTTATTCCTGGCTCTGCTCAACCTGCTGACCGTCACTCATGTCATTGCCCAAGGTAGCCAGACATACATTCTGCTTCACATGATGGGGGACTCACTGTTCCACTTCATGCCATTCATGGTCGCATATGGCGCGGCGCGTTACTTCAAAGCAAATCCAATTCTGAGTCTGATTTTGGCCGGAATTTTGATGCATCCAGACTTTGCAAAGTTAGTGGCTGCCGGCGGCGCGATTCACCTTTTCGGTCTTCCAGTTGCAGCACTCAGCTACGAGACCACGCTTGTGCCAATCCTTATCACAGTTTGGGTCCAATCAATGATTGAAAAGCTCTTTGATCGCCCGTTCTTTAATAAACTAGGGCTCGTCAAAAACTTCCCAGTGCTATTGATTATGGGACCGCTGTCTTTGCTCGTTACCGCGCCAATTGGTGAAACGCTTGCGAGCTACATCGCGAACGGCGCACTCTGGGTCTACAACCAGGCGCCAATCGTTGGTATCACCGCACTTTCTCTGCTGATTCCCTTCTTCATCATCACCGGCTCTCACTGGGTCTTTTTCCCAGTTGCCTTTGCAAGTCTGAAAAGCCTTGGATACGATCCGTTCCTATGGGTCACCTTCGCGGTTTGGAACTTTGCTGAGTTAGGGATGACGCTCGCTATCTTACTCAAAGCTAAAAAGCGTAGCACGCGTAGTCTTGCGGCCTCTTCTGCATTCTCCATCGCGGCATCAGGCATAACCGAGCCCGCGGTCTACGGCCTAATGCTTAAAATGAAGAAGCCGATCATTCCGTCTGTTATCGCCTCCGGCATTGGTGGTCTATTCTTCAGCCTACTGCACGTTAAGGTCTTCTCGCTCGTTACCGTTTCTCTTTTGAGCTTACCGCAATTCATTAATCCTAACGGTGGCAACAATTTCGTCTCAGCGATCATTGGCGCCTTTATCACCGTTGCTGCCGGTTTTCTGCTCAACTACTTCTGGAAATTCGACGAGTCAATGTTCGACGATGACGAGACAGAGCCTGTGACCGATGAAACTGTAAATAAGAACGCCTAACGCCCAAGGAGAAAAGACTATGGTTAAACGACTTATCAGCGCTAGCACCAGTGATGCCTTACACTTTACCGGTGCAGAACTCAAACAAAGCATTAAGGCCTCTGAAGGCCGCATCATCATGAGTGAAAACATTGTCACCCAAGAGAATCTGGACAGCATCACAACCGCAGAAATTGCCGCAGCATTCGGTGCGGATCTAATTCTATGCAACCGGCTAGACGTCTACGATCCGAAGATCTTTGGTCTGTATCCAGGTGAACGCGATTTGTACGCCGCAGCCACCCACGATGGAAAAGAAAGTATCGATAGGCTCCGCAAATACACGGGCCGTCCAATCGGGATCAATATTGAACCCATTGGCGAAAACCCCAATATGCTTGAAAAGCAAATTGCCATCAAAGAAGGTTGCCGCGCAAGCGAGGCCGTCATCAAAAAGTCCGAAGAGATGGGCTTTCAGTTCATGGTTTTGACCGGCAATCCCGGTACCGGCGTCACAAACGAAGCAACCATTCACAGCATTACACTTGCAAAACAGTTCTTCAATGGTCTCATTATTGCCGGTAAGATGCACGCATCAGGAGTAGATGAACCTCTGATGACAACAGAGACCGCCAAGCAGTTTATCGAAGCCGGAGCCGATGTTATTCTGGCGCCAGCAGTCGGCACGGTTCCCGGCTTCAATGAAACCGAATTGACTGCCGTTGTTAAGCAAGTTCACCGCATGGGTGGCTTGGTCATGAGCGCAATTGGTACCAGCCAAGAAGGCGCTGGGCACGAGGTACTCCAACAAATCGCCATCCGTAACAAAATCTGCGGTGTTGACATGCAACATGTCGGAGACTCTGCGTGGGGCTTCGAATCCCCCGTTGAAAACCTCTACGCCGTTTCAAAGGCAATCCGTGGCGAGCGTCATACTATTCAACGTATGGCACGTTCGATCAACCGTTAACTCCCCTAATACGCCAACAACTCTCCGAAATTTTTCGGGGAGTTGTTTTTGCATGTCAATTTTAAAACGAGCGAAAAGAAACTTAGTTCTGCGTTTTTTTGGTTTTTTGTTGAAACTTAGTTCATCCAGTGCTAGTATCTCCTTGAAAGGAGGCGTTTACATGTTAGAAACAGAAGCAAGAAATCCTCAAAGCATGCATCTTCAATCCATGACGAATGTTGAAATTGCGGCGTTAATGAACCAAAAAAATAATGACATTCAGGCTGCTATTGCCCGCACTTACGAAAACATCAGTCTAACAGTCGATGCTTGCGTCAATAGCTTGAAGTCTGGTGGCCGAATTATCTACATCGGTGCCGGTACCAGTGGCCGACTAGGCGTTCTTGATGCCGCAGAGTGTGTCCCAACTTTTAACGCAGAACCAAACCAAGTTGTTGGCATTTTAGCCGGCGGGCACGACGCGATGTTTCAAGCTGCTGAGGGTGCCGAAGACAATGTGTCACTTGGAAAGCATGATCTCATTAAGCTTCATACAGATTCAAAAGATACGGTTATCGGTATTGCGGCAAGCGGCCGCACACCCTATGTCATTGGCGCGCTAAATTACGCCAATGAGGTTGGCGCAACTACGGTCGCCATCGCCAACAACTTTGGTTCAAAAATTGGGGCTATCGCAAAGATCTCTATTGAAGCTTCGACAGGTCCTGAAATTTTAACTGGATCAACACGCTTAGCTTCCGGCACCGTTCAAAAAGAAATTCTGAACACAATCTCTACCATCGCTATGATTCGCTTCGGTAAGGTCTATAGCAATTTGATGATTGACGTCAAGCCTAGCAATGAAAAACTAGAACGACGCGCTCGTGCCATCATTAAAGAGATCACTGACGCGACTGCTGAAGAAATAGAGCGTGCTTTATTAGATAGTGGCCATCACGTCGGCATAGCAATTGTAATGCTTCGAAACAGTATTAGCGCAGATGAAGCTAGTAAGTTACTTCAGACACACACAGTCGCAGAACTCATCTAACAGGAGGACTAACACATGGGAATTGCACTTATTCGTATCGATGAACGTCTGATCCACGGCCAGGTTGCTTACTCTTGGTCTAAAGATTATCCAGCCGATCAATATATGGTGATTGATGACGTTGTTGCACACGATGAATTTCAAAAAGATCTGTTAGAGATGGCAGTACCCTCAGGTAAAAAGTTTCTTGCCTTTGACACGCAAGAAGCAATCGATTATCTCAGTCAGCCTAACTACCCCTCAACGTTTATCGTGGTAAAAGGGCCAAAAGTCATTCTTGATGTTGTCTCCGCCGGCGTCAACATCTCATCAATCAATGTCGGTGGGATGTATTTCCGATCCGATCGAAAAGAGTACGCCAAGACAATTTACCTAAACGAAGAAGAAGTCGCCTTATTCAAACAGCTAGCTACCCTTGGCGTGCTACTGGATATGAGAACAGCACCATCAGACAACGTATTAGATCTCGCACAAAAACTTTAGGAGGAACCGAACATGTCAATAATGGCATCCATTCTACTAAGTATTTTCGTTGCTGCACTTATTACTGAAAATTACGGATTTGGGTACTGGATGATTAGTCGGCCAATCTTCGCCGGCCCGCTAATTGGTCTTCTCATGGGCGATCTTCACACTGGCCTTATTGTGGGCGCGAGTGTTGAGCTCATGTTCATGGGTGTACTGCCCATTGGTGGTTCCGTACCACCAAACGCACAGATTGCCGGTATTATTGGCACCATCTACGCCATTGAGTCACATTCCACTTCACTAGGGATCTCACTGGCTTTACCTATCGGCATTCTTGCCCAATTTCTGATTATGCTTGCTTGGAACGTCAACATCTATCTAGTTCACCGTGCGGATAAGGCAATCGAAAAAGGTGACACCAAACGGATGGAGTTACTTCATCTATCCGGTATATTAGTATTTTTCGCCATCTTCTTCATCGCATCCTTCCTCGCGATTCACTTCGGTAGTGGCTTCGTTAAAGGTATCAATGACGCAATGCCGGCCTGGGTATCGGGTGGCCTATCAATTGCTGCAGGTCTACTTCCAGCCATCGGGATGGCAATGCTCCTGAAAATGATGGACTTCAATCGGTACTGGGGCTTTTTCCTTGCTGGCTTTGTCCTCGCTGTTTATCTGAAACTCAACGTCCTTGCCATCTCTCTTCTTGGGCTTGCGGTTGCTGTTGGTATTGCATCGATTAGCAAGTCAAACGAAGCTACCTCTGAAACAAAAACAGAAACTGCAACCAATTCTGATGAACAACATTTACTGACCCGAAAGGATCTGTGGCATGTGTTCTGGCGTTCATTCTTCAGCATGTCAACAATTAACTATGAACGCTACATGAGCTTGGGAATTGACTTCGCGATGGTACCAGTTCTCCGTCGTCTGTACACAGATAAAGCAGAATACATCGAAGCGCTCAAACGCCATAATGAATTCTTCAACTGCCACCCATATACCGCACAAATTGTATTGGGCGTCTCCGCTGCACTGGAAGAACAGAAGGCTTTGGGAAAACCAATTACTGACGCCACTATCACTTCCACTAAGACTGCCCTTATGGGTCCGCTGTCCGGTATCGGCGACTCGGTATTCAAAGCAACCTTTATGACGATTTTCGCTGCAATTGGCGCAGGATTAGCAATGAATGGTAATATCCTCGGCCCCATTCTCTTTATCGTGCCAAACGTTGCACTAAATATCGCTTCTCGTTACTTCGGAATCTTCTGGGGCTATAAATTTGGCGTCAAGCTGATCAGCAAAATGAAGAACTCCGATTTAATTCAAAAGTTCGTTCAAGGCGCTACTATCGTCGGCATGATGGTAACTGGTGCAATGGTTGTTAACTTCGTCGCGATTAAGCTGACTGCAAAATGGGTGAGCGCCGGAAAAACCATTGAATTACAGGCGCTTTTGGACCAGATTTTCCCAAGCTTATTGCCACTGCTGATCACCTTACTGTTCTATCTTGGCCTGAAGAAAAACACAAAGGCGATCTACTGGCTGATGCTGATCTGCTTCATTATCGGTCTTGGCGGTAAGTTACTTGGTATTCTCTAATCGCAAATAGGAGTGTCAGATATGTTAAATCAAAAGATGTTGGAAAAACTGCATAATGGCCTGATTGTCTCTTGTCAGGCGCGCAAAGGTTGGGCAATGTACGGCCAAGAAATTATGGCAGCTTTTGCCGATGCTGCCGAGCGCGGTGGCGCAGTAGGAATTCGAGCTACTGAGCCTGAAAATATTCGCGCCATTAAGGATAAGGTTAATCTTCCGGTTATCGGTATCTACAAGCAGTGGTACGATGGGTTTGACGTATACATCACTCCAACCTTCTCCAGCGCAGAGGCTATTGCGCTTGCCGGAGCCGATATCGTTGCGCTTGATGGTACGCAACGAGTGCGACCGGATAACGCAACACTCCCAGATATCGTCTCGGAGATGCATAAAAAATTTCCAAATGTCATGATTATGGCAGACTGTGATAATCTAGAGAGTGCAAGGTATTCTGTAGCAAGTGGCGTAGATATCGTTTCTTCAACACTCGCTGGCTACACAAAAGAGTCTGAGGGCAACTCCGTCTTCAATCCAACCTTAATACGCGACATGACAACTCTCGGTGTTCCAGTGATAGCTGAGGGCCATATCCTCACCCATGATGAACTCAGGGCCGCTTATAGAGCTGGCGCAACCAGTGTGGTAATTGGTTCCGCCATTACCCGTCCTGAGGTCATTACGAAGGGGTTTGTGGAGTCAATTACAAACCTGAACTAGGAAGTGATTAGATGCTACTTAACCGCATCAAGGAATCCGAGAACCTATCTGATCGTGAAAGTAAGATTGCCGATTACGTACTAGCCAATGCTAGTCAGATTGTTCATATGACAATCAATCAGTTTGCCTTAGGCGCCGGTGTAAGCAAAGCCAGTGTTGTTCGATTTTGCCAACATTTTGGGATTAAAGGATTCAAGGATTTTAAGATCCGGTTAACTCAAGAAATGAGCAGTGAGGATGGCTTCCGATTCAATCTTGTTCAGAAGGAACATATCGGTCAGCTGACGCTTGCCGAATCTTTCTACAACGCAACCGCACTCGATCGCCAGGCCGTCGATGGGCTCACTGAGACACTCGATCTTAAGCAAGTCCAAGCCGCAATCGATGTAGTCAAAGACAGTACTGCTATCGCCGTCTTTGGCGTTGGTGCCTCGCTTATCGTGGCTGAAGATTTAACTCACAAACTCACAAAGTTGCGTCTACACGTTAGAACACACGCAGATTTTCATTACATGCTCTCAATCATCTTGTCAATGAGCCCTGGAGATCCACTAATTCTAATTTCTACGAGTGGTGAAACCGAAGAGATCATTCAACTAACGGAATTTGCTAAGACTCAGGGGATCACGGTGATCGCCATCACGACACTGCAAAAATCTTCACTGACAAAACTAGCCGATATCGTACTCTCAACCCCCGTACTCGAAGACGTATTCCGTGTCGGCAACATGGGGACGCGCATTTCGCAATTAGCTGTTGTAGATACACTATTCATGGGTCTTTATGAGACGATTGGCGACAAAGTTGTTGATGAATTCTACGAGTTAAGAAATGCCGTCATGAAATACAAGCGAAGTAACAAACATTAATTAATCTAGCTCCCACTATCTGGCCAGCGCCTAATGACGCTGGCCTTTCCTGTACGTTCAAATCATCTGTAATTGTACTTACTCGAACTAAAATCCAAACACGAAAAAACGAGCCTCTCACAAAGACGCTCGCTTGGCTCTATCGCAGTGTGCGGTTAATTCACTACGAATGAAGAACTTATTTTTTTTACGACAAAAATATACGAGATGCGCTTAATATCTAGACGCGCCACGGTAATAATGTGGCATTTTTGATTTCTCTCGAACGCAAAGGCCCGTATTTTTTACACGCGCATCCTCACAGCCTCAAAACCCGATGATGCGAACCCGTCTGAAGTAGCAAAACAAGCGTCCCATCTTCCTCAAGGGTATATTCAACGACCCAATCGCTCGCACGCTGGCCAACGTGCGAGCGAATTCCTCGCTTATTCCCCTTCAGCTCATGGTCCCACAACCGCGTCAACTCAGCGACGTTCTCCGTGACCAGCGCATTGATCGTCTGATCCAGTAGCGTCATGTTCCACCCTGCGCGCTTAAGGCGTTTATATTGCTTCTTGTACGTGGCCGTCAGTTCAATGGCTCTCATAATTGATCCATTGCCGCCTGATAATCGGTCATGCTTTGATAGCGCTCAGTTCGGCCAGCCTTCACGTCAGCCAAGGCGTCGGCTAACGTCGCTTCCAGTGGATCAGCGGCACTTGGCGTAAACGGCAAGCGTCCCTCACGCACAACTTGTTTGAGATAAATATTGATCCCCGTGCTAAGATCCATCCCCATGGCCTCAAACGTTTGCCGCGCCTGTTCCTTCGTCTCAGCATCCGTTCGCGCCTGAATCGTGACGCGCTTGTCTTTTGGTGTCATCTTCGTCGTCATATCTATCCCTCCTTTTATTTAGGTATAATACCATTTTTGATGACAATGTCAACGTTATTTACACACTCGTCAACAAATCACTCTGATTGATCTAAAAATAAAAAGCCAACCCCTTCAGGCTGGCTTCATCGCACGTCTAAACTAAAGCACCGACTGCAGATTGGCTTTGAGGATCTCCGCAGAGTCGCGCAGCCGCTTCATGTCGGCATCGTTCAGGTCCAGCTCGATGATGCGGGCCAGACCGTTGGCACCGAGCAGCACCGGGACGCCGATCGACACATCGTGCAGGCCGTATTCGCCGTCGAGATGCACGGACATGGCAAAGGCGGCGCGGTCGTCGTTCAGTACGGCGGCGGTCAGACGGGTGAGGCTGGCCGCGATGCCGTAGAAGGTCGCGCCCTTCTTTTGGATGATCGAGTAGGCGGCGGTTTTGACTTGGGTGCTGATCGCCTCAAGGTCCGCGTCAAGTCGGTTGGCCGGCACGTACTCGCGGATCGGCTGGCCGCCGATGGTGGTGAAGTCCCACACCGGGAACTCGGAGTCGCCGTGCTCGCCCATGATGTAGCCGTGAACGGAGCGCACGTCAACGTTGTAGCGGCGCCCAATTTCCGAGCGCAGGCGTGCGGTGTCCAGGGCGGTGCCAGAGCCCAGCACCTGGTTCTTCGGCAGGCCGGACAGGCGCAACACGAGCTCGGTCAAAATGTCCACGGGGTTGGAGGCCACCAGGATGATGCCGTCAAAGTCGTTGGCCATGATGGACTTGGTGATGCTGGTGATGATCGCAGCGTTTTTCTGCAGCAGCTGCAGGCGCGTCTCGCCCGGCTTCTGGGCCACGCCGGCCGTGATCACGACGATGTCGGCGTAGCGGCAGTCCTCGTAGCTGGCCGCGTAGATGTTTTTCTGGGACACGTACGGCAGGGCGTCGGCCAGGTCCTCGACATCCCCCTGCACGCGCTCGCGGTTGACGTCGATGATGCCGATGCTCTTGCCGACGCCGGTGGTCAGGCAGTTGAAGGCGTAGCTGGAACCGATGGCGCCGTCACCGATCAGGATAATATTGGCAGATTTCATTGGATTTTCCTCCTTTGAGAACTTTGCTCACTTCCTTGTAAGCGTGACGCATTGTGCGCCAAAGCGCAAGCAAAAAGGCCCGCGACTTTGCGCAGGCCTTCGTCTAGCCGAGGTAGCCGATCCCCATCGCCCCGAGCAGAATGATCAGGACTGCGGTGGTGATCCAGGCGTACAGCCGGTCGTTTTCCTTGGCAAACGCGTAGATGGACACCACCACGCGCAGCACCGGCGTCAGGATGAGCAAGAACAGCCCCAGCATCAGCACCGCGTACGACTTGCCCGCCGCAACGCCGGCCAAAATGGCCGCAGGGCGGCTCGGGTGCACACCGGCCGGATAGCCGGTGCCGGTCACGAAAAGCAGCCCCAGGCCGATCAGGATCACGGCGGCCGCGATCAGCACGCCGATGCGCAGAATTTTGCCGATGATCAGCTCGATGGCTTCAATTTCGTCTTTCATTTTGGCATCCATCAGTTGAGCACCCCGAATCCTTTCAGCAGCATCTGCAAGCTCATGTAGGTGATGACCGGAATGAAGATCAGCCGCAACACCTTGGTCGGCAGCCGCTGCATCAGCCGCGAGCCTAGCGTCGCCCCGACCAGGATGCCGATGGCGATCGGCGCGGCGATCACCGGCTGCAGGTTGCCGTTAAAAAAGTACACCGTCGCACTGGCCGCCCCGGTCACGCCCATCATCAGGTTGGAGGTGGCGGTCGACGGCTTGAGCGGCATTTTCATGATCGTGTCCATCGCCAGCACCTTGAACGCGCCAGAGCCGATGCCGAGCAGCCCCGAGGCCAGCCCGGCGCCAAACATCATCGCAAACCCGCCCGGCACGTTGGTCACCTGGTAGTTGACCTCGGTCTGGGTGTTTTGGTCAAAATACGCCCCGTTGAGCCGCAACTTGGCCGCCGCGGCGTCCGGCACCGCGTTTTTGGCCCGCTCCGGGCCGCGGCGCATCTTGCGGATCATGTTGTAAACGGAAAACAGGAGCAGCGCGCCAAACAGCACGAACAGCACCTGCGCATTGACCAACCCGGTCACGACCGCCCCGAGCACCGCCCCGATGGTGGTCGCGATCTCCAGAAACATCGCCACGCGCAGGTTCAGCATCTCATCTTTGAGGTAGGCGATCGTGGCACCGGAGCTCGTGGCGATCACGGCGATCACGCTGGCCGCGATTGCGTATTGGATCGGCAGGCCCATGATCAGCGTCAGCACCGGCGTGATGATGATGCCGCCGCCCAGCCCCAAAAGCGCCCCGAGGATGCCGGCAAACACGCCGACGCCCATCAACAGCAAGCTCTGCACGACCATCTAATCGGCCTTCTTCGCGGCAGGCTTGCGCGTGGTCTTCTTGGCCGCCGGCTTCTTTGCGGCGGGTTTCTTCGCGGTCGGCTTGGTGGTAGCTTTCTTGGCTGCGGGCTTCTTGGTCGCGGTGCGGCGCGTGGTGGTTCGCTTCGTGGCCGCCTGCGCTGGGGAAGGCTTGGCCACCGGCTTCGGCGCGGTGCGCTCGGCCTCGATGCGGATCAGTTTTTCGCTCACACTGGCCACGATCGCGGCCTGCTGAGCGGCCGGGGCGGCGACGTACGTGTCGGCCGTAGCCACACGGTCGATGCGCAGGCCAGACTGGTTCACGTACGGCGAGCTGACGATCAGGTTGATGGTCAGCGGCACCAGCTCGGCTTCGTCGAGGAAGTTGTTGACCTTTTTACTGTCGGCAAACGGCAGGTTGATCACGCCAGTTTCCAGCCGCACCGTGGTCGGCTCGGCGCTTTCGATCACCAGGTCAGCCTGCACCAACTTGCCGGCGTCGATCGCAGCGTCAAAGGCCGCAAACACCGGGGTCATGGCTTCGGCCAGCGTGGTTTGGGCCAAGGTCTCCGGGGTGATGGCCGTCACCGCAGTTTCGTAGTTGCCAGCTAAAATCGCCTCTTGAAATGCATTCACATTGATTTGCATGGTCACCGTTCCTTCATTCATTCACGCAGCGCCGCGAACTGCAGGCGTTTCGCGCGAGTTTTCTGTAATAGGCTCATGATAGCCTGTTCAGGGGGGAGATTCAAGGTGAGGGTTCCGTTAGGGGAACAAGCATTCTATAATAGGAGGGATAGGGTTATTTTTGCCGAGGGCTTTTGCACCTGCACGTGTTGTGACGGGATTGCTACTGCCAGTTTTCGTCGAGCTACGTGGCGCATGAGGGTGCGGTCTAAGCCATCCTGCCACTCGCGCCTAAGCGCGGGCGCAAGCGTCAGGCTGTCTTAGCCCAACCCTCATAACCGCGCCACTTCGCTCTGGTTTTCGTCGAGCTACGTGGCGCAACGCGGAAGCGGCTAGCCACGCCTAAGCACTCGGGCCCAAGTACGCCCCAAGCCTTTTCTCTTATAACCATGTAATCTCGGCCACGGACTTTCTGCCTCGCTTACTTCTTTCCGCTCTTCGTCGAGCTGCGTGGCGCATGAGGGTGCGGTCTAAGCCTCATAACCGCGCCACTCCGCTCTGGTCTTCGTCGAGCTATGCAAAGCAACGCAGGTGCATCTAGCTACGCCAAGTCACTCGGGGCCAAATGCGCCCCAAGTGACTTGGCTAGGCTAGCCGACCTGCTAAGTACGCTTTGCTCTGCTCTGGTTTTCTTTGGAGGTCACTATGTCCACCACACATCGTATTGGGATCCGCGAGCTGGTCGAGCTCGTGGTCCGCTCCGGGGACTTAGACCCCACCACCACGGCGTCGAACAACACGGCGCTGCTCGGCGGCCAGATCCACCGGCGGCTGCAGGCCAGCCACCACGACCACTATGAAAAAGAAGTCTACCTGGCCCAAACCGTGACGGTAAACGGCACCGACTACACGGTGGACGGCCGAGCCGATGGCATCGACACGAGCCACGACCTGACGGTGATCGAGGAGATCAAAACCAGCGCCCGCGACTGGGCGGCGGTCACGCCGAACACGAAAGACCGCTACTGGGCGCAGGCGCGCGTGTACGGCCATTTTTTGTGCGTCGCGCGCGACTTGCCGGAGGTCGAGCTCGACTTGCTGTACTACCAGACGGACACGGATGAGCTGACGCGCTTCACGGAGGTGCAAAGCGCGGCGGACCTCGCGCTGTTTTTCGAGGACCTCTGCCATGAGTGGGCAGCCTGGCTGAAGCTGCGCTCGGACATTGTCGCCGCGCGCAACGCGTCCATCGCCGCGCTGACTTTCCCCTTCCCGGCCTACCGCGCCGGGCAGCGGGAGCTAGCGGTGGCGGTGTACAAAACCATTGCAGCGAGCACCCGCCTGTTTGTCGAGGCCCCGACCGGCACCGGCAAAACGATTTCCACCCTGTTTCCCACGGTACAGGCGATGGGCACGGGCCTGATCGACCGCGCGTTTTACCTGACGGCCAAGCAAAGCACGCGCGGCGTGGCGGAGCAGGCCATGGCGCTGTTGGCCACGAAGGGGCTGGTGGCCAAGTCCATCACCCTGACGGCCAAGGACACGATCCGTTTTGACTCGGAGCCGGACGACCCGACCCAAAACCCGTACATGCTGGGCTACTACGACCGGCTGCGGCCGGCGCTGGAAGACCTGCTGGGGCACGAAAACCAGCTGACGCGCGCGGTGATCGAGCAGTACGCGCAAAAGCACACGCTGGACCCCTTTGAGTTTTCGCTGGACGCGTCGCTGTTTTGCGATGTCATCATCTGCGATTACAACTACCTGTTCGACCCGGCGGTGTACTTGCAGCGCTTCTTTGCCGCGCCGGATGACGGCAACTTCTTTCTGGTCGACGAGGCGCACAACCTGGTGTCGCGGGCGCGGGCGATGTACTCGGCCGAACTGGCTGACTCGGCCTTTGTCGCGCTCAAAACCGCACTCGCGCCGCACAAGGGTGGTACCCTCTCGGCCGTCAAGCGGACGGTCACCCAGCTGATCACCGCCTTTGACACGGTGGCGCTGAGCGTCGATTCGGCGCCGTTGACTTTTCAGGCCGCGGCGGTCGAGCCGTTCATTCAGGCGGTCGAGCGCTTCACCGGGGCGGTGCACGACTGGCTGGGCGAGCCGCCGGACACGCGCGACCAAACGGTGGTAGACGCGGTGCTGCCGGTTTTTTTTGACGCGACCAGCTACCTGCGCATCGCCGAGCTGTACAATGACGCGTACGAGACGGAGATCGCGATCGAAGCCGGTCAGGTGACGCTCAAGCAGCTGTGCCTGGACCCCAGCGCGTTCATGGACGCCTGCATGGCCAAGGGCCGCGGGGCGGTGCTGTTTTCGGCCACGATGTCGCCGCTGCCGTACTATCAGGACATTCTGGGCGGCGCCGCCAACAGCCTTGCGTACCGGCTCCGCTCGCCGTTTCCGGCCGAGAACCTGCTGGTGACGGTGACGCAGGACATCACGCCGACGTACCGCATGCGCACACAGACGCTACCGCAGATCGTGGCCAGCCTGCTGCTGATGGTGACGACGCGGCCCGGCCACTACCTCGTGTTCCTGCCGTCGCACGCGTACATGGCCACGGTGCTGGCGGCCTTTCGCGCCGCGGCACCCGAGCAGCCGACCTGTGCCCAAACCAGCGAGATGACTGCGGAAGACCGCGCCGCCTTTTTGGCTCGCTTCACCGCGAATGCCGCCCCGGTGCTGGGGTTTGCGGTGCTTGGCGGCATTTTTGCCGAGGGCATCGACCTGGGCGGCACCCAGCTGATCGGCGTGGCCATCATCTCGGTCGGCCTGCCGGGGCTCAACCCAGAAACCGACCGCCTGCGCGCCTACTTTGACGCGCAGGCCAAGGACGGGTTCGCGTACGCCTACCAGCTGCCCGGCTTCAACAATGTGCTGCAGGCGGGCGGGCGCGTCATTCGCGGCGCCAACGACTGCGGCGTCATCCTGCTGATGGACGCGCGGTTCGCCCAGCCGCGCTACGCCAGCCTGTTTCCGCCGCACTGGGCGCACGCCACGGTCAGCCGGGGCATCGACGACCTGGCCGCACAACTCACCGACTTTTGGGAGGCGCATCCGCATGAAAACTGACCTGACCCTGGACTTAGAGAAAACCCTGTACGCCTACTGGGAGGAGCAGGGCGCGATCGCCGTGGAGGAGGTGACGATGCCAGACGACCTGGGCATCGTGGACACGCTCGTGCGCCAAGGCGACACGTGGCGCTGCTTTGAGCTGAAGGTGACCAAAAGCGATTTTCACAGCAAGGCCAAGCTGAGCTTCATCGGCCACTACAACTACTTCGTGCTGCCGGCCAAGCTGTACGCCAGCGTTCAGGCGGAGATCCCCGCCGGCATCGGCGTCATGGTCTACCAGGCGTTCGATGCCGCGCGCGTGGCGGCCAGCCTGACCCCCATTCCGCTGCCGGGCCAGCTGACGATCGCCAAGCCGGCGCGGCGTCAGGCCCTGCAGGTGCCGGAGGCCGCGCTGATGACGCGCTTTTTGGCCAGTCTCAACCGCGAAGTCCAAAAGGCCAAGCAGGTCGAGCGTGGCTTGGGCGGGTTCAGCGATGAGGCCCTACTGCGCGAGCTGCGTCGGCGCACAGCCGAGTACCGCGTGTACGACCCCGAGGCCAACCTCTACGACCGCTTCGCCGACACGATGACCGCCACTGCGGTCGCGACCCTTCAAGAAGAGGTGGACGCGCTGGTCGAGGAGCTCGCCGCCTACAAGCGCCAGGCGGCCGGCCGATGAACTACTACCCGCTGATCCGTGGCCGTCAGTACGACCTGCTGGCGCTGACCCAGCTGGTGAAGCAGCTGGCCCCCACCATCATCCCCGTCATCGAACCGGTCAAGGATACGCCCAGTTTGGCTCGCTGCGTGGCGGCGTTCAGCAAGGCGCATCATCCGCTGTTCGTCATCCAAAACCCCGCAGTGGGCCAGTATGGGCTGCTGGCGGCACCGCAGGCCACCATCACCTATGACGACTGGGTGCAGCCGGCCCGCTGGTTTGACCCCCAGCCCGCCCCGTTGCAGCTGGTGCAAACCGTGGCCCAGTTGCGGCAGCTACCCCCCACGCAGCGCGTGATCGTGCCTGCGGCGGCGCGTTTTCGCCGCGTTGCCCACCCTCAGGCCATCTACCTGACCGACCACCTGCCGACCCGTGCGCGCACCGAGGACTACGCCAGCGTGCAAACCGAGTTCTACCAGTACCCGCTGGCCCTGCAGCCCGGCGTCGGGCTGGCCGATTACCCGCTGAGCACCCGCCAGTACTCAGAACACGGCTACCCGCAGCGTGCCATCGCCTTGCACCTGCTGTTTGCGGACCGCGGCGCGCTGTTCATTCGCCACTTCACCTCCGTCAACAACGCCGACTTCGCCGAGCCGCAAGCCAAGTTCTTCGAGGCGCTCACCCCGCTGGCCCCGTGGCTAGCTGAGCACCCCCAGGCCGCGACGCCGGCCACCACAACGCTGCTTGACCTGCTGGCAACGCGACACTTTCCGGGGCTGGGCACGGTGCGCAAGCTGCAGCTCCAACACTGGCTGACCATCATGGGCCGCTGGCTGGCCTGATACGGTGCCCCCGCACCATCCCCGAACGCAAAAACCGGTTCCCCCCAATGCGGGAGAACCGGTTGTTTTTGGTCTGAAATTAAAGGACGCGTGTGGCAAAGGATGGCTGGAAGTACTGGGTGGACCCTGTCTTCACGACATCGCCAGGCTTTGGCGCCGCAATGTACTGGCCGTTGCCCAGCGCAATGCCGACGTGGTAAACGCCGGTGCTGTTAGCCCAGAAGTACAGGTCCCCAGGTTGCGCCTGAGACGTCGCGATCCGGGTGCCTTGCGTTGCCTGTTGTGCCGAAGTGCGCAACAAGTCCAGCCCGGCAGCGTGCGCCATGACGTACTTCACGAACCCGGAGCAGTCAAACCCGCTCAGCGAGCTGCTACCAAAGACGTAAGGCGTGCCACGCAGGCTCATCGCCAGGTTGATCACTGCCTGGACCTTAGCGGCCCGGTCGGTACTCGTGCTGGTACTTGGGGCAGGCGCCGGTGTGCTGGTGCTTGGCGCTGGCGTCGGCGTGGTGGTCGTGCCGGTGGTTGCCCCGCTGTTAGACGTCGAGGTGCTTGGGGCCGGGGCCGGCGTGCTGGTCGTCCCAGTCTTAGCAAACTGAGCCGGAACAAAGCCACCGGTGGTCAGCTGGTACCACGTTTCGTCTGCAACGACAACGCTACCGTTCGCAGTCACTTGAGCGCCGTTAGCGAGGTAGGTGCCGTTGGCCTTGCTGTAGGCCGGCGTGGTCCAAACGGTGACCACGTTGCCCGGGTTGGTGATGGTCAAGCTGTAGCTCCCGCTGGTGACGGCCGGCGTGCTGGCAACCGGGGTCGTGGTGCTTGGCGTCGACTGCGCTGGCGTATTCGTGGTCGGTGTTGCGGCTGGCGTCTGCGCTGGGGTGCTTGGCGTTTGTGGTGCGGCCGACTCGGCCGGGGCCGTCACAGCTGGGGCCGGGGTGGTCGCAGCCGGGGTCTGGGCCGGCGTTGCCACTGGCGTCGTGGTGGCCGCTGGGGTCGTCGCGACGGCCGCACCGGTTTCACGCGCAAAGCGGGCAGGCACATAGCCGCCGTTGCTCAGCTTGTACCAGGTTTCGCCGCCACTGACGGTTTTGGCCACGGCGCTCACCGTCTGGCCGGTGGTCAGGTAGCGACCGGTTGGCGCGCTGTAACTGGTGCCCGTCCACACGGTGGTGGCACCACCCTGATAGGTCACGGTCAGGTTGAAGTTCCCCGCCTGGGAGCTCGCACTGGCAGCGGCCGCTTGGGTCACTGGGGTCGCGCTGGCGGTTGCCGCAGGGGTCCCGGCAACTTGCAGATAAATCTCTGGGATCCACTCGTTGGCCCCGATCTGGTACCACACCGTGCCGTTGACCGTTTTTTGGCCGAGGATCTCGATTTGTTGGTTGTAGAGAACGTAGCGCTTCACCTGGTTGAAGGCTGGCGTCTGCCAAACAGTGGTGGCCCCTTCCTGATAGGTGACCGTGCCGGTGGACGCACTGACTTGGTCTGGCGTGGCCGTCAGTGCAGCGAACCCGGCTGCGCCGGCGATCCCTGCGGTCAATGCGAGTGCCTTAGTCGTCTTTCCCATACGTGTAAATCCTCCCATCGGGTTTCCTTGTCACTTTTGTAATTATATTTATCGATTCTTAAAGACTTAAGTTTAGATTAACACCCTGACTTTTTTTTTGCACGGGAAAGCACGTTTGCCCCTGTCCAAGTTCGTGCGCCCTAACAATAAAAAAGCGGTCGTGGCGCGCCTCAAGGCGTCCACGACCGTTATTTTTCATTTATGTTACACGCGTTTGGCGACGCCCAGCGCGATCTCGATCATGTCGTTGAAGCTGGTCTGCCGCTCCTGCGCCGTGGTTTCCTCACCAGTGATGATGTGGTTGGACACGGTCAAAACGGACAGCGCGCGCCGGTGGTGCTTGGCGGCCAGCAGGTACAGCGCCGGTGTTTCCATTTCGCTGGCGAGGATGCCGTAGTCGATCAACTTCTCGCGGTCGAGCTCATCATTATAGAAGCGATCTTCCCCGAGCACGTTGCCGACATGGGTGGTCACCCCTTTGGCCGCGGCGATCTCGGCGGCTTCGTGCAGCAGCCCGTAATCGGCCAGCGGCGCATAGTACAGCCCGGCCCCAAACGTGTTCAGCAGAATGCTAGAGTCGGTGCTGGACCCCTGCGCCAGCACGACGTCGCGCACGTGCACATCCGGGCCGAGGCCGCCGGCGGTGCCGACGCGGATCAGCGTCTTGACGCCGTAGTCCTGCATCAGCTCGGAGATGTAGATGCTGATGGACGGAATGCCCATCCCCGTGGCCTGCACGGACACCCGGCGACCCTGGTAGGTGCCGGTGTAGCCGAACGCGTTGCGCACGGTGTTATAGCGCACGGGATCGTCAAAGAAGGTCTCCGCGATGTACTTGGCACGCAGCGGATCCCCGGGGAGCAAAACGACATCGGCGATCGCGCCGACGGGTGCATCAATGTGAGTACTCATATTGGCCTCCTTGAAGTTGATTACTTGAGCTTGGCGAGAAAACTGTGACCGACACCGTTGCCGGTCACGCCGAAGTTGTCGAGGATGGTGGCGCCCATATCAGAGAATGGGGACATCACACCCAGGTCGCCGTTGCCCGGCAGCTGCTTGCTGTACACCACCATCGGCACGTACTCGCGCGTGTGGTCGGTGCCGGTGAAGCCCGGGTCGTTGCCGTGGTCCGACGTGATCATCAGCAGGTCGTCTGGGCGCATCACGTCCAGCAGTTCGCCCAACTGGCGGTCAAACGTCATCAGCGCCTCGCCGTCGCCTTGCGCGTTGCGGCGGTGGCCGTACATGGCGTCAAAGTCGACCAGGTTGGTGAAGATGAAGCCATCGCGGTCACTCTTGACCGCTTCGATGGTTTGATTCATCCCGTCCACGTTGCTGGTGGTGTGCACGCCGTCATCCAGCCCCTGACCGGAGAAAATGTCGTTGATCTTGCCGATCCCATACGTCGCCACGCCAGCAGCCTGCAGGCGGTCGAGGTCGGTTGGGGCGTTGGGCATCAGCGCATAGTCGTGGCGGTCGCTGGTGCGCGTGAACGTCGCCGCGGAGTCGCCAACGAACGGCCGCGCGATCACGCGCCCGATGCGGTACGGCTGGTCGGTGGTGATGCTGCGAGCGTACTCACAGATCTTGTAGAGTTCCGCCAGGGGGATCACGGCGGTGTTCGCCGCGATCTGGAGCACGGAGTCGCCACTGGTGTAGACGATCAAGGCACCGGTTTTGAGCTGCTCCTCCCCGTACTTTTCGATGACTTCCGTGCCGGAGTACGGCAGGTTAACGATCACCTGGCGCCCGGAGAAGTCCTCAAGTTGCTTGATCAGCACATCCGGGAAACCGTTGGGGAAAAAGCCGAGCGGTTCGGTGACCGGCAGGCCCATCATTTCCCAGTGCCCGTCCATGCTGTCCTTGCCGGCAGAGATCTCGTACATTTTGCCAAAATAGCCGATCGGGGCATCGATCGGCTCAACGCCCTGGATCGGGGTGTCGCGCGCGATGTTGCCCAGGCCGAGGCGCTGCCAGTTCGGCAGGTGCAAGGCCCCGTTGAAGTGCGCCCCAATGTGGCCGAGCGTGTCGGCGCCTGTGTCGTTGTACTTGGCGGCGTCCGGCGCCTCACCGATCCCGATGGAATCCGTGACGATGCCGATAATGCGCTTGAACTTTGCCATTACGCCTGCGCCTCCTTCATGATCGCCACACCGGCACTCGCCCCGAGGCGGGAAGCTCCGGCTTCGATCAGTGCCATCGCGTCTTGGTAGTTGTGAATGCCACCGGAGGCCTTGACCCCCAGCCGATCGCCAACGGTTTGCCGCATCAGGGCCACATCGTGCACCGTTGCGCCGCCGCCAGCAAAGCCGGTCGAGGTTTTCACGAAGTCTGCCCCAGCCGCTTCAGACAGCTCGCAGGCGCGCACTTTTTCCTCGTCTGACAACAGGACGCACTCGATGATCACCTTCAACAGTGCCCCCTTGGCGTGGGCCGCTTCGGCCACCGCCTGGATGTCAGCCTTGACCTGGTCGTTGTGCTTGGCCTTCAGCTCGCCAACGTTGATCACCATGTCAACTTCCTTGGCGCCTTCATCGATGGCCAGACCCGCTTCATAAACCTTGACCTGCGTCGTGTTGGCCCCCAGCGGGAAGCCAATGACGGTGCAGACGTTCACATCCGTGCCGGCCAGCGCCGCCTTGGCGCGTGCCACCCAGTATGGGTTGATGCACACACTGGCAAAATCGTACTGCTTCGCTTCTTCAAAGATCGCATCGATCTGATCCTGTGTGGCCTCCGGCTTCAACAGTGTGTGGTCGATGTACTTCGCTAATGGCTTGTCCATGAAATACCCCTCTCTAATTTTCGGTTCTACAACAATCTTACCATGTTAACCAATGGGACAAAAGTGGGCAACACCGCAAATGTAAGCACTTTCGCTTAAAAATGTGCAAAATCGGTGACACAGTGGTCAAGACACACCGGCACTAGCGGGTCGCACGCGCCGCGGACGCAAAAACCACCCCAGTGAATGAGAGACTTCTCATTCGCTGAGGTGGTTTGGGGTATTGCGGGCGGATCGCCTTAGAATCTACTTCAAAAAGCTACGTCGCGCTTCTTTCAATAACTGCCGATTCGCTCACATTGCGATGGCTCTGAGTGGCTGAGTTATTCACAATCAGAGGACGGAGGTTCAGCCAGTGACACTGGAGGTGGAGGCGGGTGGCGAGCCAATGCTTCCGGTCGCTACGCTTCCTCCAGCAGCGTGCGAGCAGCGCTGGCACGCACGCCGCCACCCGCCGGAGCTGGAAGTGGCACTGACTGGACCGGAGTCCGGGAATTTAAGGTAGATTCCGGACAGCCACTATCCCCCAAGGTACGCGGCCTGAACCGCGGTGCTTTGGAGCAGTTCCTGGCCGGTGCCGGTCAGTTTGACCGTGCCGCTGGCCAGCACGTAGCCACGGTCGGCGATCTGCAGCGCCTGCTGGGCATTTTGCTCGATCAAAAGGACCGTGGTGCCGCTGGCGTGGATCGCCTTGATGATGGCGAAGATCTTGTTGATGTAGATCGGCGCCAGCCCCATCGAGGGCTCATCGAGCAGCAGCAGCTTCGGGCGCGCCATCAGCGCGCGGCCCATCGCCAGCATCTGCTGCTCACCGCCGGAAAGCGTCGCCGCGTCCTGGCTGCGCCGTTCCTTGAGCACCGGGAACTGATCGAACACCGACGCCAGCGTGTCGGCCTGGTGCTTGGGCTGCAGGTACGCGCCCATTTTGAGGTTTTCCATCACGCTCAGGCCAGCAAAAATGTGCCGTCCCTCTGGCACCTGTGCGATGCCGGCGGCCACGATCTTGGCCGCCGACAGCTTCGTCAGGTCCTGGTCGTTGTAGTTGACCTGCCCGGCCGCCGGGCGCAACACGCCGCTGATGGTTTTGAGGATCGTGCTTTTGCCCGCCCCATTCGCCCCGATCAGCGTGACGATCTCGCCGTCGCCCACCGTGAAGTCGACGCCTTGCACGGCTTTGATGGCGCCGTAATTGACTTGCAAGTTCGAGACGTTAAGCATGGACGCCACCTCCCAAGTAGGCCGTGATCACGGCCTGGTTCTGCTGGATCTCAGTCGGCGTGCCGTGCGCGATCACCTTGCCATGCTCAAGCACGTAGATACGCTCGGCCAGTTTCATCACCAGGCTCATGTCGTGCTCGATCAGCACCACGGTCAGGTGGAACTCGCTTCTCAGGCGCTGGATCAGCGCGGTCAGCGCCGCCGTTTCCTCCGGGTTCATCCCCGCCGCCGGCTCATCCAAAAAGATCAGCTTCGGCTGCGTCGCCACCGCGCGCGCGATTTCGACGCGCCGCTGGGTGCCGTACGGGAGGTTGGCCGCCGCGAGGTCCGCCACCGCCGTCAGGTCGAAGGCTTCCAGCAGCGCATCCGTCCAGCCGCCGACAAGTGCTTCCTTCTTGTAGTACGCAGGCAGGCGCAGCACCGTGGCCAAAAAGTTCTCATGGTAGCGGTGCGTCATCGCCGCCTGAATGTTCTCGCGCACGGTCAGACGGGCAAACAGCCGGATGTTTTGAAATGTGCGGGCCAAGCCGAGCTTGGCGACTTGGTACGGGGCCCGGTTGAGCAGGCTGACGGGCTTGCCGTCAACGGTCAGCGTGACGCTGCCACTGGTCGGGGCCGTCACCCCAGTCAGCAGGTTGAACAGCGTGGTTTTGCCCGCGCCGTTGGGGCCGATCAGCGCGACCAGCTCGCCTTCATCAACGTGCATGTCGACCGCTTCAACGGCGTTCAGGCCCCCAAAACGTTTACTCAGCGCGGTTACTGTTAGAAGCGGCATTGTTAACTCCTTTCCGGTCAAGCCAAGCGCGGATCGACACCTCGTAGCGGCCCAGCAGGCCACTTGGTTTGAACACCATGATCGCGATCAGCGCCAGCGCGTAGATCACCATGCGCAGCGCACCGAAGCTCTGCAGCACCGTGTCCAGCACGCCGAGCACCGCGGCCGCCATGAATGTGCCGGTCATGCTGCCGACCCCCCCGAGCACCACGATGATCAAAATAGCGATCGAGTTCATGATCCCGAAGTTGCCTGGCGCGATGGTCTGAATGTACACTGCGTCCAGCGAGCCGCCGATGGCCGCGGTGGCGGCACCCATCACGAAGGCCGCGAGCTTCCACTTGGTCGGGTCGATCCCGCTGGCCTCCGCCGCGATCTCATCCTCGCGAATCGCCTGGATGGCGCGTCCCGCCCGGCTGCGGGCGAAGTTGACGATCATCAGCGTGGTCAGGCAGACCATCACGTACACGGTCGGCCAGCCGGCCAGCGCGGGAATGTTGAACATCCCCGCCGCACCGTTGGTGATCTTGAGGTTATTCAGGATCACGCGGATGATCTCGGCCGCCCCCATCGTTGCGATGGCGAGGTAGTCCCCCCGCAGCCGCAGCGTTGGGATGCCGATGATCACCGCGACCACCATCGCGATGGCAATCCCCACCGCCACTGACAGGTAGAACCCGCCGACGGTTGGCATCGCGCTGGTGATGATGGCGGTCGCATAGGCGCCAAGCGCCATGAAGCCCGCGTGGCCCAGCGAGAACTGGCCGGAGAAGCCGATGATCAGGTTCAGCCCGGTGGCCAATATGATGTTGATGCCGATGGTCACCAGCATGTTTTCAATGAAGGTGTCGATGACGCCGACCCCGATCAGCACGTTGATCAGTCCGAACCCGGCGGCGGCAAGTGCCAGCCAGCACAGCGCTGCTTTCCATTTTGTCGCCATTTTTACACCTTCTCCTTCACGTTCTTGCCCAGCAGACCGCTTGGCAGGATCACCAGAATCACGATCAGCACGATGTACACGGCGGCGTCCTTGTACGCACTCAGGCCGATCGCCTGCACGCCAGTTTCAAGCAAGCCGATGACAAAGCCCCCGATGGCGGCCCCGGGAATCGAGCCGATGCCGCCGACCACGGCGGCCACGAAGGCCTTGATCCCCGGCGTCATCCCCATCAGCGGGTCGATCGAGTTGTAGTACAGCCCGATCAGCACGCCAGCCGCCCCGGCCAGCGCCGAGCCTAGCCCGAAGGTGAAGGAGATGATGTGGTTGGGATCGATGCCGACCAGCGCCGCGGCCTCTGGGTCCACGGCCACCGCCCGCATCGCCGTGCCCATTTTCGTTTTTTGAACGATCAGCTGCAGGCCGATCATCAGCACCACCGCCGTGACCAGGATCAGCACCTGGATGTTGGACACCGTGATCCCCAGCACGTGGTAGTTGTGCTGCGCGACCGCCTGGGGAAAATCCCGGGTGTCCGCGCCAAAGAGAAAGGACATGCCGTTTTCGAGGAAATACGACACCCCGATCGCCGTGATCAGCGCCGTGATCCGTGGTGAATGGCGCAGCGGGCGATACGCGAGCACCTCGATCAGCATCCCGAGCAGCGCGCTGATGATCATCGCCGAAATCAGTGCGACGAAGAAGTTCACGTGGTAGGTGTTGATCACGTAATACCCCCAGAACGCCCCGATCATGTAAATGTCGCCGTGCGCGAAGTTGATCAGCTTGATGATGCCGTAAACCATGGTGTACCCGAGCGCCAAAAGCGCGTAGATGCTGCCGAGCGATAGCCCGTTGATCACCTGTTGGAGAAAGGTTTGCACAGTGTTCCCTCCGTTTCGTTGCGGCCTACTTCACAGCCGTTGCAGCAACCACCTTACCGTTTTGCATGGATTCGATCACAATTGGCTTTTCTGGGTCGTGGTTCTTGTCCACACTGGTCGTCCCGGTGACGGCTGGCATGTCCTTGATCTTCGCCAGCGCGTTGGCGATCTTGACCGAGTTCGTGGACTTGGCGTCTTCAATGGCCTGCTTGATCATCAGCACGGAGTCGTAAGCCAGCGCGGAGAAGGTCGGCGCGTCTTCACTGTATTCTGCCTTGAAGTCGGTCATGAAGGCCTTTGCCACCGCGTTGGTTTCCCCAGACTTGGTGGAAAATGGCGTGGTGTAGTAGATGTCGTTGGTGTTAGTCGCACCGGCGATCTGCGCCAGCTTCGGGTCCGCCATCCCATCAGAGCCGATGATCGGCACATCCACCCCGGCCTGACGGGCTTGCTTGATGATCAGCCCGGCCTCGGAGTAGTAACCCGGCACGTAAATGGCATCGACGTTCTTGGCCTTGATTGCCGTGATCAGCGCGTTGAAGTCCTTATCGCCTTCCTGGAAGCTCTGGGTCGAGACGATGGTGCCCTTGAAGGCCTGCTTGAAGGCTTTGGCCAGGCCCGTGCCGTAGTCGCTCGAGTTATCCTCTAGGATCGCGACCTTCTTCGCCTTGATGGTGTTATCCGCGTAGTGTGCCGCGGTTTCCCCTTGCAGGTCGTTGTTGAAGCAGGCACGGAACACGTATGGCTGCACCTTGCCGTTCTTTTGAAGCGTGTAGTTCGGGTCCGTTGCGGATGGTGAGACGGACGGGACGCTGGCCTTGGTCAGGTTCGGGATCGCCGCCGTCCCATCATTGGTCGTGGCCGGCCCGACGATGGCGCTCACTTTGTCCTTGGCCGTCAGCTGGGCAGTCACCGAAGCGGAGCCGCTGGTAGTGGACTTGTTGTCCTGGATGACCGGCGTGATCTTCATCTTCTTGTCGCCGACCTGGATCCCGCCCTTCGCGTTGATCTGCTTCACGGCCAGCTGGAAGCCCTGCTTCATCTGGTTGCCGTAACCGCCGGCTGCACCGGAAAGCTCAATGTTCATACCGATCTTGATGGTGTCGCCGGTGCTTTCGTTGCCCTTGGTCGTTGCGAATTTCGCCGAGCAACCGGCCATGATCCCAACGCTCATCACTGCGGCAGCCGCCGCGACTACTTTTTTCATCGTTTGCTTCATGATTATTCCCCACTTTTTCTCAGTTAACGATTCCTGCAGTGCGCGCCGCCGCAGGAGTCAGTGACAAAACAAAAGGCCTCATTCGCAATGGAATGAGGCCGACGAAATGTCGTTTGGTGGGCCCCATCGTCAAAGCGAAAACAGGGCTCAACTTGTTAGCAAACGCTAAACAGTCGGGTCCTTCTGCTTCAACAACAAGGCCAAATCCCGGGCGGGGCGGTTAATATGACAAGTCGTGTTTGGTTTTAACATGGCTGAACGCCCCTTCCGAAGATTAGTTAATGGTTAGAATTTACACTATTATTTCATGCGAGTCAACCTGTTTATCTCATTTTTTTGCAATTTACGCGAAATGCGTTCTGATTCGGTGCCGTTTGGGGGGCGTGCACCGGCTTCAGACAGAGCAAAGTGCAGATTCAGGCGTTTCCCGAAGCCTTTTAACGCGGAGCCTCGGCCACGGGCTTTCGGGCTCGCTTCCGTTGCAGGGCATGCTTCCGTTCGGCTTCGCCTCGCGCCGCATCAGGGCATGTTGACTGTTGTCCGAGCTTCGTCGAGCGCCGCAAAGCAACGCGGAAGCGGCTAGCCACGCCTGAGCACCCGGTGCCAAGAACGCGCCCCGAGCACTCAGGCGAAGCTACCCGTTCCGCTAAGTGCGCTTTGCGCCGCTCTGGACTATCGTCGAGCTACGTGGCGCATAAGGGTGCGGGCTAAGCCATCCTGCCACTCGCGCCTAAGTGCGGGCGCAAGCGTCAGGCTGGCTTAGCCCAACCCTTATAACCGCGCCACTCCGCTCTGGGCATAAAAAAAGCGCGGCGCCAACTCAATCGTTGACACCGCACACAGTACCTGCTTGCGCAGATAAGGCCCGCTGGCTCCACAACCTTGGACCACTGACCCCCGCAAATCCGGCGGGTGGCTTGCACCGCGGCCAGCTGCTCTTTCACCATTACTGGTTACTCGACTCATCGCATGAGCTTAGTATATCACTTCTTAACGGCCTTTGTCGCCTGCATTCGGTAAGTCGTTTCGGCCAGCAGTTGCGCCAGCATGAACCCAACCGCGATGGCACCGGCCACCATTGCCACCCGCAGCGTCAGCTGAAGCGCCACTTCCATGTCGCCCAACACCAGCGCGCGCACCGCCTGGTAGGCCGTCGCCCCTGGCACCAGCGGCACCAGCCCGGGAATGTTAAAAATGATCACCGGCATCTTTTTACGCCGCGCAAACAGCATGCCGCACACGCCGATGGCCAAAGCGCCGAGCAGGTTCGCCAGCATGCGCCCGCTGTGCAAGCCCATCAAAAGCCAATACACCAGCCAGCCAATGGCCCCGGACCAGCCCGCGAGGTTCAGCGCGCGGCGCGGCACGTTGATGATGATCGCAAACGCGACCGTGGACAGGTAGCTGAAACTGACCTGCACGAGAAGCTGCAGTCCGTATGGCATCGTTTTTCCCCCTTAAACCGCCGCTAGAAAAAGCGGAAGATGAGCGCGATCCCGACCCCGATGGCGCATGCGCTCAGGATCGCCTCCATGCCGCGCGCCATGCCTGACAGCAGATGCCCCGCCAGCATGTCGCGAATCGAGTTAGTGATAGCCACGCCCGGCACCAGCGGCATGACGGCGCCGATGATCACATTGTCCAGGCTCTGCCCCAAGCCGAGGCGAACCCCCACCCAGGCGGTGATGCCGACCACGAACGCCCCCACCAGCTCGCTGATGAAGCGCATCGTGGTGACATGGCTGAGCCACAAATAGGCATAAAAACCGAGCGCCCCGACCGCCGCCGCCAGCGGCATATCGAACCAGTCGTACTTCTGGGCAAAAATCACCATCAGCGTCGTGCTACACAGTGCCGCCGCCAGGACCTGCAGCCACACCGGGAAGTACGGCGTGTTCGTGTCCAGCTTGACCAACCGGGCGCGCAGTTGCGCCAAGGTCAGCTCGCCCGCCTGAAACGAGCGCGACAACTGATTGACCCCCGCGACTTTCTCCATATCAATGCCGCGCTTGCGCACCGGCGCGAGTTGCACCAGCGGTTGCGAATCCAGCGCGATGAACAGCCCGGTGGGGGTCGTGAACACCATCGCGCGCTCGCCGCCGGCATTGCGGGCGATCCGCGTCATCGTGTCATCCACGCGGTACATTTCGCTGCCGCCCTCGATCATGATCCGCCCCGCCAGCAGGCAGGTGGCCAACAGCTCATTTTCCATCCGGCACCTCCAACAGGCTGACAAAATGGGCCTTGAGCTTCGCCTTCGGGTAGGCCCCGGTGATCTTCTCCACCGGCTGCCCCGCGCGAAACACCAGCATGGTTGGAATGCTCTGCACGTTGTACTGGGTGGCGACCGCCGTGTCCGAACTGACGTCCAGCGTCAGGAGGCGCAGCGGCAGCTCCTGTTCCAGTTCCTTGAGCACCGGGCTCAGAATGCGACACGGGCCGCACCATGGCGCCCAGAGGTCGACGATCGTCACCCCATCACCTAACTGTGCCGGCATTGTTTGACTTGTGACGCTGATTGCCATTTGCTCGCCTCCCCTTGTTCGTTGTGCCTTCCATTTTAGCATGTTTTGCCCCGCCTCGACGCGTCTGGCGGACACAAAAAAAGGACCGTGACACGGTCCTTTCAAAAAGCGCGGCAGCTTCCTACCCTCGCAGGCAGTCACCCACCAACTACTCTCGGCGTAGAGAAGCTTAACTTCTGTGTT
>NZ_RHOH01000014.1 GCF_003946115.1 Lacticaseibacillus daqingensis | reverse complement strand
GATTTCATTTTACAAGGACTCAGGCTGTGAGTCTTTTCTATTTGGTTAATTTGTTGCACTTACATTGTAAATCCGTCACGCAAAAAAGCAGCTCACCGCCGTGAGTTGCTTTTTTAGTCGGCGCTGGCCGTTACTCATTGCCCCGCCTGTTCACCGCGCACCTCCGCCGTGAGCTGCTTGATCAGCCGACTGACCACGATATCGCGCGGGAGAAACTGCAAGTTCTCCGGCCGAGACAGCGACCAGTCGATGACGCCATATGTGGCGGTGCTTTTGGCCTTGAGCTCGGCCGGCCCGTACCCGAGCTGGTCAGCCAGCTGCCAAAGGTGCGCCAGCTGGTTCGTGCGCAGGCGCATGACGACGGTGCTGATGCCCCAGTAAAGGGCGCACCAAACAATTAACGCGATGCCCCGTGATAACAACGAACTCGTCCCGAATAAGTCAGCCGTGATGCTGGTCAAGATGCCATAGCCCGCGATCAGCACCACCCAGTCCAGAATCACCCATGTTCGACGTTTCATTTTTCTCCTCATCTCCCTGGCGCAATTGTCTCACGGCGCGTGCGGGCAAACAAGGTGCAACCGCTTCAATCAAGCCGGCCTACTTGTCGTCCCCGTTGGCGTGATCCAGCAAGCTTGCAACCAGCCAAGACACCACGCCGCTGGCAATGCTGACCAGCAGCAGGTCCACCGCCGGAAGCGGCAGGTGAAACGGCCAGGCGGCCAGCGCGTGGAACAGCCCCCAGGTGATCAGGATATCGAGCACCAGGTTGACGGCCTGCTGCGTGGCCCAGCGCACGCCGGCGTGTTGCATCACGGTGGTCAGGCCGTCTGTGAAGGTGCCGGGCAAAATCCCGACCACGTTGACGCCGATGACGTACCAAAACAGTGGGTGCACTGCCCAGCCGAGCAGGTGGAACGCGAGAAGCTGGATCCCTATCAGCGGGACCAGCACGATGAGCATGAGGACGACCCAGAGCAGGCCGGCCAACACTTTAGTAACGGAATCAGACATAGGGCACCTCCAACGCGTTCACAATGCGTCAAGTGTACCACCGCACAAGCACTGACGCCACGCAAAAAGGGCACCGCTGAGCGATGCCCTAGTGAGGCGTCAGGCCTCGAGCTTGTCCTGCATGCGACTGGAAGCCATGACGAACGGCAGCCAGATGACGAACGCGACGACCATGTTGAACAGCGCAAGCAGCGCGGCACGGAAGTCGAAGTTCGTCGCCATCAGCGCGTTCAGTACAGGTGGCGTGATCCATGGGACGGCGATCTGAACGGGGTTCACCCAGCCGGCCATGGTCACGAAGTAGGCGATGGTCACGTTGACCACCGGTGCCACCAGGAACGGAATGAAGTAGATGGCATTCAGCACGATCGGCAGGCCGAACATCACGGGTTCGTTGATGTTGAACAGCCCTGGCGCCAGCGCCAGCTTGGCGACCGTTTTTTCATCGGCCCGCTTGGAGAACAGCAGGATCGCGATCAGCAGCACGATGGTCCCACCGGAGCCGCCGTACCACACGTACGCATCAAAGGAGCCGCGCACCCACTGGAATGGCAGTGGGTTGCCGTCTGCCAGTGCCTGGATGTTCTGGATCTGAGAGGTGCCCCAGATGGATTCCAGAATCGGCGCCAGCACGTTCGGACCGTGGATCCCGAAGAACCAGAAGACTTGCACCAGCAAGGTCACCAGGATCACCATTCCGGCGCCTTGCCCGGCGTGCAGCAGCGGCGCCTGAATGGTGGCCGACAGCCAGTCGCCGAACACGTGGCCGGTCAGGCTGGTGAACAGGTAGTTCACGATGGACACCACATACAGGGCCGCGATCCCCGGAATCAGCGACGTGAAGGCCTTGGCCACAGCAGGCGGGACGGTGTCTGGCATCTTGATGGTAATGTCTTTTTTCATCAGCCAGATGTACACCACCAGCGCCAGCGCGCCGAAGAGCATCGCGGTGAACAGGCTCGTGGAGCCCAGGTTCCCGGTGGAAAATGCGGAGTTGATGGTGATGGACTTGTCGCCCACCACGACCCCGGCATCGGTCAAAAGCTTCGTAGCTGCCTTGGACAGCCCTTCGTTGAGCGTCACGCTGGTTGCGCCGTTGATGCCCATGAAGAAGGCAGCCAGGGACACCAGGGCCCCGGCCACGCCGTCCACGTCATACTGTGTCGACAGGTGGTAGCCCCACATTGCGGCGAAGAAGACGCCGAATATGCTCAGGCTGGCCGTGCCGATGGTGCCGTTAACGGCAATGAACGGCTGAACGGCATTCACGAACCCGGTCCAGCCCCACTGGGCGGGATAGGTCCCTAAAATAGCATTAAACAGAGTGGCCAAAGAGCCGGCCATGGTGATTGGCATCGTGGCGATGAAGGCATCGCGCAGCGCAACCAACCAGCGGATTGAGCCGATCTTAGCGGCTACTGGCACGACATATTTTTCGAGCCAGTTCATCATAATTTCCATTGCGTTCCTCCCTTGGTTGACTGGGCTCGTGGATGAGCCCGGTGACGCGCCGGTGCAAGTTCCCCCCGTGCACCGGTTGGGGATCAGCCTGATCAGGACTTGGTGGCAACTTGCCACAGTTTTATCGTAACTGATTGACTCATGCCGCGTACACAAATAAGGCGTCCCGACGCGCGAAGTCAGAACGCCTCAAGCGCGGACGCCGGTTCGGTCAGTGGCGAGGAACCGTGAACGCTGGATATCGGCGCGATCCTAAGTGTGTTGCACGCAAAAACAGCCGCCCGAAGACGGCTGTTGCTCACGACTGATCGCTGTTATCAGTCGAGTGGTGGTGCTTGCGCCGGCGGGTCATCACCCAAAAGCCCAAAAGGACAAAGGCAACGCCCAGCGTCAGCAGGCCCGGCCGGATGTTGGTCACGCCAGGGCCTGCCGGCGACACCATGATGGTGTAAAAGCCGATCGCGAGAAACAAGAGGCCAGCGGTGCTGCCCCAAGTGCTGTTGGACTTGCCCATCAGGCCTCGACTCCGACTTGGAAGTAAAGGACAGACGCCCAGCGTTGCGCCTTGATGGTGGCCTTGGCCAACTTAGCGGCGGCTTCCAGATCATCCATGTTCGTCTCAAACAGAAGCTTCATCCCGTTTTTGGAGACGAACTTGAACGTCACGCCGTTGTCGTTGTAAGCCTCGAGTGTCTCAATCATCTTGTCGCCAGAAATGGGTGCGTTAATAAAAATCATGGCATGAGCTCCTTTATGCGTTATTTCTATCTTTAATCATAATAAGCCATTGGTTCGCGTAAGCGCAACCAACGGCTCAAGCAAAGCGGTGAGGCCTAAGCCTCTTCGTCCTCTTGCATCTTGCTGGACGCCATCACGAACGGCAGCCAGATGACAAAGGCGATGACCATGTTGACGAGGGCTAACAGCGCTGCCCGGAAGTCGAAGTTGGTGGCCATGAACGCGTTAAGGATCGGTGGTGTGATCCAAGGCACCGCGATCTGAACCGGGTTGACCCAGCCAGCCATCGTGACAAAGTAAGCGATCGCGGTGTTCAGGACAGGTGCCACGATGAACGGAATGAAGTAGATCGCGTTCAACACGATCGGCAGCCCGAACATCACCGGCTCGTTGATGTTGAAGAGGCCAGGGGCAAAGGCGAGCTTTGCGACAGTCTTTTCGTCCGCACGCTTGGAGAACAGCAGGATGGCGAGCAACAGAACGATCGTGCCACCGGAACCCCCGTACCAGACGTAAGCGTCAAAGGAGCCGCGGACCCACTTGAATGGGAGCGGATCGCCAGCCGCCAGGGCCTGGATGTTTTGGATCTGAGAGGTGCCCCAGATGGATTCGAGGACAGGGCCCAAGACGTTCGGGCCGTGGATCCCGAAGAACCAGAAGACCTGAACGAGCAGGGACACGAGGAGCACCATCCAGCCGCTTTGGCCCGCGTGCAGCAGCGGCGCCTGAATGGTCGCGGATAGCCAGTCGCCGAAGACGTTCCCGGTGAGGCTGGTGAAGAGCCAGTTAACGATCGCAACAGCGTACAGGGCCGCGATCCCCGGGATCAGGGACGTGAAGGCCTTGGACACAGCAGGTGGAACGGTGTCTGGCATTTTGATGGAGATGTCTTTCTTCATCAGGAAAATGTAAATCACCAGCGCCAGCGCACCGAAAATCATGGCAGTAAACAGACTGGCAGAACCTAAGTTGGCCGTGGAGAAGGCGCTGTTGACCGTCAGGGTCTTGTCGCCAACGACGGCGCCGGCATCGGTCAGCACCTTGGTCGCGCCCTTGGTCAGGTTCTTGCCCAGGGTGAGGCTCGTGGTCCCGTTGATGCCCATGAAGAATGCAGCCAGTGAGATCAGCGTCCCGGCAACGCCATCAACGTCGTACTGTGAGGACAAGTTGTAGCCCCACATGGCGGCAAAGAAGATGGCGAAAATCGTCAGAGATGCGGTCCCAACGGTGTTGTCGATCGTAATGATCGGTTGAACCGCGTTAACGAAGCCGGTCCAGCCCCACTGTGTTGGATACGTCTGAAGTAAGGCGTTCAACAGCGTGGACAAGGAGCCGGCCATCGTGATCGGCAAGGTGGCAATAAAGGCGTCACGCAGCGCGACTAACCAGCGAATTGAGCCGATTTTTGCCGCGACAGGCACAACGTACTTTTCAAGCCAATTCATAATTGCTTGCATATAGTTGACCTCCCAAAATGGATGAGTTGACCGTGCTTGGGCCGTGGCCGGTGGCGCGGTGCCAGAACATGTTTCGAATTGGTAGGCACCGCGACCCACTGGTGGGCACAAACTGGTCAGGGATCGTCACCGGGCGCAACCGGGGTGCACGTCTGCACAGCGGTTGGTGGCCGTCTTGTCCCCCCGGGCAAGACGGCCGGGTGACGGCGATTCCGGCCAGAATCCGTGATTGACTCACAATCACAACGCTAGTGTAATCGGTTTCAGCAGGAAAGTATAGGATTTAAGGGCACAAAATAACAAGGCGCCAAAACAAAAACATGTCATAAAATTATGACATGTTCCAACGACGAAATGTGCAATTTTATTTATTGGTTCATGCGCTAATCGGTGGTTTGTTCCGCCAGCCGGTGGGCGATCAGCTCGATCAGGTAGATGATCGGGACCTGAGTGGTCAGGTTGAGGTCGCCGTGCTTGATCTCCGGCATGTAGTAGGCGATGACGAGGTCGCTCATGTGCGCCAAGGTCGAATCGGCGCGGTTGGTGACGGCGATCACGTACACGCCGTTTTGCTGCGCGCGGGTCGCCATCTCGATCACCTGATGGCTTTCGCCGGACACCGACAGGGCGATCATGACCGTGTTGTTGAGGATCGGGTTGTGCGTCGGGAACGGGTAGTACGGGTCCGTGATCGACAGGCTGAACTTGCCCGCGTTGGACCAGTAGCGCGCCCCGTACTCGGCCAACGCCTGACCGGTGCCGATACCGCACAGTAGGACCATCGGTGCGGAGACGATGTGCTTGAGGGCCTGGTCGATCAGGTTCGCGAAGTCGGTCGTGTTGACGTTCTCGAAGAACTCGGCGATCGGCACGGTGATGTCGTAGCCAACCTCTTCTTTGGCCTGCATCAGGCTGGCGCGGTGCTGCTTGATGGCGTAGCGGAGCTCCGAGTAGCCCTCGAACCCCATCTTATTGGCGAAGCGCAGAATCGTCGTCGTGCTGACGTGAGCCTTTTCGGCAAGCTCGCGGATGGTCATCTTTTCGACGGTGGCCTGGTGCTGGTTGATATAGGTATAGACTGCAGACTCTAGTCCGTTCAGTGTCCGTAGCTTGTCATACGGGAACATGGCACGCGCCTCCTGTGCGAATATGTTACACCCATGATACCATAACCCGTTCCGTCGAAAAAACGCTTTCTCACAAATCGGCCTAGGACAATTGGGGTCAGGCCAGACCGCGACCTGACCCCCGGTGACCCGGAACCTCCAGAGGGAACCGCCAGGGACGCAGGGTCCCACGGTGGGGGGGTGCGGCAGGGAGATCCGCAATAAGATGACTTTTGCTTTCTATTTATTCGTGCGATAATAACATGTGAACAGTTGGTAACAACTTGGCGTTGTGATGGGGGGTCGCGCGCATTCGGTCGGCTTTGGTCGGCTTATTTGACCCAAAAGGAGCACAACTGATGAGAATCGCAGTGGTAGGCTGCACCCATGCCGGCACGGCGGCGGTCCGCGAGATCCTGAGCGCGGCACCGGCCACCCAAGTCGATGTGTACGAGCGGCGCACAGATATTTCATTTTTGTCGTGTGGCATTGCCCTGTACCTGGAGGGCCTTGTCCCGAAACTCGAGTCGATGTTTTACGCCGATGCGGCCGGTCTTGAGGCGCTGGGCCCTAACGTCACCGTGCACCTGCACCATGACGTGCTCGCGATCGACGCCGCCGCGCACCGCCTCGATGTGCAGGATATGACCACCCGGCATATTTACACGCGGACGTACGACAAGCTGATCATGACCACCGGGAGCTACCCGGTGGTGCCGCCGATTCAGGGCATCAGCCAGCCACGGGTGTTCATGTGCAAAAACGCGGATGACGCAACGGCCATCAAAGCGGCGGCCAAGACCGCCAAGACCATCGCCATCGTCGGTGGGGGTTACATCGGCGTTGAGCTGACGGAGGCGTTCAGCCACACCGGCCACGAGGTCCTTTTGATCAACGGGGTGCACGCGCTGCTCAGCCATTACATCGATCCGGTGATGGCAACGCAGGTGGCCCAGGAGCTGGCAGCCCACGGGGTGGTGACGCGCCTGACGGAAACCGCGCTGAAGTTTGACACCGATGCTCACCACGTCTACATCACCACGGATGTGGCGGAGCGGGTGGCGGACATCGCGATCGTGTGCGTTGGGTTTCAGCCGATGACGGAGCTTTTGGACGATCAGGTGGCGATGAACGCCGACCACTCGATTCACGTCAACGACTACATGCAAACTAGCGACCCGGACATTTTTGCCGCGGGGGATGCGGTGGCGGTGCACTTCAATCCGACCGGCACCGATGCGTACACGCCGCTGGCCACCAACGCGGTGCGCCAAGGGAAGCTGGCTGGGCTCAACGTGCTCGGCAAGCGCGTCAAGTACATGGGCACGCAGGCGACCAGCGCCTTGCGCCTTTACGACAAGACGCTGGCCTGCACGGGGTTGACTGAAACCCGCGCGCAAAAGGCGGGCCTGCCGGTGGCGGCCGTGACGTTCACGGACAACTACCGGCCGGAGTTCATGCCGACCACCACCCCGATCATGGGCCGGCTGGTGTACCGTACCGACACGCGTCAGATCGTTGGCGCGCAACTGTTTAGCCAATACGACATCACCCAGTCGGCGAATCTGCTTTCGGTGATGATCCAAAACAAGAACACGATCGATGACCTGGCTTACGTGGACATGCTGTTCAATCCGCACTACGATAAGCCGTGGAACTATCTCAACTTGCTCGGGCAGGCGGCGGTGACCCAGGCGGATCAGCGCGCCTAGCCCTGAACTGGAGGACACTATGTGGAACTTGATTGGCATCGGGGCCTGGGTGGTCTTGATTGCATACCTGATTTTCGTGATGATGAACATTCGCAGTCGCCACCTCAAAATGGTGGTGATGCGCCAAAAGCCCGCGCGCACGCTGATGATTGACGCGCTGGAGCTTGTGGTGCTGGCCGCTGCGGCTTACGGTATGGCGTGGGTCACTTGGCTGCGGCCGGTCGATTTTACCGACACCAGTAGCATTGCGGTGCACTACCAGTACGATAAGCTGATCATCCAGCCCGATGCCAGTTCCTCTTACTATGTCACCGTGCAGTCCGGCAACGGCAAGGTGCCCGTGCGCCACTTCACCTACTGGACCGCCGGCGCCAAAACCGAGATCACCAGCCAAAACGCGGACCTGTCGACCGGCACCAACCCGCTGACGATCCGCGCCAGTGCCTACCCGTGGCAGACCAAGCGGCTGGCCGAGCTCGACCGCACCGCCGAAAAGGCCTGGGTGGCGTCTCTGACCAGCACGTACAAGCCCACCTTCCTGAACGGCCTCGGCATGCACGTCGGCCACAGCGCCGAGCGCTTCGACCTGATCCGCGTGCCCAACGACACCGTGATCAAGGTGTTGCCGCTGGACCGGAATTAACTGAGACACATAAAAACTCGCTGATGCGCATCAGCGAGTTTTTATGTGTGTCTATTTACCCTTGGGCTTGTGTTCCATGTAATCGCGGAGACTCGCGATGATGGTTGGATCCGGAGCCTCGCGCATTGCCTTGATGTTGTGAATGTGTTCGACAGACACGTGACTGTTGAGCGCCATTTCGGTATCAGTCAGATCGTTCTTCCGCTGAAATTCAATGATCTCACGCGAGAAACTGTTCACTTGCTCTTTTTCACTCACTGTTAATGAACCTCCTCGATTAACTTCCTCCCTAGTATACCGAACTTTGGGCGAAAAGCGCAGAGAAAGTACTCCGGCTTGAAATGCAATGAATTTGGCACAATCTAGTCTGCATGATATAATGTGGCTATGCAAAAGGGCGACGTTTGCACACGTCGCCCCTCCGCAGAATACCGTTCTCTGAACGGTGGCCAGGAAATTTTAGCAATCAAGCCGCAATCGCCGGGTGAATGGGATGCGGCTTTTTTGCTACCTTTTCGTTATTTCACGAAAGTATGTCACCAGCTTAACGGCCGCTCTGAGCAGCCGTTCGATTGCTTCGACCCAATACGTTAGCACATTAGTCGTTCCAACCAGCGCTGAAATGACGAAGGTGATCGTTGAAATTTCAGCGATCAACCACATAGCTGTACTCCTTCCGGGCCCAGAGTGGAGTGGCGCGGTTATGAGGGTTGGGCTAAGACAGCCTGACGCTTGCGCCCGCACTTAGGCGCGAGTGGTAGGCTGTCTTGGACGGCACCCTCATGCGCCACGGAACTCGACGATTCGGACACCATGGCTAATCCACCATCGGCATCACCTTCCTTCGTTGGGTGTACCACCGTTCATCTCACTTATTCTGCTGATGAAAGTATCGCAGGAAAGCTAAAAAGTCGCGAAAAACGGGCGGCTAGGTTCTCATAATTGGGTTGATCGGTCGGCACACACTTTGCTTGCGTAAGCGAACGTTTGTTTGTATAATGGAGGTAAGGATTGGGAGCGATTAGGATTCGATGAGGTCGATGCGATAGTGCCCCGTCTACGAATGCTCAAGTATCCGAGTTTTGCCACCTAACCGCTAAGACCGCGCTTCTCTGCGCTCTGAAAGGATGTGCCCTCATGGATCATTTTGCTTACTTGAGTGAATTGGCTGACCGGCAGGAAACGCCGCTTCGGGTGCGGCGCTTTGAGAACAAGAACGTGATCATTCGGCGCAACCTGGCCAACGACCAGGGGCTGATCACCGCGGTGTGGGATGCCTGGCTGCGGCGGGAGCTGCGCAGTTTTGGCGGGTTTGAACCGGTGATCGAGATCGATAATTTGGGTGCCAAAAAGGACGTGCGCTTTTTTTCGGAACGCCAGTTGGCGGAGGCGGTGCACTACATTCTGCGCGTCGATGACCCCGTGGCCGTGTAAATTTCACAAGCCTAACTGTTTACTTTCTTTTTGTAAGTGTTATAGTGATCCCATAAACGACGCGCAGGCGTCGATCATTGGGAGGTCTCATCATGACAATCGTGAATGGTTATGAACAAAGTGATAACGAGAAACAGCTGGCTATCGTCAACTTGCCGAGCCTGGAGAAGCAGGCGCAGGCCATCATTCCAACCGGTGGCTTCGGCTACATCGTTGGCGGTGCAGAGGATGATTGGACCTTAGCGCAAAACACCAAGGCGTTCACCCACGCTCAGATCGTCCCTAAGGCGTTGTCCGAGATTGAGGCCCCGAGCACCGCGACCACGGTCTTCGGGCTGGATCTGAAGACGCCCATCATGATGGCGCCAGTGGCCGCGCAGGGCCTAGCGCACGCCAAGGGGGAAACGGATACGGCTAAGGGGGTCGCCGCGGTCGGCGGCCTGATGAGCCAAAGCACGTACGCGTCAACGTCGATCGCTGACACCGCGGCGGCCGGTGCGGGCGCCCCGCAATTCTTCCAGCTGTACATGAGCAAGGACTGGGACTTTAACTACAGCCTGCTGGATGAGGCGAAAAAGGCCGGTGTCAAGGCGATTCTGCTGACGGTGGACGCAACGGTGGATGGCTACCGCGAGCAAGATATCATCAACAACTTCCAGTTCCCGATCCCAATGGCGAACCTCCAGAAGTTCTCGGATGGCGACGGCAAAGGGAAGGGCATCGGCGAGATTTACGCCGCGGCGGCCCAGAAGATCGGCCCAGACGATGTGCGGCGCATTGCCGAGTACACCGACCTGCCGGTGATCGTGAAGGGGATCGAGTCCCCAGAAGACGCCTTGCGTGCGATTGGGGCCGGGGCGGCTGGCATCTACGTGTCCAATCACGGCGGTCGTCAGCTCAACGGGGGCCCTGCTTCCTTTGATGTGCTGCCGGCCATCGCCAAGGCGGTCAACCATCAGGTACCGATCATCTTTGACTCTGGCGTGCGGCGCGGGAGCCACGTTTTCAAAGCGTTGGCCAGCGGCGCGGACCTGGTGGCCATCGGGCGGCCAGTGGTTTACGGTTTGGCACTTGGTGGGGCACAAGGGGTGCAGAGTGTCTTTGAGGCGCTGAACCACGAGCTTGAAATTACGATGCAGCTGGCCGGCACCAAGACGATTGAAGACGTCAAGCACGCCCCACTGACGCATTTCAGTTATACGGACTAAGCGATGAAAAAGGTGCCGAGTTGGCCCGCAGCGATGCGGCTGGCCCGGCACCTTTTGTGGTTGCGCGCATGAACGCTTTTCCAATGGGCGCGGAGTGGGTATAATTAAGACAGGAAGGTGAGTGCGATGAAGGTCTTGATTTTGTATGCGTCAATTACGGGGAACGCCAAAGGAATGGCGCGGATCCTGACCCAGTTCTTCAAACACGTGGGCGCCACGGTGACGACCGGGACCATGCAGCAAACCGATGCGGCAACGCTGGCGGATTATGATGCGGTGATCCTGGCGACTTACACGTGGTCTGGCGGCACGACCCCAGAGGAGGCGGAGGACTTTTACGCCGACCTTACCGCGGTGGATCTGTCGGCGCGGCCCGTTGTGTTTGGCGTGGTCGGCACCGGTGACCCGTTCTACGGGGATGACTACAATACCGCCCCAGACCTGTTCACCGCCGCCTTGCGCGCGAGCGGCGCGGTGCGTGGTGCCGCTACCGTTAAAATCGAACAAAACGCAACAGACGCCGATATGCCGGCGTTTGCCCAGTTCACAAAGAGTGTCATGGCCAAGCTTCAGGAGTTGCACGGCCAAGCCTGATGGCGGTGGGCCGCCCTCCTGAGTAAAGGAGATGCGACAGATGGACGAGACAATTTTCTTCAATCCCGGCGATGCGATCGCCCGTGATTTTGACTTTCAGGCCGCGCGGCGCAGCGCCGAGATCTTCAAGGTGCAGCACGCCGCCGATCAGGGCCTTGTTGTGGCGAAGGACGAAACCGGCAAGTTCGCCGTGTTCTACGAAGGCGCGGATGTTGATCCAGAGGCTGGTGAGGCGCCAGCAACGCGCTACACGATTTTGGCACATTTATAAAACGGCGGGCTGCCCCAACTTGGGGGCAGCCCGTTCGCTTGAAAGGAGGCTTTCCATGCGACGTTTCACCCTTACAGGCATGCTCGTCGTCGGCGTATTGGCAGCCGCAGTCGGGCTGTGGGCCCTTTGGCAGCAGCCGGTGCCCAATGTGTTTGGCGTCGGCGCGCTCGGGGTCCTGATGGGTGCCGGGCTAGCGCTTCTCATTGTCACCTGGTGGCCGCATCAGTCGAATTGAGGCCAAGCCCTCGCATTGTTACTTACTTTTTGTTAGAATGTCGTTGTGAGTTTAATGGTGAAAGGATCTGACCAACAATGGCAACACTGACAGAGGACATGCAACAGATGTTAAAGGACCAGCTCAGCTTCTTGGCGACCGCGGATGCGGCCGGCGATCCGCAGGTCGGCCCGAAAGGCACGATGCGGGTACTGGATGCCCACCACCTGATCTACAACGAGCACACGGCCAAGCAGGCGTGGGCGAATCTTCAGGCGAGTCACAAGGCGGCCGTGGCGGTCGTGGATCACGCCAAGTTCAAGGGGTACCGCTTCGAGGGCCTGGCCGAGTTTCACACGGATGACCAGATATATGAAGACGCCTTGGCGTATGCGAAGGCGCACCAGTTGCCGCCAGCGGTGGCGGCCGTGGTCATTCCGGTGCAGCGCATCTACAAGCTGGACGCCGGCCCGAACGCCGGCGATTTGATCGACGGCGAGGCCATTTGAACATCAAAATAGCGCCGGCCTTTTGAAGAAAAAGGTCGGCGCTTTTGTGTGCTCAGGCGGTGACGGCTGCCCGATTGTCAATGATCAGCTGGGCGATCGCTTTGGCGATGTTGTCGTTGCGCAGGATCGGGCCGTGCGCGTAGCTGCCGAAGGTGTTCTTGTAGCGCATGCCTTCGACGCCGTCATCGGGGTTGTTGCCGTAGCCTTGAACCATTTTACCCAGCGGCTTGAGCTGGGCCTTGTCATCGAAGTAGGTGCGGCCGCTGTGGTTCTCGAAGGCGCGGACGAGGCCGAACTCGGTTTCAAACTCGGTGTCGCCGATCATGCGGCTGTCGGCTTTGAACACGGTGTGCAGGGGCAGGATGCCGAGCCCCGGGATCACGGTGCCGGTCGCGGTCTTGTAGTAGCTGCCCAGCAGCTGATAGCCGCCACAGATGGCGAGCATCGGCTTGCCGGCTTCGATGTAATCGGTGAGCGTGTCCTTGAGCCGCGGGAGGTCCTTGGCCACGACCGTCTGCTCATAGTCCTGGCCGCCACCGAAGAAAACGAAATCGTAAGTCATCGCGTCAAACGGGGCATCGAGGCTGATGTTATCGACCGCCACGGCGTAGCCCGCCTGTTCCAGCCAGTAGCGCAGGATCTTGACATCACCGCTGTCACCGTAAGTGTTCATGAGGTCTTCGTACAGGTACGCGATTTTGATTGTTTCAGTCATGAGGTCCTCCATCTGGATGCGTCCGGTAATTACGATAGAGTTTAACACAGTTGTGGGCAATGCAACAGCCGGATGTTTCATGTGAAACAGGCCCGGCCTGGCAGTTGTGGGAATGCCTGTTTTACGTTAAACTAGACGTGGCCGTGAAACGGCTTGCTGTTTCACAGAAACACGAGATGATGAGGGGGACAGGCGCATGGATGAGCACCAATTCCAGCAGGAACTGGCCGCGCGTGGGCTGCCGAACAGCCCCGCCCAACTGGCGCAATTCAAGACGTACTATTCGGTGCTGGTGGCAGAAAACGAGAAGATGAACCTGACGGCGATCACCGCGCTCGGGGACGTCTACCTCAAGCATTTTTTGGATTCCATTCTGCTGACGCAGGCGGCGCCGCAGGTGGCCACGCCAGGGCTGAAGCTGTGCGATGTGGGTGCCGGCGCTGGGTTCCCGTCGCTGCCTGTGAAGATCCTTTACCCGGACCTGGATGTGACCATTGTGGACTCGCTGAACAAGCGCATCGGCTTTCTCGACTTGCTGTGCCACCAGCTCGGGTTGGAACGGGTGCACCTGTTCCATGACCGCGCCGAGACGTTTGCGGGCAAGAAGAGTCCCCACCGCGAGGCCTACGACTTGGTGACCGCCCGTGCGGTGGCGCCGTTGAATGTGCTCGCAGAGCTGTGCCTGCCGCTGGTCAAAGTGGGCGGTCAGTTCGTCGCCATGAAGGGGAGCCGCGGCGAAAGCGAGCTGGCGCAGGCGAAATCCGCCATCGCGCAACTCGGTGGCAAGCTGGTCGAGACGATCGACACCACGCTACCGGAAACGGGCGATCCGCGCTCGCTGGTGGTGATCCAGAAAGTTGCCGCCACCCCGAAACAATTTCCGCGCAAACCCGGGACCCCAAGCAAGGCACCGCTGGGCGCACACTGAGTCATCTGAGGAGGTCAGACATCGTGGCATTGTTCTTTAATAAGAAAAAACCAACCGCACCGGCAGAAACTGTCGTGCGGGACTTGCCCTTAACGGCGATCGTGCCCAACCGGTTCCAGCCGCGCAAGGTCTTCACCGACGAAGCGATCGCGGAACTGGCGGCGACCATCAAGGCGCACGGGTTGCTCCAGCCGATCGTCGTGCGCGAGTACGCGCCGGGGCAATACGAGATCATCGCCGGCGAGCGGCGCTTTCGGGCGATGCAGTCGTTGCATTTTGAAACGGCGCCGGCGCTGGTGCAGAAGATGACGGATGAGGAATCCGCCGCCATGGCGCTGATCGAGAACCTGCAGCGTGAGGGCCTGTCACCGATCGAAGAGGCGCGGGCGTATGTTGAGCTGATGCAGCTCAATGAGATGACCCAGCAGGCGCTGGCCCAGCAGCTGGGCAAAAGCCAGTCGTTCGTGGCCAACAAGCTGCGTCTGCTGAAGCTGTCGACCCCGGTGCAGGAGGCCATCATGGCCGGTGACCTGACCGAGCGCCACGGCCGCGCGCTGCTCAAGGCGGACGACTACCAGCAACAGCTCTTGCTGCACGAGATCCTGACCGATTCGCTGACCGTGAAGGAAACACAGGCCGCTGTTGACGCGATGGTGAATCCGCAGCCGGAACCCGAAGCGACCCCTGAGCCTGAGCCCCAAGCCACGCCCGCACCGACTGACGACGCGGCCGATAAGCCGGCCAAGCGGCAGCGCAAGATGATCAAGACGCACGACACGCGCATGGCGCTCAACACGCTCAAGCAGTCCGTGCAACTGATCCAAAAAAGCGGCTTGAAGGCGACCGTCACACAGGACGAGACAGCGGACGCTTACCGGTTCATTGTTGAGCTGCCGAAGGAAAAGAGGTAACGGCATGGCACACGTCATTGCGATTGCGAACCAAAAAGGCGGGGTCGGCAAGACGACCACAACCATCAACCTGGGGGCCTGCCTGGCCAGTGCGGGCAAGCGCGTCCTGATCGTGGACGCCGATGCGCAAGGGAATGCGACCAGTGGCATCGGGGTCTCCAAGGCAGAAGTCGGCAAGGATATCTACGATGTGCTGGTCAACGAGGACCCGATCCAAGACGCCATCATTAAGACGAAACATGAGCGCCTGGACATTGTGCCTGCGACCATTCAGCTGGCTGGCGCGGAGATCGAGCTGACCAACCAGATGGCCCGCGAGATGCGCCTGAAGCTGGGCCTCGACGCGGTCAAGGACGACTACGACTATGTGCTGGTCGACTGCCCACCGTCGTTGGGCCAACTGTCGATCAACGCCTTCACCGCCGCCAACTCGATCCTGATCCCGGTGCAAAGCGAGTACTACGCGCTGGAAGGCCTGAGCCAGCTGCTGAACACGGTGCGGCTGGTGCAAAAGCATTTTAACCCGAGCCTCAGTATCGAAGGGGTGCTGCTCACGATGTACGACCGGCGCACGAACCTGGGCGCCCAGGTCATCGCGGAAGTGAAGAAGTACTTCGGCGAGCGCGTCTACACCACCATCATTCCGCGCATCACCCGCCTGGCCGAGGCGCCAAGCTATGGGATGCCGATCATCGACTACGATCCCAAGTCCAAAGGGGCGGAAGTTTACGCCGCACTCACAAAGGAAGTGTTAGCTGCTCATGGTGAATAAGAATAATAAAGGCCTAGGGCGCGGCATCGAAGCCATTTTCAAAGACTTCGAAAGCCCGGATATCGCACTGGCCAATGTGGAGGAGCTGCCGCTGGAAGACATCCGGCCCAACCCCTACCAGCCGCGCAAGATTTTTGACGATGCCGCGCTGAACGACCTGGCGGAATCCATCCGCCAAACCGGGGTGTTCCAGCCGATCATCGTGCGCCAAAGCGTCAGTGGTTACGAGATCATCACCGGCGAGCGGCGCTTCCGGGCGTCTAAGCTCGCCGGCAAAACCACCGTGCCGGCCATCGTGCGCACCTTCGATGATCCGGCCATGATGGAGATCGCGGTGCTGGAAAACCTGCAGCGTGAAGACCTCACCCCGCTGGACGAGGCGCAGGCCTACGATACGCTGATCAAGAAGCTCAACCTGACGCAGGAAGAAGTGTCCAAGCGCCTGGGCAAGAGTCGGCCGTACATCGCCAACTACCTGCGCCTCTTGGCCCTGCCGGCCGAGGTGAAAAAGCTGCTGAACGACAACCAGCTATCGATGGGTCAGGCCCGCACGCTGCTGTCGCTCAAGGACAAGAAGAAGCTGACCCCACTGGCCAAGAAAACGGTCGCGGAGAATCTGACCGTGCGCCAGCTGGAGCACCTGATCGCCCAGATGAACGCCGGGGCCAAGAAGGCCAAGCCCAAGGAACGGCCGAAGTCGCCCTACCTGTGCGCCAGCGAGAACCAGCTGGGCGATAAGTTCGGCACCAAGGTCAACATCGCCCAAAGCCCCAAGGGCAAAGGCAAAATCGAGATCGATTTTGCCACCGCCCAGGACCTCAACCGCATCCTGGCCCTGCTGGACGTCAATCTGGATTAAACCCATGATTGCGCAACCATGCCGTGCTGGTGCACAATAGGAAGCAGAACGTTGTGGAAATCATGTGATGATTGTCGTATAGGGTCAATCAGACTTTGTGCGCAATCGCGTATTTCACAGCCGAAGGACGGAAGCCTAGTCGGTGACACTGGAAGCGGGTGGCGCGCCATGTGCTTCCGGTCGCTACGCTTCCTCCAGCAGCGTGCGAGCTGCGCTGGCACGCACGCCGCCACCCGCTGGAGCTGGAAGTGTCGCTGACTGGGCTGGCGCCCGGGATGGTTAGGCTGTCACCCAGAGTCGTGAAGGAGAGAACGTGATGTATGACTTACACGATCGCGTGCTGATGAAGAAGCCGCACGCGTGCGGGACGAATGATTGGGAGATCATTCGCCTCGGCATGGATATCAAGATCCGGTGCACAGGCTGCGGCCACATCGTGATGTTGTCGCGGCGCGATTTTGACAAGAAAATGAAAAAAGTCCTCGTAAAAGCGGACGCGAACCAGTAAAGGAAGAGAGTGAAACAGCCTTATGGGGTTAACTGCAGGAATCGTCGGCTTGCCCAACGTCGGTAAGTCCACACTGTTCAACGCGATCACCAAGGCGGGTGCCGAAATGGCGAACTACCCGTTTGCAACGATCGATCCAAACGTCGGCATGGTCGAAGTGCCCGATGCCCGCCTGGCGCGCATCGATGAGCTGATCCCGGCTAAGAAGATCATCCGCACGACGTTTGAGTTCACCGACATCGCCGGGATCGTCAAGGGCGCGTCCAAGGGTGAAGGGCTGGGCAACAAGTTCCTTGAGAACATTCGCCAGGTCGATGCGATCGTGCATGTGGTGCGCGCGTTTGATGATGATGAGATCACCAGCGTGACCGGGACGGTCGACCCGCTGGACGACATCGAGACCATCAACCTGGAGCTGGCGCTGGCCGACTTGGAGTCTGTCAACAAGCGCTACGCCAAGGTCGAAAAGGTCGCGCGGACCAAGGACAAAGACGCCGTTGCCGAGTTTGAAGTGCTCAAGAAGATCAAGCCGGTGCTCGAAGAAGGCGGCATGGTGCGCTCGATCGAGTTCAGCACGGACGAGCAGAAAATCGTCAAGGGGCTGTTTTTACTCACGACCAAGCCGGTCTTGTATGTGGCCAACATCGCCGAAGACGACATGGCGGATCCTGAGGCCTGCGAGTACGTGCGGGTGATCGAAGCCTTCGCCGCCAAGGAAGGCGCGGAAGTGATCGCGGTGTCCGCGCGCACCGAGGAGGAAATCGCGGAGCTGGATGACGCCGACAAGGCCGACTTCCTGGCCGCGGAAGGGGTCAGCGAGTCGGGGCTGGACAAGCTGATCAAGGCAAGCTACCACCTGCTGGGCCTGGCTACATTCTTCACGGCCGGGGGCAAGGAGACGCGCGCCTGGACGTTCAAGCAGGGGATGAAGGCGCCACAAGTCGCCGGGGTCATTCACTCCGACTTTGAGCGCGGGTTCATTCGTGCGGAGACGATGTCGTTCACCGACCTCGACAAGTACGGATCGGTGCAGGCAGTGCGTGAGGCCGGCCGCCTGCGGTCGGAAGGCAAAGAGTACCTGGTACAAGATGGGGATATCATCGAGTTCCGGTTCAACGTTTAGGGGGAAGCATTTTGGCTGTTAAAGCGGTTAAAGAAGTAGAAGCACCAACGGAGACGGTCGACGTCGACGACTTGGTGGCCCAATTATCCAAGAAGAACGCGGATTACGTCTTTAAGTTGCGGCGCATTCTGACCGAGCACCAGTGGCCAGAGGAAAAGCAGCGGCGCACGCTGGCAAAGTTGCTTCCAGAGATGATCGATGCGCAACACCAGGGCAAGCCGGCGAACCAGCTGTACGGGCCCGTGACGGAAAAGGCGCAAAGCCTCGTGCACGCCCCGAAGGCCCAAAAGCGGACGAACGTCTGGCTGAGCGGCCTGGACCTGAGCCTGTTTTTCATCAGCGTCTTTGCGCTGGTGTATGGCGTGATGACTTACATGCGCCCAGATCAGGTCAGCACCGGCAACGGGCTGCTGTCGCTGATCGTGATGGCCAGCGCGGCCGGCTTCATGTTCGCCTACTACAACGACTGGAGCCGCACGCCTAAGGCCAAGCGCGGCAAGACTTGGATCGTGCTCCTGATCGGCATGGTGCTGATCTTTGCGGCCAGCGCCGTGTCCGGCGCGTTGTCGATGATTAACACCCCGCTGACCCAGCAGATGCCGTGGCCGGGTTATGCCGCAGTGGCCGTGATCGGTTACGGTGGGCACTTCTGGTTGAAGCGCCGGTACAATTTGAAAGGCATCATGGCCGCGTAAGCGAGCGGCGAAAGGTTCGGCTGAAAAGCCGAACCTTTTTTTCTTTTATCGGGCGTTTCGCGGGTGATTTCCGAATTCACTTTTGCGGAAAGTCACGCCCTGAAATTTTTGTTCGGAACTGGATCGACAAGATGAGAATTCTTTCATTTAGAAACGCCGTCATATCAAGGCTGGTGAGCTTTTTGACCCGAACAATTGACGGATACGCGCTGAAATGCTAAGGTAAACGACAATCAAAAATGAAAGAGGGCTATCCACTTGAGCAATTGGGAGACGAAGTTTGCACGGCGAGGATTTACCTTTGATGATGTGCTGTTGGTACCGGCCGAAAGCCACGTATTACCGCAGGACGTTGATTTATCTGTTCAGCTGGCCCCGAATCTGAAGTTGAACATTCCGATCCTGTCCGCTGGGATGGACACCGTCACGACCGCTGATATGGCGATCGCGATGGCGCGCCAAGGCGGTCTGGGGGTCATCCACAAGAACATGACGATTGCCGATCAGGCCGATCAGGTGCTGACCGTGAAGCGGTCTGAAAACGGCGTGATCCTCAACCCATTCTTCCTCACCGCAAGCGATCCGGTCTCTGAAGCCCACAAGTTGATGCAGAAGTACCGCATTTCCGGGGTGCCGATCGTTGACTCCAAGGACTCTCGCAAGCTCACCGGCATCATCACGAACCGGGACCTGCGCTACGTTGAAGACCACAGCACCGACATCGGTAGCGTGATGACCAAGGATAACCTGATCACCGCCCCGGCCGGCACCGATCTCAAGGAAGCCGAAGCCATTCTGCAGAAGTACAAGATCGAGAAGCTCCCACTCGTTGACGCAGATGGTCGCCTGTCCGGCCTCATCACCATCAAGGACATCGAGAAGGTCGTTGAGTTCCCACAGGCCGCAAAGGATAGCCACGGCCGCCTGCTTGTTGCCGCCGCGGTTGGGGTCACCAGTGACACCTTCGACCGCGCCCAAGCCCTGCTGGACGCCGGTGCCGATGCGATCGTCATCGACACCGCGCACGGGCACTCCGCCGGCGTTTTGCGCAAAATCGCCGAGATCCGCGCCCACTTCCCGCAAGCGACCCTGATCGCCGGGAACGTCGCCACCGCTGAAGGCGCCGCGGCCCTGTACGACGCCGGCGTCGACGTGGTCAAGGTCGGCATCGGCCCTGGTTCCATCTGTACGACCCGGATCGTGGCCGGTGTCGGCGTGCCACAGCTGACCGCGATTTACGAAGCGGCCACCGAAGCCCGCAAGCGCGGTAAGGCCATCATCGCCGATGGTGGCATCAAGTACAGTGGTGACATCGTCAAGGCGCTGGCCGCTGGCGGCACCGCCGTGATGCTGGGCTCCATGCTTGCCGGGACCGACGAAGCCCCTGGCCAGTTCGAAATCTACCAAGGCCGCCGCTTCAAGACTTACCGCGGCATGGGTAGCCTTGGCGCCATGGAACAGGCCCACGGCAGTAAGGACCGTTACTTCCAAAGCGGCGTGAACGAAGCCAAGAAGCTGGTTCCCGAAGGCATCGAAGGCCGCGTCGCCTACAAGGGCGCGCTGGCCGATGTCATCTACCAGATGGATGGCGGCCTGCGCTCCGGCATGGGCTACGTGGGGGCCGGCACCATCACCGCCTTGCAAGACAACGCCCAGTTCATCCAGATCTCCGGCGCGGGCCTGCGTGAAAGCCACCCGCATGACGTTCAGATCACCAAGGAAGCCCCGAACTACTCAGTGGAATAAGCGTGAGACAATTAGGAGCGTGGCCGCTGTCACGGTCCTATTTTTGTGGGCGAGAAAAGTTGACGTTACCTTGCCGCTTGATCGCCACTGAATGACAGCGTCGTCTCTGTCGATAATGCGATCGTTTGTCAGTCGAAAAACGGCCGTTCAGCCGGTGACGCTGGAAGCGGAGCTGGCTGGACCGGAGTCCGGGCGCATGAACGGTCCTTAAACTTTTCTAAGTCGTGCCGTTCGGGCCAAGCGGGCGCGCGTCAGGTTTGGTACAATGGGAGCGACGTGAAACTTCACCAGATGGAGAGCGAACTATGAAAATCCTGATTGTAGACGACGACAAAGAAATCGTTGAACTGCTGAGTATCTATGTCAAAAACGAGGGCTACGAGCCGATCCTGGCGTACAGTGGCAAGGAGGCCATCACGCGCCTCGCCACGAACCCAGACATCGCGCTGATGATCCTTGATATCATGATGCCGAACATGTCCGGCATCGAAGTGGTGCGCCAGGTGCGCAAGGACTCCCAGATCCCGATCATCATTGTGTCGGCCAAGACGGGCGATATGGATAAGATCCAGGGCCTGATCACCGGTGCGGACGATTACGTCACCAAGCCGTTCAACCCACTTGAGGTGATGGCGCGGGTCAAGAGTTTGCTGCGCCGCAGTGCCAACAACGTGACCAATCCGGAGCCCGACGAACTGGAAGTGGGCCCACTGGTCATCAAGAAGGACAGCCACGAGGTCACCACGCTGACCGGCAAGAGCATTCAGCTGACAGCGCTGGAATTTGGGATCTTGTACCTGCTGGCATCGCACCCGAACCGCGTCTTTTCGGCTGATGAGATCTTCGAGCGCGTCTGGCAGCAGGAGTCGATCGTGTCCGCCAAGACGGTCATGGTCCACGTGTCGCACCTGCGCGACAAGATCGAGGAAGCCACAGGCGGGGAAAAAGTGATCGAAACCGTCTGGGGTGTCGGCTACAAGGTCGAGGCCTAAGATGGGCGAGAAGGTCCGCCTGTCCGGCAAGGAAAAATCGGAGCTCTGGTTCGAGGGCCTAGTCACGCTGGTGCTCCTGTTGATGCTCAACTTTGCGCTGTTCGTGCTGCTCAAGCAGATGATCGCGACGAACCCGACGCTGCAAGACACGATCTGGAGCGTCAAGAACGTCCTGACATTCGGGCAAAACAAGGCGCACCTGTGGAGCTGGCGCAACGTGTTCGTTGGGGCCATGATCGTTCTGGACCTGATGGTGCTTTACTGGCGGCTGATCCGGCGCTATCGGCAGATGCAGATGCGCCACGTCATCGCGGAGTTGCACTACATCGCAGACGGCCACCTGGATCACCGGGTGCGTCTGGCGGTCAATACTGATCTGCAAAAGGTCATCAACAGCATCAACGCGCTGGTCGACTCCACCGTCAACTCGATGGAAGAGGAGCGCAAGATCGAGCAGAGCAAAGACGAGCTGATCACCAACGTGTCGCACGATATTCGCACGCCGCTGACCTCCATCATCGGGTACCTGGGGTTGATCGAGGACCGCCAGTACCGCAGTACGGACGAGTTGCTCAAGTACACCCACACGGCGTACCTGAAGGCCAAGCAGATGAAGGTGCTGGTCGAGGACCTGTTCGAGTACACCAAGGTGCGTCAAACCACGACCCCACTGAACACCAGCACCTTCAACATGGTGGCCATGCTCGAGCAGCTCGCCGCCTCGTTTGAGCTGGAAGGGGAGAAGAAGGGCATGGTGTTTGTGGTCAGCGGGTCGCCGGATCCACTGATGATGAACGCCGACACCGAGAAGCTCGGGCGGGTGTTCAACAACCTGATCGCCAACGCCTTGAAGTACGGGAAGGGCGGCCAGCACATCTACCTGAACGCCGAGAAGGTGGGCTCGGAGGTGGTGGTCAAGGTGTCCAACGACGGCCCTCAGATCCCCAACGACGCGCTGAACCAGCTGTTCGACCGGTTCTATCGGGTCGAGGAGTCGCGCTCGCAGGAAACCGGCGGCACCGGCCTCGGTCTGGCGATCGCGCAGAGCATCGTGACCCTGCACGGCGGCTACATCTACGCCGAGTCGAGCCCGGCGTTGACCAGTTTTGTGCTTCACCTGCCGCTGAAGGTCGGGACCACCCTGACCCGCACGCCGCAAGTTCCATCCAATCAAGCAGAATAGGAGTTTTAACATGAAAAAAGTTTGGCGTGGCCTGATTACGGTCATTGCGGTCATCAGTGTCTGGGCAGGGGTCGCACCGGCGGTCGGCGTGAGCGCCGCCGCAAGCGTCGATATCGATGCCAGCGCCGCCGTGGCGGTCGAGGCCGAAACCGGAAAGGTGCTGTACAACAAGAACGCGGAAGCGAAACTGCCGATCGCCTCGATGACCAAGATGCTGTCGCTGTACCTGGTCTTAGAGGCCATCCACAACAAGAAGCTGACGTGGGACCAAAAAATCACGCCGGATGAGGCGATCCACACGATCTCCCAAGACACCGCCCTGTCGAACGTGCCGCTGCGGCTGGATGACAGCTACTCGGTGGAGGAACTTTACCAGGCCAGCTTCATCTACTCCGCCAATGCGGCGATGATGCTACTGGGCAACGCCGTGGCAGGCACCCAGACCAAGTTCGTTGACCTGATGAAGGCCAAGCTCACCGCCTGGGGCATCAAGGATGCCACGATCGTCAACGCCACCGGCCTGCCGAACAGCGAGCTGAAGGCGGACGTCTACCCGGGTAGCGCGGCGACCGACGAGAACGCCATGACCGCCAAGGACGTCGCCGTGGTTGCCCAGCACCTGCTCAAGGATTACCCAGAGGTGCTCAAGACCACGACCATCACCACCAAGACCTTCCGGGAAGGCACCAGCGATGCGACCAAGATGGACAACTACGACTGGATGCTGCCGGGGCTGGTGGCCGCCAAGTCCGACCTGCCGGTGGACGGGCTAAAAACCGGGACCACCGATAAGGCCGGCGACTGTTTTACCGGCACGGCGAAAAAAGACGGCATGCGCATCATCACGGTGGTGCTCCACGCCAACGGAACCGCAGCCACAAAGCGTTTTGACCAGACGGCCACGCTGATGCGCTACGCCCTGAGCAACTGGACGACGCTCAAGGTTGCCACGAAGGGTCAAGCCGTAGCCGGCCACACCAAGCTGGCGGTCGACAAGGGCAAGCAGACCAGCGTTAAGCTGGCCGCCGCCCAGGACCTGACCCTGGTGGTCCCAACCGGCACCACGAGCAAGACGATCACCACCACCTACCAAGCAGCTAAGGGCATCAAGGCCAAGGTGGAGGCCCCGATCAAGGCCGACACCACCGTGGGCACCGCGACGTTTGCGGCCAAGGGGGATGACCTCGGCTACCTGAACGGCACCACCGGTGAACCCGTGGCCGTCAAGACCACCAAGACCGTTGATAAAGCCAACTTCTTCGTCCTGATCGGGCGCGGCATCGCGGAGTTCTTCGGAAATCTGTTCTAAGCTTGGCTTGATTTAGACATGACCGTGACAATCATGACACGTGAGGAACTGGGGCTGGCGCTTTCACGCGGTCGCGGTTCCTTTTTTGCCGAAGGGGGCTTTGCGATGCAGTACCACGACATGACCGCGGCTGGGGTCGCGGCCTTGCACGCGGAGGTGGCGGCGCTCAAGGCCGCGCGCCCAGCGAAGATCAAAGCGCTGGCGGCGGCCGCGGCGTTAGGGGACCGCTCCGAAAACGCTGACTACACGACCGCCAAGCGCGAGTTACGCCAGCTGGAAGGGCGCCTGCGCTACCTCGACAAGCTGATCCGCTACGCTCAGGTGGTGACGCCGGACGCAAGCCCGGCGGCGGACATCGGCAAGTGGGTAACGGTCGCCTTTGACGATGGCACCACCGAGCAGTACCGGCTGGTCGGGCCGCATGAGGCCAGCCTGGCCCCGGCCAACTTGGCCAGCGACTCGCCGCTGGGCCGCGCCTTGATGCACCAGACCCCGGGCGCCACGGTGACGGTCCAGGCCCCGGCCTGTGCATATGCGGTGACGCTCATGACCGTGGCCGGCGATATGGTATAATAGACGCAAATTCGCACTAAGGAGCAGAGAACACAATGTCATTATCATTAAGTGCATGTATTTTGTTATTGAAGGAGCACCACCTCCTGAAGAGCAGTGCGGTCCAAAATAACATCGGAACGGACATGACCGGGATCTCCTACGACAGCCGCAAGGTCGCCGGCCCTACCCTGTTCTTCTGCCGCGGCGCGCATTTTCGGCCGATCTATCTCGCCATGGCCCGGGATAATGGCGCAACGACCTACGTGGCGGAGAAGCCGTACGTCGAAGGCAACGGGATGAACGCGCTGATCGTCGTTAACGTGCAAAAAGCGATGGCGATCCTGAGTGCGGCGTTCTTCGATTTTCCGCAAGACGACCTGTTCGTCATCGCCTTCACGGGCACCAAGGGGAAGACGACCTCGGCCTACTTCACCCGCGGGATCCTGGAGCAGGCGCACCCCAAGCATGTGGCGCTGTCCTCGACCATCGAGCGCATCGTTGGGCCGAACCCCGACCAGCACTTCCGCTCCAAGCTGACGACGCCGGAGTCCACCGACCTGTTCCGTGACATGCGTACCGCCGTTGACAACGGCATGACGCACATGGTGATGGAGGTGTCCAGCCAGGCGTACCTCAAAAACCGCGTGTTCGGGCTGACCTACGATGTCGGCTTCTTCCTGAACATCACGCCGGATCACATCGGGCCCAACGAGCACCCCGATTTTGCCAACTACCTGCACAACAAGCTGCAGCTGGTGGTGAACTCGCGCAAGGTGGTCTTGAACGCTGAAACCGCGAACTTCGATGAGGTTTACGCGGCTGCCACGACCACCACGAATCCGGACAGTATCTTCCTGTACGCCAGTGCCGAGTTTCAGCCTGAACGGTCGGACATCACCATCGATTTTCGCTTCGAAAGCCTCAAGCTGGACACGAACGAAAGCACCTTTAAGCTGGTGCCGGTGACCGACAAGGCCGCGGCGCTGAACGTCGGCAACCGTTACACGCTGAGCCTCATCGGCGACTTCAACGAAAGCAACGCCACGGCCGCCATTATCGGCGCCGGCCTGGCCGGTGTCGATGGCAGCAAGGCCGCCCCGGGGCTGGCGAATGTCCTGATCCCCGGCCGCATGGAATCCCTGACGGTACCGGGCCACGGCACCGTGTTCGTGGATTATGCCCACAACTACGGCTCACTTAAGGCCCTGTTTAGCTTCTTGAAAAAGGAGTTCCCAGAATCAGCCCTAAACGTGGTCCTCGGCTCGCCGGGTGACAAGGGCGTCTCGCGCCGGCCAGGGTTTGCCAAGGTGATCAACGAAAGTGTCGCCACCGCCTACCTGACGACCGATGATCCGGGCTTCGAAGACCCCGCCGCCATCGCCGCCGCCATTGATGCGGGCATCGAACACGACCACGTGAAGGTCGTTACCGAGCTGGACCGCGCCAAGGCGATCGCCCAAGCCATCGCCGCCAACGGGGCCACCGACATCCTCGTCGTGGCCGCCAAGGGCGCGGACAACTACCAGAAGGTGCGCGGCGTGGACACGCCGTGGGCCGGCGACCTCAATGTGGTCAAGCAAGTCGCAGCACAATTGGAGGATTAACGCCCAGAACACTTCTTCACTGTTTTAGGCGGTATGGGCAACGCCGCCACGGAGAGCTCGTGCGGCTGCTCAACGCTTACGCGCCGGCCAAGCTGCTGGCAAGTGTGATGGCCGAGTAGCGGGAGATAACAGACACAAACGGGAACCCGTCGCTGGGTTCCCGTTTTGACTTGTCGTGTCGGTGAGCGGCCGCCATCACCTGTACTCACTTTAGATTGGATGTTTTTTTCGGCTTTTTATTTGTTTTGCTGCTTGCGAATAAGATGTAACTTAATTTAAGAAAAGAAAAAGAATGTCTGCGCTAATAACCAAGGCCAACTTTTTGATACAACAAATATTAGTCCGATGATAAAATTGAAGCTGAGGATTCCAAGTAGATGGTGTAACTTCAGGAACAAAATTGTTCTAGTACACAGCGCTTTCATCAGCTTTCAGGCCTAAACAGTATGACTAGTACGTCGGCAACTTGGATTGTTATAGCCGTTTTTATTTTCTTCATGGATATTCTCCTTATAGAAATAAAATAATATACAATTTGGCGTTGATAAAGTGGTGTGTCAGCCGCCAAACTAGCGTACCATATAGAAAATATCAGTCAATCGTTCTTTGGAATAACGAGATACAGTAAAATCACACGGTTGTTGACGGCAGGCGATCGGTTTCGGCTTTCGGCCACCAAGTCATTGTTCCAGCAATCGAATTTACGAGAATCTGAGTTAGTCAGTCGTCTGGAAGACTTGGGGCATCGGTCAAGGCTTTTGGGTTTGTTAACGAGCGCGCCAACTTCATTTCGTTAGCAGTGGCGATGGCTGCTGGCCTGGTGCCATTAGGCCACGCAGGAGAATAAGGCGCGCGAACCAGCGGGCTTCTTGTGGATCACTTAAAGCGTCTGTAAACGGAGGAAAGTCATGAAATTTCCGGATTCACAGTTGATGCGTTCACTGATAACGACGATGGAACTACCAGACGTGCCTAATTTTCTGTTGATGATTCAAACGCTTCATCCTAATCAACGGCTCTGGCGTAGCGTAGCTGACGCGGTGACGTCCAAGTCTGTGTTAGATTTATTCGCGCAAGCCGATCAGCAGACGGTCGCTGTGTTTTTCTTGCCGCAAGTCGTGGTGCTGGCACCGAGCACCGCTTCTTTTGGTGCCGTTGACCCTGAGCAAATGGCACGAGATGCCGTGGTGATCCGGCGCGCCAATATCCGGCGAATGTGGGTGACGGCCAAGCGGTTCGGGGATTTATGGTTTCACCTGACCTACATCCTCGGCGCTGGTGAGCAGCAGTTTGACGCGACGTTTAATCATTACGGCGTCGAGGATTACCGACCCAATGAGCGTAACCTAAGATATTTGGCGAGCAATGGGTTTTACGCCTTGACCGAGCCCTTTCAGATCGATCACTTCTTTGAACTCACCAGCGAAGATAAATACCTGAAGATTCACTATGAGGCGGAGGACCGCTGATCTCAGCGGATCGCCCGCGGGGAAAAGGCTGCGCTTGCGCATGACGCGAGAGGCTCAGCCTTGATCGATTCAGCCCGGTTCAGGAAGTGGCCGGCGAGCTGTCACGGCGGACTGTTTTTTTGTTATACTGATAATTGGTAAGTCAATATCAAAGGAGTGGTATGAATGGCACATCTGACGCAATTGACGGACACCTACACCCTGGCTAACGGCGTGCAGATCCCGATTGTTGGTTTCGGCACCTGGCAGACCCCGGACGGTGTGGTGGCCCAAAGCAGCGTGGCCGCTGCCTTGGCCGCTGGCTACCGCCACATCGACACGGCCGCCGCGTATGGCAATGAGACAAGCGTGGGGGCCGGCATACGCCAGTCCGGCGTGGCGCGCAGCGACATCTTTTTGACCACGAAGCTCTGGAACCAAGACCACGGGTACGATGCGACGAAAAAGGCGCTGGATCTGTCCCTGCAAAAGCTCGGCGTGGACTACGTCGACCTGTACCTGATCCACTGGCCGAACCCGGCGAAGTTCCGCGACCACTGGGAAGAAGTCAACGCTGAGACCTGGCGGGCGATGGAGGAGGCCTACAAGGCCGGCAAAATGCGCGCGATCGGCGTGTCCAACTTCCGCCCGCACCACCTCGATGAGCTGCTGAAGACGGCGACCATCACGCCGATGGTCAACCAGATCTTCCTCAACCCGTCCGACCTGCAGCCGGCAGTGGTCGCCTACAACAAGGCGCACGGCATCCTGAGCGAGGCGTACAGCCCGCTTGGCACCGGCAAGATCTTTGAGGTCAAGGCCCTGCAGAAAATGGCGGCGCGCTACGGCAAAACCGTGGCCCAGCTCGTCTTGCGCTGGTCCCTGCAGCACGACTTCCTGCCGCTGCCGAAGTCGGTGCACGAGGCCCGCATCCGCGAAAACACGCAGCTATTTGACTTTGAGCTGTCGCACCACGACATGGCGCTGATCGACGACCTTCACGGGGTCGCCGGGGTGGCGCTCGATCCGGATACCCCAGACTGGTAGGCTTGACGAAGCGCCGGTCGCTTGCCCCTCTCGCGAAGGGCAAGTGGCCGGCGTTTTTGCGTGGGCGCGGTGCTATAATTGGCCTTATATTGAGGGCGGAGGCAGTGCGATGACGGGTAATAACTGGCTATGGCTAGGGCTGTTCTTGGCAGCAATCGTGGGGATGGTGGTGGTGACCGGCTGGCGCACGCGGCAGCGCCTGCGCAGGCGACTGTTGGCATCTTGGGGGGAGTTCCCCGAGGCGCGGCGGCAGGACAGTGAGGCCAGCTTGAAGGCGGCGTGGCAGGCGGCCGCGCAGCTGCGACCCACCGCAAGCCAGGTGGACGACCTGACGTGGCACGACCTGAACCTGATGGCGGTGTTCAAGCATCTGAACCAGACGGAGTCGAGCGTGGGGGCCGAGGCATTGTACGCGGCACTGCGCGGATTTGACTTCGATCGACCCAACGTGTCAGCCAAGCTGGTGGCGTTTTTCACCGAACAGGATGCCGTGCGGCTGCAAGTTCGCACCGCCTTTGCGCACTTGGGCAAAAGCGATGACAACCAGTCGCGGCGCTACCTGCTCGACACGGCGCATTATCGCCTGAGCGGCACCTGGCGCTATACGGTGCTCGGGTGGCTCCCGCTGGCGGCCATCGTGCTGATCGTCCTTGCGCCTTTGGCGGGGGTGTTGCTGCTCATCGGCAGTCTGGTCACCAACGTGGTCGTCTACCAGCAGCACCGCGAGCGCCTGGCCGTTGAGCTGAACGCGCTGCGCTACCTTGTGCAAACCATCGCGACGGCCCAGCGCCTGGCGCGGCTGGCGACCCCGCAGCAGGCCGCGCTGAAGCGGGCGCTAGTCAAACTCGCGCCGATCACCCGTCACGCCTTCGTGTTCCGGACCAAGACGGGCAGTGAAACCGAGATCATCGCGGATTACCTCGGCGTGATGCTGATGCTGCCGTTTCGCGCGTACAACAAGGTGTTGACGACGCTGAGCGCGCACCACGAGGACGCCTTGGCTCTGTGGCAGGCGCTCGGCGAGCTGGAGGTCGCCATTGCCGTGGCCAACTACCAACTGGCCGCGCCGGTGGTGTGCCACCCGCAACGCCAGGCCACGGGCATCACGGCGGCTGGCGTCGTGCATCCGCTGTTGAAGCAGCCGGTGGCCAACGTGATCGACTGGGGGCAGTCGGCGCTCATCACCGGCAGTAACGCCTCGGGCAAGTCGACGTATGTCAAAAGTGTGGCGATCAACGCTGTGTTGGCCCAAACGCTGGGGGTGGCGACCGCCGAATCGTTTGCGCTGGCCCCCGGGCACGTCATCACTGCGATGGCGATCCAAGACGACCTGGCCAGCGGCGACAGCTACTTTATCGCGGAGATCAAGGCGATTCAGCGTGTACTGACCCTGGCGGCCGGCGGGGCGCCGGTGTACGGGTTCATCGATGAGATCCTGAAGGGCACCAACACTGTTGAGCGCATCGCGGCCAGTGCCGGTGTCGTGCAGTGGCTGACGGCGACGCAGGCGCTGGTGATGGTGGCAACGCACGACAGCGAGCTGACCGGCCTGCTCGGTGCGGCGGTGGTGAACTGGCACTTCCAAGAAACCGTGTCGGCAACCGGGGTGGCGTTCGACTACCTGCTGCATCAGGGGCCGGCGACCTCACACAACGCCATCGCGCTGCTGGCGACGCTGAACTATCCGGCGACCATCATTGAACAGGCCCGGAACTTGGCCGAGACGTTTGAACGGACCCATGCCTGGCCGCGGGGGTAAAAAAAGCCTCACTGCTTGATCGTGACAAGCGGTGAGGTAATTTTTTACTCTCGTGTCTGCTGAATGGTGGTGCGAATTCGCGCCAGAATGGCCTCGGAGGCGCTGTCCGTGGCGATGGCGGCGAGGACGAATAGGGTGTCCATCAGCGCGATCTGGGCGATCAGCGCGTGCAGGGCTTCCGCGCGGTACTGGGTCTCTTCGGCCAGGGCGACCAGCAGCACCGTAGCAAGCTTGGCAAGCGGCGAGCGCGGGCTGCCGGTGATCACGATGAGCGGCACCGCCGCGGCGTGCAGCACCTTCGCCAGCGCCAGCGCGTCCTTGTCGGTACCGGTGTGCGAGATGATGATCGCGGCGTCCGCTGCAGTCAGCCGCGTGGCCGCCATCAGCTGCATGTGGTAGTCGGTGGTGTAGCTGACCTGGATCGGTGTGCGCAAAAACTTGTGGTAGCCGTCTTGGGCCACGAGGTTGGACGCCCCGAGGCCGAACAGTCCCAGCGTGTGCGCGTGCGTGATCAGTCGCACCGCCGCGTCCAGCGTGGTCGCATCCAAGCCCGACTCGGTGGCGGTGAGCGCGTCCACGTTGAGTGCAAACAGCTTGCGCGCCACTGTCAACGTGTCGTCGTGCGCCTCGATCTCGCCAAACATCGGGGCCGTGGCCGTCTGCGCCAGCGCCACGCGTAGCGCCTGAAAGTTCGGGTAGCCGATCGCCTTGGCGAAGCGCGACACTGTGGCGACCGACACCCCAGTCGCTTCGGCCAGCGCGGAAATCGATTGGGTGCTTGCGCGTTTGGCATGTTGTAAGAGGTAATCCCCCAGCGCCTGTTCCTTGGTGCTGAGTTGCTGGCGATTGGCAAGCAGTTGAACGGCAAAAGCGGCCATGAGAAGGCATCCTTTCAGAGCGTCCAGGACCGCGGGTTTAGCGAGGCAGGTAACGACACCAAGGGGCTTGGGGCGGTCTAGGCTCCGAGTCCCTTGGTGCGTTAGATGCGCTCGCGGTGCGGGGATGGGCGCGTTTAGTCAGAGCGCAGAGAAGCACGGGTTTAGCGGGTCAGCTAGCGTGGCCAAGTTGGTTGGGGCGGGTTGGGCCCCGGGCAACTTGGTGAGCTAGATGTACCCGCGGTAATTGCCTTCAGTATACCATGTGAACGAAGAAAAATTGTTACATCGTTTTAGTTGCCAAATGAAAACTTTTTACATATACTAGGGGCAAATAAAACTTGGAGGGTTTGAGATGCAAATTGGAATGATTGGACTCGGCAAAATGGGCTTGAACTTGGTCAAGAATATGCTGGACCACGACATTGAGGTGGTGGCCACGGACCTGAGCGCGACGGCGCGCGATGCGGCGGCCGCGGCGGGGGCAACGCCAGCCGCCGACCTGCCAGAATTACTGGTAAAGCTTGCGACGCCGCGGATCGTCTGGGTGATGGTGCCGGCGGGGGCCCCGACCGACAGCACGCTGGCAACGTTGGCGGAGACACTTTCTGCTGATGACATTGTGATCGATGGCGGCAACTCGTTTTACCGCGACTCCCTGCGCCACGCGGAGCTGATGCAGGCGCGCGGCGTTCACTTCTTTGACGTGGGCACGTCAGGCGGGATGAGCGGCGCGCGGCGTGATGGTAACTTCATGATCGGCGGCGACCAGGCGGTGTTTGCACGCATCGCGCCGCTGTTTGACGCCATCGCTCAGCAGGACGGGTACCTGTACACTGGCCCGGCGGGGTCGGGGCATTATCTCAAAATGGTGCACAACGGCATCGAGTACGGCATGATGCAGGCCATTGCGGAAGGCTTCGACGTGCTGGACAAGGGCCCGTTCGATTACGACAACGAGGCCGTGGCGCGGATGTGGAACAGTGGTAGCGTCGTGCGCAGCTGGTTGATGGAGTTGGCTCAGGCGGCGTTTGCGGCCGATCCGCACTTGGACAGCATCAAAGGCGTGATGCACAGCAGTGGGGAAGGCGCCTGGACGGTTGAGGAGGCCATGCGGCTACACGTCCCAACGCCGGTGATCTCTAGCGCCTTGATGATGCGCTACCGCTCCGAGGTTGACGACACGATGACCGGCAAGGTGGTCGCGGCGCTGCGCAACCAGTTCGGGGGGCACGCGGTGGATAAGCAGTAGCTTGCGCCCGCCATTGGTTGTGGTAAGGTAAAAGGATACATCACAACGCAATGGAGGATTCTCATGTACGAAGCAACGAAGCGCCGCCACGTCAGCCAGACCGTTGAGGCGGTTTTCCCGAAAGCCGTCACCGATCAGATTTTCAGCGTCATCAAGCTGATGAATGAGGCTGATCAGCTGGTCACCGCGCCGGTGGCCATCGCTTTTTCCGACGACTACACGGACAACGAGCTGTACGCGCTCCTGATCCAAGGCAACCTGGCCCCGGCGCAGGAGTTCCCGCTGGACTACGACGGGGATAAAAGTGCCTTCCTCGGCCACGGCTACATCCTGATCGTGAAGGATAACCCGAAGGCGATTTACATCGACTTTAGCAAGGCCAACGATCTGAGCGAATTGAAGGGATAGGCAGCGTTACCGCCATTTCTGAATCGTCCGCCGCAAAACACGACACTCTGACTGGAAAAGCCGGCCGCCTCATCAACCCTCAGTGTGGGGGTGGTGGGACGGTCGGCTTGTTTGTTAGGGGCAACCGCATTTAGTTCCGCCTGTTTTCAGAAACATTTGCGCCGCGCCAGTTGCTCGTGTACACTGTTATTCGTAATCATTACTGTTATTGGAGGGCGCCATGGCATCACCTTTACTGACCGTTGACCACTTGACCTTTGGCTTTCACGACCGGCAGCTTTACTCAGACCTCAGCTTTAACCTAGCCCGCGGCTCGATGACGAGTCTGATCGGGGCCAATGGCGTGGGCAAAACAACGCTGATCCGCCTGTTGATGGGGCAGCTGACGCCGCAAAGCGGGCATATCACCCACGCGCCGGATATGCGCCTCGGGTACGTGCCGCAGTTTCGCAACATCGATCCGGAGTATCCGCTGTCGCTGCGCAGTTTTATCCAGCTCAACCAGCGCGGCCACTGGTTCCCGTGGCACACGCAGGCGGAAAAGCAGCAGCTCGACGCGGTGATTCGGAAAACCGCGCTGACCGCGCGCCAGGGTCAGCTACTTGGCAAGGCCAGCGGCGGCGAGAAGCAAAAGGCGTACCTGGCGCAGGCGCTCCTCACTGAGCCCAACTTCCTGATCCTTGATGAGGCGACGGCGAGTCTAGACGTCAACACGAAAACCGAGCTGATGACGCTGGTGCGCCAGCTCAGCCAGCAGTTCGGCCTGACGGTGCTGTTCGTCACCCATGACCTTGAGTTGGCGCGCGAGTATACCGACCAATACCTGCTGCTGACGGCCACCGGCCACGAGCTCCGGTCCACCCAGTTGATGGAACCGGCCAACATGCCGGCGGAGCTGCGACCGGCTGAGGAGGTGCGCTAATGTTTGCTTACGACTTTATGCAAAACGCTTTTTTGGCCAGCACCTTCATCGCGCTGACCACCGGCATCGTCGGCGTCTTCGTGACGGCGCGGGGGATGTCCTTTCTGGCCCACACGCTGTCTGAAATCGGCTTTGCCGGCGCGGCCTTTGCCGTGTTTGTCGGCATTCGGCCGCTGGATGGGATGCTGTTGACCACCATTTTGAGCAGCGTGACGGTGGGCAAGCTGTCCGTGCGGGCCAGCCGGCGGGAGGCGTCCATCAGTGCGGTGTCCAGCCTGTTCACGGGGCTTGGGATCTTGTTCCTCGCGCTGTCGGCCAAAAGCTCCAGCTACGCGACCACGATCCTGTTCGGCAGCATCATTGGCATCTCGCGGGCGGACGTCTGGCAGTTGGTGGCGCTGGCCGCGCTGGTGCTGGTGACGATGAGCGTGGCCTTTCGCAGCCTGGCCTTTGACTCCTTCGATCCGGTCGGCGCGGCCGCTCAGGGGCTGCGGCGCAATGTGATCGGGATCTACTTCCTGCTGATCCTGGCGGTGTCCGTCTCCATCGGCGCGCAGATCGTCGGCAGCCTGCTGGTCTTCATCCTGCTGACGTTACCGCCGGCCGTGGCTAAATACCTCGGCCGCACGCTCCCACAGATGCTGGTCATCTCCGTGGCCGCCGCGCTGATCGGCGTCTGGAGTGGGCTAGTGCTGGGTTACTACACCAATTGGCCGGTCACGTTCTTCATCGCCGCCATCGAGTGCGTGTTTTACTTCGCGGCACTGCTGGTGCACCGGCGGCGCGACTAATTAAAAAACGGTGGCCGTTTCCTTTGCGGAAGCGGTCACCGTTTTTTAGTTGGGTCAGTAGCTGAGGATCAGCCCCTGCGTGCCCAGATCACCCTGGCCGTTGTCGACCATCGCCTGGTACAGCGCCTTGGCCTGTTTCGTTGCCGGCAGGTCGAGGCCCATCTGGTCAGCCTCGGCCAGCGCGATGCGCAGGTCCTTGACGAAGTGCTTGATGAAAAAGCCCGGGGTGTAGTCACCGGCCAAGATGCGCGGCCCGTAGTTGTCCATGCTCCAGTTATCGCCAGAGCCGCCGCTGACGGTTTTGATTACCTGCGCCTGGTCGAGCCCGGCCGCCTTGGCGTACACGAGCATCTCGGTCAGGCCGGTCATCGTGCCGGCGATCATGATCTGGTTGGCCATCTTGGCGTGCTGCCCCTGGCCGGCGGGGCCGAAGTAGTTGATGGAGGTGGCGACCGCCTCAAAGATCGGGGTCAGCCGCTTGACCGTGGCCGAATCTCCCCCAAGCATCATCGTCAGCGTGCCGTTTTTGGCGCCAATGTCGCCGCCGGACACCGGCGCATCTAGGCCGATGGCGCCGCGCTGGGCCGCCGTTTCGGCAATCGTGCGCGCGAGGCTCGGGGTGCTGGTGGTCATGTCGATGACGACCTGGCCGGCGTGAACGCCAGCGAACACGCCGGCTTCATCGAAGTAGACATGCTCGACATCTTGCGGAAAACCGACGATCGAAATCACGATCTCGCTGGCTTCGGCAACGGCTTTGGGCGTATCCGCCCACGTCGCGCCGCGGTCCAGCACCGTTTGCGCGTGGGCCTTCGTGCGGTTGTAAACCGTGAGCGAGTGCCCTGCCTTGAGTAAGTTTGAGATAATCCCGGTGCCCATGACCCCGGTGCCGATAAACCCAATTTGCATATGAGACCTCCTAAAAATCCAGAGCGAAGTGGCGCGCATTTAGCGGGACGGGTAGCCTAGCACAAGTGCTTGGGCCCGTACTTAGGCCCGAGTGCTTGTGCGTAGCTAGCCGCTTCCGCGTTGCGCCACGTAGCTCGACGAAGAAATCCAGAGCAAAGCGCACTTAGCAGGATGGCTAGCCTAGGACTGGTGCTTGCGCCCGTACTTAGGCGCGAGTGTTTGTGCGTAGCTAGACACGCCTGCGTTGCTTTGCGGCGCTCGACGAAGACTGGAAAGAAGTAAGCACGCCCTGCTGCGGAGCGAGGCGCAGCCGAACGGAAGCAAGGCAGAAAGATCGGTAACAAGTCAATTTCGTCAGAATGCTCGCAAATACGATTGCGTCTGAGATCAGGCTTGAGGGGTAGCATTGCTTAGGCCGCGAACATTGCCGGCTTACAGCAAGGGCGGGTCTGGAGACCGCACTTTAGCTCCAGAGAGCCCCACGCGTTCCGCCGCCACCCGCCGGAGCTGGAAGCGGCACTGGCTGGACTGGAGTCCGGCATACTAAAACAGACCCCAGTATACATGTCCGCCGATATTTCGTCAGCTTGCCGCCAGTCTACGCCTGCTCACTCGCCTGAATCAACTGTTCGAACTCGTCGAGGCGCGCCTCGAACACGGCGAAGGCCGCTTCCAGGTAATCCGGTTGGGTCATGTCAACGCCGGCGGTTTTCATCGTGTCGATCGGGTACTTGGAGCTGCCGGACTTCAGGTAGCCGATGTACTTGTCGACTGCGCCTGGCGTCTGGGCGCTGATACGGCTGGCCAGGGTGGACGCGGCGGCGAACCCGGTGGCGTACTGGTAGACGTAGTAGTTCATGTAGAAATGCGGGATGCGTGCCCATTCCAGCGCGATCTCAGGGTCACGGGCGACGTCTGGCCCATAGTAGCGCGCGTTCAGGTCGCCGTAGAAGGTGGCCATGGCGTCCGCGGTCAGCGGCGCACCGGCGGCATCCTGTTCGTGGATCCAGTGCTCGAACTCGGCGAATTGGGTCTGGCGGAACACGGTGCCCTTGAAGCCGTCGAGGTAGTGGTTGAGCACGTAGGCACGCACTTTTGGATCGGGTTGCGTCTTCAGGAAGTAGTCCGTCAGCAGGTTTTCATTAGACGTTGAGGCGATCTCGGCGACAAAAATCGGGTAGTCACCGCTGACGAACGGCTGGTTGTGGCGGGTGTACCAAGAGTGTACGGAATGGCCGGTTTCGTGAACGAGGGTGAACAGCGCATCCAGGCCGTCCTGCCAGTTCAGCAGCTCGTACGGTGGCGTGTCGTAGGCGCCGCCGGAGTATGCACCGGAGCGCTTGCCTTGGTTTTCCACGACATCAATGTAGCGGTTGTCAAAAATCTCGTGCACATGCGCCAGGTAGTCGTCACCTAGCGGGGCCAGCGCTTCAAGCGCCACAGCCTTGGCTTCCTCGAAGGTGTATGACAGCGGGGCTTCACCGGTCAGTGGGGTGTAAAGGTCGTACATGTGCAGGTCATCGAGCCCGAGCAGCCGCTTGCGCAGGGCCACGTAGCGGTGCAACAGCGGCAGGTGCGCGTTGACTTGGGCCAGCAGCGTGTCGAACACGGCCTCTGGGATGTCGTTGTGCGCCATGGCGGCCGCGCGGGCGGATGGGTAGTGGTGCGCCGTTGCGCTGAAGTTGTGGCGCTTGGTTTCGCCGGCCAGGGTCGCCGCAAAGGTGCCCTTGAAGTCGGTGTAGGCCTTGAACAGCGTCTGGAAGGCTTCCTTGCGCACCGGCCGCTGGGTCGAGCGGATCAGCTGCCCGTAGACCCCGTTGGAAAGCTGGCGTTGGTTGCCTTTGTCATCGGTGACGACGCCGAACGGCAGCTCCGCATTGTTCAGCACGTTGAAGGTTGCTCGGGAGGCACCCAAGGCATCGCCGGCAGCCGACAGCAGGGCCTCTTCTTGCGCCGACAGCACGTGGGCGCGAGTCTTGGTCAGCTTGTCCAACGTGTGGGCGTAAGGTGCCAGTGCCGGGGTGGCCTGCTGCCAGTCGGTCAGCGTGGCTGCCGGAATGGCCAGGATCTCGGGTTCCAAGAAGGCGATCTGTGCCGAGACCTTGGCGATCAGCGCCTGCGCCTTGGCCTTGTAGCCTTGGTACTGGGCGTTGGCGGTGTCCTGGTCGCTTTTCATGGACGCATAGACGTAGACATTCTCAAGCGCGCGGCTGGTGGCAAACACGGCGTCCAGGCCGGCAACCAGCGCCGTGGCGCTTTGACCGAGCGTGCCGGCCAGCTGGCTGGTCTGCTCAGCCTGCGCGGTGACGGCGGTGTAGGCCGCCTCCCAATCGGCATCGGTGGCAAAAATCTTCGTCAGGTCCCATGTCAGGGCTTCAGGGACGGCATCGCGGGTGGGTAATTGTTCCAAACTGATCATCTCCATATTCTCATCGTTGCTTCATATTCTAACACAGTGCGCCACACAAAAACCGCACCGTCTCCTTCATATGGAAGGGAACGGTGCGGCCCGGTGGCCTAGTGGCCGGCTTCCAGCGGTTCCAGCTGGGTGTCATGCATCGGCTGGCCCAGCAGCTTGGCGAGCAGGATGCCGCCGATCAGGCCGACCAGCATGAACGGTAGGAACTCCATGCTGAGGTCAAACAGCGGAATGTAGTGACTGCCAAAGCCGTTGATGGCCTTGAACAGGCCGAGGTTGCCGATGAAGCTTGGCAGTGCGTGGATCGCGTCAAGGATGGCCGGGATCAGGGTCAGGCCGATGGTGCATTGGTAGATCAGGCGATTTTTACCAATGAACGGGTGCAGCATGCCAAGGATGATCAGGGCGATCGCCAGTGGGTACAGCAGCATCAGGATCGGCGTGGACAGGGCCACAATGTTATCGAGCCCGAAGTTAGCGATCAAAAAGGAGCCAATGGAGGTCCCGATCAGGAAGCGGTGGAAGCCGATCTTGGGGAACCGGTGCCCGAGGTCCTGGGAAAATGAGGTGACCAGCCCGATCGAAGTGGTCAGGCAGGCGATGATCGCCATGGCCGCGAGGATCCCGGTACCGATCGTGCCGGTGTAGTGCGTCATGATGGTGGAAAAGGCGGTGCCACCGTTGGCTGACAGCTTGGTGAAGTTCAGGGAGATCACGCCCAGCATGATGAGTAGCGCGTAAATGATGGCTTCAAGTCCCATCGAGATGGCGCCAACCTTGGCCACGTCCTTGGAGCGTTCCTTGGCGTTCGCGATGCCAAAGGCCTTGAGCGCGGCAACGATGGTGACCCCAAAGCCGAGGCCGGCGAGCGCGTCCATCGTGTTGTAGCCCTGCAGGAAGCCATTGGTCAGGTTGCTGGTGGCGGCGGTGGCGTGGGTGGTTGAAAGCAGCGTCCCACCGTCACCGCGAATCAGGAAGGCGGCGATGAACACCACGGCCAGCAGGATCAACAGCAGCGGGTTGAGCAGCTTACCGACGTAGCTGGGCATCTTGTTGGGGTTGCGGGACATGAAGTAGGTGATGAGGAAGAACAGCGCGGAGTAGATCAGCAGGCTGATCTGCTCGCTGCCCTTGGGGATGAAGGGCAGGATGCCGATTTCAAACGAGGTCGCGGCCGTGCGGGGGGAGGCGATGAGCAGCCCCAGCGTGGCGTGGGTGGCGATCAGGAAGAATAGGGCGAAGGCGTGGCCGACCGGGCGCGCCAGGTTGTACATGCTGTCGCTTTCGGTCATCGAGATGGCCAGAATCGCCAGCAGCGGTAGGATGATGGCGGTGATGATGAAGCCGAGGGTGGCAGGGAGCCAGTTGCCGCCGGCGAGTTGCCCCAGGTGAATGGGGAAGATCAGGTTGCCGGCGCCGAAGAACAGGCCGAACAGCATTGAGCCGAGCATGATGATCTGTTTTTTGGATAATTTTGACTGTGTCATGTGTTTAACCTCCAGAATGTGGGTGCAAGAGACAAAAAAAGCGCCCCTAGCAAATTATTTTTGCTAAGGGCGCCGATTGCGCGTTACCACCTTAATTCGTCGATTCGTCACCAAACCGACCTCTAAGCGTGCCACCGGGTCCGGATCCCAGTGAGACGCCATTGCTATAACGGGCGCAATCCCGTTCGCGGCTTCCGCAGTCACCGCGACAACTTGTAGCCTACCTTCACAGCGCTGCCATCACCGCTTCTCACTGACCGCGGCTCACTGACATGACGTGACGCTGTTACTCTGCTACGCTTCGTCTCTTTAAGTGTTGTCATGACTTTAAATTAAAATTCGGTGTGTGTCAAGCAATTTATTTGCGCTTTTTCACAGAAAGTTTCAAGCGGGGGCAGCGCATTAAAAAACCCCAGCCGCGGCTGGGGTTCGATTCGCTTAGAGAATGGTGATCGTGGCGCTCAGGACGCCGGCAGACGGGATCTGGTTGTTCGGCATGGCGACATCGATCTGGTAAGGGTTGCCGGCTGCGAAGCCACCGGTATCGTTCACGGTGCGAACTAACGTCTGACCGTTGGACATCTGGATGCGGACGCGGGTCCCGCGAGGCAGGACGCCGAGGTTCGCCGCGATGCCGCCGTAACCCATGCTGGAGCCCAGTACGGCGGGATCGTAGAAGGTAACCTTGAAGGTCTGGCTGAGCGTGCGCCCGGCCGTGGTGACGGCCGCGAGTTGAACCGCTTTGGCCTGCGCAGCCTTTTGCGCTGCGGCCTGTTGCGCGGCGCGCTCGGCGGCTGCCTGCGCTTCCGCGGCGGCTTTGGCGGCGGCTTCTTGGGCGGCCTGCTCAGCGGCTGCCTTAGCGGCGGCTTCCGCGGCGAGTCGGTTCTCCGTCTCATTGAACGGGTTGCCGGCGTTGTTCATGACGGCGACGTGTGGGCCGGCCTGGAACTTCTGGCTGGCCACCAGGGTCTTAGCGGTTGCCTTGGCAGCCGGGGTCTGGTTTTCGAGGTTGATTTGGTGTTGTGCGGCAGTGGGTTGTTCGATCGCTTCAACGGGTTGCGTGCTGGCGTAAACGGCGAACAGCATGCCGAGAACCGTGATAAAGGTCAAGGCGATCAGATTCGGTTTTGTGATTTTGATAAAAGTCACTCCTATAGGCGTTTGATAAGTTTCTCCTGATTAACTGACTGAAGTATATCGAGCTGATATGTCACGCAAATACCAGTGACTTTACAAAAACGGGTTTTTCTGACACATTGTTACACCAGCGTAATAAAGCTTGGGAGAAATTTTTTTGTAACCGGAATCACGACGCTTTTTCGTCAAAGTGGGGCGTCAAAACTAAATTGCGGGACTAAATTAGCCGATTCGTCCCCCTTATGGGTCAATTTGATGACAAAAGTGGGAACTGTGCCCATTGCAAATTTGTACAGTCTGCCGGTCGAGAGCCCCGTCAAGACCGTTTTCAGGTATAATGGGCGTAACATGACTGACGAATTTGGGGTGGTTTTGGTGACAATGTACCGGGAAAAACGGTTCGAGGAGATCAAACGCTTGCTGGCCGAGCGCAAGGAACTGAGCATCGAAGACATCATGCACGCGGTGGGCGTGTCCCGTGACACCGCGCGCCGTGACATTGTCGCCTTGGCGGACAGCGGCGCCGGTCGGCGGACGCGCGGCGGCATCGTTTCGCTGACGTTCGGGCACACGGTGCCGAGCTATTCCGAGCGCCTGAAGCTTTTTTCGGCGGAGAAAACCGCGATGGCCTCCCGCGCCTTGGCGCTGATCAAGCCGGGTGGTGTGTACTTCGTGGATGATTCGACGACGCTGTTGAAGCTGTCGCAAAGCATCGATGGGGAAGTTACCATCTATACACACTCGCTGGATAACGCCATCGCGCTGTCGGTCAAAAGTGACGTGACGTTGCGGGTGTTGGGTGGTAAGCTTAACCACCACGGCCGCTACTTCTTTGCGCCACAAAGCCTCGCTGAGCTGAGCCGCATTGCCTTTGACGCGGCATTCATCGGGGCCACCGCGATCGCCCAAGACGGGGTGTACTTCCCATACGCGGATGATGCCGAGGTCAAGGCGACACTGGCCGAGGCCGCGCGGCAGGTCGTGGTCGTGTCGGAGACGCAGAAGTTCCAGATCCAGGCGCCGTATCGCGGCTTTGCGCTGGATGCGATCGACACGCTGATCACGGAGCGGCCGCTGACCGCCAGCGAGCGGGGCTGGTTTGCTCCGCACACCAGCCTGTTGGCCGCGAATGCTTAACCGTGCGTTAAGTTTAGGGCGTGGCAACACGGCCGACAGGTGAGTCTGGTACAGTGGAGGCGAGGCCCAGTTTGATTGGGCAGATTAAAGAAATGGTGGTGGGCATTTGACCCCTCTGGTTTCGGTCATCGTACCGATCTACAACCTTGCGCCGTACCTCAAGCGCAGCCTGGCAAGCCTGATTGCCCAGGATTACACGGCACTGGAGCTGATTCTGGTGGACGACCGGTCGACCGATGACTCGGCGGCCATCATTGCGCAGCTGGCGGCCACGGACAAGCGGGTGGTGCCGGTGTACCTGGGGCAAAACCGCGGCGTGTCCGCGGCCCGCAATGCGGGCCTGGCGGTGGCGACCGGGGTTTACGTGGCCTTCATGGACGGCGATGACTGGCTGGCCCCGCACACCATTGCGGCGTTTGTTGCGGCGCTTGAGGCCGGACCGTACGATCTGGTGACCTGCCCGTTCTACATTGATGCCCCGCAGCCCAAGCCGCTGCCGCAACGCCTGCTGGTGGACCGTGAGTTGTCCCGGCGGCAGTTGCTGCGCGGCATGCTGGCACCGGTGGGGCAGATCCGCGGCTATCTATGGAACAAAATCTACCGACGCAGCGTCATTGAGGCGGGGCACTTGCGGTTTGACGAAACGGTCACCATTATGGAAGACGAGCTGTTCACCACCGAGTATGCGCTGATGACCAGCCGCTTTTTCTTCCGCGGCCGGCCCGGGTACCATCACGTGGTGCGGGCCGACTCCGCCACGCAGTCCCTCGGGGTGCTGGGCGCGCTGCCCCAGCAGCTGTCCGCGCTGTGGCGCATTCAACAGTTGATCCGGGCCAAGCGCCCTGTTTCGACGGAAATGCCGATCAAGGTCAACCGCTAGTTATATAGAGGAGGAACGCAATTCATGGAGGACCATTTACTGACGCGGCGCGACATCAAGCGCCGCGCGAAGCAACAGCTGCACGAGGGCACGGTGTACCGCGACCTCATCATGGCCAACCTGATCCCATGGCTGATCGGCCTGGCCTTTGCCGTTTTTGGCGTCTGGCTGGCATTTGAAACGATCACCAAGTTTGGGGTGCAAAACATCGCGGCCAACCCCGAAAACTTTGTCGATTATTACACGGGGAAAAACAATGGCGCGAACCGCCAGATGATGCAGGGTCTGGTTGGCCTCTGGTTCACCCAAGGGGTGGCCTTCACGGCGCTGGACGTCGCCCGGGGCAAAGTGACCAGCTTCAGCCCCTTCAAGGCGGTGTTCCGCACCTTCAATGGCCGCTACTTCTTCGGTCTGTTGTGGCTTTGGCTCGTGTCCAGCCTGCTGATCGGCATGGGGATCGTGGCCCTGATCGTGCCGGGGATCCTGCTGACGTTCGGGTTAAGCATGGCGTACTACGCCTACTACGATGGCCGTGAAACCGGCAAACCGTACGGCATCTTCACCGCACTGGGTGATTCCTGGCGCATCATGAGCGGCAACAAGTTCGAGCTGTTCGTCCTGCAACTCTCCCTGCTGGGCTGGTTCATCCTCAAGAACCTCACGCTGCACCTGTTTGACCTGCTGATCAACCCGTACCTGCAGCTGGTCACCGCCGGTTTCTACGCCAACGTGCGCGCGGATTACGACCGCAACCAGCGCGCCTGACCCAGATGAATGGGCCGCAAAAAGCCCGTGAGATGTCCCTAGATTTGGCTTGTGGCCAAACCCGGGAAACATCTCACGGGCTTTTTGGGCGTGGTTCGGCTAGGCCAGTACCGCGGCGACCTGTTGCCGCAGCGCTGCGGTTTGGGCCTGGATATCGGTGGCGGCAAAAATGGCTGAGACCAGAGCCACGCCGGCGATGCCGCGGCCGGCGAGCTGGCTCAGGTTGGTTTCGTTGATCCCACCGATCGCGACGACCGGGATCGAAACGGCGGCGGTGATCGCCGCGAGGGTCGTGAGCGACACGTCCACTGCATCGGGTTTGGTGGCGGTGGCGAACACGGCGCCCACGCCAAGGTAGTCCGCCCCGGCGGCTTCGGCGGCCACCGCCTCCGCCACGGTTTGGGCCGAGACGCCGAGCAACTGATGCGGTTGCAGAGCCGCTCGAACCGCTACGGCGGCCTGATCATTTTGCCCGATGTGCAGGCCATCAGCGGCCACGGCCTGTGCCACGGCGAGGTTATCATTGATGATCAGCGGCACATGCGCTTGGGCGCACAGCGGCTGCAGGGTTCGTGCGGTTTGAATGAACGCCGCATCGTCGCGGTGCTTTTCCCGCAGCTGGATCATCGTGGCGCCCCCGGCCAGCGCCTGCTGAACGCAGTCGGCCAGGGTGCGGCCGTTGAGCCAGTGACGGTCGGTGACGGCGTAAAGGGTCAAATCATCAGCTAACATGGCGACGCCTCCAGTTCAAAATCAAGGTCAATGCTGCAATGAGTGCAATGGTCGGCAGGGTGCTGCCCAGGCGAGTGATGTGGGCGAGAAAGAAGCGGTACAAGGCCACGCCCACTGCCCACAGCAGCAGGTTGGGCCAGTCCTAGGCGGCCGTTGTCCGCTGATGCAGCGCAGCGCAGACGATCTGGATCACGGCCAAGGGGACGAAAACGGCCGAGATCCAGTACAGAAAGTCGGCATAGGCCGATTGCGGCACGAAGATCGCAATGGCGGTGCCCCCGAGGGTGACGGCCAGCGCCAGCCATTTGGCCGGCAGGTGGGTCAGCAAGGCAGCGCTGACCCCGGCGGAGTAGACGTCCAAAAACGTGGTGGTGATGGTCGAGAGGATGATCACCACCAGCGCCACCAGCCCCAGGCCAAAGCCCTGCATCAGCCCGGCGATCGACGTCTGGCCGGTCAGCACGGCCCCGGCCAGGCCGATGGCAAACATCCAGCTACTGGTCGCGTTGTAGACCCAGACGCTAACGGTGTTGGCGCGCTGGGGGTGGGCCGCCTGGCTGGTGTAATCGGCGATCAGGGGCAGCCACGACAGCGGCATGGCGATCGTTAGCTCCAGCGCCGCCCCGAAACTTAATGAACCGCTAGGCGTTACGGCGCCACCGTGGATGAGAAAGCGGGCACTGAGGAACACGACCGCGATCAGCAAGGCGGCCACGGCGACGGTGTTCCATTTGCCGAGGTCCTGTAGCCCGATGAGCAGCCACAAGGCGATGATCGCCCCGATCGCCACGGCCCAAAAGCTCAGAGACAGCGGCCAGAACACTTGGGCGGCCTGCGCACCGGTGACGATCATCACAGCCGTCCAGCCCAGTAGCTGCACGGTGTTGAGCGCGGCGAACCACTGGGCGCCACGCCGGCCAAACGCGGTCGCGGTGGTGGCCATCGCGGGTAGCTGGCGCTGAGCTCCGATGCGGCCACACCCGTACATCAGACCGCCACCGATGAGGTGACCGAGCAGGATCGCCAGCAGGCCGCGGGCGATGCCCAGCGGGGCCAACAACGTGCCCGACAGGATCTCGGCGAGGCTGATGGCGGCGCCGAACCAGAGTAAGGCATTATCGCGCGTGCTAGTCTTCATTCGCGGCCTCCGGGTAAGCCCAGTGATTCAGCGGGCCATGCCCGTGGCCGACGATGATGCCCTCGCGGATCGCGGCCTCGACGTACGCTTTGCCGGTGCGGATCGCACTGGCCAGCGGCCGCCCCTTGGCCAGCTCGGCCGTGATGCACGCGGACAAGGTGTCCCCGGTGCCGTGGGTGCGGCGCGTGGCGATGCGCTTGGCCGGGAGCCAAAACGCGCTTCCGTCTGCTAGGCGCACATAGTCGCTGGCGGAATCATCGTCATCGAGGTGGCCACCTTTGATCATCACATTTTTGGGGCCCAGCGTCATCAATACCGTGGCCGCGCGCTGCATCGCGGCGCGGTTGGTGATCGGCATCTCGGCCAGCTTTTCGGCTTCCGGTAGGTTCGGGGTCACCAGCGTTGCCAGTGGGAACAGTGCCGTTCGCACCACGGCAATGGCGTCTTCGGTCAAAAGCGGGGCCCCACCCTTGGCGATCATCACGGGGTCAACGACTAAGGGGCCAAAATCGTAGCGCTTGAGGTTGGCGACCACGGCCTGCACGGTGGGCACGTCAGCGAGCATGCCGGTTTTGCACGCGCGAATGGCGAGGTCGTCAGCCAGGGCGGCGAACTGCGCATCGATCAGCGCGGGGGGCAGAGCGAGCGCATCTTGGACGCCGAGCGTGTTTTGCGCGGTGACGGCGACGAGCACCGTGGTCGCGAAGACGTGGCGGGACTGGATCGTTTTGAGGTCGGCCTGCATGCCGGCACCGCCGCCGGAGTCGGAACCGGCAATGGTTAATGCTTGCGGAAATTGTTTCATCGAGATCACACTTTCTTGGTGTGGGCGTTGCGCCCAAGGGGTTAGGCGTGTCGGGCGGCTTCGTAGCGGGCCCGCTGGTTGAGCGTTTCAGTGGTCATGCCGGCCAGCGCGTCCATCAGGTTGGCGGCAAAGGTGCCGGCCTGCGTCGCTTGCAGGTGGCTGGCGGCGATTTCACCCGCAACCCCCAGCGTGGCGGCACCGACCAACGCGGCCTCGAAGGGGTCAGTCGTCAGCCCGAGGTAGGCCCCAATGAGACTGGAGAGCAGGTCGCCGGAGCCCACGACGGCCGGCAAAAGGGGCGTCTGGTTGTAGACGGTGGCCAAGTTGTGGCCGGTGGCGATGACATCGATGGGACCGCTGACCACCACGGTGCAGTCGTAGCGTGCGGCGCAGCGTTGCGCGAGCGTGGCTGGTGCCTCGGCGGTCGCGCCGGCGTCGATGCCTTTGGCGGTTGCCTCGATACCGGCCAAAAAGGCGATCTCACCGGCATTGCCGCGGATCACCGTGATCGGGTAGTCGCGCAGCAGGCGCTCAGCCGCCTGGGCGCGAAACGCGGTGGCCCCAACCGCCACCGGATCCAAGACGATGGGTTTGGCCAAGCTGGCGGCGGCTTCTGCCAAGGCCAGCACCAGTGGCATATCGGCGGTGTTGATCGTGCCGAGGTTGAGGACCAAGGCGTTGGCCGGGATCATCAAGGCCAGCGCCTCCTCTTGAGCCAAGGTCATGATGGGGCTGGCCCCCAAGGCGTTGAGGCCGTTGGCAACGAAGCCGGGGGTGACGAAGTTGGCGTAGTTGACCACGAGTGGGTGCTGCGCCTGCAATTGTGCGAGTAACTCGGAATTCATGGGAAACCTCCTCAGGGTGGTGAGACAACAGCGGCTGTGACCCGAACCCGGGGCGCGGCATCAAAAAAGGCGCCACAAAGAGTCGCGGCGCCAAGGCGTGTGCGACACTTTCCTACGTAAGTGCTAACTTACAGGTTCGAAGGGATCGCACCGAACAGGCACATCTCAGCCGCTAATGGCGGCACCCCTAGTGTCATTAAGATAGGTGTAGCTTAGCAGAATTGACTTAAAAATGAAAGCGGTTTGCTGGATTTCTGCGGTGGACCCGGGTTTTGGCGCAAAACAAAACGCGCTCCGAGGCGCGTCTGAATGGTTTTAGTAAATGGTCATCTTGTTTAGCGGCCAGTAACGCCAAACAACGACGGATTGCACTTTGTTCTTCTTAATAAAGCCAAACGCCCGGCCGTCGTGGGACACTAGGCGGTTATCGCCCATCACGAAGTAGCTGTTGGCCGGCACGGTGGCGCGCTTGGTCGCGGCCAGCGTCTGGATGTTGAAGTCCTGCGTGAACTTCACGCTGCTGGCGATCACGCCTTGCGCCTTGGCCCAGGCGGCGATCTCCTGTTTCATGAATTTTTGGTTGAGGTAAGGTTGCTTTTGGACTTTGCCGTTGACGTACAGCGTCTCGTTTTTGACGCTGACGGTGTCACCGGGCATCGCGATGACGCGCTTGATGTACAGCTCACCCGGTGCGTCCGGTGCGTCGATCACCACGATGTCATTGCGCTTCACGGTCTTGTGCCGCAGGGAGTACAGCCGGTCGCCGTCCTGCAGCGTCGGCTGCATCGAGGTGCCTTGCACGATGTCCTTACTGATGACGTACTTGATCAGCAGTTGGGTGCCCAGCACCACCACGACAACCAGGACGACGAATTCAATTAACCAACGGCCAAAGCCGCCTTTTTCCTTATCCACAAGCCACACCTCACAACCAGTTTTTTTAAGCATAACACATTGGCCGATTAATTTAACGGGTCAATCATAGCGCGGGAAATTGCCGGAGCGCTCTGCGGTGCGAACCCGTGCAACGATTTCGCCGTACTTGGTGAGCAGCAGGCACCAGTGGTGGGGGATGCTCAGGTAGCCATAGCCGAGCCCGGCAAGGCCGCCCGTCAGCGCTCCGAACGTATCCGTGAAGTGCCCCGCATTGACCGCAGCCAGTGTGGCCGACGCGTAGTCCGTGGTACTTTGCAGCGCGTACAGCACCACGCCCAGCACGTTGCGTGGCGTCGGCGCGGCTTCCGCCATGGTGGCCGCAGTGGGCGCATCCAGCAGGGTCAGCATGCGAAAGTCGAGCGCGGCGGGCACCGCCTCGTTGTGCGCCAAAACGCTGGCGAGGCTTTGCTTCAACGCGTCCTGCAGCGGGTCCCCGGCCAATAGGCGCATAACGCTTTGCGCGTAGATGGCACTGGCCAGCTGATTGGCTGGGCCTGGGTTGGTCAGCGCGACGAAGGCGGTGAGGACCGGCAAGGCCGCGGGGTCCGCGTACAGGTCCGGGCCGTAGTGGTGAAACAGGTAATAGCCCAGCGGTAGGGTGCGGATCAAGCCGCCGGGATCGGCGTCCGGCGCACTGGGTGTGCGACCAGCGACCGCCGCGGCCACACTGGGCCAGATGTCGGTTTTGGGCCCGTTAACCGGCGCGTAGGCGGTGGCCTTGGCCCAGTCGCGGTAGGCCGCCATCAGGATCTCGGGGTCAAAACCGGTGGCAAGCGCCGCCAGGCTGGCCTGACTGAGCCCCGTTTCGTCGGAGTAAACGCCGGCGGGCAGTGCGTAGGTGCCATAGCTGCGCATATTGGTGACCGGGTCGAGCGCCAGCTCGGCAGCGGTTTGCCCCTGCACCGGGAGGCCGAGCGCATCGCCGATCGCCGCGCCGATGATGCCATGGGTCAAGCGTGAATCTGTGAGAGCCATTTTGCCACTTCCTTCATCAGTGATTACTGCCATTATTTAAGTCACGAATGAAAAAGGCAAAGAATGTGCTTGAGCCAAGGCTGGCAAGGGCGGCGCCGACCATCTGCAGGCGCGGACGATTGCAAAGTGACAGGGGGTATGGTAGGGTGGATCGAATGTTTTTCTGAAAATTTCAATGAAAGAGGGCCGCAAGATGAGTGTTTTGACCGTGACCGGGTTATCGCAACGCTTCTTAGATAAGCAGCTTTACCAAGACGCCAGTTTTCAAGTGAACCAAGCCGATCACCTCGGGGTTGTCGGGCAGAACGGGGTCGGCAAAAGCACGCTGATCAAAATTTTGACCGGGGCGCTTGAGCCAGACGCCGGCAAGATCATCTGGCAGCGGCACCTGCACATCGGCTACCTGGATCAGTACGTCAACCTGCAACCGGGCCAGACGGTCGGGGCGTTTTTGCACACGGCCTTCGCAGCCCTGTACGCCAAGGAAGCCAAGATGAATCAGATCTACGCCGACTACGCGACCACGATGGACGACGAGCTGCTGGCCAAGGCCGGCACGCTGCAACAGGAGCTGGAGGCCAACGACTTCTATGAAGTGGATACGCGCATCGCGACCGTGGTCACCGGGCTGGGGCTTGATGCCATCGGCCTGGATCACCCGGTGGACGCGCTGTCCGGTGGGCAGCGCTCCAAGATCATCCTCGCGAAGCTTCTATTGGAGAAACCGGCCATGCTGCTACTGGACGAGCCGACCAACTACCTAGACGTCAGCCACATCGCCTGGCTGACCGAGTGGCTGCAGAACTTCGAGGGCGCCTTCATTGTCATCTCGCATGATTTTGATTTTCTGGAGAACGTCACCAACGCGATCCTGGACATCGAGTTCGGCCAGATCACGAAGTACACGGGCGCCCTGCACCAGGCGATGCGCCAAAAGGAGGCCGACCACGAGACCTACCTGAAGGCTTACGCCAAGCAGCAGGCGCAGATCCAAAAAACCGAGGCCTTTATCCGTAAGTTCAAAGCGGGTTCCCGCGCCACCGCGGCGCGCAGCCGCGAGAAGCAGCTGGCCCACGTTGAGCGCCTCACCCCGCCAGGCAACCGCGCCAAGGCCCACCTGACCTTTCCGTACCAGGAGGGGCAGCGCCAGATCCTGGTGGACGTCAACAACCTGGTGGTCGGGTACGATCAGCCGTTGCTGGCCCCGATCAATTTTTCCATCGCCCGCGATGAGGTGATCGCCTTGGAGGGGTTCAACGGGATCGGCAAGTCGACGCTGCTCAAAACCATCCTCGGCCAGCTGAAGGCGCTGGGAGGGGGCGTGTCGATCGCCGACAACGTTCACTTCGGGTACTTTGAGCAGGAGCTGGACTGGGCGATCCCTAAGCAGACGCCGTTGCAGTTTTTGATGGGCAAGTACCCGGCGCTGAGTCAGCGCCCGCTGCGTCAGGTGCTGGCGCGCACCGCCCTGACCCGTGAGGAGATGGATAAGCCGCTTCAGCTGCTGTCCGGGGGCGAGCAAAGCAAAGTGAAGCTCGCCGACCTGATGCTGCAGCCCAGCAACATCTTGGTGATGGACGAGCCGACCAACCACCTGGACGATGATACCAAGCACGCGCTTCAGGCGGGGCTCAAGGCCTTTCCTGGGGCGGTGGTGCTGGTTTCACATGAAACAGGCTTCTACGATGACAGCTGGGTCGATACCCGCATCAACATCGAGAACCTGCAGAACAAGTAAGCAGTCAAAAAGCTCGCGGTGCGCCCAAGTGGTTGGCGGCATCGCGAGCTTTTTGCGGTCACTTATCGGTGGCCCAGGTCCACAACTGAAACGTGTAGGTCAGCGTCACCGGCAACAACAGATTCGCGTCAGGCTGGTTGCTGACCGCTTGCGCAAGCGCCCGGGCTTCCCGAAGCGAAAAGGGGCGCGCAAAGGCGGCCAGTAAGTCGCTGACCGCGTATTGGTCGGTCAGCTGATAGCTGAAGGTGCGCGTCTCGGCAGCAACCGGCAGGGCCGCTTGCAGCGTAGCGACATGTTGTGGGTCGGCCTGGGGCGTCACCGGCACGGGCAGCCCGAGCGCCGCGGCCATGGCGACCAGCAAGCTGTTGCAGGCCGCGCTTTGAACATTGAGCGCCACCGCATGCCGGGCCAGTCCGGTGAGCCGCGGCAGCTGCGCGGCCGTCAGGGTGGGCAGCTGGCTGACGAACACCAAGTCCGCCAGTGGCGCGGCGGGCAGTGTGCGCCAGTCGGCCTGGCGGTAGTGGACGTTGGGCAGATCAGACAGGGCGTGCTGCGCCTCTTTCAGCATCCCGGCCGACCAATCGATCAGCGTGACCTGCTGGGCGTGGGCCGCCAGGGGGCGAGCGTAGCGGCCGGTGCCACCGGCGACATCGGCCACGGTCCAGCCAGTCAGCGGCCATCGGGCGGCCAGCGCGGCGGTGACGTCCTGTTCGATGGGGAGGCGCGACTCCCGCTGCACTGCGGCGTAGGTCGGCGCAAAGTCGTCCCATGTGTGAGGATCATCCAACATAAACACCTTCTTTGATTTCTTGATGAAAAGTGGTTGACGCACGCCACCTCCCTTGGTATGATATCAAAGTTGTCTTTTTGATAACACCGGCGCCGCCTTCTAAAACATAAAAAAAGTGTTTGACAGAGGGCGCCGCGCTTGGTAAGATACAAAAGTTGTCGCGAACGAAACATAACGTTCGCCAAATAAGTTTTTCAAACTTGTTGTTGACAACGACTTGCACAACTTGATATAATATAAAAGTTGTCGCAAGGCAAAGTAGTCCTTTGAAAACTGAACAAAGTTTCGTAAATGTGATAGGGTCTTCGATCTTGAATCGAAGAGAATTAAAACATTGC
>NZ_RHOH01000013.1 GCF_003946115.1 Lacticaseibacillus daqingensis | reverse complement strand
CTCGCAAGGTCTTAGGCTGGAAGACACCATCAGAAGTCTACCTGGGTAAAAAGTTGCACTTGAGTTGACAATTCGTCGTAGCAAAAAAGACGGCCGCAGCCGTCTTTTAGGGTTCAATTCGATCAGTGCACCAGTGCGCGCTTCACACCGCGCCGCGCGAAGTCGGCTTGGTACTTGCACATGGTGGTGTAGATGCGCGCGGCCTCTTCGTCGTTGCCGCGCAGTTCGTACAGGCCGATCACCGGGGAGTTGAAGCGGCGCGCATAGTGCTTGGCGGTCAGGCCAAACTGCGCGTTGAAGTTCCGGTTGCCGCTGCCGATGATGCCTAGCAGATTGTCGAGGTTGGCATCGGCCAGCTCATCGCGAAAATCCAGCGTCATGACTTCCTTGTAGCCGTTGTTGATGCCATCGCCGCCGTCCAAGTAGGTGGGCACCATCGCAAAGAATGGCCCATCGAGCACGGTCGGATCAAAGCTTGGGGTGTATTCCACCGCGTTGATCAACGGCTGCGTCGCGTCCTTAGCGTGCACCGCTTCCGCGTAAGCACTCAGCCGCTTGGCAAAGGCCCGGGTGTTGCCAGAGATCGAAACGTAAAAAAGTGTCAGCATCACTTGTCGCCTTCTTCCGGGTCGGTGATCACGTCGATGTTGTAATCGTCATCCGCCATTGCCTCGACTTGCCCCAGCAGGTAACCATTGCCGACCTGGGAGAAGAAGTCATGGTTGGAGGTGGTGGTGTTGATCCCATTCATGATGATCGGGTTGACGTCACTGGCCGTGGTTGGGAACAGGCCGTCTTTGCCCAGGTTCATCAGCGCCTTGTTGGCGTTGTATTCCACGAAGGTCATCACTTCATCGGTCCAGCCGACCTGGTCGTAGCACAGGGCCGCGTACTTCTGCTCGTTTTCGTACAGCTTGTAGAGCAGGTCGTAGGCCCAGTCGTCTTGCGCCTGCTTCTGGGCGGCGGACAGCTGGTTGTAGGCGACCTGGTACTTGTAGCCGATGTAGGTGCCGTGAACGGACTCGTCACGCAAGATCAGCTTGATGATCTCGGCCACGTTGTTGAGCTTGTTGTTACCCAAGTAGTACAGCGGCGTGTAGAAGCCGGAGTAGAACAGGCAGGTTTCCAAGAAGACGTTGGCCACTTTTTTGTGCAGTGGGTCTGGATCGTTGCGGTACAGATCCACGATCCACTTGGCCTTGTTCTGAAGGAACTCCTCGGAGTCGGACCAGTCGAAGATCTCGTCGATTTCGGTCTGCGTGTTTAAGGTCGAGAAAATCGTCGAGTAGGACTTGGCGTGCACCGATTCCATGAACTGAATGTTGTTCAGCACGGCTTTCTCGTGAGGCGTAATGGCGCCTTGGGTCAGCGCACGCATGCCGTCTTGGCTCTGCACGGTGTCCAACAGCGTCAGACCCCCGAAGACGTGCCCAACGACCCACTGGTGGGTGCTGTCCAGCTCGCGCCAGTCGTCCATGTCGTTGGAAACCGGGATGCGCGTGTCCAGCCAAAACTGCTCGGTCAGCTTTTCCCACGTGGCCTTGTCCACGTCATCCGAGACGCGATCCCAGTTGATCGCCTTGTAGTTCTCATTGATTGTCATTGCGTGCTCCTTTTCCGCGCTGGAGATATCCGCGCATGTATGGTAGAGTAGAAGTTTGGCTCAGCACCAAAACATCAATATGTAGTCAATTCATTGACCGCAACCACAATATACAGTATTATACTGACATCGGCAACCATTTTTGCTGGTGGGATCACTAGCTATTATAACGGGCCCACCCACTGGGCCGCAAGGAGAGGAAACGCATGGGACTTAAGAGTATCGATCCAGAGCAGGTCACCTACTTCAAACTGAACAACGAGATCAACATCCCGGTCAACGGCCAGATTCCGCTTGAAAAAGACAAACAGGCGCTGGCCGCCTTCTTCAAGGAAAACGTCGCACCCAACACAATGCGCTTCGACTCCCTGAAGGAACGCCTAGACTACCTCGTGACCCACAACTACTATGAAGCGGCGTTCTTGGCCAAGTACACCGACGCCTTCAAGGAAGCACTCAACGCCTTTGTGCAAGACGCCGGGTTCACCTTCCAGTCCTTCATGGCCGCCTACAAGTTTTACGCGCAATACGCGCTCAAAACCGACGACAACGAGCAGTACCTTGAGGGCTTCCCGGACCGCGTGTTTGCCAACGCCTTGTTCTTTGCGGATGGCAATGAGAAGCTCGCGATGACGCTGGCGGATGAAATGATCCACCAGCGCTACCAGCCGGCCACGCCGTCGTTCCTGAACGCCGGCCGCGCCCGCCGCGGCGAGCTGGTGTCCTGTTTCCTGTTGCAGATCACGGATGACATGAACGCCATCGGCCGCGCGGTCAACTCCGCGCTGGAGCTGTCGCGCATCGGCGGCGGGGTCGGCATCACCCTGTCCAACCTGCGCGAAGGGGGCGCCCCGATCAAGGGCATTCAAGGCGCCGCCAGCGGCGTGTTGCCGGTCATGAAGCTCTTGGAGGACAGTTTCAGCTACTCCAACCAACTGGGTCAGCGCCAAGGCGCCGGGGTCGTTTACCTGAACGTGTTCCACCCCGACATCATCGCCTTTTTGGGCGCGAAAAAAGAAAACGCCGACGAAAAGTACCGGGTGAAGACGCTCAGCCTCGGTGTGATCGTGCCCGACAAGTTCTACGAGCTGGTCCGCACCGACGCCGACATGTACCTCTTCTCCCCATACTCCGTGGAGCGTGAGTACGGCCAGCCGTTCTCGTACATCGACATCACCGCCGAGTACGACAACCTGGTCGCCAACCCGAACATCACCAAGAAGAAGATCCGCGCCCGCGACCTTGAAACCGAGATCTCCAAGCTCCAGCAGGAATCCGGCTACCCGTACATTCTGAACGTGGACACGGCCAACGCCGCCTCCCCGGTCGCCGGCAAGATCATCATGAGCAACCTGTGCTCCGAGATCATGCAGGTGCAGACACCAAGCGTGCTGAACAACCGCCAGGAGTACGATGTGATGGGTACGGATGTCTCTTGCAACCTGGGCTCCACCAACATTCCGAACCTGATGCAGTCCCCGGACTTCGAGAAGAGTGTCGACGCTATGGTGCGCGCCTTGACCTTCGTCACGGACCACTCCGAGATCGATGTGGTGCCATCCGTCCAAAACGGCAACGACCTCGCTCACAGCATCGGCCTGGGTGCCATGGGCCTGCACACCTATTTTGCCAAGCACCACATGCACTACGGCAGCCCTGAATCGCTGGACTTCACGAGCCTGTACTTCATGCTGCTGAACTACTACACGTTGAAGGCCTCCAACCGGATCGCGCGCGAACGCAAGCAGGTGTTCCACAACTTCAAGGCCTCCAAGTACGCCAACGGCACGTACTTTGACCGCTACATCAACCGCGAGTGGGCGCCGCAGTTCCCTGAAGTGGCCGCGCAGTTCGAAGGCATTCACATTCCGACCCAGGCCGACTGGGCCGACCTGAAAGCAGCCGTGATGCAAGACGGCCTTTACCACCAGAACCGCATGGCGGTAGCGCCGAACGGGTCAATTTCCTACATCAACGACACCAGCTCCTCGCTGCACCCGATCGTTAACCGCATTGAAGACCGTCAGGAAAAAACCATCGGGACGATTTACTACCCAGCATCCGGTCTCGCCAATGACACACTGCCCTACTACAAGAGCGCCTATGACACCAACATGTGCAAGGTGATCGATGTGTACGCGGCCGCGCAGCAGCACGTCGACCAAGGGATGTCCATGACCCTCTTCATGCGCTCCATCATTCCGGCCGGCACCTACCCGTGGAAGGCCGGGCGCACCGACAAGATGACCACGCGGGATCTGAATATCCTGCGCAACTACGCGCACGCCAAGGGCCTCAAGTCGATTTACTACATCCGCACCTTCACCGATGACGCCGATGAGATCGGCGCCAACGCCTGCGAAAGCTGCAGTATCTGATCCTGCCGCCGAACTGATCAAAGCGCCGGGCACCCTCCTTGTGAGTGGCGCCCGGCGCTTTTTGAGTGACCGCCAGCGACTGGCGCTCACAGCAGCTGCTCAGGCTCCGGCCACGTTCAGCAAGATCGGCCGCCCGTAGTAGTAGCCTTGCACGACATCGGGCTGCGCCAGGGTAACCAGCGCCAGGTCAGCGCAGTGTTCCACCCCTTCCAGCGCAAACAACTTGTGGTCGGCGGTCGCCCGCTTGCGCCACAGCAACAGTTTTTGCCGCAACTGCGCACGCGTCAGCTTGGCGCGAAAATTCTGCAGGGCAAACTTGTACTCGCCGGTGTAAGGGCGTAGCGCGCGCACCAAGCACAGCTGGTTAGCACCCGAGCCTACGTCATCGATGACGACCACCACCCCCAGCTGGCCAAAGGCCTTGGCCGCCGCGACCAAGGCCGTGATCGGCACATTCTCAGCAGTTTCCGTCAACTCGACGTACAGGTTCATCGGCCGGTTGGCCTGCAGCGTCGCCAGCGCCCGGCAAAAATTGGGGTCCACGAACTGACGCTGGCTCAAGTTAAATGAGACCAGCGGCAACGTCTGCGGGATCGTGGCCAAGGTCTGCGCCAGCAGGTGCGCAATGGTAGCTGAACTGTAGGCGTTGAAGTCCGTGGGGCGCTGCCACGTCGCATGCGCATATTCCCGCAGCAGCAATTCATAGCCGACAAGGTGCGTCGGCGCGGCACCGGCGTATTTGGGTTGGCCGTAGTAGCGAAGCATGAGCAGTCCTCCTAGAAAGCAAAAAACGACCCTGACGCAACTTGGTTATGCGCACGGGTCGTATCATCAGATCGCAATGATTGAGCAATTTTATTCGGTTATCTCGGCTTTAATCCACGTGTAGGATGTGGTCGTAGCGAATGGCGGCGCGATCGAGTGGCGCTGCGGCACCTAGGTAACAGCCCTGAATCAGCGCGTGCGGCGCCTGCTGGCGCGCAAGCGCGAGCTCTGCTTCAGTTTCCACGCCAACGAGGACGAACCGTTTGTCAGCGGCCTGAGCCCGATCACGCCAAAACGAGAAGCGATCGCGCAAGTCCGCGGGTGACAGCCACCCCGCCAGCTCTTGCAGAGCAAATTTGTAACCCACGCACGCCGGCGTCAGTCCTTCAACGACCCCGGGCAGGTTCTGGCCACTCCCCACATCGTCGATCCACAGCGGCACCCCGGCCTCAGCGTAACGGTGCGCCGAGGCGACAAGCTCGCGCGTTGGCACCAGCGGGTCACGGGTTTCAGTCAACTCAACGACCAGCGACACCGGGCAACGCGCCTGAAGCGCAACGATTGCGGCCAGAAACGCCGGTCGCACAAACTGACGTGGGTGAAGATTGAACGCCACGTACGCCGCTTGCTGCGGTAGGGCGCGCACCGCGCGCATCACCAACTGGCGCAATTGGTCTGGGGTCATCGCCCCAACGTTTTCTGGTACCGTCCACACATCGCGATAGCGCGTGCGGGCCAGCAACTCATACCCCACGACTTGGGGTTGCGCATCCGGCAACGCAAAAATCGGTTGCGCAAAAAAGGTTAATGATCCCATGACAGTTCCCCCAAACACGTCACTTATGGGCAATTCGTGCCCACCAATCAGTACCCCTAAAATAGCAGTTTCAGACTACTTTTTCAATCTTTTTATTGGAATAACCGGATTTGACAAAATTGGTCCGCTGCCGCGTTGCGGTTGCCTTCATCGGGCGATCGCGGCTACCTGAAAACCGTGGCTATGCAAGTTTTTCCCTGGTCTTCTAACCGAGCACTCTCGATGACGTACTTTCCGACTTGCTTCCGTTCGGCTTCGCCTCGCTCCGCAGCAAAGCATGCTTACTTCCTTGCTTCCGTTCGGCTTCGCCTCGCGCCGCAGCAAAGCATGCTTACTTCTTTCCGGTCTTCGTCGAACGCCGCAAAGCAACGCAGGCGTGTCGTGCTTCCGTCCGGCCTTGCCGAACTCCGCAGGGCTCATGAAGCTGCGCTGCATGAGCTAGCTACGCAAACGCCCTCGGACCTAAATGCGGGTCCAAGGGCGTTTACTTGATCTGCCTGTTCGAACGCAGTGAGTTACAGGCAGACATGCGTTAGACAGGCTAGCCAGCCTGCTAAGTACGCTTCACCTCCGTCCGGCTACGCCGAACCCCGGTGGCGTGCAGGCTTCGCCGGCACGCATGCGCTGCTCTGATTCGTCGAGCGCCGTGGCGCATGAGGGTGCGGTCTAAGTCATCCTGCCCCTCGCGCCTAAGTACGGGCGCAAGCTTTTCCAAGGTCTTCTAACTGTGTCGCCTCGGCTGCGTACTTTCCGACTTGCTTACTTCTTTCCGATCTTCGTCGAGCGCCGCAAAGCAACGCAGAAGTAAATAGCTACGGCCCAGCACTCGGCCCCAAAGTACGGGGCCAAGCACTGGGCCTAGGCTATTTATTCTGCTAAGTGCGCTTTGCTCTGCTCTGGGTTACAGCGCCACGTTTCCTGAGAACTGACTGTTGTACAGGTCGGCGTAGAAGCCGTCCTTGGCCATCAGGGTGTCGTGGTTGCCGGTTTCGACGATGCTCCCGTGATTCATCACGATGATGTTGTCGGCGTCGCGGATGGTGCTCAGGCGGTGTGCCACAACGAAGCTCGTGCGGTCTTTGAGCAAGCGACCCATAGCGTGCTGAATGTGCACTTCGGTTCGGGTGTCCACGGAGCTGGTCGCTTCATCGAGGATCAGGATGTCGGGATCGGCCACGAAGGCGCGCGCGATGGTCAACAGCTGGCGCTGGCCTTGGGAAATATTGCCGGCGTCCTCATCGAGCACTGTGTTGTAGCCGTCTGGCAGCTGGCGGACAAAGTTGTCCACGTGCGCGGCCTTGCTGGCTTCAAGGATCTGCTCATCGGTGGCGTCTTCGCGCCCGTACTTGAGGTTATCCCAGATGGTGCCGGTGAACAGCCAGGTGTCTTGTAGCACCATGGCAAAATGACTGCGTAGGTCCTCGCGGCTCATGTCGCGAGTATCCACGCCATCGAGGCGAATGGAGCCGCCTTTGACATCGTAGAAACGCTCCAGCATGTTGATGACGGTGGTCTTCCCGGCACCGGTCGGCCCGACGATCGCGATCATCTGGCCGGGCTTAACTTCCAGGTTGTAATCGGTCATCAACAGTTCCGAGCCATCATAGCCAAACTTCACGTGGTCCATGACCAGCTTGTTCGGGTCGTTAGGCACGGCAGGCACGCCGCTTGGCTCGTTGGTCATATCCTGTTCATCCAGCACTTCAAAGACACGTTCGGCGGAGGCCACGGTGTTTTGGATCGTGTTGGCGAGGTTAGCCAGCTGCGAGATCGGCTGGGAGAACTGGGAGGTGTACTGCAGGAAGGCCTGCACATCCCCCAGGCTGACAGTCCCGTTGGCCACGTTGATCCCGCCGACAATGGCGACGAAGACGTAGCCGACGTTGTTCAAGAACATCATCAGCGGCATGATGATACCGGAGACGAACTGCGCCTTCCACGCGGCATTGAAGAACTTCTCGTTTTCTTCGTCAAAGGCCGCCATCGCGACTTGCTCGCGGTTGAAGGACTTCAGCACGACCTGCCCGGCGTAGTTTTCCTCGACCTGGTTGTTCAGCAGCCCGAGGGCCTTTTGCTGAGCGGCGAAGAAGCGCTGCGACTTTGGCGCCACGATACCGACGATCACGAGGGACAGCGGAATGGTGATCAGCGCGATCAGCGTCATTTTCCACGAGATCGACAGCATCATCCACAGCGTCCCGATGAAAGTGAAGGCGGAGGTGACCATCTGGGTCAGGCTCTGCTGCAGCGTCGAGGCGATGTTGTCCATATCGTTGATGGCGCGGGACATGATATCCCCATTGCTGTGCGTGTCGTAGTAATTGATCGGCACGGTCTGCATCTTGGCCTTGAGCTCCTTGCGCAGGTCGTAAACGGTGCGCTGGGAGACGCGGGTCATGATGTACTGCTGCATGAAGCTGAAGAACGCGCTGGCCACATACATCAGGATGACAAGGATGACGATCTCTTTGATCTTGTCAAAATTGATCGGGAACTGGGTCATCTTGATGCCGGCCTTTTGCTGCGCGACCCCTTTCATGTAGCCCTTGAAGATTTCCGTGGTGGCCTGCCCCAGGATCTTCGGCGTGCGGATCTGGAAAATCGTTGCGGCGATCGCGAACACCAGCACGATGAAGATGCCGAGCAGGCGGGACTTCATGTAGCCAAACAGGCGGAAGGTGGTGCCCCAGAAGTTCTTGGGCTTTTCGACGAGCCCGCCGCGACCGCCGGGCCCGTGCCCACGGCCTGGCCCCATTGCGGGCCGGCTAGATTTGTTTTCTGCCATTAGGCTTCATCCCCCTCTCGGATCTGCGACTTGATGATCTCTTGATAGGTGGCATTGTTGGCCTTCAGCTCAGCGTGCGTGCCGCGGCCGACCATCTTGCCGTCCTCCAGTACCACGATAGTGTCGGCATCCGCCACAGTCGAGACGCGTTGGCCAACGATGACCACGATCTTCTGTGAGATCTGGGGGTCGTTGCGCAGGGCCGCGCGCAGCATGGCGTCGGTCTTGAAGTCCAGCGCGGAAAACGAGTCATCGAACACGTATACACTGGCGTCTTTGACCAACGCACGCGCGATCGCGAGGCGCTGGCGCTGACCGCCGGAGAAGTTGCCCCCACCCTGTTCCACGTGGTAATCGAGGCCTTCCGGGTTAGCCTCGATGAAGTCGCGCGACTGCGCGATTTCAAGCGCGTGCCAGATCTCATCATCGGTGGCGTTCGGGTTCCCGTACAGCATGTTCTCGCGCACGGTGCCAGAGAACAGCACCGCCTTTTGCGGCACGAAGGCCACCGCGTGGTGCAGGGCCTGCAGGTCAACGGCATTGACCGGCACCCCGTTGAGGGTCACGGCGCCTTTTTCCACGTCGTAAAAGCGCGGGATCAGGTTGATCATGGTGGTCTTCCCGCTCCCGGTACCGCCGATGATGGCCAGCGTCTGGCCGGCCGTCATGGCGACGTCGATGCCTTCAAGCGCCGGCCGCTCAGCCCCATGATAGCGGAAGTCCACGTGGTCGAACTGCAGCGCCGGCGTGTCGCCCAGCGGCTTCGGGTCAGCCGGCGTGGTGATCGTGGTGGTCTGATCGAGCACTTCGTTGATGCGGACCGCGGAGGCTTGAGCGCGCGGAATGAACATGAAGATCATGGCGAGCATCATGAAGCTCATCAGGATCTGCATCGCGTAGGTGATGAACGCGATCATGTTCCCGGTTTCAAGGGCCTGGGTGGCGATCAGGTGACCGCCCCACCAGGTGATCCCGATGTTGGTCCCGGACATGATCAGCGTCATGATCGGGAAGCCCAGCGCCATGATGGTGTTGACCTTCACCGCGTTGTTGGTGTAGTCCTTGTTGGCGCCGTCGAACCGATCCTGCTCGAACTGATCCTGCCGGAAGGCGCGAATGACACGCACCCCGGTCAGGCCTTCACGGAACACCAGGTTGATCTTATCGGTTTTGGTCTGCATCGCCTTGAACAGCGGCACAGCGAAGTACATCAAAGTCGCCATGAAGATCAGCATGATCGGGATGACGATGACGAACACAAGCGTCAGCGTGTGGTTCTTCTGGTAGGCCAAGAAGCTTGCCCCAACCAGCATGATCGGCGCCATGATCATCATGCGCAGGATCATCATCCAGGCGTTTTGCAGCTGGGTGACATCGTTGGTCGTACGGGTGATCAGAGAACTGGTGCCTACTGCGTCCATCTCATCGTGCGAGTAGTTGATGACCTTACGGTACACGTCGCGGCGCACGTTTTGCCCCAGCTTCTGGGACGTGCGGGCGGCCAGAAAAACGTTTCCCGTAGCGGCCAAAACGGAGAGGATGGCAAAGGCGATCATCTTCATCCCCGTCTGCCAGATGTAGTCGGTGTCGCCCAGTGCGACCCCTTTGTTGACAATATCGGCGGTCAGGTTCGGCAGGTAAAGACTGGCGATGACCTGAACGATCATGAAGCCCACGGCCCCGAGGACCGCCCAGCCGGACATGCGCCCTTTGGCGAGTTTAATCACGTGTTAACTCCTCCTTTGAGACCACGCCGTACTGCAGCCAATCGAGCAGCTGCGCCAGGCGCGTTTTCACCACGTCGATCGGCAGGAATTCCCCTGCCGCACGGCGGTTGTAGTAATGGCCGATGGTCTGCATGAACAGCCCCATCACCTGGCGGACGAGCATCCGCAGATCCTCATCCGACTGGACGCGCAGGTGGCTGCGGTCCACATGGTCAACGAGGTACTGCGTCATCTGGCCCTCCCCGTGCGGCGGTCGCGCCGCCGTTGGGTTGAGCTTGGCCGCCGAGTGGAAGTCCATGTACATGAAGACATTGGCGTAAAACTCAGCGTATTCACCGTCCAAAATGTTGTCGATGAAGCGGTCAAACAGATCCGCCATCGCGGCAAAGAAGTCCCCGTGATGCGCATCCAGGCCGTCTTGTAGCGCGGTTTCCGTCTGTTCCTTCATCCGCGTCAGCAGGTAAAAGAAGACGTCCCCCTTATCCTCGAAGTATTGATAGAAGCTGCCGCGGGGGATCCCCGCGTCTTTAATAATGTTTGAGATGCTGGCCTCTGCAAACGGCGCCCGCGCAAACTCGACGTAGGCCGCCTTGATGAGACGCATCCGTTTCTCTTCCGCAAGCCGGAAGAAGGTTGGTTTTGGCATCACGATCTCCTTTCTAACCAGAGCGAAGCGGCGCGGTTATGAGGGTCGGGCCATGACGGCCTGACGCTTGCGCCCGCACTTAGGCGCGAGGGGCAGGATGGCTTGGCACGCACCCTCATGCGCCACGTCGCTCGACGAGCCAGCGAAGTAGCGTGGTTATAAGAGCCAGTCTTTGCTTCCAGTCTACCGCCCTGATGGCACTTCTCACCACCGCGCAAGCTTCTCATGACGGCGAAAATAAAAATGACAGCCTGTCATGTGACAAGTTGTCATTATACGCGCTTCTGACTTATTTTCAACCAGTTTTCTGATGCGTTCACATAAAATTCATAATTTAATCATCCGCTCGCGACGCTTGATCGGACGTTGCCGGTGCGCCATTCAGCGCCAGCAACGCCCGTTTGGCGGTCAGGTTGACCCCCAGCACCTGCCAGTCGGTCCCGGTCACATCGATGCGGGTCACGCTGGTGTTTTTCAGTAAGGTGGTGGGCAGCTTGCTGGCATCAAGCTGATAGACCAAGGCGCTCAGGATGACCCCGTGCGCCACCACGAGCACGTTGCCCCCATCAGGGGTGGCGGCCACGATGGCTTGCATCGCGGCGCGCACACGAGCCAGCAGCGCCGGTAGGCTTTCCGCTTGGCCGGTGTCGTCCATGCGCTGGAAGTTGCGGATCAGTTGCGCGAACTTGTCTGCGCCCGTCCACACCCGCGCCATCGTCAGCGCGCCATAGCGCTGAATCGAGCGGCGGACCAGCTGCGCGTTGGTCACCCCTTCCAAGCCACCGAAGTAATACTCGCGCAGGCCACTGCTGGTGTGAAGCATCGGCGCGTCTGGCTGTTGCGCCAAGATGTACTTGGCCGTGGTCATCGCGCGGTTGCGATCGGAGCTGTACGCCGCGTCAAAATGGGTCGGCGCCAGTAACGCACCCAGCCGCGCCGCTGACGCTGTGCCTTTGTCCGTCAGGGGCGCATCGCTGAAGCCTTGCAGCCGCTGCGCCTTGTTCATCAATGTTTCCCCGTGCCGCACGAGGTATAAATGGACTGTCATACGCAAACCGCCTTTCTGTACAAGTCGTTTCTTTCATGGTATCATACTGGCCGTAACTCCCCCAGGGACTAAAGTCGGAGGTGGCTCAATGAAAATCGCGCCGTTGCTTATCGCGTATTTACAATCGCATCCTAAGAGCTACACCCTGGTCAGGCGCGGGTACCTGAACGCCATTTCGTTCTCGCTCCCGGACACCCTGATCTTTCCTTACCACCAGAACTTCTTCCCGCTCGATCGGCTCAACGCTTTTCGCGTGGAAGACGAGTTCCTGGTGCAACATAAAGCGCTCGTGCGCTGGCTGGCCGAGCTGATCGACCCAGACCAGCCGCCGGTGCCCAGCGAAATCTGGCTGACGCTCAGCCACATCGGCCAATCGCAGACGCTTCTGGTTGAGGTGTCTTTTGAATAGATCCTTCAACCAACTGCGCGGCCGCGCTGTCCAGGCGGCCATCTTGGCAGCCCTGCTGTGGCTGTCAGCGCTTGCGTTTGACTGGCCGTGGCTCCTGTTTGGCGTCTTGGCCACCATTGGGTACGGCGTCGCCTGTCTCGCATACGCCACGTTTCTCTGGTGGCTGAACCGCCGTTAGGTCAAAGCGGCCAGCATCCTTCAATTGGAGGGATGCTGGCCGCTTTGGCGTTATTTGCGGTTGCGAAGCTTGGCGGCGATCTTCGGGGAATGAATGAAGTAATCCACGCCGAGCGCAAGAATGATCACAAAAATCAGTGCTTTCGCCCAAAGCTGGCTCAGGTCGTCGCGGAAGAACCACGCCCCAAGCAAAACGGCAAGAATGACCAGCTGGTCGATGATCTGGCGCCCCAGGTCACGCGTATTTTGCTGCATGCTGAGTCCTCCTCTTTTGAGATACCCTTACTCTAACACGTTTGCCCCCTTCCCGGAAGCGGTTGCGGTATAATTGAAGTAGACTGAAAAGGAGACCCAGCTATGGAGATGCGGCTCACCCATGACCAGTTCCAGCGTATCGTCGCCGGGACCAAGACCATCGAGATTCGCCTGAACGACGCCAAGCGCCAACAGTTGCGTATCGGTGACGCGCTGACCTTCACCGACCTGCTCACCGGCGACACGCACACTGTGCAGCTCAGCGCCATCGCGCACTTCGCCACGTTTGCCGCACTGTATCGGCGCTACGGTGGCCTGCAAGTCGGCAGCGCGCCAACGGACTCGGTCGCCCAGATGGTTACCGAGACCTACCAGCTCTACACCCCGGCGCAGGAGGCCGAATTCGGCGTCCTGGCGCTTCACCCTAAGGAGGTTCCTGATGAAAAGTGAATGGCGGAAAGCCGAAAAAACCACCTACCTGCCCAAGCGCATTGCCTTGATCGACGTCCCCCAGATGACCTATGTCACCCTGAACGGCGCCGGCGACCCGAACACCCCGGCATTTGGAGAACAGATCCAAGCGCTGTACGTGCTCAGCTACACGCTACGCATGGGCCTGAAGAAGGGCAGCTACGGCCTGCCACCGCTGGAATACACCGTGTACCCGCTGGAAGGCGTCTGGACCACCAGCGACGGCTCCCGCGACAGCAACCTGAACAAGGCCGCCTTGGTCTACAAGATCATGATCCGCCAACCCGACTGCGTGACCCCGGCGTTTTTTGAAACGGCCCTGGCCCAGGCGCTGGCTAAGAAGCCGGTGCCTTACCTCGCCGACCTACGCCTCGAGCAGCTCACCGATGGCCCCTGCGTTCAAACCGTGCACGTCGGCCCCTACGATGACGAACCGGCCACTTTTGCCCAGCTCCACGCCTTCTGCGCGGCGCACGGTCTGACCAACTCGTGCTTGCTTGGCGACTACAGCCACAGGGAGATCTACCTTTCGGACGCACGCCGCGTCGCGCCGGCGAAGCAGAAAACCACGCTGCGACTGGCCGTCGCCCCCCAATAAAAGGGCCAACTCAGGCGGTCCTCGCCATGGTCGTGCTGGGCAACCAGACGCTTCACCCCCTCCCCGGCAACGTGCCAGCTACCCGGTCCCGCTTGGTAGCATCCGACGACGACTGACCGCTGCGCCGCCGGAGACGCGCACCGGCACGCCAGGCAACTGTACAGGCTAGACCCCGCGCTGGGCATGCCAGTACCACACACTAACGGGCCCTGTCCGGAATGGCGACCACCATTCCAGACAGGACCCGTTTTTGGCCTGGGGCGCGATGCCGCCCAAGCCCCCTGTTCAACACCCCGCGCGGTCGTCCAATCGGCGGGTGACCGCCGACAGCCAAAAAGGCGGCCTTCGCGATGAAGGCCGCCTTTGGTCTGCGCACAAGGCGCGACGATTAGCTGGGGGATGCTCAAAAAGAGCAGCGTCAATCAATTAGGTTGAAGGATCGCCATTTTATTCCGCTCGTAGTGCGATGGCCGCGTCCTTCTTGGCCGCCATGCGCGCTGGCACGTGCCCGCCGAGGATCGTCAGGATGGTGCTGATGACCACCAGCACGAGCGCATGCGTCGGATTGAGCTGCGCCACGCCGCTCAGGCTGGTCACCTTCAGCAGCACCGCGTTGATCGGGAAGGTCAGGGCCCAGGCTACGAAAATCCCGAACAGCCCGGCCCCAAAGCCGAGGATGAAGGTTTCCGCATCAAAGACCCGGGTGATGTCCTTCTTGCGCGCCCCCAGCGCTTTGAGCACCCCAATTTCCTTGGTGCGCTCCAAGACGCTGGTGTAGGTGATGATCGCGATCATGATCATCGAGGTGACTAGGCTGATGCCGGCGAAGGCCACCAGCACGTAGGTGATCGCGTCCATTAACCCACCGGTCATGTCGGAAACGGTGCCGGCCAGGTCCGTGTAGATGACTCGATCCGCCTTTTTCTTCCCCTTGTTGTACTTGTCGAGGTAGCTGAGCACCTTATCCTTGTCCTTGAAATTGGTCGGGTAGATCTGAATGGCGCTTGGCGTCGACTTGGCGCCCAGGCTTGCCAGCCAGGCGCTGCGCGTCGCGGCATCCATGCGCGCCCCAGTCATCACGTTGGTTTCGCTGGCTGTTTGCGCGGTCACGATGGCGGAGTCCTCATTAGCGGTCATCACGGCCTTAGTCAACGCCGCGCTGTACGCCACGCCGCTGGCCAGCAAGCCATCGGAGTTCTTAGACTTCACGCGCAAGATCCCGGTCACCGTCAGCGTCTTGGTCCCAGATTGGCTCGCCGCCTTGGCGAGGTCCTGCGTCGGAATGAAGTTGCCGGTGGGCAGCTGCTGGTAGTAATCGTCATTGGCGATCAACTGCAGCTTCGTGCCGACCAGCTCGTTGAACTTGAGCTTAGTCCCTTCCTTGGGGCTGAAGCCGAGGTTTTTGAGCGCGTTGATGTTCAGCGAGTTGTCCTTGTTGACGACCAGCACGATGTCGGTCGCCTTGGTCGGGTAACGGCCGGCGATCACCTTATAGTACGTCTTCAAAAAAGACTGGCCGCCGCTGCGGTCGATCGGATACACCGAGCCACCGATGCCGGTCGAGGCCGCCATCATCGCGCTAGCATTCACAGCGTTGCTGTCGGGGTCCGAGGTCGAGAAGCTGACGGTTTCGTAGGTCCCATTGACCTTGCGCACCAGATTCAGGCCGGTGCCGTAGGTCGTCGCGATGTTCTTGGCGTCTTTTTTCGGCATCGCGTTGACGTAATCCAGATACTTTTGGCTCAGCTTGTTGATGTGCTGCGCCTTATCCGCGTCGCTCTTCTCCGCCGTCACGTACTGGTGCTTGGAGAAGGTCTTCTGCTGGGTCCCGGTCATCATCGCGTTGGTATCGGTGCCCACCTGCGCGATGGTCACCGGCATCGAGGCCATCGCCTCACTTTGGGTCTTATCGATCTGCTTTTGGAAGCCGTTGGACAGCGCCAGCACGACCGCGATGCCGATGATTCCAATGCTGGAGGCGAACACGGTCAAAAACGTGCGGCCCTTCTTGGTGCGAATGTTGTTGAAGCTCAGCTTCAGCGCGGTCCAGTAGCTCATCTTGGTGCGGTTGAGCTTGAACTCGTCGCCTTTTTCGCCTTCCACGTGCGGATTGGAGTCTTTGCGGATCTGGCCATCGGCAAACTCGATCACGCGGTCGGCGTACTTGTGCGCCAGCTGCGGGTTGTGCGTCACCATGATGACCAACCGCTCGCGCGACAGCTCCTGGATCAGCTTCATGATCTCCTCGGAGGTTTCGGAATCCAGCGCCCCGGTCGGCTCATCGGCCAGCAAGATCTCCGGGTCATTGGCGATGGCCCGGGCGATGGCCACGCGCTGCATCTGCCCACCGGACAGCTGTGAAGGGTTCTTGTGCATGTGGTCCTTCAGCCCGACGCGAATCAGCGCGTCTTCCGCGCGCCGTTTCTTCTCCGCCGCCGGCACCCCGGACAGCGTCATCCCCATCTCCACGTTTTCCATAATGGATAGGTGTGAGATCAGGTTGTAGGACTGGAAAATGAACCCGACCGAGTTATTGCGGTAGGCGTCCCAGTCGGCGTCCTTGAAGTCCTTGGTCGACTTGCCCTTGATCACCAGGTCGCCAGAGTCGTAGCGGTCCAGGCCGCCGATGATGTTGAGCATGGTCGTCTTCCCGGAGCCACTGGGGCCCAGGATGGCGACGAATTCCTGCTTGCGAAAGGCAACGGAAACATCGTCTTGCGCCTTGGTCAGCGTGTCGCCAACGTGGTAGTACTTCTTAATGTGTTTGAGTTCGAGCACTGTCTTCACTTCTTTCACGAGATTCCCGCACCAGCGGACAACTGAGTATTCTCCCACGTCAATGAACGCGGGCCATCAGCCCTGAGACCGATTCTGACACGGTGTCATGTTCTCATTATACACGCTTTCCCGCCTCGCGCGGCCAGTCGCAGCCACGCGACACGCAAAAAGAGGCCGTGATCGGCCCCTTGTCACATTACTTGGTCGCGCCTTGGACGCGCTTTTCGTACGTGCGCACGATGTCAAAGTTGCTGTCCTTGCTCGTCACATAGCCTTCGTGGCCGTAGACGTCAGACACGATGGCATGGCCCGCCTTGGACTTGGCGATCTTGATGAATGCCGCGGCCAGCTTCTTGCGGAAGGCCGGACTCAGATCTTTTTGCACCGAAATGGTGTCGTTCGGGATCGGCTTGGTGAAGTAGATCGGCACCACCTTAGTCATGATGTCCGGCACGTCGTTTTTGACCACGGTGCGGGCATCCTCCCAGACAAACGCCGCATCGGTGTCACCGTTCAGCACGGCCATCACCCCTTGATCGTGGCCCTTGACCGTGACCAGCGTCGCATCCTTGGCGACGTCCACGCCCTTCGCCTTGAGCTCGGCAGCCGGCCAGATGTAGCCTGACGAACTGGTCACTTCCTGCACGGCGATTTTTTTGCCCTTCAGGTCAGCGATGGACTTGATGCCGCTGTTGGCCTTGACCAGAATTTCGGTGCGGTACGAGTCAACCAGCTTATCGGAGGTCTTCCCGCCTGGCTGCACCACGCCGAAGCGCTGCGCCTGGAGCAACACATCCGCGGCGCCCTGCTTGTGGGCCTGCACGTAACCATCCGGCGGCAAAAAACCCACCTGCACCTGCTTGGACTTCATCGCCTCAACGATCGAATTGTAGTCCGTGGAAACCGACACCTTGACCGGGAGCCCCAGCTCTTTTTGCAACAACTTGGCCAGCGGCTTCGCCTTAGCTTCCAGCGTGTTTGCCTGCTGCGACGGCACAAACTGCACGTTCAATTCCTTTGGCGTGCTGTCCGCCTCAGCCTTCTTCTGGCTGCCGCACGCGGCGAGCGTCATCACGGCGGCCAGGCTGACCCCGGCCCATAAAACCCGTTTGAAATTCATCGAAAGTCCTCCAAAGTGTTTTTTGTTCGTGAATTCGTGAACGGATTAATCATAGCACAGGTGTCTTGACAGGGTCATTTGAGCCCAATGAAACTTTCGTGAGTGTCCCGCGCACGCCCTACCATTACCCCCGAATCGCGGTTCGGCGAGCGACGTGGCGCATCAGGGGGGCTAAGTCATTCTGACAGCCGTGGAAAGCCCACCCCTTATAACCGCGCCACGCCACGCTGGGAACAAAAAACCGCCGATGCCAGCACCATCGACGGTTGAACCCAAAGCTGAATTACCGGTTAATTGACCGCGCCATCCGTTGCAGGGCATGACGCTCCCCCCGAATGGCTTTGCTCATCGCATAAATATTCTCGAACGGGGACTGAACGCCCCAGGCCGCATCCCCGACATGCTGAATGTCTACGCCTAGGATCTTGTTACGGATGGCGACGGCCTGAATATAGCTGGCCCCGCTCCCTTCCTGACTCGTGCCGATGGTGCTCATCACCAGTGCCCCGTTTGCGTGGGCCAGCTGGACGATCGTCTTGAGGTCGGCATCATCCAAGCCCGGCACCGTCCCCACCGCTGGCACCAAAATCACGTCGGCGCCGGCATCAAGGAAGGCCTGCGTCGCGTCAATGCTGACCACCGGCTCGTTGACGCCGGCCCCATGCATCTTACCCGCGATGATCAGGCCATGGAACACGCGCTTGGCCACCTTGATGTTGGCGGCAATCTGCGCGTTTGTTACCCCAGTGCCCGGGTTGCCGGTCAGGCAGACGAAGTTCAGGCCGAGCGCTTGCGCTGCCGCCAACGTTTCTTCGCTAGCCATCCGGCCTGCTGGAATCACCAGCCGGTTTTCCGCCATGTCGGCGGCCGGATCAACGGGCTCCAGGTTGACCCCGATCGGTCGACCGACCAGGTGCTGAAGGCGGTGGATCACCTCACCGTCCAAGTGCGGTTGAGCCGTTGCCAGCGTCTCCTCCCCCGGGTACAAGCCCAGGATGACCGGCTTCAACACGTCCAGCGCGTTGAGCAGAATCAGGTCCGCCCCAAACGCCGCCGCGTACTCGCTCGTCGTCAGGCCATCCATCGCCTCGTGTGTCACGACGTTCTCGGACAGCACCACGCGGCCCTCTGACGCCTTAATGCTCTGCTTAAGCGCTGCCCCATCCATTGCCAGCACGTCGCTGGCATCTGCACTGATTAACCGTTTGACCATTTTTGCCATTCCTTTCCGCCACTTGCGTTTGTTCTTCTCCATTGTACACGGATGGGAATCGCTTTCAAAGGGCCCCAGGTCTAAAGGCGCCGCACTAGGCCGGCCAGCACGGCACTGACCCCCAGCAGGCCCAGACTCATCGCAAACGCGGCCTGATTTAGGCCCCACCACACCGTCAGGCGGTCAGGTGCTAGCCACCACATGAGGCCAAACAGCCCCACCAGCAGGCCGATCGCCACCGGTGCGCCGGCCAGCATTTGTTTGAAGTCGGCTGAAGACAGGCTGGCCCCCAGGCTCAACAGGCCGCACACCACGACCCAGGCCGCCACCCAGCCCCAGCGTGGGGTCAGCGTTTGCCAGCTGATCTGCGCCCATGGCTGCCCCGCCCACCAGGCGCGTTTGCCCAAAAGCAAGATGACTAGGCTCGCCGCCCACACCGGTGCCCCGGCCGCCCAAAACAACCCGAGTCGCTGCCAAAGCGCGTGCCGCTTCAACCGAAACGTCACGTGCCCCGCGCTGCGCGCATCCGCTCGCAGCGAAAATTCCGCAATGCGCAGGCCAAACAACCGCCCCACCACGGCGTGTGCGAGCTCATGAAACAGTAACCCCGGGCGCGCCAGCCACAGCTGGGGACTGGCCGTGCCCGTCCGGTTCACGAGCCGCTGTAGCGTGGCGTCATTGAGCCACGTCAAGCCGGCGGCCAGCCCGACCAGTAACAGAAAACTGAAGCCCACGGTTTGGCTGAAGATGAGTAGCATTGAGAAGGCCTCCTTAGGTCGTCGCCGATCACGCACAACCAAACAGGCCGCACTGGGTTTCGACCCCAGTGCGACCCATGTGCTGACGCAAAAATTACTTTACTGCGACAGGGGGGACTCGAACCCTCTACCTATGGTTTAGGAAACCATTGCTCTATCCAGGTGAGCTACTATCGCAAACTCCATTATTATACGGGTTTTCACGTGGGCGCGCAATCACCGTCAGTCCTTGATCTGCACCGAAGCAAAGCGCTGGACCGTGTGGATCGCATCGAGGTCGTTCTCGGTGATGGCCAGCGTGTTCAGGATCAGGCTGTCGCGATCCGTGTAGGCGAGGCGATTGCTGTCATCCGCCGCGATAATGACATGCGTCGGGTCATCATCATCTAGGATGCGAATCACTTGGGTGGGATTCAGAGCAGTGTGGCCCTCCCCCTTAACCGTAAACCAGGTCGCGCCGAAGCGTTCAAGGACGAACCGAAGCGTATTTTTCATTTTTTTCACCTCTAGAGTTACGATACCACATCCAGTGACGTGTCGCATGTGCCGGCTGCTTGGTGCTCATAACACTGGCGACAAAAAAACAGCCCGGACTCAACGCTTGCGCGTAAGTCCGGGCCGCTCCTATGGCGTCAAACGCTAGACATGCAAAGACACCATATTTCGTTGCACCGCAATATGCCGGTTGCTGTGCAAGTTCAATATAACACTGTTGACGCCGAAGCAAAAGACTTTTCTGAAAATTTTCACCAACCGAACAACCGCGCCGCCGTGGCAGGCCCGACGATCCCATCCACAACAAGTCCCTGTGCCGCCTGAAATTGCCGTACCGCCGCGGCAGTAGCGAACCCAAACCGGCCGTCTAAGATCAGGGTCGCGCCGCGGATGATCAACGCGCTTTGGATCAGCTGTGTGAGGGGCCCTACTGCTCCCAGCGCAATGTTGCGCATGGCCGCCTTGGTCAGCGGGCCGAACAGCCCGTCCACCACCAGTTGGCGGCCAAACTGCCGGTTGAGCTCCGTCTGCACGCCGCGCACCACCGCGCGCCGCGTCATCAGCCCCGCCACGTTATCCACGGCGAGGTTTGCCTGATAGGCTTGGTTGAGCCACTGCTGAATGGGGGCGATCAGCCCGACCAGCACCGGCGCTTGCCCCGTTGCCAAGGCCGCCCAGTCGCGCGCGGTGCCCATGAACACGTTGAGATCTAAGTTCTCGGGCCAGCCGGCCAGCCGCCCCGTTGAGGTGTACTGAAACATCTCGTAACGTGGCCAGTGTTTCAGCGGCTGCGGCAGCGCACGCGGCTGGTACCCGCTCACCGTGCCGTTGTTGTACTGGGCGATCCACAGGCCATACCCACCGGCCACGACCGGCGCCCAGTTGCGTGTGCCTTCCTCTGACAGGTTCGTGTACACCAGCGGCCGAATCCCGGTCGCGGCCGCCACCGCCTGCAAAAAGCCCAGCCCGCGCGTCGGCCCCAGGTCGCTCAGCAACGGGCCGTCCTCAATATCGAGCGCCAGCACCACCTGCCCGAGGTAAGGGCGAACCGCACGCAAGAAGTACGCGGCCTCGCTGGCCGGTGCCGCCATGCGCATGTAGTGATACAAGCCAATCTGCTTCCCACTCCCCTGCGCCTGGCGAATGTGCGCTTCCATCACCGGGTTCACGTAGGTCGTACCTTCCGTTGCCTTGATCATCACAAAATCCGCTGCCACTGCGCTGAGATCGATGAAGTGGCCAGCGCTACGATTGTTACTTGAAACATCGAAACCATTCTGGGTCATTGGGTCGTCCTCCTTTAGGTGTGATACTCAAAGAAGCACGGAACCCGCACAAAAGTGACGCAAAATCGTCAATAAATTCTAAACGCCCCCAGACCGGTGATGGTCTGAGGGCGTCCAAATGGCGCGAATTAACCTTGATACTGCTGTTCGATCGCGTCCAGCATCATTTTGATGCGCCGCTTGCGGCCTCGGCCAAGCAGCAGCATCATCAGCATCTGATTATAATCCTGCATGCGCTGCTGATGCGCGGTGTTCTCGGTGTACGTGATCTTCGTGCCGTTGTCTTGGGTCTCCTGCAAGGCGTACTCGACCCAGTAAGTCGTGCGCGCGGTGCGCGTCTCAAACGCGTAGACACGGTTTTTGTCCGCCTTCGTGATCTTGACCCGACCGCGGCCGCGCTTACCCAGCGGCTTTTGGTATTCGTAGTTGAGCAGTGACCCGGCAGCGATGGTGTTGCCGGTGGCCTGCTTGATGTCGTAAACCACGGAATCGATGATGGTCTGGTAGACATAGCCGACGGGTGCGTTAATGGTGTGAACGAGTTGCATAGTTGACCCTCCTGTGTGCGGTGGTTCAAAATGGTACCGCTTTAATCCTAGTTTACTATTTTGGATTGGTAGGTACAAGTCTGGCCTTGTCGGTCCCTGGCTGTGTGGCCAGGCCCCCCCCGCTCAGTAGCCCTTTGCCACGAGCTGCCACTGGTCCCCGCACTGCTTCGCCACCACCAGAATGTTGTGCGTCTGAGGGTCACGATCAGGCCATGTCACTGTTGCCTGGACCGGATCGCTTGGGGTCAACACCATGCTGGCGGGTTCCCCGCCAGCAGTCAACAACGCCTGCACCGATGCCCCTCAAGTCTAGCCGAGGTGGTCGTTGGCCACAAAAAAAGACGCGCTATTGCCCGCGTCTTCGGTCACGCTAAGCTTGCTTTGGCTTGCGCTTGCCCTTGTTCTTCTGGTCACGCGCACGCACCTTCTTGTGCTTCTTGGTCGCGACTGGCGCCGCTTCCGGGATCGGTTTTGGGGCCACTCGCTTCGGCTTCGCGACCGGCTTAGACCCCGCCGCTGTCGCTGTCTCAGCGGTCGCCGGCGTCACCGCGGCCTCGCGCGCCGGTGGGGTCGTACTCAGCTTACCATCCGTCAGGAAACCGCGGACAATGTGGTACTGCGGCACCAGCTTGCGCAAGTCACGGCGGTCGTGGTCGTCGCCGATCGTGATAACATCCCCGCTGGCGCCCATGCGACCGGTGCGCCCGGCGCGATGAATGTAGGCCTCAGCGCGCTTAGGTGTCTGATAGTTGATGACGGCCGGGAGCTTGGGAATGTCCAGGCCGCGGCCGGCCAGGTCGGTGACCAGCAGCAGCGTCAGCTTGCCCTTGCGAAAATCGGTCAGCGCCTTGGCCCGGTTGGCCGCTCGGTCGTTCTTAGACAGCACGGCAAAGCGAATCTGCTGGTGCGACAGCGTGCGGGCGACTTTTTCCATCACGGCGTTCTGGTTGAAAAACACCAGCGCCTGAAACTTGTCGAGGTGGGCAAGGTGCCGCAGCCAGGTTTCGCGGTGGGCGTTGTCCGTCTGCACGAACAGGTGGCGCACCGCGCCCTGGGTGTGGTCAATGGCGCGCACGTCGATGACGCGCACATCCTGGCCGAACCACTTGGCGAGGTCTGAGAACATCGGGCTCGGCGTCGCGGAGAAAAAGCCGAGCTGCACATCGGCCGGCGCTTCCATCGCCAAGTCGCGCACCTGGCTCAGCCCCGGCTCGCGCAGCAGCTCATCAGCCTCATCGACCACCAGCGTCTGCAGGGTGTGTAGCCGCACGCGACCGGCCGAAACGAGCTCCAGCAGGCGACCGGCTGTGGCCACGAGGACCTCCGGCTTTTTCTTCAGCTGCTCGACTTGGCGCTTCACGTTGGCCGAGCCGGTGATACCGACGATCGACAGGTTCACCGCTTGGGCGTACGGCCGCAAGACGTCACGCGTCTGCACGGCCAGCTCCTGGGACGGGGACAAAATAATCAGCTGGACACCATCCCCCGGCACCAGCTTCTCCAGCAGTGGCAGGCCGAACGCCAGCGTTTTGCCGGAGCCGGTCGGGGCCAGGCCAACGATCGACTCATCGGCCTTCAGCGGCGCGTACACCGCCTCTTGGATCGGGGTTTCCTCAGTGAACCCCGCCTGGTGCCAAAGATCTGCAAATACGGTTGAAATACTCAAGTTATCTCCTTTATTCTGGGTCGTTGCCAAAACGAATGTCGGTGCCGGCACGTAGCTGCCCCATCACGGTGTGCACCTGCTTGGCCAAGGCCCACTGCTTAGCCGCCAGCGCCTGGTCGCCGGTTTGGATCGCCTGTGCAAACACGCGGGCCTCATCGGCCATCGGGTTGGCGTCCTTGGCCTGCGTCAGGTCGCGCGGCTGCGGCCCAACTAGAGTCACTCGGTTGAGCTCGCCCGGCGAGTCAAAGGTCAGCGTCTCGCGGCCTGTGTAGATCTCACTGGCGAGTTCGCTGTTGAAAGTTTTGCCTGCGATCAGCGTGACGTCAAAGTCTGGGTAGCTCAGGCGCGCGACGCCATCACCGTCCACCCCGCTGGCCAGCACGTGCGGCAGGTACACCGCGCGTGTCGGGACCCCGAACCACGCCACGGCCGCGTAGACCAAGTAGACGCCAAGGTCCATCAGCGCGCCGCCGCCAAAGCGCGGCGCAAAAATATTCGGGTCCTTGCCGGCCAGGTAGTCGTCATAGCGCGAGGAATACTTCGCGTACACCAGCGTGGCGCCGCTCAGCGTGTGCGTCGCCGCGAAGTCCTGCACCACTGCGAAGTTCGGGTCATACAGGTGCCGCGCGGCCTCGAACACCAGCACGTCTGGGTGCGCGGCCTTAGCCGCCTCGATCATCGCCAGCTGGCTGGGGTGCGTCACCATCGGCTTTTCCACGATGACATGCTTACCCGCGGTCACCGCGGCCGCGGTTTGGCTTGCGTGCAGGCCGTTGGGGCTTGCGATGTACACGACATCAAGGTCACTGGCCAAAAACGCGGCCATGTCGGTAAACACTGCCGCTGACCCAACTTTTGCAACAAAGGCCTGCGCGGTTTCCAAGTGCCGTGAGTACACGGCGGCCAGGGTGTATTGACCCGTGGCAGTGGCGGCGGCAATGAACTGTTCGGTGATCCAATTCGTTCCGATGATTCCAAGCTTCATGGGGGCACGCTCCTTATTATTAGTGGTTTAACATTATTTTAACAGGAACGACAACAATTTGCAGTGCAAGGTGACACAAGCTGACACAATTGCGTGTTATGATGGAAGCATCAATTGGGAGGAGGCTGACGGAATGGCTCATTCACTTCACTTATTGACGGCGCTCAAGCATCGCTTCGCGCGCCGCCCTGCACCACAGCCTGCCCCACCGAGTCCGGTCCAGCAGCTGGCCCATCAGTACACTGGGAAGTACGCCTTTCTCGACGAGCAGACCAATAAGACCCACCAGCTGATCGTGGGCCCGAGCCTGGAGATCCAAATCGATGGGCGCACCCTCCCCGGCCAAGTCACAGGCATCACCTTGGAGCGGCTCACCTTCCTCGACCACTATGGCTATCAGCTCATCATCGCCACCACGGCGGCCGGGCCGACCACGGTGTATGACGAAGCCGAGGACACCACGTACCAGATCATCCAACCCACGCCAGACGCACAATGAGCGCCGACTTGCCATTATTCGAGCACAAAGGGCCCACGAAAATTTCGTGGGCCCTTTGTCATGCGCCGCTGATCACTTCAACTGCGTCAGCGCCTTAGCGGGCACCTCACTTGCGGGCACGGCCGTCCAGCCAGTAACGCCTTTTTTCTGGTTGTAAACCACCTTCAGGTACGCGCCACGCCGCAGCGGTCGCGTCTTGTTGCCGGTGAAGTTCAGCTGCTTGGCCTTGCCGTTTTCATCATACCCCGCCTGCACGTAGCGATAGTCCCGCCAAACGACGCCATCATCTGCGCGCTGCGTCACTTTTTGACCGTCCGTTGTGATGCGCGTGTAGTAGCTGGTGCCCCCGTAGTTCATCACCCGGTAAAGCTTCAGCCCACCGAACACCACCACCACAGTGATCACTAAACCAATCAGTAATTTCTTCATTGTCTCACTTGCCCGGCAGACCGGACGCTCCTTTATCTCGTGTTACTCCTAGTATGCCGCGCCTGCCGCCCAGACGCCATCGGCTGACCCAACAATCAACGAACAGTTTTGAAAGCTGACCGAGGTTAAAAACGATCAAAGGGCTTGCCAAATCAGAACGTGTGTTCGTATAATCTTGATGAGGTGATTTCCGATGACTATCACGCAAGATATCCAGCTCATCAACCAGCGTATCGACACCCACTTCACGCGCCGCCACAACACGCAATACTGGCTGACCGCGGTATACGACCGCTACGACCACTGCTTCAACTTCTTCTTTTGGTCCCACCAGCGCGGCTTCCGCCAGCGCTCTGTTCCCTTGCACAGCCTGGCCACCACCGATATCGATGCCTTTGCCGCCGTGATCGCAGGGATTCAGGCCCACACACACCTGACCATCGCGTACTACGGGTTCACCAAGGAGCGCTGGCCGGCAACCGGTGCGCTGATCCAAAAACGGCCACGCGACATCGAAACCAACGCGGGCCTTCCGTTTTGACCGCGCCGCTGACCATCGGTGCACAGGTGGCCGCCGCCGCGATGCAGCAATGGCCTGCACTCGACGTGACCGTCATTGCGGCGATGGATGCCCAAGACCCCACTGCCCCGGCCTGCCTGATCACAGTGATCACCGAACCCCCTGACCTGCGCGTCCTCCACCTGCAAATTGGCGCGACCACGGGTTGGGGGTTTGCAGCGCCGGCGCACCGCCTGACCGCCCCGACCCCGGTGGCCGAAGCGCTGCGCCTCATCGCCGCGTTTGTGGCCGCGCCCACAACAAAGGGGTGACCCGCCGGCCACCCCTTCTTGCATCAATTCAACTAGTCCGTGTGGTGTTCCGTCAGCGTCATGTCATAGTGAATGCCAAGCGGGTAACTGCGCCACAAAAGCCAGGTGCCCAGACCAAACCCGATCAGTAAGATCAGATCAAACCACATCGTGTTGAGTAGCCCACCACCGAGCACGATGGCGGACAGCCCCACCATCGCCACTCCACTGGTGACACAGCCGACTGCGCCGCCTTGCGCGCCGCGCCCGCCGGTGAACTCACTGGAAAACGGCAAGGCGCTGCCGACGATCGTCCGCCCGAGCGCCAGCGCGGCAAAGGTGCACAGCACTAAGCTGACCAAACCCGCCGTGAGCGCATGCACCCCCGCGAACGGCACCAGTATCAGCGTCAGCAGGCAGATGGCCGGGTACAGCAGGCGCGCCGTCATCGCCAGCACAATACCCCGAAGTAGCAAGCCATGCGTGGGAAACGGCACCGTGCGAAACACAGCCATTGCCTCTGGTTGATGCGAGAACTGCAGGTTCATCACCGCAGTCGGCAAGCCGATCGCTAGCCCCACGCTGACATAGGTCAGGTACGGCAGCGCGTGGCTCAAGCCCATATCGCGCAGGAAGGCCGCACCCATGATGAAGGGGAAAATCAGCCCATACGCCAGCTGCGGATAGACGCGTAGCTTGTAGTCGCGCTCAGCCCCGAGCATTCGCCAGCCCAGTGTGAAGTACGTTGCCTCTTCAGGGTTCGCCGCAAGCACACGCCGCCACAACCGAAACCAGCCAGAGTCGGTGCGCCGCTTGTCCGAGCTTTGCTCCAGCTTATCAAGATACTGCTCAAAGCGCCCGGCATGGCGCGCATACGCCCAAAGCAACACCCCAGTACTGCCCAGCGCCAGCCCCGTGAGCACCAGGCTGACCGGTGCGATCACGCCGTTGAACAGGAGCGCTGGGCCGGCAAACCACACCGGAACCGCAGGGAAGTACCACCACAACAAGCGTGTGGGCATGCTCAAGTCCAGCTGGCTCAGCACCTCATAACCGACCAGGTTCGGCAGCTGCGCGCCCACCATGATCAACAACGCCAGGCCGATCTGCACCGCGTTCAGGCTGTTTTTCAGCCGCTCACCGTCGAAATACCGCAGGACGGCCAGGTACAAGAACAGCGATAGCACAAAGGCAAACAGCGCCAGCAGCACCGCCCCGACCGCCACGCCCAAGGCCACGAACACGGTGTTCTGAAGCCCCAGAAGCACAACGGCCGGCAGCGCCAGGGCGGTCAGTGTAACCGCCAAGAAGTCGCCAACGATCGCCAGCCGCGCCGCGTTGATGGTGCGGTCCGGCACCCCGCGCACGGCGAAAATGCGCCGGTCGCGCGGGTCGAGGATCAGGCTCGAGTAGTTGGACAGCATCTGCAGGAAGAACATCATGAACAGCACGGTGTAAAACGAGCTGAGCTGCGTCAACAGCGGTAGCGGAATGATCAGCAAGAACGCGATGACGAGCCCGATCAGCCCATTGATCAAAAACGTGTTGCGGATCGCGTGGTCTTTGGCGCCGGGCCGCCGCTTAGTGGTCAGCCCGATGCCGGTGGTGCTGCGCGCCGCAAGCTGAAACTTGGCCGCAACGATCAGACAGAACTGCCGGTAATCGACCCCGCTGGCTACCAAAGGCCGCCGCAGCAGGCGCACCCAGCCCAGCCCGCGCGGGAGTTGGTCCTCACGCATCGGCGCCGCCTCCCGTCACAATATCCACGAAAGCCCGCGCTTTTTCCCCGTGCTCGGCAAAGCCGGTCAGCTCGTTGAACAGCTCCTGCAGGTTGGTGTCCGCCCCTTGCGTGATCGTGTTGAACGGCCCATCCGCCGCAACCGTGCCATCGTTGAGCAGGATGATGCGATCCGAGAGCTTCTGCACCACGTCCATGATATGGCTGGAATAGAAGATGGTTTTGCCGCGGTTGCGCAGCTCGACGAGAATCTCTTCGATCACCAGCACCGTGTTGGCGTCCAGCCCGTTGAGCGGCTCATCCCAAAACAAAATATCCGGGTCGTGCAGCAGACTGGCAATGATCAGCACCAGCTGGCGCATCCCCTTGGAGTACGCCGTAATGCGCCGGTCAAACGCCGGCGCCAGGCCGACAATTTCGGCCAAGGCCGCCGCCTTTTGACCCGCGTCTTGCTCAGACAGTCCGTACAGCTGCCCGATCAGGGTCAGGTACTCGCGGGCCGTCAGCGCGTCGAATACATCAGCGCTTTCCGGCACGTAGCCGATGTGGCGCTTGTAGGCCGAATCCTCCGGTCGCAACGGCTGACCCAGCAGTTCGATCGTCCCCGCGGATTGCGGCAACAGGCCCAAGATAATTTTGACCGTGGTGCTTTTACCCGCCCCGTTTGGCCCGATGTAGCCGACGATCGTGCCGGGTTCAATGCTGAATGTGACGTCTTTGAGCACCGTCTTGGTGCCGAACGTCTTACTGATGTGCGATAACGTAATGGCTGCCGTCATATAACCCCTCCATCGGTGGTGCGCCCACCGTTCACCCAACGCGGTCAGCCCCCTTTGTGGCTGACCTCACAAGTCTTGTCCCCAGTATACGCAATTCGACCGAAAAGGCAAAAAGGAAACTAATTCGGTTTAGTTGACTTCACCTAACGATCGGGTTATACTCGTTTCGTTAGTTAGTTTAATTAATTACTAACTAACAATAAAAACTCAGGAAGGTGTTCCCCCATGACCCATGACTCTCAAGAACTCCTGAACCTCTTTGGCCGCCTGTTCGCCCAGCCCGGCTTCAACCAGGCCGCGATCCTAAGCCGCCAAATTGGCGGCCACCACGAAGGCGAGCGCGGCCAACTCCGGGTCTTACGCCTGCTGGCAACCCATGACAAGCTCACCAACGCCGAACTCGTTGAGGCCCTCGACATTCGGCCCAGCTCGGTCTCCGCCTTGGTGACCAAGCTGGAAGGGGCCGGGTTGATCAGCCGCACCCCGGCCGAAGACGACAAGCGTGTCAGCCTCATCAGCCTGACCGATGAAGGGCGGCAGCTGATCAACGACTCGCGCACGCAAAAAGATCAGCTCTCCGAAGCGCTCTTTGACGCGCTTGACCCGACCGAACAGGCCCAGCTAGCTGGCCTCCTGCGCAAACTCACGGCCGGCCTAGACGAGAATCCACCGCAGATCGACCCCGCCTACTTCCAGCGCCTCGCCCACCTGCGGGGCCACCGCCAGGGGTTTGACCGCTCGGCCTTTGACCGCGACGGCTTCGGTCCGGGACGCACCGGGTTCGGCGCGCAGGGCGACGCCCCGCGTGGTGACTTTGGTCCGCGCGGCTGGCGCCATCCCTAACCACACGTTGCAGGCGCGCCACGCTTAACGCCCACGACTAGGCCAGAATCGGCCGCCCAAAAGCACCACCCCGAGCCACAAAACGAGCCACCGCCAAGGTCTGCGGTGGCTCGTTTTGGTGCGGTGAGACCCGCGTGTTGCGGCGATCACTGCTGGTCAAACGCGCGCTGACTGCCCGTAAAGGCTGCGGCGGTGTAGTCCGCCCCATCCAAGCGCCATGTCCCAGTTTGCCAGTAGGCCGCCTGCTTGGGACGCTGGTCGCTGATCACCCAGCGCGCGATGTGACTGTCCAGTCCTTGGCAGGCCGCCAGCACGCTCGGACTGCCCATCAGCACCACGGTTTTGCCAGTTGCCTGGTGCAGCGTGGTGATGAAGCGCGTCAGCTGGGCGCGCAGGGTACTGGCTGCGGGCGGGTTCTTCGCGTACGCGCCGTAGTAGGTCACATAAAGCCCCACCGGAAGCGTCCCGAGGTCCTTGCCGACCTTCGCAACAAAGTGCGCCGCCTGTGCCTCGGGCGCGGAATCGAAGCTGAAGTAGTGATACACGCCCAGCCGCACTGCGCTGCCGCGCCCGCGGTCATAGTTTGGGGTGAAATCATCGTCAAAGAAGCTGGCGCCTTGCGTGGCCTTGAGGTAGGCAAAATCCACGCCAGCCGCGCTGAGCACCGAGAAGTCCTGGTAGCCATCGGCCTGCGAAAGCACCACGCCCTTAACGGCGTACTGAGCCACCCCGCGCCGCGCCTGCCACCAGTGCCAGCCCACCCCTGCCGCCACCAGCAGTAGTAGCCCCACGGCCACGCCCGCGGCCGTCAGCCACTTGCGCCGTTTCGCGTAGGTATCCGAATAAATCGGTCGAACGTGTCGTCTGATCCTGCTCACTCCCTTAGTTGTCTGTGGTCGATTATAACCAACTCCGCCGGATGATACCAGCACCGCCAGCCCAGCGACCCACTCAGCCGCAAGGGCCGGCGCAAAATCAGTCCAAGGACCGATTCTGTCTGCGCCAGAGGATTTACAATTGTCTCAATCGCAGGTAAGCCTTATCATAAGGGTAGGCGCACGCCAACAACGCAAGCGGAGGGAAGCACATGCTAGATGAGCGACTGATCGGGACGGTTTTCACCCTTCCCCCCACCGGGGATGAGGTCGTCTTGTACGGCATTCACTACCACTTCAGCGTGTTGGACACCGCGCAACCTGGCGATGCGGTCGTCATTGTCGGCGCCAGCGCGCTTGGCCTGCGCGTTCGCCGACTGGACCGCGAGTTACAGTACTAGAACATAGCAACACTTGGCCAATCGCGCGAACTCAGCGCAATAAGGAGGAGTTTTCATGGGACAAATTGTGTTATGGGCAGTCATCGCCATTGTGGTGATTGCAGTGATCGTCATGTTACTGAGCAGTGTGGCGATCATCCACACCGGGGAAGTTGGGATCGTTGAGCGGTTAGGGAAATACGTTCAAACCCTGCAGCCAGGGTTCCACGTGGTGCTACCGGTCATCTACCGCATCACCGAGATCGTCAACATGAAGCAGATCCCACTCAAGGTTGACGAGCAGGAAGTGATCACCAAGGATAACGTGGTCGTCCGGATCTCCGAGACCCTGAAGTACCACATCACCGACGTCAACGCCTACGTTTACCAAAATAAAGACTCCGTGCTGTCCATGGTGCAAGACACCCGCGCCAACCTGCGTGGGATCATCGGGAACATGGACCTGAACGATGTCTTGAACGGCACCGAAACCATTAACCAGACCCTGTTCCAGCAGATCGCTGCCACCACCGCCGGCTACGGCCTGAACGTGGACCGCGTTAACATCGACTCCATTCAGGTCGACAAGACCATTCAGGAGTCCATGAACAAACTGCTGCGGGCTTCACGTGAAAAGGAAGCCAACATCATGGAAGCGGAAGGGCTGAAGCAGTCCGCCATCGCCAAGGCCGAAGGGGAAAAGCAAGCCGACATCCTGCAGGCCGAAGCCAACAAGCAGACCCAGATCCTGGAAGCGCAAGGTAAAGCCGAGTCCCAGCGTCTGATCGCCGAAGCGGTCAAGGACCAGATCAACTCGATCAACGCCGGGCTGGCGCAAAACGGCGACATGTACCTCAAGTACAAGAACGTCGAAGCGCTGGAGGAACTGGCCAAGGGTCAGTCCAACACCGTGGTCATGCCAAGCACCGCCATCGACTCGCTGGGTCAGCTCCCGGCCGTCGGCAAGTTGCTTGACGCCACCAAGAACAAGTAACGCAGACCCAACAGGGGCCGCAACGAAATTTCGTTGCGGCCCCTGTTTTTTCGTTGGTTATTCCCCTATCCCCGCGCGGTTAAAGCGTTGGCGCGGTGTAGGTGCCCTTGATGACGAAGTAGCTGCCGCGAATGACGCCGGCGAGCTTGGACTTCTGGTGCGCGAACTTGAACTTGTCCGCCAAGGCCGCCGGCACCGCCATGCCCTCGGCCAGTTTCAGCCCCACAGCGCGCTTGCCGCCATCTGCTTCGGTGTACAAGATGTTCAGCGCCAACCCGTCTTCATAGAACACATAGGTCCACACGATGCCGGCCACGCGTTCCTGCGCCACTTCCAGCGGTGCCGCGGTCAGTGTCAGGGCCTTCTCAGCCAGGATCGCGTTCACATACGCAATGACCGCTGGATGGGCCGCGGCCGGGAACGTGGTGAACGGCACCTTGTACTTGTTCCAGAAATAGCGCGCCTCGTTCGCCCGCAGCCCCGCTAGCGCCGGTGCCACCGGCGAGCTGGTCAGGCCGCTTGTGCTCACCTGCTTGAAATCAACTGGCTCGGTCATCTTGTTATCCCCGCTTTCGTTTGATTCGTCCACGATACAACGGCTGGTCACAGGGGTCAACCCCGGCGTTCACCCAAACGGGCCACCCCACGACTGGGATGGCCCGTGATTGACTTGCTTATGCGCGCGCCGCCTTGATGGCCTCGAAGCGCTTTGGTGCGAGCTTGCCGAGTTCAACCAGCTTGCCTTCGATCTGATCCAGCACTGCGTTGCGGTCGGTGTGGTCGTTGACAAAGTCGAACTGGTCGCGGTCGATCGTGATGATGCTGGAGCGTGTGTAACCCTTCGCCCACTCGCGGTAGGCCTGGTTGACGCGGTTGTAGTAGGCCACGAGCTCCGGCTTATCGCGAATGTCTTCCATCTCACGGCCGCGGCCCTGGATCTCTTCGATTTCGTGTTCCGGGTCGATTTTGAGGTAAATCGCGAGATCCGGCATCCCGTTCCACGGACTGCCGTTGACGTTGGCCTGCATTTCCTGGCTGAGCGTCACGTAGATATTGAAGTCCACGTCGTCGATCTCACCGTTCTTGTGCAGCTGCGACGCCATGACAAAATCGGATTCCAATGACGAGTCCATCACCGCATTCTCCTGCATGATGGCCTTTTTGAGCTGCTGGTAGCGGAAGGTCAAAAAGGCGATCTGCAAAATGGTCCCCGTCGTCTTGCGGCTGTCTGCCCCGGCATCGTAAAACTTCTTGAGCATGTTGGCGATCATCCCGTTGCCTTCAACGTCTTCGTAGTACGCCGGGGTGCCCAAGTCTTCGGATAACAGGCGGGTCAGAGATGTCTTACCAGCGCCGATACTGCCAAGAATATAAATCATAAGTTCATGTCTCCTTTAATGAATGCAAGTCACAGTTAGAATACGGGGAACGGGTGCGCCGGTTCGCTTGGCAGGTGGTTGAAGTTGAACTGTTCAAGCGCCGCAATGCCATCCACGAACGTGGTGGTGCCGGCCGCCAACATCAGGTTCAGCTTCTTATCCGTCAGGTCCTTGGCCAGTGGTACCAGTACCACGGGTTTATGTAGTGCGCGCAGGAAGCCGATCTCAAACGCACAGCCTGGGTCTTCCTCATCCAGGTCATACAAAAAGACCCCCACATCAGCAGTCGCCATCGCCGACAGGTCGTTTTGGTACGTCGCATCGATCCAGATGCGATCCATCTGTTCCGCCGTGACGACCTCATCGTGGTACTCCCAATCGAATGGGAAGTGGACGATAGCCACGGTATCGTTGGCGTCAAGCGCCGCCTTGGCCGCGGTCACCCGCGCTTTTTGGACCGGGTTGAACCAGGGGCTCCCCAAGTACACCTTGGTCAGCGGCACCCGCTTTTGACTGTTATCTGACATTCGATGGGCCTCCTTTGGGACAAAAACTGTCACGGTCAATCATACCAGAAAGGCCGGCGCGATTGAATGGGTTTGGCGGCGGCCGACAAAATTATTTTTGCGGGTGGTGACCAGATATTGTGGGATGCATCCTAATCAGTCCCTTATGTAGTATAAAAAACGCACCGTCACAGGGACGATGCGTCTTCATTTATTCTAGCGAGTGAGCACAGTCACCGATTCGATCGAGGTGGTTTGCGGGAACATGTCCACCGGCTGGGTGGCCGTTGCCCGGTAGCCGAACGCTTGCAGCGCCGCGATGTCGCGCGCCAGCGTGGCCGGGTTGCAGGACACGTACACTACCTTAGGTGGTAGCATCTTGCCCACCGCGGCGATAAACGACGGGGCCAAGCCCTTGCGCGGCGGATCCACCATCAGAACATCTGCGGTCAGGCCTTGCGCCTGCCAGTCCTGCATCACGTCCTCGGCCTTGCCCAGCACGAAGTCCACATTGGTCAGCCCGTTCAGCCGCGCGTTCGTCTGCGCATCCTTAACGGCCTCAGGCACGACCTCGACGCCGTACACCTGCTTGGCGTGCTTCGCCATAGTCAGGCTGATGGTCCCGATGCCGGAGTACGCATCAATGACGGTTTCCTGCCCGGTCAGACCCGCGGCACGCACTGCCTCGGTGTACAGCACCTCTGTTTGGGTCGGGTTGACCTGATAGAAGCTCAGCGGGCTGATGCGGAAGGTGCTGCCCAGTAGCTGGTCTTCCAGGTAGTCTTGGCCGAACAGCGTGCGGGTCTTTTTGCCCAAGATCACGTTGGTCGCCTGGTCGTTCAGGTTCAGCATGAGGCTGGTCACCTCAGGCAGGGCCGCGGTGATGCCGGCCATCAGCTCGTCCAGGTGCGGGATCACCCAGGTGCGGCTGACCAAAACGATCATCATCTGCTTGGAGTAGTAACCACGCCGCACCATGATATGGCGGATCACGCCGCTGTTGGTCGCCTCGTCGTACGCCGGCACCTGGAACTGGCGCAGCAGATCGCGCACCACCAGCACCGCGTGGTCGATGTGCGGGTCCTGAATATAAAAGTCTTCCAGTGGCAGCAAGTCGTGACTGCGCCGCTTATAAAACCCGGTGGTCAGCTCACCATTGACCATGCGCACCGGGATCTGTGCCTTGTTCCGGTAGCCGCTGGGCGTGGTCATCCCCAGCGTCGGCCGCACGGGAATGGTCAGGTGCGCCTTTTGGTACAGCGTTTCGACCTGGTGCTGCTTGAAGGCCAGTTGGGCCGGGTACGCCAGGTGCTGCAGCGGCGCGATGCCGGTTTGGGCGTAAGCCTTGGCCTTGGGCGCCACGCGGTCTGGCGAGGCCACCAGCACTTCTTCCAATCGCGCGAAGGCGTACTTTTTCTCCGCCTTCACGATGCGCACGCGCACTTCTTCGCCGGGCAGGGCCCCTTCCACGAACAGCGGGTAGTGCGCCACCTTAGCCACTCCCATCCCCTCGTACGTTAGGTCGTCGATGGTGACCGTCATTTCCTGATTCTTCGCTACCGGTGCTTTCGCCATGCGGTACCTCCTTGATTGCATTCTGACAATAGACTTTAACAGACTCCCCGCCAAAAAGCAATTTCACGCGGGCGTGCGATAAACCTCCGTCCTCCGATTATGAATAACTCACACTTCCGCTGAACTGGTTATGTTTGCGAACCAACAAGTATCAAAATACGTGCTAAGCAGCGTTTTTAAAACACCCCCTAGGGCGGCTGAGCGCATTCAGATCAAAACAGCCCCACTCCGATCACACTCGGGGTGAGGCTGTGCTTTCGTTACTCGCCGATCTTCCCGTTGCCGTCGACATCTTGTTGGGAGATGTTTTCGACTTCGGCCATGTAGGCGGTTTTGGCTTCGGTGTCGGGGCCGAGGTTCTTTTGCGGGATCTCGGCAACGTTGGCGTACATTTCGATGTGCTGCTTCAGGTTGACGAAGGTCATCGGCGCGCTGCCGCCGTACTCGCCATCGAGGTTGATCTTCATCTCTTCCCCGTCGGTGCGCGTGGCGACCAGCTTGGCGGTTTTGGCGTAGATGATGTTGGCGTCATCGACGTGCTTGCCGCCGTTCAGGACCTTGGCCATCAGGACCAGCATGTCGCCGAGGTTCCCTGTTTTGACCACGATCAGCGAGAACTTGCCATCGCCGAGGCTGGCGTCTGGCACGATCTGCTCGAAGCCGCCGATGGAATTGGTCATCGCCAGCAGAAACATGGACGCTGGCCCATCGTAGGTGCCGTCGTCAAACTCCAGATGGAGCGGCACGGAGCGCACGCCCGGCAGCATCTCGGCGCCCTTGAGGACATAGGCGAAGTAGCCAAAAATCGACTTGAACTCGGACGGCACCGCGTAGGTCAGCTCCGTCAGCATCCCCCCAGCCGCGATGTTCATGAAGTAGTGATTGTTGGCCTGGCCGATGTCCATCTTCAGTGTCTGGCCCTTGAGGATGATCTTGGCCGCAGCCACAGGGTCTTCGCGGGGAATGCGCAACGCGCGCGCGTAGTCGTTGGTCGTCCCGGCCGGAATGATCGCCATCTTCGGGCGCTGCTCGTACGGCGCCACCCCGTTAACGACTTCGTTGATGGTGCCATCCCCACCGGCGGCCACAATGAGATCGAACCCGGCCTCGGTGGCGCGGGCGGCCTCTTTTTTGGCCGCAAACGGGGCCGGGGTGGTTTGGTAGGCGCTGGCTTCGTAGCCCGCGGCCTCCATCACCGCCAGAATGTCGGCGACGTAGCGCTTCATGCCCTCGTTGCCGCTGGTCGGGTTATAAATTAAACGTGCGCGTTGCACCATGGTCAGGTCGCTCCTTATGCACCGGCAAGCGGTGCGATTCTCTCTCCGCCGCCTCAGCGCCGGGTTCTCTCTAACACTCTACTCGATAGCAGGGCGCGGTGGCAAGCGAATACGTGCAACTTGTCACAATCGCAAGCTTAACGCTTTTGCAGCTCACCCATCAGGATCTGGTTGACCACTTTCGGGTTCGCCTTACCGTGCGTCTGCTGCATGATCTTGCCGACCAAAAAGCCCACCGCGCGGTCCTTCCCGTTGTGGAAGTCATCGATACTCTGTTGGTTGTCGTCCAGCACCGCGTCAATGATCGGGATCAAGACGGCCGGATCGGACAGCTGAACTAGGCCCTTCTCTTCCACCCAGGCTTTTGGATCCGTATCGTTCTCGATGATCTGCTTGAAGACCTTCTTAGCGATCTTGCTGGAAATGGTGCCGTCCTCAATCAGGGTGATCATCGCGGCCAGGTGCACCGGCGTCAGCGCCACGTCCTTGAGCTCGGCGTGCTGCGCGTTCAGGTAACCGGACACTTCGCCCATTAACCAGTTGGACGCCAGCTTAGCGTCCGCCCCAGCGGCCACGGTGGCCTCAAAGAAGTTCGCCATCTCAAGCGTGGTGGTCAACACGCCGGCGTCATAGGCCGGGATGCCCCAGCTGTCGACGTAGCGCGCCCGGCGCTTGGCCGGCGCTTCCGGCAGGCTGGCTGCCACTTCATCGATCCAGGCCTGAGAGACGTGCACCGGCGGCAGGTCCGGCTCCGGGAAGTAACGGTAATCATCCGCGCCTTCCTTGACCCGCATCAGAATGGTTTCCTTCTTGTCGACGTCCCAGCGCCGCGTTTCCTGGCGCACGGCGCCGCCGGCCATCAAGAGCTGCGCCTGACGCTTTTGCTCGTAGGCCAAGCCGTCACGCACATGGACAAAACTGTTCAGGTTCTTGATCTCGGTCTTGGTGCCGTACTTGTCGGCGCCGATCGGGGCAACGGACAGGTTGGTGTCCACCCGCATCGAGCCCTCTTCCATCTTGACGTCAGACGCCCCGGTGAACTGCACGATCTGACGCAACTGCTCAAGGTACTGGTAGGCTTCCTCGGGGCTGGCGATGTCGGGTTCGGACACGATTTCGATCAGCGGCGTCCCCTGCCGGTTCAGGTCGACATAGGAGTAGCCGTCATCTTCGTGCTGGTTCTTCCCGGCGTCTTCCTCAACGTGCAGCTCGTGGATGCCGATGCGCTTCTTCTTGCCATCGACGTCGATCTCGATGTAACCGTTGGTGGCCAGCGGCGTTTCGCTTTGGGTGATCTGGTAGGCCTTCGGGTTGTCCGGGTAGAAGTAGTTCTTCCGGTCAAAGTGTGTGTCGCGCGTGATGTCCGCGTGTAGCGCCAACGCGACCATGATGCCGTAGCTGTAGGCGCCCTTGTTGATGCTGGGCAAAACGCCCGGGAAGCCCCAGTCGATCACGTTGGTTTCCGTGTTCGGCTGCGCACCGTAAGACACCGGTGACGGTGAGTACATCTTGGAGTTGGTTTTCAGCTCAACATGGACTTCAAGCCCGATGGTGGTTTCAAAATTCATTATTGCGCACCTCCTGGGATCTGGGCGAGGTAGTCATTCTCGGCCTCAAAGGCATCCGCCACCTGCAGGATGGTCGCCTCGTCAAACGACTTGCCGATCAGCTGCAAGCCCACCGGCAGGCCATCCACGAACCCGGCGGGGATCGAGGCCGCTGGTAGTCCGGCCAAGTTCACCGGAATGGTTAGGATGTCGTTCATGTACATGGTCAACGGATCGGTCACCTTGTCGCCGATCTTGAACGCCGGCGTTGGTGTGGTCGGCCCCATCACGAGGTCGTAGTTCGCGAAGACCTGCTCAAAGTCACGGGTGATCAGCGTGCGCACCTGCGCCGCTTTCTTGAAGTATGCATCGTAAAACCCGGCACTGAGGCTGAACGTGCCCAGCATGATGCGGCGCTTCACTTCGGGGCCAAAGCCCTCAGAGCGCGACTTCACGTAAACATCGGTCAGGTTCTTGACGTCCTTAGCGCGGAAGCCGTAGCGAATGCCATCGAAGCGCTGCAGGTTGGAGCTGGCCTCGGAGCTGGCGATGATGTAGTAGGCCGGCACCGCGTACTTGGTGTGCGGCAGGCTGACGGTGTCCACCGTCGCCCCCAGCGCGCGCAGTTGTTCAGCTGCCGCCTCGATTTTGGTCCGAATAGCTGGGTCGATCCCCTCACCCAGGTACTCCTCAGGCAAGGCGATCTTCAGGCCTTGGATGCTTTGGCCGAGCTTCTCGGTGAAGTCCGGCACCGGCACATCAGCCGTGGTCGGGTCCTTTTCGTCGTGCCCGGCGATGACGTTCAGGCCCAGCGCCGCGTCCTTGACGGAGCGCGTCAGGGTGCCGACCTGGTCGAGGCTGGAGGCAAAGGCGATCACGCCCCAGCGCGAGACCCGGCCGTATGTCGGCTTGAGCCCGACGATACCGTTAAAGGCGGCCGGCTGGCGAATCGAGCCCCCGGTATCGGTCCCCAAGGCCAGCAACACCTGCCCAGAGGCAACTGCGGCAGCGGAGCCGCCTGAGGAACCGCCCGGCACGCGGGACTGATCCCACGCGTTTTTGGTCACCTTGAAGCCGGAGTTTTCGGTGGAGGAGCCCATCGCAAACTCGTCCAGGTTCAGCTTGCCGACGTTGATGGCGCCTGCTTCCTTGAGCTTGGTGACGACCGTAGCATCGTAGATCGGCTCAAAGTTGGCCAGGATCTTGGAGGCGGCGGTGGTGGTCAGCCCGTCCGTCAGAATGTTGTCCTTGATGGCCACCGGCACCCCGGCTAGTGGCTGGTCGGCCGCAATGCCGGCCGCGTCCAGCGCCGCCGCTTGCGCCTTAGCCTCATCAGGATTCAGCGCCAGGAACGCGTCGATCTTGGCATCGGTGGTCGCAATGTTGGCGTAGGTGGCCGCGACCAGGTCACTGGCGGTTTGGGCGCCGCTGACCAGCGCGTCATGCGTCGCTTGGATATCTGTGTTGAAGTAGTTCACGCTAGTCCTCCTCCTTGTCGATGATGGCTGGCACTTGGATCAGCGTGCCCTTCTTGGTTGGAACGTTTTTGAACAGCGCCTCGGTGGCCGTGGCCGGTTCTGCCACGTCCGCACGCATCACATTTTGCAAGTGGATGCTTTGCGTTGTCACCGGCACGCCGGTGGTATCCACGGTTTCAAGCTGGTCGACCATGGTCAAGATCTCATCGAGCTGCGCGGTGTACTGTTGCAGTTCTTCCTCGGAGAATTCAAGCCGCGCGAGTTCGGCAACATGCGCGACGCTATCTTTGGTAATCATTTGATCCCTACTTTCCTCTTAGGCTGGCCAACCAGCCCGTATTCTTGACTAGTTTACCATAAATCCCGCCTCGGTTTGCGGCAAAACAAAGCCCGCCGGCCGCCGATCGTGAACAACTTAAAAAATTCTGCGCGATCGTAAGGTTTGCGGCGCACCAGCGCTCGGGTGATTCGGAAATACTTGGCGCAGGCCCGCGCAACCAGCGCCGCCAGCCACCCCCACTGCCTCATTGTCTCGCCGCGTGAGTCAGCAAATTGCCCCGACAAAAAAGGCGCCCCACCGTCAGCCCTCGAGGTCCGGGGGCTCATGGTGGGGCGCACGATTATCTGAATTAGCCGGCCTCAGTAGCTCCCAAAGACGTGGGTGGTGAAGTCCTTGGCCCCGCTCTCGCGTGCCAGGAAGGCTTGGATGCCCTGGGTGGCCTGCACCGTGATCTCGATCTTGGCACCGCTCGGCAGGTACTTGCTGGCGGTGGTGCCGACGTACTGGGTAAAGCTCTCGATCTCGGTTTCGCCGTAGAACTGGGTGTTAATGGTGATGTTCATCCCTGTCAGCGCCCCGTTTTCGTAATGGGTCTGCGCAGTCACCCCGGCCAGAGTCGGGAAGAAGTTCTCGATCTGGGTGGTGAAGCTGTTAAAGTCGGTGGCCACAGTCGAATTGATCGGTTTTTTATTGTCGATCACCGGCAAGACCTCGTTTTGCTGGTCAATGTTGGTCCAGCTGCCAAGGCTGTCGCCACTGGCGGCGGTGGCTTCGGCGAAAAAGACGCCGCCGACCAACGAATCTCGTGCCGCATTGCGGTACAGCCCTACGATGATCGGGATATCGGCGCTGACGCCGTCCATCTTGCGCAGTCGCGCGACGACTTTGGCGGCGATCTGCTTGCCTTCCTCGGCCAGCTTCGTCTGGTCGATCGTGGTCGTGTAGGTCGCCCCGTACTTGACCTTCTGGTAGTAATCGTACTCGTTGAGCGCCAGCGCGATGGCGATGCCGCCTAGCTTCAGGTTGCTGCCATCCTGCGTCATGAAGTCCTGCTCGACCAAGCTTTGCAGGTACATCGGCGCACGCTTGTCCGCGTCCTCCTGACCGTTGTCTTCAGGGTTGAGGCCGTCCGCATTCTTATCGGTCTTACGTGCCAGCCAGGACTTCGCGGTGGCGGTCGTGATCAGCTGCCCTTCCTGGAAAACGTACTTGCTGGTCGAAAACTGTTTCTGCGCCAGGTTCGTGAGGCCGGTTTCCATGCTTTTGACGTTGAAGTTGTTGCCCCCCTGCGTGTTCTGCTGAATGGTCAACCCGCGCGCACTAGAAATCTGGTAGCGCCCGTTTTTGATCACGCCTTGGTAGAGGGCATCATTCACGGTGCCTGTGGTCTGGTAGCTTTCGGTCTTAGTGCCACTGCTGGTGGTACTTGTGTCGTTGAAGCTCAGCTTGCCACACGCCGCCAATGCCAGCGTCGCAAGCAACAGCAGACTCGCCGTCCAAAATTTCTTCATGAAGTGCTCCTTTATTGCAACTTGTCCAACAGTGCGGCCTCGTCCATCACCGGCACACCCAAGCTTTGCGCCTTGGCCAGCTTGGACCCCGCCGCCTCACCCGCGATCAGCAGGTCGGTTTTTTTCGAAACCGAGCCGGTCACCTTGGCGCCCAGCGCCGTCAGCTTGGCGGTCAGCTCAGGGCGCGAAAAGGCGGTGAACTTCCCCGTGACCACCAGCGTTTGCCCAGCAAACGCGCCGTCTGCCGCGACGACCTGCCCCTTGTAGGTCAGGTTGACGCCGGCCTGGCGCAACGCCGCCACAAGCGTGTGCACGGCCTCGGTGCGGAAATACGTCACCGCCGAGTCCGCGATGATCGGGCCGATGCCCTTGATCTCGGCCACGTCTTCGACCGCCGCAGTCATCAGGTGGTCAAGGTCCCCGAAGTGTTCGGCCAGAATGCGCGCGGCCTTACTGCCAACGTGGCGAATGCCTAACCCAAATAGTAGGCGTTCCACCGAATTTTGCCGACTGTTGGCGATGGCCTTTAACAAATTATTAACGGACTTCTCCTTGAACTTGTCGAGGACGCTCAGGTCCGCCGCCGTCAGCGTGTACAGGTCGGCCACGTCCTGGACGAGCCCCAAAGCCTGCAGCTGCGCGATGATCTTCGGGCCCAGCCCGTCGATGTTCATCGCGTTGCGGGAGGCAAAATGGGTCAGCTGCTCTTGCACCTGCGCCGGACACATTGGGTTGATGCACCGCAGGGCCACCTCGTCATCCAGGTGCACCAGCGGCTGGTCACACGAGGGGCAGTTGGCCGGGATCGGCGCCGGCACGCTGGCCGCTGGGCGCTTCGCCAGCACCACCTGGGAGACCTCAGGGATAATGTCCCCGGCCTTGTGCAGCATCACGGTGTCGCCAATGCGAATGTCTTTGGCCTGAATGTAGTCGACGTTGTGCAGGCTGGCGCGCGCCACGGTGGTCCCCGCCAGCGCCACCGGCGTCATCACGGCGGTGGGCGTTACCACGCCGGTGCGGCCGATGGTCCACTCGATGTCTTGCACGACGGTCGCCGCCTCTTCCGGCGGGAACTTGTAGGCGATCTCCCAGCGCGGCACCTTGACCGTGTTGCCGAGTTGCGCCTGGAGCGCCAGGTCATTGACCTTCACCACAATGCCGTCGATGCCGTACGCTAAGGTGTCCCGGTCGGCGGTTTGGGCCGTAATGTACGCGTCGATCGCGGATAGATCCGTCGCGACCACGCTTGAGGGATTGGTGGCAAATCCGAGCCGTTGCATGAACGCGATGGCCTCGTGCTGGGTGGTGACCCCGTACTGCGCCGGGTCGATCAGCGTGTACATGAACGTCGCCAGCTGGCGCTGTTCGGTCACCTTGGGGTCGAGCTGACGCAGGCTACCGGCTGCCGCGTTGCGCGGGTTGGCGAAGGTGCTGGCGCCATCGGCCTCGCGCGCCGCGTTGAGCTGAGCGAACGCCGCCTTGGGCATGTAACACTCCCCGCGCACCTCCAAGCTCAGCGGCTCAGCCAGGGTTTGCGGAATGTCCTTGATAGTCCGGACATTGGCGGTCACGTCCTCGCCGATGTTCCCGTCACCGCGGGTCGAGCCCTGAACGAGCTGGCCGTTTTCGTACACCAACGCCAGGGAAAGTCCATCGATCTTAAGCTCCACGTGGTAGTCGACCGGCTGGGCCACCCCGGCTTCCAGGCGTGCCGCCCAGTCAGTCAGCTCGTCCAGGGAAAACACATCCCCCATCGAGAGCATCGGAAGCGGGTGTGGCACCTTCGTAAAGTCAGGCAGCACCACATCCCCGACCGCCTGCGTGGGCGAATCGGGCAAAATCAGGTCCGGGTCCGTCGCCTCCAGCGCTTGCAACGCGCGGTAGGCCGCATCGTACACGTGATCCTCCACCACCGGGGCGTCTTCGGTGTAATAGGCGCGCCGCCAGCCGTTCAGCTGGTCGACCAGCGCCCGCACTTGTGCCGCTTTAGATTCTGCCATGTCGTCCTCCTAGTTTTGCTTCACGATCGGGGCAAACGCGGTCAACAGCCGCTTCACCCCCTGAGCCGGAAAGGCAATGTCAAGCTCCTGGTCGTCGCCGCTGCCGGTGACCTTGACCACCGTGCCGACGCCCCACTTACGGTGCTCGGCTTTGTCGCCCACCGCCCACGCGGTTTTGCCGGCCGCAGTGGTCGCGGGTTTGACCACGGTCGCCTTGGTGCCGACCGGGTGGCGCGTGTAGGTTGGGGTGACGGCCCGCTGGGTGCGGTTGATGAACGGAATGTCCGACTTCGGTTGCGCCTGACCGGCGCATTCCAGCAGCTCGCCATCGATCTCAGTGATGAAGCGGCTTTCCGGGTTATTCTGACGCTGGCCGTACAGCATGCGGCCGTACGCGTTGCTCAAGTACAGCTTGCGCTTGGCGCGCGTGATGCCGACATACGCCAGCCGGCGCTCCTCCTCCAGCTGTGTTTCATCGGCGGCCGCCCGTGACAGCGGGAAGAGGCCCTCTTCCATCCCGACCAGGAACACGACCGGAAACTCCAGCCCTTTGGCCGCGTGCAGGGTCATCATCGTGACCTCCTGCGCGTCCTCTTCCACGTCGTCTTGGTCCGACAGTAGCGACAGCTCAGCCAAAAAGTCGACAAAGATGTCCGAATCCTCATCCTCGGGCTCGTACTTGGCGTCAAATTGCTGGGTCACGGACAAAAGTTCCTGCAGGTTTTCGATGCGGGTGTCGGCCTCCACGCTGTCTTGGCGGCGTAGGGTCGGCAAGTACCCAGTCTCATCCAGAATTGCTTCCATCAGCCCGGTGATCGAAGTGGTCGCGCGCTTAGCGGCCAGCTTTTGGATCATCGCGCCGAACTCGGCCAGGCTCTTGCGCCCCTTGCTGCCCACGGGGGACAGTTCGGCGTTTACCGCGGCCTCCAGTAACGACCAGCCGTTTTGGTTGGCAAAAGCTTGCAGCTTCTCCAGCGACGTGGCACCGATGCCGCGCTTGGGCTCGTTGACGATGCGGTTGAAGCTCATGTCATCGGCCGGGTTGACCACCAGCCGGAAGTAGGCCAGCGCATCGCGAATTTCCTTGCGGTCGTAGAAGCGGTGCCCCCCGACCATTTTGTACGGAATGCTAGCCTTGACGAAGGCCTCTTCGATCGTTCGCGACTGCGCGTTGGTGCGGTACAAAATGGCAAAATCGCCGTACTTGCGGTGGTGCTCGGCCATCTGCGCCTCGATTTCCTTGATCACGAAGAACGCCTCGTCCATTTCGTTTTGGGCGCGGTAGTACGTGATCTTATCGCCAGTTTGGTTCTCGGTCCAAAGCGTCTTCACCTGCCGGGTCTTGTTGTTTTGGATCACCCCGTTGGCGGCGTTCAAAATGTTCTTGGTCGAGCGGTAGTTCTGCTCCAGCATGACCACCTTGGCATCCGGGTAATCAGACTTGAAGTCCAAGATGTTTTGCATGTTCGCGCCACGCCAGCCGTAGATACTCTGATCCGCATCCCCGACCACGCAGACGTTGCGGTACCCTTCGCCCAGCATGTGCACCAGCTGGTACTGGGCCTCGTTGGTGTCCTGGTACTCATCGACGTGAATGTACTGGAACTTGCGCTGGTAAAATTCCAGCGTCTCGGGGTTTTCCTTGAACAGGATGATGGTCTGCATGATCAGGTCGTCAAAATCCATCGCCTGGTCATTGCGCAGCCGCCGCTGGTATTCCTTGTAAACACCCGCCACCACCTGCTCGTACGGGGTGGCCGCGGCCTTCTCATAGTCCTTAGGCGTCAGCAGGTCGTTTTTGGCGTTGCTGATCGTGCCTAGGATGGCCTTGGGGTCAAAGCGCTTGGGGTCGAGGTTCTGGTCGGCGAGGATGTGCTTGACCAGCGTTTTTTGCTCGCCGGGGTCCGCGATCGTGAAGGCCCGGTTCATCCCCAGCTTTTCGATGTCGCGTCGCAGGATGCGCACGCACAGCGCGTGGAAGGTGGAGACCCAGACGTCGCGGGCGAGTTCAGGGTCGAGCAGCCCAGCCACCCGCTCCTTCATCTCGCGCGCCGCCTTGTTGGTGAACGTGATGGCTAAAATGCGCCACGGGTTGACGGCTTTTTCTTCAATCAGGTACGCGATGCGGTGCGTCAACACCCGCGTCTTGCCGGAGCCCGCCCCAGCCATAATCAAAACGGGGCCCTCGGTGAGCCGGACCGCCTCTTGCTGCTTGTCGTTCATCCCATTGAGTGCTGAATCCATAATGTCGTCCTTTCCGTTGCGCAGTTCTTCGTCCATTGTACCAGATATCCGGCGGTCAACAAAGGCGCGCCCACAAGGATGAAACCGCGTGGTGTCGCGGTTTTCGTCCTTGCAAGCGCGCCCATGGGGCAAAAAAGTTTGGGTTAATCGCCCAGCCGCTTTTCCCCTTCTAGGTGCTGGATCTCGGTGATGTCTTGCGTCACCTCCAGACAGCCGAGGTAGGTGCCGGCCGGATCCGTGATGGCAAAGTAGCGAATGTACACCATCCGTTCGCCGTGCAGGTTGATCCAAAAATCGGCGTGCGTTTCGCGCCCGTGGTGGAAGTCCTCGAGGATCTTCTCGACCTTATCCACCGAGCGCGGCGGGTGGCAGTTCTGCACCTTGCGGCCGATCACCGCCGTGGTGCGCGGGAACACGCGGTCCCCGGCGTCGGAGAACCAGCGCACCGTATCGGTCGCATCCACGAAGGTTAGATCCAGCGGTAGCAGGCGCAGCATGTTGGTCAGCTGCGCGAGGTCAAAGCTCCCGGTCGGCAGCAGCACCCGCGCCGGGTGCACGCCGTCGATCTCAATGCGCCCGGCGGTTGAGCCCGACGTGCCCGGCACCGCCAGGGTCGGCTCAGCAGCCGGCATGGGTGGCACGGGTGACTCAGCCGGCGCTGCGGGCTTGGGGGCGGCCACGGAGATGTGGATCTGCGGCGCGGCAGCCTCGGCGTCATGCCCGGCTTCTGCCTTGGCCTGCGCTAGCGCAGCCTGTGTGGAGGCCGGCAGTGTGGGCATCGGCGTGTCCTTGTGCAGCTCGGCCAGCACGTCGGCATCGGTCGGCACCTTTGGCCGCGCGGACCCGAGTTCCTGGCTGGCCGCCAGCGCCTGCGCCATTTCGTTGAGCTCGGCGGCGAGCTTGGACGGCTTAGGTTGCTGCGCCAGCTCCGCGGCCGTGGGCTGCCACGGTAGCGGTGTGGCGATCAGGGTGTAGCCGATCGCGTCTGACTCGCGCTGAACCATCGCCCAGTCAGCCGGCGTGAACACCTCCAGCACCATCGGCAGCATGATCTCCTCTTCCTTGAAGACCATTTCATCAACTTCCTTAGCCGCCTTTTCGATGGCGGCCTCGACAGCGTACTTGTCCGTCGTCGCATCGTTGGCCGCAGTCAGCGCCGCCTTGATCCAGCCGCGGATCTCATCATCGACGCCCCACATCACCTTGGGTGGGGCCGTGATGCCGTACTTGTCCATCAGCGGAAAAATCAGGTTCTCCTTGCGCAGGTAATGTTTGTCGATGCGCGCGAGATCCGTCAGTGCGTGCTGCAGGCGCGCCAACAGCGCGGCATCCGTGCCGCTTTGCTGCCACTTCTTGAGCGTCGGTAGCAGCTCGTCGTTAAGCAGCGACATCAGTACGACGTTTTCAAGCTTCATCACCTGCACCGGGTGGCCCGGGATCTCCTCCATCGGCGTCTTGGCCCCATTGTTGATCTTGCCGCGGAACACGGCCGCGTGCACGTTACACAGCGTCTGGATCTCCATTGGGTTGAGGCCGCTAGCGATCAGTTCGCGCTCGGCCCCGGTGATCTCGGCGACGTCCACCCCATCGAAGGTGGCGTCAAAAATCCGCTTGGCTTCCTCAAAGCTGCCGCCATTATGCAGCATGGTCAAAATCTGAACGATCTTCTTCTGGCGATCTACGGCATGGGTCTCAGTCATCTGCTTGCACCTCAAAGCCGTTCTCGGCCAGCGTCTGCGTCAGCGCGGCCAGCGGAATATGCTTCATGCGCGCGCCTTTTTCCAGTGTCATAAACCGGCCCACCGTGTTCAGCAGGCTCGGGTTGGTCACCCCATCGAGCCCCATGGCCACCATCACCGGCACAATGGTCGGGTTGGCCGCCACAAGCTCGCGAACCGGGGTGTGAAGGCTGATCAACGTCATTTTATTTCTCCTTTGGCCAGGTTGGCCCGCATCGCCTGCTGTAACTGGGTCACAACGGCGGCCGGCGCGACCGGCTGGTTTTTCATGTACGCGTACAAGGCGTGGGTGGTCACGGCATCGTAAATCGCCCCGTGAGCCAACAGCGCGCCCAACCCGAGGTAATCGCGGTACTTGGCGAGCCCCACCTCGGGCATCCCCGGCATCGGCCCGCTGGCGATCGTCAGCTGGGCCACATCTAGCACCCGCCCGGCCGCAGGGGTCAGGTCAAACTGGCGGTTGAGCACCGCTAGGTCCCCACCGCGCACGGCAAAGCCCAGCAGCGTGTCCGCCCCGACAAAGCCGAGAAAGTCGCCAAGCGCGGCTGCAGGGGCCTGACCGTAGCGCATCAACAGCGGCGCATCGATGCCCGTCATCCGCTGCGACTGCAAGTTTAGCTGTAGGTGCGGTGGAATCTTGACGAAGCGGTCGAATGCCGCCACAATCTGGCCATTTCGCACGCGCACCGCGCCGATTTCCGTGATAAACCACCCCTGCTTGACACTCCCACTGGAGAACTCTAAGTCAAACACGGTATAGTCCTGCGGCCAAACCGTTCTGGGCTGGCCCAGCGCAGTCGTGGTCACGAAGGCCGGGTGCGCCGGCCGCGCAAAGTGCCGCAACGGCTTGGTCCGCGCCCGCCGGTACGCATCGTCTTTTTGATGCGCATCGGCGCGCGGCCTTGCGCGACCCTGCCCGTCGATCACGATTGGCGCAAGCGTATGTGTGCGGCTGAACGCCTGCGGCCAAGGGGTCGCCATGGCCTGTTGCACCAGCCGCACGCCGCCGCGGCGTAGCAAGCGCTGCGTCTCTGCCGCCACCGGACCGTGCAGCGTCACACTGATCGGCCCCTCTGGGACGCGGAGCTGATGACACACGGCCTGAAGCGCCAACAGGTGATTGAACACAGCACGCACCCGCGGCCAGGCCGGGACCAGCGTCTGTGGCAACTGCATCGGTTCTCGTAACACCTGCGTGTACGCCCCGATCAGCCGCCGAATCAGCTTGTCGGCCGGCGCGCCGGTGCGCGGAGCGACCTCCAGCTCGATGGTCGGCACCAACCCAGGCGCCGCCAGCCGCTGGTCAGCCAGCGTCAGCGCGTTTGGCCACAAGCCGCTGACCAGCACCACCGTGGTGGCGGCCACCGGGGTGACCAACACCTGCGCCGGCTGCCCGCCACCAAAACGGGCCAGTGCCTGAAGCGCCTTTTGCAGCGTCATCGGCCACGTTGCCGGTTCAAGCGGGGCCTGCACCTGTTCCTGCAGCGCGGCGAGGGTCAGCTGACCGCTCACGGGTTCATCCTCTTGCTGTAGTTGACAATACTATCTGGCAACTGGCCCCCAAAATAGGTCTTGCCGATGGCGCTGCACTGAGTGGAAAAAGCCTTGGCTGCCGCATTATAAGCCGTCTGGTCGGTGCCGGTCATCAGGGTCAGCATCTGATCGGCCGCATCAAGGTACTTCAACAGGGCGTCCGTCAGCGGCTTTTCGGTGATGTTGCTGACCAGGGTCAAGCGAACGCGCGCCAGCGTTTTTTGGCCGCTTTGGATCGCCGCCTTGAGTTTGGCTTCCGGCTGCTTGTACGAGGCCAAGTCAAGCGGCTTAACGGCCACATCCGTGACGGTGACATAGCGTTCCCGCAGCTGCGCTATGGTATACTGCTTACTAGTGATCATCGTCTTAGTGCTGTGCGTTGTGGGCGTTTTCGCCGGCTGCTGGCAGCCACCGAGTGTGACAGCTGCCACTAAGGTGATCAGAATGGTCGTGAGTTTCTTCATACTTGCGCCTCCAATGCCCATAATCATAGCACATCTTTGAATGGAGGTAATCCTATGGCTTTGTGGCACCTCATGTTCGCGCGCCCGGACTTCACCAAGGGCCAAGCCAAGCACCTAGTTTACACGCTTCAAGACGCCGGCAACTTCGGCGGCTTCCCGCTGAACTCGGTCGGCATCGTGCGCGACACCAGCGAACTGCTTTACGTCGACCTTGATTTTAAGCAAACCATTGGCCTCACCCAGGACCTGTTTGAGGAAATGGTCAAGTACCTGCTCGTCCTGTCCGCGCGCCTGGAGACGGCGCCGGAGCCCGTCTACTGGGCCGTCATGCAGCGAACGCTTGAAGCGCTGAAGATCACCTATCATCAGTACCCTGACCGCAGCCTTGACATCACTTACTGGCAGGGCTCCCCCATCGTTGCACCCGCCGAGGACAAACAACTGTTACGGTTTCGCGACGAAGCCGTCCAAGAGAAAGGATAACTGCCATGCAACCCGTTCAATACGTCTGCACCAAATGTGGCAATCACAGCTACGAAGCCGACCAATTTCAGGCCACTGGCGGTAACTTCGCCAAGCTGTTCGACGTGCAAAACAAAAAGTTCGTGACCATCAGCTGTACCCGCTGTGGCTACACCGAGCTCTATCGCCAAACCAACAGCGCCGGGATGGATATTCTCGACTTCTTGATCAGCAATAACTGAGGGCACATAAAAGGGACCGAGACATAATTAACGGCCCAAGAATGAACCGCGACTATTCTAGGACAGTACGAAACAAGCGACGCCCTTTCTAACGCATGTCTACTCGTAACTCACTACGTTCGAACGAGCAGAGCAAGCCGTATAACCAAGGCCTCCTGCAAAACCTAAGTTCGGGTTTTACAGGAGGCCTTGATTATACTCTGGGCTAAAACCGCTTTGTCTCAGCCTCTTTGTGTGCGTTAAACCGCCACGGGTCATGCCCTCACAGGCCCCCCGCGCGCTTAATCTTGCTTTACCTCAACGCTTGCATCAACCGTGCTGCGCCCCGTCGCGTAATCGTACTTGATCCCATTTTGAACATTGTAAATGTAGACGTTAAAATCCACATCGCCATTGCTCGACTTGGCCCTGAGCCAGTAGCCGCGTGGCATCAGCTCCGAGCCGCGAAACACGGTCGTCACTTTGTAAATGACCTGGGCCTGCGCGGCCAAGGCTGACCGCACGGCCTCTTCGTACGTCTGCATCAGCACTTGGTTGGCGTATTCGGTCTGGCTGGCCAGGTTCTTCGGGTTGTCACTGGAGCCCAGCTCTCCCGCCTGATAATTGCCCTCGCTATCCAGATTGCCCGACACCGTGTAGGCGATCAGGTGGCCGCGGTTTTGCCGGTTCACACGGCGCCCATTGACCATCGTGTAGCGGTTGTGCCAGCCTGTCGGTTCCCAATTTTGGCTGGGCCGCCCCGCGGAGCGAATCAGCGTGCGCTGGTCGAGATAGCCGGTCACCGTCGTTGTGCGGTTAAGCTGGTCCAGATTGCCGTAATCGATTTTTGGCCCCTGCCAGTCTTTCAAGTTCAGCCCAGACCGATTGTGATCGACCGTGACGATCGGGGCACTGTTATTGACGTAATCCAGGTTAGCCAGCTTGTCATAAGTAGCCTGATTATCGGTTGCGACGATCGTCTGACCGGCGGAGTTGCCCGTTGACTCCTGCTGCTGCCAGGTGTTGAACCCCCATGCGACCACTGCTACCAGCACGGTTGCTACGGCACTAAACAAACTGACTTTACGTTGGCGTCGTCTTGCCATCAAAATCCCTCCTCAGTGCGATGACCCATTATATCGCGAACGCACGTTTGTTCGCGCCCAGGTCACAAAAAAAGCGCTCAGGTCTCAACCTGGCGCAATGCGCTGCCGTCTACTGGATTCGAACCAGCGACCCCTTCATTACGAGTGAAGTGCTCTGCCAACTGAGCTAAGACGGCATATCCGTTGTGCCTACCGCAACAACAAGAATTAGTATACAGGACTCAAACACCAGTGTAAACCCCTTTTTTCCCTCTGATTACGGCCTGGGCACTTGCTTTTGGATAACTTAATTGCGTATGATGAATACTGAAAGAAGGGATGCTGATCATGAAGATTGCAATCATCGGTGCAACCGGTACCGCCGGCCGAGCCATCACCCAAGAGGCACTTAACCGCGGGCACCAAGTCACGGGGGTCGTCCGGCACCCGGAGGTCGCCACTGACTTGTTTGATCGGCCGGTCACCATGCACCGGCAAGACGCCTTTACGCTAACGCGTGCGCAGTTGCGCGACTTTGATGTCGTCATTGATGCGTTTCGGCCTGCGAACGACCAGGCCTACCTGCATTTGGATCTCGCCGCGCACCTCATTCATGAATTGCGCGAAACCGAGACGCCCCGCCTCGTGTTCATCACCGGCGCCGCCAGCCTCGCCCACCCCGCTGGTGGCTTACTCTACGACCGTCTCGTTCAACTCCCCAATCACGAGGAATGGATCGCCACGCCCCAGAACCAAGCCCTCGAGCTTGACTTCTTGCGCCACGTAACCAACGTGAACTGGCTCGCCTTCTCGCCAAGCGCGACCTTCCAGGCCGGCCCCGCCACCGACTACGTGCGAGGGACGGACACGCTATTGCAAGATTCGGGCCGGCAATCCGTTCTGTCCAGCGGCAACCTCGCGTTGGCGCTCCTAGACGAGCTGGCGCACCCTACGCTTCACCAAGCCCGCATGACCGCACGTAACCGCTAGGCAAAGAAACTGGGCCAACGTCAAACTTGGCCCAGTTTTTGTGTCTGCTGAGACCTCGTGCGCCTGTGCCAAGCGCCGGCGCACCGCGCGTCTGCCCGCCATAAGGGCCAGGTAGTCACGTTTTTTCTTCGCAACAAAAAGCCCCTGCACATGGCAGGGGCGAGAAGCTCCGGATGTCAGGCTCGAACTGACGACACCCTGATTAACAGTCAGGTGCTCTACCACTGAGCTAATCCGGAATAAACAAAAAAAGCGCGGCAGCTTCCTACCCTCGCAGGCAGTCACCCACCAACTACTCTCGGCGTAGAGAAGCTTAACTTCTGTGTT
>NZ_RHOH01000012.1 GCF_003946115.1 Lacticaseibacillus daqingensis | reverse complement strand
TTGAAGGTCACGGTCTTGGAAACTTTTGAACCATCGGCGTTCTTAACGAAAGAGCCGTCGGTATAGTGCAGGTAGCCAGTCACGGTGTAGGTCTTGCCAACAATCAGATCGTGGTAAGCCACAGCATCCTTAACGGTTACCTTTTCTTCTGGGACAACTTCCTTGGAGCCTTCAGAGTCAGTTGCAGTCGTGTGCAGCTCAATCTTAGGGAAGGTCACGGTCTGATCCTTGTCGTTCACGTCTTCGTGGAAGGCAATCAGATTGTTGTTGTGGTAGAGGTTTTCAAACACAACCACGTCCTTGCCCGCCAGCAGGCGGCCATCAACCGTGAAGGTCACGTCGATGGTGCCTTCGGTCTTCTCGGCGGTGAAGGAAACCGTCTTGGAAATCTTTTCGCCCTTTGCATCAAGGACAAAGGAGCCGTCGGTGTAGTGCAGGTAGCCGGTCACGGAGTAGTGCTTGCCGACAACCAGGTCGCTGTACGCAACAGCATCCTTGATGGTGACGTCTTCTTCAGGCATTACTTGCTTGTCGCCTTCATCAGAGGTCGCCGTCGTGTGAACCACAGGGGTTACCACTTTGACGGTTTGGCCTTCGTCGTTGATGTCAGCGTGGCTAACAACCAGGTTGTTGTCACGGTAGAGGTTTTCAAAGACAACAAATTCTTTGCCCATTGCCTTAGAAGCATCGACTGTGTAGGTCATGGTAACCGAACCGTCAGCCTTGTCGGCAACGAACGTCTTCTCAGCGGTAATTGGGTTACCCTTGGCGTCCAAGACAACCTTGCCGGTCGCCTTGTCCATCAGTTGGCCCTTGATGTTGTAGGTCTTACCAACAATCAGATCGCGGTAAGTCACAACGTCGTTGATCACCAGGTCGCCATCTGACAGAACGTCATGAGAGCCATCTACGTCAGTGGCGGTGGTGCCAATCTTTGGCGTGGAGAAGGTGATGGTTTGTGGTACGTCGTTGATGTCGTTGTGAACAGCCACTTCGCGGCCGTCGCGGGAGAGTGATTCAAACGCAACGGCGGTCTTACCCGCCAGCAGCGCTGCATCAAACGTGAACGGCATATCAACGTAGCCAGTCGCGGTCTTGGCAACAAAGGTCATGGTCTTGGTGACAACCTTGCCGTTGTCGTCAAGGAGCGCGTCGCCAGTCGCCTTATCCATCAGCTTGCCAACAACCGTGTACTCCTTGCCAGGTACGGCATTGGCGTAGAATACGCGATCAGTGATCGTCACCTGCTTGTGCGGTTCTTGGATGTGCGTACCATCCTCGGAGGTCACGGTCGTGTGAACCTCTTCAGGGACACGTTCGTTGGTGGCGGTCAGGTTAATAGTCTTGCCAGCATCAGTAGCGGCAATGCTGAACTTCTTGACGGTAGAATCGAGCTTGAACCCATCAACAGTTTTTGTTTCTTGGTAAGTCCAGTTGCCAGTCATTTCAGAGATGTTCTTGTTGAGGTCGATCTGGCCCTTGGCATCCGTGGTGAAGTCGCCGTAGTCCTTGCCATCCTTGGTGAAGTGGAAGGTTACGCCTGCCAGCGGATCATTATTGCCAAAGTCAGTCGAAATGTCGTACTTCTGCAAAACGACGTTGACGTTCTTTTCAACCTTAACGTTGATAACTGTCCGGTTGCTGACCGGGTCAATCAATGGTCGAATAACGTCCTGGCGTGTTGCGTGGGACGCAATCAGTGGAGTGCCTTGATAGTTAGCGTCAATCTGCGGAACAAACTGAATGTTGCCCGACTCGTTTGAGGAAGCGCTCGCAGTAATGGTCATAGAATTACCGTTCTTGGTAACGGTAGTGCCAGTCGTATTTTTGTACGTAGTGGCACCGTAGTTAGCAAAACGGCCAGTGGAATCGGTGACGGTGACCGATTGGCCGGCCTTAACAGTTACCGTGCTGTTGTTGAACGACGTTACGCCGGTGAATGGAGAAATCTGCCCATTCACTTTTGCCTTGAAAGCATTGTAGGTCGCTTTTGACACGGGCCCGGCTTGAACACTCTGGAGCTTGTAGCCAAGTTCCTCCCAGATCATCCATTGCGTCATGATGTAGTTATTGACGCTCTTTTGTTTCTGGTAGCCATAGTACGCGATTGCAGAAATCATTTGCTTGGCAGCCGAAGAGTCCTGATAGGTTTTGTAACCTGTACCCGTGTACCCTTCCCCATCGGCTACAACGCCTTGCCCCGGATCGATACAAAATACCACCGGCCCGCTCGCCGAGTTTAGATGGAGCGTGGGTGTCCCACCCTCCTTAAATGTGCCACCGCCTGGCTTCACCCACGTTGATTTAGTCCCATGGCCCCCGTGCTCCATCGTTACCGACGCGGCACTTACTGTACTCGCCTGAACAGCATTCAACGCGAACAATAGACCAAGCATTAAGCCTAGAGCTTCAATGAGACCGCGCCACAAATGGCTCTTAGTCTGTTTGTTCATGTTTGGAATCTCCTCTCAAAATAGATTTAGTAGCAACAAATCGTATATCTGCCGGTGCGCGGATACTGGTCATAGATCTCATCTCCTTAATTTTGAGCACAAAAAAAGCGGCCCATTTTGTATGAGTCGCTGTGCATTACACTATCGAATTAACTTAGTCTGACCATTCCCAAGAGTAGAAGGTTGTTCCGTCTTGATATGAGACGCTGAAAGCATGTGCTTGCCGCCCTTGTCCAGCGTCAGCGGCGTCATCCAATGCCTTATTCATAGCCGCCATGGCCGCGCTCATTGAAGAGAAGAGGCCACCGTTGCCGATGTATTCTCCTGGCTCTAGGACGTGCGGCTTCTTGACTGGCTCAGTTGGCTTGGTGCTTGAGCTAGAGGACGATGGCTTGCTAGGCGTTGTGGTGTGGCTCGTGCCAGTAGAAGAACCAGTAGACGGCTTGGTTGTCGTCGTAGTGGAGTGAGAAGGCGTCGTTGTGGTCGGGCGGCTAGTGGTTGTGCTGTGGCTTGCGCTAGCTGCTGGTGTGGAAGGCTTGGTCGTAGTAGCTTGCGTTGACTTAGTAGTCGTCTTTGCTGCCTGGCTGGCTTTTGCACTGGAAGAAGCTGCCGGTGCAGATGCACTGCTGCTCTTAGCAGCGGCGCTAGTCTCCTGTGTCACCGTTGCCGAGACCTTATCGGTGCCAGCGGTCAGACTTTCCTTAGCAACCAGCTTTCCGTTCTCAATGGTTGGAATCTTTGGTGACCAAAAAGCCTTGAAGGCGGCAACCGGGATTGCATCGACCGCTGTCTTAGCGGCGTCTATCTTCGCCTGGTCTGGGTCACCGGTGGTGCTGGACTTCACCTTGGCAATGGCCGCCACTTCGTTATGAATCAGAGTGGCGTCATCTTGCTTCTGACTGACAAACTTCGCGTACTTCGACTTCAGACCGGTTAGAGTCTGTTGGAGCGCATCGTCTGAGTAAGTAAGATCCTTAATCACGCGCTTGTCCTTGAGCACAGCCTTGATCTCCGTGTTGACGGCGACCATCTGCTTAATCGCCGCAATGCGAGACTTGCTGACACGCAGCGTCTTCTTTTGCGCCTTGGTCAGATCGCCACGCAGCTTGTAGACCTTCTTGTACTGCTTGCCCGCAGCAGTAATCTTGGCTTTGGTCACCTTTTTGTTTGGCAGCTCATACTTCTTGCTGCTGAAGAGGCCTTGAACGTCCTTTGCTAGAGTCTAAACTGCAACAGTTGTGGTGTCCTTGGTGCTCGTCTTAGCTGCGGGTTTTGATCCGCAGCCCGCAAGCGTCAGTGCTGTCAGTAGAATCAGGCTACCCGCCGTGATTGTTGTCTTTTTCATTTTTCTCTCTCCCCCGTATCCTCGTGCTTTATCCAACAGTCTAGCCAATCAGCCAGGCGCTCTTCTCTATTGCGTCTTTTTGAGCTTCAGCTTTGCATCCAGATACCGTTGCTCCTCTCTAGGAAGCACCGGCCTGACTGCATCTGTTTCACCAGGTTTCAAAGCCGTTGTGTAATAACCATGGTCAATCATCTTGTAGCGAACGCCCTTGGCCAGCGTCTTGATTGGCCGCCCAAGGCCGTCAAATATTTGCTTTTCTTGTTCTTTGAGCATATTCCTCGTCCTCCTTAGCGGCTTACAAGGCAACACACTGTCCTGACTTTGGAGGATCATCTTGTCGAGAGACGAAAGGGTTCCAGAACACTGTGCTGTCGTGTAAGCCGCCAAAGTAGTAACTTACACATGTACCGCTTCTGGATTCCTATCCAGAATCCAGAATGTATCAACGCGGTTGTCATGCTTCTTGTAGACTCTTGTCACCCCTGTGGCCAAGCGGGTTATGTTGCTCAAAATGCCAACTTCGGCGGCGGTGATTGGCTTCCCAATAGCATGCCGATACTGGGCGTAATCCTGATAGGTTGCGCTGCCTGAGTGCTGCTTTAGAAAGTCGGTGAGTTGGCTCGCCACTAATTGTACACGTTCTGTCTGTCGCATTGGCCTACCTCCTGTGATACATGATTTTGCGTGTGAAATATGCCTACGCTTAACACGTAGGGTTTAACGGTTTTTGCTACTTCTGTTTAATTTTTAGAGTACATATTATTTGGTTTTTGACTTCAGCATTTCATCCGGCTTTAGGCTCTGAGTCGGACTGACCTTAGCAGCTATGCTGCATGACAAGGGGCTTTTGGCGTGCGCCCCTACGACCTTTCCTGCCTTTTCATGTCCTCGCAATGGCATTCGCCGTCTAGCGATTAAGTGCAACGCTGTTAACATCAGCGCCCATCAAGTGCCTTGCCGCCTATGCGACTAGTGAGGTGGCTCGTTTTGAATCTGGGTCACGTCTTCTTGTAGTGTGCGTGGATCTCACGCGAATCTGTCCCCGGCTGAGTGTCCCGCAGTAAGAGTGACCAGAAGCGGGCAGGGATAAAGGTATTCAGTTGTCAAAGGACGAGCGCGCCTGCGGCCAGCGGTTGATGCCACTAGTTCAACGCGTCATAGAGGTGGTGTGCTGGTTAAGCGCACGCATATTTCACACACGTTGTTGCTAGATTAGATTGCGCCTGGCGGTATCGTCGTCAGTTTGTCGCGCGGATGTTTCCGGTGTGCGATGGCACGATGCTGCGAGTTATAAACGGTACGGATGCTGGGATAAACACGTTCCAGCAGCACATGCTGGCCCTGGAAGCGATCGTACAAACAGCCGTCCCCAAGATTGATAAAATAGCGGTGATCCCAAGTGCGGATAGCAGCTGCGCTATGCACCAGTTCGTCAATGGCTACGTATCTTCCCATCTTCCCCACTCCTACTCTTGCTTCATGCAGTAATTGCACCCAGTAAATTGCGAGAGGTACGAAAAAAAGGAGGTTACAGACTTCCCTGTAACCTCCCTCAATGCATCCTTCACTCGCTGTTTCCACCGCGTGACGCGGGGTTCCCGCGTGTCTGCGTGTTAAACTTGAAATGCTGTGGATGCACAGTAGGGGGTAGTCACTCAGGAAGTTTCGTTTCCGTCGTGTGACTCCGAATTTGCGCTTAAAACTGGTTTATCAGACCAGTCAGCACTTTCGGTTAGCCCACTTTTTTTGTGCCGGTGTGACACTCGAGATTTACACCTTCAAAATATCAGACCTTTCGCAAAAGTCAACTGTAAATATTTTTCAATATTTTGTAAGCGCCATCTCGAAAGCCATTATGTTGCGCAAACCCTTGTCAAATCACAACCATGCCAGGCTAGACTTCGTAAATCGAACACGTGTTCGGTCTACAAACTTATAATACCGCAGAGTTTCACCAAGTCAAGCATTCGCTTGCTTGTGCTCACGTTGCCGCCGCCGGGCCCGGTTTACTTCACGGGCTTCCATCCGGGCTTGCTTGCCCGTCCGCGCGTCAGCAAAGCGATCTTGCAGGTCACGCAACGCCGCACGGTCTTCGTCGTCCTTAGCTTGAAGGTTGAGTTGGCGCACAGACTCGTTCTCAAAGATCTGCTTCATAGCGCCGTAGAGGTAATTGTCTACGTTGCGGATAGAGCGCTCGCTACGGCCGTCAAGTTGGTCTTTCCAGCGCATAACGACTCGCAGCAGTGCCTTGTTGAGCTCGTCTTGCAAATCCTCGGTGACCAGGTACGTGTCGTATTCCAGTTCCGCGTCGCGCTTGGCGTTCAGGATAACCCCCACGCGTTCGCGGGCCTCCTTCACCGAGTGGCTCCATTTGCCAATCAGCTGAAGACTACTACGACTCAGAATGTCGCCAGACACAGCTGGATCAATGCTGTCTGCGAAGTTATCCAGCAGCATTCTTTCTAGCTCGTCATCCTTCTCAGGCGAAAGCTCGGACTTGAGTGGTTGGTTTTGCTCTGCTCCCTTTTCTGGTGTCGAAGACGCCGTGTTTGAAGAATCGGCACTCGAAGTCTCTTTAAGGTCTCTAGTAAGGTCTCTAGAAGAGTATAGTTCTAATTCGTGTGCGATTTTCGCATGTCCGCTATTACCAAGGGTTTGCGAGTCGTCAGATTGCGTCATCACCGGACGTGCGATTTTCGCACGTCCTTTATTGGCGGCATTATTCGGACGTGCGATTTTCGCACGTCCGCTATTATCAAGGGTTTGCGAACCTTCACCCTGCTTCACTGGGGTTGAATCGGCGATGTTCCGGTCTTCATGCGCAATCTGATAAACGTCCTCTGCGCTTGTCTCAGGTTTATGAAGGTATAACCGGTTCGGCTGGTTCAGCCCTACATGAACCTGAGATAGAAGCCCGGCCTGGATCAGCTCTTTCTTGATTTTGCTCAATTTGCCATCTTGGCAGCCAAGCATGTCTTTCATCCGCTCGTTGGTATAAGTGAAAAAGATATGGTTATCATCGTCAACCCAATGGTTAAGAACACTGTATGCAAAATGGCTTTTGAGAATGGCGAACGCCACCTTTGCATCGTTAGAAAGCGGTTTGTATAGCGGACTGGTGTAGAAGACTTTCGGAAGCTGGTAGTACGTTTCGCCGAATGCTTCGTTTGCTGAGTAGAATGGAAGCTGCTTGTGGCTCTCCATGATTCATTCCTCCTGTTTTGTGGGACATGCGAAAGAGTCCCCTGCGATTCCGCAGACGACTCTAATCACAAACAGAAGTAGTTCGAGGTAAATATAACCTGCCACATTCTATTGTGCAACTTTGAAGCAACCTCACTACCAAAATTCCAGAGAATGCGGTAGAATATCTTTGCAGAAGATTTTTTGGTTGCTCGGTCTACGGATCGGGCTTTTTTCATACCCAATTTTAACCGTATTCATGGCCTGAGTAAAGAAAAACCACAAGCAAAAAATACGAGCCCTTGATGAAGTGCTTTTACACCGCTGTTAATCGCCGGTACCAAAGTACTCTGGTACTAAGGTACTTCAGTACTAGAGTACCTTGGTACTATTCGTGGCCAAGGTATTGACATTTGAATAGTACCTTGGTACCTTAGTACTAAGGTACTCGGGAGGCGATGTGCCTTAGTGTCAAGTAAATTAGCAATTCTGACGAGCAGAAGATACCCACTTCAGGTTAACACGGTTTAGTACTAAGGTACCTTGGTACTAGGGTACCAAGGTGGAACGATTTGATTAGTACCTTGGTACTTTAGTACCAAGGTTGAAATATTCAGGAGGGTAGACAGAATGAAGACCACAGTTATTGCATTTGCAAATCAAAAAGGCGGCGTCGCGAAGACCACGACCGTTGCTGAACTGGGAGACATACTCTCACAGCACCTAGGAAAGAAGGTGCTAATGGTAGATATGGATCCACAAAGCAGCCTTACTCAGATACGTGGAGACTTGCCTCAGCTCACTCGGTCTGCGGTGCCAAATATGACTCAAGTGATGTTAAGAAAGGCCTCTATAAGAGAAGCAATTGTGCCAATCAAGGAAAACCTGTGGCTGGCACCGACGACCCTAGAATTGTCGGACGCTGAGTTGTCGCTGGTTCAAATGACATTACGGGAGCTGGTGCTTCGTGATGCATTGAAGACGCTCATGGAGGATCCTGATTTCCACTTTGATTACATCCTGATTGACTGCCCTCCGAGTCGTGGTTTACTGACCGTTAATGCACTGAGTGCCGCGGATGAAGTCGTGATCCCAGTTCAGGCTGAATATCAGGCTCTGCTGGGGCGGCAACTGGTGAAAAATACCATTTCGCAAGTGCAGAGCCAGATCAACAAAAATCTCAAAATTTACGGTTATGTCGTCACAATGACGCAGCATACCCTTCAGTCGAATGAGGCTTACCAGGTGTTGGAAGACGATTCCATTCAAATCCTGGCAGACATTCCCCGGTCGGTTAAAGTCGCCGATGCCAGCGTAAACCAAATTTCCACGTACGATATGGATAAAACAAATGCGGCAGGACTCGCTTATTTCAAGTTGGCAAAGAAATTAGTTCAGGAGGTCTAATATGGCTACAAAAAGGAAGAGTCTCAAGGATAATCCAATGGTAGTAGGCAATGGTATTCCCGATACCTTGTTTGGTAAGCCAGCAACAGGTGTGGCCGCACCTGCTCCAGAAAAGGCAGCTGCGGTAGAAGAGAAGGATGAAAAGCAGGTAAAGCTCACCCGCTTCGAGGATATACGAGCCTTTTACGCCAGTACCAAGGGCACCAAGCAGGTCAAGGTATATATGCCCGCTGAAATACAAAGCGCAATCAAAGCAAAGGCAGCGCAACAGGGGCAGTCAATGACTGAATTTGTTCTACACTTAATTCTGGAACATGCGCTGACTGATCGCGAAATCAAGGATGCCTACGACAAAGCGATGAACGCAAAGTAACTTTCGACCAACAGTACCAAAGTACCTTAGTACCTAGGCACTGTGATGATAAATTTGCGCATTCATCAAACGGCATAACGCGGGCAATACCTAGAAGGCTAAAAGTACTAAGGTACTTTGATACCTTAGTACTATCGTACCTTAGTACCATTGAGCCACAACAATTCAATCCCTTGCGCCAGTAGTGTACTTTTGACAGCATATTATACTATCGGTGCGAGAGAAGACGTCAGTTCGAGTGGGACGTGCACATTTACGCCTTTACACAAAGAAATGCACGCCAACCGAATCCAGGTACCAAAGTACCTAGGTACCTTGGTACTATAACGAAAAACTTTCGTGTTCAGCAAACAGCGCAATGTAGGCTATATGTAGCGGGATAAAGGTACCATGGTACTAAGGTACTTTGATACCTTGGTACCATCGTACCTTAGTACCGCGTGGCGAGCGTGGGCCAGTACTTGAGGCCCGTAGAGTGGCATTAACGGCGTATTGTAATAGCGGCGTGAGAGAGCATCCGGTTGAGGGTAGTGTGTACACTTACACCTTTACACAAAGTAGCAATAGAGGCCGTTGCGAAGGAATTGTGGCGTGTACATTTACACTTGTGTAAATGCAACTGCTGCGTGAGCGCACCCGCTCAGTCCAAGACGTAGGGTACCTTGGTACCAGCGTACTAAAGTACTAAAGTCCTGGCATACTTGCTTCGGCTGACGGATCAGCACTTTATGGCGCAGCCGGGGTGCCATGGCTGGGAATTAAAAGATTAGTGTGTACGTGTCAAGCTGGGAAGCGGCTGCTGCTCACCTGGCTAGGGGGAGAAACATGTCAGTAACAAAGAAGGATTTGTATGCAGCCTATGCAAAACACACCAAAGACGGGCTAGATGATCTACATGAGCCCGGCAGCGACCCGGATTGTGCCGTGTGCGATCAGATCAACTTGCTCTCCTTGCAGCTTGATGGTCATCCTGACGCCACCAGCGCAGTTCAACTTGACATGGTTGAGACGCCGACGCAAAAGGCTATTCCTACTGTGTGGGAAGTAGAAGAAGATGATGGCTCCGTTAGCATCATCCGTACTGTCACCCATCGACAGGAACAGAGCGTGCTTGCCCGTGGTAGGCAACGACGGAGGATCAGTTCAAGTGAGGCCCGTAGGCTCGGTATCTCAATAGAAGGAACCAAGGTTACGACACTCGACCAGGCAATCAAGCGGATGGGCCGTGCGGGCGGTACTGTCGCAACCTGGGGTGAGGTAGAGATTGCCAAGGGAACGGCATTGCGTAAACCGAGCCAGGCTGATCAGTATGTTCAGTTTGACGGCGTTAACCTCGCCGCAATCCAGAGGCTCGCTGACCCGGCGAACGCCCACTTCACCAAAAGGCATGACAAGATTCAAGTTGACGCTTATGCTGGCAGCAAGCAGCCAAGCTTCTCCTTGGAGGTTGGCGACATTCTGATTAGGCTCGCCACCGGCCGCCTCCTGGCCTTGTCACAAACGGATTTTGAAGCCCTTTACGATTATGACAGCCAGACTGGCTGGACGCTCGCGTAGCAGCGTCAAAGGAGGAATGGATGGCAAAGAAGATACAGATTAGTCGGCGGGACATGCTGGTACCAGGGCAACCACATAGAAAGGCTCCGGCGCCGGTAGAGCCGAAGCCAAAAAAGCCGAAGATTTCGGAGCGAGAAATAGAGCTGAAGCGGCAGCGAACCGCGTTGAACCGTGTGAAGCGCGAGTTGAGAGGACTAGTCGCCACAGCACCGAAGGACAAGAACCCGCAGCGTTACGCAGTATTGAAGCGGAACGCTACCATCGCAATAGCTTACTTTCTTAACGACGACGGCTCATTGAACCCGCACACCTACAAGTGGCTGGTCCCAGCAACGATTGACCTATCTAGTGCACGCTTCGGCCAGATCATCAAGGTGCCAGGGCGAGAGGGCCAGCCGCAGTCAGCACTTTACGCGTACAGCCACGTTGGACAACAGCGCCGCTATCGTAGCGGAAAGCTGGACCCGTTCGCCGAGATGCTGGCGTTGACAGGTGAGATGGCCACGGATGCGCAGATCAAAGCAATGGAACATCGAGTTACCGAACTGGGTGATAAGTTGGCGGCTCATCGCAACGAGTACGAGGGACACCGGAAGCTCACCCGAGCCGTCGCCCGGAAACGCAACCGGCTGCGAAACAAAGTTGGAAAACTAAGCGATAAGGTCAAAGACCTACAATAGAAAACGGAGGATGGGGACATGGAAGGCACAACGCAACTAACGAACTGGATTAGCTGGGCACTGGATATCGTGCTTGATAATCTACTGCGCATCTTGAACGCTCTTGGGTACCTAATCATCGCCCCATTTCAATATATCTTCTCGCACGTCGTGAAGCCCATGTTCAGCTACATCTTGCACGCTATCTTCGGTAACAGCCTACCAGGCGTTGCCATGTTCTTAGGCGTCCTGGTAGTGATTGTTGTGGCGTTCTGGGCGCTGTACGAGTGGCCAATGGTCGTGGGTGGCTTATTCCTGGCCCCTTTTGTCGGCGGGGTATTCGTGGCGTTGGGAAGCCTCTTTCGATTTGGCGCTAAGTCACTGATTGCTGCGGGTATTATCTGGATTTTCTGGCAAGGAATCAAGGCCGCCAATCGGTTGCTCTGTCGAGCGGACATGTGGGTAGCAGCAAAACGTGGTAGATAGAGGACCCTGTGGGGCCAGGTGCAGAATGAGTCGGCTTATCTGAAGGCAGTGTTGCTTACTCCTCGTATACCGTATACAAAAACTATGTATTGACATCGTTTGTTTCCAATCAACAAGAGCCGTCACCCGCTGGAGGTGGCGGCTCCTTTGCTGTCACATATAATTATGGACTAGTCATTAGGGTTGTCAGCACAGACTAGATAATGAGTCCTCGCAGACGCCACGCCGGAATCATCTTCAATAAGATATATATCGGGATCTAAAGCCTAACTTTCGGTTGACCGGAACTAATTACTCGGATATAATATCTGTGAAATGGGCTCTTAGGAACAGGCGCCAACCAAGGAGGAACTTTTATGTCCAGACAATACACCGCGAGTCTTTATATCTTGGTCCCAACACACAATGTTTATCACCCGCAAGGATCCGTGTACAAAGTTTCAATTGGGAACGAAAGCACCGCACGTGTTAACGGCTCGAGTGGAGTCAAACAGGATACCGGATTCCCTATGACTGGCAATAACGTAATTAAGATTCAACTGTTGGTCCCTAAGCAGGCGGGTCATAACCAGCCACGCAACATTAACGACTACAATATCCGCCCACGGCTCACGCTAAGTTACGGTTACTATCAAAACCCCGATACCGGAGAAACAGTCGATCAGTTTGCCGAAGTCAGTGACGCGGCCGCCTTTCTGCGACATTACTACCAAAGCACGCTTTCGCCTTCCATTCGGGAACAACTGACGGAGGCTGATATTACCCCAAACTATGAAGCCTACCGCGCCAAACAAGGGAATGAGGTTGCCAATGACTAAAGTTTATTTCTGGCGTGCCCCTTCCCGCGAAGTTGGCCGAACCTGGCTTACAGCAAGAATCTTCGGCACAGATGCCGTTGTTGTTCAAAATGCCTGGCCTTTGCGCCCGAAGATTCTTTATCAAGAAGCGCTGCGTCGATGGCCCAACAGACGTGATCGTCTCAAGCGTGACTACAAAACAATCATTGATATTCGACCTGGTGATGTCCTCATCCTTAAGGTAGGATGGCACTTTTACCGTTGCTCGGTTAGACAAGTCGATGGAGCCACGTGGCACTTTGCAGAGCGCCAATCGTATGCCGAGGCTCAGGCCCTCTTGTACGCAAATCTCGCTAATGTTACGCGGCTTCCATACATCCAGCTAATGACACTCCAATTTCGGCTTCTTATGCAGCACAAAACGCCTAGCAACCACACAATGATGGGGGTCAGTTAAATGCCCAAAGTGTATTGGTATAACCATAATCCAGTTGAAAAAACGGGAACGAAGGAACAAGCCGGACGACTATGGCTTAGATTTAGCATCGTTGGTATCGGATGGATTCGTGAAAACGAGCCAACGCAGCCACTTGACCTGTCACAATTTGTTTCGCGTGTAGCTCAGGATTGCAGCTCTGATGCTGAAAGAAACACCTTTAATCGCTTTAAGCCGAGCTTTGAACAAATGATTGCAACATCAGCCGGCGATATTGTCTGCATAGAAGTTAAGGGAGTGGTGTATGCTGGGCAGCTTCGCATTTCCAACGGCACACTTTGGCACTACCAACAACCGTCTCCTTCGGTTGACCAAACCGGTGCACACGTTTATGCGCACGTTGATCAATTTCTACCCATTGGCTCCGTTGACATGTACCAGCCGCTACCGATACGGCGAGCTGTCAATCTAGTCACCCAGCAAGCCGATCGTATTACGGCTGCTCTGTCTCACGCGCAGCAACTTGTAATAGACCAGAATCGTGCAGCTAAATAATCAAACGGTAGGGGCCAGAAGTGGCCCCGTTTTTGTACAGATCGCCCTTGCATTATACGAACGTATGTTCGTATAATGGAGTCAACAACAAGGGGGCAAAATTATGGAACGCAACGTCCCACGGGAGCTTTGGCTGTACCCGGATCGAGGCATGAAGAAGTGGCTTGGCTGGATCCTGAGTGATCACAGTGCCTATATGGAATCACAAGCGATAGATGAAAAGCCAATACCAGAGAAGCCGGAACAGAAGGCCAGTGTGATTGACCAGGTTCTTCAGACCGCCTGGGAGCGGGGGCAAGTCGTGGCAATCCAGCTTAACGCCCTGTACGACGGGCAATACCGGCGAGACCTGGAAGGGCCAATTCTTGGCTACGCTGATGGTCAAATCTACCTTCAGCGCAAAGATGGCCTGGTGCTGCCGGTACAGGTTGAGGACATCCGGCATATCGACGTGCTGGATGCAACCAAGTGGTGGCACCAATGAGCACGCCGTTAGACGACCCGCAGCGTTTGCCAATCCATGACATCATGTGCATTGACTGCAAGTCCTTCTACGCCTCTACTGAAGCCATCAGACGCGGCGAGTTTCCGCTCGCCGCCAAGGTGGCGGTGCTCAGCAATGAAGAGAGTAACGGCGGCCTGGTGCTAGCGGCAAGTCCCAATACGAAGCGTGATTACCACGTTAAGCTAGGCACCCGGCGCTTTGAAATCGACGATCAGATGGATATTGAGCTGGTGGAGCCACGCATGGCAGACTACATCAAGCTCAATTACAAGATCAATCGCGTTTACCGTTCCTTCACTGATGATAACCACTGGTACCCATACTCGGTTGACGAGTCATTCATCGACGTGACCCGCAGCCATAGCCTTTTCGGCAGTAACGAGGAGATCGCGGCTAAGATCCAGGAAGAAGTCTTCCAGAAGTACGGAATCATCACCACGGTTGGCATTGGCCAGAACCCGCTGCAAGCCAAACTAGCCTTAGACAACGACGCCAAGTACCAAGAGCCATGGCGAGCAAGCTGGACATACGAAGACGTGCCCGAAACCATCTGGCAGATCAAGAATCTAACCGACTTCTGGTCGATAGGCGACAAGACCGCCGCTAAGCTGGAGGCCATCGGCATTCATTCCATCTATGACCTGGCTCATGCGGATCGGGGCAAGCTGCATGCCAGGTTTGGCGTCTTAGGTGACGCGCTTTTCTTTCACGCCTGGGGCATCGACTATTCAGACCTAACGAAGCGCTACCTGCCCCGACCGGAAAATAAGGGCTACGGCAACTCTCAGGTGCTCATGCGGGACTACGTTACCAAACGCGATATTGAAGTGGTGTTGAGCGAAATCGCAGATCAAGTTGCTACCAGGCTACGAAAGCACCACGTTCAGGGTGAGGTGGTCAGCGTCGGCATTGGCTACGCGAATGCTGAAGAGCGTGGGTTTGGCGCCCAAATGCACATCGACGCCACCAGCCGCTCAGACGACATCATCAGCGCGGCCCGCCGCTTGTTTGAAAGCAAGTGGAACGGCCAGCCGGTGAGGAACGTCTCAGTCCGTGTCAATCGCGTCAGCAAGGCCGCAGGGTTTCAGCTCAACCTCTTTGACCCACCAGAGAAGCAGACTGCTGACATGGCCCTTGATCAGGTCGTAGACAAAATCCGGAGCAAGTACGGCTACAAGTCACTGGTGCGCGGATACTCGAAGGAAGCAGGCGGCACCGCAATCGACCGGGCCGGGCTGGTAGGAGGCCATCATGGATAACAAAGACGATCAGCGCATGTATCACATCATTCACACCATGCAGGAAAATTACGAGAAATACTTCACCCGCAAATATCGCTACCGGTACTGGCTGGTCGTGGTAGACAATCACTTTGAGGATATTTACTCGATCTTTCTCTACACGCAAAAGCAGCGAACGCAGCTGCTCCGCAGTTACGAGTTAGTCCATTTCAAACGGGATCCCGAAGATTACCGATATGTCATGAACAATCTCCGCGAGTGGAGCAATCTCTCAGTAGAATATCGCGACACAAAGCGCTTGATTCACCCAGGAACAGATATTGTGCAGGACACGACCCATGGCCATAGCGCCCGCAACCAGACGCACGCACCGTGGCGGCCGAGTCAAGGCACTAACTAGGAGGAACCGATATGGCAACAAAAAAAGTAACCATGCGCGAGGCACACGAAGTTTCAGGCGAGAAGGATCGCAAGGTAGCGCTAGACACAGCCCTTAGCAAAATCAAGAAACAGTTTGGCGACGGTGCCGTCATGCGCATGGGCGACAAGTCGCTCACCAACATCGACGTCTCTTCTACCGGCATTTTGTCTCTAGATATTGCCCTTCGGGTTTTGTCAATAAGGATAGAGAAAAAAGTAAATTATTTTTATGAGGTTACAACATCGGATTGAATAAGGCGCAGTACCTTGTCGGTAAAGGTTTCCCGGCTGGTCTGGCTGAAATGGAAATAAATATCAAAGGTCGTACCGCCAACGGTCTTTACCATATCGGGTGGCGGTACGTCCGGGGCGGGTGAAGCGTTGCCGCCCGCCATCACGGGCAGGGGGATGGCCTTGCCCTCTCTGCTGGTGCTGTCGCTCCCCTCCGGGGCGGGGATGGTGCTGGTGATCGTCATGCTGGGGTCGTAGGTCATAGGCTCTCCTTTCATCATTCATCAAAGTTAATCCACGTGAGCGCCATTTTGCCGCCCACGTTGGAGTGGGGGAAGGGGAATGTATTAGTCCCCCTTTGAGGACTGTCCACAAGCCCCCTGATTGCAAGGCTTTTCAGCCTCTAAATGTCCACGCCTGCGGCGTTCCCGTTCGCTGGCAGCTTTCTTTCTCCGGCGCACATTGGCGGCGCACTCGTCACAGTATTTGCCCCGATTGGAGCGCGGCACGAACATCGCCCCGCACTCGGCACAGGGCCGCGCCTGTCCTCGGTGGAGCAAGGCGGCACACAACCCCTTGTCTGTTGGCAGGACGGCGGCGCGGAACCATTTACAGACCAGGGAATAGGTGATACTCTGGACGCAGACACAAGGCTCCCAGCCGTCATCAAGAGCAAGACAGTTGCCGCCGTCATAATTGCAGCAGTCATGCACCAGCCGCCGGACGGCTCGGTACTGCTGGTAGGTCAGTCGGGGAATGCCGTTCACCGCTCCACCTCCCGGCGTTTCTGCTGGGTCTGCTCCTGCTGGTGTATGGCAGCATCGGCGTTCCGCTTCACCTGTTGAAGCCGCCGCAAATCGTCTTGGATAGGCTTGTACTGCTCATACTCGGCTGTGTACTCCTGGTGAAGCCTCGCCTGTTCCTGTTCCCACGCATGAACGGGGATTTTACCAGCAGGGGAACGGTGCTTGTCCAGCTTCCGGCGGGCCATGTGGAACGTCCTCAACTCGTTCTCATGCTCCCTCTCGAATTTTTCCCGCTTGCCCTTCCACTTGATACCCTGCAACTCGTCATAGACGGGCTTGGTGTCTCGGTAGAGGTCAACAAGGCGAAGCAGTTCCTTCAATTCGTTCAGACGGTCACGCTTCGCTTTCATGGATGTGTTGATGGCCTCCGTTCGTTCACTCTGGGCGGCGATATGGGTCTCTAAATCTTCCAGCGTAGCGATGCCCCTCTCGGTCAGAAAATTGATGGCCTCGGCAAAACCTTTAAGATTTCCAATCCTGGCGTTGCGGCTCCATGCTCCGGCGTTCCGGCCCTCATAGTAGTCGGTCAGCAGGGCGGCAAGGGTCGGGGCCTGGGGCTTGCTCAATTCTTCTTTTATGGCCTTAATCCAATCCGTCAGGCCGGCGATTTTCTTCCGAATATCCCGCAGAATGTTGTTGGCCTTTTTTATCCAGCGGTTCAGATCGCCCTTGTCGGTGGGGATGCCCTTGGCCTCCATCTGGCGGACGGCCACGCCCTCATGGACGGTGGGCAGCAGGTCAAGGCCCTGACGCTCATAGGAGCGGTGGTCGATGCGGCAGGTCAGCCCCTTTTCCTCAAACTTGGCGTTCACCATAGCGGCCCACGCCTCCCGCCAATGTTCCAGTGTTTCCGGGCTTCCCCAGTCGGTAGTGGGAACAGCGTCAAAGAGGGGCTTGCCGTCCTCTCCCATAATGCGGTTCCCGTCCTCGTCCAGACGGTAGCGGCGGCGCTGCTTGCACCCCCATTTGCCGTCTGGCTCAATGGGCCGGATGGGGCAGAGAACATGAAAGTGCGGGTTAGGAATACCGCCGTCCTCCTTGTCCGGCTGGTGGATGGCAAAGTCGGCAATCATGCCCCGGCCCACAAGCTGCTCCGAAACAAATTGCCTTGCAAGAGCGATGTTTTCCTCCAATGAAAACTCGTTCTGCAAGGCAATGTCAAAGCTATATGCAAGCTGGGCTTTCTTGCCGCGCTCGGCCTTCTCCACGGCGTTCCAGAGGGTGGCGCGGTCTTGGTACTGGTTGGGGGCCTGGGGCGGCAGGAGAATGTCTGTGCAGACCACGCCGCCCTTGTGGGTGTAGTCGCTGACCTCGCCATAGTATTCGCTATACAATTTCTCCCCGGCTCGGTAGGCGGCGGACGTGACAACAGACTGTCCCGCGCTCCGTTTGACCTGGGTAACGTGGAGATGGAACAGGGCCAATTATCCGCTTTCCTGCTGGTCAGTGGCTTGGCTCACCAGGGCGGCAACTTCCGGCAGGGAAAAGACCTTTTCCATCAAAAGAAAAAAGGCCCTTTCGCTCATGCCGCGCACCTCCGGGGCGATACTCTCCACCGCTCCGCCACGGGTGATAAGTCGGTGGTTTCGCTTCTTCCTTTCGCCTTGGGTGTAGTAGCGGATGCGGTTCTCATACCGCTGGCCTCTGTGCTGGTACTGCTCCAACTTAGCGGTGGCCTCAGCATACTCTTTCTCTAATTCTTCGCGTGACTTGTCCATCGTGTTTGACCTCCTTCTTGGCAAAACAAAAGACCGTCTACCTGCTGTGTCGGGTAAACGGTCAAGGGTAACGGTATTCGGTTTTAGCCTCGCTGGAAAGGTGCAGACGCAGAGCGGATGTACCTTTCCAGCGAGGGCGCAGGGATAGCCGCAAAGCGGCGCAAGGGGCGCAGCCCCTTGTACGGAGCGGAGCGACGCAAACGGCCCGGACTTTCGGAAGTCCGGGCCGTAGCCTCGCAGAGCGCACGATACATGGTCGCAGACCATGTATAGAAGTGCGCCCTTTGTTCCAAAGGGATTTTATAAGTCCATCATTGATGGGAGAATTTTGTTGAACATATGGCGCACCTTATCAATCCGGGTGTTTGGGCGGCGTGGCTGAAAAACTGGTTCGCCGCTGGCGATTTGATACCCCTTCAATTCTGTTAAACAAACGCTTCTCCCGTTTGTATAACAGGTGAGGTCATTGCGGTACTCTTGCACACAGCGGGCAGGGATTTCGCCAGTAAAAATCACCTCGCTGTTTTTAACCTGGGTCGTTTCAATACTCGCGCAATATTTTGGTGCGTCATGATAAGCTCTGGAGAGATATTCCTGCGGCGCATAGAGTGTAAAAGAAAGATATGGTTCCAATAGCTGCGTCCCCGCCTTTTTCAACACCTGCTCCAATACAATAGGTGCCAATGACCGAAAGTCTGCGGGAGTGCTGACCGGACTATAATAAAGCCCATACTCAAAACAGATTTTACAGTCCGTTACCTTCCATCCATACACGCCTTGTTCCAGACCGTAGCGGATACCATCCAATACAGCGTTTTGAAAACTCTGATTCAAGTATCCAACGGAAACTTTGCTCTCATACTGCACTCCGGTGCCAAGGGGGAGAGGGGTGACGGACAGCCCGATGGACGCCCAGAATGGATTGGGCGGCACTTCGATATGAATGGTGTGACTTACCGCTTTCAATGGCCTCTCCATATAGATGACGGTAGGTTCTTTTGCAGTTGTGTTGAGCTGATATTTTTCCACCAGAAGATCAGAGATAATTTCCAATTGTACCCGGCCCAAAAAGGAGAGAATGATCTCATGGGTCACAGCGTCTACTTCATAGCGCAGAAGCGGGTCGGTATCCGCAATTTCTGTCAAGGCGTTTAACAAGCGTTCCCTCTGTTCTGGTTTCTCTGGTGCAATTGTTGTCCGCAGCAAAGGGAGAGGATTGTCGCTCCACGTTTCACGGGGCAGCAGCAGTTTGTTTCCCAGCACATCATTCAGCCGCAAACTGTCGCAGGGTACAATGACGATCTCGCCCGCATGGGCAATCTCTGTTCGGACAATCTCACCCTTTGAGGGGATACGCATTTCCGTAATTTTCAGTTTTTCTTTCCCTGCCAAGGCTACGGAATCCCGCAAATGAAGCGTACCGCTATACAACCGCAGATAGGCAAGGCGTTGGCTCTGGTTTGCGTACTCAACTTTGAACACAGTTCCGCACAATTCAGAGCTGTTCTGCCCGGTGGGTGATTGGAATGTATCTGTGACCGCTTCAATGAGTTGTCGGATTCCCAAGTTTACCTTGGCACTGCCATGATAGACCGGAAACAGAGAGACGCTTTGGATTCTCCTGTTTTCCTCCCGCAGAAGTTCTTCTTTGTCCATTGGTTCTCCGGCAATATATTTCTCCAACAATTCATCACAGTCCGCAATCACGGTATCCCAATTCTCCAGCCCCATGTTTTCCATGATGGATATATCCGGGGAAAGCTGCACGTTCTGCTTAATAATCATATTTGCGGAGAGCTTATCTCGGATAGACTGATACACACCTGGCAGGTCAATCCCGTCCTGGTCGATTTTGTTAATAAAGATAACAGTTGGGATTTTCATTACTTGCAGAGCATGAAACAGAATACGGGTCTGCGCCTGAACGCCGTCTTTTGCAGAAACAACCAAAATCGCTCCGTCAAGAATGGCAAGGGAGCGATAGACCTCCGCTAAGAAATCCATATGCCCAGGAGTATCCACAATGTTGACCTTACAATCGTGCCACTGAAAGGAAGTGACCGCCGTTTGAATGGTGATTCCACGCTGCCGCTCTAAAAACATGGTGTCCGTTCTCGTTGTTCCCTGATCCACACTGCCGGGCGCCTCGATTGCTCCGCTGGTATATAACAGGCTCTCCGTCAAGGTCGTCTTACCTGCGTCTACATGAGCAAGAATGCCAATATTGATGATTTTCATATGATTGTCCTCCATACAAGGCCCAGAAGGGCGCAAAAATCCCCAGCGACAAATACTTTTACCGCTGGGGATGATAGGTAGGACACACATGAAAACTGCGGCCAAGGCTGGCCGTTGTCTATCACGATATGAAATGAAAAGGCAAAAGTATTCTTAAATTGGGTACAAAAACCAAGCCCTCTCCTTGAGGACGTTTGTCTTTGTTCCCATTATCAAATTTTATTTAAGAATACCTTGCCGCATATTGATAAACTCCTTTGCTTGGATTTTTATAGTATAGCATATCAAATTCCCAAAAGCAACCCTTCATACCGAACCTGGGCAAGCACCTGGGAGCGTTCCTCTTTCTCTGCCTGTTCCTCCTGCTGGCGGCGTTCTTCCTCCTGCTCCATCGGGGTCACAATGTCGGCGGGAACCTCAAACGCGCCAATGAAATTGAAATAGAAATCTAACCGCTGACGGCGCTGCTTTCCCCGTCCGTTGCCCTCATGGACAACGATTTTCTCGATAAACTCATTGAGAATGGGCGTAGTCAGTTCCGAAAAATCGGTGTACCGCTTGGCAAGGTCGATAAACTCCGTCATTCTCACCCGGTCGGCGTTCCAGTTGTCCAGCAAGCCCTGCCACTCCGTCATGGAGGCTTCCAGCGCGGCCTGTTCCTCGTCATACTCGGCAAGGAGACGGCTGAAATGCTTATCCGGCAGCTTGCCCGTGGCGTTGGCCTCGTACAGCTTCTTCACCAGTCCGTCCAGTTCGGCGTGGCGCTTCTTCGCCTGGACAATCTGTTTCCGGCAATCCTTGACTGCTTCCTCCTGGCGCAGACTGGATGCCTTTCGAACCCGCTGAACAAACTCCTGCTCGTTGTTGCGGACATACCAGCTTATCCGCTGGATGGCGGAGAGGATCGCCGCTTCCAGCTTTTGCGTGGCAACATAGTGAATGGTGCAATCCTCCATAGGTGCCCGGTATCTGGAACAGGTGAAAGCATCGTCAATGTACTTGCCTTGGACAAGACTGTTGTGGTGGGTCAGCTTTGCGCCGCAGTCGGCACAGTAGAGCAGTCCGGTTAAACGGTTAGGGGCATTACTCCGCTTGGGTGTCCGGCGCTTGGTTTCCCGCAAACGCTGAACATTGTGCCACGTTTCTTCGTCAATGATGGCGGGGACGGCTCCCTCAAATACAAATTGTTCCTCTGGCATTGTCCTGCGGGTGCTTTTAGTCTTGTAGTTCTCACAGACAGTCTTGCCCAGCACCTTGCGCCCCAGGTACTCCGGCCTTTTAAGAATATAACCCAGGGTGGTGGCAGACCATGCGTAGGGGTCGCGGTAGCTGTTGGCTCGAACAGGACAGCCGATACGCTTCCAGTGTTCGGAAGGGATGGGGATTTGCTCGGCCCGCAGCGTTCGGGCGATGCCGTTGACGCTCTGACCGTCCATGACCATCTGAAAGATGCGGCGCACAACGGCGGCAGCTTCCTCGTCGATCACCCACTCGCCCTTTTCTTCTTTTGAGGCGAGATAGCCATAGGGGACGGCCCCCGAACAGCGCAGGCCCTTTTCCATTCTGGACTTGAAAACGGTCTTGATTTTGCGGCTGGTGTCAGCAACGTACCACTCATTTATCACATCCCGGAAGATGGACATAATATCAAATCCATTGGCGGTGTCCAGGTTGTCATTGGCGGCGATAAAGCGGACGTTGTACTCGTCAAAGGTGCGTTTGAGCAAGCCGACCTCCACCACGTCACGGCCTATTCTGCTCTGGTCTTTGACAATGACGGTAGCCACATTTCCGGCCCGTATCTCGTCCACCATAGCGTCCAGGCCGGGCCGCTTGAAGGTCGTTCCCCGCACCCCGTCATCGGTGAAGTGGCGGACATTAGTGAAGCCATTTTTTCGGGCGTAGTCCTCCAGGATGCGCTTTTGATTTTCTACGGACACGCTCTCGTCAGACCGCCCATCGTCGTGAGATAACCTTTCGTACAATGCTGTGATTTTACCCTTTTGCTCCTGCTTCCTCATGTGTGTAACCTCCTGTTTTGTATTTTCACGACCTTTCTATCCTTATTATCCTGGATTATTCATAGAATTTCAAAAAGGCAGCGCAATCCCACGATTCACACGGGACTGCGCTGCTTTGGTGTTTCACCCATTGGGTGCGCCTATATGCTAAGGTTGAGTCAACGAAAACCATCACGAAAGCGAGGCTTCACACCATCTCAACTTTAACCAGCTTATCCCTGCAATGCAATACCAATGTGACTGTGACCGCCGACGGCGGTCAACTTTCAAATGACGCCGGGCTCGTTTTGTTCCAAGAGTTTCTTCATCGTATCAACTTTAGGCAACTTGCCAATCAGTGCCTCAAGTTACCAGACCAACGACGATTCTGGAAGGCCTCGATGGTCGACATCTTCTTGGAAAAATTGTTGCTCGACGTTGCCGGATATTTACATGACAGTAGTGCCAATGACTGGCAACGTGATCCCGTACTGGCGGCCACCTTGGGTAGCTCTCGGCTAGTCTCACAGCCCTCACTTTCACGGTTTTTCAAGCGCCTTGAAGACGCCGACCTAGATGACTTTCGGAAGCTTATCTGGCAAGTAGCCGCCTTGGCTTTCCGTCTTAGTGGTCAATCCCGCTTCGTGCTGGATATAGACTCAACGCATTGTGATACTTTCGGTAATCAAGAACGGTCCGCCTTCAACGCTCACTATATGGCCTATGGATATCACCCTCAGGTTGTATTTGATCAAGAGTCCGGGTTGCTCTTAGACGCCTTGATGCGCCCTGGCAATGAGTACACCGGCAAGGAAGCCGATAAGTTCGTCGAGACAACTTTTTCGCGCCTATCGGCGCTCCCTCAAAGCACCAGCGTCATCATTCGAGGCGATTCGGGGTTTGCTGCGCCAAAATTTTACGAGATGTGCGACACACATGGCGTCGACTTTTTGGTTTGACTCAAGGCAAATTCAAAGCTTGGGAAGCTGGCAGAAACGGCCTTAGTGGATTGCCCTCCAAAATATGAAGAGAGCAAATGCGTCTACCACGAATTCAAGTATCAGGCCGCGTCATGGGGTAAAGCTCGCCGTGTTATCGTATGTTCTACTCATACGGCAGATGAGCTAGTTCCCTGGAACCACGCATTCGTAGTGACCAGCCTGGCCTCCGAGGCTCCAGAGACTTTGTTCAAGACCTATAGACAGCGGGGCAATGCTGAGAACCAAATTAAGGAGCTGAAATGCGGGTTTGGCTTTGACAAAACAGACAGCTCAACTTTTGCACGGAACACTGCACGAGCCTTGATCACCGGTATTGCCTATAACCTGGTTCAGCTCTTTAAACAGCTCTTTGTCTCGGAAGACCGTCGTTCAACCATCTCCTCGCTACGGTTCAGTCTCTTTCACATCGCCGGTAGGATTACTTGGCACGCCCGTCGTGTGGTGATTCATCTTGCTTCTAACTATGTTTACAAGAACTGGTTTAGTCGGCTCATGGACGAAGTCCATCAGTTGGCGACCTGAACTGAATAACTGAATAGGTCGTGCGTCGAGCCGAAAACTGGGTCGGTCTGTTCGTGGTGCATCGATCACCAACTTCTCCGCTCAGTCAGTATTCGCAACGCTCCAAACGTTGCTTTCAGACCGGCCAGATGCGATTTCATGTCCCAAATACCGAGGTGAATAATCCAAGATTCATTCTTTCGCCTTCTCATCAAAAGATTATGCAGCCCGGTAGTGCCGCGTCCAGCTGCTGAAGCTCAGTCCCACCAGGGTATACCCTGGTGGGACATTTTCGGAACCCGTCAAATTAACGTTTATCGTGTCCCACCAGGGTGTATTATCAAAGAAAAAGAAATTTCCACGGTTCGGTACATGTGTATGTACTTATCGGAGAACCCCATCTATAATAGAAGTAAATAGTCGGAATCGCTTAATCAGAACACAACGACGGGAGTGAAGGCATTGGCGAAAACAATCAGTAAGCAGCAGAAATGGAACGCAGCTCACCGAGAAGCGACCCGGATTGCTAGCGATCGAAGTGCAACCAAGCGCTTCATCCAACGATACGCCACGGCTGACGATCTCGTTGCAGTTGAGAAAATGGTACAAAGCCAGCGCGCAGCATTGAAGGAACGTGAGGCAGAGGCGATCCGGCCGTTGGATCTGTATGCCGGGGTTATCGGGCACTCATCAGATGATCAGCCTCCGCGAGGCTTTGATGTGATTGAGTCGGCGGACGTTATCACGGCCTCCTTTGAAGGCAAGTTCCTCGTCAAAACACCAGACCGAAGCAAGCTGGATCCGTTTAGCTTTGATTGGCACCAACGCGAAACGCTTGCAAGTGACCACCTGGACGCCTGGTGGCAATGGGAATCAAAGCTGCCGAGGCTGCATACGGAGAGCCGCATATTCCGCGCCTATCCGGTGGAGAAACGCGCTGAAATCGAAGCGGAGCTGGAGAAGCAGTTTGGCTATCAGCCAAGGTTCAAGGTTCGTTACAGTGCTGCGGCACTGACACGACGGGAAAGTGAGTTCTTCAGCCCGTTCTCTGAAGAACCTATTATTAGATGGGAAGGCGCTGGCCGGGGGTACTGGCCAACCCAGCAGACCGAAGTGGTGAGCGGTAATCTTTCTCTGGTTGAAGATCAGCCCTGGGAGGAAGGACACCCGCCATTGCTGGAAACAGAAGTGCTGCGTCCAGCCTATGAGGCGCTAAGCAAAGAAGACAAACCTGTGTATGTACCAACAGACCAGGCCCCGGTGCTGAAGCCCAGAAAGTACCAGGCAATCAAGGTCACGCGACGCACGCAAAAGGATGGTACTGAACGAGAATACCGCAAACCCGCTGGCCAATATCGCGGTCTCAACCGCACGGAAGCGTACAAGGCTTATCGTAAAGATCACCCGCACGCGAACCTAGACAACATCGAGCTTGAGGAGATTTAGACAAAGTGGGCCAACTCGGCCCAAAGTTGTGCTGAAAGGTGGGGTAACTTTGGCAATCAAGGCAACGAATACACAGATTAAGGTCACAATGACGCCTGAGCAGCGCTTAGTGCTAGACCAGGTCAAAAGCACAAGTGGCGAACGAACTTCGGAACTTATCAATCGGCTACTCGCGACCGAGCTAGCCTTGCAGCAGGCCGGCCTCAACCACGACTTGCACGCTAAGCAGAGAGGTGGACACTAATGGCCAAAGTTGGTTATGCGCGAGTCAGCACGACAGATCAAAATTTGGCGCGTCAATTTGCCGCCTTTGACCAGGCGGGCGTCACGAAGGTATTTGCCGACAAGCTAAGCGGCAAAAACCTGGAGCGGCCGCAGCTCAGGGCGATGCTTGATTACATCCATGAAGGCGACGAGGTGGCGGTGCTTAGCGTAGATCGCCTGGGTCGCAATAACGCTGAGCTGAGCCAGGTCATCGGGATCATCAACAGCAAAGGCGCTATGCTGAACATCTTGAGTTTGCCTACTTTTAGCGAGATCAAGGAACCTAACTTGCGCCGCCTGATCATCAACATTTTCCTGGAGCTGAACAAATACCAGGCCGAGGAAGAGCGCAGAAAGATTCTGGAGCGGCAACAAGAAGGCATCGCCGAAGCTAAGAAACGCGGCGCGTATAAAGGTGGCCGAATCTTGTACTCCGCCGACGTTCAGAACGCCAAGAATCGTTTGGCCTACGAGCAGCTGGTGAAGCTTGTTGGCGAAGGCGTGCCCACAAAGGAAGTTGCGCGAAGAATCGGCGTCGCGCGCAGTACTGTCTACCGAATCATCAAGAGAGATCACCTCAAGGACTGATTACAGAAACGAGAACCGGTGCCCAGGTTGAGAAGACCAGGATGGTGGTTCTCTTTTTTTGATCCTTCAAGCCAGGCCACAGCCTGCACTCACAAACCGAGTGTAGGCTGTTCAACGTTATGTGGCGGCGCGCCCAGGGGGCCCTTGCGCACGCCACGGTTACTTTAGTCTCCTACTGCTGTTTTGCGGTCTTGCAAGAATCCAGAAGGAGTGATCAGTGCTTGCCCTGCTTCACAGTGCCTGGCGTACCGCCAGAAGCCCGCCGCGCTTTTCTTCATCTCTCGCGCTACGCCTAACGCCGCTTCGCGGCTACACCGGAACCCTTCCACCGGCAAGGGGCGAAAAACTTTTGCAAACCCGGCAAAACTTTTTGCGCTCAGCCCACCCTTGCCGGTTCCAGGAACCCGGTGTTACGGCTACGACGTCGAGAGATGAAGAAAAGCGCAAATGCGCAGTAGAAGGTCGGGCCGGAAGCCCAGGAGGTAATCTGATGAAGACGACAATCAAAGTAACTCAAAATGCGGTTATGGTAACATCTGTGAAACTGGTGCAAACGAAAATACCGCTGTCATGGGCCGGGGTTCCTATCCTTGGCGAGCTCACGGCAACATACGTGGCCCAACAAATCATCGGCGACGATGCCAGCGAGAGTCTGTTGGCAATGTTCCTAGATACTAAGAACCAAGTCATCGCCGCCCAACGCGTGTTCACTGGCACAGTCAACAAGGCCCTTGCCGCACCACGCGAAATCTTACAATCAGCGCTGTTGTGCAACGCCGTGAGCTTCATCATGGCTCACAACCAACCCAGCGGTGATTGCACCCCATCGGACGCAGACCGCCAGCAGATGCAAGCAATGGAGCTAGCCGGGAACGTTGTGGGTATCAAAATGTTAGATAGTCTGGTCGTATCGCCGGAAGACGCGTACTCAATCAAGAGCAACGCCCACATGGCCTAGGAGGGATAATCATGAAATCATATATCATCTATTGCGGGTATCAAATTCTGGGAGAGCAGGCCGACTGGTCGGAACACGTCAGCGCACGCAATGAGCTAGAGGCTCTTAAAGCGGGCAAGCAGAGCATTCTTGCACAATCCGTTCGACGGCCAGACGAGTACGGTGTGAACGTTGCACAGGCCGACAACCCAGAGCACGTAATCATCGGCATGGACTACATCGGATAGGAGGCGGACAGTATGAAGACGGTATACGAGGACGTTGTGAAGCAACCAGCCGACAAGCTGGCCCAGACCATGCAGGACATGACGTACTGCTGGAATGAAACCGTGGTACCCAAAAAACACTACAAGAAGCTCCTCACCAAACAGCTAGAGGAGGTTGTCGCGGACAGCGTTAGCGTCAGCATGGTTAATGCCTATTACAAGACGCTGGTGGAGTTCAACAAGGGAAACCGTGAATGGTACGTATCGGCCTTGTTGTGCATTGAGCTGGGCATCAACCCTAGTAAGGCCAGCCAGCAAGAGCTGGAGGCCGTCAATCGGGCCACGCTAGCGGCGCTGGCCGGGCCCGACGGCGGACTTTTGGCCCCCGACCTGAAAGCGGTATTTGACCAAGCAATGTTAGGAGCGTGAGCAAAAATGCCATTGAAATCAAGCATTCTAAGTTACCAAGACCGGGGCCGGTGGGGCAAGAGCAGTTACCGAGGTAACGTATCAGGCCACGTCATCAAAGACTTACTAGAGACGTATCGGCCGAAGAAATTTGTGGAGGTCTTTAGCGGTGGCGGCACGGGCAAGGACGTAGCTACCGACCTTGGCCTCACTGACAGTGTTCACCTAGACCTATTGACCGGCTGGGACGCGCTCAAGGACGACATGCCGGTGCAGTCAGACCTTGTGTTCTCGCACCCGCCGTACTGGGACATCATCGACTACGCGACCCAACGCGGCGCCTACGACCCGGACGACCTATCAAATGCCATGCCCTACGCGGACTTCATCAAGGAGCTAGACATTATCAACGAGAAGATATACGACAGTCTGGTCAAGGGCGGACGACATGCTTTCCTAGTCGGAGACGTTCGCAAGAAAGGTCACTACTACTCGATTATTAAGGACATGACTTGGTACGGCGACCTAGAGTGTCACCTCATCAAGGAGCAGTTCAACACTGTTAGCGGGCGGAAGAGCTACGGCGGGACGTTTGTCCCTATCGCGCACGAGCACTTGTTGGTATTCAAAAAGGGCGAAATCTGGCAGGTCAACATCAAGTACACCAAAGACTTCACCCGAACAATGGCCGACATGCCACACGCAACTTGGCGGGACCTCATCTATTCTATTGTCAGGGGACGCGGCGTTACGAAGCTGGCCGACCTATACGACGCCTTGGCCAAGACTGCCAAGGCGCAAGGAAACCCTAACTGGCAAGCAAAGGCCCGACAGGTGGTGCAGGACGAACGCTATTTTGAACGTGTCACACGCGGCGTGTATCAAGTGGCGTAAGAGGCCCAGCGGGAGCTGGCCCGTTTCCTTCACATTGAGACCGTGTTATAATATAGACAAGCGAAAAGGCACCCCACAAGGAGTGCCCTTCCACAGCAGAAGCCGTTTAAAGAACGGTGGTACAAAAGTCACAAACTAAAGCCGCGACCTCTCGCCAAAGTTGAAGCGGCTTTTAGTTTGCTCATTTTTTCCGGCCGAAGCCGGTTGCTTTCATCAGCTTGCGCACTGCATTGACCAATCGCGTTACCGCGAGGACAAGCAGAGCTAGCGCACTGACAAAGGCCGTGATTGTCGCCAAAGCGCCAATCAAAAGCAAACCCGTACCTCCTTCCGTTGGAATTAAAGGTTATGAACCTTACGCCCATAAGCCTCACCTTCTCCCGAATATGAAGATACCACCGCTCATTAACTTTTCTGCTTCCTATATTATATCACAGATGCCGTCAAATGCTTAGAGCCACAAGCGTTTGACGGTATTTGATTGCCATCTCGCCGGGTAGCCGCCGCGCGGCCGAGGGAGCAGTGCGGCGGCCGTCCCGGCTGGGAGGGCGGGGGCCACGCCCCCTCACGCCCTCCGGGCAACACAGATCACGAAGCGAACGATCAAAAGGATGCAGCATAGTTAACGGTACGGCAAAACCCAGCCGCACTCGTTTGTCGCCTCCAGAAGCTCCCTCGGCCGCGCGGCGGCCTGAAACTACCAAGAACGGGTAGTTTCAAAGGCTTGCGCTGCTGTGCAGCGCCTGGCGATCTGCCAGCAAGACCTGGCGCCTTTCATTGGTTCTCACGCTCCGCCTACCGCCGCTGCGCGGCTACACCGGAACCCTTCCGCCAGCAAGGGGCGAAAAACTTTTGCAAGCCCGGCAAAACTTTTTGCGCTCAGCCCACCCTTGCTTGCTCCAGGAACCCGGTGTTACGGCTACGACGTTGAGAGTCAACGAAAGGCGCAAATGCGCAGTAGAAGGTCGGGCAAAAGCCAAGGAGGGCAAACATGAGAACACTAGCAGATTTTTACAGCGTGATGGCCACAGCGGATTATGGTGAGGAAGGCGAGACGTTCGGCGGCGATGGATGCGGGCTATACGTGTTCGGACTGGTGGCCGTCAGCACCGTTGAAAAAGAAGACAGCGTTCAGGTCACGGTCACATCACCTTATTCCTCAAGAATCTATGAGCAATCAACTAAATCTGATTACACCCAAATCCTTGACGCAATCGAAGATGCTCACGTTTCGACATTTTAGGAGGCAACCAAAATGGAAATCGCAACCTTTGCAAAGCTGGTAGAAGCGTATAACGGCGAAGATGAAAGTTTAGGGGATCTGCTTGATGCTGAGTTCTACAACATCGTCGTTGACCAGGGCCTAACCTCAACTGAAGAGGTCATCTTCAATGGTATTGTTCAAGACTTGTCGTTTACTTCAGCCACTGAGTCTACCGACCCCGGCGCTAATCAGGCGACTGCACAGTGGCAAGCAGAGATGGTGGCGGACGAAGGCCGGGAAATCAAACGAATCTTGCGAAAGGCCGCTTCAGAGTGGGACGTACTCAACGAGGTTGAGAGAGACGAGTACCTGCCAGCCAACTTTTTCTGGGAAGCACAATAATAGGATGCCGCCGTTGAGGCGGCTTTTTTCTATGCGCTAATGACGATTGAACGTGTTCCCCGAAGGATATAATGGACAGAAAACCCGCCGAGGTGTATACTACGTGTATACGAGAGGGGCGATTCAGAATGACAGTCAAAGCCAGATCAGTTGGAAACTCTGTGACGCTGACAGTACCAAAGGAACTTCGCGTCGAAGAAGGACAGGAATTTGACGTGCAACGTAAAGCCGACGGAGCCATCGTTTTTACCCCAAAGCACCGCAACCCATTTGAAGGTGAATGGTTCAAAGCAGACCTCAAGCAAAACGACGTACTGGGTGACCAGGAGGTGCTGGATAGTGAGTGGGACTGAGTACATTCCGCACAAAGGCGACATCGTGAGTGCCAGTTTTGACCCCAGTGCTGGCAAGGAGATTCAGAAGCGCCGACCAGCCCTAGTCGTCAGCAATGCCCAGTACGCAAAATTAACGGGCCTTGCGGTCGTGTGCCCGATTACTCATGCAGACAGCAACCGATTCAGAGACACCGGACTGCTCATTCCACTTCACCAGAAGAAAACGGAAGGGTACATCAACCCGCTTCAATTTCATACGTTTGATTTCCGTCGTCGGCGATTTGAGCGGATCGAGACCGTTGCAACCGACACGCTGGCGCAAGCGTTACAAACAATCAACGACGTAATCAATGCTACTGAACCCCGGAAGCGTGGCTCAGTCAAAGGCTGACTAATATCAGCCTTTTTTGGTGTCGTCAGAGGCGATTCTGACGCGTTTTTGTGCGAGACGGCGAACAACTATGCGGCAACGGCCTCAAAATAGGGCAAAAAAATAGCCCCGCCGCCCGCGTCGGCGACGGAACTAATGCAATTTTGAAGCATAATCATTCACCATGCGTAAACAGGTGTCGTCATCATTTTAGGCTGAATTGCCCAGTCTTATAGTTGATTTTAACGCCCGCCTGCTGGTTAAAGACCCAGAGGTTCAGGCGCAGACCGTTCGGATTTTTGAGGGACTGTACAATCACGTGTACGCCACGCGGTACCAACTCCGATCCACTATATATGGGTATGGCCTGGTATGCGACCGCTTCGTCCTGGTGCGCTTGCAGGTAATTTCGTGTGAGAGTCTCAGGATAAGCCATGCCGCCAGGGTTACGCATGTCGTTGGTGCCCACATTTTGCGCCCGCGTGCCAAGAATCACGTTGTGGGTTTGCATGTCTCCATTGAGTGACCAGGCGACCAGGTGCGACTTGTTGTACAAGTATCCCCGGTACCCCGTGAGTTGCACAATGCGGTTGTTATTGATGCCGCCATGCCACCCCTTCTCTACTGAGTCTTTCGTTGCCGTGTATTTGGCATGCAAATACTCGCCAGAAACTCGCGTTTCTTCTGGGAAGGCGGGCCGGCTGACAACACTACTGTTGTGAAACATCATCGACTGATAGGTAACGATTGCCGTCACGCCCTGGGTTCTCCCGGCGCGATCAAGAGTCGAGTAATCAGTCGTCGCTGTGATATAGCTAGGCTCCTTCAAGTCACGGCTAACAGTACGCGCGAACACGCCCTCAAACTCCGGTTTGTTGTCCTTCACCACCATGTAGTTCTGCGGATACTTTTTAATGCTGAAGGGTGTCTTGATTAAAGCGTTGTCGGCCTTACTGTTCTCCACCGTTGCTCCTGGGAGGAGGCTTGATATTCCATCCACCGCCTTACAGCCACTGAGTGCGACCAGGGCCGCACCCAAGGTCAAGAGGCGGCCCAAATACTTCGTCTTCATTGTTTCCGGCCCCCTATCGTCCGGCTGCTTGTGCGGCGGCCTGTGCGGGCTGCTGAGCTAATGCCGGAGCTTGCTTTTGCGATGCCTCTGCCTTGACGCCTGGTGCTTGCTGGTACTTTCGCTCGTCTTCTTTATCAACGGCGCTATAACCATAGGTCTTGATCAGGTAGGCCATCTCCTGCGGTGAGTCAGCCTCAAACAGACCCTTATTGAGCTGATTCGCCTGTACCGCTTTTAAGCGATTGTCACCATCTTGGTTCCGTTCTTGAATCACCTTCAGTGCGTTCTCTTCGTCCTTCTTGGCATAAATCCGGTCGATTACGCGGGTGGGAAACCCGCTCTCGTTTTGCACCTGCTTCAGTCGGTCGTTCCAATCTTTGATCTCATACCTTACCGGTTTCACGCCCAGCCTTTCGTACTGCCCAGCATATGACTTTATCTTGGTGATCACTGCATGTTGCATGGTTGGATCGAGGGCCGGATCCAGGCGCTTGACCAGCGCCTGATAATCCAGACCATTTTGGCCGGTCAGGTCGTGCATGAGACCGGCCAGCTGGCCAGTACGCTCTTCATATGCTTCACCGGCCGCCATTCCGTCGCTGTGAGTGAAACCGCCTTTCAGGCCAAACCAGTTGTTGACCTCCTTGTCGTCATGAAAGTTGGTTTCTACTTTATCCAGTGCGGCGAGCGGCTCCCATGGAACACCAGCGGTGGCGGCCTGCTGTTGCAGAACCTTTAGGCGTTCCTGTGGAATTGCCAGGTTATCAACCATGAAGTGCCCGTATGGAAGGGTCTCCCCGGTTTTGACGTTCACAAAAGCGTGTTTGTTGATCATCTCATCAAAGAAGCGGTGCCCGGCTGGGTCATTGTCTACACCAAAGCCGACCCGTTCGGGAACGGCGCCAGTGCGGGAATGAAAGTATGCCATTGCTTTTGTGACGGTCTGCGGCTTTAGTCCATCCATCGCAAAGAACATCGTGTCCTTTGTTTGCGGGTGCAGACTCAAGTACGATAACGCGTCGATTGGCGACTCAAAGACGTACAGTTGTTTCGGCCGACCGATGGAGAAGTTGAAACCGTAGTCCTGCTCTGAGTTCTTAGCAATCTGCTTGAAGGTACCGCGTGGGCCGTTGCGTTTCTTGTCGATCGTCGTTCCCTGAATCGAAGCGCCAACGCGCTCACCATCATGTGCCCAGACAAACACCGCGTTGCCCTTGCTGTCCTGTTGAATGAAGCCGCGCTGGTGAAGCTGATCCACAATCGAGGGATTTAGACCGCGTGCCAGCGTTAGGTAATCGCGAGCCTTGGTGAAATCTTGAGAGTTTTGAATGTCGTACTTAAACGGTTGCCGGTCTTCAGCAGCCACTTTGGTGGTGGAGAGACTGTCGTCGTTTAATGCGGTCACTGCCTTTTGGAAGTTATCGACGCCGACAACCTTCATCATGAAGTCGATGGTTGACCCCCCTACCTGGCGGCTGTTCCAAATGAATTGGTTCTTTCGGGCATTCACTTTCAGTGAATCGTGCTGATCCCAAGACCAATAATCACCTCCGTCATGTACCAAGTTCACGCCATTCTTGGCGGCAACATCAAGGATGGAAACTGCCTTGGCATGCAAGATCATCTTCTCCGTGATGCCCTTGTTAGCGGACTTTGGTTTTGCTTTTTCTACCGTCTGTTCTTCCCAGCTAGCCAGGTAGTGCGTGTCCGGCGAGGAATGCGGCAACTCACTCAGCAACGGGTTGTTTTCCCATTCCTTCAGCGTGTTTTGGCTAAATTCCAGGTGGCTCTGTGGCCCGCCGTCCTTAGCAAAACTGGTCAGTTGTAAATCTACATCTGGGCGGCTACTCTTCGTCAGTGTTGCATACAATCGCTCTTCACCATTAGCGTCTACCTGGGTAATCTTGAGTGCTTGCCCGGCGTGTTCGCGAAGCTGTTTGAACCACCATGCGCTGGCCTGATCAGATTTAATCATGATTTCATCCAGGTTCCCTGTCGCCGCGTGTGGTACCTCCGGTACGATTGATGCCGGGTCTCTTTGTTCTGAATGTTGAGGCTGCGACTGATTGGATGCTGGTGCAAGGGTGACGGCTGGCGTAGCCGCCACCACTTCATAACTGCCATCACGTACGACCTTCCGCTGCGCTGCGGTCAGATCCTGGCCTTCCATGACCAGTGCCTTTCCAGACTCAGCGACCAGGCGTACAACGCCCGTCGCGGCATGAACCTGGCCCCATGGTTCAACGTGCCCGTCGGTTACATCCAGCCCTGGGAAAAGGCCGAGAAGGTCGTTGTGATCGACGCCACGGGTTCCCATTTCATATTGACCACTGATGATACTGCCGTTGCGCAAAACAAAGATGCCTTCACGCGGGTTAGTCGTCAGTTCATCGCCAATATCGGCCAAGTATTTGAGAATTTGATCATCAGTGACCGGTGCAATCGTTGCTTCTGTTGCCATCTGTCATTCCTCCTTTTGAGCACAAAAAAATCGCAACCTGATTGGCTGCGATCATCGTTCAGGGCCATAGCCCTGATTCTGCTGACGCTGGCGGTCAGCTTCTTTTTCATCCTGCATTCGTTCATAGTCGCGCTGTGCTTTCGCACGCGCCTTCATGTCGCCGGAAAGCGCCCGGCGGATAGACGACAAGGCTTGGAAGATGCCCTGGTTAGGCTGGCCTCGCTGGGCCTTGTGGTTGGAGAGCCCGTTCGGATGCTCCTTCCTATAAACCGCGTCGTCTGTCTTTCTCATCTCGCTCAGGATCGAGTTGCCCATCCTGGCGTACAATTCATCATACTTACCGTGTTCGTAGTCTTTGGCCCGACCAGCTTCCTTACCTTCTTGACCAGAACCATACAGTGCCTCGCGAAAATCTGTCTCGGCCTTCAGCGCTTGATCAAACTCTTGCAACTCATTTGCGTGATACCGCTGCATGAATTTGGAGCTAAACGCGTCGAGCAGCGGTCGCGCTTCTTGAAGCGCGTTCATGTTGTACTTCCACTTCCGCTTATCGTCAGGAAGCGCTTTGTAGATCTGTTGGTACAACCGCAGCAAGTCAAAGTTCGGGAGCTTCCCCCAGTCATAGTCATGCTGCGGAAGCTCATTACGTATCAGGATGGAAAGTCGAGCAAGCGACTGATCCCGGTTGATTAACTCATTTGCGATTGAGGACTTAAAGGCGGAAATAGTCGAGCGTTTTATCATACCGTTTGCTGCCTCTTTCACCTGGCCTTCGGAATCATGAATCAGGATACTCTGGCGCGTTGGTTCAGGTTCTACAAACGCAATATGCACGTGAATGTTGTCAGTATTGAGGTGAATTGATGCTGACCACACCGCCGTGTTGGCTAAACCTTCATTGATTAGAAGACCACTCATGCCATTACGAATTGTCTGTTGTATTTTCTCCTGGTCGAGCTGCTTGCTTTGCAGATTATAAAGCCCGTGGTCTGCGAGAAACCGGTTATCGAAACTCACTACAGTTTGCCACATTAGCGAGCCGTTTTTCTGTGCGAGCGCAAACTGTCGTTTCAGCTCGGTGCGTTCCTCCTGCGTTAAAGAATCCTTACCTGCCGTGAACAGCCCTTTGCTCTTTTCTGGGTTATTCATGTAATGGTTGTAGCCGTCGAAACGGTTAACGTTCCAGTCCTTGAAGTGATCACCGCGCATTGCGTCCGGCCTATCCATGTAGTTCACGTAACCGCTGAACTTCTTGTCGGGTGCTGGGACAAATTTCATTACGGTCACGATGCCAGGTGACTTACTCATCACCATCACCCCGCGTCGATCTCGTTAGCTTATCCTTACGTGCGACCTGGTAAGCATGGATCTGATCTGCGACCTGCTTCTGTGTTGCGGTAATAGATTCCGCCATAACATCGGTCACCGGAATCGCGTCTTCCATGCCACTGATAATCAAATACGAGTTGAGTAAATTGGTGAGCACCCGCACGTTCTTATCGACATAACCCGTCCGAATACGAATTGGATCAAGCTGAGGTTTAACCTCCTTGGCGATTGCTTTTGCAAGGTTCTCTTGACCAGCAACCTGCCGTTGCAGTTGCCGATATTCTATAAAGAGATGTTGCAGTCCATCACCAAGCGTACGGATGCCATTTTCCTTCATGTAGTCGGCTAGCCACTCCCAAGACAACCCATTCTTGGAGGTGTCCTCAAGCATGATGTGCTTACGAACTTTTGTCATAGCCCCTCCTGTTTGTTGCCAAGAACAGCGACGAAACTGTTAATGGCTTTTGTCGATTCCGCAATCACCGTTTCGGCTTTGCGCAACGTTTCCTCCAGGCTTTCCTTGTCGTGATCGCTGAAATATTGCGACGCCGAGGTGTGGATCAGTTGTCTCAGGAATTGCTCTCTTGAGACTCCTTTTTTTGACGCAGCGTCGTCGATGACCGCTAGATCTGCACTACGAATGTTGCGAATGATTGTAGTTGCCACGTTGCCTCCTCCTTCCATATAAGGGTGCACTGTTTTCTACTGCCGCTTGCGGCGGGGCGGTTCAAAGGTCTGGCTGGGGCGAAAAGCCCAAGCCATTTGAAAGAGCATAATAGAAATCTGCTATCACATTGTGATAGAACCCGCAGTGCGGGTTGATTCTGGGTGATAGCGGAATTAGGCCCTAAAACCCACGTTATAGCCCGCTACGCCCACGGACCCAAAACACCTAAACCCACGATTCAAGGGCCTATGCCCACGCATTTTCAGCAAGGCCCACGATAACCCATGAAAAACCCACGGGGATTTTCATGCTATTCCAACTGCTTCTGGTACTTTTCGCGCGCAATGCGTGCAGATTTAATTGATTTTTGTGCAGATGCCCGTTCGGTTTTCTGCGTCTTTAGCGAGGTTTCGGTGTCCGAAATCTTCTGTTTTGTTGCGGCCTTTTGCGATCCGGTTTGAACGGAAAGCGACGCTTTCTGCTTCTTCAAAGTAGCCTTGAGCGTTGCGATATTGGCGTCAGCGTCCTTCACTTTCTGACGGTAGGTAGTGATGCGCTTGCCGTAGAAATGAACCATGTAGGTGAAGTATTCCTGCTCCAATGCGCGACTCGATGGTGTCGAACTATGATCAGAAAGAGTCACCTTTTGGATACTGATTGGCTGAGAAGATGACATGGAAAGGCCGCCGTTCAGTTGCTTGTTTGTGCCAATGGCAACGTACAGACTCGTCTGCTTATCAGGTACATTCTTCACGACCAAGGCGTAGAAATCTTCGCTTACCTGAACCAGTTTTGCTGGTAGCTTTTCGCCATTACCAGCACTACGAGTGCGCACGTTTGCGGTGATTGGTTGCAGCGGATCAATCTGGTTATCCTTCACATAGAGGTTCAACTGATACGTCGTTTTGTTGGCGTAGCGTGACGCCCCAGCGAAAGTGAATTGGTTGTCGCCTTGGGTAAAAGACTGATCTGGTTTTACGCCACTTGCTGTGCTGCTTTTGGGAAATAAAAAAGCCACTGCAAAGGCAGTGGCGACAACGACGATGATTCCTGCGAGGAGATAGATGAACTTTTTCTCGGCCCGATTCTGTGGCCTCATCGTGATTGTTGAACTAAAAGCACTCAACACTTCTCCTCCCTTCTACTGTTGGTTCATAGACACGCCAGGCTCCATTTCTGCGTAAACATACTCACTCCACTCGGTAATTTTCTCGTCCTTAAAAGTGAGGCGATAGAGGATGTCCTGCTTCTGTGGATTCGTGTTCCCGGCTCCGCTCAAATCGAATACCACCCGGACAGTTGCCTGGCGTTCATTGCCGTTTTCCGGCTGAATCTGCACGTCTCGGTTGTACCAGGTCGTGCTCCAACGGAAGTTGTCAGCGGCCATGCCGCCGGTCGGAACGACCACGAGGTCGTCGGCAATCTTCTTCGTTGAGATGGCCTCAATATCGTCGTGGTGCTTACGCGCATTCTCATAGAATTGCGTGTGCAACGTCACGAAAGCCTTCGCACGTTTAGTAATTGTGTCGTTGCTGGACTTCAATGAAGCTAGCTCTTTTGCATCAGCCTTTTCAGCTTGTGAGGCGCCGGAATCCTGAGGCACTGACGTCGTGGTTGTTGTCTTGCCAGAGCCCTTATTCACCACAACATTAGTACGTGGCTTTGCTGCCTCCTGATGAAGCTGATACCATCCAACCCCGGCCGCGCCGGTGGCCAGAACCGCCCAGGTTGCCAGACCAAATACGAGTTTCCCATTTGCCATTTCCAAACTCCTCCTTATTTGACTCTGCCAAAACCAGCAAAGTGTGCCTGCCAATACGACGACGTGTAGGTGGCAATATTGACGTCTTGTCCCGCAGCGTTGATCATTTGCGTACTCGACAGCACAATCCCGACATGCGTGATCCGGGGGCCGGAATACGTGTGCTCAAAGAAGATTAAATCCCCAGCCTTCACCTCACTCTTAGTGATCCGTGTGGTCGCGTTGTACTGATCCTGTGCAGTTCTAGGTAGCCAGACGCCGGCTTGGCGCATCGCCCATTGCACTAAACCACTGCAATCAAAGCCAGCAGGCCTTGCGCCAGAAACATTCGCGCCAAAGACATAAGGCTTGCCAAGTTGCGCGCTTGCTGCGGCGTAGGCTTGATCAAAGTAGCTCATCTTGTCTCCCATAATCTTGACGTTAGCATTGCTTGCTCCCTTGCCAGTGATCAACGCATCCGCATCCGCTGGGGTCATGAATTTCTTAATGATTGAGGTCACAGCGGACAACCAACCAGAGTTCAGATTGCCTGGATCGTTGCCCGCCCCGACTGGGGCATAAGCTTGTTGCAGAGCCGTCAGAGTGCTCAGCCCACGCACGACGACCAGGTTATGAAGCGTGGCCGCTGTGCCGTCGATGCCCGCCTCAATGCTGCTAAAGTGAATCACCTGGTTGCCACTCATCTGACCACTGGGATTGTTGTCTACGCGGATCGCACGGCTGGTGCCCCAGCCAGACTCGTTAGCCATGATGGCGGCAAATAGCGCCGGATTGACGCCTGCTTTTTGCGCCGCAGCGATGGTGTACTGCTCTTGGTTAGCCAGTACGCCATGCCCGAACCCCTTATCCCAGGCGGCGTGAAATACCGCTGCGTCGAATGCCATGTTGGTCAGCAAGCCGCCACTTCCAGCATCGGCGGCCACGTCTTCAGCCTCTCGACCCATATACGCATCGACACTGGCGAGAATGCCAATCATCAGCGACAGCCCCAGGAGAAAAACCGCCGCACCCAGGCCAAGTGGCACTAGCCATTTACGCCAGCGCCATCCGACCCAAATGCGGCGCATTGCTGTGGATTGCTCCATAATCAAGCACCCCCTGCAAAGACCCGCAGTTCATCATCTGTGACCTGGAACTGCATGTGCAGCTTGCTCGGCCCCGTCAGTAGATAACACTCTCCTTTGTCAAAGTTGGGAATGGTCGCAAAGTCTTGCTCAGTCATAATGCCGCCGAACAGACGGCGTAGAATCCCAGGGTTCTTTGCCGTTTGAATGGTGGAAACGTCGTGCTTCAAAAGCACCTTGTATTGGCATAGAGAATAGATCTGATTGAGGGAGTTGACCGCCTTGACCATATCCCGATCAGAGACATTGCTGCCGTTCGGGAACATGCGCTCCAGGCGCTGCGTCGCTAGTACGATTGCGCCAAACATCTTGCGGTCTTCAGACATCAGCTTGACGAAGAAATCGGCCGCGAAGGCTTTATCAGTGTTCAAAATCGTGTGACATTCATCGACAATAATCAGCCAGTGCTGAACATCCTCCAGTGACTTTTCGCGATGGTCATAGGCTTTCTTCTCGCGACGCCCCACGGCCATGCAGTTGTTGTAGGAGTCCATGATGGCGTTGTAGATGGCCAGGTCTTGGATTCCTTCTTCCATCTGATCAATCGTATCAAGCTGATACGAGACCAACTGCACATCTTGAAGCGGTGGCAGTGACGAATACCCATCAAAGAGCTGGCCATACATCGTCGCCAGGCGGCGAAGCGTCAATAGAATCGTGTTGTAATACTTAGACATTTGGTCATCCGGTTCATCACGGCGACGTTCCTCAATGTAGGCGACAATATCGCTCAACGTCGGATAGTCCTCGCTGGCTAAACTAGTAATTGGCTTGGCCCCTTTATCCAAATAGCCGTTAGACTTGTAGTATTGATCGCAAAGCGTGCCAAATACACTTGCCGTCCGTGCGTCAGCGTCGCTATCAACCAACCGGTACTTAATCGAGAGGTTACCAATATGGGCCCGGTAGGAAGCCGTCACGTCCACGTCAGCGGTCTTTTCATCAACCGCGGTAGGATAAACTTGGAACATGTTAATCCGGCCTTGGCTCCCATCCAAATTGATTACGGTGCCTCGGAAGCGGTGAACCAGGTCGGCAAACTCACCAGAGCGGTCAAAGACACGCACCATATCCCCGCGGATTGCCCGCTCCCAAAGCATCTTTTTGATCGACGTCGATTTGCCTGAGCCCAAGTCGCCACTCAGGAACGTGTTGTAGTACGTCCGCTGCTGGCTGACTCGGAACATATCCCAGTACACGGTGCCGCCAGTAGGCGTATAGCCAAAGTACGACCCATACGGATCGTCCAGGCTAGTTTGGTTGTGGGCAAACCCTAACCCCATTACCTGGCCGCTCAATGGGAGCCCTTCGCGGCGACTGGGGAGCTGACGCTGCGCCGTCATCGGCAGAAACATCGACTGGTACTCGTCCGCATTCTCGTCCAAAAAAACAGCGCCCTGATAGGCGCTGCTGTCGAGTCGCCCGATCACTCGGTTGACCTTGGTATTCAATTCTTCAAGACTGCTAGCGTAGACGTAGACCCTAATATGCACCTGCTTGATCACCTCACCTTGCTTGTTGAGCGCAATGCTCAGGTCACGCAATGGGTCTAGCTCCTGGTCAATCAAGTCGCGTTCCGTTGTCGTATTGGCATGGGAGCGCTGCACCTCAAGCTCAGTTACTGAACCCTCAATGCGCTTCTTGTAGTTGAGGTTTTGATTGGTGAAATAGTCCACCGTGATGGTAACCCCGGCAATGCTGGTAATCTCCTTCAGCCAAAAGTCAGTGAACGTGTCGGGGATTTCATACACGTGTACGCAGGCCAGGTAGACGTTTCCTAGACGCGTGTAGTATTCATTGCGGGTGTCTATGCCCCCTTGCGGCTGAATGCGGTAAACAAACGAGTCATCCAGTCCTTTATTCTTCTTCATGTGCAATCACCCCCGGATTATTCATTAAGTGCAGCATGGTCTGCTTCTCTACCGTGGTTGTCGGTTCAAAACCGTAGATGCTGCTGTACTGCAAGGCTGATTCAATGTGTCGCTCAAGCTCTGGCACAGTGTCTCCAAATACCCAGATCCAGCTTGAGAGCTTGCGATAGTGACTCTCAAGATACTGCATGTTGAGCAATTCTCTTTGCAGCATCTCCAAACGGAACGGGTCGCGAGTGGTCTCGATCAGATGCCGAAAGTAATGCTGCTGAGTCTTGTTGGATTCCGGGAAGTTGAGGAAGACCTCTTTCACCGAAGCAGAATATTGGCGCATAAACTCCCAGGATCCGGCCTCAATCTGATCAGCCTCTTCAAGCGTCACGCGATCTAGGTCATATTTCTTAGGCTTGAACACCTCCGCATAATAGTCTGAAATACCGGCGTGTAGGGTGAGATACCCTTTCTCCGTAATACCGGTAACGGGGAATATCGCCGTCACCTTCGTCTTTTTATCTGCAATCGCAGCTGACTGTTTGTCTTGCTTTTGCTTGCGAACAGATACAGCATCAAAGGCCATGTTTCTCCCCCTCTCTAAATAGTAGACGCCACCGCGGGTTATCAATACTGTGGTAGACCCGGCGCGGCTTACGCAATACCTGCCAGATGACCTGGTAGGTTTTCTTCTCTGGAATCCCTGACGGCGAAACTAGGATATACGAGATTCCCGCCCCTAACACCGCCGGAAGTAGCTGAAGCACCGCAGGAAAGAGATGCGAGAAGGCCAGCCATGGAACCCCAGCCGCAGCAAGAATCACGAAGAAGTCGGTAATTGTGAGGTGGCTGCTGTACTGGTTCTTAATGTTGATCTTCTTTGAGAACTGAACTTGATGGTACATACACATTTACTCCCTTTCTTCCATATTTGGCTGGTGCGGTGCGTCATCCAACGCATGACCAACTGGGTGACGTTTGACCTCTTGGTTCGCTTCACGGATCAGCGCGCCTTGGTTTTCGCCTTGTCGATAGACCCGGTGCATGGTTTGCACCGTTGGCGACGTCATCAGCTTTGCTTGAGCACGCTGGCCAAGCGTTTGCTGCGTCGCAGCTTGCGGTTGATCACGCTGCAAGGCCGCCATCGCGCCTCGCGCTTGAGCCCCAGTCACGCCAGGCATCGAAGAAGCGATCACTTTTGGCACCTGGTGTTTAGTGCTACTCTCCGGTAAAGCGGGGGCCTTGCCAGCACCACTCTTTTGCGCTTGTAGGCGTTGCTGCGCAATCCCTGTCGGCAGCCCCGTCTTAGTCGAAATCCTCTTACCGTTGGCCAACGGCGGGTGGAACGGTACTGCTCCTAACTGCTTTCCATTCGGAACAGCTGCGGGTTGAGTGCCAGGTGCTCCCCCGCCTTCTGAAAGATTAGGCGCGCTCTCTGTGTCGCCCGCAGGCATTCCAGGTGCTTCACCGGTCACTTCTGGCCCCGACGCTTTGCCGGTACCAGGTGCAGCCGCAAGTGGTGAGGCCGGTAGATTAGGCTTGGATAGCAGCCCCATACCCGCGCCAGCAAGACCGGCACCGGCCACCAAACCGCCCTTGGCGACGTTTCCAGCCGTCTTGGCGACACCTTTAGCAAGATGCCCAGCACCGCGTCCCAACGTACCCAGGCCACGACTCGCGAACATCACGTTGGTCATGGTCTGTGCCATCGACGCAACGCCCGCGTCGATGCCAAAGATTGCCTGAATGATGTTCGGCCCGTCGATAATGAACAGCGCGGCCCCAATCATGGCTAAAATCTTGGTTCCCGGCGTTAGACCCGCTTGATTGATATACCCCAGAAACAGTCCGTAGAACTGAATTAGGACGTCTAGCAGGAACAGTACGACGAAACTGTCACGCAGCTTCGTGATTAACTGCCGATTGCGCTTGCCAGAGTCTATGTCAGTCAGGGCGATTCCTTGAGTGAGTAAGCCAATGAAGCCTATCTCCATCTCAATCTTGACGACTTTGAAAATAGTAATGATGGTCACCAGCAGCACGCAGATAATGCTGAAGAATAAGTACCACGGCGACCAGGAGTAGCGGTAGTAATGATCATCGAGCTTAAACATGCCGGTCATGTTGTGCAGCTCCCAGGTTCCATCTGAGTTCTTCGAGACCTGGTGAGTCAGGATGCTGTTCCCGTCAGAGCTGACCTGAGAACCGCCGTACCAGTGCCCGGTATCAACCTTTTCGTTGATGTTTAGGAGCTTCACATCGCCCATATCACTAATGGCGTTACGCTTCGCAACGCTAGGCAACGTCGCTGTCGTACCGGAATGCTTCCACCCCGCCTTGTCCAGTGAGTACACATCGGTAATGTAGCTTTTGTACAGTGATACCACCACCGGCGAGTCAACGGAGTTTCCAGCAATCCCGCTGTTGACTAGCCCTGTGGCCTGAGTCATAAAAAAGGTCGTTCCAAAGAACAGGAGAACCGCAACCAGAAAATTGTTGCCTTTTTCTTGGTAGTCAACGCGCTTATTGTGAATGAACATGAGGCCTGCCCAGGCGATTGCCACCGCGGCGAGCGCCCAGATTGCTGCATTGTAGGTTTTAAGAAAATTCTTGACCCCGCTGTACTCCCAGAAGTTGAGCAGCTTGTACATTTGGCGAAAACTGCTGCTAACTACATTTGTCAAAGTGGCGAGTCCCAGAATGATCACATTGCCAATGTACCGCAGGCCGTCACTGACCATGTTGGAGACATGCAAATAGTCACTGTATGCCCGTAGAATCTGAATGATTTGTTGATCACCCATGAGCTCCCTCCTTCTTCTCAAACTGCGCCAACTTGAACATCATCCGCAGCGCCTTATACAACTCAGGCTTATCCTCGCGGTGGCCAGCCAGATACGCCTGTGCCTGGCTCATGGTATTGCCACGCCAGAACGCCGCATTCTCATCGCTGTCGAGCCACTGCTCAGTCTGGTCATGAACCATTTTTAATTGGGCCTCTGTCAAGGCCACTTCGATAAATCTGCTATCCTCACTCACGAAGTCGCTAACGTTCTGTGTCAGCGGCTTGTCGTCCTCGTGGAGATCAGCAACAGGATCTTCCTTTTCCTTCTGACGTGTCTCAGCCGCTGCTTTAGCAGCCTCGGTACGACTCTCAGTGACTGTGACGTTCCCACTGCTGTCTTTCTGATAGGACGAATGAACGTTGTCGCTGCTGTGCACCTCAAACTGATCTGGCTCGTTCTTTAAGCGCTCCGCTTGGTCTAAAGTCGTGGTTGCGGTCTCTGCAAATTCATTCTGCGAGATGGTCAACCCATCGAGTTTGGTGCCCGCATGTGATGCCAGCTTGTCACCGTTGAGTTCTTCAAAGGTCTGCGGGTGATCAAAATCCTTCAGGTACTGATACTGAAAGAGCATGTGATCCTGGTCAGCCTGATTGGCGTAGATTGGCTTTGCGCTAATCTGCGTACCATCAAGGGCCCGCCGCTGCTTCCCACGGATCAACACCCACTCCCCTTCTTTGAGCTGGCTCAGCTCCTCAGGGGTCATCAAATCGCGAGCCTGTTCAGACTCGCTGTATGACTTATCCATGCTCATGGGATCGCCAGCCCGATTAGGTACGATAATGGTCTTTTTACCAAGCAACCGCGAGAAGTATTCTGCGTCTTCTTTCCCATCGGCCAGGATGTCGTACTTATTCCCGCACGCCGACAACAGCGCCTCGGCACCGCGATCACCGTACTTATCCTTGAGCTGCGCGATAGATTGGAAGACCAGGTAGTAAATGAGACCACGTTGCAGGCCAACGTTCATATAGCGGCTCAGCCCTTCTATCGTCGGGATATTAGCCACTTCTTCTAGGACAAACTTGACGCGCCGCTTCAAACTAGACGTCTCAGACAGCGTGGCAGCCTTTGACAAGACGTAGGAAATCTGGCTGATCAGCGTTGAAATCAGTGAGTAGTTGGAATCGTCATAGTCAGGATAGACAATGAACAACGCGACCGGCTTGTTGCCGTTGGCAATATCCGCGAGATGAAGATCATTGGTCGCGGTCAACTTGCCGATTGCACTAAACGTATAGTTTTTGAGCTTGGCCATGGTTCCGGTGTAAATCCCGGCCCGTGTGATACCTTGCGAAAAGGTGATCGTCCCGTATTGCAGCTTTGCGGGGTCATTGACTTCCAGCTGGCTGAAGAACATATCCATCTTCGTGTCGCCGTTCTCGTCAGGGTTTGACCCTAACTCGTTTAGCATGACTGACACGGTGTACATCGTGACGCGCTCCGGTGTGTTCTTGATCTTGCAGACTCTGCACACTGCCAGGATCAATGCGTTGGTGAGCGCGATAGATGCCTCCTCCCACATTGGATCCTTAGCATTAGGATTGTGAAACAGGGAATAGCTCAGCGTATTACACAGAAGCTGAGCCTCATCATAATCACCCTTGTCGTAGGCTTCCCAAATCAGCGCCAACGGATTGTAGCCAATGGAATACTCGGGCGTAACCAGGTTGAACACGCGAACATCATAGCCGTGCTGCTCAAAGGCAGCCTTCGTATTCTTGACCATATCGCCTTTCAGGTCGGTGACAATGACCGAATCTTGCTTTGCTGCGCGCATAATCAAGTCCAGCACCGGGTATGTAAAGGTCTGGGTCTTACCTGACTGGGTACCCGCGACAACGGCAGCGTTAGTCTTGTTCGTGTCAATCAGGTCATATCCGTTCTTCGGGACGGGCCCGATTGTGCGTCGCCCTTGCCTCTTCTCTCGTCTAGCAACAACCGCATCGAACGCTTTCTTCTGGCGAGGGCCACGGGAAGAGGTGACATGCAGGTTGAGTTTTTCGGCAGCCTCCGGCGTCACGTGCACTTGCGGCACGCCGGAGTACCCATCATAGATGGAGCCGTCGAGCGGTACCGCCACACTCTGCTCCACAAGATCAGATAACGGTGTAAAGGCAGCGGTGCCCATTGAGCCAAGGTTAAGATCACGGTAGGCAATACGCATTTGGTAAAGCAGCTTTGGCACCTTCACCAGCCACACAAACAGCACAACAACCGTAACGAGCCAGAATAGACCGCTTGTTGACGGTAGGAACCAATTCAACGGTGCAAACACGGCGCCGATTCCTGACGCGCTTGTGATCGTTTTACCCTGGTTGAAACTTGCCAGAGTGGCTTGAAAACTACTAAATAGGTACTCAAGCAAGTGGCTTGCCAAGCACCCCAGACACCATGAGATTAGAAGCAGAAAAGCCCCTGTACCGGTGATTACATCACGCCGCGACAAAAGGCTTTTCCATTGTTTATAGTCAATATTCATTTCGTCGTTTCACCCCCTTCGATCGACCGCGACGTGCTGCCACCAGAGCTGGATTCTGTCAAATATTGGCTTTCCGCCGATGGCTACTGCGGAGACACAAGTGACCGCAAGAACCAGTGACCAGGCGGCGGGAACAGTAGAAAGCACATAGCCAACCAGCAGTTTGTAAGCCACCACCACCGCTAGCGTGAAGGCCCCAAGCCCTCGCATGGAGAGGCCCAGTGCCGCATTGAGCAACTCAATTAGGGTCATGCCAGCAGCCAACAACCCAAAGATGATTAGTACAGCGACTTGGATCTGCGGAGTGACCAACAGCTTCAGTGCAAGCCAACTTGTTGCGCCTAGAAGCAGGAGATCAACGACTAGGTTGAACCAAGTGGCTAGCTTGCTGTGGGTCATCTCATACCGCAGCTGTCGCTGCTCTTCAGACAAATTGTCCTCAAACAGGATGGTGCCTTGCTTAATCCACACCCCCTGGTTGGTCTGAATCCCAACGACCGGCATTCCAGCGCGCTCCAGATCAAGAATGCTGTCGTTTAAGCGCCGCTGGAACGCCTCATTCGATAGTGCCGCGATTGTTTTGACTGCCTTCATGTCCTCAACTCCTAACTTCGTGCTAATTGCTTCGGCTTAGCAATTTGCTTGCCTGCGTCCTTGGCCTGCTGCGGTGCCAGCCCATCCTGGATGGACTCAATCAAGTCTTTTGAAACGCGCTGCACGTCGCCCATGATGGCGGCTTGCTGCTGCTCCTCGTTCCCTTCTATCGTCTTTAGGTTCTCTGTCCAGGAGGCAATGTAGGGCATCGCTTCTTCACTTGTGTCAATGCCCAGCGACTTGCTCACAACATAGCTGGTCATTTCGGCCTGGAACTCCATAATGTCGCGGTACTTATTTGACTTGGTATCCTTTAACGCCCAGAACTTTGATGCTCCCGCATGATCTGCATTGTGCATCTTTGCGTGAGCCAGCTCGTGGATTAAAGTGGCCGCATATTCGGGATCACCGAGATTGTTCTTCATCACAATCTCTTTGGCTTTGCCATCGACGTTGATTGTTGCCCCTTTGGCAGCCCCTAACTGGTAGGACGGAAACTCCGTCGTCTCGGGACTAGTCACCCGGATTCCTTCCTGCATGGCGACCACTTTGAGTGTTTCGACCGCCTTCTTGGTCCCTTCGGGGTTCGGATTATCAAGATCAAATGGCCGGTTCGGGTACAGGTCAGGGTAATCTTCTGGCTGTGCGTTGGTCTGCAACACATCAAAGACGTTCCCCAGGTTGTAAAACCGGCTCGTTATGGTCTTGAGTGCATCAGGGTCAGTCTTCACCCGCGCCTGTAATTCTTTGCTTAGCTTCGTAAAGCTCAAATACTGCTTGGAACTAGGATCGCGGTAGAGCTTCAAGTCGTGCGGCACCAGAATTTTGAGCGCGTGTTCGCCCTTCTGCACTGAAAAACCTTTATCCTTCCAGAACTTGAAGGAACCGACCAGCCCGGCCTGTTGAAACTGGGATCGAATCAGCGCCACGTTTCGAGGTGAATAGTGATACCCGGTGGCCATGAAATCCAAAAACGCCTTGCGCTCTTCCGGGCTACTTGACTGCAACTTGATCTTCGGCAAGGCGTCTTTTACGACTTTGGCAACTTCTGCTTTGATCTGTTCCGGGGTCTTTGGCGTATATGCCCGTTTAGCGGCCATTACTCGACCACCTCCGTCATAAAGCCTTCTCTCGTCAGGTAGGCGGGGCTTTCTGGTTCTACCGAATCGGATTGCACCTCGCGGCCAACCTCCCGGTAATCAATGCCCTCCTCGGTGCCCGCTTCGGCCATGATCGCCTTTAAGACTTCGGCCCGCTCTGGCGTCACAGTAATCGTCAAAGGCTCACCGGTGGCAACATCCTCACCAACCACCTTCTGCCCATCTACCGAAACCAACATGATTAAATCGTTATTCATAGCAGCCTCCTCTACCAACCCTGGTACGGCGACTGTGCTTGTGGCGTCGGTTGCTGAGTTGGGGCCGCTGACGGTTCTGGTTGCGGCGCTACGGGCTTAGGCTGCGGCTGTGGTGCTGGCTGGGCCGGAGCCTCAGGTGCGCGTTCAAATTCCGGCTGGATGGCCTGCTGCAGCGGCTTAGCGACCTCGCCTGGCTGGTAGACCCGGTAGAAGTCATAGCCCCTTAGGCGGTAGGAAACCGCCTGGCTGCCATCATCGCGCTTGAACTCACTGCTTTGGAAATAGCCATTAACCACAATCACGGCACCTGGCTCTACTTCGTCAAGGAAGCGGGTGGCCGCCTCACCAGAAAGGGTGAATGGAACTTTGTTCGTCTCGCTACGCCCAGTGTCAAAACTGCGTTCATTGGAGAGGTACCCGTTCACGTAGGTACGGCCGTTGCTATCATTACTTCGCGTCTCCGGCATTACACGACCCATAACGGTCATGTCATTCATCATCTTAGTCATTGCTATTCCTCCTCGGTTACATCCGCGCTGTCATCAGCTGCCACAGTAACCGTGACTTCTTTAGTTGTGGTCTGTCCAAACTTGTCAGTCGCTGTGTAGGTCAACTTGTAGTCACCTGCCACAGCCGTATCAACGGAACCATCAACGGTAACCCTTGCCTCACCGTAAGGGCTGGTTGTGGTTACGTTAACCAGGGCATCAAACTGATCACCGACCTTGAGCGTCGTTTGCACCTTAGCAACATCCAAGCTCGGCTTGTCGGCCGTGACGTTAATCGTCACAGTCTTGGTCGTCGTCTGCCCGAACTTATCGGTCGCCGTGTAGGTCAGCTTATTTTCGCCAGGCTTGCTGGTATCGACGCTTCCGTCTACCTTGAGGTCAGATTCGCCATACTTGCTGGTTGCTTTGACACCCTGAAGGGCATCGAAGTTAGTGTTGATTGCGATGCTCGTGTTCTGGTCGGTAGTGTCAATGACTGGCTTGTCAGCGTAAACCGTGACTGTGCGTTGCTTGGTGACCGTCTGCCCGTCACTATCGGTAACAAAATAGGTCAGTTCATACTGACCAGGAGTCGTTGTATCAACCTTACCTTCAGCAGTAACCTTGCCCGTCACATCGCCGTCTTGGAAGTCGGCAGCGTGAACGTCTTTCAAGGCGTCGAAGGTTGTACCCACCTCAACCGGATTGTCATTCAGAAACACGATAGAAGGCTTGTCGTTGATTACTGTAATCTCACGCGCCACTGATACGGTGTGCCCCTCGCTATCCGTTACTGAGTAGGTAACGGTATAGGTGCCTGGCGTGTTCTTATCAAGCGTGGTTGTATAGCCAATCGCGTTTGTCAGATCGCCATCTTCTGGGTCACTTGCCGTCACGCCGAGCCGGAAATTGACTGATTCCTGACCCTTGTGCACCGTCATCGTCGCCGGTGCGCTGATGGATGGTGCCTGGTCAGGTGTGGTTACACCAGAATCTGAGCCTCCACCATCAGTGCCCCCGCCGGTCTGTCCGCCATCACCAGGAAGTGTCCCAGGCTGATTGCCAGACGTGCCGCTGTCTCCACCAGGAAGCACCTCCGGTGTTGCTGGCTCAATCGGTTCTGGTGTTGGCTTGGTGGCATCCGTTGCCAGTGCCACAAGGCCCTTGGTCTGATCAGAGTTGAGGTTGTCTGCTAGCTTCTGCACGCCATTGTCGAGCAGGACTCCGGCCACGCCATTGCCCTCATCGTTCTCCAAGAGTGTCGGGAACGCGTCCTGGATAACAGACTTGGCGCTATCGTCCTTGTTGCTTTGCGAGTCGCTGCCAGCGGCCTCCTTGATCACTGACTTCACGGTATCCTGCTTCTTCTTTGTTGCAGGCTTCGCTGTCTTTTCGGTCTGCTGCGCTGGCCCCGCCACCGCCTGATAGATACCGTAGCCACCACCACCAAGCACGGCGGCTGAAATTAAAACAGCCGCAAGAATCTTGCGGCTACCCTTCTTCTCTTGTTCTGGTTCCTGTGCCATTCTTGTCACTCTCCTAAAGTTTCGAGTTGATGTTGAAATGAAGCAGCGCTAGCTTTTGCCTGCGCTCTTTCAGCAGCACTCTTGGTTTTATCATTTGCAATAGATTGATAGTGCTCAACCGCCTTTTGGTAGGTTTCCCCGGTTTGGATGGCCTGGTCTATGGTCTTGTTCTTCAACTCAGCATTGATTTGCTTCGCTTGATCGAACTTTCCAGTCTGGATGTAGCCTATCGCAATCAGACTTTGCAAGTCCTGGTCATTCAGATCCTGGTTAAGAATCTCCGCCTGCTCATACTGTTTGGTCTTTATATAGGCCACGGCCAACTTAGACTTACGAACCCTGGTCATCGCTGCTTCCTGGCTAGCAGTGATCACTACCAGGTACTTTTGCTGTGCGTAGGCTAGGTCAAACTTACCGTTTGCGCTGGGGTACTTCGCCTGAAACTTCGCTAATTGTGCCGTCGTCCCATCAGTGACCACCACGGCTTCAATATTGCTGCGCTTTTCCGGGTACACCTGAGCTGCTTGGATATACTTCTCGCCACGCACCAGCGATTGGTAACTGGGTTGTGGCGCCGCCTTGGATGAGAAAAAGAACCGGTACGACCCAAACACACACAGCAGCGCCAATAGCGCAGCCGCCAGTCCAATCAACAGCCGTTTGTGCTTACGAATGATGCCACCTTGCGCTAGGCCGCGTCTGGTGCGCCGTTTCCGTTCTACCTTCGGTTCAGGGTGCCCGGGTTCACGGCGAGGCGGTTCTTCTACTGGCTCTGGTTCGGCTTTGGAATCTTCCTCCACCGTAGCATCAGGTTCAGCCTCCGGCGATGCGTGGGCAGTTTCACGCTGCCCTGGTGCGCCTTCAGAACTACCCGCCTCTGATTGAGGGGACTGTTTGTGGGCCGATTCAGGCTTCTCTTCTGACGATGCACCAGGCTCTCGATCGGATTCTGGCACTGGCCCCGGAGCTGTCTCCGCAACCAAAGCTGTCTGAAGCGTCGCAATGAATCGTCGCGCGTCCTCCGAGGAGACATTATCTAGCACTTCTTTGAAGGTATGCTGAACCAGTGCCAACAGGTTCCCCAGATACGGTGCATCCGTTCCCAGCTCTAGCGCGTCACGGAAAAGCAACTCGTCGCTCGCCTGATCATGAATGCTAATCACGACAACCAGCTTTTTGTGGCTATCCAGACAAGCGCGATTTGTCTCCCGGATGGTCTTCTCCGCCTCGTGCAGTGAGTAACGGCGGGTCTTCGAGAGCTTGGAAAAGAAAGGCCAGGCAAATCGGCTGCGCTTCAGCAACACATACATCGCTACTCACCTCCTTCAGCGTGATTAAATGGTTTTCAGCCAAGTCACGATGGCGGTAGCCGACAAGGCAATGAATAACCCAATTGCGGTGTTAGTCATACCATCTCTGGCCTCTTCAATTTTTTGGCGATTCTTCGTCATGTGAGCGAGCCCGTATAATCCTAATTTCACGGCTGCGTATGCACCTGAGACTGTCCCGATTGCCGTCACAAAGAATTGTAATGCCTGCAAGATTTTATCCATTTTCACGATCCTCCTGAGTTAGTTCCCGCGTAGGCTGGCTCTTCTGCGCCGTCATCGACTTAATCAATAGCGATGTGTTCTCCGTGATAATTTCCTGATACTTGTCGTTGAGCCAGTCTTCCATCTTGATTCCCTTGGCTGCCAAAATAGCGGTAGCAAGGCGTTTGTTTTGGTTCTGTTCAGCACGATTTGCCATGTTCTCAATCCTTTCTAGTTCACAATCAGTAGTTCAACCTTGCGGCGGCTAACAGGGCGTGTTTCTTGCACCTCGCCCAGATCCAGCAGTTCGGGATCCGCCCACCAACCGGTCTTCAGCACAGCGTGATAACCCGCTTCGATATGCTGCCCGAAGCCAGAGTTATAAATTGTTACTCTGATCCAATTAGCCCCGCGATCAACGACAGATGCCGTGCTTGGATCTAATTTCAAGACTTTAGCCATTACACAAACTCCCTTCGATAATGCGTGTCTCGGTAGCCTTCAATCAGCCAGTCCCCATCTGGCGCTTTACTGATGCGGTGTACCTCAAGCGCTGCTAGGTAGCCGAGCTTTTGGTAGGATCCAGCCGGTCGTGCAATTTGCGGGGCTACGTGCCCAATCGCGAGCAGAATACCCGGTACCATCAACTGCTTCGCTTCCGGGTTCGCGCTGAAGAAGCTCTTCTTCACACGTACAAACAGAATTTCATTTCCCTCTTTGTCCTTACCGCTGGTGCCAATCTCACGCGCCAAAAAGCGTTCATCAACATACACTCCTTTCTCCATGTGCGTTCCTCCTTTCCATCAAAAGACTGCGGCCCATCGGGCCGACGCTGCCCCAGGGGGTCGAACCCTGAATAGAAACACCGGTGACAGCAAAAAGCCCCTTCTGGTTGAAGGGGCCGGGTAGAGAAATGAACTTTTGGGGGATTAGGCAAAGCCAGCGTCAAGCCAGACTTTGCCTAAGCTGTACTAAGGAGTCGAACCTTAGTTTTCCGGGTACAGCAAAGGCCCTCGATTGAGGGCCTTGGTAGTCTTACTTCTTCTGCTTCTTCTTCCTGCCTTTGTTGTCTAAACCAATCTCAGCCAGGTAGCCGGTATCTGGCGTGAAGGGGAACTTCTTGTCCCGTGCAACTTGACGCAGAAAGATTGTGATGGCGGCGCTCACTGAGAATCCCATTTCTGATAAGGCTTCTTCTGCGGCTGCTTTAGTGGCTACATCAACACGTGCAAAGACTCTAGCAGTCTCATCTTGCAGTTTCACGTTCTCACCCTACTCTCGTTTATCATATACAGCATTTTATACTATCGGCGTTTTTTTAACAGCCGATTGGCAACATATACTGCCCCAGGGGTTGAACCCTGGCCTTACTCCAGGCATGGGTAAGCCGGTGGCAGCAACGCACTCCTACTTTGTTCTCTGGGGGAGAGGTAGGAGCACAAAAGGGAATAGAATGAAAAATCGTTGGTGCATGGTAGGCAACGGGGCTGCTGCCTACCAAGGTCATCCTAAGGAGTCGAACCTTAGCTCGCCGCGATGACGTCGATAGTCCCACAGATGACAGCAGAATCAACAAGATTCCGTAGTTCAGATTACCAGTTACCGTACAATTTGCTAGTTGATAGTCAACCCTTGATCAGTTCTTGTGTTCCGAACGGTTCCCCTTGTGCGCCAAAGGTGTTACAATGGTCTCAACAAGGAGGGGATTTGATGGACACCAAAAAACCAGAGGCACGGCTCAATATTCGGCTAGACCCACAGTTGAAGGCGAAGGCGACCGCGGTAGCAGAAGACATGGGAATTGACCTCAGTACGGTAGTTAGACTGACGCTAACCCAGATGGTTAAAGACCGGCAACTTCCGTTCATGCCAACGGCGCTGCCAGCAGACACACTCGAAGCACTAGACGATGCCGACCACCCGGAGCGGCTTAACCAATATGCTAGCGCCGAAGACATGTGGAGGAAGCTCGGTGTTTAGCCTAAAGACAACTAACGCATTCGACCGCGATGTTAAGCGACTCGGCAAGAAACATTATCCAATGAAAGAACTCAAGCAGGTGGTTGCCCTCATTTTAGAGGGTGTCAACAAGGAATCGTTGGCGACCCGATATGCCGACCATGCGTTATCAGGAAATCTGCAAGGAAACCGCGAACTACACGTGGTCAAAGGCGCCCGTGGGAATTGGCTATTGATGTACAGGCTCGATCAGGATAACCTGACCGCGACTATGCTGCGAACAGGCTCCCATGACGAACTATACGGTAAGTGAAAAGCCCTGAAAGGGGCTCTTTTTTGTGATTTTTCCATCAGTGACTACCTCCTCAAAAATCTTGGTGCAAGACCGCCCCAGAGAGTCGAACCCTGGCAGCGTCAGCAGGCGCTAACGCTATCCCGGTGGCGGTAGTGGTACTTAATCGCTTGTCAACGTGCCCACGCGATACGCGGTTGGATCAGATGCCGTTAGAGACGTATCAAGGTGCTTTTGGAGGCCAAGTTTAGTTGGCGTTACCTTGATTAAGTGACCTTGGACAACGTATCGAAATGGCGGGTGTTTGTGCCCGGTGCGAGGACAAGTGAAAAGGTGAATCTGCTTTGCCGACCCTGCTTGTGGATCACTCAGAATCGACGCGTCATCTCCGTTGACAGTATAAGCGACGTCAGCTTGATACGTATAGGTGCCTAGCTTCGTATACACCTGAATCAGGCCGCCTGCCCCTTTCCCGCCCTGATAGTCCGATGGCCGGCAAGCAGCCCCAGCCCGACGCTCATAGCCCCGGCTGGTGGTCAGCTGGAAGAGATTTGCGAACAACACACCGTGAAGATAACTAGAGTGCCCGGCTAGGACATAGTTGTTATCGCCTGGCGCGGTGTCCGCCTTTACCCCTGAAAGCTCCGCATATGCGCCATACGCAAGCCCTGCGGTCGTTTTGTAGACTGCCAGGTCAATCCCAACGGATGGAATTGAAAGCGCTGTGTCGGCCCGTATGTGTGTTCTCTGGGGCGTTGTCTTAATTTCTACCGACTGGCCCTTCTTTAGTGCCTTGATGAGCTGTTTGCCCTCAGTGCTTGCACGGCGTCCCTTGTTGACTTCGTGCAGCGGCTGCCACGCAATGAGGCCGATACCGACCACCAAAATCAGCAGTAGAAAGCCAACCAGCCAGCGCCGCTTGTGCATTGACTAGGCCCGCTTACGCAGCAGGTAGAAGGCAATACCCGCAGCACTGATCAGAGCAACCACACCCAAGGCCAGCAGTGCACCGTTCAGGGAGTCGTCAGTCTGGGTCAGCTTAGGTGCTGGTGCGATGTGAACCGTTTGGCCCGCGTCGTTGATGTCAGCGTGGCTAGCAATCAGCTTGCCATCGTGGTAAAGGTCTTCAAAAGCAACCACGTCATGGCCGCCCAGGGAGCTGCCATCGAACGTAAAGGTCATAGTCACCTTCATGTCCTTAGCGGTTGCCTTGAAGGTCTTTTCAGCAGTGACTTTCTTGCTGTTGATCAGAACCGGCTTGCCAGTGGCCTTGTCCATCAGGTAGCCCTTAACGGTGTAAGTCTTACCAACCACGAGGTCATTAAACTCAACAACGTCGTTAATGGTCATGTTCTGGCTAGCAGTCACCGTCTTCTTGCCGTTAGAGGTCGCCGTCGTGTGCAGCTCAATCTTCGGGAAGTGAACGGTTTGGTCTTTGTCGTTGATGTCTTCGTGCGAAGCAATCAACTTGTTGTTGTGGTAGAGGTACTCAAAGGCCACAACGTCCTTGCCAGCCAAGGCGCGGCCGTCAACGACAAATTCAACGTCAATCGTGCCGTCAGCCTTTTCGGCTTTGAAGGTCACGGTCTTGGAAACTTTTGAACCATCGGCGTTCTTAACGAAAGAGCCGTCGGTATAGTGCAGGTAGCC
>NZ_RHOH01000011.1 GCF_003946115.1 Lacticaseibacillus daqingensis | reverse complement strand
CTCGCAAGGTCTTAGGCTGGAAGACACCATCAGAAGTCTACCTGGGTAAAAAGTTGCACTTGAGTTGACAATTCGTCCGGTTAAAATGACCGGTGTCCTTGGGATAAAAACATGTTATGGTGTCCTAGACAGAATGAATTGAGACGCTGGGTCATGCTTGAAAAAAGGAGAATTCACAATGGGTGACTTGCTGTTTGGTCTTTTCACTGTCCTGGGTCTTGCCATTACGGCGATCATTGTCGCGGCGGCCGCGAAGTATCTCTTTAAGAAGTAACACGATCCCGGCGAGTGCAGCACGCACCCGCCGGCTTTTTGGTACAATGGGCCACGAAAGGGTGCGATACGATGAAAATTACAGTAGTGGGCGCCGGCGGCATGGGTAGCCGGTTCGCCTTGATGCTCCATCAGGCAGGCGTGGCCGTCACGCTGGTGGACGGCTGGCAGGCCAACATTGACGCGATCCGCCAAGCCGGTTTGCAGGCCGACTTCAACGGTCGGGCGGTCACGGCGCGGCTGCCGATCTACGCGCCAAGGGAGCTGGCCGACAGCGGCGTGCAGGCGGATCTGATCATCGCCTTCACCAAGTCCAACCAGCTGGCGGCGATGTTCAAGCAGTTGACGCCGATCATCCATGCCGACACCTACGTACTTTGTTTGCTCAACGGTATCGGGCACGAGGACGTGCTGGAAGAATTCGTGGCGAAGGATCATCTGTTGCTGGGCATCACGATGTGGACTGCCGGCATGACCGGGCCGGGGCACGTCAAGCTGCTGGGCCACGGGGAGGTGGAGCTGCAGAGCTTCGCGCCGGCCGGGGCCGCGTTTGCCGATCAGGTGGTCGCGCTGTTCAACCAGGCGGGGCTCAACGCGCGGCCGTCTGCGAACGTCAAGGCGTCCATCTGGCGCAAGGCCTGCGTCAATGGCACGCTCAACAGCCTGTGCGCGCTGCTTGACTGCAACATCGGGGCGCTGGGGCAAACGCGCGAGGCCGAACCGTTTTTGCGCGAGATCATCGCCGAGTTCGGCGCGGTGGCGCAGGCGGAAGGCGTGCCGCTGGACGTGGCTGAGGTGTACGACCATGTGGCGGCCACGTTCACGGCGGACATCGCGGTGCACTACCCGTCGATGCACCAGGACTTGGTGGTCAACCACCGGCTGACGGAGGTCGACTTCATCAACGGCGCCGTGGTGCGCAAGGGTCAAGCGCACGGCATTGCGACGCCGTACAACGCGATGCTGACGCAGCTGATCCACGCCAAGGAGCAGCTGATCGGGGCCAAATAAGGCGCCACGCGAGGGAAACCTCGCTTTTTTTTTCGGCTTTTTGCGGGTTGCATTCGGTCGCAGAATAAGCGACACTAGTTCTAATTATATTTTAATGGAGCGAGGGATGCGCATGAGTGATGCACTGGATTTTCGGACCGGCTTAAAAGAGGTCCTGCCGACTGTGTTCGGCTACATCGGTGTGGGGTTGGCCTTTGGCGTGGTCGCGCACACGGCCGGCATCAGCGTCTGGCTGGTGGTGGCGATGTCGTTGATCGTGTACGGCGGCTCGGTGCAGTTCGTGCTGGCCAGCATGCTGGCGGCCGGTAGCCCGCTGGGGGCGATGGTCGCCTCCGCGATCCTGATCCACGCGCGCATGAGCCTGATGAGCATGACTGTGGCGCCATACCTCAAGGACGAAAGTGCGGTGCAGAACGTTGCCATCGGGACGCTGTTGACCGATGAGACCTTTGCGCTGGCGATGAATAAGCTGAATCAAACCGACCACCGGCTGGCTCCGGCGTGGTTTCATGCGGCTAACCTGACCGCCTACCTCGTGTGGGCGGCCTCGACTGGCGTCGGCGCGCTGATCGGCACCCTGATCCCAGACGCTCAGGCGCTCGGGCTGGATTTTGCCGCCGTGGCCATGTTTATCGGGCTGCTGTATCTGTAAATGATCACCGATCGCACCAAGCCGCTGTTTCGCCACCTCGCCGTGGCCGCGTTCGTTGCCGTGGTGCTGTTCGGCTTGATGCGCTGGCTGCCCGGCACCACCGCGCTTTTGGTGGCGACCGTGCTCGGCTGCCTGTTTGGGATGGGGGTGGAGCGTCATGGCTGATTCACGCGTGCTTGCCGCCATCGTGGCCTGCGGGCTGGCGATGTGGGCGCTCAAAGTGATCCCGTTCCTGCTGGTGCGGCGCCTGCGCCTGCCCGCCTGGCTGCTGCAGTTTCTGAGCTTCGTGCCGGTGGCGATCCTGACCGCCATTTTCGTGGAAAACCTGTTGGTAGCGCGCCCCGGCAACTGGCCGGCCATTAACTGGCCCAACGCGCTCGCCTCGGTGCCGGCGCTGTTGACCGCGGTCATCACCAAGAGCCTGCTGGCGGTGGTCGTCGTGGGCGTGGTGGCGATGGCGGCGCTGCGGTTTTTGGGGTGGGCGTGAGCGCCGGCCAACAAAATCGTGGTTGAATGATCAGTTACTCTTAGATAAGATAATAGTCTATTACTTTCACTTTTGTTGGATGGATAATAGAGCTAATTATCAAAAGGAGTAGCTGTTGAATAATTATTTTATCAATAAACGACGAGCGATTGGCTTGATCACCGGCGGCATGCTCCTCAGCCTTGCAGGGTGCCAGACTGCGACTACCCCTGCGGTGACCGGGGCGACCCGGCTGACGGCGGTGGGGTACCAGGTGCCGCACACCGATCGGATCATGCCCAGCAGCGCCAAGGTGGAGTTGGCGTTCAGCGCGCCTGATCGGGTGGGGCAGGTGATCACGCGCTTCGTCATGAACGGCGGCGCGTACAGACGGGTGGAAGCGGCCACCGTTCAGCGGCGCGGTCAGGAGATCACCCTGACGATGACGGGCGAGTGCTTCGTGGCGTATTACAAGACTTGGGCCGCCATGTTGGCGTCGAAGCGGCCGCAGAAGGTTACCTATGCGCCGGCTAATGAGACGGCCCAGGCGGTTTATCACCTGCGCCCAACCGGCCACGGTCGGTATGCGGTTGAACTCAACCACACGCCGTGGGTATTCGAAAAAGCGTCGACGCTTGCGCGCCTGACTCCGCCCAAGCAGCTCTACGCGGCGTGGCGCGCGGCCCATGTGGCGGAGGCATAAGCGGATGGCGACTTGGCAAGACTACCGGGCGCAGACGACCGCGCTTCCGCAGCCAGTTTTGACGCGTATTGACACCCTTGCCCAACTGCATAGCGAGCGCGTGCGCCGTGGGGTGTCGCAGCGTGAGTTGGCCGCTCGAATCGGCATGTCGCAGCCTCAGCTGGCTAAGGTTGAACGGCTGGATTCGGTGCCTTCGTTCAAAACGCTGAATCGTTACGCAGCCGGCCTGGGGCTTAAGCTCAAGGTCATTGTGACCGCCTGATATGACAATCGCGACACCAAACAGGGCCTCAACGCATAACTGCGTCGGGGTCCTGTTTGGTGCGATCATTTTTAGTGCGGCCGCACTTCCTCGCGCAGTGCCCGAATGAAGGCTACCGCCAGCAGCACCGCGCTGACGCCGAGCTCGGCCACCGCAGGGGTGGTGGTGCTGGTGAGCGCGGCCCCAGCGTCCTGCGCGATGGTCACGGCGTACAGCTGCAGGGCGGTGTAGCCGAAGGTCAGGCTGATGCTCATGGTGGACAGCAGGTAGCGCCGGACGAACTGGTCTCGAATCAGGAGCAAAATGGTGAGCGCGGTCAGACTGAGGGTCAGACCAATGGGAAACACGGCAGCCACATCCCTTCGTTGGGTTGCCTGTAGTGTCGCATGATTCGCCCAAAGCCGCAACTTAGATAAACAAGCCGGTCGCCACCGCCGCGGCTGTCTGGTCCGGCGCCAGAGCGGTGACATGGCCGTCAGCCACCACGAGGATCTGATCGTAGTCGGCCATCGCGGCAAGCGGCACCCGGTGCTCCACCTCGATGATCGTGCCGGGGAGCTGGCGGATCACCGCGCTCACTGACGCGGCGCTTTTGGCATCGAGGCCGGACAGGCCCTCATCGATGATCGTCAGCGCGCGTTGGTGCAGCAGGGCACGGGCGATGTCGAGTTTTTTCAGCTCACCGCCCGAGAGCTGGCGGCCGCCTTCGCCGAGCCGCTCGTGCAGTTGTGCCGCAGTGGCCAGCTCCGCCAGGCCGGCCTGACGCAGGGCGGCCAGTAGCGCGGGCTCATCCGCGTTTTCGCCCAAGGTCAGGTTGAAGGCCAACGACTCGGAGAACACGCGCGGCGCTTGCGCCACATAGGCGATCTGGGCGAGATAGGCCGGGACACTGGCGGCGGCCACCGCGACGGTGCCGGCCGCCGGATTCGCCAGGCCGACCATCAAATCGATCAGTGTCGACTTGCCCGCGCCGGAGTTGCCGACCACCAAGGTGCGCGTGTGGGGTTGGATCGCCAAGTTGACGCCGGTTAAAATGGCGCGGTCCGCGGGCTGATAGCGCACGTTTTGCAGCGCGACGACCGGTCCGGCGCCCACCGCTTGCAACGCGGGTTCGGTAGCGGCCGGCGCGGTCAGCGTGGCGATCTCGTCGATCAGTGGCTGGGCGGCCACCAGCTGGCCATAGTAGTTGATGCTGCTGGCAACCGGGCTGACAATGCGGTCTGATGCGAGAAATACCGACAGCAGCGCCCCCACCGTGAGCTGGCCGCGCAGCACGAACACGGCACCGACCACGAACGGTAGGTACATCCCGATCAGCTCCAGCGTGGCGCTGAAGAACGTGATCACCGCCTGCATCACGCTGATGCGCACAGAGGCTGTTTGCTCTGCGTCCAGCACCTGCCGGCTGCGGGCGAGGAAGTAGGGCTGGCGCCCGTACACCAGGATCAGGCGCCGCGCCTGGAACGCCTCCGTGACCGCAGTGGTGTAGGAGGCATTGCGGGTGCTCCAAAGTTGGCTGGCGCGCTTCACCGGCTTCTTGGTCAGCAGTGGGATCGTCAGCGAGAGGAACGGGAACAGGATGAATAGCGTGGCGACCTGCCAGTTGATGCTGAAAATGTACAGCGTGGCGGCCGTGGCGAGCAGTAGCGAGTAGAGCATGTACACCAGCCCGATCACCGCGCTTTGCTCGATCTGTTTCACATCGCCGAACATCTTGGCCAGTAGCGTCGCGCTCTCGGTGCGGGCGGTGCGCGCGAGGCCCGCCTCCAGCAGCTGCTGGCGCAGTGTGGTGGTCGCGGCCTGGCGCAGTTTGGCCATGAAATACGTCATCAGGAAAAACGCCACGCGAATGACGATCAGCCCGATGGCCCCGATGAGCGCTGCGCGAATGACGCCGCTCATCGACCGGTGGGTGATGGCGTCGGTCACGCCACCGAGGGCGTAAGGGGTGACCACGCCTTCCAGCGCGGTCAGCGCCGCAAACAGGAGCGTCAGCGCGAGGAGGCGCTTGTTGATGAAGGGTTTTTGCAGCAGGGCTTTGATCATGGCATTGACCTCGTTGGGGTGACTGGCAGCTAAAATTATCCGGTGTGATGATCAGGAGATGGAATAAATCAATGATTCAATCGGACTCAGTATACCACGTTATGAGGATTTAATTAGAAATTTAGCAATGAAATAATTGCTCTAATGAAGCGTGAATAGATTTTTGAGGCGGTCGTTTGATGGCTTAATCGCCCTTATAGGAGATGATCTGTGACGTGATCGCGGAGACGAATCGTTGCTTTGAGTCAGCGGTGCGATTATGATAGGGTCATGAAAAATGATAAAGAAGTGAGCGATTTAACATGGCAGATGCAACCGGTCGTATTCAACCAACCTGATATGCGGTCGGGAAACTAGAAAGGGTATGGTGAACACCATAAGCAAAGCAGAACAGTTTCGGGTTGCTTCAATTGATTCAAAGACGGTCAATCTCCTGGATGAGAATGGTCGGCGGCTAAGCCTTGCACTGGCTAAACAGCTGACAAAGACGCTCGGTCGCTTGGTGGTCGGGGATATCGTGTTGGTGGCTGACGGTCAGGTCACACAGCGACAACCGCGTCAGAATGAACTCAGCAAGCAGCGCGGCACGACAAGCAAAAGTTTTCATCAAAAGGGTAAAGACCAGCTCGTCGCGGCCAACATTGACTTCGTTTTGATTACCATCGCCGCGGATCAGCGGTTTACACTGAGCATGGTTGATCGGTATGTGGCTTCTTTTAGTATTCCCAATGCGCGCTTAGCGATTCTGGTGACCAAGGCTGACGCGCCGGAAAGCCAGCGTATTTACGATCAGATTCGCGCGGCGCACCCCGAACTACAGGTGCTGCGAACGTCCATCTACGATCAGCACCTGCGGACCCGCTTCGGCCGCGCGTTCCCAGGGCAGAACACCTTTACGCTGTTAGGCGCCTCCGGAACGGGGAAGTCCACGCTGATCAACTATTTGGCGCAAACCGATCTGCAGACCACTAACCAGACGCGCACCGGCGACAACCGAGGGAAACACACAACGACTGCCAGCGCATTACTGCCGATCGCACCGTTTGGCTATTTGATCGACACGCCTGGCTTCAAAGTCATCAAGTCGGCAGACTTTGATCCGGACGTGGCATTTCCAGCCATTATTGAATTGGCCAAACAGTGTCAATTCAGCGACTGCCGGCACCTCAGCGAACCGGGGTGCGCCGTCCGCCAGGCGGTTGACGCGGGCGCCCTTGACCCGGCGGTGCTCCTGCGATATCAGAACCTGATGCGAGAGGCTCAGCTGGATCAACGCCGCCATCGGTAGGTTGTGACGTTGTGTGAATGCCTTAAACAGAGAGAGGACCCAGCGGCTTATCGGCCGCTGGGTCCTCTCTCTGCTTGGATCACGCTTACGCCTTGCTCGCCACCGTCAGGAGCACGTCCCCCGCTGCCAAGATCGTGTTGATATTGACGGGGATCTGCGTACGGCCGTCACGGATCAGGGCGAGCACCTCGACGTTGGCGGTGCGGCGAATGTTGGCCTCGGCCAGGGTCTTGCCGATCCAGCTGGGGTCAGGGTGGCGCTCGGTGATGTCGACGCCGTCGATCTGGTCGAAGACGTCCAGGATGCTGGCGTTGATCAGGCTCTTGGCGATTTTGGCGCCCATTTCGACTTCGGGCAACACGACCTGGTCGGCGCCGATGCGCGTGAGGATTTTGGCCTGGCGCGGGTCCAGCGCCTTGACGACCACGCGCTTGCAGCCGAGCTCCTTGGCGAGCATGGTGCCCATGACGCTGGACTCGAAGTCTTCACCCATGGCAAACACCACAACGTCAAAGTGTTCCAGCGCGATGCGGCGCAGGAATTCGGGGTCGCTGGCATCCCCGGCCACGGCCTGGTCGACCCGGTCGGCGACGGCTTCGACGCGCGCGAGGTTGCGGTCGGCGGCGAGGATCTCGACATCGGTGCGGGCGAGGTGTTCCACGATACTGGTGCCGAAGCGGCCGAGGCCGAAGACGGCAAATGAGTGGGCTTGGGTAGTTTGCATAAGGGCCTCCTTGGGGCTTAGCCGACGATGACGGCTTCTTCTGGGTACGTGAGGGTGTGCGGGTGCGCGTCCAGGCGCGTGTTCAGCGCCACGGCGATGGTGAGCGGCGACAGGCGGCCGATGAACATGCACAAGGCGATGATCACCTTGCCCACCGGGGTCAAAAACGGCGTCATGCCGGTGGTCAGGCCGACCGTGCCGGCCGCGCTGGTGGTTTCAAAGATCAGGTCCAGGAGCTTGGGGTGAAACGCGTTGGCGGTTTCGGAAAAATGCAGCCCGATGACGGCCACGGTGACCACCAGCCCCAGCGTGCCGACAATGGCCAGCGCCTTCTGGAGCACGGCCAAGGGCAGGCGGCGGTTGAAGATCACCAAGTCCGCGTGCCCGCGCAGCGCCGACAGCACGGCGGCGCCCAGCACCGCCAGCGTGATGGTTTTGATCCCACCGGCCGTCCCGGCCGGCGAGCCGCCGATGAACATCAGGGCAGCGGCGACGAGCTTGGTCAGCTCACCCAGCCCGTTTTGGTCGACGGTCAAGAAGCCCGCGGTGCGTAGCGTGACAGACTCGAACGCCGCGGCCAGCCACTTGTGCGGCGTGTCCAGGCTACCGAGCGTCTCGGGGTTGCCCCACTCGAGCAGCGCCACCAGCAGCGTCCCGACCGCAAACAGGGTGAGGCTGGTCCAGCAGACGAGCTTCGTGTGCACGGACAGGTGACGCAGGCGCTGGCGCCACGGCCGGCGATTTTCAACCAAGTGCTTGAGCTCGTGGAGCACCACGAAGCCCAAGCCGCCGAGCGTGATCAGCGCCATGAGGGTCAGGTTGAGCCACCAGCTGCCGGCGAACTCGGTCAGCGAGTTGACGCCGACGATGTCGAAGCCGGCGTTGCAAAACGCGGAGATGGCGTGAAACACGCCGTACCACGCGGCCTCGCCGAGCGTGTAGCCGCGGTCGGCCTGCAGGAAGCCGATCGTCAGAAGCACCGCACCGGCGCCTTCGATCACCGCCGTGTACTTGAGCACCTGTAGCACGAGGCGCGTCATGCCGCCTAGCGCCTGCGCGTTGAACATCGTCTGAATGGTCATGCGCTGCCGTAGCCCGATGCGCCGGCGAAAAATGATCAGGGTGCCGGTCACCACTGTGATGAAGCCGATCCCGCCCAGCTGGATCAAGGCGAGGATGACGAGCTGACCGAACAGCGTCCAGTGTTGCATGGTGTTGACCACCACCAGCCCGGTCACGCAGTTGGCGGACGTGGCGGTGAACAAGGCGTTGAGCCACCCGATCGACTGCCCGTCCTGGCTGGCCCACGGTAGGTTCAATAGGACCGTGCCCACGGCAATCATGGCGGCAAAGCTGAGGAGGATCGCCTGCGGGGCGGACAGGCGCCAGTGTGCGTTTTTCATTGCGAGCCTTCCTTTGAGGTTGATTACTTCCACTTTAGCAAACTCGCCCGGTGAATCAAAGGGCGCGGGGCATACAATTGGCGTAACGAATGGGCGGCGACTTGCTCGGTGGGCAAGTGCTTGGGTGGGGGGCTTAATCCTCCGCCCCAAGCCGGATTTCGCCGCCATCCGCTTGCCAAAAAATTAGCGCTCCCGTAAAATGAGATTATTAAGATTGATGGCGAACAACGCCAAATAAATGATAAAAGGATGATGGTATATGGACGATCCCGCTGAGCAGAGGCCGATGACCCATGAGGAGGTTGCCTCACTGCAGGAAGAATTGAAGGTGCCGGACCTGGACGCTGGGCTGACCAGCGAGGAGGCCGCCACCCGACTGGCCCGAGACGGGCGCAACACCCTGGAGTCGCACACCACCCCCAAGTGGGTCATCTTCATCCGCCAATTCAATAATCTGATCATCTACATCCTGATTGGGGCAGCGATCATGACCACCCTTATGGGGCACATGACCGACACTGTCATCATCGGCTTGGTGATCGTGATTAACGCGGTGATTGGGTACTATCAGGAAGCCAATGCGTCCAACGCGCTGGCCAAAATTCAACAGATGCTGGCCCAAACCGCGACCGTTTACCGCGATGGCCAGCGCATCGACGTCGACACCGCGGACCTCGTGGTGGGGGACGTCGTGTTCCTTGAGGCCGGGGACAATGTGCCCGCCGACCTCAGGCTGTTTGACGTGGACAACCTGGCGATCCAGGAGTCCGCTTTGACCGGGGAAAGCGACTCGGTCGAAAAAGACATCGAAGCGCTGCCGGCCGAGACGCCGATGGCCGAGCAGCGCAACATGGCCTTCGCTTCCACCGCCGTGGCCTCGGGCTCGGGGATGGGGCTGGTGGTCGCCACCGGGACCCACACCGAGATCGGGAAGATCTCCCAGGCCGTGGCCGATGTGCGCACCGGCAAGACGCCGATGATGCGCGAGCTCGACGGGCTGGGCGCGGGGCTGTCCTATGGGATCCTCGCCGCTGCCGTTGTGCTGTTCTTGCTGGGGCTGTGGTCCGGCCACTACACGCTGGGCACCCTGGCGCTGGCCGTGGTGACCATGATCGTCGGTTCCATGCCGGAAGGGCTGCCCGCGACCACTGCGGTCGTCCTGGCCCGCGGCATGCAGGAGCTGATGAAGGCGCACACCATCGTCAAGACGATGCCCGGGGTGGAGACCTTGGGCTCCGTTGACATCATCGCCACGGACAAAACCGGGACGCTGACGAAAAACGAGATGACGATCACCACCATCATCACGCCGGCGCATACGTACGACGTGACCGGCACCGGCTACGCGCCGGAAGGTCACTTCGAGCTGGCCGGCGAAACCGTTGACCTGGCCGCGCACGCGGATCTGGCCGACCTGCTGGAAGCCGGGTACGAGGCCAACGACACGACGCTGGCCGAGATCGATGGGGTCTACCAGATCAACGGGGAGCCGACCGACGGGGCCTTTTTGACCGCGTACCACAAGGGGTACGAAGAGGCCCCAGCCAATGAAGAGCTGGACATGCTGCCGTTTGACTCCGACTACCGCTTCATGGCCAAGCTCGTGGTCCGGCCGGACGGCACCCGCCAGATCTTCCTCAAAGGCTCACCGGATAAGGTGCTGCCGATGGCGCAGGCCGCCGACCTGGACTTTGATCAGGCCCACTACCTGGCGCTGACCAAGCAGTACTCCCAGCACGGTCAGCGCGTCATCGCCGTGGCGACCCGCGTGGTGCCGGCTGACGTGGCCGAGATCGACGTTGATTTTTGCCAGACGGGGATGACCTTCCTCGGCTTGGCGGCCATCATCGACCCACCGCGCGAGGAAGTCATTCAGTCGATCCGCACCATGCGCCGCGCTGGCGTCAAGGTGCGCATGATCACCGGGGACAACCCCGACACGGCGCTGGCGATCGCCACCAAGCTCGGCCTGGCCGAGCAGCCGCACGTGGTCACCGGCACGCAGCTGGCCGCGATGAACGACCGCGACCGCACGCAGGCGATGGTGTCTGCGGACGTGTTTGCTCGCACCACGCCGGCCGACAAGCTCGCCATCATCACTGCCTTGCAGGACGCGGGCAACGTGACGGCGATGGTCGGCGATGGGGTCAACGACGCGCCGGCTTTGAAAAAGGCCGACATTGGGGTGGCCATGGGCCGCGCCGGCACCGACGTCGCCAAGGACGCCGCCGACATGATTCTGACCGACGACAAGTTCACGACCATGGAGCGCGCCATCGCCCAGGGCCGCCGGATTTACGACAATATCAAAAAGAGTATCCTGTTTCTGCTACCGACCAGTTTTGCCGAAGGACTGGTCATCGCCTTCACCATTTTGACCCAAGACGACATGCCGCTGAACGCCAGCCAGATGCTGTGGATCAACATGGTGTCGGCCATCACGATTCAGCTGGCCTTCATCTTCGAACCGGCCGAGGACGGCATCATGACCCGGCCACCGCGGCCCAATGGCGCCAGCATGCTGAACAAGCACGACGTCTTCCAGATGATCTACGTCTCGATCATGATCTCCGGCCTGGGCCTGCTCGCCCACGACTACCTGCTGGACAACGGCTTCGTGGATGCGGCCACGGCCTCCACGATGATGGTCAACATCATCATCCTGGGCAAAGTCTTCTACCTTTTCAACATTCGCACCCACGCCTTGGCGTTCTCCAAGCAGCTGTTCACCAACCCGATGGCCTTCGTCATCATCGGGGGCATGATGCTCCTGCAGTTCGCCCTGACCTACGTGCCGTTCATGCAAAACGTCTTCGTGACCGCGCCGATGTCCCTGCGCGAGTGGGGGATCGCGGTGGCGGTCGGCTTCATCACCCTGGTGGTGACTGAGGCAGACAAGCTGATCCGCATGGGCCTGCATAAGTACGCGTTCAAGCGGGGCGCCTGATCAACTGGACCAATTTTGGCCAAAACGCGCGATGTGTCTGGGAAAGCCTTCCCCCATCGCGCGTTTTAGCGTATTATCTTAGCGAGGAGTGTGACTAAATCATGTTAACCAGTGCCCAACGCCAGTCCCAAATGAAATCGACGCTCAGCGACCACGAGGCCCCCATGACCGCCAGCCAGTTTGCCAAGCACTTCGGCGTCAGCCGCCAGACCATCGTCGGCGACATCGCACTCATGCGCGCGCAAGGGGAGGCCATCATCGCCACCCCCCAAGGCTACCAGTACGAGCGTCCCAGCGCCCACTCGGTCGTCATCGTCTGCCGCCACACGCCCGAAGAGGCCGCCGATGAAATGACCACCATCGTCGACAACGGCGGCACCCTGCTGGACGTGGTGGTGGACCACCCCATCTACGGCCAGCTGCGTGGCCAGCTGCAAGTCAAGACCCGCACCGACGTGAACCTCTTCGTCGGCCGCGTCAAGCAGCACGAAGGCCACCTGCTTTCCGAGCTGACCGGTGGCGTGCACCTGCACACCATCGCGTTCGACACCCCCGAACAGCTCAAAGCCATCAAGGACGCGCTGCGGGGGAAAGGGTATTTGTTTGAATAACCCAGAGCGAAACATGCGTGCCGGCGAAGCCTGAACGCCACCGGAGTTCGGCGCAGCCGGACGGAGGCGAAGCGCACTTAGCAGGCTGGCTAGCCTAGAGTGTGTTTTAAATTTCCGGACTCCGGTCCAGCCCGTGACGTTTCCAGCTCCGGCGGGTGGCGGCGGAACGCGTGGGGCTCTCCCGAGCCAAAGGGCGGTCTCGAGACCCGCCCTTGCTGTAAGCCGGCAAAGATCGCCAGCTAACAGCAATTTCACGCTGGCTCGCCACCCGCCTCCGCTTCCAGCGTCACGGGCTGAACCTCCGTCCTCTGATTGCGAACATCTCAGATATCCGGTGAAATGGCTATGTTTGCGTAGCTAGACATGACTGCGTTGCTTTGTGTCGCTCGTAAGCACGTCCAGCTGTGGAGCGAGGCGAAGCCGAACGGAAGCAACGCCCTGCTGCGGATCGAGGCAAAAAATCCGTTATCGAAGGCACTCAGGGCCCCCTATAGGAAGCTTGCGTTTGTACTTAGGCGTGAGTGGCAGGATGGCTTAGCACCGATCCGCGCCGTACACTAAGCCGACTACTTCCTAGTAAAACTATTGGCAAACCAACAACCTCCCTTAACGTTGAGCTTTAACGTCAAGGGTGGTTTTTTTCGGATGGGGGAGCTGAATCTTCGTGACAAATTGCACAGAATTTCAGCAAATCAATTGACATTTCGCTGAAAATCCCAGACAATATGAGGCGACAAGGTGTCAAGACACGTCAATTGAGGATTTTTGGAGGAAAACTATGTCACCCGCTAAGACCACTGAACCAACCAGTCTCGCGCATCACGCTCGCCTGATCACCGGCGTCGGGGTCGCTTGGCTGTTCGATGCGATGGACGTCGGCATGCTGTCGTTCATCATCGCCGCTGTTGCCCCGGAATGGCACCTGGATGCCGTTCAGATGGGCTGGATCGGAAGCGTCAGCTCGATCGGCATGGCCATCGGGGCTGTGCTGTTCGGCATGATGGCCGACCGCGTGGGCCGCAAGCTGGTCCTGATCATCACGCTGCTCGTCTTCTCCCTCGGCTCCGCGCTTTCCGCGCTGGCGACCGGCTATGCCATGTTCATGGGCCTGCGCCTCTTGATCGGCGCGGGGCTGGGCGGGGAGCTGCCCGTTGCGTCCACGCTGGTGTCTGAAAGCGTGGCGGTCGAGCACCGCGGCCGCAGCATTGTGCTGCTGGAAAGCTTCTGGGCGGCCGGTTGGCTGCTGGCGGCGGTCATCTCCTACTTCGTCATCCCGACCTGGGGCTGGCGCGTGGCGATGGTGCTGACGGGGCTGACGGCCTTGTACGCGCTGTACTTCCGTGAAGGCGTCAAGGAGTCGCCGGCCTACCTCGCCAACGCGCACCGCAAGCCGAGCCTTTGGCAGGCGCTGACCGACATCTGGCAGGCCAAGTACCGCAAGGCCACGATCATGCTGTGGACGGTTTGGTTCATGGTCGTGTTCTCTTACTACGGCATGTTCTTGTGGTTGCCAAGCGTGATGGTCCTGAAAGGGTACTCCATGATCCACAGCTTCGGCTACGTGCTTATCATGACGCTGGCCCAACTGCCGGGGTACTTCGTGGCTGCATGGCTGATTGAAAAATGGGGCCGTAAGCTCGTCCTCGCCACGTTTTTGGCGGGCACGGCACTGGCTGCCTTGGGCTTTGGCTTGGCGACCAGCCTGCCGCTGTTGATGGCGTCCGGGATGTTGCTGTCATTCTTCAACCTGGGCGCGTGGGGCGCGCTGTACGCGTACTCCCCTGAGCAGTACCCGGCCGTCATCCGCTCCAGTGGCTCCGGCCTTTCCGCCGGCGTCGGGCGCATCGGCGGGATCGTCGGCCCGTTGTTGGTTGGTAGCCTCGTGGCCAAACAGGTCAGCTTCGGCTGGATCTTCGGCATCTTCACCGCGGCGATCCTGATCGCCGTGGTGGCGGTCTTGGCCCTTGGGCGCGAGACGATGGGCGAGGACCTGGATTAAGCGGGTTACAGACGGTGCAAAAGACGCCGTGGTAGTACACGACGTCTTCCCGGACTTTTTCAGTTCTCACAGTCCCGTTTTAAGAACGGTGGCATTTTCGAACGCAAACTAAGCCGCGTCTACTTGCGAAGTTGAGCGCGGTTTTAGTTTGCTCATTTTTCTCGGTAGCGACCGAGCTCGCGCATCGCTTTCAACCAAGTCTGGCATTTTTGTCAACAAATTACGGCTATGTTATACTGTGGGTGTACAAAAAGACGCCGTGCTGGTAACACGCCGTCTTCTCGGAACTTTTCAGTTCTCGCAGTACCGTTCTAAGGACGGTGGCATTGACGAACGCAAACTAAACCGCGTCCCTATGCGAAGGTAGGCGCGGTTTTAGTTTGCTCATTTTTCTCGGTAACGACCGAGTTCGCGCATCAGTTGCCGCATTGCTTTCAGCAACGCGGTGATCGCTTTGACCAGAGCCGTTAGACCCACGATCGCCGCAATCAGTAAGCTGATACCCGGTAAAAGTTGCGCTGCGGACAGCGTAACTGCGAACAAACGTGTACCTCCTTTCATCAGAGTTTGGGGTCATGAACCTCGCGTTCATGGGCCTCACCTTCTTTCGATTGGTTGGTACCACCGCTCATAGCACTTCCTGCTAGCGCTTAGTATACCAAGTAAATGCTTTTCCGCCCAGAAACGCTGTGTGCCGGATGAGAAGGGGCTGGCCTTGAAGCAAGGAAGCGGCACCGTACGGGCGAACAGGGGCACCGCGCGCTGGTCGCGATTCTCATCATTCACAGGCAAGCCAATCACTGGACAAAACAATCGCGCCTGCTTACGCTGTGTTCATCACCGTTAGTAGGCATGTTGCTGGATCGAAGCTTTGTGAGGAGGGATGCCATGATTAAGCTAATCGCAGGGAACCTCGTGTCGCTTGGGCTGGTCATCTGGGTCGTGTACGAGATCTTTCGCTCCAAGCGAATCAATCGGGAACTCGCGTTGACGACGCTCGTCTTATTACTCGTTCTCGGGGTGATCGTGAACCAGTTGCCGATGAAGACCGGACTGAACTGGTACCTGTTAAGCCTGGCTGCCGGACTGGGTGGCCTGTACGTGATTGCGCGGAATCTTTGAAGTTGATATTGGCAAGCAGTCGGCTGACGCTGGCTGCTTTTTTGAGTTGAAAGGGATTGCTTAGTGAACTATAATTCTTGCCAATTAGAATCAGAGTAGGTGGATGGCGAGTGCCGAGGAGGCTTGAATGATGGAAAGAAAACTAAGTGAGGCAGAACTGCAAAAATGGCTTCGTGAGCGCAAGCAGGAGCGTTTGACCCTCTGGGTATCAGCTGTCGTCACCGCGGTGATGTTTGTCGCCGCCTGCTATATGGGCAACCTTTTCACGTACTGGTTTAGATTTGGACCGGCCCTCTTCGTCTTGGTGGCGCTTGAGGACACGCTCGTCACCTACCATCAACGCAGGCGTCACGGAATCCAGCGCGGTGAGGGGCGCAACGACGGCGCCTTTCGGTATATGCATGGGTAAAGGCACTCGGCAGGGGGCGGCGCTGGCCACGAGAAGTATGACAACTGAAAAGCATCCAGATTAGAGATTGAATCCCAAACTGGATGCTTTTTTGCGGCTATTATGGTGGTAGAAAGACAATTGGTGGGTTAAAATCCCGCAAAAGTGGGGGGCTACGCTAATCGATGATCCGCTGGCAACGTCAGTCGGTCCGCCTCGGTGATCGGCCGCACGACCTTGCAGGGACTGCCCACGGCGATGACGCCGGCGGGAATGTCGCGGGTGACGACGCTACCGGCCCCGATAATGCTACCGGCGCCGATCGTGACGCCGCCCAGCACCACGACGTTGGCGCCGAGCCACACGTTATCTTCGAGCGTGATCGGGGCGGAGTAGCCGATGCCGGCTGCGCGCTGGTCGGCCAAGGCGGCGTGACCCGGACAGGCGAGGCAGACGTTGGGCGCGATGAAGACACCGTCCCCCAGGTGTACCGGGCTGGTGTCCAGCACGCTGCAGTTGTAGTTCATCACTAAAAGGCCGTGGCTGTAAATGTTGAAGCCGTAGTCGCAGTGAAATGTCGGCTCGATGAAGGTTTGGGCGGTGCTGGTGCCTAGCAGCTGGGTCAGCAGCGCGCGCCGTTCGTCCGCCGCATCGGGGCGGGTCTGGTTGTATTCCCAGCACAGCGTTTTGGCGGTGCGCTGAAGGGCGGGCGGAATGTCGAATTGGTTGGACCAGTAGGCGGTGTCGCGGGTCATGAAGTCGGGAATGGTTGTCATCAGGGGCCTCCAGGTAGGGTTTAGGGTTATCATAGGCGTCTGGCCGCCCCGCCGTCAACGCGCCGCGCGGGCCGATGTGGTAGAATGGTTAAGAATTCTTTAACCCTAGCACGCAGCGCCTAGGCGCCATGTGAAAGTGAGCGAAAAATTGTGAAAAAACTCTTGGCCCGGATCAAGTTACCGGCCTTTCTAGAAGACGTGCGACTGCGCTGGATCGTTGCCATCATGGGCGGTCTGGCGTTGATCGACGTGGTCGTTGCCGCGTTCATCCGGCCGTGGCTAGCGTTGGTCCTTTTCGTGTTCCTCGTCGGCTTGATGATCGCGACCTTCTTTGCGCTGGCTCGCATTACCGACAACACCACGCGCTACATCTCTAACCTTGCGTACCGCATCAAGCGCGGGGAGCAGGAAGCTCTGATCAAGATGCCGGTGGGGATCTTGATCTACAATGAGCAGCTCGAGATCGAGTGGGCGAACCCCTACCTCCAGCAGTACTTCGGTGATGCCGAGCTGCTTGGCCAGTCGCTGAGCACGGTCGACCCCGACCTCGCGAAGCTGATCGCCGCCAATCAAGACGACAGCACCCTGCGCACGATCACGTGGGGCGCGCACGAGTTCGAGATGACGATTCAAAAAAGCATCGGCGTCGTCTACTTGATGGACATCACGCGCTACGCCAAGATCGAAAAGGCGGCGATGGGGCGGCGGCTGGCGATCGGTCAGGTGTTCCTCGATAACTACGACGAGATCACTCAGACGATGGATGACCAAACCGTCACTAACCTGAACAGCTACGTCACCAACACGATGAGCCACTGGGCGGCCGAGTTTGACATGTTCGTCAAGCGCGTGGCGGCCGATCGCTTCATCCTGATCAGCTACGTGGACTCGCTGCTGGCAGTCGAGCAGAACAAGTTCAAGATCCTCGACACCATCCGCGAGCAGACCTCCAAGCAAAACTTCCCGCTGACGCTGTCCATCGGGATCGCATACGGCGAGGATGACCTTTCCCAGCTGGCGGTCACCAGCCAGTCCAACCTGGACCTGGCGCTGGGCCGCGGCGGGGACCAAGTCGTCGTCCGGGAAAAAGGCGCGCAGGCGCGTTTTTACGGCGGCAAAACCAATCCGATGGAAAAGCGCACCCGCGTTCGCGCGCGCATGATCGCCCAGGCCCTGCAGGAGCTGTTCAAGCAGACGGACAAGGTTTTCGTTGTCGGCCACGCGCGCCCGGATATGGACGCGATCGGGGCTGGGCTGGGCATTCGGCGCATCGCGCAGATGAACGGCAAGGACTGCTATGTGGTCGTTGACCCGACCAACCTGCACACCGACGTGGAGCGCCTGATGACGGCGGTGGGACAGGATCCCGAGATCGCCAACGCCGTGGTCACCCCCGAGGCGGCGCTGGCCCAGGCCACCGATAAGAGCCTGCTGATCCTGGTGGACCACTCCAAGGCCTCCATCACAGCAGCCCCCGCGCTGTACCAAAAGCTGTCGGCGCGCACGGTCATCATTGACCACCACCGCCGCGGCGAGGAGTTCCCCGAAAACCCGATGCTCGTCTACATCGAGCCGTACGCCAGCTCAACGTGTGAGCTGATCACCGAGATGTTCGAGTACCAGCCGACTGGCGCACCGGCCCTCAATAAGCTGGAGGCCACCGCGATGCTGGCCGGTATCACCGTGGACACCAAGAACTTCTCCCTACGCACCGGCACCCGCACGTTTGACGCGGCCAGCTACCTGCGCAGTAACGGCGCGGACGGCCTGATGACCCAGAACCTGCTGAAGGAAAACATCGGCAACTACATCCAAAAGAATCACCTCATCGACACAATTGAAATGATCGCGCCAAGTATGGCATTATGTACTGGTGAAGAAGCGAAGCTGTACGATCCGGTGATCGCGGCCCAGGCGGCCGACACCCTGCTTCAGCTGGACGGCATCGACGCGAGTTTTGTCATCACTCGCCGCACCCAGGATTCGGTCGGCATCTCCGCGCGCAGCCTCGGGGATGTCAACGTGCAGCGCGTGATGGAGGAGCTCGGCGGCGGCGGCCACCTCAGCAATGCCGCGACCCAGATCAGTGGGCACACGGTGCAGGAAGTGCGTGAGATGCTTGAGCAGGCGATCGCGGCCGCCCAGGATTAGAAGAAAGAAGGATTAACATGAAAGTGATTTTTACCCAAGATGTCCGCGGCAAAGGCAAGCGCGGCGAAGTCAAGGAAGTCCCAGACGGCTACGGCCAGAACTTCCTGATCAAAACCGGTAAGGCCAAGCCTGCCACACCGCAGGCCATGAGCGCCCTGCGCGGTCAGCAAAAGCTGGAAGCCAAGAAGGAGGCTGAAGCCAAAGCCGCCGCGGAAACCCTTAAGGCCCAGCTCGAAGATGACAAAACCGTCGTGCAGATCCAAAGCAAGGCCGGTGAGGATTCCCGCCTGTTCGGCTCCATCCCGTCCAAGCAGATCGCCCAGGCGCTGGAGAAGCAGTACCAGATCAAGGTCGACAAGCGCAAGATGGACCTGCCAGAGCCGATCAAGGCGCTCGGCTACCGCAACGTCAAGGTGACCCTGTACCCGGGGGTTGAGGCCAATATTCGCGTGCATATTACCGAGCAGAAATAAATCACGAGCGGTTGTTGCGGACACAGCACAACCGCTTTTTTGATGCAGTCGCGCCCGTTGCGCCAACCGGTCAAATCTACTACACTATATAGGATGCAACGCAAACCACAGGAGGGTGACCCATGGACAATCAGATCAGGCGCATGCCGCCGGCGAACATTGAAGCAGAACAAGCCGTCCTTGGGGGCATTTTTCTCACGCCCAACACCCTGATCGATGCGGCCGAGTACCTGATGGAAGGCGACTTCTACAAGCGCGCCCACCAGCTGGTGTTCCACGCGATGAACGAGCTGTCCGACCGTGGCGACGCCATCGATCCGCTGACCGTGTCCGAGTACCTCGATGGGCACAACCAGCTTGACGACATCGGCGGCATGCCGTACCTGATCGTGCTGGCCGACGCCGTGCCGACCGCGGCTAACGTCGTCTACTATGCCAAAATCGTGGCGGAAAAGGCGCAGCTGCGCCGGCTGATCGAAGCCTCTGAGAAAATCATCCAGCAGGCCTACGACGAGCAGTCCGATGTGCCGGGGCTGGTGGAAAACGCCGAGTCGTCCATCATGGCGGTCAGCGATGGTAGCAACCGGTCCGGTTTTCGCCCGATCAAAGAAGTCCTTAACACCACGATGGAAGAGATCGACAAACTCTACCAGAATGATCAGGAGATCACCGGCCTGCCGACCGGCTTCAAGGACCTCGATAAAATTACCACCGGCCTGCACGAAGACGAGCTGATCATCCTTGCCGCGCGCCCGGCGGTTGGGAAAACAGCTTTTGTGCTGAACATCGCACAGAACGTCGGCACCAAGACTGGCAAGACGGTCGCCATGTTTTCCCTGGAAATGGGCGCCGAGTCCCTCGTCAACCGCATGCTGTGCGCCGAGGGAAGCATCGACGCCGGCCACCTGCGCACCGGCCAGCTCAGCGAGGAGGAGTGGCAACACCTCATCATCGCCATGGGCAGCCTGAGCCAGGCCAGCATTTACATCGATGACACCCCCGGCGTCCGCGTCGCCCAGATCCGCTCTCAGTGCCTTAAGCTGCAAAAAGAGCACGAGCACACCGACAGTCCGCTGGGTCTGGTCGTCATCGATTACCTGCAGCTGATCGAAGGCTCCGGTCAGGAAAGTCGCCAGCAGGAAGTCAGCGCGATTTCCCGCCAGCTCAAAAAGCTGGCCAAGGAACTGCACTGCCCTGTGATTGCGCTGTCCCAGCTGTCCCGTGGCGTTGAGCAGCGTCAGGACAAGCGGCCGGTGCTGTCTGACATTCGTGAATCCGGCTCGATCGAGCAGGATGCCGACATCGTGGCGTTCTTGTACCGTGACGACTACTACCGTGACCCCGATGGCGACGGCGAAGACGAAAACGACCACTCGGAGGACGACGAAAACGTCGGCCCCGTGGAAGTCATCATCGAAAAGAACCGTTCCGGCGCGCGCGGCACCGTCAAGCTGCTGTTCGTGAAGTCCTACAACAAGTTCAGCTCGATCGCATACGTGCCGGGACAGTAGAACCAGAGCGAAGCAAAGCGCACTTAGCAGGTCAGCTAGCCTAGCCTAGCCGAGGCGCTTGGGGCGTTCTCGGCCCCAAGTGACTTGGCGTAGCTAGATGCACCTGCGTTGCTTTGCGTAGCTCGACGAAGACCGGAAAGAAGTAAGCACGCACCACTATATTTCCCGGGCAATACAAAAACTAGAAGGAGGATGCGCCTTGGATGCCATCCTAATGAGTCTTATGGCGGCGCTGAACGAGCAGCTGCTGATCAATGTGTACCAACGCGACACCGAGGATTTTTATACGGGGTACGTGCAGGTGCTGGGCAAAACCAGTGTCGTGCTGTCGACGTACAACGATGCCGGTTTGGCGGATGGGTCCGTCCTCATCAGCTTCACCGCCATTGACCAGGTCGAATTTGCTGGCGATGACCTCGATGATATGACATTTCGCATCGAAGTCGCAGAAGACCGGCACTTCATCGCGCTGCCTGCGCCCGCGCACCCGTATGCGTTCGACCCGACCCGTGACCTGATCGGTCAGCTCGCGGCGCAGGCGCACCAAAGCCAGGAGGTGATCCTGGTGATGCTGGCCGATGATGACGCCTACCTTGAAGGCCAGGTCACCGCGGTGGCGGCAGACCGGTTCACGCTGGCGGTGTTCAACAAGTTCAATTACACGGACGTGCGCTATTTGCAGGTCGATTTCACGGACGTGCTCGTCATCGAGTTCCAGGGCCTGGAGCTGCACTTGGAAACCACCGTGGTGCAAAACCGTGATCAGCTGCAGCACGTGCGCACCGACATTCACCAAAATGACGGGCAGTTGGCGGCCATTTTAAGTGACGCGCAGGTCAGCGGGCAGCTGGTGGCGGTGATGCCGCAGGGCAACGCCGCGCAGTTTTACGTCGGCCGGGTGCTGGCGGTCAACCCAACGGTCGTTGTCCTGCAGCTGCGGGATATGGCCGGCCAGTTCGGTGGGTACGTGGTCTTGCGGCTGACCGGCCTGCAAAGCGTGACGTTGGCGAGCGACTACTTGCAAACTATCGGCGCGTACACGGCGTGGATGACGGCGCACCACCTGGAGAAACAGCCGGTGCTGAACGCCGACCGCGAGTTCGACGCTGGGTCCGACCTTTTCGTCAGCCTGGTCGGCGAGGCTGCGGCGTTCGACCGCGTGATCCGCGTGCGCACCAAGGAGGCCGGCGCGCAGTACATGGGCGTGCCGCGCAACGTGACCGGCACGACCTTCGTGATGCATGCTGATGACACGGACGAGGACGAGACGCTGAGCTTCGGCGCCGTGCAGGAGCTCGCGTTCGGGCACGTCTACGCATACCTGCAAGAGGCGCGCCTGCACAGCGGTCGTTAGAATTCGGCTATTTCAATGAAAAAGAAAACCCGAGCGATTATCGTTCGGGTTTTTATTGTGCATGATTCGATTCGAAAATCATTATTCGGATTTTACTTGTGCAATGTCAGGCTTGTTGTTAGAATAGCTAGTGGCAGTTAGCGAAAACACACGAAGGAGCGGTTAAACATGGGGACAGTAGTTATCGTAGGCACGCAGTGGGGCGACGAAGGGAAAGGGAAGATCACCGACTTTCTCAGCCAAGGCGCCAACATCATCAGCCGGTACCAAGGCGGTGATAACGCCGGCCACACCATCCACAGCGATGGCGTCGTCTACAAGTTGCGCCTGATTCCGTCCGGGATCCTGCACGCGCACCAGTTGTCCGTGATCGGCAACGGCGTCGTGGTCAACCCGAAGAGCCTGGTGACCGAGCTCGCCACCCTGAAGGCCCAAGGCGTTGAAGGCGCCAACCTGCGCGTGTCCGACCGCGCGCACGTGATTTTGCCTTACCACATCGCCCTCGACAAGGCCCAAGAGGCCAGCAAGGGCGATGACAAAATCGGTACGACCAACCGCGGCATCGGCCCGGCCTACATGGACAAGGCCGCGCGCGTCGGCATCCGCATCGCGGATCTGTTGGAACGCGACACCTTCGAGACCAAGCTGCGCGCGAACCTGGCGGAGAAAAACAAGCTGTTCACCAAGATCTACGGGGTTGAGCCGCTCGAATTCGATGACATTTTCGAGGAATACTACGCCTATGGTCAACAGCTTAAGCCGTACGTGTGCGACACCACGGTCCTGTTGAACGATGCGCTCGAACAAGGCGAAAACATTCTGTTTGAAGGCGCGCAGGGGACGATGCTCGACATCGATCAAGGGACCTACCCATTCGTGACCAGCTCCAACCCAGCTGGTGGGGTCGCCACCGGGACTGGGGTCGGTGCCAGCCACATCGATCGCGTGGCGGGTGTGGCCAAGGCCTACACCTCCCGCGTCGGTGACGGGCCTTTCCCAACCGAACTGTTCGACGCAGACGGCGACTTTATCCGTGAAGCCGGCCACGAGTACGGCACCGTCACCGGTCGCCCACGCCGCATTGGCTGGTTTGATGCGGTGGTTGTCCGCCATGCCTGCCGCGTGGCCGGGGTCACTGACCTCTGCCTGAACTCCGTGGACGTTCTGACGGGTCTCAAGACCATCAAGATCTGCACGGGCTACGAGCTGAACGGCGAGATCATCAAGCGTTACCCGGCTTCTCTCAAAGAACTGGCGCAGTGCCAGCCGGTTTACGAAGAGCTGCCAGGCTGGGACGACGACATCACCGCCGCCAAGACCCTGGCCGACCTGCCGGAAGCTGCGCGCAACTACGTCAACCGCGTCGCTGAGCTGATAGGCGTGGACCTGCTGACGTTCTCCGTTGGTCCTGACCGCGAACAGACCAATATTCTGGCGAATATCTGGGATAAGCTGTAAGACGCAAAAAAAGAGGCGAGTGATCGCCTCTTTTTTTGCGCTCAGTGCGAAAGCAGATACGGTAACATTACTAGCACCGTGAGCACCGCTGCCACGGCGGCGAAGCCCAGCACCAGCAACGCCTTGGCCCACCGATCCTTGCGCCGGTTGCGCAGGCGGCGCACCGTTGCGACATCGCCGCCTTGCAGTAGGGTGAGCACTTCCTTATAGGTCTGCACGTTGGCGCGCTTCTTCAGCCGCTCAATGCGTGTGGCGGCGACCATTGCCAGTCCCCATAAGACGATCGGGGCAACGACCCACCATGGGCTGGGCAGGAACAGCGAGGGGCCAAGCGAGAGAATGGCCGCCAAGCTGAAACCGATCATTTGCTTGCCCAAGCGGGTCAGTGCAACATTGGTAATTGACTCTTTCATCATCTTCACGTCTCCTTTGACGAGCTCATCTAAGGAGAGGTCGAACAGCACGCTGAGCAGCAACAGGTTCTCAACGTCGGGGTAACTGCGGCCCGTTTCCCAGTTGGAGATGGTTTGGCGAGACACATAGATTTTGGTGGCCAGCGCTTCCTGCGACAGGCCGAGCAACTTGCGGTGCGTTTGAATTTGTTGGCTCAGGTACATCGATACCGCCTCCTTACCATTATCATCGCCGAAATGGGGACCGATTGCCGCCAAAATGGTTGGGCAACGGGGCCGTTTGGGTGGCACAGTGGAGCCAAATCATTGCGCAGAGAAAATTGCCCGGGAAATAATTGACGCATGACGCGTTAAATTAGCCGCAGTCCCAGTCGGACGCCCTGCCAGATCAGCACGGCGCCGTAGATCGCGACGATGGCGCCGGACAGGAGGTTGACCCACACGAGCAAGCGCTTGGGGAGTCGGTCCTTCAGCAGGCTAATGACCAGTGTGATGCCGAAGAACCACAAGAATGTGCTGGTCAAAATGCCAAGCAGAAACGGCACCACTTCACCGTGGCTCAGCGTGCTGCGCATCGCGCCAAGCGAGACGCTGGTATCGATCAGCGCCTGCGGATTCGCGAACGCCACCGCCCAAGCGCTGGTGAAGGCCACCTTGAGCGGCAGTGGGGCGCCGGCATGACTGTAATCGGTTTGATTGGCACTGCGAAAAATATCGATCCCCATCCAGCATACAATGACACCACCGGCCAGTAAAATCACCAGCTTGAGCCACTGGTTCTGGCTGATGAGGGCGCCCATCCCGAGGAACGCGACAACGGTCAGGCAGGTGTCCGCTAGCCACACGAAGGCGGCAACCAGCATGGCGCGGCGCCAGCGGTTGCTCATCGCACTGTTGAAGACGAAGAGATTTTGCATGCCGATGGAGCTGACGAGGGCGATGCTGATGAGCATGCCGCGAAGATACACAGATAACATTAGTGCCTCCTAATTTTAAGCAAAAAGGCACGCGCGCCACGATCTTCCAGCGCTCATGCGCCGTGCCTACGATCGTGGTGTGCGTGCCTAGGTCGGCCGCCCGACGACGGGCCAACCCAATAGCGTATTTGTCTGTGATCGATGATACCGGTTTGGTGCGGTGACGTCAATGGGAAAAAGGAAAACGTCGCCACGCGGCAATAAAAAAGCCACGAGCAAGCTCGTGGCAGTGACCAGGTGCAGCGACCTTCAGAACGCCGAAGCGCCGATCCCATTCCCTAGTCGTGGTTTGGCACCGCAAGTAGTATCGCATGCCGCGCAGGGTGGTGTCAACCGGGGAGGAAGGGGGACGAATTATGAGAAGCGACCAGAGCGTTTTTCGCGTATTTTTGCCTTTTCCAGTATGATGGTTGAGACAAGGAAAAGCCGGACGGTGGCTAGCTTCAATCGAAAGATGGGGGTGATGCCTATGGTTCTCTTGGGTTGTTGCTCTGAAAGGAGCACTCATGAGCGTTTTCGAAGCGCTGTCCCTGATGATCGCTTTTGGCGGCCTGATTGTGGCAATCATGAAAAACGACACAAAAAAATAACCGTTCGTGCTGGCCAGCATGGGAACGGTTATGACGTCAAGTTATAACGTAGTCGGCTAGCTACCGGAGAAATCCGGCCTTGCCTTGACGGTGGCGCATTGCGTCATCGGCTTTTTTAACTCCCCTAGAGTATAACATGTGGAACGAAAAGTCGCCAAATTGGTGACGGGAATTATGAGAAACGTACGCAGGGACCCGAACAGAAAACCGAGATAGCTTCGTTGTCGCTTCTCACCAATCTGCAGCGGTAACACCCTTCCACACAATAATAAACCGGCCGTGTTCCACGTGGAACACGGCCGGCCCGTGACTACCGCCAGCCCAACGCTGGCGCGATGTCTTTCATGATGGTGTCCAGCACGTGCACGTTGTAGTCAATGCCCAGCGTGGACGGAATGGTGATCAGCACGGTGTCGGCTTCCTTGATGGCCTCGTCCTCCGCCAGCTCCTTGACCAGCTTGTCCGGCTCGCCCACGAAGGTTTTGCCGAAAATGGTCGGGTTCTGGTGGTAGGCGAGGTAGCCGACTTCATCTTGCGTCTGGCTACCGTTGGCGAACAGGCGCGCATCGAGGTCGCTGACGATCGGCATGATGGAGCGCGTCACCAGAGTGCGCGGCGCGAACGGGTGCCCCGCCTTGGCCCAGGCCGCTTTGAACGCGCGCAGTTGCTTGGCCTGTTGCACGTGGAATGGCTCGCTGGTCTCGTAGTTGACCAGCGTGGAGGACTGCAGGTTCATGCCGTGTTCGGCCGCCCAGATCGCAGTCGCCTGACTCCCAGCCCCCCACCAGATCCGCTGTTGCAGCGTTGGGGAAAAAGGTTCCAGTCGGCGCAGGCCTGGCTCTTGCGGAAACATCGGCATCGCGTTAGGCTCAGCGAACGGCTCGCCCTTCAGGAGCTCCAGAAACTTCAGTGTGCGGGCGCGCGCGACGTCCTTGATTTCTTCCTCAGTGTAGTCGTAACCCCAGTAGCGCCAGCCGTCCTGCACCTGCTCCGGGGAGCCCCGGCCGACGCCGAGTTGCACCCGATTTTGGGTCAAAATATCGGTGGACATCGCGGTTTCCGCCATCATGAACGGATTCTCGTAGCGCATGTCCACGAGCCCGGTACCGATCTCGATTTTGTTCGTCTTGGCGCCGATCGCCGCCATCAGTGGGTAGGGCGTGCCGATCTGATCGGCAAAGTGGTGCACACGGTACCATGCGCCATCGACACCGAGCTTCTCGGCCTCAACCGCCAGCTCAACTGATTCCTCGTAGCTTTGCTGCGCGGATTTTACCACGGAATTGTTCTTCTGCCAGAAGCCAAAGCTCAGGAACCCAATTTTCTTGGTCATATCCAATTCCTCCGTCTTTCTGGGGCCGCGGGTCGGTGCTTGCGGCCTTGTACTTATGGTAGCCTAGGTGCGGCGTGGCGCCAAATGATACGTCTCGTTGCAAATCAAAAGCGGCCAAACTGTCGGGTTGGCCGCTTTTTAGTTTGCTTTTCGCTATAGATTGTTGAGCTCCGTGGTTATGTTGGTGCGGTCTAGGCCATCCTGCCACTCGCGCCTAAGCCCGGGCGCAAGCTTTTCCCGGGGGCTTTTGACTGTGAAACCTTGGTGGTATACTTTCCGACTTGCTTCCGTTCGGCTTCGCCTCGCTCCGCAACAGGGCATGCTTACTTCTTTCCGGTCTTCGTCGAGCTACACAAAGCAACGCAGACGTGTCTAGCTACGAAAACGCCCTTGGACCCTAAGTGCGGGGTCCAAGGGCGTTTGCTAGGCTAGCCAGTCTGCTAAGTGCGCTTTGTTTCGCTCTGGTTAGTTCGTCATCCCATCTTCATAAAGCTTGATCTTCCCCTGCACGATGCTTTCAACGAGGTCGCCGTACGCGACGCCTTCCGCTTCGGCTTCCTGTGGGAGCAGGGACAGCGGGGTCATACCCGGCAGGTTGTTGGCTTCGATCACCCAGACGCCGTCGTCATTGGTGAAGAAGTCCACGCGGCCGTAGTTTTGCAGGCCGAGCACCTTCATGGTTTGGACGGCGACGCGCTTCATTTCGGCGTGAACGGCGTCATCGAGGTCGTCCGGTGGGGTGATGAAGTCGGTGTGGCCTTCCTGGAACTTGTGCTCAAAATCGTACCAGCCATCGTGCACTTTGATCTCGATCGCAGGGAAGGCGTGGCCGTTGACAACGCCAAGCGAGAATTCGCGACCGGTGACGAAGGCTTCGATGATGGCGCTGTTGTCAAAGCGGAAGACGTCCACCAGGCTGTCTTCGAGCTCGGCGGCGTCATGCACGATGTGGGTGCCGACGCTGGAACCGCCAGAGGTTGGCTTGACGACGACCGGGTAGGCAAACGGCAGGGTGTGGCCGGTTGCACCTTGATCTTTCGTGATCTCAACGAACGCGGCGGTTTGGATGCCGTGGTACAGCATGATCTCCTTGCTGTACACCTTGTTCATGGTGATGCCGGACGCGGTCGAGCCACTGCCGGTGTAGCGGATGTTGTTCAGGTCAAGCACGGCTTGGACCTTCCCGTTTTCGCCATCACCGCCGTGCAGGCCGAGGAACACGATGTCGGCGGCCTTGCAGATGGCCAGGACGTTCGGGCCGAACAGCTGGGTGGAGCCGTCGGTGCGCATCGCGTTGATGTCGTCATCGGTGAGGACGGCATCGGAGATCTTCAGGTCCTTACTGGTGTTGGCGTCGGCGAAAACGGAATCCGCGCTGGCGCCGTCTGGCAGGTCGTAACCGAGGAACAGGTCGATGAAGGTAGCTTGGTGCCCCATGTCACGCAGGGCGTTGGTGATCCGGTAGCCGCTGGAGATCGACACGTTCCGCTCGGTGCTCCGCCCGCCGGCTAAAACGACAATTTTCATAGGTATTAAAACCTCCCGATAGTTTTAGAACCTTAAGCATAACACAACTGAGGGATGGACGGGTACTGTTATGATACAGAACAAATCATTTTTTGAATGAGAGCGGGGTGAGGTTTGCTAGCCAAGCCTAGACACATTCGATATACTGGACACAATCTAAATTCAACCACAGGAGTGAGTTTGCGTGAAGATCATTGTTTACGGTGCCCATGACGACGAGATCCCTTACATGACCCAGTGGCAGGCCACGACCGGCCACACGCTTGAGATCCACCAAGAGCTGTTGGATGACACCACCATCGACTGGGCCGCGGGCTTCGATGGCATCAACGTGTTGCAGACGACGCCGTACAGCCAGACGATGTTCGCCAAAATGGCGGCGCTCGGTATTCGCTTTTTGACCATTCGCAACGTGGGGACGGACAACATCGACCTGGCGGCGGCGCAAGCGCACGGCATCCGTATCGCCAATGTGCCGGCCTACTCGCCCAATGCCATCGCGGAATTCGCGGTGACGGCGACGCTGCACCTGCTACGGCGACTGGGTGAGGTAGAGGCCAAGCTGGCCGCGAGCGACTATCAGGCCGCCACGGCGTTCTTGGGTCGCGAGCTCGCCCAGCAGACGGTGGGCGTGGTCGGTGCCGGCCGTATCGGTCGCGCGGCGATCAAGCTGTTCCACGGCTTCGGCGCCAAGGTGCTCGCCTACGACCCACACCCGGTGCAGGATGACAGCCTGGCCTGTGAGTACGTTGAGCTGGATGAGCTGTTCGCGCAGGCGGATGTGATCGACCTGCACATTCCCGGTATTGCCGCCAACGACCACATCATCGGTGCCGCTGAGCTGGCCAAAATGAAGCCGAACGCGCTACTCATCAACACGGCACGCGGCAATCTGATCGACACGCAGGCCCTGCTACACGCGCTTGAGCACCAGCAACTCGGTGGGGCTGGGATCGATACCTACGAGCGGGAATCGGCCAACCTGCTGACGCTGAAGGAAACCGGCCGCTTTGAGGACCCGACATGGGACCGTTTGCGCGCAATGCCGAACGTTGTGCTGACGCCGCACATCGCGTACCTGACGGAAACCGCCGTGCAAAACATGGTGGAGTTCTCGTTGAACTACCTGATCGAATTCCTGACCGTGGGGGCCACCGAAACCGAGGTGCACCCGCGCTAACTGTGATCGCCGCCGTGTGCGGCTTTTTTATTGGCTCGATTAAAACACGAACATTAAAATTAAAGTAATCAAAATAAACCGGATTTTAACTTGCAATTTTCCCGATCGCTCGGTAAACTGATTCTATCAAACGCGAACGAAAGGGTGCAGCATGGAAAAATTCTTTCAGCTTAAGGCGAATAATACCAAAGTATCAACCGAAATTATGGCGGGGCTCACGACGTTCTTCGCAATGTCGTACATTCTCTTCGTTAACCCGCAGATCCTCTCCCTGGCCGGCATGCCGTCCCAGGCAGTGTTCCTCGCAACCATCATCGCCAGTGCCGTTGGGACACTGGTCATGGGGCTGTTCGCCAACGTGCCATACGCGTTGGCGCCGGGCATGGGCCTGAACGCCTTTTTCACCTACACCGTGGTGTTTGCCCTCGGGTATTCTTGGCAGCAGGCGCTGGCCCTGGTCTTCATCTGTGGCCTGATCAACGTGCTGATCACCGTCACCAAGGTCCGCAAGATGATCATCATGGCGATCCCTGAAGTGATGCAGCATGCCATCGGCGGCGGGATCGGGGTCTTCATCGCCTACATCGGCCTGAAGAACGCCGGCTTCCTCCAGTTCACCTCCGACAGCTCGAACATTCTGAGCATCAACAACGCGGCGTACAATGCGGCCACCACGAGCTACAAGGGCGGCGTTACCGGCGTGGTCACCGGCGGCGGCATCGTGCCCGGCCTGGTCAACTTCACCCAGCCTGGTGTGATCCTCGCGCTGATCGGGCTGGTGCTCATGACCGTCCTCGTGGTCAAAAAGGTCCCAGGCGCCGTTTTGATCGGGATCATTGCCACCACGATCATCGGCATTCCAATGGGTGTGACGAGCCTCTCCTTCGATAGCGCCAACTCCCTGGGCAGCTCCATCCACCAGCTGGGCACGACCTTCGGGGCCGCCTTCAGCAGCGATGGCATGGGCTCGCTGTTCACCGGCGCAAACAAGATCGTGATGTCGCTCATGACGATTTTTGCCTTCAGCTTCTCCGACACCTTCGATACGTTGGGAACCTTCATCGGGACCGGCCGACGCACCGGGATTTTCTCCATGGCAGACGAAAAGGCGATGGAAGAGGGCCACGGCTTCTCCTCCAAGATGGATAAGGCGCTGTTCGCTGACTCCATCGCGACCTCCATCGGCGCGATCGTCGGGACCAGTAACACCACCACCTACGTGGAATCCGCCGCCGGCATCGGCGCCGGTGGCCGCACCGGCCTGACCGCCGTCACCACCGCGTGCGCCTTCCTGATCTCCGCCGTCTTCGCGCCGCTCATCAGCGTTGTGCCGACCCAAGCCGTTGCCCCAGCGCTGGTCCTGGTCGGGGTCATGATGATGGGTAGCTTCAAGGAAATCGACTGGGCCGACCTGGCCGAAGCCGTGCCAGCCTTCATGGCCTCCGTAGTCATGGGCTTCGTCTACAACATCTCCTACGGCATCGCCGCCGGCTTCATCTTCTACTGCCTGGTCAAGCTGATCACCGGCAAAGCCAAAGACATTCACCCGATCCTGGCCATCGTCAGCGTTGGGTTCATCCTGAATTTCGTGGTGCTGGCGATCTTGTAAACCAGAGCAGCGCATGCGTGCCGGCGAAGCCTGCGCGCCACCGGAGTTCGGCGTAGCCGGACGGAGGTGAAGCGTACTTAGCAGGCTGACTAGCCTTTCTAACGCATGTCTGTCTGTACCTCACTTCGTTCGAACAGACAGATACGCAAACGCCCTTGGACTCGCACTTAGGTCCGAGGGCGTTTGCGTAGCTGTCTCATGCAGCGCAGCTTCATGAGACCTGCGGAGCGAGGCGAAGCCGAACGGAAGCACGACACGTCTGCGTTGCTTTGCGGCGCTCGACGAAGATTGGAAAGAAGACGTGCTGTCATCGACAACGCACCAAAAAATCCGCTGGGCGCAGCGGATTTTTTGGTGCCAAATAGCCTTCTCTACCCAACTCGCATATAATTAGAGGCGAATGGATTGTGGCGGTGAGGGCTGTTAACTTGGGGGATGATTCGATGGGACACCGTTTGTGGGTTCAAGGCACGATGGCTTTGTTGATGACAGTGGGGTTATTAGGTGGCTGTGGTCAAAGCAGCACACCAACGCAGGCGCCTAATGACGCGCGGTCGATCAGTCGTGGGTTAGATGCCGTGGCTGAAAACGATCTCGAAAAGGCCAATAGCTATTTTAGCAATGCGCTGGACGAGAATGGGAAGAGTACGCGGGCCGCGGCATACTTGAAGCAAACGGAAGGGTATCTAAAGGCCGCGCGTGACTTGGAAAAACAGCAGTTTGATCAAGCAGTGGCGACAGTTAAGGCCGCGCTTAAGGTTAAGCATGGGGCCAGGTCGCTTCACACGAAGTTGACCCAGTTACAGGCTAAAATTGTCACCGCGCAAAAAAAGGTCGCGCAGCAGTCGGCGGCGGAAAGTGCTGCCGCGGCATCGGAATCAAGCGCTGCGGCGACACCGAAATTAACGAATGTTCTCGGGGTCCCACAAGCAGGCGCGATGTTTACCCAGCAGCGCATTTACCTGGCCGGGCATTGGCATGGTTCAGGGGGCGATATTTGGGTTAAAAGCGATGGGGCGCTTTTGATCAACATTAAGGGGTTTGACCAACCCATGGCGGGCGCCTTAGTGGCCGCTGATGTGGCCACCCTGTCGCTTGATGACGAGCCCGGCATGGGGGCAGACATGGATGGCCTGGTGGCGATGGACCTCGTCATCGCCACTGATGATGCCACTTCGACGCCTGTCGGGAGCCTTTACAAAACCGCTCTTGAGGCTGACCAGATGTGTTTGATCCCAAACGGCACCAGCGTGGATATTCCGATGGCGCGTGACCAGTTTTCGTTTGAGCGGATCGACGATTGGGATGGCGTCAATTTTCCGCTGTAGCGGGCGAGTTAACCAGAACAGCAGACGGCGCCCCTGCTAACCCTAAGTGAGGGTGGGCAGGGGCGCCGTTTTATCTGGCCCGGCGTTTGGGGCCGTTGAGTTGGCCCAGTGTCTTTGGGCGTCAGGCGAATGTCAGAACTGAAACTCGGGCTTCTCGGCCACGGTAGTGCGGGTCAGGGTCAGCCGCACCAGCGGGACCTTTGACCCATCAGGCAGGGCGCGGGTGTGGTCGGTGGGGGATTGGGCGAAGTGCGTCGCTTCCAGCTGGGCGATCTCGGCGGTCGCGGTGGCCGGCAGGAGCACGTACAGGGTGCTGAGGCCGAGCTCGAAGAACGCGAAGCCGGCCACGCGCGGCAGGATCTCTGCCATCACAGCCGCGGGGGTCTCCGGCAGGACTTCGAAACGCAACTGGGCTTCGGTCATTGCCGAATCAAACCGCCAGAGGCAGATGCTGCCGAGGAACGCCTTGGACTGACGGTCGCCGATGCCGTAGAGGAGGGAGTTGTCGGCCATCACGAAGCGCATCGCCTCATTGACGTAGTGCGCGGTGGCTTCGATCGAGTGGTCGACGGTGCGGCCGGACAAGGCGGCCTGGTCGACGTCCTGGCGTAGGCGGTAGATGTCCTTGAGCCGGTACAGCGTCAGCCAGTCGAGCTGGTAGTGTGCGGACAGCAGGGGGTGGTACTTCTCAAAGTGTGCCATAAAAGTCTCCGATCCGGGGTTCAGTAGATCCCGTTTTGGTCCTGATCCGTCAGCGGATCATTGAAGTTTTTGCGGTAGTACGCTTCATCGATCACCTTGTATTTGCCGTTGGCGAACTTGGCGATCAGGTTGCCCGGGGTCGCGATCTGCGCCTCGGTGTGGGGGATGTGGATCTCCACGGCCGGCATCGGCGTCAGCGCCACGAACTTGGCGTCGTCACCGAAGAAGGCATCCACGGTTGCGCGCGTGATGTCGTTTTGCACGGGAAGGAAGTAGGACATTTTAGCAGTAGAAAAAGCGGCGAATTCGCCGGTTGGAAAAGGTGTATCGGCCATTGGTTGCCCCTCATTTTTCTGAGGATTAAGAAATCCTCTAATCTCTGCTCCCAGTGTAGCACATCCCGTCAAGATGTTATCATTGAGGAAGCCAAACGCGTTTCACGTGAAACAAAGGAGGGGTTACGATGGCTGATCTATTCGCATCCACAAGCGCGGCGCTGCAACCCTTGGCCAGCCGGATGCGGCCGCAGACGCTGGCTGAGTTCGTCGGGCAAAGCCAGCTGGTCGGGCCCGACGCGGTGCTGACGAAGCTGATCGCAGCAGGTGAGATCCCCTCGATGATCTTCTGGGGACCGCCCGGGGTGGGCAAAACGACGCTGGCACGGCTGATCGCGCGCCAGGCCAAGGCGGCCTTCGTCAACTTTTCGGCGGTCACCAGTGGCATCAAGGAGATCCGCACGGTGATGGAGGAGGCGGAGCAAAACCGGCAGCTGGGGCAGGCCACCATCGTCTTCATCGATGAGATTCACCGCTTCAACAAGGCCCAGCAGGACGCCTTTTTGCCTTACGTGGAGCGCGGCTCCATCACGCTGATCGGGGCGACCACGGAGAACCCGTCCTTTGAGGTCAACGCCGCACTGCTGTCGCGCGCGCGGGTGTTTGTGCTTCAGCCGCTGGCGGTGGCTGATCTGACCACGCTGTTGCAACGCGCGCTGACGGATCCGCGCGGCTACGGCCTCCAGCAGGTGACGGCCGACGCCGACCTGCTGACCGCGATCGCCACATTTGCCAACGGGGATGCGCGCGTGGCGCTCAACACGCTGGAGCTGGCGGTCACCAACGCCAAGCCGCAAGACGGCCGCACCGTGGTGACCCAGCAGGACGTGGCGCAGCTGCTGACCAAAAAGGCGCTGCTGTACGACAAGAACGGCGAGGAACACTACAACCTGATCTCGGCGCTGCACAAGTCGATGCGCAACTCAGATGTGGACGCGGCCATCTACTGGCTGAGCCGGATGCTGGAAGGTGGCGAGGATCCGCTGTACGTGGCACGGCGGCTGGTGCGGTTTGCCTCCGAGGATGTCGGCATGGCGGACTCGCGGGCGCTGGAAATCGCCACGAGCGTCTTTCAGGCGTGCCAGTTCATCGGCATGCCGGAGTGCGCGGTGCACCTGACCCACGCGGTCGTGTACCTGAGCCTAGCCCCCAAGTCCAATGCGCTGTACACGGCGTACGAAGCGGCCAAAAAAGACGCGCAGGCGACCGTGGCCGAGCCGGTGCCGCTGCAGATCCGCAACGGGGTGACCCCGTTGATGAAGGACCTCGGGTACGGCAAGGATTACGAATATGCGCATGACACAGCAGATAAGTTGACGGCGATGCAGACAATGCCGGACAATTTAGTTAACCATCATTATTACCACCCGACGACCCTGGGCAGCGAGGCCAAGGTCAAGGCGCGCCTGGATCAGATCCAGGCGTGGCATCAGGCACACCCCACGGACAAGGATTAGCTGTGGCTATCCTCATTGTTGTGGGGCAGTGACTTCACCAATCACCGCCGCTGAACAGTGCTATGCTCAACACACACGGTGAAAGCGGTTTTAACACACGGCACCGATAGAAAGGAAGCGGGCAAGATGACGAAAGTATTAGCAGTGAACGCAGGGAGTTCGACTTTGAAGTGGAAGTTATTCGACATGCCCGCCGAGGTGATGTTGGCCGACGGTCTGATCGACCGGCTGGGCCAACCGGAATCCACGGTTAAAATTAAATACGGCAACCAAGTCTTTCGTTCCGGTCATTCCATCAAGGATTACCATGAGGCGGTCGCGGACGTGATGGCGCAACTCAAAGACCTTGGGCTGGTGAAGCACCTGCACGAGATCAGTGGGATTGGCCATCGCGTTGTGGCCGGCGGCGAGCGGTACAGCGAGTCGGTGGAGATCACGGATGAGGTGCTGCAACACATCAATGAGCTCGCCGACTTTGCCCCGCTACACAACCCAGTGGAGGCCAAGTACATCGACATTTTTCGCCGCATGATGCCGTGGGCCGTGCAGGTGGCCGTTTTTGACACGGCCTTTCACCAAACCATGCCCGCCGAGAACTTCCTGTACAGCATCCCGTACCGTTACTATCAGGACTACGGCGCCCGCAAGTACGGTGCCCACGGGACCTCGGTGCGCTACGTGTCCCAGCGCGCTGCCGAATTTTTGCGCCGGCCGGCCAATCACCTGCGTCAAATCGTGATGCACCTAGGCTCCGGCTCCAGCGTCACCGCAGTGCAAGACGGCCAGTCCGTTGACACCTCCATGGGCTTCACGCCGGTGGTCGGCGTCACCATGGGCACGCGCAGCGGGGACATCGACCCCTCACTGCTGGCGTACCTGATGGACAAGCTCAAGATCACCGACCTCAACGAGATGATCAAGATCCTGAACAACCGCTCCGGGCTGCTCGGGCTGTCTGAGCTTTCGCCGGATCAGCGCGACCTAGAGGCGGTGGAGGACCAGGCACCGCTGGCCAAGCTGGCGCTGGACATCTACGCCAACCGCGTCGCGAAGTACGTCGGCTCTTACGCCGCGGTGATGAACGGCGTGGATGCGCTGGTCTTCACCGGCGGCGTGGGGGAAAACGGTGGCGAGATGCGCGCCCGCATTATGGCGCACCTCCAGTACCTCGGTGCCACCATCGATCCCGAGAAGAACAAGGCTCGTGGCAAGGAGATCAACATCTCCACCCCGGACGCCACTGTTCAGACCATCATCGTCCCGACCAATGAGGAGCTGATGATCGTGCGGGATGTGTACGCGCACGAAGACGTGCACTAAATGATGAAATTCGGAAAGCAGGCGCCGTCTATCAAGTGACGGTGCCTGTTTTTTGGTGTGCATTGCTTTGAGACTAGGGGTGTCATCGAATTAACGTACGCGTCATATATTGAAATATAGGTAGTTTTGTTTTTATGTTGAGGTCAGTGACCGCTTTAGTCGGCAACTGTTTATAAACTTCACTTAATTTAGTGAACCTTTCAAAGTGGAAACGATTTCAGTTCCGCCTATAGTTCTAGTTGAAGAGGTGATTTAGATGGAGACAATGATGGAAGTCATCAGAGATATTCCAAAGTTAACGCGTAAACGCGTTAAGACAGCTGATCAGATTGAGGCTGAGTTCGCAAACGTCAAAGCAAAGCATATTACTGTTATTGCTTCTGGTTCCTCGTACAATGCAGCATTTGGGACAAAGGTATTTGCTGAAGAGAAGTTAGGAATTGAGATTGAGTTACACTACCCGAACTATTTCTTCAATCACATCATCAAGAACGGAATTGATGAAAAGACGCTATACTTGTTCATTTCACAAACTGGGAAGACCAAGACGGTTCTTGATACGATTAAAGATATTGATAGCCGAGGCGGTATCACCGTTGCACTGACTGAAAAGGCTGATGCACCAATCGCGCAAGCAGCCAAATATGCGTTTGAAATTGGTAGCGTTAACGAGCCATACATGTTTAGAACATCTGGTTTCACCCTGTCTCTGGTTGCGTTGAACTTGCTAGTTATTCAACTGGCAAAGAACAACGGTGACATTTCAGTAGACGAGCAAAAGAATTACTGGGATGAATTGCTGGAAGTCGCCGATAATATGCCAACCACTATCGGTTTGGCAGAAAAATGGTTCGAGGATCATGAAGATATCATGGCCGAGGCAGGTTCCTTCTTCTTTGCGGGCGGCGGTGCGCTGTGGCCAACGGCTCAAGAGGCCGGTATCAAGTTCATGGAGATGGTTCCAGTATTAACCAATACGTATGAAATCGAAGAAATTATCCATGGCCCGCAGAATTCATTTAATGCCAAGAGCGTGTTTTTCCTGATGGCCGAACAAGAAGTAGATTTGGAAAAAGCGGAGAAAATTCGTAATTTCATCACCCACGAAATCACGCCAAATGCTTTTTTGCTTTCTAGAAACAGTACAGAAGACACCGTCAAGCTGGATACGAACAGCGTCGATTTTTACCCGATGCTCTACATTACATTCCTTCAGGTTCTCAGCTATCTCACTGCAACCAAGAACGGCCGTGATCTGAGTCGCACAATGTATCCTCAGATTACCCACTACATCAACAAAACCGTTAAATAATTAGTACCCTAAGAAAGGCGTGTGCTTGTGAACTTTATTATTGCAACGCATGGTGCGTTTGCCAGTGGATTACTATCTGCAACTGAAGTGATCCTGGGTCACCAAGAACGTGTAAGAGCGATTGATATGTACGTCGATGAGGAACCCTTAGACCAGAAAATCAATCGTGCGATTCAAGAATTTCAAGATAAGGATGCAGACCTAGTCATCCTTACCGATATGTTCGGCGGAAGCGTCAACCAGAAGTTGATGAAGCTGATCGACATGTCGAAGGTAAAGGTATTGACCGGGATAAACTTGCCAATGCTCCTAGAAATTTTAACTGTCAACAATGACGAACTGGATGCTGATCGGTTGAACCAGATCATCAGTCAGGGAAGAGAACAGATGATGTTTGTCAATGAGTATCTGGTTAATGCTGATTTGGAAGATGACTTTTAGAGGGGTGAAAATATGATTCAGTTAGTTCGAATAGATGACCGGCTGTTACATGGCCAGGTTGCTTACAGCTGGAAAGGTAGCTTAGGCTACAACGCAATTATTATCGCAAGTGATAGTGCCGCGAAGGATGAGTTTCGCATTGCGGCAATGAAGATGGCAAAACCTGATGGTGTTCGCTTGGCAATTCGAAGCGTGGAAGATGCGGTTAAGTTACTCAACAATCCGAAAATTGCGGAATACAAATCGTTCGTTGTAACCGACACAATTGCCGGGGCGGATTATATCCTACGCCATGTTGACGAAAAGACCAAAGTGCTAAACATCGGCGGGTTACAGGCTGCTTCTGGTAAAACAGAAATCACAGCATTCGCTTACGCAACAGACGCCGAACGAGAAGTGCTAAAAAAACTGCAAAAGGATGGTTACGAAGTCGAGTTCCGACTCGTTGCTTCAGATTCCGCAAAGAAACTGTCAGACCTAGTCAAATAGAGGTGAAATAGAATGACACAAGCATTGATAGTCGGCTTAATTACCGCACTAGTTTGGTTCGTTGAAAAAATGGGTGGGACCCCAATGGTCAATCGGCCGCTTGTTATTTCAACATTGATTGGTGCAGGTTTAGGCGATTTGCAAACCGGTATTATTATTGGTGCCAGTCTTGAACTTGTTTTCATGGGGGCGATCCAGGTTGGTGCCGCTGTTCCACCAGATGTGTTAGTTGGTGCAAGCCTAGGTACCGCATTTGCGATTATTTCTGGTAAAGGTGCGGCAGTTGCACTAACACTCGCTTTGCCAATTGCTTTACTTGCGCAGTCTGTTAAAGTACTCATCTTTATCGTTCGTAGCTGGTTTATGGACTACGCGGTAAAGCTAGCTGAAGAGGCCAAAGTCAAACAAATGTATTGGCTCAATATGTTTGGACTTTTCCTTCAGTGCCTGATGTACTTCGTTGTTGTCTTTGTTGCATTACTCTTCGGATCAACGGCGGTTGATAGTTTTGTGAAGTCGATTCCAGAAGTTATTATGAATGGTTTGACCGTTGCTGGTAACCTGCTTCCTGCAGTTGGGTTTGCGCTGTTGCTACAGCCAATGATGAACAAGAAGAATTTCTTGTACTTCCTTCTTGGCTTTTTGATGATTGCTTACGGGAAGATGCCAATCCTGGCAGTTACCCTGCTGGGTGTGGTGCTTGCATTCGTTGTTGTCTTCGATATGAAGCCAGCGGCTAATGACAGTAACAGCAGCGATGGTACTAGTCATAATCAAGAAGATGAAAGTGAGGACTTGTTCGATGCCTAAGACGAAATACTCCAAAGAGGACAAGAAATTCTTCCGTGAAATATTCTGGAATTCGTTTATTCTGGAAAATTCGTATAACTACTCACGGCAGCAATCGCTGGGCTTTGCTCTCGGCATGTGGCCAGCAATCAAGCGGTTCTATCACACCAAGAAAGATCAAGCGGCAGCATTGACACGTCACATGGAAATTTTCAACACAACGCCGCACCTAGTTCCGCTAATCACGGGTGTAACGGCAGCGCTTGAAAAGAAAGCCAGTGAAGACGAAGATTTCGATATCAGCACTATCAACAATATCAAAATTAGTCTGATGGGCCCGATGGCTGGAATCGGTGATTCGTTCTTCTGGGGGACGTTGCGGATCATCGCGACGGCGCTTGCGCTTCCATTAGCCAAGCAAGGGAATATCCTTGGCCCAATTCTCTTTCTGCTGGCCTTCAATGTGCCACACATGATTATTCGCTATTACTCTGGCGTGTATGGCTATAAGTTTGGGACGGATCTTCTGACCAATATCTCTTCATCTAGTCTTTTTACGAAGATTTCGAAGGCCGCCACGATCGTTGGGTTAATGGTGATCGGAGCAATGAGTGCTCAGATGGTTATCTTGACTACACCATTGTCCTTTAAGTTTGGGGACACTGCGTTCAAACTCCAGACGTACATCGATCAGATTTTCCCATTGCTGATGCCGTTGCTTTATACACTGTTCATGTTCTGGCTCTTGAAGAGCAAGAAGAAGAGTTCAATGTTCATCTTGATGATTACCATCGCAATCGGTTTGATTGGCTCCTTCATCGGAATTTTTTGATTGAAACAAACCAATATTGTAGTGTTAAGGGGGATACCGGTGGGTGTTCTCCTTTTTTAACAGCACGGAGGTGATTGCTATGAATACCGAATTTACCAATCGTGAGTTATTGATTATAGGATATCTAAAGAAGAGCTCAGAGTACGTTACATCTGCTAGTTTGGCATCTTACTTTGGCGTGTCTTCGCGTACGATTAAGAAGGATCTAGAACGTATTAGTGAAATCGTTAATCAAGATGGCGAGTATCTCATTTCATTAAGAGGGAAAGGATATTTGCTCCAGTCTAACTATCCATACGTTATTGGCGATACAGGGCTAGTTAAGTTCAAAGACCTTATCCTGAACAATTATGATCGAGTTGCTTATCTAACGCAGAAAATTTTACTGGCTAAAGAATTTCTTCGGTACGAGGATCTTGCTGACGAGATCTTTGTTAGTTACTCCACCCTTAGTCGCTATATGCAGCGCGTACAAGAACTGTTCGTGCGCTATGACTTAGAGATTATCAGAAAACCGAATAGAGGGATTTATGTCACTGGCGATGAGGTAAAGCTACGCCTAGCCATTTCTGACTGTTTTTATCATAACTTTATTAGTAGGTTATCAGCGTACAATCAGGGCACTTACGATAAGGATGCCACAAAGCTAGCGTTGATTCGTGGCGTGGTTAAGAGCGTTACGAGCAACCATCATATTGACCTCAATGACAGTATGGTTAATGATATCGCCATTCACACAATTATCGCGGTGAGTCGGATTGAGGCAGAGAGTCGCCTGCATTACGCTCAAACCTTCAATACACACTATTCAGATTCTATTGAGAGGCGCGTTGCTACCGAACTACTGAATTTGCTAAGTGGTGCGCATACTAAGGTCAGTTTCACTGATAATACGATTAAGTATATTGCGTATCAACTGTCGCTAAAGAAGATGATTCGAACAGTTGAGGGTGAAACGGACGCAAACGAGGCCGGATTGTGCCTAAAGCATGTGGTTGCGGAGATTGCTGATAATTTTGGCATTGATTTGTCAGGCCAGACGGCGCTGCTTCACGCGCTTTTGCTTCATATCATTCAACTCAAAAAGCGAGTTGATTACCAGGTGCCGATTCAAGGTCACGAAATTTTTGATAATTTCCGTAACTATCTCTTTGCAGCCAAGATGACTATTTCTGCTGCAAAGATCATCTCAAGAGAGCTCCTCAGTGCAGAGTTGCCGATTGGGGAGTATGGTTATCTGATCCTGTACTTCCAAAGTGCTATTGAAGTAATTGGTTACGCGCCAAAGGTGATTGGCTTGTATACAGCGCATAACCGTGCAGAGCAGTTACTATACTCAGCTAGAATTAACCGAATCAAGTCTCCAAGATTGACCGTTAGAACTATCGAAAATCCTGAATCACCCCAGGCTGATGTTGATATTCTGATTTCATCTAGAGACATTAAGAATAGTTATGCAGCAAAAACGCTCGTTATTAAGGATGCAAATCGGTTAACTTCCAAGCAATTAGAGGGAAATTCGCTTAATTATGAGTTGAGTCAGCAAATCATTGGAAAGTACGTTAACGAATATAGTTTTCTTAGGATTAAAGCACGTTCAAAGGCGGATGTTGACGAGCAGATTCGTCAGTATTTCGTTAAGATCGATAATCTGAAAGCTGAGGCACTTTGGCAGCTTGACTACAAAGAAGTCGGAAATGGTTTGGTTCATATACATGATATTAAGCGGATTCTCAGACGGAATCTCTGTCTTGTTGTAGCGCTAGATACCCCCATCCTCTGGGACAATACCGTTGTGAAGGTACTGATCATGATTAAGACTAAGCGTGACGGCGATAAGGACTTAAACTTCCTTTGCACCTTGTTCTCTGCACTAATGAACGACCCTGAGTCTATCGAAGCAGTTTATAGCGCAACTGACGCAAAGCAGTTGTTTAATGTCATTTCTGCTCTGAATAAGCGACTTAAATAAAATTAAGAGAGTACCAGATGACGAATAAGACTGGTAGTTTTTAGCGATGATCAGTGGCTTAGAAGCGCCTAAAAGCGTAACGATGAGCTAATCGAATCGCGAAACTTGGCGACTTCATGAGAATTAAAAAGGCGCTACAGTCTGGTACACTGCAACGCCTTGATAGGGGAGTGATGAACTATTAGCAGATGAGTTGCTATGGGTCAGCTTTACTTAGTATCTGCAGGTGACGTTGCCGCTTCAGTAGGGGCGGCAGCCTTACGTCTCACTTCAATGACGCACATCAGAACGAAGGCGGCAACCGTTATGCCGATGCCAATCCAAGGGTTCTTCAGTAACAGGCCGACCACTACGGCATCCGTGCAGTCATAACCGACGCCTTTGACGCCATATTGCGTTAAGTTGACCAAACGTGCAAACAGCGCCGAAGAGAATATCAGTAAGAAGCCGTATACCGTACCCGCAATGGCGGCGCCACGCCGGCCACCGCGAGCGTTACCAAAGATACCTGCGACCCCACCGGTGAAGAACGACCCGATAATCGAGATTAGTGGGACCATCCCGAACACTGCACCACTTGTTACCATACCTAGGAGCATGCCAATGATACCGGACAAGAAACCGATCATCAACGCATTAGGTGCAAACCCGAAGAGCACTGGCACGTCCAAGGCGGGCAATGCACCGGGGACAAGCTTGTCGGAGATCCCTTTGAACGCCGGGACAATTTCTCCGAGGAACAACCGAATCCCCTGTAACAGGACAAGGATGCCGGCTGTAAAGCCCATTGCCTTAAGCAGGGCAAAAACTAAATAGTTTTGGCCCGCGGTTTGTGACTTGACCGCATCCGGTCCCGCGATAATGAATAAGATGAGATAGAAGACCCCCATCACGATTGATACTGACATTGCCGTATCTTTGAAAAAACTCAGATAGGCGGGAAGTTTGATGTCTTCCGCGTCGTTATCCTTATTACCTAAGGCTCCGCCAATATACCCAGCCAAGACGGTGCCGAACGTGGTTAAGTGCCCCATTCCGAACATGCTCGTCTTAGTCACCTTTTCGACCGATGGTTGTGCAATCGAAGGCAAGATCGAGGTGATCATTCCTTGAAGCAATGCCCCGATTACAACGGTCATGTTGTTTGAAAAGCCGCCCATGACCAGTCCACTAGCGATCACAATGGAGAGGATCCACATCATGTGACCCGTCAAGAAGATGTACTTCAACGGCGTGAATCGCGCAGCCAGAAGATTGATCACGAACCCAAGTCCCATGATTAATGCTGAAGTTGCCGCGATTGCCTTGACGTTTGTCTGCAAGGCACCAACAACGGCTTCCGAGCTTGTTGCAAAACCGTTAAGGTGAAACACTTCGGAAAAGACGGTTGAGAAGGGGGTCACCTCAGTCACAATCAATGTTGAACCAGCCCCGACAATCAACATGCCGACCGCTGTTTTGACTGTTCCGGAGAACACGGCACCGAATGACTTGCGCTGTAGCAACAAGCCAATCATTGCGATCAAGCCGAGAATAATGGCCGGGGTCTGCACGATTTGAAGCAAGAAGTCTAGCATTATTGATCACCTCGCTCGGCAAAGTACGTCGAAAGTTTGGTCTGTACTTCATTGACGTCCATGATGTTGGTAATGAATACAACGTTTGGATCATCTCGAAAATTATCTTTGAATTCATCTGAGGTCACGATGAAGTCATGCTCTTGGCCGGCAACCGTACCAAGGTCCCAGTGCTGCACTTCTGCAGATCTACCAAGCTTGGCAAGCGCGGATTCAACGGTCATTTTGAGCATCAGACTTGTACCAACACCCATGCCACACACTGTCATAATTTTCATTTTTAGCATCTCCTACAGGTTGGTGATCAGCGGGCTATATTGTTTGATGTATGCAGCGTTGATTTCATCACCTTCATCGAGGTTTGAACTAACATAGATTGGCGGTGTTTGGCCAGATTCGACAATCAGTTCAACCGTTCGAGCGATAATAGATTCCATTGCCAACATGCCAAGGACAGTAGACGTGCCACAGAATTTTGGCGCAAGCCCTGGCATACTCAGCGCTGCATCGCCTTTTTCGCAAGCGATATCAATGACGACATCGGCGATATCTTTAAGCATCTTCCCTGAGGAGTGGCGACTGGATACCCCTTCAGCAAACGCCAGTGAGGTCAACGCGATTACTTTGCAACCGATCGCCTTAGCTTTAAGTGCCATGTCAACAGATGCCGCGTTGCGTCCGGAGATGGAGACGATAATCAGCGTGTCGGCTGGATCCGGATTCTCCAATTCAAAGTACTGATCAGAGAAACCTTCGACGCGTTCCTGCAATGTGCTGAGTTTAGCGCGAGGCTGTAAGGCGTAATGAGGGGATAGCAGTGCATTGACCGGAACCAACCCGCCTGCGCGATAGAAGACTTCCATCGCAAACATCTGCGAGTGACCCGTCCCGAAGACGTGAATCACGCGCCCTTTTGAAACAGATTCGGCACAATAGTGGGCGGCTTCATCAACACTTTTAGCCGTATTCGTATTTTGACGTGCCATTTGTTCGCTAACGATTTCATAAAACTCATTATTTTTCATGTTAATCCTCCGATTGATTAAGAGTCTGGATAGATTGAACGATGCTGTCTTTATCACTGGCAGAGAGACTGGCTTGGAAAGTCTCGTCGTTAAGCAGGGTGACCAGTTCTGACAGCGCCCGCAGGTGCGTATCGTGGTCAACTGTTGCCAGACAGATGACCGTGTGCACGGGGTCATTTGATTTGTGACCAAACTTAACGTCGGAAGCCAGCGTAATTAAGCTCATACCGATGCGATTAACGCCGTCAGTCGCGCTGGCATGTGCGAGTGCAACGCCTGGTAGAATCACAATATAGGGGCCGAATTCCCGGACGCCGTCAATCATCTGCTGAATGTAACTTGGCTGGATAATGTTTGCATCGACCATGATTTGACCAGCCTTGCGGATCGCGTCTTCCCAGTCGGCTGCCGCAACATCTGTTTTAATCGTACGTGGGGTAAGCAATTCTTTTAGCACTGGACTTCGCGACTCCTCTTCTAAGTTCTGATAGTTTTCTTTTAAGCGCCGGTCAATCACGTGATTGATTTGCCCACCCAGTCGAGTGAGCTCTGGCGCGGAAATGTAGGGTGATACTTTGATATACGTCAATGAGGTATCATGCAGTGGCACCGTCGACAGCACCAGATCGTAATTCGGCGCATCCGGGACCGCATTTTCAACATCCTTAGCTGAAGCAATCTGAGCCTGAAACTTGAACACACCACTCAGTCGTAGCCTTAGAAGTTGTGATGTTCCGACTCCGAGGTGACATACCAGCAATACCTTGAGTCGTTTTTCCACATCTGCGCGAGCTTGCTCAACGCCCGATACCACGTGAACGGTCAGGAGACATAAATCTTCTTCGCGACCGAAGCCTAGTTCCGCTAACGCGGGGATAGCAGCCACGGCTTCGCGGACCGCGGTGTAGGTTGACGCATATTGACGTTGAATACTGGCCATCATCTCGGCTGACAAGGGAGATGCGGTGGGAATCTGATGCTGATTAATAACGGTTTGAAGGTGCATGGTTAAATTTTTAAGGAAGGTTGATGATTGTAAGAATGCAATTTGCAGGGTATGGCTCATGTATAGTGCAAATTCACTTGCGAGTAGATCTAACGTTAGATTCAATCCGCGATCGATCAGCTCATCTTTTAGGAGGTGGGCCTGACGAATCGTTGCCTGGATCGCAGTAACCTCGCTATCCGTGAACTTTAGCGCAAAGACTGGTTCCAGAAGCTGTAACGGACGTGGCAGTTGTCTTGGTGTATCTCCATTTAGGGCGTGTCCCTGATTTAACCGCCAGACGGTAATTGCGAGATAGTCAAAGCATTGTAGGAAGGATTCGTAGGTCAGCTCACGACGCTGGCCCTGCTCAAGTTGCTCGACACAGTAACGAAGTAGCTCTTGCTTGGCTTCATCGAATAGTGGGGTGGAAGCAGAGTACCGCCGTAAATATGCACACGCCGTTACGTAACGCATACGAAGTGTCGCTTCGTCACCAACAACCATGAATCCAGCACGTGGATCGACCTCGAGTCGGAGTCCGTTTTCTGCCAAGCTCACACGTAACTTGCGAATGTCGTTATTCACAGTTGAACGGCTTGTTTGACCAATTTTCTCTAACTGTTCAATCGTTACTCGGTTGGTTGCTGATAAAATCTGGCAATAGGTCAGGTGAAGTCGGTATTCCGGTTCTAGCCAAAAATCGGCTGCGTTTTTTTTGCTCGTTAAAGCGAGTACACGCCGGACTGCATCAGAGTCACCGTTGTATTGCCAGTAGGTCTTCGTTTGTTTTTGTAGCGCCGGTAGATGATTAGCCATCAAGAAGGCGTCGATCTCATCTAGCGTAATTCGGATCGTACGCTCCGAAATACCAAAGTAGATAGCGGCTTCTTGCTGAGTAATCGTTTCTCGGGCAAGGATCATTTCAAGTAGAATCTTTGCGCGTTCATTCATGGGCTAATCTCATCCTTCCTTCGTCAGTGTAACATCGCTTACATTTTCCTGGCAGTTCAAGTTGTTGTCAGATTTTTGGAAGTAAACTGCATGCCTATGCTTCCATGGCACGATAGACCCCGAAAACAACGCATTATTTTCAAAATACAATGCTAAAAGCATGTAAATTCGAGGCCATCATTGATGATTCATGTTGTGTTGAAATGCTTATGGACGATATTAGGATGTGATAGATTCAAACAGAGCGACTAACTTTCTGCCGTATCCGCGGAAACGAGACACGTGAAGCCTGATTCTCGCTTCGACCTAAAGGTAGCGATACACTGACAAGGCCAATAAAAAACCCGCCGATTGCATTGGACGCAATCAGCGGGTTTTCAGATATCTTCGTTACTTTTCAACTGCCTGAAGCTTCTGGTTGTCATCAAGCTGTGAAACACCCATCAGGTGCTTCTTTTGCAGCCATTGCATCACGACCCAAAGCAGGGCAAGTGAGACAACGATGACGCCGAGCAGGAACCCGATGGCGCCGTTGACGGTGCCACTGGCGATCCCGCTGGTCAGGGCCTGACGGAAGCCCATGATGGAGTAGCTCATTGGCAGGAATGGGTGGATGGCGTTGTAGAACCCGTTGGTGATTTCCATCGGGAACGTCCCACCAGCACCGCCGAGTTGCAGCATCAGCAGCACCATCGCAACGAAGCGACCGGGGTTATCCAGCCACATGGACAGGAACATGACCAGATACATGGACGCCATGGCGAACAGCCAAGCGAACAGGTAGAACAGCCCAACGTGCTGCACGGTCATGCCAAAAGCCATGATCAATGTGGCTTCGATCAGTGCCATGCCGGTGGCGACCAGGCCACCCAAGACCACCTTGGATGCGAACCACTGCGTTGCGGTGCCATCTTCACGCGAAACCTTGCGGATCGGGTAGGCGAAGTTGAAGACCAGTGCGCCAACGTAAAGCGCAAGGGACAGCACGTAAGGGGCCAGCGCGTGGCCGTAGTTAGCGACCTTGCTGAAGAAGGTGTGGTTGACCTTCGTCGGTGCGGCCATCATGTCGGCGGTCTTATCGGTCAGGTTGATGCCGTTGACCTGCTTGGCGCCGGACTTCAGCTCTTTGGCTAAGAGCTTGGAGCCATCGTTGAGCTGGCCGATGCCATCGGTCAGCTGACCGCTATTGTTGGTCAACTGCGTAGTGCCATCGAGGAGCTTAGCCACGCCGTCCGTCAGCTGTGGCAGCTGAGCGGCACCGGCGGTCAGTTTGGTGGCGAGTTCGTTGCTGCCACTCGTGAGGGCGCTACTGTTAGCGGTGAGCTGTTGGCCCCCGTTTTGTAGCTGCTGAACGCCAGCAAGTAAGGTTGGCACGCTGCTACCTAACGTTTGCACGCCGGCATTCAGTTCGGCGTTCTTCGCATTCAGCTGGTTTGCACCGTTGTTGAGCTGTTGTATCGCAGTGATGATTTCGGGGACCTTAGCAACCAGTTCGTTGACCCCATTGGTTAGCTCTGGGCTCTTTTCATTGAGCTGACTGGCACCGTCACTAATCTTGGCAACTGCGGCAGTGAGCTCGGTTGTTTTTGGAACCAGTTTATCGTTGACCCCAGCCTGAATCTTTTTCGCGGCGGTGTTTAGGATAATGCGATTGAGACTGATACTGTTCAGTGTTTTAAGTTCGGCTTTATTGCGGTCTGTTTGGTTCGTGTGCAGTGTCACAACGGCTTGATAAGCGGCGCTATCGGGTGTAACACCTGCCTCATTCAACGCCTGAATTGTAGCCGCATAATCCGCATCAAACGCGGTTTGGTTCGCGGTCGCAATGCTCTTCAGTTCCTTGAGGGCGCTTTCGACCTTATCCGCATTCGTGGCCAGGGTGTCTGCACCGGCTTTGAGCTCGTCAACACTGGCTGGCATGGCACTAACGTTCTGGTTGAGCTGATCAAGGTAACCGGAAAGTTGACCAACCCCCCCTGTGTAGTCGACGACGCCTTGTTGAAGTGCCTTCGTCCGTTCAGGAAGAGTCGCCGTTTTCGTTTGGAATTCGGTCAGGCCGGCGCCCAATTGCTCGGTGCCCGCTGTGTACTTACCAATGCCATCAACGAGTTGCGGTACCTTGGCACCCATCGGGGCAACGCTGGTAGCCATGGTGTTGATGCCGTTAGCAAGCGTTCCAACCCCGTTGGTGTAAGTGGTCAAGCCGTTGCTCAGCTTAGTGGCCCCAGCCGCCGCTTGGTTCATCTGGCTTGTCAGCGGGCTGACCTTCAGGCTCATGGTCTGGATCCCGTCGTGCACCTTGGAGACGCCGACCGTGTAGGTGTCGATGCCATCGTCCAGCTTGACGGTGCCTTCATTGAGCTGGGTGGCGCCGCTGGCCGCTTCCTTGAAGCCCTTGCCGACCGTTTTGATCTGGTCGAAAATCGCACTGGCGTAAGCGTTGGTGACGTTGGCGCGGATCTCCTTGTCGAGCTTGTCAACGCCGATGCCGGAGATGACCTGGCTCAAATAGTTCAGGGAGTCGTTGGTCTTGTACGTCAGCTGCATTTTCTTCGGGTTTTCGTCCAACAGTGTGGCCGCATTTTTGGAGAAGTTCGAAGGAATCGTGACAACTGTGTAGTACTTGTTGTCCTTCAACCCCTTCGCGGCCTGCTTGGCGGTCACGAACCGCCAGCCGAGCTCGTGATTCTTCTTGAGCTTCTTGACGGTTTGATCCCCGACATCAAGCGTCTTGCCCTGATACTGCACGGCGTGGTCGTTGTTGACCACGGCGACGGGCAGTGCCTGCGTGTCGCCGTAAGGGTCCCACACGGACTTTAGGAAGAAGACACAGTAGAGGAAGGGGATGATCATGATGACCATAACGGACAACATGATCAGTTTGTTCTTTTTGATGAAGCCGAACTCATCTTTGATCATAGACTCTAAAACACTCCTTTAGACTGCCGACACCGGGGTCGGATCGGCGACTACTTCATTAAGATACAACTGAACCAGCTGGGCGTAAGAATCAGCCTGGTCGGGGTCAGGGGGCAAGAAGCCCATTACCTCGAGCACGGAAAAGCCGAGGACGCTGGAGATCAGCGCCTGCACATAAGCCTCATGCGACATGTGGGCGAGGTGAACGTGGCTGATCAGCCGCTTCAAAAGCTGAATGACCTTCCCGGTGGCCTGGACGAACGGACTTTTTTCCGGGTAGTGGTGCACGTAGTAGAAGAGCTGCACCAGCGCGCCGTGTGACTGGAAAAACGCATGCGCGTTCTCTGCGTAGGCGGCCAGGACGTCGCGACCGGCCAAGCCGGTGGACGCTTCGATCAGCTGCGCGTACAGCGCGCTCATGAAGTCCGTCCCCATCGCTTCGATCACGCCGTCGATGTTGTCATAGTAGTTATAAAGCGACTGCGAGCGGATCCCGAGCCGCTTGGCCAAGGTCTGAAAGGTGAGCTGTTGAAACCCATCCTCGCAGGCGATGGCGCGGGCGGCGGTCAGGATCTTCTCGTGATCGAGGTTACGGTGTTTGACCATGGTGACTCCTTTCTTACCAGAGCGAAGCAAAGCGGGCTTAGCAGACTGGCTAGCCTTTCTAACGCATGTCTGCCTGTAACTCACTGCGTTCGAACAGGCAGAGCAAGGACTGGTGCTTGGGCCTGAACTTAGGCCCGAGTGCCAGTTCGTAGCTGGACACGTCTGCGTTGCTTTGCGCCACGCAGCTCAACGAAGACCGGAAAGCAGTAAGCGACGCAGAAACCTTGTCACCCAACCTTCCCAGTATTAAGCGTTCGGGACAAGTGCGCGCCTTACCTCGCAACCCAGCCAGCTTAGTTGCAACCAGAACATTCTGGCAGATGAATATTACAAGAGGTAAATATAAACTGATACATTGAAGTGCGCAACCTACAAGTTGTAGTTTATCGGCGTTTTTTGGGCAGACCCGAGAAATTGCCCAAAAAACAGCGCATGGAAATGGTGGCAAACAAAAATCCGCTCCCTCATCGGAAGCGGATAGCCGGTCAGGATCGGCGGGCACCAGATTGGGTGCGGTCGATCCAGATGACGCCGATCATCATCAAGGCGATGACGATGGCGGGGAGTGGCGCTTGAATACGAATCAACAGGATGAACGCGAAGGCCGCGAAGCCAGCGACAATCCAGTCAAATGATGAGTTGTTCACGATGATCCGCCTGCTATATAAAACGTGGAAGAATGTCTCTTTGGCACCAATAAAGGTTTATATATGTCCTTTCTTGATTGACATTCTGCATCTTACTTAGTCCCGTCAACATTGGTATTCCCACGTAGGCATCGGCCTTTGCGACATTGACCAACTCTTGAACCTTAAGGCATTAGCCATACCCTGAATGATTAGCTTGCATATTGAATCAAGTTCTCAACCGCATTTTCATCACGGCGCATCACTGCCCCGCATTGGTAACACACATAGTCATCGTGTCCCGTGTGATACAAGTGATTGCCGTTGAGGCCAATCTTGTCATCACCAGTCTTGATATAGCCGCACTGCGAACAACGCTGGGTGCTCGGGTAGAATGGATCGACAAGCACCAACCTCACACCGCGCCACGCGCATTTGTAGACCATCATTTGCTTGAACTTGCCAAACATCGAGCGGTGAAGGTTCTTCGCCAGACGTTTGTTCATGCGCATGTGCAAATTATCCAAGTCCTCGATGGCAATCACATCCCACTCGGCAACCAGCTTGATCGTAAACTTCTTGAGCAAGTCTTCCTGGATCCGGCTGACTTTCTGATAATCCCGCTTCAACTTGGTTCTCGTTGCACGGTAATTATTAGACCGGAAATTCGTTGGATTCGTTACCCGTTTACGTGCGAGTTGTCGCTGATAAGCGGTGATGTGCTGGTACAGCTTGAGTAGTCGTTGTGGCAATGTATTGATCCTCTGATACCCATTGGCATCTTTGTAGTCAAATCGCGCAACATTGGCGTCAACACCGGTTACGCGATCCCCGTGTTTTTCAACGACGGTGTCCGTAACCTCAATGGCTAAGCAGGCGTAATACCCGTCCGCTTCTTCAATCACGGTGACAAGTTTGATTGCACCTTGCCAGCGTGGTATCTCAGCCAACCGAATATCATACCAAACGCCCGAACCGTGCGGCTTATCCAGCCGCAATCGCCCATCGATCACTTTGGCACGATCGGTCTTAAAGACATGCTTGGACCACTTCTTAGACTTGAATCGCGGCTTAGCGTGGTTAGGCATCTTAGGGTTGAAATAGTTCTTCCACCCTTTAGCCAGATCACGGACTGCCAGTTGCAAGACCCGCGCCGATTGAAGATATTGCCAATCCTGCTTGTTCTCAACTAGCTCGTCGCGTACCTTACGTTCGTTGGGACGCCGTGACTTATCAGCCAAGATGGTCGATTCGTCGTACATCGCGTTCCACGTTTCCAGTGCTTGGTTGTAACAATACCGCCGATAGTCGAACAGGCTGTTCAAGACTTTTCGCATCGTGGCGTTGGGATATATTTTGATTTTGTGTGTTTTAATCATTCGGTTCACCTCCTCTCGTTGGAATAAGACGGCTTCAGCTAAAAACATGAACGATGCCGATTAAGCCTTACGTCATTTCTTCTTGAGGAGATTAACTTGGGTATTAAACTACTTGGCTAATCGCTCAAACAAATTATAGCTAAAAGAGACAAATTGGTTATCTTTAGGTGAGAGACACAATGAAATTGTCGTCTCTAAGATAGATTACGAAAATCTGACAAGATGTTTCCTGTTTCCGTAAGAATCTTGACCTTCACACCAATGCTTCTGGCTATTTCGTTTGATTTGAGCACGAGGGAATCTTCCACTCAATTATTGTCCCTCATTACACCTTACTATGACACTTTATGACACATTTTTGATTACAGTTTCAAGCCTCCTTTCGTCGACGCGCGAGGCGCGTTGTCGGTTGACATGACTGAGAGATGAGACCCTGCGACACCTTAATTTTACCACGCGGAATATTCACTGGCGCATAAATTGGCCAAGGTGGCCTGATTGCCCAGTATAAGCAGATTAATAGAGTTCGCGCGCGGGGTGGCCTATACTACAATTAGTTGGATGTCGCGACGCTTTAAGTGTTTTTAAGCAGTTCTAAGTGATTTTTCCGTTTTGTGGTGGTATACTGTAACCAACAATTAGAAAAGGGTGGTATCGTCATGACGACAGCCGTTGACTATTCCTCGAAAGACTACTTTGACAAGATGACCGCATACTGGCGGGCAACGAACTACCTCTCTGTGGGTCAGCTCTACCTGACCGACAACCCGCTGTTGAAGCGGCCGCTTGAATCCAGCGACGTGAAGTTTTACCCGATCGGCCACTGGGGCACGATTTCGGGCCAGAACTTCATCTACACGCACCTGAACCGGATCATCAACAAGTACGACCTCAACATGTTCTATATTGAAGGCCCCGGTCACGGCGGTCAGGTGATGATCTCCAATGCTTACCTCGACGGGTCTTACACCGAGAAGTACCCGAACATCACGCAGGATGAAAAAGGCATGAAGATCCTTTTCAAGCGCTTCTCCTTCCCAGGTGGGGCGGCCAGTCACGCCAACGCGCAGATCCCGGGCTCCATCCACGAAGGGGGCGAGCTGGGCTATGCGCTGAGCCATGCGACCGGCGCCATCCTCGACAACCCAGACGTGATCGTGGCAGCCGTGACCGGTGACGGCGAAACCGAAACCGGCCCGCTGGCAGCCAGCTGGTTCTCCAACACCTTCATCAACCCGATCACGGACGGGGCCGTTTTGCCGATCGTCCACATGAACGGGTTCAAGATCTCCAACCCGACGATCCTTGCGCGCAAGTCTGATGACGACCTGCGTAAGTACTTCGAGGGGATGGGCTGGGCACCGATTTTCGTTGAAGGCAACGATGCCGACAAGCTCAACCCAGAGATGGCCAAGGCGATGGATAGCGCCATCGAGTCGATCCAGGCCATCCAAAAGCACGCCCGCGAAACCGGCGACACCACGATGCCGCACTGGCCAGTGCTGATCGTGCGCACGCCAAAAGGCTGGACCGGCCCGGCAAGCTGGGACGGTGAGCCGATCGAAGGCTCCTTCCGTGCCCACCAGATCCCGATCCCAGTGAAGCGCGACGACATGACGCACGCGGAATCCCTGGAGGACTGGCTGAAGTCTTACAAGCCGGAAGAACTGTTTGACGACAACGGCGTGTTGCGTCCTGAACTCAAGGCGATGACGCCGAAGGGTGACAAGCGCATGGCGTCGAACCCGATCACCAACGTCGGCAAGAACGCTAAGCCGCTGGTGCTCCCAGACTTCCGCGATTACGCGCTGGATAACTCCAAGCGCGGCCAAAACGTCAAGCAGGATATGATCATCTGGTCCGATTACCTGCGCGATCTGATCAAGCTCAACCCGGATAACTTCCGCGTCTTTGGCCCGGATGAAACCATGAGTAACCGCCTGTTCGGCCTGTTTGAAACCACCAACCGGCAGTGGCTCGAACCGATCAACCACGAAGGCCGCGACGAAGGGCTGGCCCCAAGTGGGCGCATCATCGACTCGCAGCTGTCTGAACACCAGGCGGAAGGCTTCAACGAAGGCTACACGCTGACTGGCCGCCACGGCCTGTTCACCTCCTACGAGGCGTTCCTGCGCGTCGTGGATTCCATGCTGACGCAGCACTTCAAGTGGATGCGCGAAGCCAGCCGCGAAGACTGGCACAAGCCATACCCGTCCTTGAACGTGGTATCGACTTCCACCAGTTTCCAGCAGGATCACAACGGCTACACGCACCAAGACCCAGGCATCTTGACCCACTTGGCCGAAAAGAAGGGTGAGTTCATCCGCGAATACCTGCCGGCCGACGCCAACTCCCTGCTGGCGATCTCGCCGAAGGTGTTCACCAGCCAAAACACCATCAACCTGCTGATCACCTCCAAGCAGCCGCGGCCGCAGTTCTACTCCATGGCCGAAGCCGAAGTGCTGGCCGACAAGGGCCTCAAGCGTATCGACTGGGCCTCCAACGACGATGGCGTGGAACCCGACGTGGTCATCGCCGCTGCCGGGACTGAGCCAAACATGGAAAGCTTGGCGGCCATCAACCTGCTGCACGACAACTTCCCAGAGCTGAAGATCCGCTTCATCAACGTGGTGGACCTGCTCAAGCTCAAGAGCCCTGACCGCGACCCCCGTGGTTTGAGCGATGAAGAATTCGACCGCTACTTCACCACTGATAAGCCTGTCTTCTTCGGCTTCCACGGCTTCGAAGACCTGATCCGAGACATTTTCTTCGACCGCCACAACCACAACCTGCACGTGCATGGCTACCGTGAAGAAGGCGCAATCACCACGCCGTTCGACATGCGCGCCCTGAACGAGCTCGACCGTTTCCACCTGGCCAAGGATATCATCGCCCACGTGCCAGGTTACGCGGAAAAGGCCGGTGCCTTCATCCAGAAGATGGACGATACCCTCCAGTACCACCACGACTACATCCGTGAAAACGGCGAGGACATCCCAGAAGTCCTGGAGTGGTCTTGGAAGGAGATCAAGTAACAAGAGCGAAGTGGCGCGGTTATGAGGGTTGGGCTAAGGCAGCCTGACGCTTGCGCCCGCACTTAGGCGCGAGTGGCAGGATGACTTAGCCCAACCCTCATGCGCCACGCAGCTCGATGAACCAGAGCAGAGCATGCGTGCCGGCGAAGCCTGCACGCCACCGGAGTTCGGCGTAGCCGGACGGAGGCGAAGCGTTCTTAGCAGAACAAATAGCCTAGGCCCAGTGCTTGGTCCTGTACTTTGGGACTGAGTGCTGGGCCGTAGCTATTTGCTTCTGCGTTGCTTTGCGTAGCTAGACGAAGACCGGAAAGAAGTAAGTAAGTCGAAAAGCTTACGCCTAAAGTAAGCTTTGATTAAGTCACGCAATTTAATCTCCCTGTTCAAAGGCTAGCTGACGGATAATGACGTCAGTTAGCTTTTTGACGTCATCCGGGAGGCCCCATGAAGAAAGAAAAAAGGCTCTTCACTGCTGTTGCACTCATGTCGGCCTTAGTCGGGAGCTTGGCCAACATTGTACTGATCCAAACACCCCTTGGCGCGCTGGCTGAACTGATTTGCGTGCTATTGTGCACCGGCGCGCTCATTTTGCGCAACAATGGCGCCATTCAGCTCGGGATCGTGGGGCGTATCGCAACCCGGTTGGCGGTCCTGCTCACGCTTGCCGGGGTTTTGGCGTTGACTCAAGAGACGTCGGTGTCGACGTTCGGCGAAGTGCGAGGCAGAGAGATGCTGTTTTCGGACGCATTCCGGATGCGGGTGCGGGGCAAGACTTATGCGGTGACCTATACCACAGTGAGCTGGCTGAGTTGGCGTGGGTCTTACAATCTCTACGTGAGGCAGTACGGCTTTTACAAGCGGGTCAATCCGACGGTGATCGTCATTTATGCTAATCATCCCAATGTCGATCCGATTCAGGTGTTCAAGAAAACAGCACGAACCGGGCGGGCCGAGATTGATGGGCAAGCGTTCGTGGCAGACCGTGCTGGATTCTTCCCGCGCTGAGCCGAGGCTGGCAAGCGGTTTTGCTGTTGGTCTGAAATTATCGTTTATCGATATATTCTTGTTGCAAATCGATAATCGTCGTGCGATACTGAAGCCATCCAAGGAGGCGGGACAAATGATGATTTCGAAGCGGGCGATGACGTGGATGGCGGTGTTCGTGCGGGTCGTGTTGCAGGTGTTGCTGATCGCGGTGGGGCTGTCGATGCTGGTCGTGCTGTCGGGGCGGTTGGGCCTGCCAACGGTGATCCACGGGGGGCACACATACACCAACGCTAACCTGATCGCGCCGTACCACTCGGATTATTCCGGCTTTGTCGGCGGGCTGATCAATGATGACTGGGTGCTGATGGGAACCGTGACGCTGGGGGTGCGGGTGATCCTGATCAGCCTGCAACTGGTGCAGCTGGGGCTGATCGCTTGTCTGCTGTGGCTGGGGGTGCGGTTCTTTAGCCGCATTGCGCAGGCGGAAGTGTTCACGCGGGCCAACGCGCGCCTGCTGATCACTGCGGGGTACGTGGGTCTGGTGAACGTTGGTTTGCACGAGCTGGTGCTGCCATGGCTGACCCGGTGGCTTCTGGCCACATTCACGCCGGCAACGTTGGGTGGTGGGATGTCGTTCAACCCGTTTTTGCCCCTGACGGCGGTGTTCGGCGTGCTCATCATGGGCTACGTGTTCGCGTATGGGGTCAGCCTGCAAGAAGAAACGGAGGGGCTGGTATGATCGTCGTGCACCTGGACGAGATGATGGCGCGCCGCAAGGTCAAGGGGGTGGACTTGGCCGCCGCGATCGGCATCACCGAGGCCAACCTCAGCATTCTCAAAAACGAACGCGCCAAGGCGATCCGCTTCTCAACGCTGGCCGCGCTGTGCCAGGCGCTCGACTGTCAGCCCGGGGACCTGCTGGCGTACGTACCGGACGAGTGACCTCGTGCATCCTTCAAAAAACAGACCACCAGACGCTTCCGCAAGTCGTGTGCGGGCAGTCTGGTGGTCTGTTTTCGTGTCGCTAGTGCGCCGCTGGGTACGGGAGCTGGGCGATGTAGCGGATGCGCTGCACGTACTGGCCCTTGTGGTGGATCTGAATGAACTGTCGGGTGGCATCAAAACCGCCGACGCGTCCGAGCGTGTCGGGCAGCGGCTTGCCGGCTCGGGTGTAGAGCTTGACGTTGGTGTAGGTCTGCGTGTCGCGTGGCACCGTGGCGTAGCTGGTGGTGGTTGGGATCAGCGGGTTCAGCCGGTCGGTCCAGGGGGTGTGGACGAAGAACACGACGCCGGCGCCGAGAAGGAGCAAAGCGGCGGTGAAGCTGATGATGGGTTTACCAATACGCATGATGAGATCCTTTCTGAGGTTGGCAGTAAGCAACGTCCGTGAATACAACTTATGATAACAACTATGTCTTGACAATACAAAATGAATAAAACAGGCACACCAAATTCGGCCCGAACGATAAAATAATTAGTTATCACAATTTAAATCATCGTCGGCTTGCGGTGAAAGGCTCAACGTTGCCGCGCCACCCTCAAACTTGGTACGCTAGAGGTAGTGGGAGGCGCAACCGCGCCTCCCGGTCGCCCTGGTCAAGCCAAGCGACGCACGGTGGGACCTGCCACCAGGGCCAGGTGCCACCGTGGCCGCTTGCGAAAGGAGTTTTGCGATGCCTATTCAGACGGAGTTATCCTTACAGCAATTTCTTGCCACCGCGACGACGCCATGTGTGTCGTTGTACCTGCCGATCGAGGCCAATCAGCTGGAGAAAAACCGGCTGACGCTGCGCCACCTGATCAATCACGCCAAGGACGTGATGGCGACCACGTGGCCGGACGCCGCCTGGACTGCCTTTGACGCGCAGCTGGACCCGTGGCTGAGCGACCCGAAGCGCTTGGCGGATGTGGCCAGCCCGGGGCTGGGCCTGTTGAGCGATGGCCAGCAGGTGTACGCCCGCGCGCTGGAGTATCCGGTCAGTGAGGTGGCCATGGTCACCGAGATGCCGCAGGTGCTGCCGATGCTTTTGGATATGCAGCGGCATTTTGAGTTCGATCTGCTGGCACTGCAGCGTGACAGCATCGCGCTGTACCACAACATGGGCGATGTGCTGACGGCTACCGAGTTGGCAGCGGATGCGCCGCTGACGCTCAAGGGAACGCTGGGGACGGAGCTGCGCGGCGGCGAGACCAACGCGCAGACGATCGGCCCGGGGCACGTCAGCTACCACGGTCACAACGAGAAGTCGGCGGAGGAGGAAATCGACCAGCGCCGGTACTACCAGGCGGTGGACACCTACATTGCCGACCACTTCTCCAAGCCGAACCAGCGCCGCCTGATCCTGTTCGGCCTGCCGCAAAACCTGGCGGTGTTCCGCGAGGTGAGCCGCAACAGCTACCTGAGCGGCTCCATGCAGGTGGAACTGAACCCGGGGGGCCTGACGCTGGCCGACCTTGATGCGGCGCTGAACGTGTTGCGCCTCGACAACGGCATCCGCCGGCACCAAAAGACGCTGGCAACGCTGGACAAGGCGCGCGGCAGCGGCCTGTTCCGTGAGGACTTGGGCAGCGTCATCAGCGCGCTGAACCAGCACGCCGTGGCGATGCTGGTGATTCGCCAAGGCGCCCGCATCAACGCCCGACTGGACAACGGCGGCCTGGAGTTCAAGTCCGAGCGCGCCAAGCACAACAACCTGCTCAACGACTTGGCCGACGCTGTGTTGGCCCAAGGCGGAGAGGTGCGGGTGCTACCGGAAAACATGCAGGATCAGCCAGTAGTGGCGGTGCTGCGGTACGTGCCGGCGCCATAAGCGTCACGCGGTCGGTGGCTGACCCAATAGAAAAGGACGAGTCCCCTCGTGGGCTCGTCCTTTTCTGTTCCGTGGTTTTTTGTGCTGTGCCCTTAGCCGGCCTGTTCTGCCGCAACCTGTTCTGTTGCGGGGGGCGCGGCGGCCTGTCGATGGATCCGGTGCGCTAGGGTGCGCTGGATGAAATCGTGGTAGATGTTGAGCTGCTCCGGCGCGGTGGCCCAGAGGTTCTCGGGGTGCCACTGCAGGCCAAGCACCAGGTCATCGTCGATGCTTTCGAAGGCCTCGATCGTCCCGTCCAGTGCGGTGGCGGCCACGCGCATGCCGCGGCCGACGGTGCGCACCGCCTGATGATGCCGCGAGTTGACGTAAGCGGTGGCACCGATTTGACGTTGAAGCCGCGAGTTGGCCGCAATGTTGACGTGGTGGGTCGGGTACTCGCCGGAGGTGCGCTGGAGGTGGCGGAGGGCCGCCGGGTTTTGCGTGGCGAGGTCCTGATACAGGGTGCCGCCAAAAGCCACGTTTAGGATGTGGCTGCCGCGGCACAGGCCAAACATCGGCTTGCGCGCTGCGTGGGTGGCCCGGATCAAGGCGAGCTCGAACTGATCGCGTGGCGGATTGGTTTCGCCGATCGCTTGGCTCGGTTGCTCGCCGTACAGGGTCGGGTCAACGTCTGGCCCACCAGGGAGCAGGAGCCCATCGAACAGGGGCAGATAGGCGGCGATCATTTCGTCGATCAGGCCAGGGTGACTCGGGTAAGGGATAATGATCGGCACCCCGCCGGCTTGGAGGATGGTGTCCTTGAACATGGTCGGGGCGATGTCGACCGTGTTGGGCTTGGTGTTGACGGACGGATCTGGAATGGTGTCGGTGGTAACGGCAATAATGGGGCGCATGAGCTCACTTCCTTTGCTTAGATTGGTGACCTAACTTAATCATACCGACTTGGCCCACCCCCTGTCAGGTCAGAACCCCTTAACGCGGTAGACTAAAATGGGCGCCGGGCGTGGCGGCCCTTCTGAGCTAGATCCTGCGGCCCTGGGCCCGGCGGATCAGGTCGGCGAACAGGCGGAGTTGGATGTGGTCGTCTAGGTACAGGTTCTCGGGGTGCCACTGGACGCCCAGACACTGGTCGCCGTGGGTGCTTTCGATCGCCTCGACCACCCCATCCGGGGCCGTGGCGCTGACCTGCAGACCGTGTCCCAGCTGGCGCACGGCCTGGTGGTGGCGCGAGTTGACGATGGCGCGCTTGCCGATCACGGCGTGCAGGTGACTGCCGTCGCGGACGCGCACGGGGTGGTGCGGGTACTGGCCGTTGGGCGCCTGCGCGTGGCGAATGGTGGCGGTGGGGAAGTTGCTTTCCAGGTCCTGGTAGAGGTTCCCGCCCAGCGCCACGTTGAGGATCTGCATCCCTCGACAGATGGCAAAAATCGGCTTACCTGCCTTCACCGTGGCGCGAATCAGCGCCAGCTCAAAGACGTCCTCGGGGTAGACGACGTGGCCCATTTGCGGCGTGGGGTCCTCGCCGTAAAACTGCGGGTCGATATCCGGCCCACCCGGCAGCATCAACCCGTCGAACAGGCGGATGTACTGGTCCACCAGCGTGTTCACCAGCCCGTACTGCTCGGGGAACGGTAGGACGATGGGGGTGCCACCGGTTTGGATCAGCGCGTTTTTGATCATATTCGGAATGATATCGGCGTTATTGTAGTTGATCACATCGGACGGCTCCGACATTGTGTCGGCAACAATGGCAATCGTGGGTCTCATGGGCGCACCACCTTTCTTCCTCTATCGTAACGAATTTCAGGGGGTGGCCGCGACTTTTTGCGCTTTGGCTGTCAGAAATCCGGTCGGCGCGTCGTATGATAGGTGTAGCGGAGAAAAAGGGGGGATCGGCCATGGAAGATGACGCGCTTGTCGCCGCGTTGCGCGCGCAGTCCGATGACGCGCTGTTGGCGCTGATCACGGCGCACGGGGAGTTCGTGCGCGCGGTCATCAAGCGGCACCTGCCGGCCGCCGAGGCGCAAAACGCGCTGAAGGATGTGGAAAACCGGGTGTACTACAAGGTGTGGACACGCATCGGTCAGTTCGATCCGGCCAAGGGCGCATTTTCAAGCTGGCTCGGGGCCATTGCCAAGCATCAGGCGGTCGACTACGTGCGCGGCCTGGCGGGCAACTTTGACGCGCTGGACATCGATACCGTGTACCTAGCGGCGCCGCCGGCCGCCAGTCCCGATGCACTGGCCGACCTGCTGGCGCCGCTTGAGCCAAGGGCACGGCAGGTGTTTACGCTGTATTTTGTGCAGGGGTTGACGCCGGCGGAGATCGCCAAGCAGCTGAAGTGCTCGCGCGCGGCGGTTTATCAGGACCTGTCGCGTGGGCGCAAGAAGTTGCGTCAAGGGAGGGCGTAGCATGCCGATTCTATCGAACCCATTTATTGAAGTGGTGAACGCCATGAATGGCATTCCCACGAAGCCGCGCGGGCTGACCAGCGCACTGCAGCAACGCTACAAGGCGCGCGAGGCGGCGATGTACATCACGATGCACCAAGTCTTGGCGCAGGTGACGGACCTGCTGGCACCAGGGGAGCAGCTCGTGAACCTGCTGCCGATGACCAACGAGGCCAACTCGGCCGCCGGCTCGGACGGGGTGATGGGGATGTACGCGCCCAAAATGACGACCGCCAAGGCCTATGTTGCCGCGCAAGCCAGCCTGCGCGGCAACCGCCTGCTGGTGTTCACCACCCGCCGGATGCTGTTCTTGGTGGTGATCGAGTTTCTCGATGACCCCACCGCGTACTTCAGCTACCCTTACACGCACATTCAGGCGATGAAGCTGAAGCAGCGGCGGATGAGCATCCCGGGCAACCACCATTTTTGGTCGCGCGAGACCATTACCTGGGCCGTCGTTGATTTTCAGACCACAGATGGCAACATCTTCACCGAAACGCTGACCAGCGCGAACGCGGCGCTGCTCAAACGCAACCTGCTGGAGATCCCGGCCATGGCGGACATCGTTATCACGGACCACGTCACCCGCGTGCGCCGGCTTGACTACTGGCTGAGCAATGTCAACCTGCAGGTGCGCCTGGGGCTCGGGTGCTTCGGGCTGATCATGTTGCCGCCACTGGTGTACGGGATCGTGTGGGCGATTCGGCTGGCGTTGAAGTGACGCCGGGTTAGGGTGATTCAAAGAGACTGAGACATAATTAACGGCCCAAGAATGAATCACAACTATTCCGGAATAGTACGAAACAAAAAGCAACGCCCTGACCGTATAAGAGCGGCTCCCTACAAAACCTAAGTTCGGGTTTTGCAGGGAGCCGCTCTTATACTCTGGGCTAAAACCGCTTTTCGTCTCAGCCTCTTTTGGTGTGACACCGAATTCACGGGGTGGGCCAGGATCTCTGCTGGCGGCCACGCCAAAATAAGAAACCGGCAGGGTCATCAGCGATGCGAAGGGGCGGTTCGATATCAGTTGACGAAGGCGCGTTGTGCGCGCACACTTGTTATGCAGAAAGCGCAGGTGAGCCAACTTGTTATGTTGGAAAGCCGCGCTGGAACGTTGATCTAGCGCTGATTTTGTTGGACACGGCAATGATGCAGGGGGTGCCCCTGTTATGCGCGAATCCGTCATGTCATGTGTTAGAACGTTGATACACGGGCAATTCGTAGCTAGAAATTTTGACTTTTTCTAATTGTAAGCGTTGACATCCTCGCTTGGGGCGCACTATACTCAGGCTATGGTTGTCATACGAACATAACAAGCAGGTGATTATCATGAACAGACAACCATATTGGCAATACGAACAGATTTCGGCTGAACTGATGCGTGAGATCGACAACGGTGAGTTGGCGATCGGGGTCAAACTTCCTTCCGAAAAACAGCTTTGTGACCTCTTCGACGTCAGTCGGATCACGGTGCGCAAAGCGCTTGCGGAGCTGGAAGAGAAGGGTTACATCGAAAAGCGGCAGGGGCAAGGTAGTTTTGTCCGCGATCGCTTCAATAGCGATGAGGAGATCAGCTTTGTCGATGCACCGAGCGTCCAATTGCGCGCGCGTGGACACTCGCTTTACATCGAACTGCGTGAGTTCTTGATCCTCGCAGACGGTCAGGAGCCGTCGATTCGCCAGATGATGCACCTTTCGGATAATGACTATCTGTACAAAGTCAGTCAGCTGTACCTGGCCGATCGGCAGCCGCTGATCGACCGCACGACATACATGGCGTTTGACCACTTTCCCATGTTGACGGCAAAGGAGATCCAAGACAATGAGTTGATCCCGCTGTTAGCCCACCGCTATGGTTTGTCTCCGGCGATGCTGGAGCACGCGATCCAGACCGGTGTCGATAATGTGCCGTCTCGCCTGCGCGGGTTTTTGACCGCGACGCCACGGACTTCGTATGTGAAGGCGACGACCACGTATGTGAACCAAAAGAACCATGTTGTGTATTTTAGCTCGGCGATCGCACCCGCGAAGTCTAAGGTGTTTTTCGTCAAAGACAAAGGAGAAGAGACAATGGCAGAACCACATATCTTGCTAACACGGATCGACAATCGACTTGTTCATGGACAGGTGGGGGTTACTTGGACCAAGACTCTGGGGGCCAATCTCATTCTAGTTGCTAATGACGAAGCATCTGAGGACGTTTTGCAACAGAAGCTGATGAAGAGCACAGCGGATTCATCCGGCGCTCAGATCCGGTTCTTCACGCTGCAAAAAACCATCGACATCATCAGCAAAGCAGCCGACCGGCAGAAGATCTTCATCGTGGTGAAGACTCCTGGCGATGCTGCGGCACTGGTTGAAGGTGGGGTGCCGATCAAGGAAGTCAACGTTGGGAACATGCACTTTGCCCCGGGCAAAGAAGAAGTGACCAAGAAGGTCTATGTGGACCAACAAGACAAGGACGACTTGATGCGGCTCGTTCATGCAGGTGTCAATGTCTACATCCAAGACGTGCCGGGCGATCGTAAGACACAAGTGAACTTCTAACCACAACTAAAGCACTCTTTCCTGAGGAGGGAAGTCAGATGGCAATCACCTTAATGCAAGGGCTGATGCTGGGACTCTTCGCGATCGTTGCGGGGTTGGATTCCTGGCTGGAAGTCCTTTACATCTTCCGACCAATCATTTCATGTACGGTCGCGGGCCTTATTCTGGGCGATGTGCAGATGGGGATCATTGCTGGTGGGTTGACCGAACTGGCCTTCGCTGGTTTGACGCCTGCTGGTGGGACCCAGCCGCCTAACCCTGCAGTCTGCGGGATCATGACCGTTGTGATCGCGCACACGACAGGCGTTGCGCCTGCGACGGCAATGTCGTTATCCCTGCCGTTTGCGATGTTAATGCAATACATTCTCCTGATGTTCTACTCAATTTTCACGGTCTTCATGCCCGGCATGGACAAGGCCGCTGAGCAGGCTGACACGAAAAAGTTTGGCCGTTACGCTTACCTGATGATGGCAATCGTTTGCGCCGCCTTCTTCATCGTGATCTTCCTGTCGGCATACGCGGCCCAGACGCCGATGCAGGCGCTGGTCGAAGCGATGCCGAAGTGGCTGATCCACGGGTTCGAACTTGCGGGGGCCGCACTGCCAGCCGTTGGGTTCGCCATGCTACTCAAGGTGCTGTTACGGATGGAATACCTGCCGTTCCTGTTACTCGGCTTCGTGGTGGCATCCTTCATCAACTACAGCAACGTTTTGCCGGCAGCGGTCATCGGGGTGGTCTTCGCGATGATCGAATTCTTCCGGGATAAGAAGAACAAGAAGCTGCAAGATCAGATCGAAGCGCTTAAACAAAGCGGTGTAAGTGGAGGTGAAGAAGATGGCATCTGATGAAATCAAAACCACGCCAACATCTGAGGGTTCAGACAAGAAGCTGACGAGCCATGATATCACCATGCTGGGGATTCGCTCCTCCCTGCTGCAAGCCGCGTTCTCGTATGAGCGGATGCAGGCCGGTGGCTGGGCTTGGGCCCAGGTCCCAGTGTGGAAGAAGATCTTCGGCAAGGACAAGAAGGGCTTATCCGAGGCGATGACCGACAACATGGAGTTCATCAACACCTCACCACCGTTGGTTTCCATCCTGATGGGGCTCTTGACCAGTATGGAAGAGAAGCATGTGAGTCGTCAGACGATTCGTGGGCTGAAGAACGGCCTGTTTGGTCCAATGGCCGGGATCGGGGATGCCATCTACTGGTTCACCCTGATGCCGATCGTCGGCGGGATCGCCGCGTCGTTTGCCGCGAAAGGCAATCCGCTTGGCCCGATCCTGTACTTCTTGGTCTATGTTGGCGTATTCCTTTGCCGGATCCCGTTTGCCCACTTGGGTTATAACCTGGGGACCAAGGCGATCGATGTGATCCAGGAAAACTCGGAGATCATCGCCCGCGTTGCGACCATCATGGGGCTGACAGTGATCGGCGCTTTGATCAGTTCGTATGTTTCCCTGTCGCTGAAGGTGAAGATCGGGACCGTTGCGCTGCAGAAGGACTTCCTGGATAAGGTCTTCCCGAATATCCTGCCGTTAGCGTTCACGTTCTTCCTGTTCTGGCTGCTGAAGAAAAAGAAGGTCTCGCCAATCGTCTTGATTGCCGTCGTCTTCGTCCTTTGTATCGTTTGCTCCTTCTTCGGCATTATGTAAGAGAGGATTAGAAAGATGGCACAATATCAGACGATCGTTACGGGTCACGGGCGGTTCGCGACCGGGATGAAAGGGGCGCTGGACCTGCTAGCGGGGCCGCAAGACACCTTTACGTTTATCGACTTCACCGAAGACTTAAGTGAAGAAGCACTGAGCGGCAAACTGCAGGCAGCTCTGACCGACACGCCGACCTTGATTTTTACCGACCTCGTGGGGGGCACGCCGTACAAAGAAGCCGCCAAGCTGGCGTTTAATCGGCACGATGTGGTCGTGGTGGCGGGGTGCAATCTTGCCTCGTTGCTCGAAACCATCTTTGGCACTTACGCGTCCCTGCCGGACTACGCCAATGCGTTAGTTGCGGTGACGCAACGCTCCGCGCAGGTGTTAGATCTTTCGGATGACGCAACGGATGCGCCTGACGAAGATGAGGATGGCATTTAGCCACAGCAAGAGTCGGTCTGGTAGCGTTGTCTGATTGATGAGGGACTCGCCTTGCGGGTCTCTTTTTGGTTGAGGAGGAACACGATGAACGATCAAGTATTTCGGTCTACCGCGCAGCTGGTGACGCAAGTTGTTGATGAAATTGTGGCGGTCGTTCAGCAGAAGCCGGACGCGACACTATGCATTGCCGCGGGCGATACGCCGATCCCGGTGATGCGAGAACTCGCAAGGCGTGCACTGGCAGGCGAGGTGGATCTGAGCCGCGTCAGATTCTTGGGCCTTGATGAGTGGGTCGGGTTGACGCCTCAAACAAAAGGGACCTGTATCGAAACGCTGACCACCCACCTGTTTGCGCCTGCGCAGATCAGTCCGCGCCGAATTCACTTTTTTCGCACCGACGCTGAGGATCTGCCCGAGGAAATCGCACGCATCAATGACTTTGTGGCCCTGCACGGCATTGACTATATCCTGTTAGGCATCGGCATGAATGGGCACATCGGCTTCAATGAACCCGGGGTCGAGGTGACCGCGCAGGCGCATCAGGTGGCGCTGGCCGAGACGACCAAGCGGGTGATGCGCAAGTATTTCGATCAGGACTTTCCGCTTGAGTCCGGGATCACGCTGGGCTTTGCGCAAATTCTCGCGGCCAAGCAAGTGGTACTGATGGCGACCGGGGCCCAGAAGGCGGCGATCGTGCGCAAGACCGTGCGGACGGCGCCGACGAATCAGCTGCCCGCAACGTTGCTGAAGCTGGCCGCCCATCCTTGTCGCTTCTACGTGGATCAAGCGGCCGGCCAGGAATTAGAATAGCACGACGAATTGTCAACTCAAGTGCAACTTTTTACCCAGGTAGACTTCTGATGGTGTCTTCCAGCCTAAGACCTTGCGAG
>NZ_RHOH01000010.1 GCF_003946115.1 Lacticaseibacillus daqingensis | reverse complement strand
AACACAGAAGTTAAGCTTCTCTACGCCGAGAGTAGTTGGTGGGTGACTGCCTGCGAGGGTAGGAAGCTGCCGCGCTTCATTTATGGAGGATTAGCTCAGTTGGGAGAGCGTCTGCCTTACAAGCAGAGGGTCACAGGTTCGAGCCCTGTATCCTCCATTGAGCCGTTAGCTCAGTTGGTAGAGCATCTGACTTTTAATCAGAGGGTCGACAGTTCGAGCCTGTCACGGCTCATTTTCTATTAGAATCATGATCTGCGGGTGTGGCGGAACTGGCAGACGCGCTAGATTTAGGTTCTAGTGGTTTTCACCGTGGGGGTTCGAGTCCCTTCACCCGCATCGATGCCGACTTAGCTCAGCTGGCAGAGCACCTGTCTTGTAAACAGGGGGTCGGAGGTTCGAACCCTCTAGTCGGCAGTAATTGAATAATCTTGCGGAAGTAGTTCAGTGGTAGAACATCACCTTGCCATGGTGGGGGTCGCGAGTTCGAATCTCGTCTTCCGCTTTTCACTTTCCGCCGGGATGGCGAAACTGGTAGACGCACAGGACTTAAAATCCTGCGGTAAGTGATTACCGTGTCGGTTCGAACCCGACTCTCGGCAGTGACATTAATAATACGCACCCATAGCGCAACTGGATAGAGTGTCTGACTACGAATCAGAAGGTTGTAGGTTCGACTCCTACTGGGTGCATTCCGGGTCACCGGAACAATTGAAATTGCGGAAGTAGTTCAGTGGTAGAACATCACCTTGCCATGGTGGGGGTCGCGAGTTCGAATCTCGTCTTCCGCTTCAATCGGGAAATAGCTCAGCTTGGTAGAGCGCTACGTTCGGGACGTAGAGGTCGTGGGTTCGAATCCCGTTTTCCCGATCAAGATAACTGACGTGTAAGCGTCAGTTTTTTTGTGTTTTGATTTAAAACCGGTATAATGATTAGAACGTCAAGGTTAGTCAAAGTCAGCGAGGGGGGATAATGTGCAAGGACAAAACATGTCAGACGTGATCGAAGGGTACCTCAAGGCCATGCTTGAGGCGCAGCGCCAAGTGGAGATCAGCCGCGCGGATGTGGCCGAACAGTTCAACTGTGTGCCATCGCAGATCAACTATGTGATCAAGACGCGCTTCACCCCTGAGCGAGGCTACATTGTCGAAAGCAAGCGCGGCGGCGGCGGGTACATCCGGATCGTGCGGGTAGCGTTGCGCGGTGCGGATGACCTGCTCAACGTGATGGCGGCGCACTTACCAGCCCGATTGAGTGAACGAGACGCGCAGGCGATGATTCAACAATTGTATAATGAAGAAGTGATCTCGCGCCAAACCGGTAATGTGATGCTCAACGTTTTGCGGCATCAGACGTTGCAGGTGGCTTCACGCAGCGATGAAACGCAGCTGCGCGCGCAGTTGATGCTTGCATTTCTCGACAGTTTGCGGTATGAAAGATAGAATCAACCAAGACGAAGGAGCGTGCTTATGGACAATCTGTTTACCCCAAGTGCTAAGAACGTACTGATGATCGCACAGGAACAAGCTAAGTATTTTCACCACCATGCCGTGGGGACGGAGCACTTGCTGATTGCCCTGGTGATGGAACAAGAGGGCATCGCGGGTAAGACGCTGCGTCAGCTGTCCGTGACCGAAGCGGATGTACACGATGAAATCGAGCGCTTCACCGGCTACGGCTCAACGACCGGGACGCCTTCTGCGGACACCTATCTGCCGTACTCGCCAAAAGGCAAGGAGATCCTGAGCTTTGCCGGCGATGAGGCCAAGCGACTGGGCGCACTGAAAATTGGCACCGAGCATATTTTACTGGGGCTTTTGCGTGAAGACGATATTTTGGCGGCGCGCATCCTGCAGAACCTGGATCTCAGCCTGGCCAAAACGCGCCAACTGGTGCTCAAGAAGATGGGCATCAGCGACGCGGCGGCTAAGCACCGCGGGGCAACTGGTGCGCGGCCAAGCAAGCCGGCCAGCGCAGGGACCCCGACGTTGGATGGACTCGCCCGCGATCTGACCCAGCTGGCGCGCGAAAACAAGATGGACCCGGTTGTGGGCCGGGACAAGGAAGTGCGCCGGCTGGTGCAGATCCTGGCGCGGCGGACGAAGAACAACCCTGTTTTGATCGGGGAACCCGGGGTGGGGAAAACCGCTATTGCGGAAGGCTTTGCCGAAAAAATCGTGGCGGGTCAGGTGCCGGCCGAGATGCGCAACAAGCGCCTGATGATGCTCGACATGGGCTCCCTGGTGGCGGGGACCAAGTACCGCGGGGAGTTCGAGGACCGGCTCAAAAAGGTGATCGATGAAATCTACCAAGACGGCCAGGTCATTCTGTTCATCGATGAGCTGCACACGCTGATCGGCGCAGGCGGCGCGGAAGGGGCGATCGACGCCTCCAACATTCTGAAGCCGGCACTGGCGCGCGGTGAGCTCCAGCTGATCGGGGCCACGACGCTGGACGAATACCAGAAGTACGTTGAAAAAGATGCGGCCTTGGAGCGGCGGTTTGCCACGATCCAGGTGAACGAGCCTTCTGAGGCGGAGGCCGAAGAGATCCTGCGCGGCCTGCGCGGACGCTATGAGGCTCACCACGGCGTGACGATCACGGATGATGCGCTGCATGAGGCGGTCACCCTGTCATCGCGCTACATCGCCAGTCGTTTCCTGCCGGACAAGGCCATCGACCTGATCGACGAAAGTGCGGCGAAGGTGCGCCTCGATGAAGCGGATAAGCCGACCAAGACAGACCGCTTGCAGGCCCAGTTGCGCGAAGCGGTCACCGCCAAGGATGAGGCCATCCTACACCAGGACTTTGAGCTGGCGGCCACCATTCGCGAGAAGGAGCAGAAGCTGCGCGCAAAACTGGCGGATGCGCCGGCGCGCGTGGACGAAAGCGGCGTTCGCACTGACGTCCGGGTGGAGCCTGAAGATGTCGCCGAGGTGGTGTCTCAGTGGACAGGCGTGCCGGTCACGCAGCTTCAAAAGAAGGAAAGCGACCGGCTGGTGCACCTGGAGAAGGTGCTGCACGAGCGCGTGGTCGGGCAGGATGAAGCCGTCTCCGCGGTGGCCCGGGCCATTCGCCGGGCGCGCAGTGGACTGAAAGACCCGACGCGCCCGATCGGCTCGTTCATGTTCCTCGGGCCGACCGGGGTCGGGAAAACCGAGCTGGCCAAGGCGCTGGCCGAGGCGATGTTTGGCTCAGAGGACGCGATGATTCGCGTCGACATGTCCGAGTACATGGAGAAGTACAGCACCAGCCGCCTGATCGGTGCGGCGCCGGGCTACGTCGGTTACGACGAAGGCGGCCAGCTGACCGAGAAGGTGCGCAATAAGCCGTACTCGGTGGTGCTGTTGGACGAGGTGGAAAAGGCGCACCCGGATGTCTTCAACATTCTGTTGCAGGTGCTGGATGATGGTTACCTGACCGATTCCAAGGGCCGGCGGGTGGACTTCCGCAACACCATCTTGATCATGACCTCCAACATTGGGGCCACGGCGCTGCGCGATGACAAGTCGGTCGGCTTTGGTGCCAAAACCGCGACGCAGGACTTCAAGGCGATGCAGTCGCGCATGCTGGAGGAGCTCAAGCGGGCATTCCGGCCAGAATTCCTGAACCGGATCGACGAAACCGTGGTCTTCCACAGCCTGAACAAGCAGGAGTTGCACCAGATCGTCAAGATCATGGCCAAAAACGTCCTGCACCGGCTGTCGGACCAAGCCATCACCGTCAAGATCACCCCGGCCGGGATCAACGCGGTCGCCCAGGCCGGCTTTGACCCCGAATACGGGGCGCGGCCGATCCGACGTGCGCTGCAGCGCGACGTCGAGGACCAGCTCAGTGAACTGCTGCTGACCGGCCAGGCCAAGGCCGGCGACACCATCACCATCGGCGCGAAGAAGGGGAAGTTGACCTTCACCGTCAAGGCCCCGGGGACCGAGACCGTGGCAGAGCCCGTGCACGCTTGACAAACACCCCTTGGATGGGGTAATATTAATGCAATTGCATTTCGGCTAGGATAAGCCACGGCGATCTATTGTCCGGCGTGGCGCATAAAAACGCAAAAGTAGCAGACGAACCTTCAACTTCTACTTTTCGTTTTTTTTTGCTCAAAACCTCCGTTAGCCAGTAAATGTAACACAACTGTAATATTTACTGCCGGCCGGAAAATCTTATGAGGGGTGAACAACTTGGTAGGACACTTAGTGAATTACGGTAAACATCGCACCCGCCGCTCCTATTCCCGCATCAAAGAAGTACTGGATCTCCCCAACCTGATCGAGATCCAAACCAACTCGTACCAATGGTTCCTGGACGAAGGGCTCAAGGAAATGTTCGACGACATCATGCCGATCGAAGACTTCCAGGGCAACCTGTCGCTTGAATTCGTGGATTACTCGCTGCAAGAACCGAAGTACACGGTCGAGGAAGCGCGTCAGCACGACGCGAACTTCTCCGCGCCGCTGCACATCACGCTGCGCTTGACGAACCACGAAACTGGGGAAATCAAGTCGCAAGACGTGTTCTTTGGCGACTTCCCATTAATGACCAAGCAAGGGACCTTCATCATCAACGGCGCAGAACGTGTTATCGTGTCGCAGCTGGTCCGCTCGCCTGGGGTTTACTACAACAGCGAAACTGACAAGAACTCCCGCGTGACTTACGGGACAACGGTCATCCCGAACCGTGGGGCCTGGTTGGAATACGAAACCGACGCCAAGGATCTGGCCTACGTGCGCATCGATCGCACGCGTAAGATCCCGATGACGGAGCTGGTGCGTGCGCTTGGCTTTGGCGCCGATCAGGACATCATCAACATCTTTGGCGACAACGATTCCCTGATGCTGACGTTGGAAAAGGACGTGCACAAGAACACGGACGATTCCCGCACCGATGAAGCCCTCAAGGACATTTACGAACGCCTACGCCCAGGCGAACCAAAGACCGCGGACTCCTCGCGTTCCTTGCTGTACGCCCGGTTCTTTGATCCAAAGCGCTACGACTTGGCGAACGTTGGCCGCTACAAGGTCAACAAGAAGCTGAGCCTGAAGACGCGCCTGCTGGGTCAAACACTGGCTGAAACGCTGGCTGACCCGGACACCGGTGAAGTGCTGGCGCAAAAGGGTGACAAGATCGACCGCCACGTGATGGAGACCTTGGGCGACTACCTCGACCGGGACGACTTCAAGACGATCACGTACCAGCCATCCGACCAAGGGGTGGTCACCGATCCGATGACGATCCAGGTCATCAAGGTGTACTCCCAGGTCAACCCTGAAAAGGAAATCAACCTGATCGGCAACGGCCACATCGACAAGAAGGCCAAGCACCTGACCCCGGCCGACATCATCGCGTCCATGAACTACTTCCTGAACCTGCAGGAAGGGCTCGGCTCCACCGATGATATCGATCACCTGGGGAACCGGCGGATCCGCAGCGTTGGCGAACTGCTGCAAAACCAGTTCCGTATCGGGCTTTCCCGGATGGAACGGGTCGTGCGCGAACGGATGTCCATCCAAGACACCGCGACCATCACCCCGCAGCAGCTGATCAACATTCGGCCTGTCGTGGCGTCCATCAAGGAATTCTTCGGCAGTTCCCAACTGTCCCAGTTCATGGACCAGACCAACCCGCTGGGCGAATTAACCCACAAGCGCCGTCTGTCTGCCCTTGGCCCTGGTGGGTTGACGCGTGACCGGGCCGGTTATGAAGTGCGAGACGTGCACTACACGCACTATGGCCGCATGTGTCCGATCGAAACCCCAGAAGGCCCGAACATCGGGCTGATCAACAGCCTGGCGTCCTACGCGGTCGTGAACCCCTACGGCTTCATCGAGACCCCGTATCGCCGTGTGTCCTGGACCGACCACAAGGTGACCGACAAGATCGATTACCTGACGGCCGATGAAGAAGATAACTACGTTGTGGCGCAGGCGAACGCCCCGCTGAACGACGATGGCTCTTTCGTTGAAGAAAACATCCTGGCCCGTAAGAAGGATGAAAACATCGAAACGACCGCCGATCACATCGACTACATGGACGTTTCACCTAAGCAAGTGGTCGCTGTGGCGACGGCCTGCATTCCGTTCTTGGAAAACGATGACTCCAACCGTGCCCTGATGGGGGCGAACATGCAGCGTCAGGCCGTGCCGTTGGTCGACCCGCATGCCCCACTGGTCGGGACCGGGATGGAATACAAGGCGGCGCACGACTCTGGGATCGCCGTTTTGGCGGAGCACCCTGGGACCGTTGAGTACGTTGACGCCAAGGAAATTCGCATCCGCCGGGCGGACAGCGCGCTGGACAAGTACAAGCTGATGAAGTTCCGTCGCAGTAACGCGGGGAAGAACTACAACCAGCGGCCAATTGTCCGCCTGGGTGACAAGGTCGACGCCGACGAGATCATCGCCGACGGGCCGGCGATGGAAAACGGGGAACTGGCCTTGGGTCAAAACCCGATCATCGCCTTCATGACCTGGAACATGTACAACTACGAAGACGCGATCGTGCTGTCTGAGAAGTTGGTCAAGGAAGACGCCTACACCTCGATCCACATCGAAGAGTACGAATCCGAAGCGCGTGACACGAAGCTCGGCCCTGAGGAAATCACCCGCGAGATCCCGAACGTTGGGGACGATGCGCTGAAGGACCTCGACGAGTTCGGGATCATTCGCATCGGGGCCGAAGTCCGCGATGGCGACATCCTGGTCGGTAAGGTGACGCCTAAAGGGGTGACCGAGCTGTCCGCCGAGGAACGCCTGCTGCACGCCATTTTTGGTGAAAAGGCCCGCGAAGTCCGCGACACCTCCCTGCGCGTCCCTCATGGTGGCGGCGGGATCATCCAGGATGTCCGCATCTTCACCCGTGAAGCCGGCGACGAGCTGGCCCCTGGCGTGAACATGATGGTCCGCGTGTACATCACGCAGAAGCGCAAGATCCAGGTCGGCGATAAGATGGCCGGTCGTCACGGGAACAAGGGGACCGTTTCGGTCGTTGTGCCTGAAGAAGACATGCCATTCCTGCCAGACGGCACCCCGGTCGACATTCTGCTGTCGCCAATGGGTGTGCCATCCCGTATGAACATCGGGCAAGTGCTCGACCTTCACTTGGGGATGGCCGCCAAGAAGCTCGGCATCCATGTGGCCACTCCAGTCTTTGACGGGGCCAACGATGCCGATCTGTGGGCAACCGTTAAGGAAGCCGGCATGGCCAGCGATGGCAAGTCCGTCCTGTACGACGGCCGCACCGGTGAACCGTTCGAAAACCGCGTGTCCGTTGGGGTCATGTACTACATGAAGCTCGCCCACATGGTCGACGATAAGCTGCACGCCCGTTCCATCGGGCCATACTCCCTCGTGACGCAACAGCCACTGGGTGGTAAGGCACAGTTCGGGGGCCAGCGTTTCGGGGAAATGGAAGTTTGGGCCCTTGAAGCTTACGGGGCTGCTTACACCCTGCAGGAAATCCTGACGTACAAGTCCGATGACGTGGTGGGTCGGGTGAAGACCTACGAAGCCATCGTGAAGGGCGAACCAATCCCTAAGCCTGGGGTACCGGAATCCTTCCGCGTGCTGGTCAAGGAACTGCAATCCCTCGGGTTGGACATGAAAGTGCTCGACAACGAAAAGAACGAAATTGAGCTGCGCGACATGGACGATGAAGACGACGATGTTGTGAACGTTGACGCGTTGGCCAAGTTTGCCGCCCAGCAAGAAGAAAAGAAGGCTCAAGAAGCTGCTGCGGCAGCCACCGAGCCGAACACCGACGATCACAACTAGGAGGTTAGCCCTTTGATTGATGTCAACAAGTTTGAAAGTATGCAAATCGGCTTAGCCTCGCCGGATAAGATCCGCAGCTGGTCCTACGGGGAAGTTAAGAAGCCCGAGACGATCAACTACCGGACCCTGAAGCCTGAGCGAGACGGGTTGTTCGACGAGCGCATCTTCGGGCCGACCAAGGACTGGGAGTGTGCGTGCGGGAAGTACAAGCGCATTCGCTACAAGGGCATCGTCTGTGACCGCTGTGGCGTTGAAGTGACCCGCAGCAAGGTCCGCCGCGAGCGGATGGGCCATATCGAGCTGGCGGCCCCGGTTTCCCACATCTGGTACTTCAAGGGAATCCCGAGCCGCATGGGGCTCGTTTTGGACATGTCCCCACGGGCGCTTGAAGAAGTCATCTACTTCGCGTCTTACGTGGTGATCGATGCTGGCGACACCTCTTTGGAGAAAAAGCAGCTGCTGACCGAGCGCGAGTACCGTGAAAAGCGCGACGAGTACGGCGACGGCTTCAACGCCAAGATGGGGGCCGAAGCCATCAAGGAACTCCTCAGCCAGGTTGATCTGGCCAAGGAAGTGGCGGAACTGAAGGAAGACCTGAAGTCCGCGCAAGGGCAAAAGCGGACCCGTGCGATCCGCCGGCTGGATATCCTGGACGCGTTCCTGGAATCCGGCAACGACCCGGCCTGGATGGTCATGGACACGATCCCGGTCATCCCGCCGGATCTGCGCCCAATGGTTCAGCTTGAAGGGGGCCGGTTTGCGACCTCTGACCTGAACGACCTGTACCGCCGGGTGATCAACCGCAACAACCGGTTGAAGCGCCTGTTGGACCTGAACGCGCCAAACATCATCGTTCAAAACGAAAAGCGGATGCTCCAAGAAGCCGTTGACGCCTTGATCGATAACGGTCGGCGCGGGCGGCCTGTCACTGGGCCGGGGAACCGGCCGCTGAAGTCTTTGAGCCACATGCTCAAAGGGAAGCAGGGCCGTTTCCGTCAGAACCTGCTGGGTAAGCGTGTCGACTACTCCGGGCGTTCCGTTATCGACGTGGGCCCAACGCTGAAGTTCTACCAGTGTGGCCTGCCGCGTTCCATGGCGCTTGAACTCTTCAAGCCGTTCGTGATGCGCGAGCTGGTGGCCCGCGACATGGCGTCCAACATCAAGAACGCCAAGCGCAAGATCGACCGCGAAGACGAAGACATCTGGGATGTTTTGGAAGAAGTCATCAAGGAACGGCCAGTGCTTTTGAACCGTGCCCCAACGCTTCACCGCCTCGGGATCCAGGCCTTCGAGCCCGTCCTGGTCGACGGTAAGGCGATGCGGCTGCACCCACTGGTCTGCGAAGCGTACAACGCCGACTTTGATGGGGACCAGATGGCGGTCCACGTGCCGCTGTCTGACGAAGCGCAGGCTGAAGCACGTCTGCTGATGCTGGCGGCGCACCACATTCTGGCACCTAAGGACGGCAAGCCGATCGTAACGCCTTCTCAGGACATCGTGCTGGGGAACTACTACCTGACGATGGAACAGAAGGGCCGCGAAGGCGAAGGCATGATCTTCAAGGACACCAACGAAGTGCTTTTGGCGCTTCAAAACGGCTACGTGCACCTGCACAGCCGCATTGGGTTGGCCGTGAACTCCCTGCCGCAAAAGCCGTTTGCCGACGAGCAACGCAACCAGATCATGGTGACGTCCGTGGGTAAGGTGATCTTCAACGAGATCATGCCTGAGGACTTCCCATTCCTGAACGAGCCGACCCAGGACAACATCGTGAACGGTGTGCCGGCGAAGTACTTCCTGAACGCTGGGGAAGACCTCACCGCCTACCTGACCGATGCACCACTGATCCTGCCGTTCAAGAAGGGCTTCTTGTCCGACATCATCGCCGAAGTCTTCAAGACCTACAAGGTTCAGCGGACCTCCGATCTGCTGGATGACATGAAGACGCTGGGATACACCCAGGCCACGCACTCCGGGTTGACCGTTGGGGTCGCCGACGTGCCGAACCTGGCCGAAAAGCCAGCCATCGTCGAAGAAGCCCACAAGAAGGTGGCCACCGTGTCCAAGCAGTTCCGCCGTGGGTTGATCACGGACCAGGAACGCCACGACCGCGTGATCTCCATCTGGAACGACGCCAAGGACGACATTCAGCAAAAGCTGATCGATTCCTTTGACCCGAACAACCCGATCTCCATGATGAGTGACTCCGGGGCGCGTGGGAACATCTCGAACTTCACCCAGCTTGCCGGGATGCGTGGCCTGATGGCGGCGCCTAACGGTGGGATGATGGAAGTGCCGGTTCTTTCGAACTTCCGTGAAGGCCTGTCCGTTATGGAAATGTTCATGTCCACTCACGGGGCCCGTAAAGGGATGACCGATACCGCGCTGAAGACCGCTGACTCGGGTTACCTGACCCGGCGTCTGGTCGATGTCGCGCAGGACGTCATTGTCCGTGAAGAGGATTGTGGCACCGACCGCGGCCTGCTGGTCACGGCCATCCGTGAAGGCAACGAAATGATCGAACCGCTGTACGATCGTCTGGTCGGGCGTTACACGCAAAAGACCGTTTACGATCCACAAAGCGGCGCGGTCATCGTGCCACGCGACACCCTGATGGACGAAGACCTCGCCCAGAAGGTCGTCGACGCCGGCGTTGAAGCCGTCACGATCCGCTCCGTTTTCACCTGTGACACCAAGCACGGCGTTTGCCAGAAGTGCTACGGCCGCAACATGGCGACCGGCGAACAGGTCGAAGTCGGTGAAGCGGTCGGGACCGTTGCGGCGCAGTCCATCGGTGAACCCGGGACTCAGCTGACTATGCGTAACTTCCATACCGGTGGTGTTGCCGGTGGCGAAGATATCACGCAAGGGCTGCCACGTGTCCAGGAAATCTTTGAAGCCCGCAACCCGAAGGGGCTTGCGGTCATCACGGAAGTCACCGGGGAAGTCACCGCGATCGATGAAAACCCGGCGGAACACACGCGTGAGATCACCGTCCAAGGGGAAACCGACACGCGGACGTACAGTGTGCCTTACGCGTCCTCCGTGGCGGTTGCTGAAGGCGACCACATCGAGCGTGGGGCCCGCCTGACCGGCGGTTCCGTTGACCCGAAGCAGTTGATCAAGGTGCAAAACGTCATTTCGACCGAAAACTACCTGATCTCCGAAGTGCAGAAGGTTTACCGCATGCAGGGGGTTGAGATCGGCGATAAGCACGTCGAAGTTATGGTGCGTCAGATGCTGCGCAAGATCCGCGTCATGGACCCAGGCGACACCGACATTCTGCCGGGGACGCTTTTGGACATCGCGGAATTCACCGAGCGCAACAAGAAGACCCTGGTCGAAGGCGGCATTCCTGCCACTGGCCGGTCCGTCCTGCTGGGGATCACCAAGGCGTCGCTGGAAACCAACTCCTTCCTGTCCGCGGCTTCCTTCCAGGAAACCACGCGTGTCCTCACCGATGCGTCGATCCGCGGCAAGAACGATCCGCTGGTCGGCCTGAAGGAAAACGTCATCATCGGGAAGATCATTCCGGCCGGGACCGGGATGGCCACCTACCGCCACATGGAACCAAAGACCGTGGGCGCGGTATCCGACAACGTTTACTCCATCGCTGACATCGAAAAGCAGATGAAGGCTTCCGAGGAAGCGCCGAAGGAAGACTAAACTGTGACAAAAAAGGTCGTCACCTCATTGCGAGGTGACGGCCTTTTTGCGTGCACTGTGGCAGCTTCGGGTTAGCTAGTGTCGCCATGATACGAGGGCCCGACAAGGCGTCATCGTGGTCTGACGATCGTTGATTAGCAGTACTGAGGGATCACCCAGCGGCGCGTGAGCCAAAAATTTAATAAGAAACAGTTATCTCGTTGTATCTTTGCTTTTTTTGGTTAATCTGAAGCTAACGACCGTTTGAAGCCCTTTGCGGTCGCCTAGGTGATGATGGATTGATTCGAGGTGCGTATGGAAATCTACGGGATCCTGATGGTGATTTATTTATTGTTGAGTGCGCTGATTTTTGCCACCAGTAACGTTGTCATCTTACAGACCGGCATTGGCGTCTTGATGATCCTGGGCTGGCTCGGTTTGTTTGCGTTGTTAGTCTTTCGGCTGGCCAGTCGAAGACCGATCACGGAGGCGGGGCAGGCCACGCTAGTGCTGACGGTTATCCTGACACTCTGCGCGACCTTTGAGCTGACCCGTGAAACCAAAGCGACGACCGGCGGGCTGGTCTCGTATTGGGAGATGGGCAAGTCTTCCGTGGCCCGTCTTTCATTCCGAGGGAAAGACTATTTTCTGACTTATCAGGCGAATAACTACTTTAGACAGGGCAGGTATTCGTATAACTTGTATGAACGGAACGGGTTATTGCTGACAAGAGTCAATGACCAGCCAATATACTACACCAGCACGGCCGGGTTGTTAGGGGAAAGCCCGGTTTGGATCTTTAAGCAACTATATGTGAAGGGGCGCGACCCTTACTATCTGAAAAAATACAGTGACCAGCAAAAGGAATACATTTATTCCGGCGATGCTTGGCCAGACCATTAGTCAAATTGTTCGGCCGGCATGCATGGCAGTTAGACCGCACTGAGCTGATCGGGAGGGTGCATGAAAGAGAGACGGCTTTTCACAACGGCGGCAATATTTTCGGCGCTAGTCGGAAGTGCAGCGAACATCGTATTGATTCAGACCCCACTAGGGGCGCTCGCCGAATGTGTTTGCGTTCTGATGTGTACAGGCGCGCTAATTTTATGCAAGCATGCGACCGGCCAGCTGGGGATGGCGGGGCGAATGGGGGTGAGGGTGGCTGTCCTGATCACACTTGCTGGCATCCTGCTCCTTACGCAAGAAACGCCGGTGTCGACCTTTGGTGAATTGCGGGCCAGTGAGATGATGTTTGCTGATTCATTCCGGCTAAAGGTGCATGGTACGACTTACTATGTCACTTATCGGGCTTATAGTTTCTTGAGCTGGAACAGCTTCTACAACGTTTATACGCGGCAATATGGTTTTCTTAGACGAGTCAATCCAGCGGTGATTACGATTGGCGCCGGCGATCCCGCCTCTGTAGACCCCGTTCGTGTGTTTAAAAAAGTCTATCGAACGGGTGAAGCGATCGTTGACGGGCAAAAGTTTGCGTCTTACACACTGCCCGTGGAATACCTCACCAAGTAGACCACCGGGTCAGCGCTTGGGCGCGCGTTGTTTCGGCGGTTCTAAAACTCGGCCGTCGAGGTGGCGTGTGCGTTGTGCGCGTCCAAAAAGTCACACGCGCTTTGCGTCCACCGGGTCACCGGCGACTCGGCAGGCGTACGGCGTAGGTCAAAGCGAAGCTGGCGGTGAGGAACACCACGACCACGGCATAGGGGATGTGGTAGTTCCAGTCGAGTAGGGCGCTTGAGATCAGGGGGCCGGCGATGTTGCCGACGGAGGTCAACGACAGGTTGAGGCCGTTGATGACGCCTTGATTCTGATCGCTTTGCTTGGTCAGCAGGGTCGTGACGGCTGGGCGCAGCAGGTCAAAGGCGGTGAAGGCGATCAGGGTCGCGACCATGACCACGACTTTGCTGTGGGTCACCATCAGCCACAGCACGGCCAGGGCTGAGGCCAAAAAGGCGATGCGGGTCAGCCGGATCTCCGAGAGCCACTGGATCAGGCGGTCGAAGAACACGACCTGGGCGATCAGCGAGATGATGCCGTTGAGCGTGAGCACCAGCGCGATGTCCTGCAGGGTGAAGCCGAAGACCTCATTGACGAAGATGCTGTAAATGCTCTCGAAGCCTTGCAGGCCAAAGCTTGAGACAAGGATCATCACGAACAGCATGAGCATCGGGCCACCGAGCACGCTGCGCCAGTCCGCGGCGCGCGTGGTCGGCTGGGCCTGATTGACCGGGTGCGTGGCGGGCAAAAGCGTGCGGTCGTTGGGCAGCCAGAACAGCGTGGCGATGAGGCCGCACAGCCCCAGTGCGGCCGCGACCCAAAATGGGACCTTGTAGCCGCCGCTGGCGAGCAGGCCGCCGAGCCCGGGCCCGAGGATCAGGCCACCGGACAGCGAGGCGGACAGCCAGCCGATGACCTTGGCCCGGTGGCGGTAGTCCGTGACGTCAGCCGCCAGAGCCTGTGCGGTGGGTACGTACATCCCGGCAGCCAGGCCGCCAATGACGCGCGACAGGTCGAACATGGCGAGGTGGTTGGTGAGGGCGAACAGCACCTCCGAGACGCTGAACAGCAGCAGGCCGCCCAGCAGGATCGGCTTGCGCCCGATGCGGTCGGAGAGCCGCCCGATGATGGGCGAAGCCACGAACTGGGTCAAGGCGTACAGCGAGGACATGATCCCCATGTCGGTGGCCGACAGGTGCAAGTCGTTTTTGATGAACGGCATGACGGGAAAAATCAGGCTCATCCCCAGGCAGATCAGGAACTCACTGAAGATGAGAATGGCAATGGTGCGACGAACTTGGGCGGACATGACAGACTTCCTCTCTCAGGCATTAGCCGCATTGTATCACATGATGAAGCGCATCATCACGGCGGCGGCCAGCGCCAGATGCGTGAGAAAAGGCAGGGTAGCGGGATGTGCGAGCCAGTGGTGGCAGGCGGCCAGCCCGCAGGCGCATAGCACCCACCAAAGGCTCCACTCCAGGCCGTACACCAGCGCTAGGGTGCTGATGGCCAGCACATCGGCGGAGCCCAGCGCGCGGGCCGCGGCGAAGACGCTGAGCAGCAGGAGCCAGAAGCCGGCGGCCCACCAATCGTGGTGGGGACTGAGCAGCGCCAGCCCGATGCACCAGCCATCGAACCAATGCTTCGGCACGGTGCGCGTCCGCCAGTCGCACGAGCCGAAGCCGGCAAGACCAATTAGGGTCCAGATGATTACCATCACAGCATCACCTCCACCCTATATTTTGCCAAACAACCGGGTCGTTCCCCCTTGACACACTTCGGCAGATGATAGTACACTATCAAAGGTGCTTTTTTCCAGTGTATTCGGGTTACGCCCGGGTGCGGTCTGGTGAAATGCCACTCCGCGCCCCGGCTGGCCATTTTTTTATTTTCAAAAATGAACCGCCTGGATGTGTGGACTTGAAAAGATACCCATAATCAGGAAGGAGGAACCTTAGAATGCCTACCATTAACCAATTGGTGCGTCAAGGTCGTAAATCTCAGGTAACGAAGTCGGACTCTCCAGCCCTGAACTTCGGTTACAACAGCAAGAAGAAATCTCTTACCAACACCCCAGCTCCTCAGAAGCGTGGGGTTGCCACTCGTGTGGGGACGATGACACCGAAGAAGCCTAACTCCGCTTTGCGGAAGTATGCCCGTGTGCGTCTGTCTAACCTGATCGAAGTGACAGCTTACATCCCAGGTGTCGGCCACAACCTGCAAGAACACAGTGTTGTGCTGATCCGTGGGGGCCGTGTGAAGGACTTGCCAGGGGTTCGTTACCACATCATCCGTGGTGCGCTCGATACCGCCGGTGTTGACGGCCGGATGCAGAGCCGTTCCAAGTACGGTGCCAAGCGCCCTAAGGCTAAGAAGTAATCGTATCACAGCCGCGATGGCGGTAATAACCCAATAAGGAGGCAACAGCATGCCACGTAAAGGCAATGTTTCAAAGCGCGATGTTTTACCTGATCCAGTTTACAACTCCAAGCTGGTGACTCGCTTGATCAACCACCTGATGATCGACGGGAAGCTCGGCAAGGCCCAAACCATTCTCTATGATGCGTTTGACATCATCAAGAAGGAAACCGGCAACGAACCTTTGGATGTTTTCGAACAGGCCATGAAGAACGTTATGCCAGTCCTGGAAGTCAAGGCTCGTCGTATCGGTGGGTCCAACTACCAGGTGCCAATCGAAGTTCGCCCAGACCGGCGCACGACGCTTGGCCTTCGCTGGATCGTTCAATATTCTCGTGCCCGCGGTGAACACACCATGGATGACCGGCTTGCCCGCGAAATCATGGACGCCGCAAACAACACCGGTGCCGCAGTCAAGAAGCGTGAAGACACGCACAAGATGGCTGACGCTAACCGCGCGTTCGCACACTATCGTTGGTAAGAGTTTTGGCTATTATATCCGCACGCTGGCATATAGTAGCCAATTCTTTTATCCGCTAACCGAAAAAATTGAGAGGAGCAATACATTCACATGGCCAACAAGCGTGAATTTCCGTTAGACCGGACCCGTAACATCGGGATCATGGCCCACATCGATGCTGGTAAGACCACGACGACTGAACGGATTCTTTACTACACCGGTAAGATCCACAAGATCGGTGAAACCCATGAAGGGGCTTCACAGATGGACTGGATGGAGCAGGAACAAGAACGTGGGATCACCATCACCAGTGCGGCGACCACCGCGTTCTGGAAGGACCACCGGATCAACATCATCGACACCCCAGGACACGTGGACTTCACCATCGAAGTTGAACGTTCCCTCCGTGTCCTTGATGGTGCCGTGACCGTTCTTGATGCCCAGGCCGGCGTTGAACCGCAGACCGAAAACGTTTGGCGTCAGGCGACGACGTACTCCGTGCCACGGCTGGTGTTCGTCAACAAGATGGACAAGATCGGGGCGGACTTCAAGTACTCCGTTCAGACCCTGCACGACCGTCTGGGCGCCAACGCCCACGCCGTTCAGCTGCCGATCGGCGCTGAAGACAACTTCGAAGGGGTCATCGACCTGCTCGAAATGAAGGCCGACCTTTACGACGAAGACGAATTGGGTTCCGAATGGGATGTTGTTGAGATCCCTGACGAATACAAGGAAGAAGCCGAAGAAGCGCACGCTGCTTTGGTTGAAGCCGTTGCCGACGTTGATGATGGCATCATGGACAAGTACCTCGAAGGCGAAGAGATCTCCGTCGACGAGCTGAAGGCTGCCATCCGTAAGGCGACCCTGGCCCTTGAATTCTTCCCTGTTTTTGCGGGTTCCGCCTTCAAGAACAAAGGGGTTCAGATGATGCTTGACGGTGTCGTGGACTACCTGCCATCCCCACTGGACGTTAAGCCATACAACGCCACCGATCCTGAGACCGGTGAATCCGTTGAGCTGACCGCCGGCGATGACAAAGACTTCGCGGCTTTAGCCTTCAAGATCGCCACCGACCCATTCGTGGGCCGTCTGACCTTCATCCGTGTTTACACGGGCACGCTGCAGGCGGGCTCTTACGTGCTGAACGCAACCAAGGACACCCGCGAACGTGTTGGGCGTCTGTTGCAGATGCACAGTAACACCCGTCAGGAAATCCCAGAAGTCTTCTCCGGTGATATCGCGGCTGCGATCGGCCTGAAGAACACGACGACCGGGGACTCCTTGACCAGCGTGGATCACCCGCTGATCCTCGAATCGCTCGAAGTGCCAGAACCGGTTATCCAGGTTTCCATCGAGCCAAACTCGAAGGAAGACCGCGATAAGCTGGACGTTGCGCTTCAGAAGCTCTCCGAAGAAGATCCGACGTTCCGTGCTGAAACCAACCCAGAAACCGGCGAAACGCTGATCGCTGGGATGGGCGAACTGCACTTGGACATCATGGTTGACCGGATGAAGCGTGAGTTCAAGGTTGAAGCTAAGGTCGGCGAACCTCAAGTGGCTTACCGTGAAACCTTCACCAAGACCGCAAGCGCACAAGGTAAGTTTGTTCGCCAGTCTGGTGGTAAAGGGCAATACGGTGATGTTTGGGTTGAATTCACCCCGAACGAAGAAGGCGCTGGCTTCGAATTCGAAGATGCCATTGTCGGTGGGGTGGTTCCGCGTGAATACATCCCAGCCGTTGAAGCTGGTTTGAAAGACGCAATGGCTAACGGTGTCCTTGCCGGTTACCCACTGATCGACGTCAAGGCCAAGCTTTATGATGGGTCTTACCACGAAGTCGATTCTAACGAAACGGCGTTCAAGGTTGCGGCATCGATGTCCTTGAAAGCGGCAGCTGCCAAAGCGGGTGCGGTGATCCTTGAACCGATCATGCACGTTGAAGTGGTTGCGCCTGAAGACTACCTCGGCGACATCATGGGCCAAGTGACCGCGCGTCGTGGTCGCGTTGAAGCCATGGAAGCCCGCGGGAACGCCCAAGTGGTGAACGCGATGGTGCCACTGGCCGAAATGTTCGGTTACGCGACTACCTTGCGTTCCGCGACCCAGGGCCGTGGGACCTTCACGATGACCTTCGACCACTACGAAGCAACCCCGAAGTCCATCCAAGAAGAAATCATCAAGAAAAACGGCGGCAAGTAAGCCGATTTGCTTGGTCAATAAAAGCCTTCCGCGGCCGCGGAAGGCTTTTTTGGTGCGAATTGGGCGATGACTGGCGGCGGTCAAGGGGCGAGTGGCTTCAGGTAAAAGTGATCCATACTGGTGTGCGGACCGGCGTGAAGCGGCCCCGGGAGCCGGGTGTAGCCGGCGTGTGCGTAAAGCTGAATGGCCACGGCCAGCGCGGTGTGGGTCTCCAGGTACAGCTGTTGCCAACCGGCCGCTGCGGCGGCGGTTTCGACTCGCGTGAGAAGCTGGTGCCCGTAGTGATGACCGCGCGCCGCGGGCAGTAGGTAGAGCTTCTGTAACTCCGCGATCCCAGCCGCGCGATCGTACTCGGCAAAGCCGCAGCCGCCGATGACGGTGCCCCGGTGCGTAGCGATGTAGTAGTCGCGGTCGGCCGCCGCCTGATAGTAGCGGCTCAGGTGGTCAAGTTCGGGATCAAAATAGGCGGTGCCGGGCCGGTCGAGGCCAGCGTCGGCCAGACAGGCACGGATGATGGCGGCGATGGCGGCATCATCGGCCGCCGTGATCAGATGAAGGTGCATGGGCGTCAGGGCTTTCGGTTAAATTTGGGTTGCGCCCAGAATAGCACAGAGTTGGCTCAAAACATAGCCGACCAGGCGTCAAGGTGCGGTGGGCTGAAGCTGAACGCACAATGGCGGTTCCGCGCGATGAGGCTGCCATCGCGTGGAACCGCCATTATGGGTAAGGGCGACTGAACTGAGGACGCTTCTGAGATCGCCGCGTCAGACAATGGTCGCGTTGAGCACGGTTTTGAAGTGATCTAGCGCCCATTCCTGACCGCCTGGCTTGAACGTGGCCACGGCGTCTTGGTGGATCGTCAGCGGATAGTTCAGGTTGTACGCATCCACCGCCGTGTGCAGGACGCAGATGTCCGTGCAGACGCCAACGAGGTGCAAGTCATCCACGCCGCGCTCGCGCAGCCACAGGTCCAGTGGGGTGCCGGCAAAACTTGAGTAGCGCGTCTTGTCAAACAGTGTCACGTTGGCCTCATCGGCGTGGGCGGTGTACCAGTCGGCCAGCTCGCCGTAAAGGGCCCGGCCCCAGCTGCCGCGCACGTTATGCGGCGGGAACAGCTTGGTCTCAGGGTGGAACGGGTCGCCTGGGGTGTGCACGTCAGTTGGCAGGAACACGAAGTCACCGGCCGCGTAAAACTGCGCCGCCAGCTGGGTGATGCGCGCGCTGATGGCCTGTGCCGGCGCGCCGGCCGTCAGGGCACCGGTTGGGGCCACGAAGTCATTGGTGTAATCGATGATCAGTAAGGCTTTTGTCATAAAAGCACCTCCTAGGGGTACTCTAACCAGTTTAGGATAACGTGTCAAGACACTTGCGGCGTGGTATGAAAACGCCCGGTCGGGTGGTCGTGAAAGGTCACACAAAAGCCGGTGGCGCGGCTTTTAACTGGGGGAGAAAGTTTTGAAAATTAATCGCAAAAGCTTGCCTTTTCCCCCGTGATTTTATATACTATCAAGAGTGCTGTGTAATCCGAGTGGGTTACTATGCACTTCTGGCTCGTGTTGGGCCACGGTAGCGTGGATGTGAGAGGTTGCGACACGCCCGGCCGCTTTGCCACGGCGGCGTGGCGGAAATTTTCACGGAGCTAGTCTACTAATGATAATAGACGAAGGAGGTCACACAATGGCAAAACAAAAGATTCGGATCCGGTTGAAGGCTTACGAACACCGCATCCTAGATCAATCCGCAGACAAGATCGTTGAGACGGCTAAGCGCACAGGTGCTGCTATCTCTGGTCCGATCCCTCTGCCAACGGAACGCACACTTTACACGGTGCTTCGTTCCCCGCATAAGTACAAGGATTCTCGGGAACAGTTCGAAATGCGGACGCACAAGCGTCTCATCGACATCGTTAACCCGACGCCAAAGACTGTTGACGCGCTGATGAAGCTCGATCTGCCAAGCGGCGTTGACATTGAAATCAAATTATAATTCATAGTATTGGAGGTGTACCCATGACACGTAAAGGAATCTTAGGTAAGAAAATTGGCATGACGCAAGTCTTCACCGACAACGGCGAACTTGTTCCCGTTACCGTGATCGACGTAACGCCTAACGTTGTCCTGCAAGTTAAGACTGTTGAATCTGACGGTTACGAAGCAGTTCAGCTGGGCTTCGGCGACAAGCGCGAAGTACTTAGCAACAAGCCAAGCGTCGGTCACGCCAAGAAGGCGGACACGACCCCTAAGCGCTTCATTAAGGAAATCCGTGATGTAGCGCTTAGCGAATACGAAGTCGGCAAAGAAATCAACGCTGAAGAATTTGCCGCTGGCGACATCGTGGATGTCACCGGTACTTCCAAAGGCCACGGTTACCAAGGTAACATCAAGAAGGATGGCCAATCCCGCGGTCCTATGGCCCACGGTTCGCGTTACCACCGTCGCCCAGGTTCTCTTGGCGCCATCATCAACAAGGTGTTCAAGGGCAAGAAGCTGCCTGGTCGGATGGGTAACAACACCCGGACCATGCAAAACCTGACCGTTATCTCGACTGACCTGGAACACAACGTCATCCTTATCAAGGGTAACGTTCCAGGGGCCAACAAGTCGTTCGTGACGATCCGCTCCGCTGTTAAAGCAGCAAACAAGTAATTCAGAAGGGAGGACATTAACTAATGGCAAACGTTACTTTATACAAGCAAGATGGTTCAGAAAACGGCTCCGTTGAACTCAACGACGCGATCTGGGCGATCGAACCAAACGAAAATGTGATCTTTGACGCAGTTCTGATGCAACGCGCTTCCCTTCGTCAAGGTACATCTAAGGTCAAGAACCGCCACGAAGTTTCCGGCGGTGGCCGCAAGCCATGGCGCCAGAAGGGGACTGGCCGCGCACGTCAGGGTTCCATCCGGAGCCCACAATGGCGTGGCGGTGGGATCGTCTTCGGGCCACACCCACGTTCCTACGCATACCGCATCAACAAGAAGGCTTACCGCCTGGCAATCAAGTCTGTTCTGTCCCAAAAGGTCACGGACGCTGAACTGGTTGTCGTTGACGGCCTGAGCTTCGACGCACCAAAGACCAAGGACTTCGCAGCTGCGCTTTCCGCCTTGAAGGTAAACGAAAAAGCGCTGGTCGTTCTTGAAGCCGGTAATGACAACGCAGCCCTGGCTGCGCGCAACTTACCGAACGTCAAGGTCATCCCAGCAGACGGTGTTAACGTATTGGATGTTGTGAACTACAGCAAGCTGATCGTGACCCAATCTGCGCTCCAAAAGATTGAGGAGGTGCTTGCATAATGGAAGCACGCGACATCATTTTACGCCCGATCGTGACCGAGCAATCCATGGCAGCGATGGACGACAAGAAGTACACCTTCGAAGTTGCCCTCCACGTGGAAAAGACCGCTGTTCGCCGCGCCGTTGAAGAAATCTTCGACGTCAAAGTGGCCAGCGTCAACATTGCCAACGTTCGCGGCAAAAAGAAGCGCCAAGGTAACTTCGTGGGTTACACCCGCAAGCGTCGTAAGGCGATCGTTACCTTGACTGCCGATTCCAAAGACATCAAGATCTTCGAAGACTAGTTTCAATAATAAGTATAGGAGGGAACAAGCGTGGGGATTATTAAGTACAAACCAACCACCAACGGTCGGCGTAACATGTCTGGCTCCGATTTCGCAGAAATCACCAAGACGCGTCCTGAAAAGACGTTGCTTGAAAGCCAGAGCCACACCGCAGGCCGTAACGCGCATGGCCACATCACGGTCCGTCACCGTGGCGGCGGCCACAAGCAATTCTACCGGACGATCGACTTCAAGCGTCAAAAAGACGGCGTCGTCGCAACGGTTAAGGCAATCGAATACGATCCAAACCGGACCGCAAACATCGCATTGCTTCACTATGAAGACGGGGTCAAGACCTACATTCTGGCACCTAAGGGCCTGAACGTGGGCGACAAGATCGTCTCCGGCGAAGCGGTCGACATCAAAGTCGGCAACGCAATGCCACTGAAGAACATCCCTGATGGGACGACCATCCACAACATCGAGCTCAAGCCTGGCAAGGGCGGCCAAATCGCCCGTTCCGCTGGTGCCTCCGCTCAGCTTCTGGGTAAGAACGATGACGGCAAGTACGTCACGGTTCGTCTCGCATCCGGCGAAGTGCGCATGATCCTGGCGGTCAACCGTGCGACCATCGGCGCTGTCGGCAACGAACAGCACGAACTGATCAGCATCGGTAAGGCCGGCCGCAAGCGCTGGTTGGGCTTCCGTCCGACCGTTCGTGGGTCTGTCATGAACCCTAACGATCACCCGCATGGTGGTGGTGAAGGTAAGGCACCTATCGGCCGTCCATCTCCACTTTCTCCATGGGGCAAGAAGACCCTCGGCAAGAAGACCCGGAGCCACAAGGCCAAGTCCGAGAAGTTCATCGTTCGTCACCGGAAGAACAAGTAATCCATTCATTGAATTACATCGAATAAAGGAGGTCACACCATGGGTCGCAGTCTTAAAAAAGGACCTTTCGCCGACGCTCATCTGATGAAGAAGATCGAAGCGCAGGCAGATAGCGATAAGAAGACGGTCATCAAGACCTGGTCTCGTCGCTCAACCATTTTCCCTAGTTTCATCGGCTACACCATCGCCGTTTACGATGGTCGCAAGCACGTCCCAGTTTATGTTTCCGAAGACATGGTAGGGCACAAGCTGGGCGAATTCGTCCCAACTCGCACCTTCCGTGGTCACATCAAGGACGACAAGAAGACCAAAGGACGCTAGAAAGGAGCACATGATTCATGGCTGAACAAATTACGTCTGCAACCGCAACGGCCAAGACAGTTCGGATTGCTGCTCGCAAAGCGCGTTTGGTAATCGACCTGATCCGTGACCGCGATGTTGCTGAAGCATTGGCAATCTTGGACTTCACGCCACGCGCGGGTTCTCCAATTATCGCTAAAGTTCTGAAGTCTGCCATTGCAAACGCAGAACATAACTTTGACTTAGATGCCCAAAACCTTTACGTCAAGGAAGCCTACGTTAACGAAGGCCCAACCTTGAAGCGGTTCCGTCCGCGCGCCAAGGGTTCTGCATCACCGATCAACAAGCGCACCAGCCACATCACCGTGGTTGTTGCCGAAAAAGAAGCATAAGGAGGGATAACGCGTGGGTCAGAAAATCAATCCAAAAGGTTTCCGTGTCGGTGTCATTCGTGACTGGGAATCCAAGTGGTACGCAGACAAAGACTTTGCGAACTACCTTCACGAAGATATCAAAATCCGGAAATTCATCAACGAAAAGCTGGCAGAAGCGTCCGTTTCCGTTATCGAAATCGAACGTGCTGCTAACCGTGTGAACATTTCCATCCACACCGCCAAGCCAGGGATGGTCATTGGTAAGGGTGGCGCCCAAGTTGAAGCGCTCCGCAAAGAGCTCAACGACCTGACGGGCCGCAAGGTTCACATCAACATCGTCGAGATCAAGAAGCCTGATCTTGATGCAAAGCTCGTCGGCGAAAACATCGCAGCTCAGCTCGAACAGCGTGTTGCGTTCCGCCGTGCGATGAAGCAAGCAATGCAACGCACCATGCGTGCCGGTGCTAAGGGGATCAAGACCCAAGCCGCTGGCCGTTTGAACGGTGCCGACATTGCGCGTCGTGAGCACTATACCGAAGGGACCGTTCCTTTGCACACCCTGCGTGCCGATATCGACTACGCATGGGAAGAAGCAACGACCACCTACGGTCAGATCGGGATCAAGACTTGGATCAACCGGGGCGAAATTCTCCCGGACAAGCCAAACCGTCCCCAAGCGAAAGGAGGGAAATAATCGATGTTAGTACCTAAGCGTGTTAAGCACCGCCGCGAATTCCGTGGCAAGATGCGTGGTGCCGCTAAGGGTGGCAAGGAAGTTAACTTCGGTGAATACGGTCTGCAGGCGTTGGAATCTCACTGGATCTCTAACCGTCAGATCGAAGCTGCCCGTATTGCGATGACCCGTTACATGAAGCGTGGCGGGAAAGTCTGGATTCGCATTTTCCCTCAAAAGTCTTACACATCTAAGGGCGTTGGGGTCCGGATGGGTAATGGTAAGGGTGCGCCATCCGGCTCGGTCGCTGTTGTTAAGCGCGAAAAGATCATGTTCGAAATTGCCGGCGTCTCTGAAGAAGTTGCGAAAGAAGCCCTTCGCCTGGCATCGAACAAACTCCCTGTTCGCACAAAGATCGTGAAACGCGAGGAAGTAGGTGGCGAATCTAATGAAGGCTAAAGAAATCACTGCATTGACCACTGCTGAGATGCTCGACAAAGAAAAGCAATACAAGGAAGAGCTCTTCAACCTGCGCTTCCAACAAGCTACTGGCCAGTTGGAAAACACCGCTCGCTTGAAGCAAGTTCGGAAGAATATTGCGCGGATCAAGACGGTCCTTCGGCAGCAAGAACTCAACAAATAATCGGAAAGGAGACAATCACCTTGGAAGAACGTAATTCTCGTAAAGTTTATCAAGGCCGCGTCGTTTCAGACAAAATGGACAAGACCATTACCGTCGAAGTCAACACTTACAAGACCCACCCGGTATATGGCAAGCGCGTTAAGTACTCCAAGAAGTACTACGCACACGATGAGGAAAACACCGCACAGACCGGCGATCTTGTCCGCATCATGGAAACTCGTCCGATGTCTCGCAACAAGCGTTTCCGTTTATTGAACGTTGTCGAAAAGGCAGTTCGTATCTAAATCGATATCGTGACGAAAGGAGGACCCATCCGTGATTCAACAAGAAAGTCGTCTTAAAGTGGCGGACAACTCTGGCGCCCGCGAATTACTGGTGATTAAAGTGCTTGGCGGTTCCTACCGCAAGACTGGTAACATCGGTGACATCGTCGTGGCAACTGTAAAACAAGCTACACCAGGTGGCGTTGTCAAGAAGGCTGATGTTGTGAAGGCCGTTATCGTTCGTACCAAGTCTGGTGCGCATCGTGCAGACGGTTCCTACATCAAGTTCGATGAGAACGCGGCTGTCATCATCAACGCCGACAAGAGCCCAAAGGGGACTCGTATCTTTGGACCAGTCGCACGTGAACTGCGTGACGGCGATTTCATGAAGATCGTTTCCTTAGCGCCCGAAGTTCTGTAATCTGACCTATAGGAGGTGCGAAACATGAAAATCAAAACTGGTGATAAAGTGCGTGTCATGCGCGGTAAAGACGCCGGCAAAGAAGGCACAGTGACCAAGGTTCTGCTTAGCGCAGACAAGGTTATCGTCGAAGGCGTCAACATGATCAAGAAGCACCAAAAGCCAAGCAACGCCAACCCACAGGGCGGCATTGTCGATCAAGAAGCAGCCATTCACGTTTCCAACGTGATGCTGCTCGATCCTGAATCCAACAAGCCTAGCCGTATCGGCTCTGAAATCAAAGACGGCAAAAAAGTGCGGATCGCCAAGAAGTCTGGTTCCGCGCTCGAAAAATAATCAGAAAGGAGGACTAATCTCGCATGACTAACCGTTTACAAGAACGTTACACCAAAGAAATTGCACCGGCGATGGTAGAGAAGTTCAGCTACAAGAGCACGATGCAGACCCCAAAGGTCGAAAAGATCGTTTTGAACATGGGTGTCGGTGACGCAACGCAAAACGCCAAGAACCTTGACGAAGCCGTTGAAGAACTGAAGCAGATCTCCGGTCAGCAACCGCTCATCACCAAGGCTAAGAAGTCCATCGCGAACTTCCGCCTGCGTGAAGGCATGCCAATCGGGGCCAAGGTCACCCTTCGTGGCGAACGCATGTATGACTTTTTGGACAAGTTGATCAACGTGTCCTTGCCACGTGTGCGTGACTTCCACGGGATCTCCGCCAAGTCCTTCGACGGGCGTGGGAACTACACCCTGGGTGTCAAGGAACAACTGATCTTCCCTGAAGTGGATTACGATAAGGTAAACCGCGTTCGTGGGTTGGACGTTGTTATCGTTACAACTGCTAACACTGATGAAGAAGCACTCGAATTGCTGACGCAAATCGGGATGCCATTCGCTAAATAAAGGGGGTCCACTACTTGGCTAAGAAGTCAATGATCGTGAAGAACAACCGGCCTGCAAAGTTCGCAGTGCAAGAATACACACGCTGCCAACGTTGTGGTCGTCCGCACTCTGTTTACCGCAAGTTCAAACTCTGCCGGATTTGCCTTCGTGAATTAGCACATGCCGGTCAAATTCCAGGCATGCGCAAAGCTAGCTGGTAAACCACTACTCAGTCAAAGGAGGTTAAATCAATGGTCTTGACCGATCCAATCGCAGATTACTTGACCCGGATCCGTAACGCCAACATGGTTCGTCACGAATCCCTGGTCGTACCTGCATCAAAGATGAAAATCAGCATTTCCGAGATCTTAAAGTCTGAAGGCTTCATCCGTGACTTTGAAGTCATCGAAGACGACAAGCAGGGCATGATCCGTCTCTTCCTCAAGTATGGGAAGAACAACGAACGGGTCATCTCCGGTTTGAAGCGTATCTCTAAGCCAGGCTTGCGTTCTTACGTGAAGTCTAACGACGTGCCAAAGGTACTCAACGGCTTAGGCATCGCGATCCTTTCCACTCCAGAAGGCGTGATCACCGACAAAGAAGCCCGCGCGAAGAACGTTGGCGGCGAAGTGCTCGCTTACATCTGGTAATCAAACACATCTAAAAGGAGGTGCCCACAAGTGAGTCGTATTGGTAATAAAGCTATCACCGTGCCTGCTGGCGTTACGATCAAGCAGGATGGCGAAAACATCACCGTTAAAGGGCCAAAGGGCGAATTGACCCGTCACTTTGCCCCTGAAATCGAAATGCACCAGGACGGCGCTGAAATTACTTTCACGCGCCCAGACGATTCTTGGAAGGCCATGCACGGGACTATGCGTGCTAACCTGAACAACATGATCGTTGGTGTGACCGAAGGCTTCGTCAAGAAGCTGAAGCTGGTCGGGGTCGGCTACCGTGCCCAGAAGCAAGGGGCAAAGCTGGTCCTGTCCGTCGGCTACTCTCACCCAGTTGAGATGGCTGCACCGGCCGGCGTTGAATTCGACGTGCCAAGCAACACCGAGATCAACGTTTCCGGGATTTCCAAGCAGGTTGTTGGTCAATTTGCTGCTGAGATCCGTGCCGTTCGCGCCCCAGAACCTTACAAAGGCAAGGGTATTCGCTACGTTGATGAATACGTTCGGCGTAAGGAAGGTAAGACTGGTAAGTAGTCGTTAGACAATTCCTAAACAAGAAAACAAGAGGTGAACATTGTGATTTCTAAGCCAGATAAAAACAAAACTCGGCAACGGCGTCACGCGCGTGTCCGGGGTAAGATTTCTGGTACGAGCGAGCGCCCACGCTTGAACATTTTCCGTTCTAACAAAAACATCTACGCGCAATTAATTGATGACGTAGCGGGTGTGACGCTAGCAAGTGCCTCCACTCTTGATAAAGAAATTGCTGCTTCCGACAGCAAAACCGCAGCCGCTGCTGCCGTTGGTGCCTTGGTTGCCCAACGTGCCGTTGCTGCGGGTCACAAAGTTGTGGTCTTTGACCGTGGTGGTTACCTCTATCATGGTCGCGTGCAAGCTTTGGCTGAAGCTGCGCGTGAAAACGGCCTCGAATTCTAATCAAAGGAGGATAACCAACACATGGCATCATACATTGATCCAAACCAACTTGACTTAGAAGACCGCGTCGTTGCGATCAACCGGGTCACCAAAGTTGTCAAGGGTGGTCGCCGGCTGCGTTTTGCAACCATCGCGATCGTCGGCGACAAGCACGGTCACGTCGGCTTCGGGACCGGTAAGGCGCAGGAAGTGCCTGAAGCGATCCGCAAAGCGGTCGAAGACGCCAAGAAGAACCTGATCGAAGTGCCGATCGTTGGGACCACGATCCCTCACGAAGTAATTGGTCACTTCGGCGCCGGTGAAGTTCTGCTGAAGCCTGCCGTTGAAGGGTCCGGGGTTGCCGCTGGTGGTGCAGTTCGTGCCGTCATGGAACTCGCCGGTATCGCAGACGTTACCAGTAAGTCCCTCGGTCGTAACACGCCGATCAACATGATCCGCGCAACGATCGCCGGCCTTGAACAGCTCAAGACCGTCCAAGAAGTTGCTGAACTTCGCGGCGTGTCCGTTTCCCACTTACAAGACTAGGAGGGCACAAAAATGGCTCAATTAAAGATCACGTTGACCCGCAGTGCTGCTCACCGGTTGCCTAAGCAACGTACGATTGTGAAGGAACTCGGTCTTGGTCGGGTGAACAGCTCTGTTGTGAAGCCTGACAACGCAGCCACTCGTGGTGCGATTTTCCAAATTTCCCACTTGGTTTCCGTTGAAGAAATCAAGGACTAAAAAACTAACCAGAAACGGAGGTGTCCTAGAGTATGAAGTTGCATGAATTAAAGCCAAGCGAAGGTTCCCGTCACCATGGCAAGCGTCTGGGCCGCGGTACTTCCAGCGGTCAAGGTAAGACTGCCGGTAAGGGTCAAAAAGGCCAACTGGCACGTCAGGGCGGCAAGACCCGTCTCGGGTTCGAAGGTGGCCAGATGCCACTGTTCCGGCGTATGCCAAAGCGCGGTTTCAAGAACATCAACCGCAAAGTCTACGCAATCATCAACCTGCAGGACCTCAACAAGTTCGATGATGGTACGGCCATCACCCCAGCACTGCTCGTCGAAAGCGGCCTGATCAAGGACGAAAAAGACGGCATCAAGTTGCTGGCGAACGGTCAACTCGACAAGAAGCTGACGATCAAGGTCAGCAAGGCATCTGAAGCAGCGGTTAACGCTGTCAACGCTGCAGGCGGTTCGATTGAGGTGATCTAATGCTGAAAACCCTCATAAACGCGCTGAAGGTGAAGGAGATCCGCAACAAGATCCTCTTCACGTTAGGCGTTTTACTGGTTTATCGGTTAGGTGCTCAAATCTCGGTTCCAGGGGTTGACGCGTCCGCGTTGACCAAAATCAGTGAGACTGGCTTGATTCCACTGCTCGACACCGTCAGTGGTGGTGGATTAGCGAACTATTCGATTTTCTCCATGGGGGTTTCACCATACATCACGGCTCAGATCGTTGTTCAGCTGCTACAGATGGACATCGTGCCCAAATTTGTTGAATGGAGCAAGCAAGGGGAAGTCGGTCGGCGTAAGCTGAATCAAGTCACGCGCTACCTGACCATCGTGCTTGGGTTCTTCCAGGCCGTTGGGATCACCGCTGGCTTCCAGACGCTGTCCGTCTACGGATTGGTCAAGAACCCAACGATCCAGACCTATGTTGTCATCGGGATCATCCTCACGGGTGGGACGATGCTTCTGACCTGGATGGGTGAGCAGATCACGGATAAGGGGATCGGTAACGGCGTGTCGATGATCATCTTCGCAGGGATCATCGCCCGCCTGCCAAGCGGCCTCCAGTCGCTGTTCACCGATAACTGGACCAACAACGATCCAAGCGACCGCTGGAAGGGCGTGCTCTTCCTGGTGGCACTCGCTTTGATCTTGATCCTCGTGATCACGTTCGTCACCTGGGTTCAACAGGCGAACCGGAAAATTCCGATTCAGTACACTCGGCGCGTGACGGCGGCCGGCAGCAATAGCTACCTGCCACTGAAAGTCAACGTCGCAGGGGTGATTCCTGTGATCTTCGCCAGTTCCTTCATCGTGACCCCGCAGACCATCTTGATGGCGTTTGCGGCCAAGCACAGTGACGCGGGCTGGTACCAAGTCATGACGAACATCTTCAACATGCAAAAGCCGGCCGGGACCGCGATCTACACGCTCCTGATCGTGCTCTTCACCTTCTTTTACGCATTCGTTCAAGTCAACCCGGAAAAGGTGGCCGAAAACCTCACCAAGCAGGGGAGTTACATCCCAGGCGTTTGGCCAGGTAAGGAAACCGAAAAGTACCTGTCTGGGTTGCTGATGCGCTTGTCCACCGTTGGGGCGCTTTTCCTCGGCTTCGTGGCGCTGCTGCCGCAGCTGGCCGCGAACATCTGGGGCCTGCCACAATCCATCGGGCTGGGCGGCACAAGCCTGCTGATCGTCGTGATGACGGCCATCGAGCTGGTGCGGCAGTTGAACGGGTTGCTGATGAAGCGGGAGTACATCGGCTTTATCCGTGATGATCTCGTCAAAGACTAACAATATTGAGGAGGATGCAACGTGAATCTCATCTTAATGGGACTTCCCGGCGCAGGTAAGGGGACACAGGCCGAACGGATCGAGGCCGAGTATCCAATTGCCCACATCAGTACGGGGGATATGTTCCGCGCTGCCATGGCAGCTGGGACGGAGCTTGGGAACAAGGCCAAGTCCTACATGGACGCCGGCTCGCTGGTACCAGACGAAGTGACGAACGGGATCGTGAAGGACCGCCTGGCGGAACCCGACACGGACGCCGGCTACATGCTGGACGGCTTCCCGCGGACGATTGCCCAAGCCGAAGCGCTTGAAGCCATCACCGCCGACCTGAACAAGCCGATCGACGCGGTGATCAACATCGACGTTGAACCGAGTGTTCTGGTTGAACGGCTGTCCGGTCGCTACATCTGCAAGACCTGTGGGGCGACCTACCACAAGCTCTACAACCCGACCAAGGTTGAAGGCACGTGCGACCGCTGCGGCGGCCACGAATTCTTCCAACGCGAAGATGACAAGCCTGAGACTGTGAAGAACCGCCTCAAAGTAAACATCGAAATGAACACCCCACTGCTTGACTTCTACAAGCAACGCAATTTGCTGTTCAACGTCAACGGGGACCAAGACATCGACTTGGTATTTGCAGAAATCAAAAAGATCCTGGCCACTGTTGCAAAGTAGATACCTTGCCTTTGCCACACTCCTGACGGTTTTCAAAGTCATTGAATTATGGTACAATATCGCGGTATGTGCGGTGAGTGCCAGTGGCCTCACCCTTTTCGCGCGTTAGAACCAGACATTTAGGAGGAATAACTTCGTGGCAAAAGACGATGTAATTGAAATTCAAGGCACCGTGGTCGATACTTTACCGAACGCGATGTTTAAAGTCGAGCTTGAAAACGGGGCGACGATCCTGGCCCACGTTTCCGGCAAGATCCGGATGCACTACATCCGCATCCTGCCCGGTGACCGGGTGACCGTGGAACTGTCACCATACGACCTGACAAAGGGCCGTATCACCTACCGTTTCAAGTAGTTTGCCAGAGTGCGAGCTGGGGCGGGTGACCCGGTCGGCTAGCGGTCGACGCGCCAACCAGACGGTTTTCGTCTGGTGCCGCGCGTTGACGCTAGACGCGCGGGTCAGCCCCAGTGAGCACGTTTAAGAGGAGGCTATCAAATCATGAAAGTACGTCCATCTGTTAAAAAGATGTGCGAGCACTGCAAAGTGATCCGCCGTAAAGGCCGCGTCATGATCATTTGCCCTGCTAACCCGAAGCACAAGCAACGCCAAGGCTAATACCCAATACACAAATAGGAGGTGTCCATCGTATGGCTCGTATCGCTGGTGTCGACTTACCCCGTGGTAAGCAAATCGTTATTGCCCTGACCTACATTTTTGGGATCGGCAAGACCACCGCTCAGAAGATTCTGAAAGAAGCAGGCGTTCCTGAAAACGTCCGCCAAGAAGACCTGACTCCAGAGCAGGAAGACAAGATCCGTGCAGCCGTTGACAACGTTAAAGTTGAAGGCGACCTGCGCCGTGAAGTTAGCTTGAACATCAAGCGGCTCCAGGAAATTGGCTCCTACCGTGGGATCCGCCACCGTCGTGGTCTGCCTGTTCGCGGTCAAAACACCAAGAACAACGCCCGGACCCGCAAAGGTAAGAAAGTTACCATTGCCGGTAAGAAGAAATAATTAAGAAGGAGGTAAATTTCGATGGCAGCACGCAAAACAACTCGTAAGCGTCGTGTAAAGAAGAACATTGAGTCCGGTGTGGCTCACATCCACTCAACGTTCAACAACACGATCGTCATGATCACCGACCCTCGCGGTAACGCGATTGCTTGGTCTTCCGCTGGTAGCTTGGGCTTCAAGGGCTCCCGTAAGTCCACGCCTTTCGCCGCCCAAATGGCAGCTGAAGCAGCCGCAAAGGAATCCATGGAACATGGGATGAAGTCTGTTGAAGTGACCGTTAAGGGCCCTGGTTCTGGTCGTGAAGCTGCGATTCGTTCCCTCCAAGCAACTGGGCTTGAAGTGACCGCGATTCGCGACGTTACACCTGTTCCGCACAACGGTTCCCGTCCTCCAAAGCGTCGTCGTGTGTAATTGTCACCGTCGACTTGTGTCGGAGGGACAAGGTTCACTTCTCGTTTTGAAAGGGGTACAGACTAGATGATCGAATTTGAAAAGCCGAACATCACCAAAGTTGACGAAAGCACCAACTACGGCAAGTTTGTGGTCGAACCGCTTGAACGCGGCTACGGCACCACGTTAGGTAACTCGCTGCGTCGCATCCTGTTATCCTCTTTGCCTGGTGCTGCGGTTTCCAACATCCAGATCGATGGCGTTCTCCATGAGTTCTCCACGATCGATGGGGTCTTGGAAGACGTCACCCAGATCATCCTGAACATCAAGAAGCTTGCTTTGAAGATGAACACGGATGAGGATAAAACCGTCGAAATCGACGTGGCCGGTCCTGCGACCGTGACCGCTGCCGACATCGTGACCGACAGTGATGTGGAAGTGCTCAACCCTGAACAGTACATCTGTACCGTTGCAGAAGGTGGCCGGTTCCATGTCCGCATGACGGTCCGCACTGGCCGTGGTTACGTGCCAGCTGACCAAAACAAGAGCGACGACATGCCGATTGGGGTATTGCCTGTCGACTCGATTTTCACCCCAATCAGTCGGGTCAACTACCAAGTTGAAAGTGCTCGCGTTGGTCGACGCAACGACTTTGATAAGTTGACTTTGGATGTTTGGACGAACGGTTCGATCTCACCGCGCGAAGCGATCAGCTTGGCAGCGAAGATTTTGACCGAACATCTCGACATCTTCGTCAACTTGACCGATGAAGCCAAGAACGCTGAGATTATGGTTGAGAAGGAAGAGACACACAAAGAGAAGATGCTTGAGATGACCATCGAAGAGCTCGACTTGAGTGTTCGCTCCTACAACTGCTTGAAGCGCGCTGGTATCAACACGGTTCAAGAGCTGACCAACAAAACAGAAGCCGATATGATGAAGGTACGCAACTTAGGCCGCAAATCACTTGAAGAAGTGAAGAACAAGTTGTCCGACTTGGGTCTGGGTCTGCGTAAAGAAGATTAATCTCGAAAAGGAGGCCAATCCATGAGTTACCGGAAATTAGGGCGCACGAGCTCTCAACGTAAAGCATTGCTTCGCGATCTGACGACTGATCTGATCATCAACGAACGGATCACCACCACCGAAGCACGCGCCAAGGAAATCCGCTCCACAACGGAAAAGATGATCACCTTGGGTAAGCGCGGCGACTTGCACGCACGCCGTCAGGCCGCAGCATTCCTGCGCAACGAAATTGCGAGTGTTAAGGAAGAGGGCGACAACGTTGTCGTTCAGTCCGCACTGCAAAAGTTGTTCTCTGATGTTGCGCCACGCTACGCAGAACGCAACGGGGGTTACACCCGCATCATGAAGACCGCGGCACGTCGCGGCGACGCAGCGCAGATGGTCATCATCGAACTCGTTTAATTCGTTAGACGGTTCACCATTTTCAAAACCGAGCTGACCCTTGCGGCCAGTTCACTTTGATCATTTGATCGATGGAGCGTTATGATGTTGGCTACCTTTTGGTATGGGCAACCGCCCCAGGCCTCGGCCTGCCGAGTCTAGCTTGCGAGCACCGGGCGACCGGTGTCTCCATCTCAAATGATTTTTTACATATTGGGCCCCCGCATCTGCGGAGGCCCGTTTTGGTTCCTGGCGCTTCGTCAAGTGACGTTGAGTGTCCGCTACTCCAGCCCCCCGTTTGTGAGTGGCCTATGCTTTGATCCAAAGCGTCGAGCACGAGCAAGCCAGGTTTGCGCTGCGGTGCTTAGCAAAACGTGGAAAGCGGTCAGCGAGGGGACAGGGCCGGCGCCTGAACCGTCTCGTTAAAAGGGTTTAGAACAATTAACACCAGTCTAGCCACGCTATCCGGCACGCGATCGTCACCCAAACAGGCGCCAACGCCAACGACCCGACTTGGGCAGTGGCATTGGCGCCTGTTTGTTTTTGATGCGGCTCGGGGTCCCGTCAGCGAATGGCGGCGATCATTTCCTTGGCGTAGGCCCCAATCACCGGAGCGGCCTGGGTGCCATGGGTTGCCGCGAGGGCCACGATCGCGGAGCCGACGATGATGCCATCCGCGAAGCGGGCCAGGGTCTGGGCTTGTTCCGGCGTGTGGATGCCAAAGCCCAGGGCGGCAGGGACGGTGGTGTATTGACGAATCTGGGCGAAGAGGGTGGCCAGCCGCTGATCGAAGTTATCGCGTGCGCCGGTGATGCCTTCCGTGCTGACCACGTAGATGAACCCTTCTGCGGCCTTGGCGAGGGCCGGCAGACGGTCCTGCGAGTTCAGGGTGATCAGGGTAATGAGATCAAGCCCGTATTTGCGCGTGAACGGGCGAATTTCGCCTTGCGCCTCGTACGGCAGGTCGGGAATGACGAGGCCGGCCACGCCCAGCGCCTGACACTGGGCACAAAAGCGGTCGTAGCCGTATTTGAATGGCACGTTGGCATAGGTCAGAAACACCAACGGCGTCTGGACTTTTTCACGAATGGCGGCCACGATGGCAAACACGGTGTCAACAGTGATGCCGCCATTGAAGGCGCGCAGGTCGCCGGCCTGGATCACGGGGCCGTCCGCGACGGGATCTGAGAACGGAATGCCGAGTTCGATGATGTCGGCGCCGGCTTCGGCTAACGCGACCGCGTTAGCCACGGTGCTGGCGGCATCGGGGTCGCCAGCGACAATAAAGGGAATGAATGCTTTGCCTGTTGCAAAGGCGTCAGTTAATTGGCTCATAATGAGGGTCCTTTCTCAATTGGGTGCGTTGCGGCGCGCACTTGTGCCATGAAGGCCGCGGTCAGCTCGGCGTTCTTGCCCGCCGCGGTTTCGATGCCGCTGGACACATCCACCGCGAACGGATGCACGACCTGAATCGCCTGTTGAACGTTGCGTGGGGTCAGTCCGCCGGCCAGGAAGAGCGGCTTAGGGGCGGGCGGGAGTTGGGCCCACGGGAGGGTGCGACCGCTGCCTGCGCCGGCGTCGGCCATCAGGTACGTCACTTGGGTCACCGGCCAAGCGGTGGGGGCGCCTTGCACGACTTGGATGACCGGAATGCGGTGCCGGTGCAAGGCGGCGACCGTGACCGCAGAGGCGTGGCCGTGCAGTTGGATCATCGTCACTGCACCGCTTGCGACCGCGGCCAGCATCGCTTCCAGCGGCGCATTGACGAAGACGCCGACGCTCACGATGGCGGGTGCCAGCGCGGCGCGCAGTTGCTGGGCTTGCGCCAGGGTGACCTGATGGCGCCCGGCGGCGAAGACGAAGCCGGCAAAATCGGGCCGGGCGGCGTTGATGACGGCCACATCGGCCAGGGTCATCAGCCCGCACAGCTTCACCTTAGTCATGCGGTGAACCGCCTTTCAGGGCTTGGATCATGGCGCTTTTGTCGGCGGCGCGCATCAGGGTTTCACCAACAAGCACCGCATCGACGCCGGCTACCTGCAGCCGCGCCGTGTCCGCCGGCGTGCGAATGCCACTTTCGGCGACGAAAACCACTGTGTCGGGCACCGCGGGGCGCAGCGCCAGGCTGCGGGTCAGATCAACGGAGAAGTCGCGCAGGTCGCGGTTGTTCACGCCGATCATCCGGGCACCAGCGGCCAAGGCGCGCTGCAGCTCCGGGTGGTCGTGCACCTCGACCAGGGCCGCCAGCCCCAGCTGGTGCGCTAATGTTAGGAACGCGCGCAGCTGCGTGTCGGTCAGCACGGCCACGATCAGCAGGATCAGGTTGGCGCCGGCCAGCCGCGCCTCATAAAGCATGTACGGATCGATCGTGAAGTCCTTGCGCAGCAGGGGCAAGGGGACCCGCTGGCGCACGGCGGTGAGATCAGCGAGCTGGCCGTGGAAGTAGTCGGGCTCGGTCAGCACCGAGATGGCGTCCGCGCCGCCGCGGGCGTAGGCTTCGGCGATGGCGCCGGGGTCAAAGGTGGTGGCAATGGCGCCCTTGGACGGCGAGGCGGCCTTGACCTCGGCGATCAATTTGAGTTGCGGGCCTTTCAGGGCGGTGTAAACGGGCACAGCACTTTGCGGCGACAGGGCCGCCACGCGGGCCTGCAGGGTGGCCAGCGGAACCTGCTGCTGGTGGCGGTTGAGGCGTCGGCGGGTGGCTGCGACCAGGTCATCGAGGATCACGCGGACACCGCCTTTTGGCTCTGGGCGATCACCGCGTCGAGCGTTGCGGTCGCTGCGCCGCTGGCAACGGTTTGCCGCGCGAGTTGCAGGGCGTCGGGCAGGCTGAGTGCGCGATGCCTGGTGTGCAGTGCGCAGGCCGCGTTGAGGAGCACGGTGTCCAGCTGCGGGCCCGGCGCGCCGGCCAAAACCGCGCGTGTGATGCGGGCATTGGCGGCCGGCGTGCCCCCGACCAGGTCGGCAGGGTGCGCCAGCGGTAGGCCGAAGTCGGCCGGCGTCACGTGGGTGCGCGTGAACTGGCCATCGCGCACCACCACGATGTCGGTGGGAGCGACGGTGGTAACTTCGTCCCGGCCGTCTTCACCGTGCACCACCATGGCATCGGTCACGCCAAGCGTGGCGAGGACGTGCGCCATGGGGGCGAGCAGTTGCGCGTCGTAAACGCCGAGCAGCTGTGCGGTGGCGTGGGCCGGGTTGGCCAGCGGGCCGAGGAGGTTAAAAATCGTGCGGATCCCCAGCTCTTGACGCACGGGGCCCACGAAGCGCATCGCCTGATGGTAGGCCTGGGCAAACAGGAAGCAGAAGTTTGTGGCCTGTAGCATCGCGGCGCTGGTCTGCGGGTCGACCGTGATGTTCACGCCAAGCGCCTCGCGGACATCGGCGGCCCCACTTTTGGACGAGGCGGCGCGGTTGCCGTGCTTGGCTACGGGGGTGCCCGCGGCGGCGACGATGAGGCTGGCGGTGGTGGAGACGTTGAATGTGTTGGCGTGGTCGCCACCGGTGCCCACGATCTCAAGCACGCGCGCCTCGGCGGTAAACGGGCGGGCATGGGCGCGCATGGCGCTGGCGGCGCCGGCGATCTCGGGCACGGTCTCGCCTTTCATCGCCAGCCCCGTGAGCAGGGCCGCGATCTGGGTGTTGCTGGTGGTGCCGTCCATGATTTCGTTGATAACGGCTTGGGCCTCTTCAAAGGTGAGGTCGGTGTGGGTCGCAATTTTGATAATGGCGTCTTTGATCATCAGATGACCTTCTTTCCTAGTCTTCGCTGAGCTGAATGCCGCGGTACTTGGCGATCGCGGCCACGTCCTTGTCGCCGCGCCCGGACAGTGTGCAGATGATGATCTGCGACTTGGGTAGGGTCGGGGCGAGCTTTTGTACCGCCGCGACCGCGTGACAACTTTCGATTGCGGCGATGATGCCTTCTTGCTTGGCGATGTATTCGAACGCGGCCACCGCCTCGTCGTCGGTGATCGGCACGTACTGCGCGCGGCCGCTGTCCATCAAGGCGGCGTGCTCGGGGCCGATGCCGGGGTAATCGAGGCCGGCAGAGATGGAGTACACCGCGTCGATCTGGCCGTCCGCATTTTGCAGGAAGCGCGACTTCATGCCGTGGAAAATGCCGGTAGAGCCGAGCGCCATGGTGGCGGCGGTTTGGCTGGTGGTCACGCCCTTGCCGGCGGCCTCGCAACCGATCAGGTGCACGGTGGGGTCCTCGAGGTAAGCGGCAAAGCTGCCGATGGCGTTGCTGCCGCCGCCGACGCAGGCGATCACGTAGTCGGGCAGCTGGCCGGCCACGGTTTGGAGCTGCGCCTTAGACTCGGTGCTGATGACGCTTTGAAAATCGTGCACCATGACCGGAAACGGGTGTGGTCCCACCGCCGAGCCCATCACGTAAAACGTGTCGTGGCTGCGCGCGGCGTAATCCTGCAACGCGGCATTGACCGCGTCCTTGAGCACCATCGAGCCGGTGGTGACGGCGTGCACCTTGGCCCCCAGCAGTTCCATGCGGTAGACGTTGAGGCGCTGGCGTTCGGTGTCCAGGCGCCCCATGAAGATCTCGCAGGCCATGCCGAACAGGGCGGCGATCGTGGCGGTGGCCACGCCGTGCTGGCCGGCGCCGGTTTCGGCGATCAGCCGCGTTTTGCCCATGCGCTTGGCGAGTAGCGCCTGGCCGATCACATTGTTGATCTTGTGGGCGCCGGTGTGGTTGAGGTCCTCGCGCTTGAGGTAGATCTGCGCGCCGCCGAGGTCAGCGGTCATGTTTTTCGCGTAGTAAAGCAGCGACGGACGCCCAGCGTATTCTTCAAGCAAGGTGTGAAACTCACGGCGAAAGGCGGGGTCGTCTTTGTAGTGGGCATAGGCCGCAGCGACGCGCTGGATCTCCGGCATCAGCAGTTCCGGGAGGTATTGACCGCCGTAGTCCAGGTAGCGGCCGGGAGTGGTTTCGTTGGTGATTGTCATAGTGAGCTCCTTATCAGTTGAGATGAAGCAGTTTGAGCACGATCCCCAAGAGCGGGCCGTACACGCAGTAGTCGGTTTCGCTCAAGATGCGCATGATGGGGGCGAAGCTGCCCACCATCGGCAGTAGGAACGCCTGCCCGAAGATGAGCAAAAACCCGTTGGCGCCGGCGCCGAGTAGTGCACCGCGCCGGCCCCCGTGGGCGTCTCCGAAGATGGCGGTGGCGGCCCCGGTGAAAAAGGTCGGGATCAGCGCCGGAAACACGATGATCGGGTAATGGGCGGGCGCCAGGATCAGCATCCCGATGATGCCGGTGGTCAGGCTGGTCAAAAAGCCGACGATGACGCTGGTGGGGTACTGTGGGAACAGCAGGGGGATGTCCAGCCCCGGCTTGGCGTTGGGGATAAGCCGCTGGGCGATGCCGTGAAAGGCGGGGATGATCTCGGCCAGCATCAGGCGCACGCCGGCCAGGATCACGGTGATCCACATCCCGAACTCAACGCCCTTGGTGATGGCGAAAATTACGATGTCTTTGCCACCGGTGAGGTGGGTCATCGTGAACCGCGGCCCGGCGATAAGCCCCAGCGCCAAGAACAGCAGCATCATCACCAGGGTCAAAGCCACGGTCATGTCCCGCAGGAAGTTGAGCTGGCGCGGCAGCTTCAGGTCTTCCAAGTCGTGCGTCTTGTCCCCGAACAGACGGCCGAGCAACGCCGCCACCAGCAGCCCGGACGAGCTCGAGTGCGCCAGCGTGAAACCTGTTGCGCCGCGCACCGGGCGAATGAGTACGTTGACATACGCGCAGGTGAACGTCATGTACGCGCCCAGCAGGAGGCTGCCGATGACTAGGCGCACCGGCGTGTTCAAATCGGTGCCGAACTTGAGCAGAGCGGCCAGTAGCCCCGAGAAGAAGAAGGCCACATGCGGGGAGAGGTACACGAACTTGAACCGCGTGAAGCGGGCGAGCAGCAGGTTGACGGCAAACCCGGCGGCAAAGATGATCGCCATGTCAGCGCCCACTGCGGTGAGACTGCTGGCCTGGGTGGCCCCGATATCCGTGCTGGCCGGTGGGGTCATCTTGAAAATGTGCGCGATCAGCTGCTGCAACGGTAGCAGCGCCGTGCCGAGGGTTTGGCCGCCGACGTTGATCATGGTGAAGCCGATCACGGCCTTCAGCGCGCTCGGGAGAATTTGGCTACCGGGCTTGTGCTCCGCCAGCATACCGACGACGACCACCAGTCCGAGAATGAAAATGGGCTGGCTGAGGACATTGGTGATGAAGTACAGGAGTCCCGTCATCTTCAGGCCTCCTTGGCTACGGCCGCCAGCAGCTTCTCGCGCAGGCCGGCCTGATCCATGAGGTTATCGTGAATGATGACCTGCGCGGTGGTTGCTGGCAGCAGGTCCGCGAACAGCGAGGTGGTGAGGACCACATCGTAGCCATTCGGCGTGGCGCTACCGATGTCCGCGTTGTCGACTACCGCGGGGATGCCCGCCGCAGTCAGAATTTGTTCGGCAAACATTTTTTCCATGAGGCTGGTGCCGACGCCTGCCCCACAAACGGTTAGAATGCGCATATCGTTCCCTTCCTGTCGGCTCACGGCCGATCGGTGACCTGGAGTGCCTGAAATAAGTCCGCTGAGGTGGTGCAGTCAAGGAGTTGGCGCACCCGCCATCGGTCCCCGAGCGTGGCCACCACGGCTTGTAGCATCGCCAGATGGTCCCCGGCCCCGGTGGCAGACAGGCCGATCACCAGCCGGACGGGGCCGTTGGCGCGGTTGCCGAAGTCGACGGGGTGGGCCAAGGTCAAGACGCTGAGGCCGTTGGCAAGAGCGCCCGCTTCCGGACGGGCGTGGGGCAGCGCGATGCCGGGCGCGATCACGAAGTAGGCACCGTTGAGCGCAAAGCTGGCGCGCATCGCCTCGGTGTAGGCGGCGCTGGCGTAGCCGCCGCGCTCCAGCAAGCGGCCGGTCTGCGTGATCACCGCTTGCGGCGTGGTGAAGGTGGCCTGAGCCATCACGGCATTGAACGTTGTGTATGGGGTTAACATAAGAGCCTCCTAATCGCAAAAAATCCGTCCTTGGTCTAAGTCACAATTGACTTAGACCAAGGACGGATTTCCCGCGGTGCCACCTTGATTCGACCCGCATCTTTCGGCCTCAAACACAAAGCCCGCCGGATCAATTGATCCGGCGGGCTCTTTGCGCAGAGGACCCCAAATAAGGGTCACGCTTAGCGAAGAGCCAACACTCTTCCGGCAACTGACGTATGCCTGACGTCTTTGCGTACTCGACGAATCTTTCGGCAAAGCCCTCGGTGGTCCATTTGCCAGCCTGCGTTCGGTCACCTCTCAGCCCCGTGACTCTCTGTGCGTGCACAACTGGTTTGATCTCCACCTCATCGGTTTTTAATTACAGTTTAATTTAATTGGCCTTAGTCTAGCCGGCCAAGCCCTACATGTCAAGTTTTTTTGTTCAATTTGATAGAAGGACTGCTGGAGCACGGGGATGCATTCAGCATACTCGCCAGTGAGTCTTGTTCGCTACGATTGACGAAATGCACTGAACCATCCTGAAAAGGCCCATATTTTAGCGCTGGCCTTGGCGAGTAAGCAAAACTGGAAGCTTGAAGATACAGCTTGAAATCATTTGCTGAGTTGCGCGACTGACGAAAAGGGCAGTACTCAGAGCGACAACTTATAATCGGTATTAAATTTTGTCTTTACCTAATACTCAGGTTTTGATAAATATACTGAACCATAATGTCCAAGAAGAACGTGATACAAATACGAGAGCTCATATCGATACCGTGTATTGATTGGCGCTCATAGGGCACATAGAAGCTTAAATCACTATGATGATGAAGCGGGTTGTTGTTGAGCCCAGTGATAGTAATGATTTTACAGTGCTGCTCTTTGAATGACGTAAGGCATTCTGAGAGGACATCCGTTTCACCAGACAGCGACACAATAAAGACCAAGAAGGTATCGTCTAAGGATCGGGATAACGTTAAGGCATTGTCCCGGTCTTTTGAGACAAGGCAGACCTTATTGAGAACCTCCAGTCGCCGCGTGAAGGAAGATAAACTACTGTTAGAGAGCCCGAGTGCAACGAAAGCAATTTTGTTGTAGGTGGCAACGAGGTCAGCCGCTTCAACGAAATATGCTTCGCGGTTGATGTCTAGCGTTTGTCGAAGGTTACCAATAATGTTCTCGCCGATATCGTAGTAGCCATCGGGCCCGATGGCTGCGGTGGGCGTCATTTTGTTGGGATGTTCGGAAAGGTCGGCGGAAATGTCAAATTTGAGCTCGCTAAAACCGCTATATTGCAACTTTTTGGCAAAGCGAACAAGTGCATTTGGCGACATATAGAGATCGTTAGCAATCGTACCAATTCGTTTGCTGGGAATCTGGTTATAGTGCTCGGTTATATAGGCGAGTATCTTTTCTTCGGAAGGGCTGAGCTTTTGAATGTGTTTAGCGACGCGCTGATTGAACATAGATGCCTCCGAGATCGTAGTAAGAATCCTTTTGTGTAATTATACACCGAATGTGTTTGAGTTTCGAATGCGGTTCCATTGCCAGAGTTAGTGAAGGCGCTTTACCCGGTTCTGTTCATCCTATACCATTATGTTCGTAAAGGAGGGAATAAATATGAAAGAAGCAATTCAGAAGTTTGGTAAATCCTTGCTCCTGCCGATCTCAACGATAGCGGCAGCCGGGATTTTTCTTGGTTTAGCCGCTGCATTACAGAATCCGTCAATTGTTGGCGCTGGTTTTGCGAATGCCCATAATGTACAGGTCTTCATTGGATTTATTCGTGCGTTGGCCAACCTGATCTTTGGCAATCTACCAATATTCTTCGCCTTGTCCGTAACCGTGGGGCTTGCAAAAGAGGAGAAGTCAACCGCAGCATTTGCAGCAATTATCGGGTTTCTAGTCTTTCACCTAACGCTGAGCTACATTTTGGCACAGAATGGCATCACGGCCTTATCGACCTCAATCGAGGCGCTCACAAAGGGCGGTATGAGCGTTGTTGATGCAACGATTGAAAACGCGAAGTATGAGACGGTTCTTGGATTCTACACGCTTAGAATGAACGTCTTCGGTGGGATCATCGTTGGGCTTGTTGTTGGCGCTTTGCATAACCGATTCTACAAAATCAAGTTACCGAGTGCCATTAACTTTTATGGGGGCAAGCGATTTATCCCGCTGATTACGATTGTGACGATCCCACTCGTTGCGGTTGTATCGTACTTCATCTGGCCGCTCTTCAATCAGCTGATCAGTCTTATCGGGATGAGTATTTCAAAGTCCGGTGCATTTGGCCCGTTCATCTATGGGACGGCTAACCGACTCTTAATTCCAACAGGGCTCCATCACATTTTGAATCAGTTAGTCCGCTTCACGCCAATTGGTGGAACAGCTGTTGTTGGCGGTGATACTGTCAGTGGTGCGCTGAATATCTTCAATGCAGCGATTGGCTCATCACAGCACGTTTCAAATTCTGTTTTCCAACTTGGTGCGAAGTATATTGGCCAAGGGCAGACATTGATTGCGGTCTTTGGACTTCCAGCCGCTGCGCTAGCCATGATTAAGATGGCTCGTCCAACTGAAAAGAAGCGGGTTAAGGCAATGATGTTCGGTGGGATGTCCGCCGCTCTGCTGACCGGGATTACTGAGCCGATCGAATTTGCTTTCATGTTTGTTTCCCCAATTTTGTTTGGGTTTCATGCACTGATGGGGGGCTTAGGTTACTTCCTATTATCTCTCCTCGGGACGAGTGTTGGTGGCGTTCAAGCGGGGCTTATCGACTTTACGATCTTTGGTATTTTCCGTGGTGCGCAAAGTAAGTGGTATCTGGTTGTTCTGGTCGGATTGATTTTCTCCGTTATTTACTACTTTGGGTTTATGTATCTCATCAAGCGGTTCAACATCGCAACACCAGGTCGTGAAGTTGTTGAAGAAGGTGTGGAATCTTCTGTCACCAAGGATAACGCAATCGGTGGTACTGGATCGGCGATGGCGCAGACCATTGTTGCGGCATTGGGTGGCGCAACTAACATTGATAGTGTGACGAATTGTATGACGCGGTTACGCGTAACGGTTAAAGACATGACCAAGGTTCAAGATCAGGTGCTTAAGCAGACCGGGGCCAGTGGGCTTGTAAAACCGTCAGAACATAATGTTCAGGTTGTGTATGGATTGCAAGTCGATCAGATTGCAACGGACGTTAAGGACTATCTGAAGACAGTTTAAGTGATGCAGTATGTGGAGGTAAGAAGAGTGAAACAACAAGTAGTGACGATTGCAGGCGGTGGGAGTTCTTACACACCAGGGATTATTCAAGCGATTCTTGATAATCAGAACGATTTCGCAGTTAGCGAATTTCGACTTTACGACATAGATGCCCAGCGCAACGATGACATGTATACGATCATCAAATGGATGCTGAACAAGCAGCGCTTCAACATTGGGCTGACGCAGACTAATGACCCTGAGGTCGCCTTTACAGGTGCGGACTTCGTCTTTTCGCAGATTCGGGTTGGCGGCATTGAAATGCGTAAGGTTGACGAGAAGGTTCCGCTCAAGTATGGCTTGGTTGGGCAAGAGACATGTGGACTTGGGGGCTTTTCTTACGGTCTTCGTACTATTGGACCGATGATCGAGTTAGTTGGATTCGTGCAAAGATACGCGCCGGACGCGTGGATTCTCAATTACACGAATCCGGAATCGATCGTTGCCGAGACAATTCGCCGCACGTATCCGAAGGCGAAAATGCTGAATGCTTGTGATATGACGATTTCCATTGAAACAACCCTGTGTGAGAACTATGGGTATGATCGTAAAAACTGGATTCAAACCTACTATGGCCTGAATCACTTTGGCTGGTATAAATCTATCTTTGACACGTCTTTAGGGCGCGATGTAATGCCGGAAATTCTTGACAAGCTCAAGGCCGCGCCGCTTAAGGAGCCAGAGTTCCATCGTGGCGATAAGTTTTGGGCAGAAGCCTATGCGATGATGAGTACAATTGTGACGGACTTTCCGGACAACATTCCGAATAATTACCTGGAGTATTACCTGTATCCGGATGCTGTCGTTGAACAGTCTGATATTGAATTTACGCGAGCGGATGCTGTGGAACTGGGGCGTGAGAAGGAAATCAAGGAAACCGCGCAGCGAATTCGTGAAACTGGGCGCAATGGTGAGCTAAACCATGACTTCGGCGCGCACGGGCAATACATCGTGGACATGGCCGTGTCTATTCTAAACAACCTCCACCGTCGATTTATGCTGATTTTCCCTAACATGGGCGCTATCCCAAACCTTCGCCAGGATGCGGTGGTAGAAGTGCCAGCATATGTCGGGGCAACAGGCGCAGAGCCAATTTCATTACGGCAGCCAATTCCGGATATGCATAAGGGGATGATGGAAGCACAGGTTGCCGCCGAGAAGTTGCTAGTGGATGCGTACTTCGATCACTCATATCAGAAAGCGCTAGAAGCATTTACACTGAACCAAACCTTTACTTCTGCACGCAAAGCTAAGCAGGTTCTGGACGCGCTTATTGAAGCAAATGGTGATTACTGGCCAGAATTGCGTTAGGAGGTTTGCGAGAATGAAATTGATTATCAATGGAGATGATTTTGGATACGATCGCGGAATTAATCTTGGTATTATCGATGCGTTCCGAATGGGTGTCTTAACCTCAACTACTTTAATGGTGACGATGCCAGGAACTGAAGATGCCGTAAAATTAAAGGAACAGTATCCTGATTTGGGTGTCGGGTTGCATCTCAACCTCAGTTTGGGGCGGCCGATGACCACAGGAAAGACGCTGGTGAGCGCAAGCGGCGATATGATTAAGCCACGGCAACTCCCAGCAGATCATCATTATGATTTGAATGAACTGCGGGAAGAAGTACATGCACAATATCAGCGGTACTTAGACTTAGTCGGCGAGAAACCTGATCATATCGATTCACATCTGTTCTCTACGGATGAGGTGCCAGAGATTAAACAGGCTGCAATTGAGTTAGCGGAAGAAGTCGATTTGCCGCTACGCCATCATCGGATCGGGAAATATTCACCCGTCACGTTTATCAGTCACCATACCTACGATTTGGCACCGGATTTGGACTATATCTACGATCGCTTTGAAGATATTACGCAGAGCGAGTACGTTGAAATTATGACGCATCCGGGCTACGTCGATCAGTACTTATTGGATCACTCCTCATATAATACCCAGCGCGCAGGCGAACTCGATTTTCTGACGGGTCAGACGTTCGGCGATTTTCTGCGGGATCAGAATGTCGACCTTATCACTTATGGTCAGGTTCCGAAGTTATAGGCAGCCTTATGGAAGTTAAGTCAGTTCTAATTGCGATTGATTCTTTTAAAGGTAGCTTGTCCTCATTAGAAGCCGGAAACGCAGTTGCTGCAGGAATAACTCAAGTGGCGAAGGAAGTTCAGACCACCGTTGTTGCAATCGCTGATGGCGGCGAAGGGACACTGGAAGCTTTGAAGGTGAACCTTGGCGGCGAGCTCGTTGCATGTGTCTCGCTGAACCCATTGATGCAACCCCAGAATACACGGTACTTGATAACTGATTTTCTGGAACTTCGTACAGCAGTGATTGAAGTTGCACAGGTGGTTGGCCTACCGGCAATGCAAAAAAAGGGATTAAGTACATTCTTAGCATCGACCGATGGTATTGGCATTCTCATAAGAGATGCGGTAAACCGAGGTGTTCAGCAGATCATCCTGACCTTAGGGGGATCGGCTACCACGGATGGTGGTCTGGGGCTCCTGAGGGCGCTAGGGGCTAATATCTATGATCACGCTGGTAAGGAGATTGTGAAGGGCAATCCACTCATCGACGTTTGCAAGATAGACCTAACGCGGGCACGTCAACTGTTGCGTCATGTACGCTTGATTGGCGCGTATGACGTTAATGCGACATATGCGGGTGAACGCGGTGCAGCGGTCACATTTGGCGCACAAAAAGGGCTGGATAAGGTGCAAATTAGCCGGCTAGATAAGCAACTTAGACAAGTTGCGGAGATGGAGAACTTGGATAAAGTGCCAGGACTTGGCGCCGCGGGAGGCATTGGCGGAGCAATTTATATGTTGGGTGGCAAAATGTGCAATGGGTTCAACTTGGTAAGTCAATCTTGCCGGATGAAATCTCGACTCGCTGAGGCAAGCTTGGTCATTACCGGTGAAGGTAGTCTAGACGGCCAGTCGGTGATGGGAAAGGTGCCCTATGGAATTGCAAGAGAGGCTGAGATACAGCATGTACCTGTCGTTGCCTTATGTGGTCGACGGGATCGTGATCTTGGTGAACTTGAGCAGCACATGATCGCTGCATTTTCAATCCAGCAAGAGCCGCTGTGCTTGGAAGAGGCAATGCAGCCGAGCAAAGCAGCCCAAGGGCTATCAACGACTGCCGCTCAAGTCATAAAAATCATTCAGAGATAGGAGGTGGAACAGATGTTTTTTACAAAGAAGGCGGTGAAGCTCTTTGCACCAGCAACCGGTGAGCTAAAGCCGATCACTGAGGTGCCAGATGAAGTTTTCTCGACTAAGATGATGGGCGATGGCTTCGCGGTTGAGCCGGTTTCTGGGGAGATTGTGTCACCCGTAGCCGGAACGATCACAACAGTGTTTCCGACGATGCATGCAATTGGTCTGACAACAAAGCAGGGCCTGGAGGTTATTCTTCATATTGGCATTGATACCGTTGAGCTAAACGGTCACGGTTTTAAAGTTGTTGTAACTAATGGCGAGTCAGTTATAGCTGGCCAACTAGTGGCCAGCGTTGATCTGGACGTACTGACTGGGGCAGGAAAACAGTCGGATGTGATTGTTGCAATTACGAATCTTGATGACCGGGCATTAAGCTATACGACAAAAACGGTTCAAGCAGGTCAAGAAATTGGGCAGGTTGTAGGATGACGCCATTTTGGCGACCACTTAAGCTGTGGGAGTTGCACAAACACATGTGAATCAAGAATTGTTTCGGCGATAACTGAGATCTACGTCGACTGCTATTCAGGTATCGTTTGAACATTTTTAGGGAGTTCTTCCACGGAAGGGCTCTTTTTATCAGTGGGTCTACAGATTTGATTGGTTGACGTGTGAAACCGCGCTCGCATAAAGTTAGATTAAGGCTAACGCTGATTTGATAATAAGGTGAAAGGTGGCAGTTTCAATGACTGACCAACCCATTCCACGCATCGACACGGTGCAGATGCTGCCGAATCTGTTTTTGCGGGTGACGTTTGAAGACGGCCAGACGCGCTATGTGCGCAGCGCCGTGAACGAGCAGATGGCCGTTGGCGTGTCGCGGCAGGTGTCGAAGAAAACCTGGGGTGGCATGATGCAGGTGAGCCCGGCGAATTACGTTGGGGCTAACGCCATCGCCATCCGCGATGATAACACGTTTTCGGTCAATCACACCGACTACGACGGCGACGACTTGTACCGTCGGGGCCGGCGCTCGTATATGGCCTGAGCAGCGAAAGAAAAGCGGTTTTCCGAAGGTGGGAAGCCGCTTTTTGCGTGGCTTGGCACAGCTAGAGTGGAGATAAGTCGAAATTTGTGGTCAATCCTGATACAGATAGCGTTTATCCGGCATGACAGAGGCAAATATGCTATCATGTTTCTGATATGCATTGACGGAAAGAAGGGGTCCCATGACACCGGCTATCGCAGTTTCGCACCTGAATTTTCATTATCCAGACGCAGACCATCCCGCGTTGCAGGACGTCTCCTTTGAGGTGGGCGCCGGCGAGTGGGTCGCCATCATCGGACACAATGGTAGCGGCAAGTCGACGCTGGCCAAGAACCTGAACGGACTGTTGGCGCCGGACTCGGGCGTGGTTGACATCGCGGGCATGACGCTGGCAGAAGAAACCGTCTGGGCCATTCGCGCTAAGGTGGGCATCGTGTTTCAGAATCCGGACAACCAGTTCGTTGGCGCCACCGTGGCTGATGATGTCGCGTTCGGCCTGGAAAACCGTGGCATTCCGCGCGCGGAAATGCTCGTGCGCGTGCAAGAAGCGCTGGAAGCCGTTGAGATGAGCGATTTCGCCTCGCGTGAACCCGCCCGGCTGTCCGGCGGCCAAAAACAGCGCGTCGCCATTGCCGGCATCATCGCGCAGCGTCCAGACATCATCATCCTGGACGAGGCGACCTCGATGCTCGACCCGGCTGGGCGCACAGAGATCATTCGCTTGATCCAGCAGTTGCGCGCCACCACGCAGCTGACGGTGCTGTCCATCACGCATGATATCGACGAGGCGGCCAAGGCCGACCGCGTCATTCTGCTGAACGATGGGCAGATCAAAACCACCGGCACCCCAGCCGAGATTTTTGCCTACGGACCGGAGTTGCTGGCGTTGGGGCTCGATGTGCCGTACCCCGAAAAACTCAAGGCGGCGCTGACCGCCCGCGGCGTAGCCATGCCGCAGACCTATCTTGATGAGGAAGGCTTGGTAGCGTACCTATGGACATTACATTCGACCATGTGAGTTTCACATACCAGGCCGGCACGCCGTTTGAAGGCGACGGCCTCAAGGATGTGTCGGCAACGATCAAAGACGGCAGCTACACGGCCATTATCGGCCACACCGGGAGCGGCAAGTCGACGTTGTTGCAGCACCTGAACGCGCTCTTAAAACCGACTGCGGGCACCGTGTCGATCGGCGATTTTCAGATCACCAGCGAGACGTCCAACAAGAACCTGAAGCCGCTGCGGCAAAAGGTCGGCATGGTTTTCCAGTTTGCGGAAAACCAGCTGTTTGAGCAAACCGTGGCCAAGGACATCGCTTTTGGCCCCAAGAACTTTGGGGTGCCCGAGGATGAGGCCCTGGCCTTGGCCAAGCGCATGGTTGAGCTGGTGGGGCTGCCGCAGTCGGTGCTGGAACAGTCCCCGTTTGACCTGTCCGGCGGGCAGATGCGCCGCGTGGCGATCGCCGGGGTGCTGGCGATGCAGCCGGAGGTGCTGGTGCTCGACGAACCCACGGCGGGGTTGGACCCGGCCGGGCGCGCGGAGATGATGGCGATGTTTGCCAAGCTCCATGACACCGAGCACCTGACCATCGTGCTGGTGACGCACCAGATGGATGACGTGGCCGATTACGCCGACCATGTGCTGGTGATGGCGCAAGGCGCGCTGATCAAGCAGGGCACGCCGCGCGAGGTGTTCGCGGACACCGACTGGCTGCGCGCCAACTCGCTGGGGCTGCCCAAAACCGCGGCGATGGCGGAACGACTGGCGCAGCGCGGCTTTCACTTTGACCCGCTACCGCTGACGGCAGAAGAGCTGGCGACCCAGCTTCTTCCGCAGATTGGAGGGGGCGCGCATGAATAAGCTGCTGCTCGGGCGCTACCTGCCTGGGGACTCCTGGCTGCACAAATTGGATCCCCGCACGAAGCTGATGGCGAGCTTTTACTACATCGCCATCATTTTCCTCGCCAACAACTGGCAGTCGTACCTGATGATGTTCGTCGCCACGATGATCATGGTCGCCGCGTCAAAAATTCGCCTCGGCTTCTTCATGCGCGGCGTGCGGCCGATGCTTTGGCTCATCCTGTTCACCGTTGCCTTGCAGGTGTTCTTCACCAAGGGCGGGGCAGTGTACTGGTCCTGGGGCTGGCTGGCCATCACGCAGTACGGGCTGACCAACGGGGCGTTCATCTTCATGCGCTTCGTGCTGATCATCTTCGTTTCAACGCTGCTCACGCTGACCACGCCGCCGTTGGCCTTGGCCGATGCGGTGGAGTCGCTGCTGCACCCACTGCGCAAAATTGGTGTGCCGGTCACGGAACTCGCGTTGGTGCTTCAGATCGCGCTACGCTTTGTGCCGACGCTGATGGACCAAACCACCAAGATCATGAACGCGCAGCGCGCCCGCGGCGTGGACTTCGGCAGTGGGAACCTGTTCCAACAGATGAAGGCCGTGGTGCCGCTGTTGATCCCGCTGTTCGTGGATTCGTTTGGGATCGCGGAGGACCTCGCCACGGCGATGGACGCGCGCGGTTACCAAGGCGGCGATGGGCGCACCAAGTACCGCATCCTGCAGTACCATCCACGTGACGTCTATGCCGGCGGCTGGATGGTGATTTTGACCCTCGGGCTCGTGTTCCTGCGCGCCTAGTTCGAGACCAGGATGAGACAAAATTAAAAACTGCCTGTGGCCGTACGACGATTCCAGAACAGTACAAGCCAAAATGTGACACCCGTGCCGTATAAGCGAGATGACCTGTCAAACCTAAGTTCGGGTTTTACAGGCCATCTCGCTTATACGCTGGGCTAAAACCGTATTTTGTCTTAGCCTCGTTTATTTGAAAAAAGGAAGGCCCCATGACCCACTACAAACTGACCCTCGCCTATGATGGCACCAACTTTGCCGGTTACCAAGTGCAGCCGCACCAGCGCACCGTGCAAGGCGTGTTGCAAAAAGCGCTCGGCAAAATGGCCAAGGTGCCCGCTATTCACGTGGATGGCTCCGGGCGGACCGACTCCGGCGTGCACGCGCTGGGCCAAGTCATCTCCTTCGACTACCCGGGGATGATCCCTGAAGAATCCATGCTGCGGGCGATGAATTCGCTGATGCCGCTGGACATTGAGATCCTCAAGGCGGAGATCGTGCCGGCGGATTTTCACGCGCGCTACTCCGCGCACGGGAAGCGGTACCTGTACCGCGTGGCGCGCGGGCGCTTCACGAACCCGTTCAACCGCCTGTACACCGGCCACTACCCGTACCCACTGGACCTTGACCTCATCCGCGCGGCGCTGCCGGATGTGATGGGCACGCACGACTTCACCAGCTTCGCGGCTAGCGGTGGGGTGATCGAAAACAAGGTGCGCACCATCTATGAGGCCACGGTGCGCGAGGACCCCGCGACGAACGAAGTGATTTTTGAATTCTACGGCAACGGCTTTCTCTACAACATGGTGCGCATCCTGGTCGCCACGCTGCTGGAGATCGGCAGCCGGCGCCGGCCGGTGCACGACTTCCTGCGGCTGTATACGGTCAAAGACCGCCAGCAGGCCCGCGGCACCGCGCCGGCTTCAGGGTTATACCTCAAGGAAGTGGACTATGACTAAACGGCGAGGATTGATCGTGCTGGGGCTGTGTCTGATCGGGGCAAACTTGCGCCTGCCGATCACGATGATGCCACCGCTATTGAGCGCCTTGGCCCAAAGCGGGCGCCTGTCGCAAAGCGCGGCGGGGTGGCTGACCAGCATTCCCTTGGTGATGTTCGCCTGCGCCTCGCCGTTTCTCGGCCGCCTTGGCACCCGGTTTGGGAACGCACGGGTGTTGCTGGCCGCGACGATCATGCTGGTTGCCGGTAGCTACCTGCGCCTGCTGCCGAGTTCAGTGGCGCTGCTCGGGGGGACCGTGTTGATCGGGCTGGGCATTGCCAATGGCAACGTGCTGCTACCTGCGCTGATTAAAGATGAGTTCCCGCAGCGGATCGCGCTGATGACGACCCTGTACACGACCATGATGGGGTTGGTGGCCAGCCTTGGCACCGGCACGGCCGGCCTGTTGGCGCAGGCGGGGGGCCCGAATCTGGCGATGGGCGGATTGGGCCTGTTCAGCATTGCGGCTGCTGGCTGCTGGCTGTTCGCCTTACCGCAGATGAAAACGCACCACGCGATGACACGGACGCAGGCGCCAAAGATCGGGCGCCAATCGATGGCCTGGCTGGTGATGCTGTTTTTTGGGCTTCAGTCGATCCTGTATTACTCGCTATTGACCTGGTTGCCCACATTTTGGCAAACCGGCGGCTTTTCAACTGTCAACGCCGGCACCTTGGCGACGTGCTTTCAGCTTGCGGGCCTGCCGATGAGCCTGATCACCCCCAGTCTTGCGGAGCGGCGACACGGGTTAGCGATGATCGTGGGGCTGGTGTTCGGCGGCTTTGCTCTCGGGTTGGTGGGCCTGCTTTTGGGCCCGTCGAGCTTTGGCCTGAACGTGTTGTTGGCGGTGTTGATGGGCGTGGCCAGTGGCGCAGCGTTTTCAGTGTGCATCGTCTTTTTTCAAAAAAAGGCGGACACCGTGGCAGCCACGGCCGCCCTTTCTGGTATGGCGCAGGCTGGCGGCTACTGGCTGGCGGCCATGGGGCCGGTCAGCTGTGGCCTCATGGTGGCCCACATCGGCTGGCTCGGGTTAGTTTGGGTGTGGTTGGGCCTGAGCTTCGTGCTTGGCGGGTGCGGTTGGGCCATTCTGCACGGGCGGATGATCACCACACGAAAATAATGCGTGAAAGCTGCTGAGCTAAATTGACTTACTGCGCTATTTTTGGTATGTTAGTAGCTGGTATTGTTTGCCCCACGATAAGCCCCGGAAACTTATTACGTGTCAAACACCACAGAACATTGGAGGAAACAAATCGTGCGTACAACATTTATGGCTAAGCCAGGCGAAATTGAACGTAAATGGGTTGTCATCGACGCAACGGACATCAGCCTCGGCCGTTTGGCTTCCGTTGTTGCGACCATCCTGCGCGGCAAGAACAAGCCGACCTACACCCCACACGTTGATACCGGTGACAATGTCATCGTCATCAACGCTTCTAAGCTGAAATTAACCGGTAACAAGGCAAGCGACAAGATCTACTACCGTCACAGCCAACATCCAGGTGGTTTGAAGCATGAAGTTGCTGGCGATCTTTTGAAGAATGACCCAGCACGCTTGGTCGAATACGCTGTCAAGAAGATGCTGCCAACCAAGAACACGCTTGGTCACCAGCAATTCATGAAGCTTCACGTTTATGCGGGTGAGGAACACCCACACGAAGCGCAGAAGCCAGAAGTACTCGACATCACCAACCTAATCTAAGGAGGATACAACTGTGGCTCAAGTATCTTACAGCGGCACTGGTCGCCGCAAAAACTCCGTTGCCCGCGTCCGTTTGGTGCCCGGCTCCGGCAAAATCACGATGAACGGCAAGGATGTCCACGACTACCTGCCATATGAAAACCTGATCCTCGATCTGACCCAGCCATTCGGCATCACCGAAACGACCGGCCAGTACGATGTTCTGGTAAACGTTAACGGCGGCGGTTTCTCCGGCCAAGCCGGCGCAACCCGTCACGGCATTTCCCGTGCGCTACTCACCGTTGACCCAGACTTCCGCGGCCCGCTCAAGCGCGCCGGCATGCTGACACGTGACCCTCGTATGAAGGAACGTAAGAAGCCAGGTCTGAAGAAGGCTCGTAAGGCATCTCAATTTAGCAAACGTTAATAGCGTTATGCTATCGAGATGGAAACGTTGGTACGACAACGTTTCAAGTAAGTCTCGAACATCGAAAGTGGTTCTCCCAATTAGGGCGGGCCACTTTTTTTATCCTCAAATTAGGGCGTGATTTGTGCGCGTCTTTCATTTGAGGCGCCTTGGGTTCAAGAACTTTTAGGGCGTGTGTCCTAGTCTTACGTTCTTTTGTACGTCAGTTTTAATGAGTTTCGTTGAGTTTCATTTCTTGTGCGAGTGAATTCTTTCTAGCTTCTGCGATCCGTTCAGCGAACTTGTCATGAACATCCAGACCCACAATATCAGGCGTGTTGACATACACGCGCGTAGTCTTGATGCTAGAATGTGACAGCGCTTCTGAAATCAGCTGTAAGCTGGCGCCACCTTGTCGTGCAAGCGTTGAGAAAGTATGCCGCAGTTTGTGTGGTGTGACCCGAACGAGGTCAGGGTGGCGTTTGTAGATCGAATTCAAGCGATAGTTAAGATAGTCGGCGTGCAGCGGTTGGTTGATCCCGCCTTTGAAGTTCGTGTAGGTAAACAGAAACTGGTTTGGTCCAGATTCTAGGTTCACTTCTGCGAGTTCAATAGCTTGTTTGTCGCGCCATTCTTTCAACATTGGAATCAGAACTGGTGGTAAGGCGTGAGAAGTTTCCTTCTTGGCCTTGGTTGGCCCAACCTTGCCGCTTTTCTTGAGTGCCTGAACAATCAGAACATAGCCGGTGTTGAAGTCAACGTGCTTCCACTGTAATCCGTATGATTCACCCTTACGATCTCCGAGATGGAGCGTGAGGAGAAGTAACAGATAATCTTGATCACTCAACTTACCGTTTTCGTGATCTGTGTTGGCAGCGTCGAGCCAAGCCACCATTTCATCAGCAGAAAGTGATTCACCAGTCATCTTGCGACGAGTGGCGAGCCGTTCCTTCTTGGGACTGCCGATGGAGGCGATGGCTTTTTCTAGCCGGTTCACGTCGATGAAGTCTACCATTTCGGCGGTATCAAACATCTGACTGACGTAAGACTTGACCGTGCGAATATTTGCGTACTTCTCTGACAGAATTGCTAGCTCTTGCATAACGAACTGTTTATTGAGATTCAAGTAAGTCATGGAATACTCGCCGAACATCGGAAGCAAGTGCAGCCGGAAAATATTACGTGTATTCGCTTGGGTTTCCTCGGAAGGAATAATGCGAATGCGTCCGGTTGCGCCAGCAGCGTATAGCGGCCACCAGATTTCACGGTAGAAGTCCTTGAATAGCATTTCACCGTTCTTCTTGATAGTACCCGCAGATTGCGTTTTTTGAGCTTCCTTGATCTTTGCATCTACTTGTTTTTGCAGCGTCTTTGCCTCTAGTTTCGTCGCTACGGTTTTACGGTAGCGGGGAACCTTCACACCAAGAACACCGCGAATATCTTTAGGGTAGAACACCTCCACAAAGTAAGTGCCTGCATTAGTTTTAGTAATAGACATGATATTTACCTCCTGTTGTTTGTCAACGAGCTTGAACAGGACGTAAAGCTACATCGACATATTACCATCCTTCAACGTGTTTGCGAAGCCATTGATCAACTGCATCGCGATCGTAGCGAACAACGCCACAGATGTTGATCCGTGGTAAGCCAAGCTCAATCCACTTGTCTAAGGTGTTGTTAGAAATTTTCAGGTATGCGCACAATTCCATCTTCAACAGGTACCGATCATGCTGTGCTTGTTCTTCGCGAGCCCTGTGAACTTCATCGATAAATAAAGTCGACAGAGCGTTACGAATCGCAATCACGTTCTGATCGTCCATTGGAAAATCGATTGACGCTTCCGTTGCTTGCGCTGAAATATGACATACCTCCTTCCTCACGGTGTTGGCGAAACTGATGTTGTAACGAGCAACTCATCATTCAACCCGGTTCCAACCGGCTAGTGAGGGTCTTAATAAGAGCCTCTCTCCCTCGTTTCGTCAGGGTGACGTGCAAGTATCCGGCCCACTGGGTTAATCGCTCGCTCGTGGGAGGTCATGGCGTTGTGGAGCCTTCGTTGCTGAATGATGGTATTCAGTTGTCAAAGAACTAGCGGGGAAAAGAAAATCCCGCCTATGCATATACAGACAGCGGGAGCGGGTCTAAATGAAACCAAAATCAGAAAAAAGTTGAAAAAGTTGAAATTGATTACGTGCGAGTTAGTTGTGAACCTGATTGAGTGGACGGTCGCGATAAATGTTCAGCGACGTTGAAGCGCTGAACGCTGAATACAAACTTAATTTGAAGTTCCTGCCTCAAATCGGGATCGACATAGCTTCTTCCGAATGCAGCTTCACGATCAAAATCTTGGCTGAACATATCGAGTAGTTTGGACATTGCTTCATCGTCTCCATCCTGCGCTGCCAAGATAACCGCTACTAGGTTATCGATCTCTGTATAATGCATTGAATACCCCTCCTTGTATTCTCTACATGTTTGTGTAAGCATCCTTAATTCGCAAAAGTGCCCTTCGCCGCCTTTTATTCACCCCCCTGACTGCTCTTGCCAGAGCGGATGCCGATTTCTACATCATTCAACTCCGAAAAATAATACTGGTATAAGACCATCTTATCAGCTGTGAAAAGGGTCGCAACCGCCGTGGCAAGACGTTCATTTTCGATGAAGGATTCGAGATGGGCAATCTCGTCAACAGTGAGAGAAAAGTCTTCGAGATGACCCGGATCAGTGATTTCTTCTAACAGCCAATCTTCGAGAGGTATTTCTTTGATACGTTTCGAGTTGGCTTGGTAGATATTGATGCGCTCATTTCTGAGCACCTGTTGCATGTAACGAATAAACATTTTTGACATTTCGCGTTCATTACTCATGACGCTGACCTCCTGTCATTTTTCGGTACACATATACAGACAAGATTTGTCACCTGAAATGAAACCGAGAAGCGATTTTTTATTTCAATCGGAAAAGCACACAAAAACGCCGCTGACGGTATTGCCAACGGCGTTAATCGATATTCGCGAAAAATTCATCAAACTAACGTTAGGCGATCGATGGCGAAACATGAATTTATGATTCGTGGGTACCGGTCTCACTCAATGAATCAAATTAAAGCTCGTTTGTCCGCAGCGATCTGCGAACATAATTCAGAAAATTAAGTGCTGAGAACCCGACGAAGAATCCAGCTAGTATCAGTAAATCAGCAGCCGGCCAGCTATTCATCATTACAGTATGGCGAACCCATCGACAACATAACTCATCGGTAGAAACGGGTGAATGGCCTCAAAGAAAGCATTACTGAGTTCAATCGGATACGTACCACCTGCGCTGCCTAGTTGGAAGGGTAGCAGGATCATGGCGACCAGTGAACCAAGTTTTCCTATTGAAAGATTAAGCCAAGTAGTCATATTGGTCATCGCTAGGTTGGCTAACGATAGTGTTATCCAAGTGGAAAAAATGTTAGTTGGCCGTAAGCCAGCAATACCGATTAGCGTCAGTAACTCAACTGTTGCCGCGGCGATTGCAGTGCCGTTGATCATAACCGCTTTACTTGCCCACCAATCAACGACTCGCTTGGGCTTTTTCCTTGGTGTGACGGTGTCCAGTAACATGTTTAAGACCATGCCGCTAACGTATAAAGCAACACCGGCCATATACGGCATCATTGCTGTGCCGTTATTTGGCACTGAATCGCGATTGTGATCGGTGACCTTGGTTGGGCTGGCGATCGTGTGTGCCGTCGCGCTGGTAAAGTGTAATTTCGGCAGTTGTTTAGTGCCGTTGGCTAGGCGAGTAGAAAGCTGCTGGTTACCTTTAGAAATTGTTGTAATACCCGCGGTAAGCTGGTTATCTGCGGTAGAAAGCTTTTGTCCGCCTGCGAGCAATTTCTGAGCCCCTGCGGATAGCTGCTGATTACCGCTGACAAGGGTTGGCCCACTAGCAGATAATGTTTCCAGTCCGGCGTCCAATTTCTTTGCGCAGCCTCAAGGCGATTGATCCCGCTATTCAGTGTGGCTGAACCAGTGGCTAGAGAAACGGCACCGGGCGCAAGCTGGGTTTCAGAAGCACTTGATAGCCGGGCGTTACCTTGTGCAAGCTGGCTTGAAGCGTTAGTGAGCTGGGATAAGGCGCTGCTAACGGTGCTTGCTGTTTGATCTTGATGGCTCGTAGCGGTTTGCAGTGAGTTCAGAGCACTTTGCAGTTTATTCAGAAGGGGTTCCAAGCCAGCTTGCTGGCGATTGTTGCTGGCTGTATAAGTGTTGGTCACTGCATCCGTTAAGGCCTTCATTTGATTGGGTGTCAGGTTGAGCTCGGCGGCTGCTTTGGCAACATTTTCGCTGGTAGCAGTACTGGTTTGACTGGCTGCTGACTGCATTTGGTTAATGGCAGTTTGGGTTGCTTGAATGAGGGCTGCGAGTTGCGCTAAGTTGTTTGTGCCGGCTAGCTCGCTTTGATTGACTTGTGTGGCAAATGCCGAAAGCGATTAACTAAATGCTTGGCTTTTTTCGGCTTTTTACGCGCTTACTATTGCCGCTCGTAAACACGTGTGCTATATTAGCTGAGTAAACGTTTACATGGAGGCCGAATATGCCAACGATTAAAGATGTTGCTACGATGACAGGTGTATCGATCGCAACTGTTTCACGCGTACTTAACAACCAAGGGGGGTACAGCGAAGAGACCAGAGAAAAAATCGAGAGCGCGGCTCGTGAAATTAATTACTATCGCAACAAAATGGCGGCAAGCTTGAAGAAGAGTTCAGCTCGAATTATCGGCTTAATCATGCCCAACGCTCCTACACTTTTTTACGGTGATATTGTGGAAGGAATCGAAACTGTCGCGAGCCGTAATAATTATAGCGTAATTATTACGCACGCAGGTGAAGACGGAACAAATTTGATGGACTGTGTCAGCTTAATGGCGGAACGTCGGGTCGAAGGGCTCATCATTGCTTCGATATCGTTGGATGAGGCGGTAGAAAATCAAATTCAAAATTTGGTATTTCCAGTTGTTCTCGTCTCAACGAAGAGTAATAGTGGGATTCCTTATATCAAGGTGGATGATCAGACTGCTGCTTACGACGCAACCACCTACCTAATTAAACACGGACACCGTGCGGTTGCGATTGCAGGTCCTAATATGCAAGACACAATAGCAGGCTTGCCACGGGTGGCGGGTTATCGCCAAGCAATGCTGGATCACAATCTACCAGTTGAATCCGAGTGGATTCATTCTGGAACCTTTTCTTTCGAGTCCGGAATTGAAGCAATGCACGCGTTCTTTCGACTCGTGCATCGGCCGGATGCGGTTTTTGCAGTTTCTGATGATACTGCACTAGGAATTATGAACACGGCAGGGGATCTAGGATTACGTGTGCCAGACGATATTGCTGTGATTGGGTACGATAATACGCGCGTTGCTGAAATGGCAAATCCAGCGTTGACAGCGGTCAGTCAACCTTTTTTCCAAATGGGCGCCAAGGCCGTTCAGAAGCTCACGACAGCAATCGACTCTGGACAGGTGATTGAGTCGGAAATTTTAAAGCATCGTATTTTTGAACGACGATCAGTATAGGAAATTTTTTAGCATCAACGTAAACGTTTACGCTGATGGAAAATTAAAACATGTGAATTGCAGGGGGAGAACAGTGATGAAGATTAATGCAAAGATAATTGCTTCAACGATATTATTATGCGCAGTACCTCTATTATTAACCGCATGCATGAGCAAAGGCGAGTCGAGTTCTGATAAAGATAACGTTGCGGCTACTGCCGCAGAAAAGAAGCCATTCGCAAAGTACAAGAATACTGTTAAGTATACTGTAGGTAAATCAATTCCTGGTGCACCGAAATTACCTAAAGGTGATAGTTACGAAAATAATGTCTATACCCGTTACATTAAGAAGAATCTGAACGCGGTCAGTGTTGATAAGTTTGAGGCTGAAAACGGCGATAACTACGATCAGAAAGTTGCGATGGCGATCTCAACGGGTGACCTACCTGACATTATGGCAGTCAATCAAAGCCAGCTTCAGCAGTTGGTGGACAACGACCTGATCCAGGACCTGTCTACGGTATATAAGACCAGTACCACTAAGTCGATCAAGAAGATGTACGACTCGTACGGAGGGCGGCCACTGAAACAGGCTACTTTCAACGGCAAGTTGATGGCGCTGCCAACGACACAAACGAACAACCTACCAACCATGCTGTGGGTACGCAAGGACTGGATGGATAAGTTGGGACTTGCGGCGCCAAAGAATATCGATGATGTTGAAAACATTCTTGAACAGTTTGTGGCCAAGGATCCCGGTAACAACGGTAAGGGCAAGACCATTGGCCTGGGACTGTCCAAGACGGTCGGTGGCAGTTATGCCTCTTTATTCCAAGCTGATGACGTGATGTCCAAGTTCAACTCCTTCCCACGTCAGTGGATTAAGCAAGACGGCAAGGTCGTTTATGGATCTACGACGCCAGAAACTAAGAAGGCGTTGGGTTACCTGCAAGGCTGGTTTAAGAAGGGCTTGATTGATCCGCAGATGAGCGTGCGAGACAAGATTGAATCTGTCATTACCAGCGGTCAATGTGGTGCGTTCTTTGGGCCGTGGTGGTCTGGGGACTATCCGCTGACCGATGCTTACAAGAATAACCCAAAGGCTGACTGGCAACCGTATGTCATCACCGACAAATACGGTAAGGTCAAGGCGTACACTCAGAACACAGCTGGTTCATACTTCGTTGTACGCAAAGGGTTCAAGCACCCTGAACTCCTAGCAAAAATTGCTAGTCTTTTGAACGACAAGCTGGTTTATAAAGATTACGCATACAAGCCAATCGTTAACTACGGTCTGAAGGGTTACGATGGTGGCAAGCCAGTTGATCTGCTGATTAACTACGCGACAGCAACGACCGACATGCATGATAATATCATGAAAGCAATCAATGGAAAGAAAGATCCTAAGACGCTGATTCTAGACGATTACCAGAACTATAAGAAGATCAAGGCCTATAACGCAGACCCTGCTAACGCTGATAACAACGCTTGGAGTGGCCACATCACTCGCGATGTCTCTACCGGTAAGATGAAAGATACGTTGTCCAAGATTGAAGAAGTTCACCCTGTCTTCTTTGGCCAAACCGCAACTATGAAACAGAAGTGGGCTAACTTGAGCAAGATGGAAGATGCCACCTTCTTGAAGATTGTGACGAACCAAGAGAGCGTTGATAAGTTCGATGACTTTGTTAAGAGCTGGCACAAACTTGGTGGCGATGAAATTACCAAAGAGGTCAAACAGGAGATTAAGTCACAGAACTAGTGCTGAGAACGGGTCACAACGCTAGGCGGAAGGGGAGAGACAATGCAATTAGCACGCACTCAAAACAAGCAACATAAAGACTCCCAACTCATGTATCACCTCATGATGCTCCCGGGAATGCTGTTCCTGTTAGTATTTAGCTTCGTGCCAATGGCGGGGATCGTAATGGCTTTTCAAAATTACATCCCAGCAAAAGGCATTCTTGGCTCTGACTGGGTTGGCCTCGCTAATTTTAAGTATATGTTCCAGATTCCGGACAGCATGCAGATTCTCGCGAACACGGTGATTATTGCCGGCTGGAAGATCGTTTTTAACACGATTGTGCCAGTGGTCTTTGCCCTACTGCTGAACGAAATTCGAGTCAACTGGGCTAAGCGAACGATTCAAACTGTCGTTTACCTGCCTAACTTTCTGTCCTGGGTTGTGCTAGCAACGGTGGTCATCAACCTGTTTGATTACCATGGCCCAGTTAATACGTTCTTGCAGACCTTTGGGGTTAAGCCAATCCTTTTTATGGGAAGTAATGATTGGTTCCGTTCAATCATGATTGGATCCGATGTCTGGAAAGGATTTGGTTACGGTTCGATTATTTATCTTGCTGCGCTGACTGGAATCGATCCAGGGCTATATGAAGCAGCCGAAATGGATGGTGCCAGTCGGTGGAGTCAACTACTACATGTGACCCTTCCGGGGATGCTTCCGACCATCATGATGATGACGGCGTTAAACCTGAGCAACATCTTGAACGCCGGGTTCGATCAGATCTTCAACATGTATAACCCGATTGTTTATCAGACTGGCGATATCATCGATACGTATGTTTATCGCGTTGGATTGTTGGGACAACAATATAGTCTTGGTACGGCGATTGGACTATTGAAGTCCTTGGTTGGTGCCACATTGATGATCTCAGCCAACGAGGCGTCCAAGAAGTTCGCCAACATGCAGATTTTCTAGGAGGTATGCAGCGTGAAGAAGCATACGAATAAAGTTGCTAATTTCTTTATCTGGCTGATTGTCTTGGCACTGACCGCCTCTTGCCTGCTCCCACTGGTGAATATGGTTGCAATCTCGTTTAGTGACAGTGCATCGGCGGCGGCAAACCAAGTCGGACTGATTCCAGTTCACTTTAATCTCAGCTCATATCGAATGATTTTAGAGGATCACCAGTTCTGGCTGTCATTCGGGATTTCTATTGAACGGGTTGTGCTTGGTACGTTAATTAACTTAGTCTTGATTGTTTTGATGGCGTATCCGCTATCTAAGAACAAGCGGGACTTCCATGCGCGTAACGTTTATATGAACTTGATTATCTTTGCAATGTTATTTAACGGTGGGATGATTCCATCCTTTATCGTGATCAAGAGCTTAGGCCTGATGGACACGATCTGGGCGCTGGTGCTACCAGGTGCAGTGCCAATCTTCAACGTTATTCTGATGATGAACTTCTTCAAAGGGCTACCAAATGCCCTTGAGGAAGCCGCAATCATGGATGGGGCCTCAAAGATGACCGTTTTGTTGAAGATTTACTTACCACTGTCGTTGCCAGGTCTAGCCACGGTGTCACTGTTTGCGATTGTTGGCCATTGGAACGATTACTTCAGTGGACTGCTGTACATGAATCGTGCGGCGAACTACCCGCTGCAGACCTATATTCAGCAGCTCAATATTGATATCACGAAAGTTACAGATGTTTCTCAACTGCACGCATTGACATCGATCTCCAACAAAACGCTAAATGCGGCAAAGATTGTGGTTTCAACGGTACCATTGCTACTGATCTATCCATTCCTGCAGAAGTACTTTGTCACTGGGATGACGATTGGGTCCGTGAAGGAGTAACGAAATGAACTTGGTGAAGCTAACGGATGGGCTGGTTCGTTTTTTCTATCGGTATATGGTCGCGAGTGTGCAATGGATTGTGCTTGGTTGGCCGTACCTGTTTGTCGCATTGGCCTTATCGTATGCACGATCAATGGATGAGATACGGTCACTAGTATTGGTTGCCTTGGCGCTGCTACCATTTGTCCTATCGCCGGCGATGGTCGCAGTGTTTCGTACCCTGGCTACCTTCAGTGAAGCAGATGAGTCGGTACCGAATCATATTTGGCAACGTAGCTGGCGAACAGTACGGCAGAGCTATCGGATGACGGTCAAGGTGAGTGCTGTGGCAGCAGTGATGCTTGCAATAGTGTTGAATGCGGCCCTATATTACAGTCACCATTCAGTATTCTTGATGGGAGTTCACTTGCTGTTATGCGTTCTGGTCTGCGTTGCCTACCTGATGAGTTTAACCTTTGTGACGCTGCGAGAGCAGACGTGGCAAGACTATCTCAAAAATGGAGTCTTGATGACGCTCAGTAACGGGATTATCGCATTGCTTGTTGGTGGTGGTTCGGCCGTACTTCTGGTGGTGAGTTTTCACACACCAATGTTTCCGCTCGTGTGCCTTGCCGGTCCTAGCCTCGTTGGCGCCTGGGTCTACCATGTTTACGTGAAGACTTTGGCACGGGCGGTGCTCACAAAGCAGTGATGAGGGTTGATATGACAATCAAAGCGATAACGACAGCCGATCAGACGGTTCACATCGACTTTACGGCGCACCCCGCCGTTAGCTTGCAGGTTTTTTCCGCGCAGATCATTCGGGTCTGTGCACCCGAGGCGTTATCGTTGACGTCTCATGCGGTGATTGCAACGCCAAGTCAGGCGCCGTTCACCGTTGATCGTGACAATGCTGGCGGCGTGCGCCTTCAGACGTCAGCATTGCACTTACATATTGATGCTTCAGGGCATGTCGATGTGTATGACGCGAATGACCTGGCGCTCGTGCTCGATTATCGCGGGCAACGGGTTCCGTTGAACCTAGATCTGCCAGAAGACAGCCATTCCGTCCTAGAGGAAGAAGGCCATGCAGGACGTGATAGTGCCGTCAATGCGGTATCATCTCAGGTCATTAAGGCGCTTTCGCCGGACGAACATTTTTATGGCTTAGGCGATAAAACCGGGTTTATCGATAAGCGCGGCTATGAGTATGACAATTGGAACACGGATGACGCGTCACCGCATCTGGAGCATTACACCAAGTTGTATAAGTCAGTACCGATTCTCTACGGTCTGCGCGAGGGCCGGCCATATGGCTTGTTCTTCGACAATGCTGCCCGGAGTCACTTTGACCTCGGAAAAGAGAATTCGGGGTATTACTACTATTCTGTGGCGGAGGGGCCGCTGGATTACTATGTGATCGGTGGGCCGACGTTGGCCAGTGTTGTTCAGCAGTATGCGCAGCTGACCGGGCCAACCCCGCTACCGCAGCGCTGGACGCTGGGCTATCAGCAGTCGCGGTTCGGCTGGCAGGACGCCGCTGAAGTGGGCGAGATTGCAAACAATATGCGGCGATATCACCTGCCTTGTGATGTGTTACATCTAGACATTGATTACATGGACGGTTATCGGGTATTCACCTGGAACTCAATCCGCTATCCGCAACCGGCAACGTTTGTTAAGGCACTCCATCAACAGGGCTTCAAGCTCGTGACAATCATTGATCCAGGCGTAAAAGCCGAACCGGGTTACTCGGTTTATGACGATGGCGTCGGTAACGATTGTTTTGTCAAAACACCGGTGGGGCAAGTGTACACGAACCGCGTCTGGCCAGGGCAAGCGGTTTATCCTGACTTTGGCGCTCCCCGAGTGCGTCAATGGTGGGGAGACTACCATACACGCTTGACTGCCATCGGAGTGGACGGCATCTGGAACGATATGAACGAGCCGGCAGGATTCGACGGGCCGTTGCCAGATGATCTTGTCTTTACCGATGAGGCGAAGCAAAGCACACATGCGAAGATGCATAATTTATTTGGCCATAACATGGCACGGGCGACCTATGAAGGGTTGCAGCAGCAAACTGGTCGGCGCCCGTTCGTAATTACACGGGCCGCCTATGCTGGCACGCAACGCTATGCGACGGTGTGGACAGGGGATAATCAGAGCCTCTGGGTGCACCTTCAGATGATGGTGCCGCAGCTGTGCAACCTGGCGCTGAGTGGGTTCAGCTTCGCCGGAACGGATATCGGCGGCTTCGGGGCGGATACGACACCTGAGTTGCTGATTCGGTGGATCGAAGGTGCGATCTTCAGCCCGTTATTGCGCAACCACAGCGCAATGGGGAATCGGCGGCAGGAGCCTTGGTCCTTTGGTGAACCGACACTGTCGGTTTACCGCAAGTATCTCGAATTGCGTTACCGCTTGATTCCGTACCTGTACGATCTGTTTGCCACCGGTGAGCAGACCGGGGAACCGGTGATGCGGCCGCTAGTGTATGCCTTCGATCAAGACCCAGCCGTGGTCGAGATCGGCGACCAGTATATGGTCGGTGATGCGCTAATGGTCGCCCCGGTGCTGGAGAAGGGTAAAACCAGCCGCCTGGTTTATTTACCGGCGGGGGAGTGGATCGATTTTTGGACCGGTGAGCACTTGGCCGGCGGTCAGGAGATCCGAGTCGAAGTTCCACTTGATGCGTTACCGCTCTTCGGCCGAGTGGGGACAATGGTACCGATGGGGCCGAAGCAGGAGTATCTGACCGACGCGCCAGATCAGGAGATGGACTTTCGGTGTTTTGGCGATCATGGGACGTACCGCCACTATCAAGATGACGGTAGCAGCTTCGCCTACCGTGATGGCGCGTATAACCTCTACCAGATTACTGTGTCTGCAGGGGTTGCGGCGGTAACGGTCACCCATGCCGGGGATGCGGTAGCGTTCTACCGTGAGATCCGGGTACATGTTGGTCATATTCAGCAAAAATTCGTTTTGGATAAACAGCAATACTGCGCATTGAATAAAAAAGAGGTAATTGAATGACTACTGGAAAATGGTGGCAAAACGTTGTCATGTATCAGATCTACCCGCGCTCCTTTCAAGACAGCAATGGGGATGGAATCGGTGATATCCCAGGGATCATCTCACGCCTAGACTACCTGCAGCAGTTGGGTATCGGAGGCATCTGGCTTAGCCCGGTCTACGCGTCGCCTAACGATGACAATGGGTACGACATCTCGGATTACGAAGCGATCTTGCCGGAATTCGGCACAATGGCGGATATGGAACGACTGATTGCGGAAGCCAAGGCGCGCGGGATCCGGATCGTGATGGATCTGGTCGTGAACCACACCAGCGATGAGCATCGCTGGTTCGTGGAGGGCCGAAAAGCCAAAGATGCACCGTATCACGATTTTTACGTCTGGCGCGATCCAGTTGAAGGACAGGATGTACCGAACGGTCTGCGTTCGACGTTTAGCGGTCCAGCTTGGACATATGACCCAACGGTTGGCCAGTACTATCTGCATCTGTTCAGCCCGAAACAGCCAGATCTGAATTGGGCCAATCCAGCGGTTCGACACGCCGTCTATGACATGATGAACTTCTGGATTGCCAAGGGGATCGGCGGGTTCCGCATGGATGTGATCGATCTGATCGGCAAGGAGCCCGATAAGATGATCACGGGCAACGGGCCGAAGCTCCACGACTACCTGCAGGAGATGAATCAGACGACCTTCGGCGGCAAGGGTCAAGACTTGATGACCGTAGGCGAGACTTGGGGTGCAACACCTGAGATTGCTAAGCTGTTCTCAGACCCTGCGCGGCACGAACTGTCGATGGTGTTCCAATTCGAGCACAGCGGGCTTGACCAGCAGCCGGGTAAGGATAAGTGGGACCTCCAACCGCTGGCAGTTCCTGACTTGAAACGGGTGCTTTCCAAGTGGCAGACGGCGTTAGGTGATCAGGGGTGGAACAGCTTGTTCTGGAACAATCACGACTTACCGCGCATCGTCTCGCGCTGGGGGGATGATCAGAATTATCATGATCAGAGTGCGAAGTTATTTGCGATCCTGCTGCACATGATGAAGGGGACGCCGTACATCTATCAAGGTGAAGAAATCGGTATGACGAACTACCCGATCACTTCGGTTGCAGAAATTGACGATATTGAAAGCATCAATCTCTACAACGAACGGGTTGAGGCGGGTTATAACCCGGCGGATGTGATCCACTCCATTAATGTCAAAGGGCGCGACAACGCGCGCACGCCAATGCAGTGGGATAGTGCTGACGGGGCGGGCTTCACCACCGGCAAGCCGTGGCTGCACATCAACCCTAACCACGTGCAGTATAACGTGGCGGACGAGGTGGCTGATCCGGATTCGGTTTGGGCCACATATCAGCAGCTGATTGCCTTGCGTAAGCAGAATAACTTGGTGGTTTGGGGCGATTATACCTTGCTTGAAGACACCGCCGATGACGTGTTTGCCTATTACCGGACGGACCAAAACCGCCGGTGGATGATTGTTGCCAACGTCTCAGCAAAGTCGAATGCGTTCACGTTGACGGATCAGGCTGAACGGCTGATCATCAGCAATTATGCGGACACCGCGCTGACTGGCGGCGAGCGGCAGTTGCGGCCGTATGAGGCATTCGTGGTTGAGGTGAAGGCGTAGACGATGCTTTGATGGGCAAAAGTGGGTCCTTTTGAGGGCCTGCTTTTGACTAGAGTGGGAATCGCCTCGAAACTAACCGAGTGAGGGATGAAAATGAAAAACAACGTATTGACGGATGGCCACTATCGCATCACCGCCTTGACCGATGGCTTGCTGCGCTTGGAATATTCAACGCAGGGCCAGTTCGTTGACCAGCGCACGATTCAGGTCACCAACCGGAGTTTTCCAGTCTTTGACTACACGGTGATCGACAAAGCCGACCAGCTTGAGATCATCACGAAGGAACTGCATCTTTTCTATGACAAGCAGCCCTTCTCGCCGAGCGGCTTGGTGATCCAGATGACCCCGGCTGACGAGCGTTACGGCGGGACGTATCGGTACGGCGATCACCCGAACACGTTGAAAGGGACCGCCCGGACGTTGGACGGCTGTGACGGTGAGACCCCGCTGCAGGATGGCATCATTTCCCGGGACGGGTTCGCGCTGCTGGATGACTCCGAGACTATGCTGTTGGCTGACGACCAGACCTTGAGCGCCAAGGCGACTCAGTCAACAGATCTGTATTTCTTTGGCTACAACCATCACTACAAGACAGCGCTGCATGATTTTTATCGGCTGAGCGGCGCAACGCCGCTGCTGCCGCGGTTTACCTTGGGCAACTGGTGGAGTCGCTACTGGCCGTATACTGAGGCGAGTTACCTGAAGCTGATGGAGCGGTTCCGCGCCGAACAGATTCCGCTATCCGTTGGCATGATCGACATGGACTGGCATCTGACGGATACACCTAAGCAATACGGGAGCAGCTGGACGGGCTATACGTGGAATAAGCAGTTATTCCCAGATCCGGAGCGTTTCCTGACTAAATTACACACGCTGAGGTTACAAACCAGTCTCAACGTGCACCCAGCTGAAGGAATTCGGCCTTTTGAAGCGGCGTATCAGACGGTAGCCAAGGCGTTAAAGTTGGATCAGTCGAAGGGTGAACCTGCGTCTTTTGATTTGATGAACCTTAATTTCCGACGTGCCTATTTTGAATTGGTGCATCGTCCACTTGAAGAAGAAGGGGTTGATTTCTGGTGGATCGATTGGCAACAAGGGACTGTGTCACGCTCTGCAGGTGTTGACCCGCTATGGTTACTTAACCACTACCATTATTTAGATCATCAATTGCACCATGCTAAGGGGTTGATACTCTCCCGGTACGCTGGTCCGGGTAGTCATCGTTATCCAATCGGCTTTTCCGGTGATACAATTATCAGCTGGCGATCCTTGGCATTTCAACCATATTTCACTGCAACTGCCTCCAATATTGGCTATGGTTGGTGGAGTCACGACATTGGTGGTCACATGGGCGGAGTCCGGGATGCTGAGCTTACGACACGCTGGATGCAGCTTGGGGTCTTCAGCCCAATCAACCGATTGCACAGTTCAAATAATCGATACTCTGGCAAAGAGCCGTGGAAATATGATTCGCGCTACCAACAGATAATGACCGAGTTCTTGCGACTTCGGCATCGCTTAGTTCCATACCTTTACACGATGAACGTACGAGCTCATGAGCAGGGTAGCCCACTGATTGAACCGATGTATTACACTTATCCACGCGATGATCGTGCCTACCAGTATCGTAACCAGTACCGATTTGGAACCCAGATGATGGTCATGCCAATAACTGCACCTGAATCGGTAGCCTTACAATACGGCACCGCAGAGATGTGGTTTCCGGAAGGCGATTGGCGTGATATGACAACAGGATGGCACTATCCAGGTAATACGGAAATGATCGTTAATCGTCGGTTGGAGGAATACCCGGTCTTTGTTCGGGCAGGGGCAATCATTCCAATGGTTGGGGCTGATCAATCCGAAGACTTCGGTACTGCCTTACCAGGCACAATTGATTGGTGGGTATATCCAGGTGCAGATAATACTTTTGAAATGGTTGAGGATGACGGTGATAAGCGAGTGATATCAACGCTGCACGTGGATGCAAAAACCAACCAGGCAAGGCTCTCCGTTTCAGGAGACACGGAGATTATACCCGCCCAAAGGAAACACCGAATTATTGTCATTGATCGTGGCGTTCAGATAGCATGTACGATTAGAGACGGTAGCTTGGTTGACTTGCCGCGAACCACTTCGGAAGCAGCTGAAACTGCGATGGCATCAATGCTTGACGAGCGAATCAAGCGCCCAATTAACGGCTACGATTTCAAAAATGATTTGGCCGGTAAGTTGACAACCCTCAGGGCCGATGCCTTGAACGATTATCTCCAGACGTTGAAGGATCGTGACTTAGCTGCGTTGTACTATGAACTCGTTCGGGTCGCCAGCTGTTCTGACGTTACATTTAGCTATCAAAGCCAAGAATAAAAGTATCATGTAGTACTTGACTTCGATGCTTACCCATTCACAGCCTGGCGATTGTAATGAGTTCAGGCTGTGTGGATTTGATTGAAATGTGGCAAGGCACACAGAAATTCGGGACAAATAATATTGTCAAAAACAGGAAATTTGTCAACTGGTGTTGAAGGATAGTTTTTATCCTTTGAAGGTCTCCCCGACCATGGGAGGCCTTTTTATTGTTTAATTGTTTAAGAAGCTGAGGAGAACTCAATGGTGAAGGCGTTTCGACGAATGGCTGGAACTGGGACTTTGTTTCAGGAGTCTTAGGCGACGAGCTGATAGATCCGAACGAACATGTTGGCTTGGTTGGCGAAGCCATAACAGGTACGTTTAAGCTCCTTGATCTTGCGGTTGATGTCTTTGATTGGGCCGTTGGAGTATGGAGACTTGGCGGCGTTAATGATCCATTGAAGATTCTTTCGCAAGGTGGCGATGGCAGTGTCCATGACAGAACTATTTGGCTGGTACTCAGTGATCAGTCGTTTGAGGACACGAGGATGACCACCCATCAACGCTTCATGGATGGCAAGGTAAGTCTCGTAGGCAGCTTTGAATTCTGGTGATACCGCGGTCCCAAGATCGATGGCATTTTGTTGGGTCGAGTATTCATTGAGGCCGAACAAATAGCGCGACTTCTTGGCGTCGGGATGGGCCAAATGGAATAGACGCCAAAGCGACTTAAACACCTTGTACTCGCGGGACTTCCCATCTAATTGCTTGAGCACCGAAACACGGATCTGGTCCATCGCACGCCCGATCATTTGCACGATGTGGAAGCGGTCGATGACGATCTCGGCATTTGGGAAGAGCTCATGAACAATCAGCTGGTATGCGGCATTCATATCCATCACAACGCGCTTAACGGCCGCGCGTTGCGTGACGCTATACTGATTAATGAAGAACTCCTTGATGTCCTTATTAAGCCGTCCACCGAGGACTTTGACGGCCTTGTGAGTATCGGCGTCAATACAAATGAAAGACATCGCCGACTTGGTTGAACGGAACTCATCGAAACAAAGATTCACTGGGAGATTCCGGCTGGCGTGCGGATGAATGTTGGCGGTCAGGATTCGTTGAACCGAGGTCGTAGAGATTCCCGTGAGAAGTGCTGTATTCGTCAGGGTCAGTGATCTTCCTGAAAGCTTAAGTGCGTGCATCGCCAATTTGTTTCCTATTGAGTGATTGGCTTTGACAACAGAAGTCGTCGCTGTGCAGGTGCGGTGACAATGTGCGCAACGCCAGCGCTGCTTGTTCAACTCAAGGATAACCGGTTGGTCTGAAGGCCCTTCAACGTGGATACGGGTGAGTTTATGTCCATTCTTGTGGAGATCAGAAAATCCGCACCGCGGACACTTTGTGAGCATATAGGTCAGATCAGCGTGCACCACCAAGTATTTCTTACGACCCGAGCCCTTGCCGTGAAACTCTTCGCGAACATCTTGTGCATGAATATTTGTATCTGTAATTCCAAGCAATTTGAGTGTACTATCTAGTTGAGACATCTATTCCTACCTCGTTTATCTTTTAGTTTGGTCGCTTAAAGCATAACACTGGAAGGCGTAGGTGTTTTTTGTTATCTAAAAAGGCCTAAAAATTCCGGCGTGAAGACGGCATATAGCTTTACCAAGTAATGCGAAGTTTTTGACACCACTCGGCGAAGAAATTGCCCAAGGTCGGCG
>NZ_RHOH01000001.1 GCF_003946115.1 Lacticaseibacillus daqingensis | reverse complement strand
CTACCTTCATTGCCTGCTTCAACCCAGACTTGATAAGCGCTCTTCCCGTCCGCACCTTTCAGCGCTGCCAGGAAGTCTTCTTCCGTCTTGTCTGCATTTTTGGGATCAGATGATTGCCACAGCTCAAAGGCGCTTTGACCATTCGTACCTGCGGTACCTTGGTCACCCTTGGCCCCAGTGTCACCCTTATCACCTTTTTCACCCTTCAGGCTAGCGATGAAGTCTTCCTCGGTCTTGTCCGCGTTACCGTCCAAGCCCTGCCAGATCTCAAACGCACTCTTCCCATCCAGGCCGTTCAAGAAGTCTTCTTCATTACCTTCATTGCCTGCGTCAACCCAGACTTGATAAGCGCTCTTCCCGTCCGCACCCTTCAGTGCTTTCAGGAAGTCGGCTTCCGTCTTGCCTGCATTGTCAGGATCAGAGGTCTGCCACAGCTCAAAGGCGCTTTGACCATTTGTACCTGCGGTACCTTGGTCACCCTTATCACCTTTTTCAATGACGAAGGAGGAACCGTCAGTCAGGGTGACGGTCACGTTACCGTCCGCATCCTTGGTTTGGCTCTCAATGCCGATGCCGTCTTTCCCGTTGACGATGTCATAAGGGGTGCCGTCAACCGTCAGGGTATAGCCGACAGTCTGGCCATCCTCGACCTTCGGAGTCACGCTGATTTCAGAAGTCGTGCTTGGTAGGGTGAGGCTTGAACCGTCGCTGAAGTCAATAATGACATCACCATCATCGTCAACCGACTGGCCGGTCACGGTGATTGCTTCACCTGTATCGCCTTTATCTCCTTTTTGACCGTTCAGGATCGTGTAAGTCCGGCCATTCAGCTCGAACACATAGCCTGCGACCTGACCGTTTTCGTCCATGCTCGGGGTTACGGTTGGGGTTTCACCATCGTTAATGGTGCCAACGATCTCACCGTCCATCAGAATATTGTAGCCGATGGTTTCATTGTTCTGATCCAAAATCGGTTCAAAGACGGGGACAAGCGCGTCCTTCGGCTTGGCCACGTAAATGACCCAGATGTTTTGCCCCTGCGTGCCAAAGGCCTTGTCACTGTTACTGTCATCGGCCAGGTTATTGATCTGGCCGCCGTTGATGTCTGCGGTGGCATAGTAATACAGGGTCCCAGTGTCTAAGGTCCCGTTCGCATCGTCCAGGTCAAAGTCTGCACCGCTAACGGTTTCTGGCACGTCGTAGTCGTACACATCCCCGATGGCACCGGAAACGGTGACCGGATCAAGCAACTCGGTGCCGTCCACGTTTTGATAAACGTAGTGGACGGTCCCTGTTCCGGTTTCAGCCACGGCCTTGTTGAAGGTCACGGTGACAGTGGCGGTCACATCGGTGTCTTTTTCAACCGACAGCATCAGCGTTTCGGTCTGCTTAATCGAGACCCCGTCGTCGTCTTGCGTGTTCTCGGTGACAGCGTTAGGGGTCGCCGTGTAGCCAGCCTCGTTCGGGATCACAGTCTGATAGCCCCCAACGGCAACCCAGGCCCCATAGGAGACAACGGTGCCACTCACGTCGTTCTCATCCGTTGTGTAGGTCCGGGTATAAAGCAGGTCTTGGGTATCAAGTGCGGTGGTTGCACCGTCCTTCACGCCCTTGACCGTCACGGTGAGCGTCTTGTGCGTGCCGTCGTAATATGGGTCTTGCGGGTCATTTGGCGCCTCATGCTCAACGAGCTTCGGTTCAACTTCGTCCTGCGTGTAAACAACGGTCACGACCGCTTCGCCGTCAACAGCTTCTTTCGTGTTGATCATCTGGCTAAGCGTTGCGTCAATCGACGGGCCCGCTTCTGTCGCGCTGGTGCTTGTGACGGTTGCGGGTGTCGCCGTATAACCGGCAATGACTGCCGGGGTGTACGTCTGATAGTCGGTCGTCTTCGTCCACTCGCCATAGTCCGTGGCTTCGTTAGACGACCCGTTGGCATCAAATTGGTACTGACGAGTCAACTCAAGCGTCTGTGTGTCAACCGCCTTGGTCGTCTCGCCGTCCTTCACCGTGTTGACGGTCACCGTCAACGTCTTATGGGTCTCGGCGTAAAGCGGGTCACTCGGATCATCCGGCGCATCGTGCCACTGAAGGTCCGGCGCAACAGCCGTGTAGTTCACGGTGCGGGTGACCGTGTATGGGGTTGCCGTCATTGAGCCAACGTTCACTGGCTGTGCACTCGTCACGTTCGCCGCACCGAGGCCACCGGACTGAATGTCGGCCGACGTAATGTCTTGGTTCGTCCCCGTCAAAAAGCGCCCAGTCGCCCCGCTAACAGTTGGAATGTTGGTCTGATTGTCAACCAAGGCCGCGATGAGGACCGTGTCGTTGCTCCCACCGACACCGGATGGGTCGGTTGTCCACGGCGTATAGGTGACCTTATCATTGGCATCAGTTGTCGCCGTCCGGTACACCGTCACGTCAGACACATCGTCTTTTTCGCTCGGCAAGCCCGTGAGACCCGCATCGCCGGTGTACTTCACGTTCACCGTCACGGTCGCGATTAAATCTTTTTGCATCGTGCCGGTCGGGTCGCCAAGCGTGCCCGGATCATCCGGGGTGAACACCGTCTGCTTGTCCTTAATGTAAACAAGTTGCAGCTTGTCGGCCGTCTTGGTGAAGGTGTACGGCTCAGTCGTCAGATCCGCCTTCAGCGTGTAGCCGGTAACGGTCTTGTTGATGGCCGCCTTGGTCCAGTCAATTGCCGTCCCTGCCTCACCGGTCAGGGTGTAGGCCGACTGACCATCCGTGTTCTTCAGGGCGTTGCCCGATTCATCGACCAGCGACACGGTCAGGGTGCCATTGGCAATCTTTTCGTACTGAATCTTGAGCAGGTTTTCGCCATCCGTGACCGTGTAGTCACTGGTCGTCGGGTCGCTGACCAGCGTGTAACCCGGCACATCTTTGTCAATAGCGACCGTGCTGAGGTCGACGACATCCCCGACCCCGATTTCACCCGCCGCAGTGCTGTCGAAGGTGTACGTGGTTTCTTGGTCAGCCAAGTCTAGGACCGAGCCATTGCTGTCCACCAGCTCCACGGTCACCGCGGCCTTTTTCTTGTAAAAAATGACAACCGGCTTATCGTCTTCAGCGATGGTGTGCGCGGCCAGGGTGTTGTCTTGCACCAAGACGTACCCGTCAATCGTCTTATCGATGCCGAGCGCCGCAAAATCAACGGTGTCGCCCAGCGCCCCGTCATACGCGTATTCGGTTTGCTTATCCGTCTCAACGGCCTGGTTGGTCGCCTGATCGATCAGGTCCACCACGCCTGAGCCCTGTTTCTTCTGGTAGGTCACCACGAAGACCAGGTCGTTGTTATCCCCCATGTAGAATGAATCTGGGGTGCCGGCCACAACCGTGTAGCCATCGACTTCAAACCCTGGCGCAAAATCCGGGTGATCCATGTTGAACTTGGTGTTGTACACGGCCGGACCGAGCACGTACTCGGATTCCCCCCGCACGTTGGTCACCGGATTACCGTCTTCGTCCACGAGCTTGACCGTTGCGGTGTACTTGATGTCTTTGTAGTACACCGTGACCGTCTGCGGCTGGTCGCTAAACGTCAGCGTTTGCGCAGTCCCATCGCGACTTGAGTCCAGCGTGTAGTGTTCAAGCGTCTTATCGATGCTGGAAAAATCAACGGTGTCTCCCAGGTTACCGGGGAGCTTGATGTCGGCTCTGAGGATGTCCTCCGGATCGTCCTCGTTGGCGAACTTCACCGTCACCGGTGCAGCGGCGGACTTTTTGCCGTGATAGGTGATGGTAATGCTGTGGATGTCACCGTCCAAAAAAGTGCTTGGCTTCGTCATGCTAAAGCCACTCATCAGCTTATTCAAGCTCGCAAAATCGGTCGCCCCTTCAGTTGCAGTCTGAATATCCCCCGCAAGCATACCCGTATCAGAGAGCTCTGTCTCACTCGCGGTGAAGGCGTAACCGGCCGGCGGATTGTACGGCGTAAAATCAATCTTGCCCGTCTCATCTATGTTTTGCGTTTGCGCAGTGCCAGCGATTTCCCCGTTTTCATCTAGGTAGCGGTAGTTGACGGTCAGTGCGTCTGTTGCCGGCGTGACCGTTCCGGTATCGCCCGTATCGCCTGTGTCACCGGTGTCACCGGTGTCGCCCGTGTTGCCGGTGTCACCGGTATCACCCGTGTCCCCAGTGCCATCCGTGGGTGTTACATCCCCGTCGTTATTCGACACAATTGCATCACCCGGGATTGTTGGCTTCTGGGAAAGAGGCTGCACGTACACCTCCATCTGGCCCCCGGTTTCGCCAAATATCTCAGTCAGTGTGTCCGCCGGGATCTCGTACTTGAAGCCCTGGGCCCCTGTGACATGGGTACTTTTATACGTGCCAAACCATCCCGTCACGGTGTCGACAATCGAAAAATCTAATCGGATGCGCTCAGATTTTACCCCTGTCGCGGCATTGGCGATCGAAATATCTTCCCACAGTACTTCCGGCGGCAAACCGTCTACGGTAACGGTGACCGGTTGATGGATATCAATATGCCCAGAACCATCATCGATCCCTTGAACCGTCACGGTCGCGTGAACCATGACGCCATTAATTAGATTTCCCAAGTCCACCGGCCGCGATTCAGACGTTATCGGATCACCCTTGGCCGCCCGGACCACCTGAATGCCCGAGTCGCTGATCAGACTGGTGCCAACCACGACCCCTGTCCCGATCATCGTCCCTGCAAACATGGTGAACGCAAATCGCCAAAACTTCCCGGCCTTATACATCCGGTAGTTCTTGGCGGTTGGATTCGTACTCCTTAACTGCTGATTTCTCATAGTGCCCTCCTGTCACAGTATCCCCACTCAACTATGGCCAGGCCTACACATTACCTAATTTAATTTTCGGATTACTACACTCTTATTGAACCCAGTCTACCGACAGTAGTTACGTCTCGCAACCATTTATCAAAACAGTGATGAAACACTACGATGTAAACGCCTTGGAATCAGCCATTTCAGGCCACATTCAACTTTTGAAAATTCCGTTTATATTTTTTGTGACGGTACCATTAGACAAAATATGTCATCTTTTCGGTCTCTTTTTAGCGTCAATAATATGTCAAATAAGCATTGAAAATTTTTCCCTCACTGAGACGCCAAAAAGCCCGTCACGGGTTAGATGATGCATCTAACTCGCAACGGGCGATTCAGCCGTGCATTAGAGGTTGCAGTGTGGCCTAAGCCTGGTAGCGGGAAACGCCGTCCAGGTAGGTTTCGGCCAAGGTCATGTTGTCGTTCAAGACGATGAAGTCAGCGTCACGACCTGGCAGGATCGCGCCACACTTGTCATCGATCTTGGAAGACTTGGCTGGGACGTATGCGGCCATCATGATGGCCGCTTCCGGGGTCACGTCGTTCCAGTCCACAACGTTCTTGATCGCGTCGTTGAGCTTGAGGATGGAGCCAGCCAGGGAGTGCGCGCCGTCCTTGAGGCGGGCGGTCCCGTTCGCAACAACAACTGGGAATTCACCCAGCATGTAGTCGCCGTCTGGCATCATGCCGGCCTGCATGCAGTCGGTGATCAGAGCGATGTGTTCTGGGGTCTTTTCCTTGATCAGGGAGCCGACCACTTCTGGGCGCACGTGGTGGCCGTCGCAGATCAGTTCATCGTCAACGATCTGCATGTACATTGCGGCGCCGACCATCCCAGGTTCGCGGTGGTTGAGGCCAGACATGCCGTTGAAGGTGTGGCAGAAGACGGTCGCCCCGGCTTCGACACAGGCCTTGGCCTGTTCGTAAGTGGCGCTACTGTGACCCAGGGCAACAGCCTTGCCGTCTTGGCTCATGTGCTTGGTGAATTCAACCGCACCGTCGCGTTCTGGGGCCAGGGCCATCTTTTGAAGCAAGCCCTTGGCACTCTTTTGCCATTCGTCATATTCCTTGATGGAAGGATCACGGAAGTACTTCGGGTTCTGGGCGCCCTTGTGCTCTTCGGTGAAGAATGGGCCTTCGAAGTAAATGCCCTGGATCTTCGCCCCGGTTTCTTCGCCGGCGTGGTCACCGATGGTCTTGCAGACGTCGTTCAGTTGTTCGAACGGACCGGTCAGCGTGGTTGGCAGCCAGCTGGTGACCCCACAGCTCAGCAGACCTTCAGACATCTCATTGATGCCGTCCCAGTCGTTGTCCATGACGTCATGGCCCAAGGAGCCGTGAATGTGGGTGTCGACCAGACCTGGGGCGATCCATTGCTGCCCGTAGTCCTTGATCTCGCCTTCCGGCTTCTTCCCGTATGATGGGATAAAGTCGCCGAACTTGCCTTCATCGGTGACTTCAAGCCAACCGCCGTTTTCGGTTGTGTTCTTCAGGAAAAACTTCGCAGCATGAATGTAGTAGCTCATTACATGATCTCCTTATCGTCTTTAAGTTATCCGTTTTCATTACCCAGTGTACCACGTGCGGGCCTAGTGGTCTAGGCCAACCGTGGCGATTCTCATCTCGCAAGCGAAAGAAAGAGGCCCTGAGCGCACGCCCAGAGCCTCCCCAATTTTATCTTAGGACAGCATATCGTTCACGTGAACGATACCGGCCTTCGCGTCGTCAATGATGTTCGGGGTCATCCCGATCATTTCCCCGTTGATGAAGCTGATGATCATCGGCAGGTTCATCCCAGCATACAGGTCAAAGGACCCTTTGCCTTCCATCAAGATCCGTGCGACTACATTGCAAGGCGTACCGCCCATCAGGTCTGCGAACACGGTGAAGTCGCTCAGGCCTTCAGTCGTCTTCTCGAACTTTGCGCGGAAGTCTTCCGGACCATCGCTTGGCAGCAATTCCACTGTGTGGATGCCGTCTTGCGGGCCCATGATCATTTCTGCGCTTTTCTTCAGTTCCGTACAGAACTGACCGTGACTTACCAGTACCAATTCACTCATAATATCCGTCCTTTATCTAAAATTGTCGATTAACCCTTGGCGATGATGCCAAGCGCGCCCAGTGCGATCGCAAGGATCAGCACGATGAAGATGGCCTTCGTGGAGGTCATACCCTTCTTACCAAGCATCCAGTAAACGAAACCGCAAAGGAGTGCTGGGAAGAGACGAGGCAGGATCATGTCCAGGTTGTTTTGGATGTTCAAAGGAACAGAGCCAACGACTGGTGCCCAAGCAAACTTGACGTTGATCATGGTTGCGACCAAGGCGCCGACCATGAACACACCCATCAAGGAAGCGGCATCGGTCAGGGCATTCAGCGTGTGCTGCATGTTCGTAACCAGGTTGACCCCTTCTTTGTAAGCGTACTTGAGTTGAACCCAACGGAAGACGTCAACCGCAACTTGCGCCGCGATCCAGATGAAGATCCCGATCGGGTTCCCATTGGAGGCCATGTTAGCAGCAATCGCACCGAAGATCGCAGGAACCAGCGCCGCGAAGATGGAGTCCCCAATCGCCGCGAAGGAGCCCATCAAACCGGCTTTCAACCCGGCAACGGTATCCTTACCCTTGATGCCCTGTTCTTCTTCGATCGCCAAGTCGATCCCGGTGATGATGGTGTTGAAGAAGTTGGAAGTGTTGAAGAACTGCGTGTGCGTCTTCATCATTTCCTTCAGTTCTGGAGTGTTGTCCCCATAAATCTTACGCAGTTGTGGCAGGATGTGGTACAAGTACCCTGACCCCTGCATCCGTTCGTAGTTCCAGCCCAGTTGGAAACCGAACAGGGAACGTTCATTGATCTGCTTGAAGTCTTGGTCATTCAGCTTATAGTTCGTCATCTGTGATTTCCCCCTCGTCTGAAGTGTTGGCTTGCTTTGCGGCAGCCACTGGCGCTGCTTTCAACATTTCAGCGCTGTGGTTGTAGGCAATGAGTGCCAGTGCCAGGCCGATGAACGCAATGGCCAGCATGGACAGGCCATTGAAGGTGTTCAACCCCGCCGCAACCTTAGGCGCAGCTGCCAGCGCGGTCCCGATGTTCTGAATGGAGCCGAACAGCGTGGTCATCAGGCTGGTGATGGTGAAGCCAAGCAGCAAGTAAGCGATGTGCTTCTTAACTGGCAGGTAACGAAGCAAGATGGAGAACCCAACGGCTGGCAGAACGGCACCGGCAACGGAGAGCCCGTCGCCCAGCCACTTCAGTGGGCCGTTGATGTATTCAACGATGGTGTTCACGAACCCACCGCCAAGGGCCAGGCCCAAGCCAACAGGGATCATGCGAGACAGTGACCAAGGCAATGCCCCAGCCAGGAAGTTGCGCTCGATGGCGCTGTAGTTTTGGTCTTCAACCAACTTGTCGATGCGGTGTGCAAAGAACGTGTTGGTGAAACGCGCCAAGATATCGGTGTAGATCATCAAAGCAGCAACTGGCACAGCCAGTGCGGTGATCGCCTGTTCTGGCTTCATGCCCGTCCCAACGGAGAAGGCAACCGCCAGCAGGGTCCCGGAGTTCGCGTCGATCTTGGACGCCCCACCGAAGGTCCCAACACCCAAAACAGTCAGCTGCATCGCAGCCCCGATGGTCAACCCGACCTTCATGTCACCCATGACCAAACCAGCGAAGAAGCCGGCAAAGACTGGGGCAGACATGGAAGAGTAGATCTGCAATTCATCGAGGATCTGATACCCTGCGTACAGCGTCAAAAGAACAATTTGCCACCATGCAATCATTCGTTATTCCTCCTATCCCTTTTTAAGCAGGCTCATGAAGTCCTTGGAATCGTCAGCTGGCACCATCTGGGCGGTCAGCGTAACGCCAAGGTCATTGAGCTTGTTGAACGCTTCGACGTCCGCGTCAACGACGTTAATGGACTTCGTGATGGAACGGGTCTCATCGGTTTGAGACATGTTCCCAACGTTCAGTGACTTGATCGGCACCCCTTTTTGAACCAGTGCCAAGAACGTTTCAGGCTTCTTCGCCACCACGAAGACGCGCTGAGAATCGTACTTGCCAGCCAAAATGTGGTCAGCCGCCGTGTCAATATCGAGAACAGACAGCTTTACGCTGGCAGGTGCTGCCATGCGCAGGCCGCTCTTTTCGATCTTGCTCTTGGAGACTTCGTTGTCCACGACCATGATACGGGTCGCTTGGAGCTTAGTGGTCCAAAGGTTTGCAACTTGACCGTGTACCAGACGGCCATCGATGCGTGATGCAATAATTGCCATAGTTCATACCCCCTAAGTGTATAAATGCTCGCCGATAATAATGGCATTGGTACCTGAGTAAAAAAATGTTACTGCTTACAATTTGCCGTAGCCCGAACACCGGGCGCTGGCGTAGCGGGTGTTGCCACCCCCAAAACAGCACACTTCAGACTGTCTGTTGAAGCGTGCTCATTTGGAGGCGGCAAGCGCCGCCGTAAAGGTCATTAGCCTTCGTAGTCGTGCAGGATAACCCCTTTGACCACCCGGTTAACGGTCCCGGTTGGGCTTGGCGTATCTGGCAGGTTGTTCACTTTGATCGAAGCCAGCAGGGCCAAGGTCTGCGCAAACATCACGTCTGGCAGGGCCTGGTAACCTTCTGGCAAGGCTTGATCGCCGGTGGCAAACAGGAAGCTTTCACCGGAGAAGTCGTTGGCTTGTGACGTGCCGATCGCAACGATGCGCTTGGCGATCTTGTCGCCGTTGATCTCTTCCATCACATCCACGTCGTACTGACGGGTGTAGGCATCGTTGGACAAGAAGTCGAAGACCAGGGTGCGGTCGTTGACGAAGGACTTCGGACCGTGACGGAAGCCCATGGAGGTGTCGAAGATCGTGGCCAGCTTACCGGCAGTCAGTTCGAGCACCTTCAGCTGCGCTTCACGCGTCAAGCCACCCAGCGAACCGGAGCCAAGGTACGTGATGCGATCGAAGTCTTCATCCACCAGGTTCTGGATCTCAGCTTCGCGGCTGATAACTTCGTGACCCATTGCCACGATGGTCTTCAGGTAGTCCGCCTTCTTGGCCTCATCGGTCTGGTCGAAGGTGAGCATCGCGGTCAGGGACATGCAGGAGAAGCTCCCGGTCATGGCAAAGCCCTTGTCGTTGGAGCCGGCCGGCTGCATCAACAGCAGGTTGTCGGCTTCACCTTCCGCCTTGAGGGCGAGCTTGCCATCTGGCGCACAGGTGATCGTGATCTGGTGCAGGTTCTTCACCACTTGCTCAGCCAGCTCAACTGTCTTCACGGATTCTGGGGAGTTCCCGGAACGGGCGAAGGAGACGAGGATGGTCGGCGTGTTTTCTTCTAAGTAGTCGTAAGGTGCGGACACAATGTCCGTCGTTGCGATCGATTCGAAGCGGAAGTGGGCGCGGTCCCCATGCTTTTGCAGGTAAGGGGTCACCGTGTCACCGGTGTAAGCACTCGTCCCAGCGCCGGTAAAAATGACACGAACCACTTGGCCGTTCGCCGCGGCGATCACCTTGGCCAAAAAGGTGTCAATGTCGGCCTTCTTGGCCGTGTAATTGTCAAACGCTTCTTGCCACAGTTCTGGTTGCTGCTTGATCTCTTGGGTCGTGATCTGAGCGCCCATGCTGGTGAGTTCTTCTACTGATTTCTCAAACAAGATGATTCCTCCTCGAATCGCTGCGGGAACCCCGCGAGTTGCTGATATTGATTGGGCTGCCACTCAGGTGGTCGTCCCATTTTGACTATGATGGTACCGATAAACGAACTGGTCGGCGCGGGTGATGCTGAGCGTGAACTCGACGATCTCGCCGTTCGTGCCGGTGGTGGTGCGCTGAACGCTCAGGCTCGGCGACCCGTATGGCACCTTGAGCAGGTGTGCATCATTGACACTGGTGAGACTGGCGAAGAAGGCTTCCACGGCGTCTGACACCGCACAGCCGTACTTCGTCTGCATCACGTGGTACAACCCGTCTTGCTCGATGGCCTTGGCAGAGAGCTTGGGGAACCGGTCAGCGGGCAAAAAGGTCCGCTCAACCATCAGGGGCACGCCGTCCGCACTGCGCAAGCGCTTGAGCTTGTACGTTGGCGTCCCCAGCGGCACGTGCAGGTGGCTGACGATGTACTCGTTGGCCGGAAACTCCTGCAGGTACAGCACCTTGCTTTCGGGCGTGCGGCCCTGATCGGCCATCTGCTCGGTGAAGCTGTAGGTCTCTGCCAGGTCTGTTGGCTCCGCCACTGGGTTGGCCACGAAAGTGCCGCGCCCGCGACTGCGGTAGATCACCCCGGTCATTTCCAGCTTAGACAGTGCGGCGCGAACCGTGTTACGACTGACCCCATAGCGTTCGGCCAGCACCCGCTCAGCGGGCAGCTTGCTGTGTGGCGCCATGTTGGTGCGGATTTGCTCTCGGAGCAAATCGACCAACCGATCGTGCAGCGGCTGATCCTCGATTGCCATTCGCGTCCCTCCCTAATTGGTACCAACCACAGACAGTGTAACCGCTGCCCCAAACGATGTCAACCGCACCAATTCGTTGATTCAGCGGCCTTTGTAGCCGTTTCCAAAATTGGCCTAGTGAAATTGGTTGCACCGTTTTCAAAAAGTAAATTGTGACAACCACGCCCCTTTGATGGCGATTTTAACCCCAAATTAATCCTCAGTCGTCTCCGTGGTACCCCCGGCTTATTGACGCCGGTACACCACGGAAAAAAGCCCAAAAAAAGCCCAGAAATCACGCTAATAATAAGATTTTAATGAGTAACTGACCTATTCCCTCAGTCAAACACCATCTGCGCCAGTGTCGTCACAGGGTTCTCATCATTCGTGACCGGAAGCACCAGCCCAACAGCGTCCTTCACTGCCGGGATCGCATTGGCCACTGCCACGCCCAGGCCCACTGCCGTCAGCATGCTCAAGTCGTTTGCGTTGTCGCCCAGCGCGATAATTTCTGCCGGTGCGATGCCGATCTTAGCGCCCAAAGCAATCGCTGCGCGCCCCTTATCCACGGTGGCGGGATTAAACTCGACGTAGCGGTTGGATGAGTAGGTGATGTTGAGCGGCGTCGGGCACTGCGTCTCAACCGTTTCGCGCAGTTCAGCCCGAACACTCAGATCAAGATTCTGAAAGATCACCTTGGCAATCTGGCGGTCCTGAAAGGCGCTCAGGTCTGTGGCCGGGATCTCGGTGAAGGCCACGCCACGGTTGGCCATGTACGCCAACTCATCTGGATTGGGGTTGGCGAGGTACACATGGTGGAAAGTGTACACATGCGCGCAGAACTGCCCCGTCGCCATCGCAAGCCGAAAGATCTGGTCCGCCACCGCCCATGGCAGCGCCTGGGTCATCAGCAGGCGGTTGCCCGCATTCTCGACGATTGCTCCGCCGTTGTACGAGATCACATACTGCCCCGGCTCACCGGCCAGCCCCAGCGTGGCCAAGAGCGGCTGCACGGAGGCAAACCCGCGCCCCGTGTTGGGCACAAACTTCACCCCGGCCGCCTTCAGTCGCTGGATCGTGGCCACGTCAGCCGGCGAAACCGACCCATCGGTGCGCAGCAGACTTTCATCTAGGTCACTGACAATCATTTTATACATCGCGTTTTCCTCGTTTTCACATGATACCGTTAGCATACCACCCAAGGTGAGGCGGGACAAAAGGGACTTGATTTCGTCACAGTTTGATCACAAGTTCACGCTATGCTGATTTTTATAGAAGCAACCTGCTTCTTCCTTCAATCCAACCCCACCCCCCACCGGCCGTCGTGCCGACTTGCGGCCCCCTGTCATGCCAGTGCAGGGAGCCGTTTTTGGGGGATGAAAAAAACCTATGCCCACACTGACGGCGCCAGAGTGATCACACCGTTTCTGGCATCGTGCGGTTCAAAAGCCACCTTGTCGAACGCTTCGCGCAGATCAAATAAGGCGGATGCCCTGACGACCCGAGGTTCGGGTTGGTCAGAACATCCGCCTTTTCTGCTTAGCGCAACCGGGTTCGGGCTCAGCCGACATGATTCAGTCGATGCCGCCCATCCGGTTCAACGGCCAGTAACGCCACTTAACAACGGCCACAATACCGCGTTGCTTGACGAAGCCGAAATTGCGGCTGTCGTAGGAGACGCGCCGGTTATCACCGAGCACAAAGTACTGGCCCGCTGGCACGCGCGCGGCCCCGGTCGCCGCGAGGCTGGTCAGCGAAAAGTCGGTCGTGAAGGCCACCCCTTCTGCCACCTGCTGGTGCTGCTTGGCCCACAGCTTAACGGCGGCCGCCATAAAGGCCGGCTTCAAGTACGGTTGCGCCACGGGCTGGCCGTTGATGACCAATTTCTCGTTGGTGACCTGCACCGTGTCGCCAGGCATGCCGATCACCCGCTTGATGTACAGTCGCTTGGGGTCGTCCGGGCCATGCAGGATCACGATGTCATTGCGGTGCAAGGTGCGCGTTTTGACTGACACGATGCGCTCGCCGGGCTGAAGCGTCGGGGCCATCGAGTTGCCAGTAATGCTGTTATTTTCGAGAAACAAACCAAGAATCACCCGAATTCCAAAAATCACGGCGACAACTGCGATCACCATCAGCATCCACTGCAGCAGTTGGCGCAACTGCCGCCACTCCTTGCGGTGCGTCATACCATTGGGCCTCCCACGTCTTCACCGCGCAGCTGCGCGTCTTCCTTTTGACGAATGCGCCGCATCGTGCGGGTGTACATGCTGACCAGCACAACCACTGAGCCGGCCCACGCCAGCGGATTCGCCATTGAGGCGCCGGCAAAGCCAAACTGCGTGACCAGCACAATGCCGGCAAACGCCCGCATCCCGAGTTCAAAGAACCCGGCCACGGTCGGCACTAAGGTGTGGCCTAACCCCTGCAACAGATTCCGCATCGTGAACAGGATCGCCAGCAGCCAGTACATGCTGGCGTTGTAGTGAAAGTAGGTCTGCGCCAAGGCCGTGACTGCCGGCTGATTAGGCCCAAGAAACAGGTTGACCAGCGGCTTGCCAAAGGCGATGATCAGCGCGCCGAGCCCAGCGGAGATGCCGACATTGAGCAACAGCGTCTGGTGGACGCCTTGGCGAATGCGGCCGTACTCCCGCGCGCCGAGGTTTTGCGCGGCATAAGTGGCCATCGCGACCCCGAACGAGGACGCCGGCAGCGTGGCCAGCTGGTCGATTCGCCCTGCGGCAGTGTATGCCGCCACGGCGTCTGTCCCCAGCGTGTTGAGCATCACCTGCAAGATCACCGCCCCGATCGCGATGATCGACATCGAAAAGCCCATCGGCATCCCCACGACAATGTGGTGGCGGATGTTGGCCCAGTCGATGGCGAGGTCTGCGCGCTGCAGGTTCAGCATCGGGATTTTGCGCCGAATGTAGAACCAGCACAACAGCGCCGACACCACCTGCGCGACCACCGTGGCCCAGCCGGCGCCGGCCACGCCCCAGTGGAAGCCCAAGATAAACGTGAACTCCAGCGCGATGTTGATCACCGTGGCGATGATCAGGAAGAACAGCGGCGTGCGCGAGTCACCGAGCGCACGCATCATGTTGGACAGCAGGTTGAACGCCATCGAGGCAAAGATCCCCATAAAAATGACGCGGATGAACGCGACGGAATCATCGATGATCTCCGCCGGGGTCTGCATCAAGGCCAGCATCGGCCGCGTCAAAGACACCGCCAGCGCCGTCAGGATGACGACCATGCCGATGCTGATCCAGATGCTGGCGCCAAAACTGCGCCGCACGGCCTTCGCATCGCGCGCCCCGTACGCCTGCGCCGTCAGCACCGACAGCCCCGCGGTCAGCCCCTGGGCGAACCCGATGATGAGGAAGTTGATACTCCCCGTGGCCCCGACCGCCGCCAGCGCGTCCTTGCCGATGGTCCGCCCCACGATCAAGGCGTCCATGAAGCTGTAAAGTTGTTGGAACACATTCCCAATCAGCAGTGGGATCGTGAAGAAAAAAACCAGTTTGAGGGGATTCCCCTTTGTCAGTGTGCGCACATGTGCCCCTCCTAAACGAATTGAATCTCGCTACACCTTATCACACTTAACTGGGTGCGTGACCCCTTTTCAGACAACTTATTTAATATATCGATATAAAAATACCCGGTGTCGCGACTGACGCGCACACCGAGTATCCCTGTGTCTCATTATCCGGCCTAGATGTCGGCCCCGCCGCCACCGCTGGAGCCGCCGCCGAAACCACCGCCGCCAAAGCCGCCGCCGTTCCAAGGGCCACCACCGCGGTTGTACGGGCCGCTGCGCCGGCCACTGGACAGCAGACTGCTGAGCAGCCACCAGAGCCACCAGTCGGAACCGCCGCGCCGGCCCCCGCGACCACCGCGCCCCCCACCGCCACCGAGGAAAATCGCCGCGATGACGAGAACGAAGAAGATCCCAACCACCACGCGCAGGATGCCACCGGATGATCCGGACGTCTCTTCCTGATACTGCTGCATCGTGGCATCACTGACGGTGTTGTCATCCGCCGGAAACTTGTACTTTTTGTCAATGACCGTTGCCACCGCGTTGAACACGTTGCGCAGGCCCCGGTTGACCTTGGCCTTGTCGCTGGCCTTGAGCAACGTCTTGTTCTGCGCCAGGATCCGGCCGCTCAAGGCATCGGTCAGCTCGCCTTCCAGCCCGTAGCCGACCTCGATGCGCACGTTTTGGGCGCCATCATTGTCGGCGTACACGATCAGGACCCCGTTGTCGTCGCCTTTTTGGCCGACGCCCCATTTTTCGAACAGGTCCGGGGCGTAGTCGCCGATGGCCCCGTCGCTGGACTTCACCACGGCCACCGCGATCTGCGGCTTTTCGCTGGTCGCCTGATAGGTTCGATTCTTGGCCTGAATCAGGGCCTGCGTATCTGTGTCAAGCAGGTTCAAGCCATCATAAAAGTTGCTGGTCGGCCGGCTCGGTAGGCTGGCCGCCGCCACAGGGGCAGCCTGCCACAGCATGAGTAGAACCGGTAGCAGGCACAGCCACCACGCCTTTTTACGCATATGCGCTCCTCACTAGTCGCCCAGGTCCACCTTCGGCACCTTGTAGGCGCTTGGGTCCGCCTTGAAGGTCGCCTTTTGGCCTAAGCCCATCATGTTGGCAAATAGGTTCTTCGGGAACGTCACAACGCTGGCGTTGTAGTCGCGCACCGCGTCAATGTAGCGCTTGCGCTCCACCGAAATGCGATTCTCGCTACCTTCCAGCTGCGTCATCAGCGTCTGAACGTCGCTGTTGCTCTTCAGGTCGGGATAGTCCTCGCTGATCACGTTGAGCAGCGTCCCCACGCTTTGATTCAAGTCGGCATCCGCGCTGGCCTTCGCCTTCGTGGAGCTGGCGTTGTTGTAGTTGGCGCGCGCCTTGGCGATGTCCGTGAACACCTTGGTCTCATGATTCATTGACCCCTTCACGGCGCTGACCAGGTTCGGCACCAAGTCCGCGCGGCGCTGCATCACGTTTTCCACCTGGCTCCACTGCGCCTCGACCGCCTGGTTTTGCTTCGCCAGACCGTTGTAGGTGCTGATGCTGAAAATCGCCACAAACAGCGCCACAACCCCGATCACAATCCCGGTGATCGCCACCGGACTCAGTTTTTTCTTCATCGTGTTCTCCTTTATGTGCTTCGATACTCTCTATTCTACCATGCCGGGGCAACGCGGCATCAGTCCCAAGGCGGAGCATTTCGGCAAGCACCGTGGCGTGACTGGCCCGGATTTTCGCTGTGAGTACGGTTCAGCGTTCAAGCCACCCGACACACCTAGACCGCACGCACCTAGGGCCGTGGCAATGTTGGGACAACCCACGCCGGTCTGAAAACAAAAAAGGCGCCCCCAACGGCGCGCCCCTTCCCGTATTAAGCTTGCGGTGCCAACCCGAGTTGCGCCTGCAGCATCCAGATGCGCTTCTCGACATCGCGCTTGTAGCCGATGAAGACGTCCTGCGTCGAATCATCGCCTTCTTGGCCGCTGACCTCGATCCCCTGTTGGTAGACCCCCGCCAGGTAGCGGTAGGCGGTCACCAACCAGCCGAAGCGCGTGGCCGTTGAATCCTCAAAGCGGCCCGGCGCACTCTTGATGCCCGTGTGATCGGCCCACTCGGTCAGGGTCGAATACGGGGCGCCATCCAGCGCCACCAGCCGCTCGGATACCACATCCAGCTGATCATCGATTTCTGCCATGTACTCGTCCATCAACGGGTGCAGGGTCAAAAACTCTGGTCCGCGCATGTACCAGTGGGTCTGATGGATCAACACCGACATCGCGCTCAGATCTGCCACCAGCTGGTTCAATACCGCGTTCGTTTGTGTCTCGGTCATGATAATCGCCCTCCTCAAGGTTAGCCTTCAAACAACTAGATTATTTACGATTTTAATTATGCCACAGTGCTAAATGATAATCAATCTAAAAAAGGGAATGTGCGCAAAGTTGCGCCATCCCCTGTCGCTTACTTGAAGTAGTTAAAGCCGATCGCATCGCGTACTTCGGCCAGCGTCTGGTTGGCGACCTCATTGGCCCTGGCAGTGCCGTCGATCAGCACCTGCGCCACGCCGGCCATGTCCTTCGCGTACGCCTCGCGCCGCGTACGGATCGGCGTCAACACCCCGTCCATCACATCGATCAGGTAGCGCTTGAGCTTCACGTCGCCGAGCCCGCCGTACTGGTACTGGGCCTTGAGGTCCGCGACCTTCGCCTTATCCGAAGCAAAAATGTCGAGGTAGGTGAAGACCACGTTGCCCTCGACCTGGCCCGGGTCTTCCACGTGAATGTGGTTCGAGTCGGTGTACATCGACATGATTTTTTGCTTGACCGTGTCCGCGTCATCGGCCAAGTAGATGCCATTGTTCAGGGACTTGGACATCTTCGCGTTGCCATCGATGCCCGGCAGGCGGCCGGAACCCTTCGGCGGGAAGTAGCCTTCGGGTTCGACCAGTACGTCCTTGCCGTAAGTGTGGTTGAAGCTGCGCACGATTTCGCGCGTCTGCTCCAGCATCGGTTCCTGGTCGTCCCCGACTGGCACCGTGTCCGCCTTGAACGCCGTGATGTCTGCGGCCTGAGACACCGGGTAGATCAAAAAGCCGGCCGGCACAGATTCCCCAAACGCTTTTTGCTTGATCTCCGTCTTGACGGTCGGGTTGCGGTTCAGACGCGCCACGCTGACCAGATCCAAGTAGTACATCGTCAGCTCGGCCAAGGCCGGCACACCACTTTGCACCAGGATGGTGGACTTGGTCGGATCGATGCCCACGGCTAAGTAATCCAGCGCGACTTCCATCAGGGAGTTGCGGATCTTCTCCGGGTTGCGCGCGTTATCGGTCAGCGCCTGCGTGTCGGCGATCATGATGAAGTTGTTGTAGTCCCCGGAGTTTTGCAGTGCAACGCGATTTTGCAAGCTCCCGACAAAATGGCCAATGTGCAGCCGGCCGGTCGGGCGATCGCCCGTTAAGAATGTGTGTTTTGGCATGAGGTTTCTCCTTTGATTGGCTAAAAAAAGCCGTCCTCTCCCCATTGCAGGGATAGGACGGCTGTGCGCGGTACCACCTATCTTGCCACAAGTGTGGCCACTTCAGGCTTAAGGCGCACCCACCGTTTCGTCTTCCGCGAGCCAATTCGCGCGCGGCAGCGGTCTCCTTCGCAGTCCTGGAGACTTCCTGAACACTGGTCGCGCGGTACTCATCGCGTGCATTGACGTCTGGTTTCATCTTAGCGAAGGGCGTGCGGGATGTCAAACCGAGGTGCGCGCATTGGTGCCGAAACTAGGCGTAATGAAGATACAAATGCGAGGGAGTTATTGCAATGAGCGAAAAAGAGCAAGTAAACCAGTTTTCTCGGGAGATTATCGACTTCCAGCGTCGAAACAACCTCACCGATACCGAGATGGCGCTCAACAGCCACGTCTCAGTGGAACATATTCACAACATCAAAGCGATGCGTGAAACCCCAGAGCCGTCCGTGGTGGCAAGCCTCCGCGACTACATGGAACACAAACCAAAAGGCAAATAATCAAAAGCAGGCGCCTGTTTTAATGCTTTGCGGCTTACGCGCCGGCTAACGCCAACACCTCATCGCCGTGAGTCACAGCACCCGGCGTCACTGGGGTAAACGCCTTGATTGCATCCATATTGGTGATGACCACAATCACGTCATCGGCCTTGCCCGCTTCTTTGATCAACGCGCGGTCCATGGTGCCAATCGCGTCGCCAGCGGCCACTTCTTGCCCAGCTTCAATCGTCAAAGTAAACGGCGCGCCTTTCAGTTCAACAGTATCAACGCCGAGGTGCACCAAGATCTCGATGCCGCTAACGGTAGTCATTGTGTACGCGTGCTTGGTGGGAAACACCGATGCAATGGTACCGGCAGCCGGCGCAAACAGCGCGTCTTCTTCAGGGCGCACCCCGAAGCCATCGCCCATCATTTTTTGGGAAAACATCGCGTCTGCCACTTGCGTCATGGGAATGGCTTCGCCAGACACTGGTGCCACCAGGGTGGTTTTGGATTTCTTAAAGAAGTTAAACATATGCTTCACCTCGTGATTAGTTTGCGACTACAGAATTTGTTTAATCGTCCCAACCAGCAAATCAATCACCACAAACAGCCCAATTCGCGGAATCGAGTCGTCGGACTTGGTGTTGTCTACCGGCGTGTAACCAAAGAGATTTTTATCCGCCAAAGCGGCCAACTTATTGGAATTAAACGATGTCAGGCTGATGATGTGCGCGCCTTTCATTTGCACCATCTGGGCGGAGGACACAATCTTGGGGGTGTTACCAGAAAGCGAGATATACAACACCGTATCATTTTTGGTGACCAGATTGGTGAAGGAATCAGACAAGTTATAGTCATCGATGAAAAAGCAGTGGATGCCAAGCGCCAGCAACACATGCTCCAAATAATACGCGACGGGTTTGCTGAGGCCGCGCGCCATGATGAAGACGTTGTTGGCTTGGACAATTTGCAAGGCCGCGTCCATCAGCGTTTGTTCATCGAGCAACGCAAAGCTTTTATCGATCACCCCACGTAGCTGATCTTTGACGCTTTTGGTTTCTTGTTGCACCGCTTGCTGCTTGGCGACTTCGACTTTTAGGTGGAACTTCATCTCCCGATAGCCGCTAAACCCTAATTTGTGCGCCAAGTTAATCACCACGGTTTTAGACACAAAGGTGCTTGCGGCGACCTCGTCGATGTTCATCAACGGCAGCTGTTGCTTGTGCTCCATGACGTACGCCAATACTCGGCGTTCGCTTTTGGTCAGGTTCTCGTAGCCTTCCATAATATTCATCGCAATCCCTCCGCCTCCACTATATCATTTTGGCGGGATTAAGCCATTCCTCCAGTTGGGATTGCGACGCGACGCCTAGCGCCACCCCGGCGGCCACCAGCGACAAGTCGTTGGCCTGCGCATATTGGGCGATTTTAGCGGCTTGACTGTAGCCGATCCGCGGGGTCAACGCCGTCACGTTCATTAGCGACTGGGCCACGTTGAAACGGGTGGTGGCGACGTTCAGCCGGACGCCGGCAAGGCACTTGTTGCGAAAAGCCTGCATCCCTTTGGTCAGAAGGCGCATGGCATCCAACACCGAATCGATGATTACCGGTTTGTAAGCGTTGAGTTCGAAGTTGCCTTGGCTGGCCGCCATTTGCACGGTGGTGGTGTGGCCCAGCACCCGGCAGACAATCATGCACAACGCCTCTGACTGCGTCGGGTTGACCTTACCGGGCATGATCGAGCTACCCGGCTCGTTGGCCGGAATCACGAGCTCACCCAGTCCCGCCCGGGGACCACTGGCCAGCCAACGGATGTCGTTGGCGATTTTCATCAAGCCCGTCCCTAAATTACTCAGCGCGTTTTGTAACGCCACAAGCTGGTGGTGGCTGCTCAGCCCCAGCGTTTTCACCGGTTGGCTGGTTAGCGTATAGTGATAGTCTTGCCGCAGCAGTTCGGCGACCTCCGCGCCAAACTTCGCCGGCGCGTTCAAGCCAGTTCCCACCGCCGTGCCGCCGATTGCCAACACCGTCAGCGTTTTGGCAACGGCTTGCAGCTCGGTTTGACTGGCACTGATGATGCCGCGCCAGCCGCTCAGTTGCTGACCAAAAGTCATCGGCGTTGCGTCTTGCAAGTGCGTGCGCCCCAGGCGAATCTCTGCGCCTTGCGTTGCAATCAAGTAGTCGAGCGTTTCTTGCCAGTCAATCAACTGATAAAGCAGCGCATCGAGTTCCCCCAACGCCGCCAGGTGCATCGCTGTCGGAAAGACATCGTTAGACGACTGCGAGCAGTTGACATCGTCGTTGGGGTTCAGCGTCATACCGAATTGCACCTGCGCTAAACGCGCAATCACCTCGTTGACGTTCATATTGGTCTGCGTGCCGCTGCCGGTTTGCCAGATACTCAGCGGAAACTGCGCCGCGTACTGCGGATAGTTATTGCGTAGCGCCGCGCATGCTGCTTGAATCGCCTCAGCTTGCTTGCGTCCCAAGCGTCCGTGGCGGAAATTGACTTGGGCGGCGGCTTTTTTCACCGCTAAGAGCGCACGAATCACCGCCGGGGCGAAGTGGTCTTCGGTGATGGGAAAATTCAGGCGGCTGCGCGCCGTTTGCGGGCCGTAAAGCGCGGTTTCTGGCACCAGCACCGTGCCCAGCGCGTCATGTTCTACCCGATTGGTCATGGCAATGCCTCAATATATTGGACAATGTTGTCCGTCGCATGATCGGCGAACAGCGACGGCAAAATGTGTTCGGCAGACAACGCGGTTTCCGGCACCGAAGCGGCAATTGCCTTAGCGGTGGCCAGCATGATGGCAGTTGACACCGTGCGGGCGCCGATAGCCAAGGTGCCTTTGAACAGTCCCGGGAACACTAAGACGTTGTTGATCTGGTTAGGATAATCCGAGCGCCCCGTGCCCACGACTTCCGCACCGGCAGCTTTGGCCACTTGGTAATCGACTTCTGGCGTCGGGTTAGCCATTGCAAACACGATGGCGTGATCGTTCATCGTCGCCACCATTTCGCCGGTGACGATGTGGCCAACCGATACGCCGATCAAGACGTCTGCGCCGACCAGCGCATCCGCCAAATCGCCAACCACACCGGCAGGGTTGGTGTGCGCTGCCAGCCAGGCCTTGTGCGCCGCCGAATCCTTGCGCTCTTGGGTCAAAATGCCGTGTTCGTCGCACACCAGTATGTCTTTGACCCCCGAGGCCATCAAGATCTTGGTGATGGCAGTGCCCGCGGCTCCAGGCCCGGACACCACCACCCGAATCTGCGCCATGGTTTTATTGACGGCCTTCAAAGCGTTCATCAACGCGGCCAACACCACGATGGCAGTGCCATGTTGGTCATCATGAAACACCGGAATGTCCAGCTTAGCGTCTAGCGCCTGTTCGATTTCAAAACAGCGCGGCGAGCTGATGTCTTCTAGGTTAATCCCGGCAAACCCCGGTGCAATCAGCGCTACGGTGCGGATAATCTCCTCTGGGTCTTTGGTATCCAAACAAATCGGCACGCCGTCTAACCCGGCAAACTGCTTGAACAAAATCGCCTTGCCTTCCATCACCGGCAGTGACGCTTTGGGGCCGATATCACCGAGCCCCAGCACCGCGCTACCGTCGGTCACCACCGCAATCGCGTTGGCGCGATTGGTGTAGGTATCAACCAGCTTAGGGTCTTTGGCGATTGCCAAGCATGGCGCCGCCACCCCCGGCGAATAAGCGAGCGCAAGGTCGTGATAGCCGGCCACCGGCACCTTGCTTTTGCTTTCGATTTTACCCTGATATTGTTCGTGTAATTGCAGCGATGCTTCTTCAATCGTCATCCATTCTCCCTTTCTGCTAGAGGCTGCGGTAGGTAGTGAGGGTAAAACCTGCCTGCTCTAGCATCGCTTTAAAGCGCGGATCGCACAACATCGTCACTTCGCGCATGCGCGGTAAGTTAAAACTCGAGCCATACAGCAGTGTTTCGTCAACATAGCCGGGATGGCAATTGGCCTCGACCGTCGCCAGATCGACAAACGGCGCGGCGTCTTTTTGAATCATCGCCATGATGTCTTCAAACGCCGCACCATACGAGCGCGTCATGTCTTTGAACTGCGCGAAGTTGAAAATCTTCCACAGCGCCGTGGTGGTGCGCACATTTTCTGGCACCAACGTGAAGTTGTTACGCACCGGCAGCGCGTATTTTTCCGCTAAGGCGGTAATCACCGGCGCAAACGCCGGAATGCCGTGCACGTAATGATGCGAGTCGAGGTGGGTAATCGGAATGCCAGCGCCGGCTACCTTGACAATCTGTGCGTCCCATTCCTCATATAATTCGTCGGGGTCAATCACTTCGGGATGGGCGAACACCGCCTGGCGCTTACGAAAATCGGTGCCGTCAGTCAAACTAGAAGCGGCCCGCACGAGTGGCTTGCCTGCCGTCAGCGTCAAGTGCACGCCTATAGCAAGGCCGGGTTCACCTTGCACCAACCACTGCGCATGGGCGAATCCCGGCATGTTTGCCATCATCGTTGTGGACGTCAAGACCCCACTTTTGTAGGCGGTCAAAATCCCGTAAGACACTGCCCGCGAGTAGCCAAAATCGTCGGCATTGATGATGAGTTGTGTCACTTAACCGTCACTTCCTCGTCTAATAACGCTTTAGCCACCGCGTAGCCACGTTTGCTTTGCTCATCAGCGATGCGTGACGCCAACCCGGTATAGTTGCGCGGATCGATCATCGCTTCTAACTCTTCGCGGTCAAATTCGCGGGCGATGGTTTCGTTGGCCATCAGGTTGTCGATGAATTCGCTGCCTTCACGCTCGGTCTTGATCGCAATTTCATAAAGCAAGGAATGCGCTTGGTCTTTCCCCAGCTTCTTGGCCATATGCATCATCACGTTTTCAGTGTTGTCTAAGCCGTGGTTGTTGAGCACGTTTTTGAGCATCCGCTCTGGGTGCGGCACAATGGTGCGGGTCAATTCTTCTGCACGCAGCAACACTTCCGTGGTCAATTCCAGTGATTCTTCAAAAATGCCGTCAAACAGCATGTAGGAGCTGGAGTCGCCTTCATATGGCCGCACTGCCGAGTACATGCCGACGGCTGGCAGGCTGTAAAGCTTCTGGGAGTTGGCGATGATACCTTTGGCCAGCTTCGGGTTAATCTTATGTGGCATCGTACTGGAGCCGACGGTGCCGGGGGTGAAGCCTTCCGACACTTCAGCGATTTCTTCCAGCGTGGTGCTGTAGACTTCTTCACCAATCTTGTGGCAGATGTTGCACAACAACGCCAGGTCCATCATGTATTCCAGCTTGTGAGTCGAGAGGTTGCGGGAAGGTACCGGCATTTCGTACATGCCGACCAGCTCTGCGACCCGCTTTTGCACTTCTGGGCCAACTTCTGGCATGGTGGAGTACACCCCAACAGCGCCGCCCATCATGATGCGGAACACCCGCTTTTCAGATTCCTTCAAGCGCTCTGCTGCGTCGATGAAGTCAGACAGCCATACTGATGCTTTGTAGCCATAGGTGATCGGAGTTGCGTGCCGTCCGTGCGTGCGGCCTGCCATCACAGAATCTTTGTTGTCTTCAACCAAGTGGCTTAGGTTATTGATGATCTGACCGAGCAGGTGCATGAACTTCTTGTGGGCGCACCATGCCATGTACATCTGGGAGCTTTGCTGGATGTTTTGGGTGGTGATGCCGTAGTGAACGTATTTGCCACTTTCTTCTGGGCAGGCCTTCACTAACACTTTCAAGAACGGCACGAAGCCGTGACCGATTTTTTGGTAGATGCGGTCCATCTCTTCAAAGTCGATGTTTTCAATCTTGGCAGATTCGCCTATTTGATCCGCCGCCCATTGCGGGATGAACCCTTCTTCGGCTTGCGCTTCTGCCAGCTTAGCTTCAAACATCAGCCAGGTCTTGTACTTGAACTCATCGGTAAACAAGTACCTCAGTCCTTGGTCGTCGATTGTCTTACTCTTAGAATCATAGAATGCACGCATGTTTAATCCCCCATTAGTTGTTTCTGATTTCGTCGTCGACCGCATTTCTCACGAATTCGACTTGCGGGCCGAACACGATATGGATATGCTTATCGGCCGGGAAGAAGAAGCCTGAGGTCCCGGACATTTCAAGGATGCTCTTGTCCACTTTGCGCACATCAGACAAGTCGATGCGCAAGCGGGTGATACAGTTGTCAACGTTAACAATGTTGTCTTTGCCGCCTAAACCTTCAACCACCAGCTTGGCGATTTCTGGATAGCGTTTTTCCTTCAGCAAGGTCGAATCGAGGTTCTGGCTTTCTTCACGCCCAGGCGTCTTGATGTTGAACTTCACGATTGCCCAACGGAAGACGAAGTAGGTCACGGCAGCCATGCCTAGTCCGATTAAGACTAAGAAAATCCAGTTGGTTTTTTCATACAGCAGCCCGAAGATCCCGAAGTCGAAGATAGTCCCCCGGATATACCCGATGGCGACACCGGCAAACGACAGCAAGACCGCGCCGATCCCAACCAAGCAGGCATATACCACATACAACAGTGGCGCGATGAACACGAAGGTGAATTCGAGTGGTTCGGTAACGTTCCCTAACATAGCGGTCAACACCATGGTCACCAGCATCGACTTGACTTCTTTTTTGTTTTCTTCACGCGCTGAGCGGTACATCGCCAAAGCGATTGCCGGGAACATGAACAAGGTGACTAACATCTGCTGCTGCGCCATGAAGCGCGTCAAACTCGGCATCAGGCTCCAATATTGAGACGTCGGCCCTTGGTTGAACAGCACTTCGTTCAAGGCCGGAATCACCCCGACGAAGGTCTTGCCGCCGATGACATAAGAGCCCCCAGCTTCGGTAAAGCGGAACATAGCGTTCCACACGTGGTGCAGCCCGAACGGAATAAACAAACGCTCCCCGGCGGCGGTAAAGAATGGCCCCACTGCACTCAAGATGATCACGGACATCTTGGAAAGCAAGAACACGAACGCCTGCCAGATGAACGGAATAGTACCGCCGATCAGAATCATCAAGCCGATGGTGATGATCGGTACCGATTTTTTACCGGAGAAAAATGCAAAGGCCGTTGGCAACTCGAGGTTATAGAACTTATCGGTTGCCCAAGCCGCAATCAGCCCGGTAATAATCCCCCCGGCGGCGCTGACGTTCATGGTTTGGATCCCTAACACCGAGATTTGACCCAGCTGGGTCATCACCTCCGGATCTGCCATGTGCCCTGTCAGCGTCAACCACACGTTCATGGTGACAATCAAGGTCAGATAGCCAACGGTGGATGCGAACACCGCAATCCCTTTGTCCCGTTTGGACATCCCGTAAGCGACACCCATTGCGAATAATAGCGGAATGTTGTCGAACACCACGCTGGCGATCGAACGAATACTAATTAAAATGGCATTGAGGTTGGGATTCGCCAAAAAAGCGAACCGTTCCATCATGTACGGTTGAACCAGGGCGCCCGAAATCCCTAAAATCATCCCGACTGGCGCTAAGACCCCAATCGGCAAAAGTAAGGTTCGGCCAAACCGCTGGATCGAATCACCGATATTCTTCTTTTTCATCGATATTCTCCTCTTCAGTCTGCTGCTTCCTAACAACAACCCAAGCATAGCATCACCTTAAACATCAAAAAAGCCCTTACACGTAAGGCATTAATACTCAGGTCACCAAAAATGATATAGGTAATGACTCTATTTTTTATAAACGTTGTTATCAATACACCAAAACGCGATAAAATATATTTTGGGTCCAAACACATCCATATAAAGTTTGTTTACTAGCGGTTACATGCCTATTCGTGTAGATTACATCATCAACTAACCGATTTAACAGCGGATAATCAATCCTTGTCCATCAAAAAAAGGCTCCTCCAGAAGAGGAACCTGCGTTACCCGAGAAGGCTCAGGATTATTTAGCGGTGATTTTTTGGAATGTGTCGTTAGGGATGCGCAGCAGCGAAAAACGCTGGGCGACGCGGCCGACATGCATGCCTAAGCCGTTGGCAAGGTGGGCTTATAAGTGCCGATACGAGTCGCCACATAGGCGTTTTCGGCGCTTTTTTCAAGCTTTGCCAGGGTGTCAAATGAACAGTGCTCACCCCAAGTACTGCAAATCACTGGCCGCACTGGGATAGGCAAAAATCGTCTGCTTGACAGTCGCCATGGTCGCGTGCTGATTGATCAGCAGGGTGGCGAGGTTGATCAACTCCTCGGCGGTGTCGGCAAGCACCACCGCACCGGCAAGCGTGTCGGTGGCGCGGGCCGTGATCAGGGTGAGCTGGGCCGTGGTCGCTTGGATCCGGTTGTAGGTGTACCAGCCGGCCGCATCATGCGTGTGCACGACATAGCGGTCAGGCGCCGCTTCGGCGGTTTCGATGCTGACGCCTACTTTCGCCATCTCGGTGGCGCCGTAAACGACCACCGGCTGGGCGGGATAATCGATCGCAGCCGTGTCCCCCAACAGTTGACCAGCCACATAACGGCCTTCAAAGCCCGCTACGGGGGTCAGCTTCGGGGCGCTTTTGGCCACGATGTCCCCGATGGCGTACACGTCGGGATTGCTGGTCCGCAGGTGATCATCAACGGTGATCCCTGCGGCCGTCGTGGCAATGTCGGCGCGGCTAAGGTGCAACGCCACGTCTGGCACCCGGCCAACTGCGGCGAAGGCCCGGGCGACGCGGAGCTCAAAATCCGTCCCTCGCAACACGAGCCCGGTGTTGGTGGTGCGCACCTCCTGCAGGGTCACATTGTCGTGAAAGCGCACGCCAGCCGCCTGCATGTTCCGCCGCAGGGCCGCGACCGCAGGCGCCGGAAAGGCCCGCAGCGCGCGGTCCGACCGGTTGATGATGTGCACGGTCGCCCCGGCCGCCGCAGCGATGTTAGCCAGCTCAAGGCTGACGTAGCCGGCCCCGATGAAGGCCAGGGTCTGCGGCAGCTGGCGCATCGCGAGAAAATCACGGGACGTGCCCAGCAACTGATGACCCACCACATTGCCGGTGGCCGGCTGAAGTCCGGTGGCCACGATCAGTTTTTGACCGCGGTAAACCGCATCCCCCACCTCGATGGTGACGGGGTCAATGAATTTGGCCTCGCCATGAACCGCGGTGATCCCAGCCTGCACGAGCCCACCCAACGTGTTCGACGGAACGGCATCGGTGTAGCGTTGCTTGAAGGTCATGAGGTGCGGCCAGTCGATGGTCGGCTCACCCACCAGGCCGGCGTGCGTCATGCGCCGCGCGTAGGCCTTCGCCTGCACGGCACTGTACAGCATTTTCTTTGGGTCACACCCGTAGTTCGGACACGTACCGCCCCACAAGTCTCGCTCGACTACCAGCACGCGGCGACTTGGCGCCAGCGCGTACGCCGCAGCCAACCCGCCGGGCCCGGCGCCAATGATGATCACGTCATATTTTTCCATCGTATCCGCCCCTTTTTCCTCTAGTATAGAAGGCTTCCGGCGCAACACCAAATCTCCTGCCTTGACGCCGCGACCGAACACGCCTAAACTGGATAGACTAAAACGCACCGCAAGGAGGGCCAAATGCAAAACACTACGCAACGCGCCGAACAAGCCCGCGTCGATGCCGTACGGGCCAAGATCCGCACCCGCCAAACCACCGTCGCCAGCCAGCTGGCCAGCGCCCACCAAGAAACCACCCGCGTCGAGCAGGCGTACGGGGACGCAACTCGCGTCAATGTGACCGAAGTCGATGACCGAATGGAAACCAACGCGGCCGTCCAGCAGCAGAAGATGATGGTGGCCCGCGCAGTCGAGAACGAAACGATCCTCACCCATGAGCAGGAACGCCTGACGCTTTTGCAGGACGCGCCGTACTTCGGCCGCATCGACATCACGCAGGACGGCGAGCCCGAAACGCTGTACATCGGCATGGGCACGTTCATCGACCAGCACGATCAGTTCCTCGTCTACGACTGGCGTGCGCCGGTCGCGTCCGTTTACTACAACGGCACGCTGGGCCCCGTCACCTACGACGCCCCGGCCGGCACCATGGAGGCGACGCTCGACAACAAGCGACAGTTCATGATCGACCAGGGCCGCATCACCCACATGTTCGACACCAACGAAACCGTCGGCGACACGCTGCTGCAGGCCGTGCTCGGGGAGCAAACCGACGCGCAGATGAAAAACATCGTCGCCACCATTCAGCAGGAACAAAACGACATCATCCGCGACACCAAGGCAGCCGTCCTGGTGGTCCAAGGGGTGGCGGGCTCGGGTAAGACCTCCGCGGTGCTGCAACGCGTCGCCTACCTCCTCTACCACAACCGCCAGGCGCTAGATGCCGACCAAATGGTGCTGTTTTCCCCCAACCAGCTGTTTGCCAACTACATCTCCGCAGTGCTGCCCAGCCTCGGGGAGAAAAACATGCGGCAGGCCACGCTGGCCGAATTTTTCGCCAAGCGCTTCGCCGGCCTGCACGTGGAGACGCTGTTCGAGCGCTACGAGCGCGACCAGGCCAGCCTGCCTGAGTCCGCCAAGGTGATCCGCCGCTTCAAGGAGCGCGCCGAGATGCTCGACGCCATCGTTGCCTACACGCAGGCCCCCGGCTACGCGCCGAACTTCGTGGACATCACGCTGAACGGGGAGGTGTTTTTCGCCGCCAAAACCATTCAGAAGATCTACGCCAGCCAGCCCGCTACGGCCACGGCGGCCAACAAGTTCCTCGACACCAAGAACACGCTGATCCGCCGCCTGAAAACGCGCATCAAGCTGGCCGTGTACGACGACTGGGTGCAAGACGCGCTGGGGAGCCTAAGTGCCGATGCCGCGGCCACCATTGTCGGTGAGCGGACCTTTGCCTCAGGGGATGCCGAAACGGCCTTCATCGCGGCCCACCTGGTCGAGCGCGCTTTTGCCCCCGTGTACGACGCCATCTACAACGACTACTTCCTGGACTGCTACACCGACTACGCCCGCTTCCTGGCGCAAGTCACCGCGCCGGTCGCCCCGGCCACCTGGGCCGCGATGATCGCCGCCTATCAGGCCGACCTTGAGGCCCACGTGTTGCGGCTAGAAGACGCCGCCCCGCTGCTGATGCTGCGGGATACCTTGGCCGGCACCGGGCGCAACCACCTGATCCAGTACGTCTTCATCGATGAGATGCAGGATTACAGCATGGCCCAGCTCAAGTACCTGCACCACGCCTTCCCCAAGGCCAAGATGACGCTGCTCGGCGACGTGAAGCAGGACGTTTTCACCAGCGACTACCAGCCGGCCGACCTCATCGAAGCGATCCAGCACGTCTTCGGCACCCAGAACGTGCGGCTGATCAACCTGTTTCGCAGCTACCGGTCCACCGCACCGATCACGAACTTGGCCAAAAATCTCCTGCCGGACCACGCCCACATTCAGGCCTTCAGCCGCGATGGTCAGACGCCGCAACTGCTGGTCATCCCGGCCGAAGCGGCGCGTGACACCCTGATCCGCACCGTCACCCAGCTGCTCAATGACCACCACACCGTGGCGATTTTGACCAAGGACATGGCCACCGCCACGCGTTTGTTCGCCACGCTGCAGCTGGACGTCCCCATCACCCTGCTTTCGCCGCAGGACCACCAGATGCACACCGGCTGCGTGATCCTGCCGGTATACCTCGCCAAGGGGCTGGAGTTCGACGCGGTGATCGGCTACGACGTAAGCGCTGGCACCTACGCCGCTGACAGCGACCGCGACCTCCTGTACACGCTGGCCTCCCGCGCGCTGCACACCCTGGTACTGATGGCACTGGACGCACCAAGCCCACTGCTGACTGCGTTGCCAGCCGGGTTGCTCACACAGGCTGGCGTGGCGACGCACAACTAAACCGAACGCAAACGTGCGGCCCGTCATTGAGGATGGGCCGCACGTTTTTTGGACTATTTAGAGAAACAAGGCGGCGAAGTTGTTCAGAAAGTGCAGCCCGATCGAATACCGCAAATCGCCTGTGCGCGCGTAGACCGCGGTGAACACCGCGCCCAGGGCGACATAGACGGCGAGGTTGAGGGGATCATCGAAGCCTGTGTGCGCCAGCCCGAACAACAGCGCCGAGACACTGCCGCTGAGCCACCGCCAGGCGCGCTGATCCTGATGCGGAAAGCTGTGCATCAACAGGCCACGGAAAACGAACTCCTCAACCGGCGGCCCGCCGACCACCGTGATCAGCACCATTGGCAGTGGGGCCTGATTGAAAAAGTTGATAAGCTCGGTTTGGTTCTCCGCTTCCGGCGTCCAGTGCAGCGTGATCATCGCCACCGATGCCGCCTGAATGACCACCATCGCCAACACGGCCAGAAACAACAGCTTGGCTTTGCCGAAGTCCATGCCGCGGAGGCCGAAGTGCGCGCTTTTTTCCGCCGCCAGCCATTGCGTGTACACAATGGCCAGAAACCAGATCAGTCCCCCGAATGCGGCCGTGAACAGCGCCGCGTTCAAAAGCGTTGATGGCCGCCCAATGAGGCTGGGCACCAGCACCACCGCCGTCACCAGTTGATACACCAAAAACATGCCGGCCGTCATCAGCCCGCGGCCCAGAACCTGTCGTATCGTCACGCTGCCACACTCCTTTGTGCTTTATCATACCACGCGGACGGGGCGTGAACAGCCAGCTTTCCTGCATGCCGTCACCGTCATATGATATATTGAAGGCAATATCGGTACCCGTAAACGGTACGGTGGTTGACTCGCCCCGACAACATTCGGTGCGCGAAGTCACCGCAGAAAGGATGTGTGGCAACATGGCGAAGAAGGGCATTGGACGATACGCTGTCATGACGGCGGAGGGGATGACGCTTTAGGCGCGCCCAACCCTCCATGGCTAAATGTGGAGGACACACAAACAATTGAATCAAAATATACTTGACTCTTATGGGTTAACCGCTGAATTACGGGCTATCATGGCCGGCCCCTTAACCTTGGGACGCGTGGTGGGCCAGAGTCGCACACGGTACAAACTGCGACGACCCGAGTCGCCGCGCAGGTTTCTGGACGCTTTATCAATGTCGCGGTTGGCCCCGAGGACTATCCCGCAGTGGGCGATTGGGTGCAACTGCGGCTACCGCCGAACCCCTCAGATGTCGGGGTGATCGAGCGACTGATCCCACGCACGACTGTTTTTACCCGCAAAGCAGCCGGGATGACCAGCCATCTGCAAGTGGTAGCTGCCAACATCGATGTCTTGTTTCTGTGCATGGCGATGGACGGGAACTTCAATGTCCGTCGGCTGGAACGCTACCTCGCCGTTGCCAGAACTAGCGGCGCCCAACCCGTGGTCGTGCTCACCAAGGCAGACCTTGCGCAGCACTTTGCGGATCAGATGGCGCAGGTGACCGCAACAAGTGGCGACGCGCAGGTGCTCGTCTGTGATGCCACCCGCGCGACCGGCTGGCAAGCGCTGGCCGAGGTGGTACACCCTGGCAAGACGTATGCCTTCCTCGGCTCATCCGGGGTCGGCAAAACCACGTTAATTAACCGACTGCGCGGGAACGATGACCTGGCAACAGGAGCAGTTCGCCACGCGGATGCACACGGGCGTCACACGACGACCGGCCGCCAGCTCCTGCTTTTGCCCAACGGCGCGATCGTGATCGATACGCCGGGGATGCGCGAATTAGCGCTGGTTGAGGCCGACGTGGCCGGCACCTTTGCGGACATCATTGAGCTGGCACAACGGTGTAAGTTCAATGACTGCACCCACACCCACGAACCGGGCTGTGCGGTACAGGCTGCAATCGCGGCCGGCCAGTTGCATCAAAAGCGTTTTAACAGCTACCAACAGCTTCAGGCTGAACAAAGCGAAAACGTGGCACTTCGCGGCAAAGCCCGCGAGAACGCCAAAATCGCCAAAATGTTTGGCACCAAAAAGAATTTGAAAGCCACGATGCGAACGGCCAAGAACAAGCGCCGCCGCTGAGTTTGACGCTTGTCACCCCATCGGATCTCAAGCGGCTGCACCTGCGCCCAGAGATAAGAATAAGCGGGCGGCACTGACAAACCCGGACCTAGGGTTGACAGTGCCGCCCGATTATTTGGCCTGCTTTTCGGTGGCACACAGAACAGCCCTACGTTAGGGTGCCTTGCTGATGCCACCGCTGCTTTTGAGCAGCATCGGTGGTCGGCCAACTACACGCCCTTCACTGCGGCCAATTGCGTATTCGGTGGATAAAAAAACAGCCGAGGCACTGGGCTTCGACCGTTCACGGGTGATCCTGCTGCCGTCTACTGGATTCGAACCAGCGACCTCATCCTTACCATGGATGCGCTCTACCTACTGAGCTAAGACGGCATTGACGGTTGTTTTAGCAAAAACAACTGCCCAATTAATATACAATATTTCCGGCCGCGGTGCAACTATCTGAGGCAAAAAAGTTCCGCTACGCTTAACTTTTGCCCTGCCATTCGGCGGTGAACTCGGCGAGAAAGTCTTGCATCACCTGCTGCCGGTGCGCGGCCAGCTGCTTGGCCGCCGGCGTGTTCATCTGCGCGGCCAGCTTCAGGAGCTTTTCGTAGAAGTGGTTGATCACCGTGGACTCGCCTTGTCGGTAGCTTTGTGCGTCAAGCGCGGTGCGCGGCGGAAGCGCCGGATCGTACAACTTGCTGGCATGCGCGCCGCCGTACAGCAGCGTGCGGGCGATGCCAATGGCGCCGATGGCATCCAGTCGGTCGGCGTCTTGCACCAGCCGGCCCTCCAGGCTCAGCACCTGATGCCCGCTCAAACTCTGCTTGAAGCTCATGTGGTCGATGATGGCCAGCACGGCGGTTTGCTGAGCGGCCGTCAGCCCAGCCTCCCCCATCTTGGCCTGCGTGGCCGCCTTGGCGGCCGCCACGTCTTCAACCAGCTTGTCATCGTAGGTGTCGTGCAAGATCGCCGCGGCCAGCGCAATGGTCGCGTCCGCGTCCGGCGTCTGGGCGAGCAGGGTGCGGGTAGTCGCCACCACCCGCTGAATGTGATCCAGGCTGTGGCCGCTGTGGTCAGCGGCCAGCACTGTTTGGGCGTGGTGCATCAAAATTGAGTCGATCATCATGGAAATCCTTTCTTTGTCGCGGGCGCAAGGCCACTTTGATTGTGTTCACCTGCCGCAACCCGGTACAATTTAACTAGAGACACAAAAGGAGGCACGGTATGGAACTCAAACATCTCAGGATGAACCAGACACTGAACCAGTTCAACCGGTTGAGCCCACCGGTGGCGAACGCCAAGCGGCCGCTGTCGCAGCAGAACCTGCTGTTTTGGGTCGCTGCCGAGGCCACGCCCCCGACGCCGACCGCGTTAGCGGAGGCCATGGGGTTGACCAAGGCGGCGATCACCAAGATGCTCAATCCGCTGATCGAAGACGGCCTGCTGACCAAAACCGTGGACCCGGCCGACAACCGCAGCTTCACGCTTTCCGTCACAGAAACCGGCAAGCAGGCCGTGCGCGACTTGGCCGGCAACTACTTCCAGCCGATGCGCACGCTGCATGACGGGTTAGGCGCCGAAAAGTTCGCGCAGCTCCTCAACCTACTGGACGAGGCGAACGCTGTGCTGATCCAAGAGAACGAACGGCGCGCTAATCCAGTCTGAAGCCCTGCTGGCGCAAAATCCGACCGATCTCACCGCGATGGTGTGGATCGGTTTTTATGTACGCATTGACCAGCTGGGTGAAGTCGGTCGACCGTGGGTGCTCGGGCCGGTGCTCGTAATAATCGCGCAGGGTGTTATCATAAGCAGTGAGCGAAACTGGCGCCGGGTACTGATCCGTGGCCACTACGGCCGCCTGCGGTAGGCGCGGTTTGCCCGCCGGAATGGTCGCCGGGTGCCCCACCATCAACCCCAACAAGGGGAAGGTATAGCGCGGCAGGTGCAGCAGGTCGATCATCTGCTGCGGGTCGTTCAGGATGCTGCCGAGGTAGCAGGTCCCAAGCCCCAGCGCCTCCGCCGTGTCAACCACGTGCTGCGCGGCCAGGGTCGCATCAAAACTCCCGGCCAAAAAGGCGTTCCAGTCGCGCAACCGATCCGCCACGCCTGCTGCCAGCAGCCGCTGGTTGCGGGCCTGATCCACAACGAACACATACAGCACGCCTGGCCCTGCCACGAAATCACAGTGGGTCAAGGCCGCAATGGCCGCACGCTTGGCGGCATCGGCCACGCGGATCAGCGTGAATTGTTGTAAGAATTGGCTGGAGGCCGTCGCCTGCGCGGTGGCTTCCAAAAGCGTCAGGGTCGCGGCGCTGACCGGCGCAGGGGTAAATTGTCGAATACTGCGATGAGGCATCTTGTCACTCTTTTCTATTGAATAAAGAAGAAGGGGTTCCATTGAATGATAACACGTTTCCGCAAGCAATAATGGTCCGCGGTGCCCATGTGAACAATCTGCGCCACTTGGATGTCACGATCCCGCTGCATCAACTGGTCGCCATCACCGGCCGCTCAGGCTCCGGTAAGTCGTCTCTGGCCATGGGCGTGCTGTACGCCGAGGGGATGCGCCGCTACGTCTCGGCGCTGTCCACCTACACGCGTCGGCGCCTTGGCCAGGTCGGCCACGCCGCGGTCGATGACATCCAGCACATCCCCAGCGCCATCGCCCTGCGCCAGCGGCCCACGGTACCCGGCATCCGCAGCACGGTCGGCACGACCACCGAGGCGCTCAACGTGCTGCGCTTGGCATTTTCGCGGCTGGGGTCGCCGCGCTGTCCCAACGGGCACCAGCTGGCCCCAACGCTGGCCATCGCGCACGCCATGGACACCGATGGCAAGGACGCGACGATGACCTGCCCGGTTTGCGGCGCGGTTTTCCCGCTGCTGGGGGCCGAGTCATTCGCCTTCAATTCCGTTGGCGCATGCCCAACCTGTGACGGCACCGGGGTGGCTCGAACCCTTGCGGTGGACCGGCTGATCCCCGACCCGACCAAAACCATTCGGGCCGGCGCCGTGGCTTCGTGGCGCCTGCCGGGCCGCAACTTCATGCCGATCGTCGCACAGTACGCCGGCATCGACATCGACACGCCGTTCCAGGCGCTGCCCAAGGCCCAGCAGGAGCTGGTGTGGCACGGCCCGCGGCGGACTTACGCGATCAACATTCCCAGCAAAACCGGTAAGATTTTTCACATGGACAACGCCGTCTACGAGAATGCCTTCAATGCGGTCACCGACTCCATGGCCACCACGACCAACGAGCGGGCGATCGCGCGGCTGAACCGCTTCTACGCATTCGGCGTCTGCCCCACCTGCCACGGCACGCGCTTTGACCCCAAGCTGATGGGCCAAACGCTGGCTGGGCGCACCATCGCCGAAGTGAGCGCAAAGTCGTTGGCGGACCTTGAGGCCTTCATCCCCACCGTTTACGCAAGCCTACCTGCCGACATGCAGGCGCTGGCGCATGACATTCTGCGCGAGCTGACCACCATTTTGCAGCCACTGATCGACCTCGGGCTCAACTACCTCAGCCTTGAGCGGGCCGGCAACAGCCTGTCGACCGGCGAGCTGCAGCGCATTCAGCTGGCGCGCACGCTACGCACCCACACCACCGGCGTGCTGTACGTCCTGGACGAGCCCGCCATCGGCCTGCACCCCGCCAACGTGCAGGGCCTGATCACGGTGATGCGCGCGCTGGTGGCGCAGGGCAACTCCGTGGTCGTGGTGGACCACGACACCGCCATCATTGAAGCCGCCGATCAGGTGCTGGAAATCGGCCCCGGAGCTGGTCTCGCCGGTGGCCGGCTGATCAACCAGGGAACGCCGGCTGCGGTGGCCGAAGCCCCACACTCGCTGATCGGCCCGTACCTCAACGGCAGCGCCGAGCTGGTGGTGCGCCCGACCGCCAAGCGCGCCCGCGTGGCCGCGACCGCCTTTTACGGCGTCACCGTGACAGACCGCTTCAACCTGCACGACCTGACCGTGCGCTTTCCGCTCAATCAGCTCAGCGTGGTGACCGGCTTCTCCGGCGCTGGCAAGTCGACGCTGGTGTTTGACGCACTGGTGCCGGCGCTGACCGCAACGGCTAAGCAGCCCGCCCCGGCGTTTAGCCAAAGCCTCCAGCGCGGTGGCCTGCGTCGCGTGGTCGCCATCGACGCCACCCCGGTGGGCAAAAACGTGCGCTCGACTGTGGCCACCTACACGCCGATCCTCGACCACCTGCGGGCGCTGTTTGCCGCGCAGCCCGAAAGCGTGGCGCGCAGCTACACCGTCAGCGATTTTTCCTACAACGTCAAGGCCGGGGCCTGCCCAACGTGTGGCGGCACCGGCACCATCAGCCTCGATATTCAGTATCTGCCGGACATGCAGCAGACGTGCCCGACCTGCGGCGGCAAGCGCTACGCCCCCAAGATCCTCGAAGTCACTTGGCACGGTTATACCATTGCGGATGTGCTCGCGCTGAGCGCCGATGAGGCCCTGCCCGTGTTTGCTGATGAGCCGGCCATCGCCGCCGCGCTGCAAACCCTGCACGCCATCGGCCTCGGTTACCTACACCTCGGCGAAAGCACGCCGGCGCTGTCCGGCGGCGAGGCCCAGCGGCTGAAGTTAGCCGCGCACATGGGCAAACAGCTCAAGGGGACGCTGTTCGTGTTCGATGAGCCCAGCGTCGGCCTGCACCCGCTGAATGTGCGCACGCTGCTGGCCGTGTTCCAGCGCCTGCTCGACGCCGGCGGCACGGTGCTTGCCATCGAGCACGACCTGGACATCATGGCCAACGCCGACTACCTCCTCGACCTCGGGCCGGAAGGCGGTAGCCGCGGCGGCCACATCGTCGCCAGCGGCACCCCACACCAAGTCGCCGCCAGCACCGCAGGGCATACCGGCCGCTTTTTGGCCGCACACCTGCGCAAGTTCGGCGTGTAGCCGTTGTATTTCACGGGAAACAGCCCCATGCAAAAACCGAAGCTGAGAAAAAGCGGTTTTAGCCTTGATTATATGGCTCGCTCTACTCGTTTCGAACGAAATAAGTTACGAGCAGACATGCGTTAGAAAGGACGTTGTTTTTTTCGTACTATCCCAAAATAGTCGCAATTCATTCTTGGGCCGCTAATTATGTCTCTGCCGCCGAGTCTATCCGCACATGTCTATATGTCTTCGACCTGACTACCGCCAATTGCGTGCATCAGCCGCTCAAGCGCCCACTTAGACAACATCTGCCACCGAAAAAAACAATTCCCACGCGGTGAAGCAAACAACAAAGTAAAATTCCGCTTTATTGTGGAAAGACAAGGTCAGAATTTAATGACACTGATCTCGCTAAATAGTTTGCTCTCGCTGTGTTATAGCACTTTTCATCCTCGATAATTTTTGTTCATACCAAAAAATATTTTTTATAAGTATCAGCTAACTCGCAGCCCATTTCCTAACGTTGATCATTCTATCGGAGTACCCCAACGTCACATCGCCGCGTTATATGGTATCGCTTACAAACTCATTTGGACGATGCTACACTTACCCCGTGGTCTTATCACCTTTCGACCGAGATCAATACACAGGAATGGGAGTGGAATTATGAGTAAATTTGGGCGCATCACAGCTTCAATATTCAGTACGGCAGCACTCGTCTTGGGTGCCCTGGCCGCACCAGTATCATCGGTCAACGCTGCGGAAGTGAAGACTGGTGTCACGGACGCGCAGATCGACAAGTACATCAACAGCCTCACACTTTCTCAAAAAGTCGGCCAGATGTTTGTTCTGCGCACCCCTGCGGACACCGAAAAAGTGAAGCAGGACGTGCAAAAGTACAACCTGGGCGGGCTAATTTACTACGCTGCCGACCTGCAAGGGCTGACGCAGGAACAGGTCAAAGCGAAGTCTGACGCGTTTCAGGTTGCGGCTAAGACCCCGCTGCTGATCGGGATCGACCAAGAAGGCGGTAGCGTCTCACGTCTATCTGCCAGCGGCTTGATCACGGACCGCGAGTTCCCATCACCACAGGATCTCTACAAGCAAGGCGGCGTTGATGCAACGACCAAGGAAGCCACCGAAGTCGGGACGATCTTGCGGAGCCTCGGCGTCAACTGGAATTACGCGCCAGACGCTGACGTGACCGACGACACCAGCGCCTTCATCTTCAAGCGCACGCTGGGCCAAGACTACCAGACCACCGCTGACTACATGAAACAAGTTGTCCCTGCCTGGCAAAACGCCGGTGTGGCCGCCACGCTGAAGCACTTCCCAGGCTACGGTTCCGCGATCGACACCCACACCGACTTTGCTGAAGTGCAGAAGTCCCTGGCTGATTTCAAAGCTCAAGACTTCCTGCCATTCAAGGCCGGGATCGATGCCGGCGTTGACTCCGTTATGATTGCCCACATTGTCATGACGCAAGTTGATCCGGTTTACCCAGCTTCCCTTTCGCCGAAAGTCATCAGCTTACTCCGCAACGACCTTGGCTTCAAGGGTGTTGTCATCACCGATGCGCTTGAAATGGGCGCCATCCAAGAGTTCGCCAAGAACCACGATGGCGAAGAAATCGATACACTCGCCGTTAAAGCCGGAAACGACTGCATCATGAACAACGACTACGAAACCGGCATTCCACAGGTTGTCGCAGCAGTTCAAAAGGGTGAAATCTCCGAAGCCCAAATTGACGGTTCCGTTAAACGGATCCTTCAGATGAAGAACAAGCTGGGCCTGCTCAGCGCCGAAGACATCCAGACCAACCACATCAGCGTTGATAACGTCACCTACAAGGAAGACGGCAAAACCGCTGTGATCACCGGCACCATCGTGGACTCCGAAGCCACTACCGGCGAACCAATCTCCGCAACAGACGCCAACGGCAAAGTCGTTGCGTCCGGCGTCATCGGCGGTGAAGGTCACTACGAACTAACCGTCCCAATGACCGAGGCAGAACAGCAGCTCACCATCAGCACCGTTCTGAACGGCTACGACCCAGCCCAGGTCACCATCAAGGCTTTGGCCAAGAGCCCAGAAACCACCGACCCATCGACCACCACTAACGGTGACGACAAGGACGACACAGATGCTAACACGCCATCTAACAAGCCTTCCACCGACACCAACAAGGACCAAACATCCAACAAGCCATCCGGTGGCAAGGACAAGAACACGCCAGTCGCAGCCAAGAACAACAAGACCGCCACGACCAAACACGGCTTCCTGCCGCAGACAGGCGAAAAAGTGGCTACTGGCGTTGCGGTTGCCGGTGTCCTCGTGATCGCCGCGATTGGAGCAGTTGTACTGATTCGCAAGCGCGCTTAACCGAGCTTCTCCATCTTCTATCCTCTCAATGCAAAACGGCGGCTCCCTCCAGGGGAACCGCCGTTTTTGCGGCTTAATGCGGCCGGCGGTGCTTGCGCACAAGGCGCACGATCAGGGTGATCAGGAGCGCAAGCCCCAGCACCGCGCCGGCGATCACGCCGAGGCTTTGCCACCACGCGCGCTGGGTCCCCACGCTCACCGCCTTGGCGGTGGCCTCGGTGTACGGCACCCGGTAGCCAGTCACCAACAGGCGATGCGAGTTGATGCCGATCGGCGTGCAGGTCATCAGGGTAGCCAGATCTTTGCCCGGCACGATGGTCAGAGCCTTCGTATCGGTCGGCTCGATGGTCTCAATCTTGTTGACCTTGTACGCCAGGCGCTTGTCGTTCACCGTGATGATGAACTGCTGGCCCTTTTTGAGCTTGTACAGGTTGGTGAACAGCGTCTTGCTCGGCAGGCCGCTGTGCGCGGAGATCACCGTGTGCGTGCTGGCACCGCCGGTCGGGGCGCTGGTGCCAGGGAGGACCACTGCCCCGTTTTGGAGCAGGTCCTCCCCCACCGTGTCGAACAGCGGCAGGTTCACATTGAGCTTGGGAATCGTGATCACGCCGATCATGTGCTCGCGCAGTGCCTTCACCGACTGAATCCCGGTCCCCTTTTGCTCAAAGATATCCGAGTTGGGCCGCATGCCGTACTTCGCCAACCGTTCATTGTTGGCCTTCATGTCGGCCGCCTGCTTCCTCGCGTTCTCCTGCGCCATCTTCGTGTCGCGTTGCACGCGCAGCGCCACCGTGACCGTGTTCACCGCTTGGGCGACGAAGGGGTAGGCAAAGGTGGCCAGGCCGGCGAAAAACACCAGCAACACGATGAGATCTGTGCTCAGTTTGGCTTTTTTGCGCTTGCCTTTGGCCATCTGCGCCCCTCCTTATGCCGGCTTACGCGCGGCGCTTCTTGTAGTAAACGGCGGTGCCCATTGCGGCGGTCCCCATGATCAGGAAGGCGGCAATCCCGGTGCCCCCGGTCGTTGGCAGGAGACCATCGTCTGGCGTGTTTGCCACATCCTTGTGCAACTGGTTGTTTTGCGTCAGTGCCTCGAAGCCATCTGATCCCAATTTGATGGTAAAGGCTGTCTCATTTGCTGGCGCAACCGGTAGCTTGTAGCCTTCCGGCGCGTCCGTTTCAATCAGTTTGTAGTTCCCGGAACCCAGTCCGTTAATCTGCAGATTGCCAAGCGTGCCGGACGTGATCTTGGTCGCATCGTCCTCGATGATAGTCCAATCGATCATCGCTGGGGTATACGTCCCATTGGCGTTAACAAGCGAGGTGTCCCCCGTCGATGGGGTGGTCGCGGTGCCATAGTAGAACTGCGCATACTGAGTGACCCCATTCTTCACGCGCGAAATAATGAACTTCGCGCCTGCCAGGGCGCTATCATCTTCCGTGTCGTACTTCTTGAACTTATAGCCACCGGTTTCGATGTCTTGCGCGACGTCGACAATCGTCTTGCCATCGAACGTCACCTGGAAGCCGTTGCCGATGTCTTCTGTCGGCACTGCCTGGTCGTTTATCTTCATCTCGTACTCAAAGGTCAGCGACTCGCCCTTGATGGCATCGAGCAGCGCCGTCAGCGCAGCGGCACTTGGGGCGCCGTCACCCTTGAGTGGGATGTTGTACTCAAAGCCTGCGTTACCGGTCCAGCCATCCTGATTGGAGTCGGTGTATTTATTCAAGTTGTTGAACAGCGTTGTCACGTCCGTTGATCCAGCGGTAATTTTCTTGATCCCCACAAAATCAGTGCCTGAGGTCGTCATCTCATCGCGGATGATCAGGGATGAGTACTTGTAGCTGCCATCGCTCAACGTGTCGCTAATGTGGTGAGGAATATTGACGTTGGCCTTATAGGTCACGGTCTTCCCCACCTCAAAGTTCCAGGTATTGCCACCGTCACCGGATTGGCCACCGTTTTCGCCAGGCGCCACCAAGTCCTTTTCGATCCCGCTGTTCTTCGCGTACAGATTCACGGTCTTGTAATGCTTGCCGGCTTCATTCTTGATCGGGAACCCGGCCACGAACGGCGGTGACATGAAGTAGTTGTCATTCCCAGCGTTAGCGGCAGATGGTAGTTCCTCAAAGAGGTACAAGGCGTACTTCTTCGCCCCGTCTGCTTGACGCGTTTTCACGCCGCTAAAGGTGGCCACGCCGGCACTGTTAGTGGTTGCATTGCCTTTATCAACCGCACCGGCCTTGTAGGTGTCCCAATCCCCCGTGATCATAGCCATGATCTGATCATTCTTTAGGGTTGGATCGTCTGCTTTAATTGCGTCGAACACGGCACGAACGTCATACATCTTGAATTCCACGCCAGGCAGCGGATCTGCCCCGATGTAGTCCATTAGTCCCCCGGTGTTGTCCTGTGGGGTTGAGCTGGCATCCTTGAACGCCAGCTTGTTCACCTTCACCGTGACCTCCGCCGGCAGCTTATCCGACAGATTGGTATCCCCGGGATTCACAGTGGCAATCACCGGTGCAGCTGTGGCCATGGTGCCGATCGTCGTCAATGCCATCGAACAGGTCATCATCCCGGTAATGGCAAAGCGCGTTAGTTTACTGAGCTTCATCAAAGTCCCCCCTTATTTTGGTTAGGCACGCTTGCGGACTTTTTGCAGCCCCCATGCCGTCAGCATCACGATCACTCCGAGCACCATCAACCCAACGCTGACGGTTGCTCCGGCTTGAGGCAAGTTGCCACTTGGTTTGGTCGACACTTCTTCTTTAGGTTTGACCTGTGTGTTGTACACACGCGGCCGGCCCTTGGTAATCGTTGCAGGTTGAACTGTCCCCTGAAGCGTTTCGTCCATCGCCTCGCCGTTGATCAAAACTGGCAGTTCATTGTCGGCCTCGTCGGTCCAGCTTTCTGGAATTTCTACCTTCACGCTGGTTTCCGTTAGGTCATTTTGATACCCCGTCACCGACTGCAATTCTTCGAAATAGTAGGTCCCACTTGGCAGGAAGCGCCGACCGGTGTTCACAAGTCCATCCGCATCCGAGATAAACTTATCCACATCGTCATCCTTGAGCGGGGTGCTAGAGGCAATCCAACGATTCTTCAAGTCTGTTTCCATCGACATGCTCAGATACAGCTTCGTGCCGTCCTCAGCGTAGCGGAACAGGGCGAACACGGCCCCTTTCAGCCGTACTTCATCGCCACTAACCTGCTTCCCGAATTTGAAGAAATATGGATCACGCACATACCCAACGTTCTTCGGGTACAGGTGAATCTCACGCAGGCTTTGCGTCGTCTGAACCGGATGCATGACCGGTAACACGACCATCATCGGGCTTGACTTTTTCTCCAAATCCACGTTAAGCAACACATCGTGGTCTACGGCTGTCTCGATGATCAGGTAGGCGGCATAGCGTCCTTCGACCTTGCGAGGTAGCGCGACACTTGCCACGCCGTCCTCACCGGCCACCGCTGCAGTCCTAACCGTTTTGAACGGCTTCAGCGACTGCGCCTGCACCCACTTCAACGCATCGCGCCGTGACATCGCATCGAACTCGGCGGCAAACTCAATTGCCGTCTGTCCGTCCGCCTGCGCGGCCATGTACCATTGGGTCGTATCGTAAATTTCAAAGGTCGCGCCATTGAGTCCGTACGTACTGTTCAACAGAAGTTGCTCTGTCTCATCTGTCGTTGCTGGATCAATCGCAAGCCCCGTATTCGTGTGGACGTAATCACTGTAATCCTGCCGCACATTCCGGAAAATGCGCTTATGCAAGGTGACAGTCACATCATCTGTTGCTGCCTGCACCGGACGTTGGCCGAAAAATGGCAGCGCGCAAGCAAGCACTGCAACAGCAAGTAGTAATCGCTTCAGCATCCTAACGCACCTCCATTCCTGGGCGACGTAGCCATAGCCACGCCATCCCCGCAGTCATCATCAGCACCATGGCAATGGCGATCATGCCTTGGATACCCGGGCCACCCGTGGATGGCAGCATCTCTGGCGCCTCCTGGTTGTACGCCTTAAAAGTCAGCGTGTTCAGATCAGCACCACTATTCAGCTTCACGTCGACCGTTGCACTGACCGCACCACTTTCTGGCCCGTCATAGGTGATGGTCGCCGCAGTCTTGCTCGTCACCGTCAGGGTGATCAGCCCCGTCAGTAGCTCATAGCTGTCTGGGCTGGTCACTTCTTTGATATAGTAGGTTGACCCCACGGTAAGCGGATATACGGTGGTCGCGTCTTTCATGAAGACGGCCTTGCCGTTGGCGTTCGTGGTTGCGGTCGCTTTAGCCGTGCCGCCAAGTGGGCCTGGTTTCTCGGTGTACAGCTCAAACTCAGCCGCTTCCAGCGGTACGCTCTTGTCGGCCATGTCGTACTTCTCAAGGTTCAGCACGAAGTCCTTCAGCTCGTTTTGAACCTCTGGCAGCGTGATGCTGATCCGCACTCCGGTGTTGTTCGTCTGAATCGTTGCATTCGCCGAAGCGCCCTTGAGCTTATAGGTGACCGTACCATCCACGCTCACCGTCAGCGTGCCGATCTCACCGATCAGCTCATAACCAGCCGGTGCCACGGTTTCAACCAACGTGTACACGCCTGGGGCCACGTTTTGCGCGCTGTGAACGCCTTGGTTACCCGTCAACGTATAGGCAACCGCGTTACCGTTCTTCAACACAAACGTTGCCCCTGGTAACAGCGCGTTGCCATCCTTTTTGCTCAGCGTCACATCGATTGGCTTGCGCGTGTTCTCAACGATGTTGTTCGTCAAGCCGGTCACACTGCCGTCACGATTAACGGTGATCTGTACCGGCTCACCCGGCAGGAAGTTGCTTGGCGTCGCGGTTTCGCGCAGCCAGTACGTCCCCGGCGCAATATCGGTGAACGCCAACGTGCCATTCCCGGTTGAGGTCACTTCCGCGCCCACTGCAGTGCCACCGGTTTCGGCCGTAAACAGCTGGAACTTAGCGCCAGCCAACCCGACCGAGGACCCGGCGATCTGCTTTTTCAGCGTGAAGTTCACTGTTGGTTGCGGCACCCGCACGGAAGGCACCGCGAAGTGGATGCGATCCGTTTTGGCATTCGCTTTCCCGTTCACCAGGTAGGTCGCCTTGTTGGCCGGGTAGAAGGTGCCATTGTGGTACGCTTCTTTTAATTTGACCCGATAGGTGATGCGCACCCCTTGGTTCTTGCCGACTTCTAAATTACTTGCCGTAATGATGTTCGAATCCGCATCGTACGACATCACCATGTTCGTTGACGGCGCTGCTGCCCCAGTCCAATTCTCACGTTGAGTATTGCCCAACTTAAAGCTCGCCTTTTCGATTGCTGGAGGCGTCACCAAGTCAACGTAGTCACTCAGCGGATCGGTCACCGTTGCTTCTTTGACTGTGTTGGTCAGTTTTTCGACCAAATCGTCAAAGTAGTCCTGAAGCTCAGCAGCATTGCTGGACGCCAGGAAACTGCCCCCGGTACCTTCCGGAATGTTGGCGATTGTGTTTTTCGCCCACCACTGTTCGTTCGCATTTCCTGCGACATTGTACGCGACTGCGTGGGCGGTCACCTCCTGGTTTAGCCAGCTGGCAGCGCCATTCGTCTTCAAGTAATGAATGTAGCTCGTGGTCAGAAGCATTGATGCCTTATCGCCGTACGTACCACTACCAATATTTGAAACGTTACTGCCATATCCGGTGTAGTACCAGTCGTCTGTACTAATCATGTTGCCAGACGCGATACCGGGAGACACAAGATTCTTCATAGCAAAGTACCCGGCGTTGCGCTCGCGCGAATTTGCAAGCCCTGCATAGCCTCGGTTAGAGCCGCCATCGCCGAAGAAAAGCAGGTACTTCTTCGCATCTGCCCGCGCAGTGCTATGATCAAGCAGCATCTCGGTTCCTTCTTTGAGCCCACGGGACATCGGGGTGTACCCGGTACCAGTCATTGTCAGTGCCTCTTGATTCGTTAGACTGCCTGCGGTGCTCAACAGCCCTGACGTTTTGGTCGTGGTGGTGCCGTGGAACGACACGATCCCGATTCTGGCATCAAGCTGATCATCCTTAGCGAAAATACTCTGAATGAACGGCCGAACAGCACTAATCAGAGCCGCGTTATTCGTGTTACCAATAGCGCTACCCATGCTCGAGGATTTATCGAGCACCAGCACAATATCCACTTTAGGCTTTGGGAGGATGCTGTTACCGATGATTTCCAGATTGATGTCAAACTGGTCCGTCGTGTTTGCCACCGGTGTCGCCCATTTACGCAGGCCCGCACCATTGTAATCTAAGAATCCATCGTCAAAGTTAAGTTGGCGCGAGCTCCAGATGTACGGCATCACGGCGTTAGCCTGATCAGACTTATTTTCGTTTTTGCCGTAGTTGTAGTTACGCACGTTAGCGCTCGTTGCGTCATTGTAAGACGTTGGGAAACGTCCGTCCGAATCCGGCGTGTAGGCATACGGATCCGTTTCACTCGTTGGCGAAAGCGATGTCGGATTCCCACTTCCACCAATTCGACTCGTGGTTAACGGTGCCTGCATGACGCCACTATCGGTAAGTTCAGTGGCAACATCTGCCGGCGTGCTCGCCACATCATCCGCGTCATCCGCAGTATCTTTCACATCCGCAGTGGCATCCGCGCTTGGCACTTCGGCGGTCAGCGTGTGCGGACCGGCTTCTGCGTCCGTCAGCTGATCCACTAGGAGCTCCACTTCCGTTGCTGCGGTCGGGGCGACATCCGCATCATCGTCGGGGGTATCCGTGTCTGCCGTTGCTGTCACGTCAGCTTGTGTCGTAGCGCTAGACTTAACGCCTTGTTCATCCAGTTGCACCCGAAGCTTCAGCGTCGGGTGAGAAACTGGCATGTCCAAGCGAACTTGACCGCGGCTCTGCGCGCTAAACGCTTGTTCAACTGTCCAAGCATCCTGCTTCATCCAGCCTTGACTCACCATCGGTGTGTCTGTGTCGTTCGCTAACTTCAAGCGACCCAATCGGTTATTGGTCATCGTCTTGGTATAGTCGATTGTCCATTCAATGGTGTCACCCGATACTTCGTACCTGGTTGACACCTTCAAATTATCGTTCTCGACAATCGTTTGCTGTGTGTCCGTGACCGCGTCAACTTTCCGCGGCCAACTGGTCCACATTGTCACTAAGTATGGGATCAACAGTGCACAAAGCAGCACGATTGACCATCCTCGCTTTTTTGAAGTCAAATTCTCACCAACCTTTCTAAATCAGTAAGCAATACATCTCCAATTTCTAGCCCCAAGATAACCATACCAAGGTGGCCAAACTCGTCTCAAATAAAACGACGGTTATTAATAGAATTAGTTTTTTAATTGAACTTTAGCGTAAAAAAAAGCCGACTTTTTCGTCGACCTTGCGTCAGATAACGCGTCTTCAGCTCAATGCCGTCAGTGCCTCGATCCGAGCCAGTTCCTCAGCACTAAACGTCAGGTTCTCCGCCGCTGCCAGATTATCTTCCAGGTGTTCAACGCTGGTGGTGCCGATGATCACGCTGGTCACCACCGGGTCGCGAAGCAGCCAGGCCAGCGCCATTTGAGCCAGCGTCTGGCCGCGGTCGTGCGCGATGTCATTCAATTGGTTCAAGCAGTGAACCACTTCGTCTTTGCCGCGGCTGAAGGTGGCCTGGTTGGTCGGATGGATCTTGAAGGTATCGGGGATCCCACCGAGGTAGCGGTCGGACAGCAGCCCCTCGGACAGCGGACCGTACGCCACCAACCCGGCGCCATGCTCACGCAACAGGGCCAGCTGGCCACTGGTTTCCACGTTGCGGTTGAACAGGTTGTAGCTCATCTGGTTGACGACAAACGGCGTCCCCAGCTGCTGGAACAGGCCGATGGCTTCCTGGGCTTGTGGGGTCTCGAAGTTGGAGACGCCGATGTACAGCGCCTTGCCCGCCCGCACCACATCGTCCAGCGCACGCACCGTTTCGGCCACATTTACCGTCTCATCGAAGCGGTGGGCGTAAAACAGATCAACGTAATCCAGCTGCAGGCGCTGCAGGGAGCTGTCGATGCTTTGCATCACGGCCTTGCGACTCGTGCCGGTGCCGTATGGGCCAGGGTGGATCTCGTAGCCGACCTTAGTCGAAATCACGAGCTCGTCGCGGTACGCGCGCAGGTCGGCACCCAGCACCTGACCCAGCAGCGCCTCGCTAGAGCCGAAGTCGCCGTCCCCGTAGTGGTTGGCGCAGTCGAAGTGAAACACACCGCGGTCAAATGCGGCCAGGATCACGTCCCGCCGCGCCGCGAACGGGTCGGCGCTACCGAAGTGCTGCCAGAGGCCCAGCGAGACCACCGGTAGCATCAGGCCGCTGGTGCCGGCGTGGCGCACCGGCACGTGGCCGTAACGATCAGGGTTTGCGTGATACATGAATTCGTCCTCCTTTAGTTGAAAAACTGTTCGAGAAACTGTGCCAAGCCGTCTTCCTTGTTCGTGGCCGTCACATGCTTGGCCACCGCCTTCACCGCGGGCATCGCGTTGCCCATCGCCACACTGATGCCGGCCGCCTTCAGCATGCCGAGGTCATTCATCCCATCGCCGAACACGATGGTGCGCGCGGCGGGGATCCCGGTTTTGGCCTGCAGCTCAGCAATGGCCACTGCCTTGTCAATGCCACGAGGGATCAGCTCCAGGTTGGTCGGGTCACTGGCCGACACTGCCAGCTCTGGACAGGCATTGAGCGCCGTCAACGTGCGCTCCAGAGCAGCCGGGGCGTGCGGCGCAAAGACGATGCCATTGTTGGCCGTCGCCGCGCATTCACTGACCGATGCCACCTGCCGCACGGCGACCGGCGAATCGGCTGGCGCAAACGCCGCCAGCATCGCCTGCACCACCGGCACGGGCGGTGTCGTGTAGTACACGGTGTCATCGCTGAAGTACAGCGCCGCCAAGTCATTGGCGGCCACTGTGCGCTCAATGGCTGCCAGCCCGGCCAAGCCCAAGCGGTGGTGGACCCGGGCGCCGGCGAAGTCGTACACCGCCCCGTTGGCCGCAATGATCTCAGCGCGCGGGCCGATTTGCGTCGCCATCGTCTCGGCCAGGCTGTACATCCGCCCGGTCGCCAGGTAAAACTCGTGCCCTGCGTCCATCAGTTGGTTCAGCACACGCTGGGTGCGCGCCGTAATGTGTCGTTCATCATACGCCAGCGTGCCGTCCACATCGCTGACGATCAAGTAATTGTCCATAGGTATCCTCCTGGCGCTATTGTACCAAACAATCGCGCGGCTGGCTGGTTTGCCCCTTGCATGCGTGCAGGCAGAGGGTAACGGCGCACAACATCGAGCGCTTTCGCCGCGCGAGTTAAAAAAAGAATGCCTTGCAGCATTCTTTTGCGTGAACTGGGTTGTTTTGGTGCCTGGGTCGCGAGCTTTTCCAGGGCTTTTAATCGTGCGTCCTCCACCACGGACTTTACGGCTCGCTTACTTCTTTCCAACCTTCGTCGAGCGCCGCAAAGCAACGCGGAAGCGTCTAGCAAGGGTCAAGCACTCGGGGCCAAGTACGCCCCAAGCACTTGACCCTCGCTAGCCATTCCGCTAAGTGCGCTTTGCGCTGCTCTGGTTTCGTCGAGCTATGCAAAGCAACGCAGGCGTGTCTAGCTACGGACTGGTACTCGCGCCTAAGTACGGGCGCAAGTACCAGTCTTAGGCTAGCCATCCTGCTAAGTACGCTTCGCTTCGCTCTGGTTTCGTCGAGCTACGTGGCGCATGAGGGTGCGATCTAAGCCGGCCTGCCCCTCGCGCCTAAGTGCGGGCGCAAGCGTCAGGCCGGCTTAGCCCAACCCTCATAACCGCGCCACTTCGCTCTGGTTTTAGCGCCCCTGCGGGATCTTGGCGATCTGGTCGGCAAACCAGGTCGACCACGAGGTAAGCGGCTGGCCGTTGCGGTTGAACGGCGCCTTGAGCACCTGCAACAGCGCGACAAAATTCGCGCTTCGGCTTTGGATGAGGCCGTGCAGCTTCTCCTCGTGCAAGAAGTTCACGTTGTCAACCAGCCACTGATTGATATCTGCAATATGGCCCGTTGTGTCAATCTGAGCGAAGACGTCGAGGCCCTCATGTGTGTACTTTTCCAAGTAAAACTGTGCGAATGAGCCCACCGCTGCGTCCTGCGCGTCAGGCGCCAGCTCGTTCACTGTCAATGCTTCCTCTGTCATGTCGACAGCCACCCTTCATGAATGTTGTTCCCCTTTAGGATAGGTCAACGACCCCGTCTTGTGCAAGAAATCATATAGTTTCGGAATAAGTGCGAAAAATCACTTGATTTATCTAATCGTGTGTTATACCATGCAACCTATCAATTGAAAGAACCGATTGATCATGCGAAAGGATATGGTCCCGTTGAATAAAGAAGACATCCACCTCGGCGATACCGTGACGGCAAAAGTGAAAGAAGATATGGACGCCCAATTTACTGGCACCGTCCAGAAGGTATACGAGAACTCCGCGCTACTCACCATCACCGACTATGACGCCGGCGACCGGCAGAACGCGACGGAGTTGAACTTCAAAATCGTGATCAACTTCAAGGCGATCGTGAAGAACCTGGGCGGCGGCATTCCCAACCCTGAACCCACCCCTGAAGAAGACAAATAAGCAAAAATGACTGTTCGGCCTCCTGGGGAAGCTGAACAGTCATTTTTTATCGGCTGAGGTGATGGGCGATCAGCCCCACGACCAGCCCGACCAGGGCGGGCACGGTCCAGCCCAGCCCGTACGCGAAGCCAGGCAGCCAATCACCGAGTTGCAGGAGCTGGGCCACCCAACCGGTGTGCAAGCTGGTAGGCAACGCGTTGAGCCCGTCCAACAGCGCGGGCACGGCGGTGAACGCGGTGACGGTGCCGAACAGCCAGTGCGACTCACCCAGCCACGGCGACAGCAGACCCAGCAGGATCAGCGTGATGGCCAGCGGGTAGATGGCGTACAAGACGGGAACGGACACCGCCAGCAGGCGATCGAGGCCCACGTTGGCAAACACCAGTGGCACAACGGTCGCCACCAGGATCAGCCCCTGGTACGGCAGGCGGGGAAAAAGGGTCTTGAAGGTATCCCCGAATGCGGTGATCAGCCCGATCGCCGTTTTGAGACAGGCCAGAATGACGATGACGGCCAGCAAGCCGTTGCCAAAGGTCCCGAAGTACGCGTGGGCGACGTTGGCCAGAATCGGCCCCCCGTTCGCCGCGCGGGCAAACGGCCCCACCGCATTACGGCCAAGCAAGGCCAGTAGTGCGTACAGCACCCCCATCATTCCCACGGCCAATGCGCCGGCACGGATGGTGTCCTTGGCGATGGTCGCAGGCTCGGTCACGCCGAGGTCACGCAACGCATCCACCACGATGATGCCGAAGGCTAGCGCCGCCAGCGCATCCATGGTGGAGTAGCCCGCGGTGAAGCCGGTCAAAAGCGGCTGCGCGCGATACGCACCGTTGGCCGCCTGCCCGCTCCCCAGCGGGTGCACGAGCACCGCCACCAACAGGATCCCGAGGGCCACGAGGAAGGCCGGCGTCAGCACCTTACCGACCCACACCATGATCTGACTGGGTTTGCGGGCGAACCACCACGCCAGCGCGAAAAATGCCAGCGAGTAGCCCAGCAGGCTCACGGTTTGGTGTGGCGCCGCAACAAACGGCGCCAGGCCCACCTCATAGGAGATCGAGGCGAGGCGTGGCAGTGCAAAGGCCGGGCCGATGCACAGGTACAGGAGCACCGTGAAGGCGTATGCGTACGGCCGACTGACTTTTTGCGCCAGTTCGAACACGCCCTCGGACTTGGTCAGTCCAATGGCCGCCACGCCCAAGAGCGGCAGGCCCACGCCCGACACCAGAAAGCCGAGCAGCGCCGGCCCCAGCGCCGTGCCGGCTTCCTGGCCGACAAACACGGGAAAAATCAGATTACCGGCGCCAAAGAACAGGCCGAACAACATCGCGCCAATGAAAAACAGCTCACGACGATTCAGTCGGTGGGTCATGTTAGGCCTCCTTGCCCAGGGTGAGGTAGGTATCATCATCAAAGTCGTGCACGGTGAAGATTCCATCGGCATACGCGACCCGCGTGACGCTGGTGTTGTGCAGCATCTCCTGGCCGCGCGTGTCAAAGCCGATGTAGTTCAGCCACATCAGCGTCACCGTGCCGTGGGTCACGACCAACAGCCGGCCCGTTTGCCCGACCGTAAGCGTCCGCAACGCAGCGTCGAAGCGCCGCTGCACCATGCCGTTGTCCTCGGCGCGATTCGGCGTCTGATCCGCGTTGGCGGCATATGTCGCATCCGCGATCTGCGCCAGGTTCAGCTCGTGCGCCAGCAGCGCCGCCTTGAAGTCCGGTAGACCGAACAGGCTTTGCGCAAAATCGTTGGTCAGCTGCCCCTCGTACTTGCCGTAATTCTCCTCGCGCAGCCCGGCGTCAAGCGTCAGCGGCAAGCTTGCCTGCCCCGCGGCCGCCAGCGCCAGTTGCGCGGTGTCTTGCGCGCGGGCCAGATCCGAGCTGAACGCGGCGTCAAAGGTCACCCCCGCTTGCTTGAAGCCACGCCCCAAGGCAGCCGCCCCGGCGCGCCCGGCCGGGGTCAGCGCCGAGTTGGCCATCCCCTGCACGCGGTCTTGCACATTGTATTCGGTTTGGCCATGGCGCACCAACCAGAGTTCTGTCATCTTATCCTCCTATCGTTACAGCGCGAGGTGCGCGGTCAGGTAGTTGGCCACCCCGTCGTTATCGTTCGTGGTCGGGGTGACGGCATCCGCCACAGCCAGGATCTGCGGCCGCGCGTTGGCCATCGCCACTCCGACCCCGGCATACTGCAGCATGTCCAGATCGTTCATGTCGTCGCCAAACGCGATGATATCCTCCTGCGCAATGCCGTACGCCCCGGCCACATAGGCCAGTCCACGCGACTTGGACGCGTTGCCGGCCGTCACCTCAAGCGCAGTGTGCTCGCCGCTCCATGCGCCCCAGGTTTTGCCGACCAGCTGCGGGTACTGGGCCTGAATGGCCGCGCTCAACGGCGCCAGCGTCGGCTCATCAATGAACATCGTGACTGAAATCGGCGCGCGCACCAGCCCGATTTCATCAAACAGCGTGGTGGGCGCTGGCATGTCCGGCAAAAACGGCACGCCGGTGTACCCGTGGTCGGCCAACAGCATCTGCTTGCCTTCCGCGACCATCACCCGAATGGCGAAATCCTGCCGCAAGTCGCGCAGCGCCAACGCGGTCGGCACCTCGATCGTCACGGCGCGCTCATGTGCCCAAGCCTGATGCGGTTTGTGGATCAAGGCGCCGTTGAAATTGATCAGGGGGCTGGTCAGTCCGAGCTGGTCGTAAAACGGCTCGGAGATCCCATCCGGACGCCCCGTGGTGATCACCACCAAGTGCCCGGCCGCCGTGGCCGCCTGCAGTACCGCCACCGTGGTCGCGCTCAGCTCCCCATGGGCGTTCAGTGTCGTGCCGTCCAAGTCCAGCGCAATCATTTTTTGTTTCATGTTGTCCTCTCCCCATTGGTAATCTTCCCCATCTTACCCTAGAACCCGACTTGCCCCAAGGCTTTTTGCCTCGTACAATGACAGGAGCGGCGAAACGGTAGTACAGTTAACCATGCCAGCGCGCCTAAGTAAGGGCAAAAGTCGTTCGTAGGGTCTGCTCACTGAACAAACTTGCTTACGGGCTTTCTGCCTCGCTTACTACTTTCCGCGCTTCGTCGAGCTACGCAACGCAACGCAGGTGCATCTAGCTACGCCATGTCACTCGCGCCTAAGTGCGGGCGCAAGTGACATGGCTAGAGTGTGTTTTAAAAATCTGTGTCGCACGCATTTCGATACTTGTTAGTTCGCAAACATGATCAGCTCAGTGGATGTCTGAGTGGTTCATAATCGGAGGGCGGAGGTTCAGCCAGTGACACTGGAAGCGGAGGCGGGTGGCGAGCCAGCGTGAGATTGTTGTTAGTCGGCGCCCTTTGCCGGCTTACAACAAGGGCGGGTCCCGAGACCGCTCTTTGGCTCGGGGGAGCCCCACGCGTTCCGCCGCCACCCGCCGGAGCTGGAAGTGGCACTAGCTGGACCGTAGTCCGGTCTTATAACCGCACCACTTCGCTCTGGTTTTGAAAGGAGTTCCCATGACAGAAATTCACGTCTATACCGACGGTGGCAACCGCAATACCGGCAACGTGGCCGGTGGGTCGGTGCGCCCGGAGGATAAAAGCGCGTGGGCCGCGCTGCTGATTTACGGCGAGCACCAAAAGATGCTGTCAGCCGGCGAGCGCGGTCGCACCAACAACTACATGGAAATCATGGCGGTGATCCAGGGCCTGTCCGCGCTGAAGCGCACCGACCTGCCCGTCACCGTGTTCTCGGATTCCGCCTACGTGATCAACACCATGCAGCAAAAGTGGTACGTCAAGTGGCAGGCGAACCACTGGATGAAGGGCGGTAAGCCGGTCAAAAACGCCGAACTCTGGCAGCAGCTGTTGCAGCAGGTCGCGCGCTTTGATCAACTCCAGTTCCAGAAGGTGAAGGGCCACGCGACCAACCGCTACAACAACGCGGTGGACGCGGCGCTCAACCGCACGATGGACCAGCTTTAGCGGTCGAACAGGCACAAGTCGCCGTACTCGGCTTTCAAAAACGTCTCGATCACCGTCAGCATGTGCGTCACTGACGGTGATTTTTGCGTGGTCGGGTTCATCACCAGACACAGCGTCCGCGCAAAGGGTTCGGAGAACGGGAACACGTTGACGGCGCCGGTCAGCTTCGTCAGCGCGAGCTTGGGCAACACGCCCCATCCCAGCCCCGCCTCCACCATCGACAGGATCGACTGGTCATCGATGGAGTAAGCCAGCGAATTCGTCGACACGTTGTAGCGGTCCAGGGCCGCCTTGGTGTCGCGGTCGTAGTCGCCGCGCTGCAAGATGAAGGTGCGGTCGGTCATGTCCGCATCGGTGATCGCGGTGCCGTTTTGCGGGTGATCGGTGGTCGCGGTTAGGCAGTAGATCGGGTCCTCGATCAGCGGCTTGACCACCAACGTGCGGTCCGCCGGCAAAAGCGAAAAGCCGATGTCGATGGCGCCGGTGCGCACCTGGGCCACGATGTCGTTGAAGCTGCCCTGCATGACGCTGACGTCGATCTCCGGGTACAGGCGCTTGAAATTCAGGATGATCGGTGGCAGCCAGTTGGTCGATACGGAAGAGAACGCCCCGATGCGCACGCGCCCGGTGTTCATGCCGTTGATGTTGTCCGCGATCTGGGTCAACTGCTCCTCCAGGTTCAAAATCGCCTGCACGGTCGGCAGGATCTGCGCGCCATCAGGGGTCAGTTCCACCCCGGTACGGTTGCGAATGAACAGCGGAAAGCCGAGGTCCGACTCCAGTTGCGCGACACTGTGGCTGATGGCGCTGGGCGTCACGTTCAGCCGGTTGGCCGCCTGGATGAAGGTGCCCTGCTCGACCACGGCGCGGAACACCTCATAACTAAAATTACTCATGCGTTTCTCCTTAAGGTGACGAAATTTCAATCTAATTTGAATAAGTTGAATTTTACTTCATCCTACCGGCCGGGTAAGCTAAAGTCAATTCTCAAGCTGAGGTGAGCCCAATGAAATTTGCCCAACGGATGACTGCTTACGCCGACAACGGTATGGATGCCCTGTTTGCCGCCAATGATCCCGAACTGATCGCCTTTGCCGGCGGTTACCCTGATGCGACGCTGTTTCCGGCGGCGCTTTTGGGTCAGGCGCTCACCGCCAGCACCACCCCGGCGGCGCTACAGTACAGCACGCCCCAAGGCAGTCCCGCGTTGCGCACGCAACTGGCGCACCGGCTGACCCAAGATGGCCTCCCCACCACCGCGGACCAGGTGCTGTTGACCCAAGGGGCCCAGCAGGCGCTGGACCTGGTGGCGCGGCTTTTGATCGACCCCGGCGATGGCCTCGTGGTCGAGGGGCCGACCTACATCGGCGCGCTGTCGGCCTTTGACACCTACCAGCCGACCTACTACGAGGTCCCGGTGGCGCACGACGGCATGGACCTGACGGCGCTGCGCCAGGTGTTGCGCCAGCACCCGGTCAAGCTGATCTACACGGTGCCGGACTTCCAAAACCCGACCGGTACGGTGATGTCGCTGGCCAAGCGCCGCGCTCTGGTGGCCCTGGCCACGCAGTACGACTGCGTGATCCTGGAGGACGCCCCGTACCGCGCGCTGCGCTACCGCGGCGTGCAACTCCCGACCCTGGCGAGCCTCGACACGACAGGCCATGTGATTCACGTATCAAGTTTCAGCAAAATTCTCGCACCGAACCTGCGCCTCGGCTGGCTGACTGCAGCACCGGCGCTGCTGACGCCACTGATCGCACTCAAGGGTGGGGCGGACCTCGAATCCAGCCGCGTGGTCACCGATGCGGTGGCCGCATACCTAGCACATCACGACTTGGACGCTCACATCGCCACCCTGCGCCAGGTGTACGCCGCGAAAATGGCGCGGCTGCAGTCCGGGCTGACGCCGCGGTTGCCGGCTGGCGCCACGCTGAGCGCGCCGGATGGCGGCTTTTTCCTCTGGCTCACCTGCCCTGGGCTGGACATGGCGCGCTTCGTCAAGGAAGTGCTGGGGCCGCAGTACCACGTCGCCATCGTGCCCGGCAACACGCTGTCGCCGCATGGTCACTTCCAAGACGCCGCACGCTTGAGCTTCACCGGCAACACGCTGGCCCAGATCGACGAAGGCGCGCGACGGCTCGGCCAGGCGCTGCAACAACAGGTGGCAACCGCGGCCCACAACGCCTATAATCACGGGTAAACCCTGTAAAGAAGTGATTGCTCATGGTCATTGACCAAGCCCAGCTCCAGGCCGATTTTCTCGCCTATGTTCAAGTCAACACCCGTTCCGATCCGGCGCACGCAGACCGCGTGCCGTCCACCCCGGGGCAAACCGTCCTCGCGCGCCAGCTGGTCGCACAGCTGACCAAGATGGGGCTCGATGAGGTGACGCTCAGTGCCGCCAGCGGTTTTGTGACGGCGACCCTGCCGGCCACGACCGCAACGCCTGCGCCGACCATCGGCTGGATCGCCCACCTCGATACGGCCGACTACGCAGCCGAAACGGTCCACCCCCAGCTACACCCCCACTACGACGGCACGCCGATCCCGTTTGAGAACGGGCTGGTGCTTGACCCGGCCGACTTCCCGGCACTGCGCCAGTACCAAGGGCAGACGCTGATCACCGGTGACGGCACCACGCTTTTGGGCGTGGACGATAAGGCGGGCATCGCCGCGGCGATCGCCGCCGTGCGCACCCTGATGGCGCACCCCGAGTGGCCGCACGGCGTCATCAAGCTCGCCTTTGGGCCCGATGAGGAAATCGGCGCCGGGGCGGACCGCTTCGAGGTAGCCGACTTTGGCGCTGACTGGGCCTACACATTGGACAACGGCGACCTCGGCCAGATCGAGTACGAGACCTTCAATGCCGCGCAGGCCGTCGTCACCATCACTGGCACTAGCGTCCACCCAGGCGAGGCGTACGGGCTGATGGTCAACGCCATCAGCTTGGGGGAACAGCTGGATGCGGCGCTGCCGCGCTTTGAGCGCCCCGAATTCACCCGCAATCGCGCCGGGTTTTACCTACTGCACGATGTCACCGGCAGCATTCAAACCGCCACTTTGACCTACATCATCCGCGACTTCGACCAGGCGCAGTTCGCGGCGCGCAAGGCGGCCTTCCTCGCCGCAGTCGCTGGGCTCAACCAGACGCTCGACCGGCCGCGGTTGCAGGTCACGATGACCGATCAGTACTATAATATGGCCCCCATCATCGACCAGGACCGCCGGCCGCTCGACTTGGCCGAGCGCGCCATCGAGGCCGTGGGGCTCACACCCAAGTACCTGCCGTTTCGCGGCGGCACGGACGGCTCCAAGCTGACGTACATGGGCCTGCCCGCTCCGAACCTGTTCAACGGCGGCATCAACTTCCACGGCCCGTACGAGTGCGTGTCCACCGAGGCGATGGCCACGCTGGCCGAGACGCTGGTACAGGTGGCGCGGCTGGCAGTTGTGGACTAGACTTGGCGTCACCGCTTGCGACGGTGGCGCTTTTTTCATACCGCCACCATTTGCAGTCGCACCGCCAAAGGTGTTGAATAAAAGGCGTGATTATTTTCAGAAAAGGAAGTCTCGCCTTGACTAAACGCAACATCACCATCGTCACGCTCGCGCTCCTCTTATCCAACGCCATGAGTGGCCTGGACGGCACCATCGTCAACACCGCCCTGCCCGCCATCATCGCCGACCTGCACGGCCTGCGGTGGATGGCGTGGCTGGTCGCCGTGTTCCTGCTCGGCACCGCCGTGTCCACGCTCATCTGGAGCAAACTCGGCGAGCGCGTCGGCAACAAGACCGCCTACCAGCTCGCCGCGGTGTTCTTCGTCGTCGGGTCGCTGTTGCAGGGGATCGCGCCGAACATGGGCTTTTTGATCCTCGCGCGCGGGCTGGCCGGCATCGGCAACGGCGGGATGATCTCGTTGCCCTATATCATCTACGCGGAGCTCTACCCGCAACCGCGCCGGCGCATGCAGGTGCTCGGGTTCGTCTCGGCCAGCTACAGCACCGCGACCATCATCGGTCCGCTGGTCGGCGGCGCCATCGTCGACACGCTGTCGTGGCACTGGGTCTTTTACCTGAACGTACCGATCGGCCTGCTGTCGGCGGTGCTGATCCAGGTGTTCTACCAGACCCAGGCCCGCCCCCGCGCGGTAGGCAAAACCGATGCGCTGGGCGCCGGACTGATGGCAGTCGGCCTGATCGCCCTGCTGTGCGCCATCGAGTTCGTCGGCTTGGCCGCCAGCTGGGTGGTTGCCGTCGCCGCCGTCATCGCGGTGCTGGCCTTTGCCGGGCTGGTGCGGGTGGAGCGCACAGCCGCCGATCCGATCATCCCCGGCCGGCTGTTCCAAAATCGGGCGCTGGTGATCGACTTTGCGCTGTTCACGCTGATCTGGGGCGCGTTCATCGGCTTTTTGACCTACTCGCCGATGTGGGCGCAGGGGCTGATCGGCACCACCGCCCTGATTGGCGGCGCCACGCAGATCCCGGGCTCAGTCACCGACTTCATCGGTTCGGAGGCGGTGCCGGGACTGCGGCGCTTCTGCTCGCCGCACCAGGTGGTGATGATCGGCATCGCCATGCTGATCATCAGCTTCGTGCTGATGGTCGGGGCCGGTGTGCAGGCGCCGTACTGGCTGCTGCTGGTGGCCGCGGGGTTTGAGGGATTCGGCAACGGCGGCTGTTTCAACGAGCTGCAGGTCAAGGTGCAACAAGACGCCGCCTTGCAGGACGTGCCGGTGGCGACCAGCTTCTCGTTTTTACTGCGAATGCTCAGCCAGACCTTCACCACCGCCATCTTCGGCCTGCTGGTCAACCGCGCGCTGCTGCGCGGCATCGCGGCCACGCACGGCCGTGTCACGCTGGCGATGATGAACAAGCTGTCCGACAGCCACAGCGCCGGTAGCCTACCCCAGGCGCTCATGCCGCAGATGCGCCAGATCCTGCACAGCGGCCTGCACAATGTGATGGTGCTCGCACTTGTGCTGATGCTGATCGCCGCCGCCATCAATGGCTGGGCGCAGCACTTGGAGCGGGTCGCGGCCTGATCGTCTGGACCACGTCAAAACGGCCACCCGCGCTTCACTGGGGTGGCCGTTTTGGCGTGGTCACAGGTACTTACTGCCCTCGCGCACCGCCAGCTTGCTCAGTTCGTGCGTGGCGATGAAGTCTCGTACCCACGCCGCGTCCGTTTTGCTGTACGCCCGCAGCGCCCACCCGATCGCTTTTTGAATGAAAAATTCAGGGGTGGTGCGATCGTATTCGATGGCTTGCGCCAGCATCGCCGTGTCGGTGGCCCCTTTTTCCTGTAACTGTAGCGTGATGGCCACGCGCCGGGCCCAGAAGTCCGGGTGGCGGTCGAAGCGCGCGAACACCGCGTCCTTGTCTTCGGGGTGCAGCTGCAGGTAGCGGCCGTATACGGCGCGCCAGCCATCCACCGTATCCCACCACGGCTTTGCAAGCACCAGCGGCTCAAGCGCCACTAAGTCCGCCAGGGTGAACCGGCGCACCGCGCTGGCGGCCAGATCGTAAGCCACGTACTGGTACTCGCGTTCCGGCCGCGCGTACAGCGCCTGCAGCCACGCGTGCACCGTGGACAGGGACTCGTACTTCGCGGCCTGAAGTAGCGGGCGGGTCTGCGCGCGGCGCGCCACCGTTTGCACCCCGACAAACGGAAACTGGTCTTTCATATAACGGGCCATCGGGCGCGCCTTGGCCGGGTCGCCGATCAGATTGAAGTCCATAAGGTGACCTCCAGTTTTCTTCTATTGTACCGGCTTTTGCCAGTGTGTTACAGTCGAAGCGAATGGAGGGCTGCTCATGACACATTCCGCACAACTCATGGCGCTTGCACAGGGCTTCACCACTTGGGTGCTTTACTTCTTCGCGTACGGCTTCGTTGGCTGGCTGTGGGAAAGCGGCTACGTCAGTGTCCGCAAACATCGCTGGGTCAACTCGGGCTTTTTGACCGGTCCGGTCATTCCCGTCTACGGGTTCTCGATGACGGCGGTGCTCGCGGTGATCCACCCGTTCCAGCACAACCTGCTGATGCTCTACCTGCTGTCGGTGCTCATCATCACGGTGATCGAGTACGTCACCTCCTGGCTGATGGAGGCGCTGTTCCACGCGCGCTGGTGGGATTACAGCAACATCCCGCTGAACCTGAACGGCCGCGTGGCGCTACCCATCTCTGCCTTTTGGGGCGTCGGCATGCTCGTGATCATCAAAGTCATCCACCCGCTGGTCGCGCAGGTGGTCACCCACATCGACGCGCGCTACGGCGTCTTTGCGGCGTTCGCGCTGATCGCACTGTTCGCCTTTGACTTCGGCTTCACGCTGGCCAACCTGCTGGCCTTTGGTGCCGCCACCAAGCGCATCGGCGACACGATCGCTGCGACCAAGCAGGAGCTGCAGCAAAAGGCGGCAGCCACCGGCGCACGCCTGGAGGCCGAATACCCGTGGCTGGAACAGTACCGCCAAGACGCCGAGTCGCGCGCCAAGCTGCCGCGCCTCAGCCACGTTCAGCGCCGCCTGCTCAAGAGTTTTCCCCACCTGAAGCTGCATGACACCCACACCAGCGCCACCGATATTTCGGCGCTGGCGGAGCTGGTGAACAAGCTGAAGAAATCCTAACCAAGTAAAAAGGACGCATCATGCGTCCTTTTTATTTGCTTTAATCTGCCACCACGGTGAACGTCACCGTGCCGCCCTGCCCGGGCCCGGTCACGATCGTCTGGTGCGCGACCACTGCGGTCGTCCCTGCGGCGCCGGCGGCCGTGTTGGTGTTGGGGAAAATCAGATTGTCCGCCGCACTGGCAATGTCCAGCCGCAGGCGGTGCCCGGCGGCCAGACGGTACGCCGTTTTTTGCGTGCGAATACGATAATGCGCGGTGGCCCCCGGCGTCAGCAGTGTCGGGTCGGCTAGGCCGTTGCGGTAGCGCGCGTTCAGCACCTGGTCGGCTAGGTTGATGCTTTGCCCATCAGGGGTGACATCGGTCAATCTGACCACCCAGTCGGTGTTGACCGCACTGGACTGGGCGTCAAAGGCGACGTCAAACCAGCCTGCGACGGTCATCGGCTGGGCCAATGGCGCGCTGGTGAAGCTGACCACATCAGACCGCGCCTCAACCGGTTGGTAGTCGTTGGGGTACTGGAACTCATTGGCGCTGACATCGAGCAGCTGCGGGGTCGGGTCGGCTGGATCGTAGTCGTAGCTGACTGTCCCCGCTTGCGTTGGCGCATCCGGCGCCAGCGTCCCGGTGGTCGCGTCCAGGTGCCAAGTCGTCTCGGTCCCTTCCGGGGGAAAAGTGGTCGCGGTGCGCCAGCGGTCCTCATGGATCACGTAATATTCGACGGTGGGCCCCTGCTCGACCCCATTGGCAACGCCGTTTAGGAAGTGGTCGAACCACTGCTGGTGAATCAGATCAATATCAAACCGCAGCGCTTGTTCGCCCAGATGGACAGGGCCGAGGTCGTATTGACTGTTGCCGCCATGCAGCCATGGGCCGAGGATCACGCGGCGCTGGGTCGCCGGGTAGTGCGCGGTGGCCAGCAGGGCATCGGTGGTGCCCACGCCGTCATCGTCGTACCAGCCGCTTTGGATCAGCACCGGTACCTGCATGCCGGCCACGCGCGTTGGCCAGTCCATCGCCTGATGCCAGGCATCATAGTCCGGGTGGGCCATGATGGTCGAGAAGCCCGAGATCTCATGGCCAAGGCCGACCACCGGAATGTTTTGGAACGGCCGCACCTTCAGCAGGTCCGCCCAGTCGGTGCGCTGCATTTTGGTTGGATCAAAATACCGTTCACCGGTCGCAAAGAGCCAGGAGGCCACGGCCGACAGCGGTGCGCCGTTGCGGTAGAACATGTCATCGAACGGCCCGCCGGAGGTGACCTGGCTGATCATCGTGGTCAGGTGCGGGCTGCGGCTGGCGGCCGCGGCCCACTGCACACCGCCGCTGTATGAACCGCCAAACATGCCGATTTTGCCGGTGGACCAGGACTGCGCCGCCAGCCAATCCAAGGCGTCTTCGCCATCCGCCTCCTCGTGCACCATCGGCACCCACTCGCCCTGCGAGTCGTTGCGCCCACGCACGTCCTGAATTACCACGACGAACCCGCGCTGGGCAAAATGCGCCAGCCCCGCTTCGTACAGCTGGCGGCCGTACGGGGTGCGCATGAACACCACTGCCGCCGGGCCCGGCGTGGTCGGCAGCTGCACGGTGGTGGCCAACTGCACCCCGTCGCGCATCGGCACCTGCGCGGTGAAGGCCGCCGGCAGCGGCGCCGGTGCCTCAAGCAGCAACCCCGCGGCCTGCCAAGCGGCCAGGCTGGACTGCGCCTCAAGCCCGCGCGCGATCACCACCTCGGTCGCGCTATTATTGGTGGTTTCCGCCCCCACTACGCGCCCATCATGCACCAACAAATTCACGGCCGGGCGCGCATCGCGTTGTTGCCAGACACGGCCCCCAGCCGCTTCGGTGTAGCGTGCGCCATGTGCGCGCAACTCCCCTTCGACCAGGGGTGGTAGCGGCTGACCCGCCCAGTTTTGCGCCCACTGGGGAAGGTCCAAGCGGCTCGCCACCGTGACCGCGACCGGCGTTCCTGGGGTGACGGTGAAACTGGCCCGCCGCACCCCGCATTGGTAGACATCATAAACGGTCATTCAGCGCCTCCTCATCCACGGTCACGCCCAGCCCCGGGGCATCGCTGAGCACGAGCTGCTCACCGGTTTGGGTGAAGCCGCCCTGCAGCCACGGGGTCTCTTCCAGTAACAGCACCGAGTCCAGGTCACAATCCCGCACGTTGGCGTGCGCAGCGGCAAAATGCGCGGCGGCCGCAATCCCCAGCCGGCTTTCCGCCATGCAGCCGATCATGCAGTAGACGCCGGCAGCCTCGGCCACGCGGTTGATGGCTTCCGCGCCCCACAGCCCGCTGGCCTTCATCAGCTTGATGTTGATCGCGTCACACGCCCCGGCAGCCACCGCGGCGGCCGCATCGTGGGCATCGTGCACGGTTTCGTCCAGCATCAGATCCTGCGTGATGCCGGCGCGCACCAGCGGATTGCCGGCGGTTTGCCACGCCGGGAGCGGCTGCTCCACAATGGTCAGGTTGGGCACGTCGAACTGGCGCATCATGCGGATCGTCTGCTTGGGCGTCCAGCCTTGGTTGGCATCGAGCTTCAGGCTGACGGTTGGCGGCACCGCGGCCAGAATACCGGCGATGACGGTGCGGTCGTGCGCCTCATCCAGACCCGTTTTGATTTTGAGCGCCGTGAAGCCTTCTGCCACGCGGGCCTTGGCCTCAGCGATCATCACCGAAGCCGAGTTGAGCATTACGGTGATGTCGGTCGTGACCGCGTTGGCGTTACCGCCGAGCAGCTGGTACAGCGGCAGCCCAGTGTGCTTGCCCAGCAGGTCGTACAGCGCCAGGTCGATGCCGGCCTTGAGTGCGGTGTGGCCGAGCAGTGCGGCGTCCATGCGCCGGTGTGCGGCCTCGATGCTCAGCGGGTCGGTGCCCACCAGCACCGGTCGCAGCGTAGCCAAAGCCGCGATCGAGCTGGCGACCGTTTCCCCCGTCACCTGCTCGACCGGATTGGCCTCACCGTAGCCGACCAGCCCCGTGTCGGTTTCAAGCCGCACGAGCAGGCTGGGCACCGCATCGAAGGTGGCGAAGGTCACCGTCGCGGGTTGGCGCAGGTGCAGCATCATGCGGTGCACGGTCAGCGTCTTGATTTGCATGGTCATCCCTCCAATTCTGATTGCATTCAGCTTACAAGACTGACTATTAAAGTCAAGTGAAAACATGAGATTAAAATGAGAGCAGACAAAAAGGCCGCCGGTTTGCGACGGCCTCACCCTTAGCGTTCCCCGTGCACCCGCCGCCGAAACGGCCACAGGTGGCGCAACCCGACCTGCATCGTCAAAAGCGCCACGACGATCAGGGTCCCACCGATCAACAGGTTGGTCGTGAACGGTTCAAATCCCAGCACCACCGAGAACACGCTGCCAAACAGCGACTCGGTCATCAGGATCAGCCCCGCCGGCGTCGGGTCGGTGAAGCGTTGTCCCACCAGCTGCAGGGTCTGCGCGCCAAAGGATGACACGATACCCAGGATCACCACCGGCCACAGCCCGGCCTGCCAGTCGATCGCGCCGTACGTCCCGCGCTCGAACAGCCCTGACCACAGAAAGCCGAAGCCGCCTTGCGTCACGCCGAGCATGAACGCCAGGATCCACGGCGCGGTGCGGGTCGCCGTCATGCCGAAGTACACGATCTGCAGCGCGTAGAAAAACGCCGACACGATCGTCAGCACATCCCCGAGGTGCAGCGAAAAGCCTTGGCTGACCACATTGGTCAAAAACGCCATGCCGATCATGCACACCACGATCGCCAGGTAGCTCTTGGCTTCGGGTCGCTGGTGGAACAACACCCACACGATGAACGGCACGATCACCACGTAAGTCGCAGTCAAAAAAGCGTTGCTGGCCGGCGTTGTATCACTGAGCCCGATCGTCTGAAACTGAAAGCCCAGGAAGTTGATTCCCCCGGCGATCAGGCCCACCTTTAAGTCGGCGCGCGTCATTCGGTTGATCGTGCGATGGAACGCCGCGTAGGCTAGCACCGCATAGATCAGCCCGCGGATGCCATTGATCAGTCCCGCCGGCATGCCCGCATTGGTCGCTTGCTTGGACCAGATGTAGCCGGCGCCCCAGATGGTCGCCGCCAACAGCAGCAGCCCGTTGGCCCGAGTCTTCGATAATTGCATGATGCGCCCCCAAAGTCAGTCTAGCGATTAGAGTACCATGAAATCTCTTTGCGTGCACTCATTTCAGGGTTACCAGCCACCGCGTCAGCTGCGCGGCGACCCATTTCTGCTGCGCTGCGTTGCTGACCGTGGCGGCGCGGTCCCCTTTTTGACCGCCGTACGCGCCAAAGCCGGCGTGATTGCCCCCGGTCAGCTGGGCAAACGTTGTGGCCGCGGGCAGGTTTGCCTTCGCCTTGCGCCACGCCGACCAGCTGAGCACCCCATCGCGGCTGCCCATCAGCGACAGCGCCGGCACATCGGTCAGCTTACCCTTGGCGTCCGGGTAGCTGGCAAGGAAAAACACCCCGGCCAGGCCCTGCGGGTGCGCCGCCGCGTACCGGCTCGCCATCACCCCACCCAGCGAGTGCCCGCCGATGACATAGCGCTGGCCGGCCTTCACCACCGTGTCCGCCCGGTTGCCCCCGAGCACCGCGAGATCATAGGGAAAGCTGACGATCGCCACCCGGTAGCCGGCCGCGGCCACCCGCTGGGCCCAGAGGCTGTACGCCGCCGGGTCAACGAACGCCCCGGGGTACACCACCACCGTCAGCTTGGCGCGCTTGGGCCCGAAGACCCGCGTGTCGCCGACTGCCGCGGCTGTCGCGGCGACTTGGGCGGCCGCCGGCGTGGCCGGGTGCGCTTGGGCGCGCAAGGCAATGTGACCGCCGAGCCCCAGCAAAGCCAGAACCGCGAACAAGATGAACAGGAGCTTGGTGCGTTTTTTCATGCGAGAACCCTCCAATTGCGCGTGCGTCTTGTCTCCTATTCTACTAGAATAAAGGCAGAATGGAGGCGCCACAATGTCTGCAACCTTAGAAACCCTACTGGCCGCGTTCGACCAGTACGACACCATCATCATTCACCGCCACCTCAACCCGGACCCCGATGCCATCGGGGCGCAAACCGGGCTGCAGGCCGCCCTGCAAGCCGCTTACCCGACCAAAACCGTCTACGCCGCCGGGCCCGCGGAGCCGGCCTTGACCTGGATCGGCCCGGCCGACCAAGTCCCCGTCGCCGCTTACGCCGACGCCTTGGTCGTGGTGATCGACACCGCCAACATCCCGCGCATCGCCGGTGACCACTGGCAAACCGGTAAGCTGGTGATGAAAATCGACCACCACCCCGACCGCGAGCCGTTCGGGGACCTCAGCTACGTCGACACCTCCGCGTCCTCCAGCTCAGAGATCGTCGCCGACCTGATCGCGGCCAGCGACCGGTTAGCGCTGGACCCCACGGTGGCGGCACGCCTGTACGCCGGCATCATCGGCGACACCGGCCGCTTCCTGTACGACCTGACCCGCCCGTCCACCCACCGCGTGGCGGCACAGCTGCTTGAAACCGGCATCGATGCGCCTGCCATCGGCCGCCGCGAAAACGAGTGGACCCCGCCCATCGCCAAGCTGATCGGCTACGGTCTCACCCACGTGACGGTGTCGGCCAACGGTGCCGGGCGCCTGACGCTGGATCAGACCACGCTGGATGAGCTTGGGCTGACCAACAATGACGCCCAGCGCGTTGTTGGGCCACTGGGCCAGCTCAGCACCATTCAGGCCTGGGCCGTCTTCACCGCCCGCCCGGACGGCCGCTACCGCGTGGAGCTGCGGAGCAAGACCGTCAGCATCAACCCGCTCGCCGTCGCGCACGGCGGCGGGGGCCACCCACTGGCCAGCGGCGCCATCGCGCAAGACCTGGCCGAGTGCGACGCCATCGCCACTGAGCTGGACGTCCTGCTTCAGGCCTAGCCGAATCGCGGCAACAGGCTTACAATTGACCTAATATTCGAGAAAGAGATGACCATTTTGACGAAACGAATCAAAGGTTCCTGCACCACCATCCTCGTCGGTAAAAACGCCAGCCTGGACGGCTCCACCATCATCGCGCGCAACGAAGACGGCAACTCCCCACTGCACCCGCAGAAGTTCGTGCTGGTGAAGCCCGAGGATCAGCCGCGCCACTACCAAAGCGTGCTCAGCCGATTCAACCTTGACCTGCCGGAGAACCCGCTGGCCTACACCGCCACGCCGGAAGCCGTGGACGGGCACGGCTTGTGGGCCGCCGCTGGGATCAACAGCGCCAACGTTGCGATGACCTCGACCGAAACGATCACCACCAACAGCCGCATCCTGGGCATCGACCCGCTGGTTGACAGCGGCCTCGGTGAAGAGGACATGCCAACCATCACCCTGCCGTACATCAAGAGCGCCCGCGAAGGTGTCGAACGCCTCGGTGCCTTGCTGACCGAGTACGGGACGTACGAAACCAACGGCATCTGTTTTGCCGACAAGGATGAGGTCTGGTACTTCGAATCCATCGCCGGCCACCACTGGGCCGCCGTGCGCATCCCAGATGACGCCTACGTGGTCGCCCCGAACCGCTTCAACATCACCGACTTTGACTTCGACTCCGAAGACACGCTGTGCTCCGCAGACCTCAAGGCCTTAGTCGACGACAACCAGCTCAACCCGGATCCGGTGGGCTACAACCTGCGCCACATCTTCGGCTCCGCCTCCTTCAAGGACACCCGCTACAACAACCCGCGGGCGTGGTACGGCCAAAAGTATTTCAACCCCGAATTTGACACCACCCCGATCGACCAGGACCTGCCGTTCATCTGCCGGACCGACCACAAGATCTCGATCGAAGACGTCAAGCTCGTGCTGTCCTCTCACTACCAAAACACGCCCTACGACGTGTACGGCACGCAAGGCACCCCAGAACAAAAGAAGCTGTACCGGCCGATCGGCATCAACCGCAACCAGGAGCTGCACATCCTGCAGATCCGCAACAACGTGCCCGCCGCCCTCGCCGGCATCCACTGGCTGGCGTTTGGCCCGAACACCTTCAACGCCGTGATCCCGTTTTACGCCAACGTCACCGACACGCCGGCGACCTACCGCGACACCACCGGCGAGTTCGACGCCACCAAGATGTACTGGCTCTCTAACCTCATGGCGGTGTTCGGCGACACCGACTTCGCGCTGTTCGAAGACCAAGAGAACGTCTTTGAAGAAAACACCGTGGCGGCCTGCCGCTACCTGCAGCGCCAAGCCGACGCGGCCGCTGCAACGCAAGCGGACCTGCCGGCCTACCTGACGACCATCAATGACCAAATGGCGGCGCTGTCCTTCAAGAACAGTAACAAGCTGCTCGGCCAGATGGTTGAACTGGCGGCGCCACGCATGAAGTTGCAGTTCACCCTGCACGACTAGCCGCATGTGTCGATTATTTTTCTAGCTGATCCAGGCCCTCCGCACACACAAGCGGAGGGCCTGGATTTTTATTATCGGAGGAAATACAACTCAAGTCAGTGGGTCAAAAGCCTCTTTTTGTGTAAAATAGATTCAAACGATAATTGGTTTCGCGCAATCGATCGTCGCGCCCAATCGATTCTCGTTCTCATTTCACTTTTGGCAGTACCATTACCGGCCTTTCCGCTACGGTCAGGCAGTGGCGGCACAACAGCTCCCGGGGCCGTTCCAATCAGATGAGCGAGGTGACTCATATTGTTCTATTGGCTGCTCGAAGCACTAGCGTTTTTTGCCGAACTCTCCGGTGTTTTGATCCTCATCGTCTTAGTGCTTATCCTTCGTACCCTCATTCAGATTCGCAAGCGCTTGTCCGAGTAAGTGTCCTGCCCTTAAGCCCTAATGCAACCACCCCCAAGCCTTCCGTGCGCTTGAGGGTGGTTTTTTTCTGGCCCCAGTCGCGGCACGGGGGGCCATCCGGGCCACGCCATTCTGCCGCCGCCTTCAGCGTCGGTGCTAGTTTAAGCCCGACGATTTGCCTGCGCAGGCCAGTCAAAAACACGCAACGCGGCCCGCCGCATTGCGTGCACTTTTATTGATTCCTGTTTCCCGTGGCGCGTCCCCACCTAAACGCGCGCACACTGCTGAACGAGGCTAAGGATTTGATCCTGTCTCGGGACGATCGTCTCCAACAGTTGCCGATACCCGCAGAAATCTCCCTTCGCGTTGACGTACATCGCATCCTTCATCCGCTTACAGCCCCCACAGCACAGCCGCTTGAATGGGCAGCTGTCGCAGTACGCAGGCAGTTCCCGCTTGGTCGACATGAAGGTCAACGCCCGTGGTTGGTTGAACAATTCCTTGAGCGTTTGTTCTTGGATATAGCCCAACTTGTATTCATCCAGCGCATAAAAGTCACAAGGATAAACGCTGCCATCCGCCTCGATCACGTACTGAATGCGGCACGGGCCGGTGATGCCGCACGCTGTTGCCTGGCCAAACTTGAACAGGTTGATCACGTCATCAAACAGCTTCACACTCTGGTAGTGACCGTCTGCCAACTGCTCGAGCCACAGCTTGAAGTAGGTCTGATAAAAAGCGGCAAAGCGCTCCGGCGTCAGCGCGTAACCACTGCGTTCCGTGGCATCCAGCTCATCCAAGCAGGGAATGAACTGCACATACGCCACGTGATTGGCTTTGAAGTAGTTAAAGACCTTCCGCGCATGCTTGGCCAGTGGATTGGTCAGCACGCACAACACGTTATAGGGGATCTGGTATTGATCAAACAATTCCTTGGTTTGATGCACGCGAAAGAACGTGCCGCGGCCGTGCGTGTCCAGGCGATTCAAGTCGTGATAAATGGGGGTGCCGTCCATTGACAGGCCCACCAAAAAGTCGTTGGCCTTCAGGAAGCGACACCACGCTTCGTTGATCACCATCCCGTTGGTTTGCAGGGCGTAGTGCACCGTCACCGCCTTAGCCTGAGTCTGCACGGTGGCAATAAAGTGTTCAAAATAACGAAGCCCGGCCAAGGTCGGCTCGCCGCCTTGAAAGGCGATAGTCAACTCATCCCCGTCATCAAGGTCCGCATAAACACTGGCCACGAGCTGATCGACCAGCCCCAACTTCATTCGGCCAAACGACCGCACCTCGCGCATCGAGCTAACATTCGCATAGAAGCAATACTTGCAGCGCAGGTTGCACAGCGCCGAGGCCGGTTTGATCAAAATCGAAACACTTTTCATGGCACGACTCCCGTTCTGACTTGTTCAGTCAATATCATTCAGACGCATAACATGACCCCGTTGTAGAGGTTGATCACGATGACAAACAGAATCATCGCTTGAAAAACAATGGTGACGTACCGTGGCGACAACAGATGGCTGAGATGCGCCCCGATCAATCCACCCAGAATGGCGCTTGGGATAACGAATGCCAAGATGCCTAAATCAAACGTCAGCAGCTGCCCGGTCAGCGCGATCGAGACCAGCTTCGACAGCTGTGAAAAGAAAATCGTCCCGATCGAGTAAACCGTCGCCAGCTTGATCGGCATCCCAAACATCAACATCAACAGCGAGACATTGATCGGGCCGCCGCCGATCCCCAGCAGGCTGGCGAAGAAGCCAAGCAGGGCCCCACACGCGAGATACCAACCAAACGCAGCTAAGTGTGCCCCCTGCCAGTCATTGCGCGTGTACAAAAGGGCGAACAGCAGCGTCACGATCGTGATCACGATTTGAATCAGCTTAACCGTTCCCTCGTTCTGGCACACCCTCAGCAGCCAATTCAATGCCGCATTCCCCGCCCAGCCACCGCCAAGCGCGCCGAGCGCGATCCCCAGCAGCATCCGGCCTTCGATCTTGACGCCGCTTCGAACCTGCCTGAGGGTCGACACAGCCGACATCGTGAAAACCGCCGTGGCCGAATAGAATGAGATGGCGGCCACGCTGTGCGCGCCAATCAAATCAAACACCGGCTTAATGATCACCCCGCCGCCCATTCCCGACACGGCCCCCAGCGAATTGGCCAGTAAAATCACCACAAAGTACAAAAGTCCTATTTGCATCTGCTCTCCTTGCTTCAATCAGTTCAACAGTGAACGCCGCGCTAGGTTGCCCCTAATTCGTCAGCAAAGCCCTGCAGCGACAACTGCAGGGCTTTGCACCATCAACCACACCCCGGTGGCGTGCGACGTTAATTCGTTGCGGCTTGATATTCGGATTCAAGTTGTAGCCGCTCATACTGCTCAACCGGTGCGTCATTTGCAATCATCTCACGAACCAAGGCTCGCTTATACCGTGTCGTTAGGTTCTCATCGGTGATCGGCTGGCGCTGGCCCGGATCGGTATCCAAGTCAAACAGCAGACTGTCCCGAGTGAAGGCACTCATGTCACCCAAGCCGTCGAGAATTGCAGGCGACAACACGGGCACTCTGTAGACGGGATACTGCGTCCGCTTCAGGAATCGGCCCATCTGAATGTCCTGAGGATTGGCTTCCCCTAACCAGTGTCGAATCGTTGTCGGGATCCCGGCATATTCGAACAGTGGCTTGTTATCTGCTTTAGGGGCACGGAAGTAGGTCTTATGACCATCTGTGATGTTGACCGTGATGCCGTGTGCGCCATAAATGGCGTACTGCTTACCATTGGTCGGTTCGGCCACGCTGGTGTCAAAGAGCGGCGCCCATGACTTGCCGCGAACATCCGGCGGGATTGGAACGTTGAAGTAATCCAAGATCGTTGGCATCACATCAATGTTCTGCGACAGATTCTGGGTTCGTTCACCGTTCCGCCGCCCCCGGGGATCGTGCACCATCAGCGGCAGGGCTGCCAGTTCGTTGAAGTTATGCATATAGTTCTTGCCGAACAAGCCACGATCGCCGAGGAAGTACCCGTGATCAGAGGTCACGATAATGAGCGTGTCATCGTACATATTCAGCGCCTTGAGCTTGGCAATTAGCTGACCAAAGTGGTGGTCGGTCATCGTCACCAGCGCTGAATAACGGTTGCGAATGTATTCCTCGGCCCGCTTAGGCACGTCCACTTTACCGTACACGGGGGTCTCGAAGTACGGCCCATCGTAATTCGGATCGTACTGCTTCATATATTTGCTTGGAACATCGAACGGCTCATGGGGATCAAATACTTCACACTGGAGAAAGAAGTTATCTTCCCCTTGGTTTTGATCCAGCCAGTCACACGCTGAACGAAATGTGCGCGGCGTCGGGTATTCATCCTCGTTCTCGTACCACTTAGTCCGATTGGCCTGATACTGACGCCGAAGCCGACCATAGTAGTCCTCCGGCATCCACTCTGGATCCTTGATCGTTGAGACCCAAGGATCACCTTCTTGACCGCGATGCATGTCCCAAGTCGTAAACTGGTTGATATAATCTTCTCCGCCCTGCCGGAAATAATGGCAGTGATCAGTCGTCAGATGGGTAAAAACGTCCGCTTGCTGAAGCATCTTGGGGAACGTCACATCGTATGGCTCAATCGGCCCCCACGACCGTTCCAGAAAATTCAACCGCCCCGTCATCAGGTCTCGCCGTGCAGGCATGCAAGGCGTCGACCCAATGTAGTGGCTATCAAACACTAATGATTCTTTCGCAAACGCATCCAGGTTTGGCGTTTTGATCGGCGTGTCCGGATTGTAACAACTCAGCGCATCTTTTCTCAGGGTATCCATCAATACCAGAACTGCGCGCATAATGACCTTCCTTTCTTAACGTCAGGCAATGATACCAAAGGCGGAAAGGGCAATTGCGACGATGATAATGCCAAAAATCAAAGCCACAACGTGCTTGCCGTTCCACTTCTTGATCAGGTACAGGCAGAGTAACGTAATCAACAGTGGGAGAACAAACGGGACCACCTTGTCCAACATCGATTGAACATCAATTGCCGTCTTCCCGCTCCCGTATTTAAGGCCGGTTTTTAACGTCACGGTTGACGTGATCAACGCGCCGGTGACCATCACCCCGAGAACATTGGCCCCGGTACTGATACGATCGAGGATCTTCTTCCCATTGGCGGAAGTCAGCAGCGAACGGCCCTGATTGTAGCCCCACATCGTGCCATAGTACTTCAACGGCCAATACAGCCCATTGATCATCAGGAACATCAGGATGACGCCCAGGAAGTTCCCCTGAATTGCGAACGATGCCCCAATCGAGCCTGCAATCGGCGTCCAGGTGAAGTTCAGCATGCTATCCCCGAGCCCAGCAAGCGGGCCCATCAAACTCGTCTTAACCGCGATGACAGAGTCTTTTTCGTCTTCAGCCGTGTTTTCTTCCATCGCAGCCGTGATCCCGAGAATAAATGGATTCAGCGCGGGGTGACTGTTGAAGAATTCCAAGTGACGTTTTTGCGCCGCGACACGTTGCTCCTTTGGCTTGCCCTTGTACAAGCGGCTCAAAACCGGTTGCAGGGCATACAGTGTCCCCAGACTCTGCATCCGTTCATAGTTATGCGAGAACTGGATGGTCCAGGAAGCGCGCCAAAACATTTTGAAGAGATCTTTCTTCGTCAGCTTATTCTCTTGCGTGACTTCGGTCATAGGTCATAGCTCCCTTCATCATCATCTGCCACGGTGACCTTGGACGTGTCGCTTTCCTGATCGGACGTTTCAACGGCCCCTTCACGGTTTTGAATCATGTCGTAGATCGCCGCAAAGCACAGTGCGATCGCGGCAATTGCCATCGTTGGCAGCTGCATCCATGCCGCAAACGCAAAGCCAAGCGTCAGGAAAATCCACATATCCTTCTTCATCATCATCGACAGCAACATCCCAAGCCCAACTGCTGGGATGATCTTAGACGAAACCGTCAACCCGGTCATTACCCACGCGGGCACCATCGCCAACACGGTCTTGATGGCGCCTGCGCCAAGATAAACCGCGATAAAGACCGGTACAAACCGACTGAGGAAGAACGTTAATGCGCCAAGCCACTGTAACTTATCGATCTTGTAAAACTCACCGGATTCAACGACCTTATCTGCCCGGTGAACTAAGACCACGTTAAAGGTCATGATGATCATACTGAGCTGTTGAACCAACAAGGCAACGGGAATCGCAACCGCCACGCCCGCAGCCGTTCCTTTACCAGACATGATCCCGATCGCAGTCCCAACGACCGCACCCGAGATGACATCAGGCGGCTGATAGGCGCCCACATTGTTCGTGCCTAGCCACATAAGTTCCAAGGTCCCTGCAATAATCAACCCTTGAACCGGATCGCCTAGAATCAGACCAACCACGACCCCCGCCAGCAGCGGACGCCGGAACCCTAAGTGGGGGCCGAATTGATCCAATGCACACAAGCCAGCCCATATCGAAATGATAATCGACTGAAGTAGCATATCTTCTCCTCCTATTTCGCGTGCCAGCGTGAGCTAGCAGACGCAATCAGACACGCAATGTGGCATAATCCACACGCGGATCCTTTGGCACCATCTGAACATTGATGAACACGCCTTTTTCTTCGAGTGACTTGAACGCTGCATCTTCTTCCGGAGTGACCGAAATTGCCTTATGTACGCGTTCGCGCTTTTCGTTGTAGCGCATCCCACCTGCATTGACTTCCTTAATGTCTAAGCCCTCATTCACGAGGTACAGAATATCAATTGGGTTCGTAAATAATAGCATCGTCCGTTTCTTAATCGGATTCTTCTTCATCACCTTGCCGAACTGCTCGACGCCAAAGATCATGACCTTGACCCCTTCCGGCACGGCAAAATTCGCGACAGACTGAGCGACGGGATCGTTCTTTGTCTTGTCGTCAATAATCAAAATCTGTTCAATCTCATAGTTCTTGGTCCAAGTTGTGGCAACCTGGCCGTGAATCAAACGATCATCAATTCTTACAAGTTCTATTGCCATGGTGATCCTCCTTAGAGTGCAAAGTCTTCTTCGGACTCACGCTGTACCAAATCTTCCGGCTTGAAACTATTCAATCCCTTTGTATAGGACTGTTTCCCGATCTCAACGAGTTCATCCAGTGATTTATCAGCTGCCATGAACATCTCGATGACCATCGGTAGGTTTAATCCAGTTAGAATTCGCACGTTGCTTTTACCGACAATAAATCGCATACTTGCATTTGATGGCGTTCCGCCCAAAATGTCGCACAGAATCACCGTATCTGCCTGTCCCGATTCATCATAGGCCGCCTCAATTTGTGCTGTCATGCCCTCCAACGTGGTATCATTCACAACTGATAACGTTCTCACGTTGTCCTGAGGGCCCAAGATCATCTCGGCGCTGCCAAGCACCCCTGAAGCGAGTGGGCCGTGACTAACTAGGATATACTGCAATCAGAATCTCCCCTTTCTTTGTAAACGCATTCGTCTTTAACAACAGCAGAATACACCCGCGAAGCAACAGGGGTCAACAGTAAATGTTCATCTTTGTTAATTTTTGGGTAGTTTTGTTATTCAGGAGGCACAGTCAATTGTTAAAACATGAACGCCAGGCGATGGAGCTTGAGCTAATTAAAAAAAACCAAGTCATGTCCGTTAGATCACTCGAAGATGCGCTTGGCGTTTCGGGCATGACGATTCGCAGGGACCTTGAGGAACTGACCGCAGGTAACCTGATCAAGCGAATCTACGGCGGCGTCACAAGCATCGACTTCGACATCAGCCAATCGAGTTCGTTCAAAGATAACCAGATGCTCCACTTCGATGAAAAATCCGCGATTGCGGCCAAGGCAGCTTCAACGATTGAACCCGGTGACTTCATCTACTTGGGGCCGGGGACAACCAACGAACTCATCGTTGACTACCTCCCCACCACGGACATCCAAGTCGTCACCTCCAACATTGCGGCCTTTAACAAGATGACCACCATGCCCAACTCGCCAACCTTGATCCTGGTTGGTGGGCTGTATGATGCCAAGTCTGATTCTGTGAACGGTAATCTAGCGGAACGTATGCTCCAACCGATGCAGTTTGACAAGTCGTTCATCAGCGTTCGCGGGATCGACCAGCTCTCGCTCACCACGTTCAATAGTAACGCCGCGGAACTTCAGGGGCTTGCGCTCTCAAATAGCCGCGAGCGCTACATCATCAGTGACTTGTTTAAAATGGGGCAGCGCGCGTTCTTCGAGTTTTACCAGATGAAGCCAGACGACCATCTCATCACAAATTCGCAATTAGATGAACACTTTATCGACTTCTATTCAAAAAACGTGAAGTTGATCCTGGCATAAAATAACGTAACTTTTTCACAATTCGCCCCAAAACAGGCTGTTCACCCACCAGGTGAACAGCCTGTTTTCGATACAGAAAAATTTTTTGATATAGTACAGGCGCCCGACTCAATGGCAATTCTGCCAGCCCAAGCGGCACCCCGTAACTCAGGTTAGCTGTCCATAACTGAACCGAAATTCAATTAAACCCCTTGACGAGGGGGCAGCAGGATGCTAATCTGTGCACGTGAACAAAGTTGAACATTTATGAACACGAAAGGGGTGAGCAAATGCTCAAGCACGAACGTCAGCTGTTGATCCAGAAACTCGTCAACCAGCGCGGCGCCGCTTCCGTCAACGAGATCGGGGAAGCGCTCAGCGTCTCGCCAATGACCGTCCGGCGTGACCTGGAAGTTCTCGACACGCATCATGCGTTGCTCAGAGTTCATGGTGGTGCACAAAGCTTAACCATGAAGGCGTTACCCGAGCTTTCCCGGATCCAGAAGCGCAATCTCAACGTTTCCGAGAAAGACGAGGTCGCGCAAATTGCGGCCAGTCTGATTCAACCAGGCGATATCGTTTACCTCGGCCCAGGCACAACCAACGAACTGATCGCGGCACACCTGTTGGTCGGCGATGTTCGTATGATCACGAATAGTCTACCTGTGTTCGAAAGTTTTCAGGAGCGTGCCGACCAGTTTCAACTTCAACTGATTGGTGGCAGCTATCGCGCCCGCTCTGGGGCCTTCATCGGTAGCCTGGCCAACGATGTCCTCTCTCACCTGCGAACCACTAAAGCGTTCATCAGCGTGAACGGGGTGAAGGACAACGCCATCAGCAACGCCAACCCCGAGGAAGGTCAGACGCAGCGCATCGCCTTAGACAATACGGCGCACCGGTATGTTGTTGCTGACCTCAGCAAGCTCAACAAGCAAGACTTCTATTCCTTTTACGATTTGAGCCAGGTGGATCGATTGATCACCAATCCTGCCATCAATCGCAACGATGTCGCAACTTACAGCAAATACACGACCGTCATGACGACGGCCTAACTCAACACGGAGGAGATTTCATTATGGATGTAGTTATTGGCGCAGATACAGACGGTTTTGCGATGAAGGAAGCCGTCAAGCAATACTTAATCGCGCACGAATATCGGGTGATCGATGTGACGCCCGAACCCGCTTCGGACTTCGTTGATTCTTCCGTTGCCGTGGCTGAAAAAATTTTGAGCGGTGCCGCGCACAAGGCAATCATGTTCGACCGTTACGGCGTGGGCTCGGCGATGGCGTCCAACAAGCTGAAGGGCATGGTGACCGCGAACGTCACCGAAGAAAACACCGCCCACATGACGGCGGAGCACAACGGTGCCAAGGCCATTTCGATCGGCACCGGCATCATCGGCCTCGACAAGGCACTGACGATGATCCAACGCTATCTGGACACAGAGTACGCCGGCGGCCGGCATCAGGTTCGGCTCGACATGCTCGAAAAGATGATCTAGGCCATCAGAAAGGAAGCACTCAAATGATTATTGCCATCGGGAACGATCACATTGTGACAGACGTTAAGATCCAGATTTCGAACATGCTCAAGGACTTGGGGTATGACGTGATTGATGAAGGCACCTACGACACGCACCGCACGCACTACCCGATTTATGGGAAAAAGGTGGCGGAGGATGTCGCAGATGGCCGCGCTGATCTCGGTGTTGTCCTGTGCGGCACAGGCATTGGCATCTCCACCGCGGCGAACAAGAATGAAGGCATTCGCGCCGCATTGGTTGGCGATGTGACCAGCGCGGTTTACGCCCGCGAGCAGCTGAATGCCAATGTCATCGGCTTCGGCGGTGCGACCACGGGTGAGCACTTGGCTGAAGACATCGTGAAGGCCTTTCTCAACGCCACCTACAAGGCCGATGACGCCAACAAGGCCATCATCGACAAGATCGATCACCTCGCAACGCCGAACCCCGACCAAAAGGACAACCCCCACTTCTTTGATGAGGAAATCGAGAAGTGGAACGAAGGCGTCTACCACGACTAACCGATGAGTCGCCCGACCGCGACCTAATTCGCCGTGTCCCCCCACTAAGCCGTTCCCCACTTCTGGGCGCGGCTTTTTTCAAACCGTTGGGGCAAAGTCCCCGTCACCACACCGCAAAAGGAGGTTATCATGAATCAACTTGAACAGCTACGTCAGCTCAACCCAGACCGGCAAATTCGCACGCTCGATGAGCCCGAATTTGCGCGTTTCGGCCTCGTGTATGCCCAATACCCCCTCCATGAACTCGACCAATTCATGGCCACCATTTCGATTCCTGCCGGCGCCAACGTTTACACGCCCACCAACCCGGCAATGGAGCGCCTCCCCATCATCCAAACCATCGGTGCGGATGTCTTCGCCGGCCTGCCCATCGAAGCCGGCGAGTGTGCCGGCCACAGTACGGCACTGACCGCCGTTGAGTACCATCAAGGAAGCGAACTGAACATCTTCAGCACCCCAGTCGTGATGGTGCTGGGCAAGCGCAGCCAGATGCACGCCGGCCAGTTCAATGCCGCCCAGGACGCCCAACTCTTCTACGTTCCCGCCGGCACTGTCGTTGAATTTTTCAGCGACACCCTGCATTACAGCCCGTGTGAAGTTACGACCGCGGGCTTCAAGTTCGTTGTGATGCTACTTCGCGGTTCCAACCAACCGCTACCGGCCGACTTTCACAGCGACAACTCCCTTATCGTCAAGCAAAACAAGTTTCAAGTGGTGCATGCTTCGCGCACCGATAAGATCGCCCAGGGCGCTCAAGTCGGCGTGATCGGTGAGCTCGTGCGCATCACTCCCCTTCAGGAGGTGGAAGCATGATCACACTCGAAAATTCACAGTTCACCGCCACCATCAGCGCTGATGGCGCGGAGTTGACCACGCTGTCTCGCAAGGCGGACAAGCGTCAAGTAATTTGGACGGATGAGACGGGTCAGTACTGGCAGCGCCATGCGCCCGTTCTTTTCCCCGTCATCGGCCGCTCCAATCAGGATCAGTACACCCTCGATGGCACCGTCTATCCCATGCGCCAGCACGGGTTTGCGCGCGATATGCGTTTTCAGACCATCACCCAGGATACTGACGACACGGTTGCGCTAACGCTGCACGCAACCGACGCAACCAACGCGCAGTACCCGTTTGATTTTGCGCTGACCATCACCTACCACCTGACCACGACAGGTCTTCAGATCACTTACGCCGTGGTGAACCATGACCGGCGGCCGATGCCATTTGCGCTCGGGTTTCACCCGGCATTCACGCTGACGCAGCCGATGGATGCGTACACCGTGACGCTGCACAACGCGACCCTGCCCCTACATAAGTTTGGGGTCGGCCCGCTACCGTTTCGCAACGGTGAGATCGAGCCGTTGAAGGAAGCAGACGGCGCCCAGCTTGCATTGACCCATGAACGCCTGAACCACGGGCTGATTCTGATCGATGCGCCCGAGGCGACCGGGGTCACACTGGCCCGCACAGACGGCAAGGAGTCGCTGACACTGAGCCTCACCGATTTCCCCTACCTCGCCATCTGGAGCCCGGCGGATCTGTTGGCCCCATTCGTCTGCCTGGAACCCTTCAACGGTCTACCGGATCAAATCGGTGCCCCGACCAACTGGTATCAAAAGGCCGGCAACATGATCGCTGCGCCGGGTGAAACGCGGCAGTTTGGTCTGACGATGCGCCTCGACTGAGCAAAAGCAGTTTCGGTTCTGGCCCAAGTCTCACAAGATGACCGCTACAACTCGCTTGTCTCAAACTCAAACAAGGCCACAATACGATTTCCTGCATTGTGGCCTTGTTCGTTTAATTATTCGATTGCCCCAGCTTGCGTGCTACTTTTAACGCGTGCACCTCAGCCCGATACTATTAAGCAATCGGCTTGCCGATCTCGTTGAACGCTTCCCGCAGCGACTTTTCAGCATCGACAATGAACCGCTCAGAGCCTGAACGATAAACCTTATCTAGCCCTTCAAAACGATCACTACCAGATATCGACACGTCAGAGGCAATCACCACCAGGTCAGCATCCGCAATGTCCGATGCGCTCAGCCGATCATCAGTGCCGACTGATCCCTGCGTTTCAATTTTGGCCTTATAGCCCAGCTTCTTGGCCGCCTTCTTAATCGCCTCTGCGGCCATGTACGTGTGCGCGATTCCCGTTGAGCACGATGTTACCCCAACAATTGTCATCATATTCATCCTCTCATTAAGCAGCTTTTTCGGTGACCGACGCCTTATCTTTTGGTTTGAGGCCAAACTTCAAGAAGTTAGCCACCAACGCGGTGACCAATGCACCAACCGCGATTGCCAGTAAATACATCAATTTGTTCGTTGCAACCAATGCCACGATTGGCCCGCCATGAGGCGCGTATTCGTTGACCCCAGCGAGCATCGCAATCACTGCCCCAACCATACCACCGATACAGTTAGCCGGAATAACCCGAAGTGGATCCTTTGCCGCAAACGGAATTGCGCCTTCTGAAATACCAATCATGCCCATGACCAATGCAGCCTTACCTGCTTCTCGGTCCATCTCATCATAGCGGTGTCGCGCCAGCAGGGTTGCTAAGCCCATCCCCAATGGTGGCGTTGCAATCGCAACGGCAACCGGGGCAGACAACGTATAGATGTTGTCCGCAAAGAACGACCAAGCAAACAGACACGCAACGACGTTCACCGGACCGCCCATATCAAAGGCGGTCATAAAGCCAAGAATCGCGGCAAGGAGAATCACGTTACCCCCTTGCATGCCCTTCAAGAAAGCAGTCATGGTCTTCATCAGCCCGCCAATCGGCGCCACCACAACGTACTGCATAATAATCGCAACGGCCAAGCCCCCGATAAGCGGAATAATGAAGATCGGCACCAGTGCTCGCAATGTTGCCGGCACATGGATCTTCTTGATACCCATCACAATATATCCCGCAAGGATTCCTGCAACCAGACCGCCCAAGAAGCCGGCCTGCCCGTTAACCGCAATCAGCCCACCAAGAAACCCTGGCATAATGGCAGCACGATCTGCAAACCCAAACGCAATAAAGGCCGCCAAAATCGGCACCATCATCCCCATCGACTGTGACCCAAAATCGTTGATCACTTTTAGAATCGGGTTGGTGATATTGACGCCTTTAGAAGACATGTCACTCAACGCGATCGTCGAGGCAATACAAATCCCGCCGAACACAACGAACGGAATCATATAGCCAACGCCCGTCATCAGAGACTCCTTAATTCGGTTGATCTCTCTTTTCAAAATATTCATCTGGATTCCCCATTCTACTCTGCTAATAATTGCGCAACTTTCGTCGGATCATCTTCTTGCTTGATCGTCAGCAGAAAATCATTGTCAATCAGCTTACGCGCCAAGCTGGAAAGCATCTGAAGGTGTACGCCATTTTCAGACTGATCTGGCACCCCCAGCATGAAGACCATGCTGACCCGACTCCCTTGCTTCTCATTCCAAACGATTGATTCCTGTAATCTGGCATACGCGACAAATGGCTTACGAATGTCTTTTGATTTTGCGTGCGGAATCGCAATATCATTGCCCATGTCTGTCGACGTGTCTGCCTCCCGTTGTAAGATATGGGCCTTGAAGTCCTTCTCAGGCGCCACCACGTAATCCGCCTCTTGCAGTTTCTGTGTTAAGAAATCAATCAACTCAAATTTATCTGAAAAATCTACATTCAGAAAAATTAGGCGACTGTCGATATTCATAAACCAAACTCCTTATTAAGCAGGTCGACCATTTTTTGCGGCTCGACTTGTTTTATTTGCTTCCAAAACGTCCCGTTATCAATGGTTCTGCCCATTCTTCTGAACAACAGGGCAAAATCCTGACGGGAGGATTCTGTCGGAATAAAGTTGAACAGCAAGTCAACCTCATTCTTCCGATCCCACAAAATATGATGCCCCAGACGCACGACATTTAACGATGGGCGCCCCTGTGCGCTGTTATAGCGTCCGTGAATCAGCGCGATTCCTTTCCCGATGTAGGTGGAGCCAATCGCCTCACGATCCAGTAGCGCTTTCTTGTAATCAGGCGTTGCACAATCCCTGGCGATTAGCCAATCAGAGACGCGATCGAGGAGCTCCTCTTTCGTCGCAAAGTCGTCCAGCTGTAGCACCCCATCCGCGCGAAATTCAAATGGCGCCCGGGTGCCTTCAACCCGCACTGTGTCTTGGTAAACCTCATTCTTGATGTCCCCTAAGTCCTCCATCGGATCGATCACAACGAACGCGATCTCTGTGCGTGTTTTAATCTCAACCGTTGAAATGATTAGGTCAACATCTTTAGGCGTTAGCGTTTGCAGATCATCGAGTCGAATGACCCCTTTGACATCATAATTAGGAAAGTAACGCTTGATTCGTTCCAGTAAGAGCTGCGAGACCCCTAAGCCACTGGCGCACAGCACCATCACGCGCGGCTTCTTTTGAATTCGTTCTGTTGAAGCCATGAAGTGAATGGTGATATAGGCGATTTCAGCATCTGGGACAACGCCACTCGCAAACACCGTCTTGATATTGTTCTTAACGGCAACAAACAAATCAAAATTGTGCTCGATCACATACGCTAAGAATGGATTCTCGATCCGCATGCCAAACTCGACCCGCTTCAGCGCAATTCTCAGATGAAGAATCAACGACTTCTCTAGCTCGTCATCATGCGTAAAATCTCGTCCGGCCTCTTTTGAAACTCGTTGAATCAGCGCTTTAACCTGAATTTCAAAGTCCGTTGGAATACCCGTCTGTTCGCCGACTTCTAGATTCTCGGAACTGATGACGTGTAATAACAGAAGATACAGCTCCTGACGGTCAAAGTTAACCGAATAAAATCGCTCAACTTCGCTCACAGCACGCTTAAGTTGCTGCATCTCATCAGTGTGCGCATCGATCTGTTGGTCAAGATTAGGGGCTGTCGGCACAGTCTTCCGGTTGCGAATTCGCGTAATCGCAACCGCAACATGGATCAAGAAGTTCCGTTGTGCGGCAATCGTCATCTGACTTCTAAAGTCCCGCTCAACACGATTCAACAATCGAATCAGGCTGGTGATATCGATGCCAATAAGCTGCTGCAGATAGACGATGAACTCATCATCCTCAACAGCCATAGACTGCAGTTTAGCATCGCATTTCATTGTGATCAGCCGCGTCATCGCCGAACGCTTGCTTGTTTCCTCCCCAATAACGGTAAGGCCATCAGCCCCGTTCTCCAAAGAAAGGCCAAAGTCACTCAGGAATTCCCTGTTTAGCAACGCAATATCACGATTCACTGTTGCTCGACTGACGAAAAAGTCCACCGCAATATCTTTAATGTAAACCGGTGCCGATCGACCGATCACACGTAACACAAGATCAATCTGGCGGGAAAGAAGGTCTGTCGTCTCGCTGTTGCCATAGTGATCGATTTTGCGCAGCAGCCGCCGTTTGGCATCGGGCTGACCCTCGATGCGAACGCCCTTACCAGGTTTTCGCAAAATTCGCATGCCGTATTCTGCTAGCTCACCCTCAAGCTCTTCGAGGTCACTTCGCACGGTTTTGCTTGACACCCTCAACCGTCGCGCAATCAATTCAGTGGAGAGATAGTCATCAGCCTGAATCAACTGCTTCACAATAAATGCTGTTCTCTCCACTCAATTCGCCTCCGCTAAATTCTGTTATGCACGAGTAGCTCATAATCATGATTAATGACGAGATTTGGATCGTTGCCGATATACGCGGGTAACCAGTACGCCAAGACCTGGAACACAACCCCCACATTGACGGCCGAAATACCGTATAATCGGTTCTCAACGGCTAGCCCTGAGTCAAGCCGCCCAGTCGTATCGATGATAGCGACCCGGTTAACCTTATCCTTCAGATAGATGTACGTCTCTTCCAATGGATCATCTGGACTGTTCACTAAGATGACGTTGGTGTTGCCATTAAGCGTTCGATGGATCCCGTGAGAGAACTCGCCAACTGTCACGAACGCACCAGGTACCAGCGTTGTCTCAGAAGTTTTCAACGAACCTTCGCTGATGGCTCCCAAATACTCAGAAGCCCCAATCAGTAGCAGGCTCTCGACTCGAACCCAGTCACGATTCTGATCAAACCAGTCTTGCGTCCGCTGAATGGTGCCGTCGATCTCATCGACCGCCGCCTCAAGTTCCGCGTAGACACTTGCGCGTGTTGCTGCTGGCAGGCGCTCTCCCGCCAACTTGACGCCAAGCAAGTACAAAAGGATTAGACTATTAGTGTACCCCTTTGTTTTGGCGTTGCATGCCTCTTCACCGGATCCGAAGTTAAAATAAAAATGTCCAACTTCTGCCAGTGGCGTCTGTCGCCGCTCAGTAATGGCTACCGTTAAGAAGTCCAATTCTTTCGCTCGTTGCAATGCCGCCACCGAGCCAGCACTCGTCCCCGTCTGTGAAATACCCACAACGACGGTGCTCTCTTTCGGCAAATTCACCTGATTCAGATTCAAGAACGCATCGGGATGATAGGTCTTGACGGACAGGCCGAGCCTATTTTCATAAAAATTGGTCACCACGGTTGCAATGTTAAGAGAACTGCCAGAACCAACGAATACGACATTCTTCACGTCTGAAAAATGGATATCCGCATAGTTCGAGTCAAACTCATGCAATAGTCGGTGGGCGACCTCAGGTGTCTCCCTGATATACGTCCACATCTGTTCACTTGTCATATTCTGCCACCTTCAACAATCTTCTTAGAAGCGCTTCTATAGTTTCAGTCTATAGCAAAAACCGCTTACAATCATTGGCCGCATTGACCGTATAAAGTTCACAGCATGTTGAACAACGTGAACATCCTCGCCCGCCGTACAAGCTTGTACCCCTTCACGCGTTTTGCCCGATACGCTGGGGCTGTCATTAGGTTCGTTAACAAAAAAAGCCTGCGACAAAACCCAAGTTCAGGTTTTACAGCAGGCTCCGCTTATACTCAGGGCCAGGTGAAACGCGCCGGCTTGGTCTGACGATGAATCTTAGCTGAAACATTTTGCTTGCATCGCAGCGAGGCAAACGACTAGGTTTTTCGCCCCAACTGATTATGCTCGGGTCGCCCAATCGTCCCGACATCACCTGAGATGACCTGCATGCGTTTCGTCATCTGCCTCTGGCCGCCATCATTCTCGTCCCTTTTCTGACGCTGATCATGTTCTTCGAGAACGGCGACCGCTTCTACATGCTTTACCGCCTCGCTCAAGAAATCAAACAAGACCCCGTCCCCGCGTCTGCGTGTGGCGCGCGCTGCGCCATCACTTCAACTAGCATGACGGGACGCAAAAACGCCCTCGGCAACTTCACTAAATAGTGAAGCCGTCGAGGGCGTTTCGTGTCCGATGATGCGTTAGTCTGGCGTCCCCAGGCGCTTGCGCCGATAGCGTGCATCCAGTCGCAAGAAAACTTTAGCAGGCACGCCAGTCTCGTTCTCAATGGCACGAGCCACTTCGGCCGTCATGAACGTCTTTTGGCCGAGTATCCGCGCAAGAAGCGGCTGTGCGACCCCGATCCGTTGCGCCAACTCGTTTGGCGTCATGCGGCGGTCTGCGAGCACTTCGCGGAGCAAGTCTGCGGCTGAGGTTTCGCCGGCATCGGTGAGCCGAATTTGGTTTGACCGGTTAAGCATGTGTGCCCCCTTGTGGGTTATCGAATCCGCTCCCCGCGCGCCGCCACGATTTTACGGCCAAATGGGGTGTCGTACAGCGTATCGATCTTTGCCTGAAACTCCGGCGTGGTGATCGCCTCACCGAACAACGGGCTGCCGGGCTCCAGCATCAGGCCAAAGCGCAGCGGGCCGAGGTCGAAGGGATCAAACCCAAACCCGGTCAACACGGTGCGGACCGTGGGGCGAATCGTATCGTCATCGGTGGCAAAGGCCATGGCGCGCCGCGCTTCGGGGTGGCGGTCCACTTCGATCTCCAGGTCATGGTAGCCCATGTGGTTGAAGGCCTTGGCGACCCGCGCCTGGCTCAGGTGGGCGGCGACCACTTCGGAAGAGGACTGGGTAAAGCTGGAGATCGTGTTGACGGTGCCATCAACTTCCTTCCAGTAGTTGGTCGCATCTAAGACGATTTTGCCGGCAAAAGTCTTGGCGTCAAGCGCGGCCACGTGGCTCAGCGGAATCGCCAGGATGATGACATTCGCCTGCGCCACGAGGTCGGCTGCACTGACCGTGACGGCGCCCGGGGCCATGGTATCGATCACCCACTTCAGCTCGGTGACGGCGTGGCGGTTGGCGATCAGCGTGCGGTAGCCGGCCTGCACGGACAGACGGGCCAGCGTGGTGCCGAGCTTACCCGCGCCGAGGATCCCGATGATCGGTTCAGTCATTGGCGCCACCTCCCAACAGCTCCTTGACGCGTGGGATCACGCGCTCGCCGTAGTTGCGAATGGTGGCCAAGCGCTGGTGTTCCAGCTGGCCGCCGGTGCCGTACACAAGATCAAAGCGCGACATGTCGAGCGTCTTCATGTTCTTGGCGATTTTCTGGGCGACCTGCTCCGGGGTGCCGACGTAGTAGGAACCCTTATCGATCTCAAACTCGAAGCGGTCGCGGCTCATCGGGGCCCAGCCGCGGTCGATCCCGATGCGGTCCATCTCGGCCTTGATGTATTCCCAGCCAACGGCCGTGGCCTCGGCAGCGTCGTCCAAGATGATGCCATGGGCGTGCATCCCCAGCGGCAGGTCCGGCTTGTTGAACTGCTGCGTGGCCTTGTGGTACAGGTCGACGTACGGCTTGAAGCGCACCGGCTCGCCGCCGATGATGGCGATCACCACGGGAAACCCGTAGTAAACGGCGCGAATGATCGACTCCGGCGAACCGCCGACGCCAACGGTCGTGTCGATGGTTTCACCGGCCGGCAGCTGTGGGTACACCGTGGTGTCGGTCAGCTTCTGGGTGAACTTACCTTCCCAGTTCATCGGCTTGCCCTTCAGGAGGTCCGCCCACATCGCGATTTTTTCCTCGAACAGGCCATCGTAGTTCTCGAGGTCAAACCCGTACAGCGGAAACGACTCGGTGAACGAGCCACGGCCCAGCATGATCTGCTCACGCCCGTTGGACAGCGCGTGCAAGGTACTGAAGCGTTCGAACACGCGCACCGGGTCATCGGAGCTCAGCACCGTCACGGCTGTGCCCAGCTTGATGCGCTTGGTCACGGCGGCCATGGCCCCCAGCACGATCTCGGGACTGGAAATGGCAAACTCCGAGCGGTGGTGCTCACCCAGCGCGATCAGGTCGATGCCGAGGTCATCGGCCAGCTTGGCCTCCGCCACCACCTGACGCAGCGACTCGGCAGCCGTCATCTGCGTGCCATCATCGTGGAACGCCACGTCCCCGAATGTGTCTAAACCGAACGTGTACTGTTTGTCTGTCATGTTGATGCCTCCTGGTTAACTTATTAAAAGTAAGTATAAACAGTCGTTAAGTTGTTTGCAACCCTTTTGTGTCGGTTCTTGTAATTGCCGCTTCAGCACGGTAGAACTAGAGGGAACAGATTGGAGGTTTGACATTTGACAATGGACTTATTAACCCTCGCCGACACGATCCAGTACCGCGAGCATTCGATCGCCAGCCGCTCGTTTGGCCGCAAGCTCGGCATTGCCTTGCCGTTCGTCGCCTACGCCCTGGACGCAGGCGAAAGCATCAGCCACGAGCAGTCCACGCTGACGCGGCTGATCCAGGTCGTGGCGGGCACCCTGACCGTGGTCACCGATGTGGCGACCACGGTTCACACCGGCCAGCTGCTAGTCGTCCCGGCCAACACGCTGCACGAGCTGCGCGCGGTCGAGCGGTGCAAATTCATTCAGATGGAAACAAAGTGAGGTCAACATGGCATATATTGAGAAGATCAACCAGGCGCAGGTCCTGAACCTGCGCGAGCAGATCCCGTTAGACGCAGACCAAGTCAACAGCCGGACGCTGGTGCAGCGGCCCGACCTCGGGATGACGCTGTTCTCCGTTGCCACGGAGCAGGAGATCGGGGGGCACGCCGCGGTTGGGGACGCCCTGGTCAACATTCTGAGCGGGGTGGCCGAGATCACCATCGAGGCGCAGACCTTCACCGTCCGCGCCGGCGAATCCATCGTGATCCCCGCCAACGCACGCCACTCCCTGTACGCGGTCGAGGGGTTTCAGATGTTGCTCGTCGTGGTCAAACCAACCGCGTAAGGAAGAGGCTGAACCTCCGTCCTCCGATTATGAACAACTCAGACATTCGCTTAAATTGTTACGTTTGCGAACGAACAAGTATTGAAATACGTGCTACGAGGATTTTTTTAAACACACTCTAGCCCAGCGTATAAGCCAGCCGCCTCGCAAAAACCCGCGCTTGGGTTTTGCGGGGCGGCTGGCTTATGTGGGTAGAGCGTCGCATTTGGGTCGTCCTAATCTGGAATCGTCGCGATCACTCTTGGGTCGTTAATTATCACCGACTGCTTTTTGCGTGGGCCCCAGCGACAAGTTCTGTTATCTTTTCCGTCCGAAAAAGTAAGCGCTATCATTTTGTGGCAACTCAAATCTCCAGTTTTTCTGTCCATGATTAAGTGACAACGTAACAACTTATTACACCGTTTTTACACAACATCGACTGTTGTAAAATCGGTGACAGTTTCTGACGTTAATTTTATAAATGCCGATTTAACGCGATTTAGTTGCCATTTCTTGCGCGTTTTTCCGTGTATTCGCCCATGATTAACCCCATTATCAATTTACGAGAGTTTTACACGGCACCCGTTGTCAACACGCGCACCTTGGCGCAAAATAGGAGTGTTGCCTCATCTGTGGAGAGTGTGAATATGACCGTTATCAAAAACATTGCAAAAGACCGGGTCCTGCAGATCACGGTTGCCATTGCAGTGATCAGCCTGTTCTTTGCCAAGCCGCGGCTCGCTGACATCAACTTCTCGACATTGTGGTCCATCATGGCCATGATGACGATTATCCAGATCTTTGAATACCTACATATCCTCGATTACTTCGCCTACCGGCTGACCAGCCACGCCGAAAACACGCGCGAGCTGACGTGGTTGTTCGTGGCACTGGCGACCGTCGCTGGGATGTTTCTCACCAACGACGTCACCGTTATCACCTTGGTGCCGCTGTACCTGCGGGTGGCCAAGCGCTATCACCTGCCGGAGATCCTGCCGGTCACGCTGATCGGCATGGCCGCCAACTTCGGGAGCGCGTTCACCCCGTTCGGGAACACGCACAACATCTTCCTGATGAACCACTACCACATCAACGGTGCGCGGTTCTTCAGTTGGTCGATTCCGCTGCTGGTCGCGAGTGTCTTGCTCTTGGTGCTGTTCACGCTGTTTGTCAAAAAGCAGCCGATCCCGACTGTGCCGGTGCGCGACATCCGCATTCAGAAGCGGCCGACCATCATCACGTGCATCGTGGCCCTGGTGATCTTTGCCGGCGTGTTCGATGTGCTGCCTTCATGGGTCGGCGCGATCGCCGCGATGGCCCTGGCCTTCGCGTTCTCGCCGAAGATCATGGGCAAGGTGGACTACGCGATCGTCTTGACCTTCGCCGGCTTCTTCGTGATCGTCAGCGTCCTGCAGCAGATCCCGTGGGTCGTCACCCTGATCTCCGGGCTGATGAGCACCGAGCACTCCGTTTACCTGACCTCGATCCTCTCAAGCCAAGTCATCAGCAATGTGCCGTCCACCGTTTTGATTGGGAAATTCACCAACCTCGCGGCCGCCTTGTTCCTCGGCTCCAACATCGGGGGGCTGGGCACGATTATCGGCTCGATGAACAACCTGCTGGTCTACAAGGAATACACGAACTTCGGCCGGCATCACTCCGGCAAGTTCTTCCTCGGCTTCTTCGGCCTCAACCTCATCGGCCTGCTGGTGCTGGGCGTGATGGGCTGGCTGATCCTCGATTTTGTTTACTAATTGCAAGACAATCTGAGCCGCCGGATTTCGGCGGCTTTTTGCGTTGTGATGACCAATCGTTGGAGCAGACCTTGAAAAACAGGAATCAGGCCATAACTAACGGTCCAATAGGGAACCACGACGATGCCAGAATAGAACGACACAAATGGCTACACGTCAATGTTTCTGTTGACTTTGGGTAGAAAAATGCGACGCAGGCAGCCGACTGGCGCGAGTTTCAGGTCGCCACGCAGTACGCGTGGGAAGACTTTCAGCGCGGGCTCTCGGTGTTGAGCACACTGCCCGGATGAACACGCAAAAAGCCGCCAGTTGGCGACTTTTTTTGCGTTACGGCTTCAAACTAAACGTCAACCGCACCGGGTTATGGTCGGAGTACGTGAAGCCGGTATCTACCACCTTGACTTGGTGGGCCTCGATGTTCGGCGACAGGATGAAGCCATCGATCAGGGTCACGAAGGTCTTCCCCTTACGGTACGGGGCGTCCAGCTCACGCGCGGACGGCACCGCGGCCGCGGCCAGGCCAGCGGTCGGCACGTGGAAGCCGGCCGGCAGGTCCGCGAACGGAAACGGCTGAGTCCAGGTTTCATTTTGCGCCTTGGTGTCGAAGACCTGCGCCGCGTTTTTCAGCAGCCGGTGGTTGTAGTCGCCGCCGACCATCACGTAGTTGCCCTTGGCGTACTCGGCTTCGATGGCCGCAAACAGCTTCTTGAACTGCGCGGCGTGCACGGCCTTGTTCGGCGTGAAGGCGGACATGTGGATGTTGACGAGCACCAACTGCTTGCCGTTTTGCACCGGTGTTCGTGTCACGGTGAAGGCGCGGTCCAGGTCCATCAGCTTGTTGTAATCCGAGTCGACCGCCAGCTGGTAGCGCCGCGCGCTCAGCACCTGTGCGCGGCTCAGCGTCATCAGGCCCGAGGTCGCGCGTCCGATCGGCCGAGTGAACGGGTAAAACAGGTACGCGGAGTCATAGTTTTGGCCAAAAACGCGGCTGTACTGCGGCAATCCCTGCCCCAGCAGGTTGACCTCGTTGACCTGGCGCGCGCGGTCGCTGGCCACATCAACTTCCTGATAAAACGCCACATCCGGCGCCACCTGTTCGGTGGTGGCGACCACCCCGGCCAGGCTCGCGCGCACCGCGGCCGCGCTGTACGCCCGCGAGTACTTGCCGCCGGACATGAAGAAGCTGTAACTCGGCGGGTATGACCCGTAGCCGATGTTGTAGGTCATGGCAGTGTAAGTGGTGTTCGGCGCCAGCGTGGTCGTGGCCGCGTGGTGCACCGGCTTGAGTGCCTGATCGTCCGGCAACCGGTGATAGCTCAGGAATAGGTAGGCGACATAGCCGCCAACCGCGAGGATAAGCAGGCCCACAAGTGCGGCGAGCCCCTTCAAGAGTCGTTTCATGATTCAGCCCCCTTTGCCTTAAGCATACGAGCTTCGGTCAGGCGTGGCAAGCAACTAGGCCGTGGCCCAGCGGGTGACCGCCTGCGCAAGCGTCGCGTGCGCCGCATCGTTGGTCCGCGTCAGCAGGAAAAACTGCCGCCGGTACCGTGGGCCGAGGTCCTCACACGGCAGGTCGACCACGGTGCGCTTGGCCACGATCGACTGGCCAAAGCCTTGGTGCAACAAGGCCACGATGATGGCATTGCTTGCCACTAGGAGCTGCGGCCCCTGCTCGTTTTGCTCGGCCAGATACCGCCGGGTGTAATACGCCACCCCGGAGTCGGGCTCGCGCACCAGCCACGGCCCCGTCGTTCCTACGCGCACCAGCTGGTCGGCCTGCAGCGGCGTTCGCGTCAGGCCGCCGACCGCCAGCGGCTTCTCGATCACGCCGAGGTCGGCCTCGTGGCGCTGCACCGCCTGCGCCACAGCCTGCGAGTTCTGCATGGTGACCACAAACCGCGTGTGCGTGAACTGGCGGTACAGCCGCGGCAAAAGTTGGGGCAGCAGCGCAGTGGCGAACGTGTGGGAGGCCGCAATGTGACACTGCGACGTCATTGGCGTCTGGTCCAGCGTGGCGTGCAGCTCGGCCCACGTCGCCAGCATCGTGGTCACCTGCTCATACAACTGGGTGGCCGCCGGCGTCACGCCTAGCGCCCCGCGGCCGTTGCGCACGAACAAGGTCACACCGAACTCCGTTTCCAGCGCCTTGATCTGCGCGGACACGGTGGGTTGGGCGATGAATAATAGCGTGGCGGCGCGCGAGAAGCTGCGGGTCTCGTAGACCATTTTGAATGTCTCCAGGTGTTTCATGTGGAACAGCCCCTTATTATCACGTTTTCGAATCGCTATTATTATAGCAATCAATCCCATTGATTGCAGGCTTCCGGTATACTCAGACTATTCTGTTTGAAGGAGCCTGATCAATGAATTTTGACACCCACGCGGTTCGCCGCAGCCTCCCGGGGCTTGGCCTCGCCTTCCTCGTTGCGCTGCTCGCCAAGGGCCTCGGGCGCCTGCTCCCGCAGCTCGGAGCGCCCACGCTCGCCATTTTGCTGGGCATCCTGCTGGGCAACACCATCGCCAAGGCGCCGGGGCTCAACCGGGGCACCAAGTTTGCCGAAAGCCGGCTGCTGGAGTACTCGGTCGTGCTGCTGGGGCTGACCGTCACATTTCAGACCATCGGCCAGATGGGCTGGCGCGGGCTCGTGTACGTCCTGCTGATGATGACCGCGGTGATCACCGGCGCGTACTGGCTGGGCCGGCGCCTCGGCTTTGGTGAAAAAGCCAGCCTGATGATGGCCGGGGGCAACGCCGTGTGCGGGTCCAGCGCGATCGGGGCCATCGCCCCGGCCATCGGCGCCGATGATGAGGAGAAAGGCGAGATCATCACCCTTGTCAACCTGCTCGGCACCGTGATGATGCTGACGCTGCCCTTCCTCGGCGTCGCCGTGTTCGGCGACAACCTGCTGGCCAAAAGCGCCCTGCTCGGCGGCACCCTGCAGTCCGTCGGCCAGGTGGTCGCCGGCGCCAGCCTGCTGAGCCAGGCCACCGTCAACTACGCCATGCTGTTCAAGATCACCCGCATCATCATGCTGGTCGTTGTGGTCACCCTGTTCACCCGCAAGGTCCAGCACAGCGGCACCGCGTCAGTCGCCCCGATCCACCACCGCCTGCCGATCCCCTGGTACGTGCTCGGCTTCCTGTTGCTGTGCGTCGCCAACTCGTTCCTGCCACTGCCGGCCGTGCTGGCCACTGCGGCGCACAGCGTTTCCGGCTGGTTCGAAACCATCGCGCTGGCCGCCATCGGCTTGCGGCTGGACTTCGCTAAGTTCATGCAGCAGGGGCGCAAGTTTCTGCTGTACGGGCTGGGTGTCGGTGGGTTGCAAACCGGGACCGCGCTGCTGCTACTGAGCCTCCTACACCTTTGATCACACCAAAAACCAACGAGTCTGAGACATAATTAACGGTCCAAGAATGAATCACAACTATTCCGGGATAGTACGAAACAAAAAGCGACGCCTTTCCTAACGTATGTCTGCTCGTAACTCACTGTGTTCAAACGAGCAGAGCAGGCCGTATAAGAGCGGCTCCCTACAAAACCTAAGTTCGGGTTTTGCAGGGAGCCGCTCTTATGCTCTGGGCTAAAACCGCTTTTTGTCTCAGCCTCGTTGGTTTTGTCGGATCACTTCAGCCACGCGGCCGCAGCCGCCAGCTGAGCCGCGTAATCCGCATGTCCCTGGGCCTGCAAGCGGGCCTGCGCCGTCGCCAGCGGCAACCACTCAATTGTCTGCACCTCGCTGGTTTGGCGGTGAACGGTGGCGCGCAAGGCGGTCGACACCGTGGCCACGAACCATTGCTCGATCCACGTGGCGTGCGACACCTGCGCGAAGCGATTAGCCGCGGTGAACGCCAGCGCCAGCCCGAGCTCCTCTTGCACCTCGCGGTGAATGGCGGCCAGGCCGTCCTCCCCTCGCAAGGCGGACCCGCCGGCAGACACCTCCCACTCGTCTGGGTGGTTCAGCTTAGCGCGACTGCGCCGCTGAAGCAGGACGTGACCGTTTTCGTCGAACAGCACCGCCGCCACGGTCAGGTGGAAGCGGCCGGCCGGCATCGGATCCCCGCGCCGCTGCGTGCCCACCACCTGAAGGGCGGCATCGTACAAGTCCCATTGTTCGTCCAGATGATCCGTTGTCATCACGCAACCCCCTTTTTCGTCAGTGGGGTTAGTGTCGCATAATGCGGCCCACGGCGCAAGCAAAGTTAGCACGTATCAGTCGTACTGAATCCGCTTAGCGAGGACAGTGCATGAATCCTAGCACCAACGCACATACCCGCTCTGATGACGATTTCCTCTTGTCCAAAATTCTCTTGATGGTTCTCCCAAAGTCGGAAGGTTTCTAAACAGATTTCTTTCTGAACGTGCACCAGGTTTAAGAGTGATATTAATTATACGTCCCATAAGTTTGAGTTTGATAAAAATACTTGTTCTGGTAATATCTTCGAATTCATATGACATTCTTTCAATCGCATAGACTTTTGAAACTACACTCCTTATAATTCCAAACGTAAGCGCATACAACATCCGCAATAAATAGTCTAGGAGGTTTCTTTTGCGATCAAAAATTGAAGTCTATAAAGATAGCTACTCTGCTGGCACACAATATCTTGCAGCAGTCGATTCTTATCACTTTTGGCAAAACTCACTTAAAACTTCACTTCCTCAGACCGTTGTTTCCGATCAAGTGATGAACTTCTTGGCAACACCGGGTGAAAAAAATAAAAAAGTGGCTGTCATTGGCTATGATGGCGCTCGTGCAGACCTTCTCGTCAACCTATTAGCCTCACACCCAAATGAGGACCCTTACGATCAAAGTGGCTTCGTTAGCGGTCATTTCCCCGATTCCGTATGTAGTGGCATTCGTACTCTACTCGCAGACTCCGCCGAGCTCTACATATCCTATGCAGGTGGCTTGAAAGGCACCCCAAGCGAGCAACACACCAGCACTGCACCAGGTTGGGCCTCAATTACAACCGGGAAATGGTCTAATGATCATGGTATGAACGACAATGGAGTGTCCAAGAACATTAACGTCAAGACCTTCATGTTACGAGCAGCCGAAAAATACGGATCAAAAAGTCTCTTCACAGCATCGTGGCCAGATCACTTCCACGTTAACTATGTTGATGAAATCAGTTACTTAGAAGAAAATCCAGACATTCCGATGAAGTATATTGAATGTTCTGACGACTTGGACACCTACAACACAATGAAACAAGCGCTGACTGAAGGATCCGATATGGAACGTGATATCGTCTTCTGTACCCTTGAGGGTGCAGATTCCAACGGACACATTACCGGCTTTGGCAACAAGAATTATCGCTATACCAACGGCTTCCGAGATGTTGACGAAATTGCTTACCAGCTCCTTCAAACAATCTATAACCGGCCGTCCTATAAAAAAGAGGACTGGTTGATTATTCTCACAACCGACCATGGTGGTTTGGGTAACTGGCACGGCTTCCAATCCAGTGAAGAACGCACTACCTGGCTTGTAACTAACCGCAGTCTACCGGAAACTTCCTTTTCTAAAAACTACAACGGCTACAGTGAAGAAGCAGCCCTTTAGCTCATCTGAACTAAATCTTTTACATTCGCTAATCCCACTTCACTACCATCAACGAAAAATTCTAATTCTTGATGAAGCATACCTGATATGTCACTTAGGGTAGCCTATATACGTTATAAGTTATCCGGTCCGTCTTAGACATAAAGCAAGGAGCCAACGCTTGACTAATATTACACAAAAAAACTCACATAAAGAAATGACGCTCGACATCTTATGGGTCGCTCTAGGCAATGGCATCACGGCCTTTGCCTACTCTTGGCTCCTTGTTAAGGCAAACATTATCTCTGGTGGCGTTACCGCCAGTGGCATGATTATGGGCCGACTTACACCGTTGTCTACCACCTTCTGGACAAACACAATTACACTAAGCTGCCTGCTTGCAGCTTTACTACTGCTAGGCACACGCACTTTTCTCAACTCTATTGTATCCAGCGTTGCATACATGATTTGGTTTTCTGTTGCACAGACCTTTCAACCCGCCATTGACCTCCCGCTTTGGCTGGTTCTCCCCCTGGCCGGTCTAGCAATTGGAGCAGGTTACTTCCTCTGTATCTCCCACCACGCCTCAACCGCTGGGCTTGACGTGTTCGCTCTGATTGTTAACAAACACTGGCCAAATATCAGCGTTTCATTTAGCCTTCAGCTAATTAATATTACCGTCCTCGTTATTGGAGCCTGGCAATTCGGTTGGCAGTCATTTCTAGCCGGCTTAATCTTTATCTTACTGTACACGTTTACCCTGAACGCCTTACAACGATGGCGATCTCGTTAGTTTCACCCTAATAAGTTTATCCAAATCCCATAGATTGTTACACCAACCTCGGCATTTCGGCGCTTACGTTCGCTGAAGTGCCGTTGTCTCACCTACCAATACCCATGTCACCTAAGGAGGAACACAATGACCAATCAGCTTCCCACGACCTTTCTGTGGGGTAACTCAACTTCAAGTATGCAAACTGAAGGTGGTCAAAACTTAGGCGGTCGCGGACCATCAATCTATGATCAACGATCAGCTGGACCAAGCAATATGGACTGGTCAACCGCAATTGACGAATACCATCGTTATGAAGAAGACTTCGACCTAATGCACGAGATGGGCGTCACCTGCTATCGGTTCCAAATTGGGTGGAGTCGCGTCTGCCCCACTGGTGACGGCAACTTTAACCCAGAAGGCATCGCTTTTTATCAACACCTGATCGAGGCGCTACTAGATCGAGATATTACACCAATGATCTGCCTATATCACTTCGATATGCCGCTGGCCTTGGCTCAGAAGTACAATGGATTTCTGAGCCGCCATGTCGTCGATGCCTTTGTTCGCTTTGGCAAGCGTATGGTTGACGAATTTGCTCCTATCGTTCCGTACTGGATTACGTTCAACGAGCAAAATCTCTATACCACAAGTAATGCTCGTATTTATGCCGGCTGCCTCGAAGGGGGTACTTCTGACGAAGAAATTCTCACCATCACCAATCACGTAATGAGTGCGCACGCACAAATTGCAAACTATCTCCACAACACCACTAAAGCTAAGATTGGCGGTATGCTTGCATATGAGGAAGTCTATGCGTCAACGGCAAACCCGCTTGACAACCAATATGCGCGCAAGATTGATGAATTTTCCAATCGAAACCTAATGGATGTATTCGTTCGTGGCCGCTACTCCAACGAAGTGATGACCTACGTGAAAAATAACCGCCTCGATATAGACTTAACTGAACAAGACAAAGCTGCCTTTACACAACTGACCAGTGACTACATCGCCTTCTCCTATTATCGTAGCGACTTAATCGACAGCAGTTTAGTCCCTATTAACACTAGCCCCCTACGTTACCTGGACTTCGGCAACGTACGTAACCCGTATACTAGATCTAATGAATGGCACTGGAATGTCGACCCTATCGGCTTCCGCGACATTCTCACCAAAGTCTACAACGCTTATGGTCTGCCCCTGTTCCCAATCGAGAATGGTCTCGGTATTCGCGAACCAGATACCGATGAGGAAATTCAGGACGACTACCGTATCGACTATCATCGCCAGCATTTGCAATCTATGAAAGACGCTATTTTTAAAGATGGCGTCCAAGTACTTGGTTACTTAGCTTGGGGGTTGATTGATATTCCAAGTTCCAGCGGCAACATGGACAAGCGATACGGTGCCGTCTACGTCAACCGTACAAATCAAGAAGTCCGAGATCTGCGACGCATTCCGAAAAAATCCTTCAACTGGTTCAAACAAGTTTTTACTAGCAATGGCCAGCACCTCAATTAGCTAAAAGCTTACTGGTACTGACCTATCATATGCCTCCTTACTGATAGAAGCGAGCACTTGATCGAATTTATCTCATCACCTTGCTTTGAGCAAAAGCCCTGTAACATCCTGCTGTAATTATAGTATAGATAAAGTTGGCGTAGGCTCTTGGCACCCTTAGCGACTCTCCAAAGGAAAATCGCTAAGGGTGCCAAGAGCCTTCATTACGCAATGGTTGCATTACCAACCAGAGGCGGCCAAAAAGAGGTTAGTCTGTTTAAGGGCGCACCTATTCCACGTGACTTAACAAGTTAAAAAGGGCCACACAATACATTCTTGCATATAAGGTGAACTCAATCCCATCACATTCTAGACACATCGTCTACCTAGGTGACACGGATTACGTATGCACACACTTTAGTGGAAATAAAGATCCGTAGTCTCAAGAGGAGACCGCGGATCTTTGAATAGTTGACCGAACAATTGGTTACTCGGGCCCTACATCGCGGGACGCTCACACTACATTATCGTAGCTTGTTAGATCTCCACCGGCTTTTCCGAGAACTGCAGCTTCTGAATCATCCTTCCTTCCAACTGAACCACCTCGATCTGATTCACACCGATTTGAAAAACGTCGGCAGGTGCAAATAGCGTGACATACGGCCCAATATCCCAGAATCGGCCCAGGTTAAGGCCATTTATCAAAACAATACCACGCCCCCACTTGGTCATATTAATGAAGGTTTCCTGCGGCTGATCAATAAACAACTCAAACTTAGTAACAGTTGGTGTCCCCGGGACCTCAGGCAAGTCATAATCTAGTTTGCTAATATCCCTAAAATCAAGCACATATTGATTCCAATCATACAAAAACGCTAGATTTTGCCTAATACCACCTCGCATACCCTTAGACTGATAAACTTGGCCCATACGCGGACCGTAATTCGTTCGTCCGGTGTTCTCCACCAGAACTGTCAAACGTCTACCCACAACAGATTCACTCGAGAAAAAGCTATCTTCCATATTAGCACGTGTTCTAATCGCGATTCTTGTACCATCAAGAAAGACTTGGGCTCGATCCGCTGTATCAATGAGTTGAAAGTGTGCTGTATTTTCCTCCAAAGGTTCCCTCCGTTGGTACACAACACATCCATAATCTTGATCCAACTCAGTCATTGTCAGCGGACTATTAGAAACCCGGGGAGCTGTTAAGTTGTTCAAGTTGGCAAACAGACTAGTTCGCTGCTTTGGCCGAAGCACCCCATAATCCCTAGCTTGAGACACAATCGGCTGTGGAAGCTCCCTATGAAGTTGTTCTTCTAAGTAGTCTCTGATTACTTGATACTTTAGGGTGGGGTTACCTTGCTCTGTCAATAAGCCATCATAGTCGTAGGAAGTGACCTGTGGTTGGTATCCATCTTCCGTTGAGTCATTTGCCCCGTTCATGAACCCAAAATTAGTGCCACCATGAAACATATAGAAGTTGATGCTACCTCGTGATAAGACTGCCTTCACGGTGGCCAAGGTTTCCTTAGGGCTGCGTCGAATCACGGAATTACCCCACTGATTGAACCATCCGTCCCAGAACTCCATACACATCAGTGGATAGCGAAGTCGATTTCGTCGATGAAAGGTCTGCAATGCGTCAAAGTTAAGGTCCGGTTCACTTCCAAAATTCACCGTTGGAATCAGTCCCAGGTCTGGCGCACCACCAGCTTCAAGTGCTGCCTGCCAGCCACCATCTGCCGTGAACAGCGGTACGTCAACGCCCTGCGCTCTCATCAGATTAGTCAGCGCCTTGATATATTTCTGGTCTGATCCATAAGACCCATACTCATTTTCAACTTGCATCATGATGACCCCACCCCCTTGTGTTACCTGGTGTGGCACCAGTATTGGCATCAGATGCTGATAATATGCTGTCACTGCTTCCATGTAATTGATATCAGTGGTGCGAATACGAACTGGCCGCCGCAATAACCACGCTGGCAACCCGCCGAATTCCCATTCTGCGCAAATGTAGGGCGAAGGCCGAATAATAACCATCAAGCCCAGTTCCTCAGCTTCTATTAAGAATCGATTGAGGTCGTGCCACCCACTAAAGTCAAAAACACTCCGCTTGGGCTCATGAAAATTCCACGGGATATACGTCTCAACCGTGTTTCCGCCCATTGCCTTGAGATTAGCCAGACTTTGGTACCATTTGCAGGGGGCAATTCGAAAATAGTGAACGGCACCAGAAATTAACTTTGTCGGCGCTCCATCTACTAAGAACGCGTCTCTCACTTCAAACTTCACTATTATTCCTCCCATCAAACAAAAAATGGCCGCTCATACCTGCGACCAAATCGTGTTCCGCCGATAACATTATCGGTATTAGTATTCCGGGACTTCCAGTTCTGCTGCGAACATTCGGTGATCAGATAATAGCGTCGGAACGAGTTCCCGCGAAACAACACGAATGTTACTAGACACCATAATATTGTCAATTTCATAGACTTTCATAGCTTCATCGCGTCCTACGAAGCTATTGAACCACTGGCCATCACCACCATTAAGCCGCGTTAGGCTCTTGTTAAATACCTGCCACTCATCATGCGACTGATCCATATTAAAATCGCCAAACACAACAATGTTAGCCGCCGAGTCTTCTCTAATAGCAGTTAATAGCTCACGGGCCTGTTGCTGGCGGATCGCCATAGTTTCAAAAGAAAGGTGCGTATTATAGACAGAAAGTCGCACTCTTCCATTATCATAATTCGCATGCTGAAACACCCTTGGCTCCTCGCCGAACACGGTGTACGGATAGACGGATGGTGCTTCGAGCTGTTGATCAGCAAGCAAAGCAATGCCATACTCGCCCCCCATCAGCGGCATCACCGGCGCATATGCAACTCGATATTTACTGCCGGCAACGAGTGCGGGCATATCAAATGGTAAACGCCTACTAAAGCGATCTAGCTCCTGCGCTCCGAGAATTTGAATTCCGCTTTCAACACATAGCCGATTTATTGCTGAGCAGTCAGGATGCTCTCCCGCCGCAAGGTTAAACGTTGCTACCTTAATATTCATTTCACTCGCCTCTGCACTTCGATTTCCAAGCCATCATACGCCGTCATGATGCCAAACTCTTCTGACGCTTCAGCCATCTGCTGATAAGTGAGATTACCATTATGCGAAAAATGGCTCGCAACTAGCTTGGTCTGCCCTGTAATCAAGCCCAGTTTACGTAGCTTTTGGACGAATACCACGTTTTGGGATAATGACATATGTGCCGCACCGCCATCACGATTACATTGACCTGTACAATCCAATGACACAAGGTCATATACCAGACCAATACTGTCCAGGTACTCAAACTCCTGATCCGGTAGCATCCCCGTGTCATGTGTATACAGCAGACTCTCGCCCGTATGGTGGTCTGCAATTGCAAAAATGAAGCAATCCTCGTGAAACAGGCCATGTTGCGCAGGAATCGGATATACATCATAACGGCCAACACTAGCCTTTACGTGTGCATGGAGCAGGTGATAGTCAAGGCTGCCGTTGTCGTGCCTTCCTTCTAACGCAAAGGCCCGTTCGTAGAAGCCATAGACAAACGCATTTCCATAAACATTCAACTTGTCGGATAGTCCCTGGGCATAGCCACCCATACGATAGGCCAAGTCCTCACCATAGAAGTGATCGGAGTGCCAATGTGTGATCAGCAACTCGTGATAATTATTATATGAAAGATCATATTCCAACATGTGATGATAGCTGTCCCCCGGAAAATCGATTATTAGATCTCCATCGCCCAAAACGCATTGATGTTGTGTGCGAATATCTCGACCACCTAAAAGACGGGCGCTCTTGCATACATCACAATCACAAAAAAGTGCTGGGATACGTTCAGCTGCCCCTGTTCCTAGATACTTTAGCTTCATGCTCACTTACCCGCTTAAACCCCTGATAGTTCACTTGGCGTGATGATTTTGCCAAAATAGGCATTGGCGACAACATCATCTCCAAACGCCATTCCGTTATCGTATGGCAACAACTTCTCGTCTAGGGTGTCAATCGTGCGAGAAAGAGTTGCAATCCATTCATCAAGAACAGAGATCGTGGTTTCGTATCGACTTCGCAAAGCCCCATAACGAATGTCAAGAACTTCCCAGCCAAAGGACCGGTAGTTCTTTCGCCATAGTTGCCAATGACTCACTTTAAGATCAGTAATCATCTCAATCAGTTCTTGAATTTTGCCAATCTGTCTGGCCATCGCAACTGTATCGTGAGCCTCATAGGCGCGCCGAATCTCACCACTCAAAGGAATTTTTTTCGTCAGAAAATCAGCTAGTCTGATATAAAACTGATACATCAATGAAACGTTGTCGGTTTTGCGCAGTTTTTCCGCCAGTTGGCCATAGTGTGTAACAAGATCGATACCTCTAAAATTTTCGTCAAACATCGGCATCATTAAATCTTGATAAAGCAACGCCTTACTTGGACTGGCCGCACCAGGATTCCCCGGGGTAATATTCGGGATTTCGTCAAACTGAGAAAGAATTATGTAATCTCCAGCATTCTCACCCAGCAAATCAGACAAATCTTTGGCTGCTCCCTCAAGTGTCGGATTATCGCTAAACTGATAATGTGCAAACAGAGCTAAACCATACCACGCTGTATCAATCGAGGTTTCTTGTCCATCATCACCCCAGAGCGTCGCATAAATGTCCGTGATTCTATATTTCTTGCAAGCTTCAAGTCCCGCAACGGTCGTGGCAAGAGTTTTCCCATAATTCGGTGCCAATCCGTTCCAGGTCCAGACACCGCCCGCAAAGGAGATGCGATCTGACAGTTTCTGATGTTGCACCAAAAGCCGCTCATAGTCCTTAGTATCGTGATGATAGTAATCCCAATATGTCAACTCAACATCCGGGACTTGATCAACCATTTCCTGCGTGAATTCAACCTTCTCATCATAATAGTCAGCAGTGTCAGAGTTCGCACGGAAAAACATATCACTCCAAATCATTGGCTTAAAGTTGTACTTGTCGGTTAGCGCGAGGACACGCCTTAAGTGACGAGTCATAATCTCAAATTGTGTATGGTATCCATTGCGCCGTAAGTAGTTCCCTGACCCCAGCGTCCACGCCTCATCCATGCCGATATGAATCTTTCGGCCGTGGAAAGATTTAGCAATCGAAGCGAGCAGGTGATCAATGAATTTATAAGTCTCTTCTTCGTCAACCAGCAGAATATTATCCGTATCTTTAATATTCTTAGCGAATCCCCATTTAAGTGGCAATAAAAGATGCGCCAACGTCTGAATCGCCGGTATCAGTTCAATTCCAAGGCCTGCGGCATAGTTATCCAGCGCTTGTAATTCCGATATGGAGTATCGCCCACGCATATAGCCAAAGTATGGATACTCCGGTACTTCGTAAACATCTTCCATGTACAGCATGCAGGTGTCGAGTCCCAGACGTGCCTGCCGGCGTAAAAAGTTCCTTAATGCGTCTGGTGTCATTACGGCATCTCGTGACACATCAAGCATCGGTCCGATTCGTTCAAAATTTACTGGTATGTGTTTGGTTTCGCCAACTGTTAGTTTTGACCATTCAAGAAGAGCGCGAATCACATGGGCGGAGTTGCTATACTCAATCAAACTTTTTTCATCACGTTCAATCCGTAGCTCTCCATGCTCAGTTCGGCGGAAAACAAGTGGTGCTCCATCTGCAGTATTTTCAAATCCGAGTTCAGCAAGAAAGTCCAAATTACCAAGAAGAACTTCACAGTCGCCACTTACGTTAATTCTAATCATGCGTCACACTCCCTTTCTCATCCACAAATTTCTGATGCGTCAGCGGTTTTAATAGGTAGTAGGAAAAAAATACGTCAATACCGACAAAGGTCAACTGCAAAATCGGCCAGTTAGTCCCCTTTGTCAACGCAATGATTCCCAAGTTCACTGCCACAATCAGCGCCATTCGTGGAATATGTCCAATAAACAGGTAGACTGAATCCCAGACAATACTACGCAGTGTCAGGTCATACAATGACAGCACGTATGACGACAGCATCATCAGCCCAATCAGAATGACAATCGCAATGGCCGTGGCATACAAGAAGACTGAAGAAATGTGAAGGGCGTTCACGTACAGAAAGTCATACGTCAAAACCAACAGTAGTACCGTTCCACTAACAGCTAAACTCCATGCTTTTTTCCAATCACGCGCATAGTACTGTCCAAAAATATGCAGCCAATCTTTCACTGTGTCGCTTTTCTTCATCACTCTCAGGAGCGTGAAGATGCTGGTCAATGTTGGGAAAACACCAACTGAAAGCGCCACAAACACCAGAAGTGTCCCTGCTGTTAGCCTCACAAACGCAAGCGAAAAGAACAGGGGGATGTTAGTTGCAACCAACAATAATTGAATAAAAAGGATTTTTAGAACTACCTCCATCAACTCATTAACTCTACGTATCATATCCATCTTTAAAACCCTTCCCAACACCGTACGGGAGCGTAATAGTTACCGACGTACCAACCCCCACACGCGTCTCAATTTTCAAGCCATACTGATGACCAAAATAAAACTTGATGCGCTGATCAACATTCCGCAATCCGTAACCCTTCTCGCCATTTTCCAGAATATGCTTAGGCAGTACTGTCGCCATACCAATGCCGTTATCCACAATCTGAATCACTAGGTTATCCTTGACGTGGTGTGCTGAAATTGCAATTTCATTCTCAACTTTTCGTTCCACAAAACCATGCTCAATCGCGTTTTCAACGATTGGCTGAATCATTAGGTTTATAACGGTTGCCTCCATAACATCTGAGTCGACGTCATAAGACACCTGAAAGCGATCATCCAACATCAGCTGCAGGGTGATATATGCCTTAATATTTTCAATTTCGCTTCTTAAAGTAGTCGCACTCTTACCATGGTTCAACGTTGTGCGGTAGAACTTAGACAACTCCTGTACCGCTATACTGATCTGTGGCTCCCCACTGTCAATGGCCTGCCAGTTAATCATTGACAGTGTGTTGTACAGAAAGTGCGAATTAATCTGGTTGACCAGCGCATCGTACTTACTGCTCTGCTGGTCAAGCTCAGCTCTGTATATTTTGGTTGTCATTCTATCAAGCGTTGCTAACATCGTACCGATTTCGTTACTCAACTGACCGAACTCATCCTGTTGATCAGTCTTAAAAGAAACGTCAACTTGCTTACCCGTAATTACGCTTTGAATCCGATCGCGCAAATCATGGAAACTAGTACTGATTTTTCGAATAAAGAAATTAGTTAGCAACCCAACCGTAATCAAGCTAACAGCAATCCCAAAAGTAGTGTAGTAGACAATTCGATTACTCAGATGATTACGGCCATTTACCTGCACTGCCATTCTCCAATCAGTACCTGAGATGTCATACTGTCTCTTTTGCCTAGTAAACTCAATATCATCCCATCGAGTCCCCTGAAAGACCTGCCGTTTATTTGCGCTACGAATCTCCGTTGTTAGTGTTTTATCGCTTGCACTTAGTGACTCAAAGAACTTTGTCTTATTGTAAGAAACTACTACCACGGTATAATAATCCGATGCAATTGTTTGCGGTATTGCTTGAGCCCCGTATACGTAACTAGTATCGCTGAACCAACGCGGGCGCAACGTATACCCAAATTCCTTGAGAAATTTCGGTGCTCCATTCATTGTCAATCGATGAATGTTGTTCCGACTTCCTGCCATTGGCGAGTTAGTGTAAAAATCGATTGATTCGATATTTCCGCTTGCTTCTCTCAGCGTGTCCGTTGTTGGATCAAAGTCATCGCGAAAGAACAAATATCTCGAATAAATATCAGCAGCCGTTTCGTTCCCGAGACTCATGCCTGTTGCAATCGCAGAGTTAAGAGACAGGCTCGTGATCGCGCTGTTGCCACGACTGATCTTTTCTTCGATCTATCCAACGTTCTGCCTGACAGTGCTTTGGATGTAATTTTGTTCCGTATTATAGTCTATTTTTCGAGCTTGAACATATGAGATAACCCCAAGAAGAATCAGGGCCGGCACTGCCACCAGCGTCATCGAAACAATCAACTTCACGCTCAGAGAGCTTTGCTGCCACCACTTTTCAGCTTTCATCGTTCAGAAGTCTCCCACTTTTCGCGTCGATACGCAGCAGGAGTCATGTCATAGTGTTTTTTAAATATCTTGTTAAAATATGACGGGTCATTAATACCAACGAACGAAGCCACATTAGCAATTCGTAGGTTACTGTTTGCTAATAGCTCCGCGGCACGCTCCAATCGAACATCGGTTAAGTAATGGGAGAAACTCTTGTCTGTAGCTTTCTTGAACTGCACGCCAAGATACGCGGGAGATAAGTAAACCCGTTCGGAAATTTCTTCCAAGGTTAGGTTGTTGGCGTATTCATTCCTAACAATATCAATCACTTGCGCAACTACAGAATTACCCTCGCCCTCAACAGACTTATCAGACAGAACTGATTCAAGGGAGTCTTTCAACTCCAAAATGTTTACTGGCTTGAGCAGATAGTTCTCCACATGATACGGAAGTAGTTTGCGCGCATAATCAAAATCGTCATACCCGCTAATAACCAAAATAGCAAGACTATCATCTAAGTCACGAACGCGCTTGATTAGCTCGATTCCGTTGATTAATGGCATCTTGATGTCTGTCACGAGAACCGCAATTGGGTTACTCTTGAGAATTTCGAGCGCTTCACTTCCCGAATCAGTGTCGAACACAGTCACGTTGTTGTACGTTGTCTTCAGTAACTTCTTAATCGCAGTCCGTTCGAATCTGTTATCATCCACCAGCAACACGTTCTTCATTCCCGCTCACCCCATACCATTTATCCAATTACAAGTATAGCGCTTTCATCACTCCTTTACTGCGCCTAGGACAAGCCCTTTGACCAAGAATTTCTGTAGTAATGGATAGATGATCAAAACCGGAATCATTGAAACCAGAATCTTTGCTGAATTGAGAGATAGGGAGGAAATCTGTGACATGGCCATAATTTCCTCTTTAGATAACTGCGTCATATTCTGCTGCTGAAGCGCCAACTGCTGTAAGTAGGTTTGCAATGGAATTTTGGTCTGATCATTAATGTAAATCAACCCGTTGAAGAACTCGTTCCAGTAATTGACAACAGTAAACAGCGTAATAGTCGCAATAGAGGGTAACGATATTGGAAGGACAATTGAGAACAAAATCCGATATGGTGAGGCACCGTCAATAACGGCAGCCTCTTCCAGTGAGGACGGAATACCCTTGAAGAAATTCATCATCAGGATAATATTCATGACATTGATTGCAGTTGGCAATACCAAGGACCAAAAAGAGTTGATCAGTCCTAGCTTGTAAACAACCATGTAAGTAGGAATCATCCCACCGTTGAACAACATTGCAAAGACTAAAGTCCACATATAGATGTTGCGTGAAGCAAACTGCGAAGTCTTTCGTGACATTGGAAATGCCATCAGGACAGTTAACGCGATGCTCAAGCCCCCACCGATAACGACACGCGCAATAGAGACCATGAATGCGCTCCAGAAAGCCCCATCTTTCAAAATTTTCTGATAAGCAGAAAGCGTAAAGTCAACAGGCCAAAACGCCACCTTACCTGATGAAGCGGCCGTCCCAGTACTAAAGGAGATTGCGATAGTGTTAATAATCGGCATTAACGCCAATGCCACAGCCAAGATCATCACGATAACAATCAAGGCCGTTGCAAGTCGATTGGCAAAAGATTTAGATTGAACCATACTTGTCACTCCTTCTAGAACAGCTTGTAATCTGCAAACTTATCGGCCAATTTATAAGAAATGACGATGAGCAACAGGCTGATAACAGACTTCAACAAACCTACCGCAGCCCCGAATGAGAACTGCGCGCCTTGTAAGCCCATACGGTAAACATAGGTATCAATGATATCGCCAGTTTGATAAACAATCGGATTGTACATGTTGTAAATCTGATCAAATCCAGCGTTTAAGATATTGCCCAGGTTTAAGGTCCCCACCAGTATGATCATCGGAAGAATGCCAGGCAGCGTAATATGCAGTACCTGCTTCCAACGGTTAGCGCCATCCATTGACGCCGATTCGTATAGGGACGGATCAATACTGGTCATTGCCGCCAGATAAATAATCGTCCCATATCCGTAGCCCTTCCACACATCCGTTAAAATTATTAGCGGTTGGAACCACTTGTTGCTGGCCAACAGAAGCACTGGCTTGAGCCCCAGCATGCCCAAAAAGTTGTTAAATATTCCAGACCCCGAGAAGATCATCGTGAAAACGGACCCGAGAACAACCCATGACAGAAAGTTTGGCAGATAGACAATCGTTTGAACGAACTCCTTAAATTTCTTTACTCGCACTTCATTCAATAACAAAGCGAAGATGACTGGGACGATCATGCCGAGAAGGATCTTGCCAAACGCGATGACTATTGTGTTTCGAAAAATTGCGAAGCTATCTGGCAGTGAAAACATATATCTGAAGTGGGCAAGCCCAACAAAGGGTGACCCGAAGAATCCTTTAGCTGGCACAAAGTCCTGAAAGGCCATAATGATTCCGAACATAGGCAGAATGTTAAATAAAAACAAAAGTATCATACCCGGGAGCATCATTAGGTGGTACGGCATTTGACGCTTGGAAAAGTACTTGCTATTAAATCTTGCAATGCTCATCTTCTATCACCTCTATAAGTAAAGAGTGGTTGAATTTGCCTTCAACCACTCTTCCTACTTATCGCCATTTATGACTACGAGTATCGTCTAGGTCTTGTCAGCAATCATAAGTGCGCGATACATTCATTTTCCGTCTTTCTTAAGAAAACTGTGATTAAGCAATCATCCTACTGAACTTCACCTTTATCAACAGCCGCGTTAACTTCTTTAAGAATTGTGTCCCCACCTTGAGCCTTCCACTGCGTAACAAATTTATCGAAATCACTCAGCGGACTTTGACCCATGATGATCTTAATGAAAGTCTCGTTTTCCAACTTAATCAAGTTAGCGTTCATCTTAACCATCGATGGCGTGTCTCCATAGTAGGCCTTATCAACGAACTTAATCTTATCGGTGTTGGTTGCTGCTTGAATTCCAGTATGGTAATACAAGTAGTCTTCAAGTGCAGACTTATCTTTAGTCTTTGGATAATCGCGAACATGTGCAAAGGATGCTTCATTCTTGTCGGAAAGTTTGGAAGTGTCGCCTGTCTTCAACGCATTTTCAATGTCTGCGAGACCAAGTGGTGTCTTGTCAGAACGTTCGATGTTAACGTCAATCGGTGCAAGTGCCCAGCTAAGTGGCAATGCAGTCTGATTATGTTTCTTTGCCTCAGCTTTGCGGTAAGCCTTTGCGGAACCGACGCCTTGGTTAAAATCAACCATCGAATTGATGGCGCGCATAACCATTTCTGGGTGCTTAAAGCCTTTGCGAACAACGATATAGCGGAATACCGGCGTGTTCCGGGTAGTGATAAACTTGTCACCTTTCTCCTTAACCGGCCCAGTTACGGCTATCCAGTTGGCGTTCTTATCCTTGTCGTAAGAATTTACCATGTCAGTGCCCCAGAATGGACCAACATAGATTCCCATGCGATCTGCTAAGTCAGATTTTTTTTCATCGTCGGTGCGCGTTGCAAACTCTTTATCGATAATACCCTCTTTATACCAACGACGAAGCATTGCGAGCCCATCCTTTGTTTCTGGCTCGATACTGCCATAAACCACCTTGCCGTCCTTTTTAACAAAGCTCCGTGGAAACGCACCAAACTGGTTAAAAAAGATTCCGGCATCCATCTGTGTTCCATCAAAACCGTTTAAATCACTGCGAAGCGTAATGCCTAATGTCTTACCCGTGCCACTAGCATCTTTTTCAACAAACTGCTTCGCAACGTTTTCCAAGTCTGCCAACGTTTCTGGCGTGTCTAAGTGAAGCTTATCTAACCAATCCTTGCGAATCCAGGTTATGTTTTCCTCAAAGTAGGGATACGGTTGCGGAATTGCCATTAACTTGCCATCACGACTAGAAATCCCTAAAAGATCTTGATCATACGAAGAAATAGCATCTTTAACACGTTTCGAAGCACCTTTCTTGTACACCGTTGTCAAATCCTCAATCAGATCATTATCCAGAAGCTGATTGAATTGATCTTGATAAACCGACATCACATCCGGAATCTCACCTGTCGAAAGCGCCAAGGCTACTTTTTGGTTAAAGTCGGATGTGGTCCACTCAGTTTTCACCGAAATATTAGTTTCTTTCTTTAAGTACCGTGTTGCTGGGTTATTCTTAAGTGTATCGCCCTTGTACAGCGTATCTAGAGGACGAGTCTGCTTACCAATCGTAAAGCTTACTGGTTCAGAATACTTCCCGTACGGTTTAAGCTCTTTCTTATCGATCGTAGTTTCTGAACTAGAAGCAGTTTTCCCACCACAAGCAGCAAGTGATCCCGCCAGAAGTAGACCTGCCCCGACAGTCAATAAAAGTTTCCCATATTTCACTTAAATTCACTCCTTTCATGACTGCATTGTAACCGCTTACCTTTTTTGTAAAAATATAACATTTTTCGAATTCATTGGAGAAAGCGCGTGACATGAACAAAACAGTTGGCGTTGAACGTATAATTCAAACCGATTCAACCGCTCACTTCTGCAATCCACTGCGGCGCGAAAAAAACCCAAGCTACACTGCTCGGGCTCTTCTCTGAATACCATTTACACTTATTGCAACGGTAACAAACTTCAGCGCGATACGAACAATCTTGTTCGCATCATTAACGTCTTTGCCGCTCCTTTTGCCAAACCGGCGTCAGCGCAACCGATGCTGCACCGCCCGCGGCAGGTGCGCATAAGTCGTTTTGTGCCAGCCGATCACGGTTTGCCCTTTGGCGCGCACCGCCAACAGCTGGTTCTTGGCCAGCGGGGCGTCCGTGACCGTCAACAGTAGCCGCCGGCGGGCGCCGGTGGCCGTGTAGCTCACCAGCCGGTAGCGGTAGTCGCGGCCGCCATGGGCGTTGGTCGTCCACTCGACGCTGGGGCAGTCCGTGCGCACGTACACCGTGCGCGTGGGCACCAGCGGGTTGAGCTGATCCAAAATGGCAGCCCCTGGCGTGGTCTGGTCGCGGGTCACCAACGGCGTGGCGGCCAACAGTGCCCCCACGATCACCACTAGCCCGATCAGATTCATGCCCCACCGTTTCATCGCCCCAGCCCCCTTTTGCTCTAGCGTACCAAGGCAAACGGTCCCCAGCCTCGGCCGCGGGACCGAAAAGGCGCTGCGGCTTTGGTCAGACTTGGTTGTTCCAACTACTTGAATGCGCTAACATGAGAGCAAACGGTTTTCACAAGGAGCGACTTATGGCAGACAACTACATCCTCGCCATTGACGAAGGCACCACCTCGACGCGTGCGCTGATCATTGACCACGCCGGCACCATCCGCGCCGACGCGCAGCAGGAATTCACGCAGTACTTCCCGCAACCCGGCTGGGTCGAGCACGACCCCAACGAGATCTGGCAGGCGGTCCTCGCCACCATTGCGCGCGTGTTCAGCCAAAGCGGCCTGCAGCCCAAGCAGATCGCCGGCATCGGCATCACCAACCAGCGCGAAACGACCCTCATCTGGGACAAGGACACCGGCCTGCCGATCCACAACGCCATCGTGTGGCAGTCGCGCCAGACCAACGCCATCGCGGCGGACTTGAAGGCGGCCGGCCATGAGGACCTGATCCACGCCAAAACGGGCCTTTTGATCGATGCGTATTTTTCCGCGACCAAGATCCGCTGGCTACTCGACCAGGTGCCCGGCGCGCAGGAACGGGCCGAGCGCGGCGAGCTGCTGTTCGGCACGATCGACACCTGGCTGGCGTGGAAGCTGTCGGGTGGTGCGATCCATGTCACCGACTACACCAACGCCAGCCGCACGATGCTGTACAACATCCACGACCTGAAGTGGGACGCAGACATTCTGAAACTGCTGAACATCCCCCGCGTGATGCTGCCGGAGGTGCGCAGCAATTCCGAGATCTATGGCTACACGGCTAGCTACCATTTTTACGGCAGCGCGGTGCCGATCGCCGGTATGGCCGGGGACCAGCAGGCCGCGTTGTTCGGCCAGCTAGCGCTTGAGCCGGGCATGGTCAAAAACACTTACGGCACCGGCTCCTTCATCGTCATGAACACCGGGGAAAAGCCGACGATGTCCGCCAACAACCTGCTGACCACCATCGGCTACGGGCTGAACGGCAAGGTCACCTACGCGCTGGAAGGCTCCGTGTTCGTCTCCGGCAGCGCCATGCAGTGGCTGCGCGACGCGATGCAGCTGCTGGTGCACGCCAGCGACTCGGAGGAAATGGCCGAGCGCTCCAAGAGCCAGGACGAGGTCTACGTGGTACCCGCCTTCACGGGCCTCGGCGCGCCGTACTGGGCGGCTGACGCGCGCGGCGCGGTTTTTGGCCTGACGCGCGGCACGACCCGGGATGATTTTGTCAAAGCGACCCTGCAGGCGCTGGCCTACCAGACCCGCGACGTTGTGGACACGATGTACAAGGATACCGGCATCGCGATCCCCGCCCTGCGCGTGGACGGCGGCGCGGCCAACAACAACTACCTCATGCAGTTCCAGGCCGACCTGCTCGACACGCCGATCGAGCGCGCCGCCAACCTCGAAACCACCGCAATGGGCGCCGCCTTCCTCGCCGGCCTGGCCGTCGGGTTCTGGGACAGTCCTGATGACCTCAAGGCCCTGGCCACCATCGGCCGCCGCTTCACGCCGAGCATGCCGGCCGCGCGCCGCGAGGACCTCTACGCCGGCTGGCAGCAGGCCGTCGCCGCCACCATGGCGTTCAAGCCACACCGGGCAGCGGACTAGTTGCCTCATATCAGGAGGAAGTAACCGATGCAAAAGAAAGGGACCGTCTCCGTCTACCTCGGCCTGGCCGTACTTGACACGCTGCTGCTCCTGTTCAGGCAGCACATTCCTTACAGCGGCCTGCTGCTGTTCCTATTTCCCCTCGCCATTATCGGATACACCTTATTTCTGATCAGTCGGAATGGGTGACCAGAATCGTTAGCACGCAAAGACGCGTTGAGTTTGCGCTCAACGCGTCTTTGCGTGCACTAGAATCTGGAACCAGGAGATGACGGCTTAATTGTGTTGCTTTTTGTAGTTGATCCCTAGCAGCGCAGTCAGTGCGAGCACCGCCATGCCGGCGATCCCAAGACTAGAACGGGTCTCGCCCGTTTATGGTAAGGCTCGCTTGTCCTTGGCTTCACCGTTGGTCTTAGGGGTAGTCTTAGTCTTGGCTGAGCTGTTGTCCGCGCCCGTTGAAGGCCCCTGTGTGCCGCCCTTAACGTTGCCAGTCCCGTTGGGGTGCTCCTCTGTGCCCGTTGTGTCGCCATTCGAGGTGTTTTTATCGTCCTCGGCGCCTGTGGAAGAATCGGTGTCAGAAGTATCTTCTGGGGTGGAAGTGGTGTTATCCACTGGGTCTGTCGCCTTATCACCGACCTTGTGAACGTAGAGGATCGCGGGACCTTCATCGGGCGTATGAAGTGCCGGGAAAATAAACGTCGTTGCCAGAGGGTCAGGATTATTCGCGACATAGCCGTCCGGGATGAGAGAAGCGACATCGATCGTCTTACCAGGTTCTCCAGCAAGCGTCTGACTTACCAAAATATTGGGCGTACCGTCTTCTTTAACCTGTACAATTACAACATCGATAGAGGTCGTCGTAGTAACCTCCGGGGTTTCATCAGTCTGATCTACATCGTCATCAGTGTCCGTGGTCTCTTCTGGCTCCTTGGTGTCTTCCTTGCCAGTGTTATCTTCCGGGGCGATTACTTCCCCGCTGTCCCCACCAGGAGTAACGTCAGTGCCTTCAGACCCACCTTCCGTAGGGTCCATTGGTGTCGTTTCTTCACCTGTGCCTGTGCCAGGCGCGGTAGTGTCATCACCACCCTGATCCGTGTTGCCCTTGATCGGGTTGCCGCTTTCATCGGTGTCTTCGGTAGGAACGTCAACATGAACCTCTTCATTGACGCTGTTCGGGTCTGCGTCTTCACCCATGTCAATCTTAGCAAGGGTTGCGATAATAGTGGTATCACCCTTGGAGATATTTTCAAACCACACACTGTCGGTGGCGTTTGCATTAGCGTCTTTATAATCAAAAGATATAGAAACTTCCTTGTTAAAGATACGATTGGGGATACCACCCTCAATTGGGATGTAGTTACCCCGGTTAATGGAGACAACCTTCTTGGTGGTCTGCACTGTCTTACCGTTTTCATCTTCAATAATCAGAGTTACCACAGCGTAGCGGTCAGATTCGTCATTCAAGTCGTTCTCAGGATAGTACCAGCCATCAGAGCCCTTAACAATCGGGGTGCCTTCTGCCGTGGTCCCTACGCGGGTATTCTCAGCGGCGCTGACGGTCTGTGGCTGAGTGTTAGCCCCTGCTGCGGTAACTGCTGCCCCAGCACCAAGCAGCGCAACAGCAGTCATGGACGTGTAAAGCGTCCGCTTAAGCCCAAAAGTTTTTGTCATCATATTTTCTCCTCCTCAAAATCAACAATCAAGTTTGAACCCGACGCCGCTTCATCTGCCGGGTCCGCGCGGCTCCCCCGATCAGCCGCGAACGCGAATAGCTATAACGTGCCGTCAATGCACAGCAACAATCGCCTCATGCCTAGCCAAAACACACCTATCGTTATAATTTACACGGAAGAATTGATAGAACAATAAAAAGTCGGCCGATTTTTGGAACTCAGGGATTCTTTAGACCAAAGTCATTGCATATCTGCAATTTCATTTGATCTTTGCTATCCCGAATCAAGTCGGCCGACTTTTTTTCGATATATATCTGACTCAATTAAAACAAAAAGCATTCTCTAAAGCAAGCAGTGATTCACGATTCGATTGACCCCGATTCCCGAAACGCTGCGCGACAGGCCTCGATCAGCCGGTGGTACAAGGTCACCCGTGTCGGCGAATCAAACGCCTGTTGGCATTCAAGCAGTTGTTGGAGGCGTGGGGTCAACGACTGCCGCCGCTGAACCGCCCACTGGCCCGTGGCCACGGCCAGCGCGCGCGTAAACGCCAGCGTCATGGGGTCGAAGCCCTGCGGCTCGCGTAAGTCCAGCGCCGCCAGATCATCGATCAACCGCGGGACAGCCGACCAACGCAGGTGCATCAGCTGTGCCTCCAAAAGATTGCGCGCGCAAAACAGAAAACTCGGGGCGTACAACTCACTGGCTGCCACTTCCTGCTCAGCCACAGTCAGGCACGCGGTCACCTGCGGCTCGGTCATGGCGCTACCCGTGTACGCGAACATCTCGTACTCAAGGTCGTACCACGGTGTGCTGGTGGTCAGATGTGCCACCACCGGTGCCAGCATCCCGGTCGTTACCGGCTGGTGGGCACGATGCGCCACCCGCACGCGAAGCGCCTGAGCAAGGATCGGCGCTAAGGGTAACGGGGTCGTGGCCTCGGTCGCCGCGGCGCGGTGTTCGTAATCATCGATCGCCGCCATGGCTTCGGCAAATTGTTCTCCCGCCAGTGCGTGCGCAACGGCGGTCGTCACCCGCAGGCTCGCGGCCTCCTGCATCCCAAAACGCAGCGCGGACAGATCATGGCTGCTCAATCCCAGCCGTTCGATCAGCTGCGGTAGCTGCTCCCCCGCCAGCTGCGCCCCGTGTTTTTCGAATCGCGACACCGCCGCGCTTGACAGCGGCGGCGTCCCGACATCTGCCAAGCGCAAGTGCCGCAGCCGCCGAACTTGGCGCAGTGCGTCATTCAACTTGTCCTGTGCCATCTGCTCCTCCAATCTGCGTCGCCCACGCTTGCCATTCTTGCGCAAGTGCCGGTGCCCCGATCTCGGCCGGAAGTCTTAAAAGTTGCGTCAATGCCGCGGTTGGCTGCCCCTGTTGGACGCTCGTGTGCCCCGCCTGAAGCACCTTTTTCTGCCAGATCAGTGCCATGTTTGCTGACGCGTTCATCTGAATTGCCGCGAGTTGCGGCCACGCCAGCTGCCAAAGCCGCTCATTCCCACTAAGCACCACGTGCCGAAGAATCACGACCAGCGCCTTGAAGTACTCAGCGCGGTACAGATAATGGGGATCATGCAAGCGCGCCGGTGTTGCCACCGCGAGCAACGCCTGCAACACCCGCTCGGTTCTCACGTCGTCTAATTGCGGCACGACCTGTTGCACAAGTTGAAACTCCAAGTAAAACCACTCGGTCATCTCGACCAGGTGCGTTGCGACCCGTGCTTGCTGGCTCGCGGTCAGCGGTTCCCCCGTCGTCGCCAGGATCAGGCAGCGGAGCATGTCTGCCAAGGGCGCTGGCACCTCTGTGGGCGCGGTCAGATACGCCGCCCCCAACGCCGCAGCGTGACTCGGCTGCACACGGCGTTGGGCCGTCAGCATCGCCTCGTAGGTGAACTGCCACGGGGGCAAAAAAATGCCAGCCGAACCGCGCACATCTAAGAAGTTCAGCCCCAGACTCTCCATCAGCGCCAGCATGCGCTGTGTCCCCAGCGTGGTCTTCCCCGTCTCGAATCGATTCAGCGCTGAGGCGTTCTTCACCCCCGCGACCGCCTGCAACGATAACCCGCGGGCGACCCGCGCGTGGTGAAACGCTGTGTTGATTTGCCCCATTGATTTTCCTCACTTTGCCGCGTCTGCCGGGCGCTACCGCCGTCTGTATGAATGCGGTTTCACCACATTATAGGCATATTGGTCGCTTGTTGGCCATTCTAACCCCCTGTCACCTACGCCACTTCGAATCGCCGCACGCGATGGTGCCCCCCGCCCGATCGAGTCAACTTGTTTTCCCCCACCGTCAACCGGCGCAAGAAAAAGTCCGGGCAAATTTGCAGCGACGTAAATCCGGTTCGCCCGGCGCGGCGGTCTGCTATGATGACCTTGGATCGTCGACCCGCCACCAGCTGCGTCGTCGTGTGCCTGCCACGCGATTGAAGTGTTTGGTGTTGCGACCTGCAGGCGCCTTCCCCCACGTCGGGTAGGCCACTCGGTGGTGCCGCACTGAACAGCCCGGCAGGGTGACCCCACATCATCTTGCCGCGCCTAAGCCACCACCGCAGCGACACCGCGCGCGTTCATCAGCCGGAATGCCTCCGATTCTTTCGTGTTTGACGAATATCTGGGTGCCGCCCCACCAAGCACCAGCTTCGACGATCTCCTTCACGACCCAAGAGCGATCACTGCCGCGCGCAGTGACCGCTTTTTTTGCCGCGGTCGATCCTTGGCACACCGCGGCAAGCCCTCAGATCAGCATCAAAATGACGTAGCCGATCACCAGGCCGATGACCGCAATGAGTTCAACCGGGCGCCAGCGTTGGGCGCGCGGCTGTTGGTCATCAAGTGCGATCACCATCATCAGCACGATCGCCCCGCATAATACGATGGGGGCTAACAAGTTGGCAGCCATTGGGGCCTCCTTTTTGGGTGTCAGGTTCATCGGTGCGACTTCACGACCATTGTAGCCGCTGGTGGCACCCCCGCGGGGGTGGGTTTTCAGCTCAGTAACCCCCACGCTTTTTTCCGGGACTGCGGTCGCACCACGATGCGTCCAGCTCAGGCCAAACCGACAGCGCCCCTGTCACCCCCAAGTGAGGAATGGCAGGGGCGCTGTCTAATGTGCTGGGCTCAGTCGCCGCACGCGGACCGGCTGGCGCTAGGTCACCTTTGGCCCTGGCCGCCGGTGAATGTGAGTGAACGCAATCGCCAGCTCGTCGGCAACAGCCGCGTTATCGGTGCGCCGCAGTAGCTCGAGCAGCTGTTCCAGCCGGGCCACGGCCTGCGCGTCCCCTTGAACGTAACTGAATAGCAGGCTCAAGAACCGGCGCCGCAGCCGCAACGTGAGCATAGTCGGCGGCAGGCTGAGCGCTTGAAGCAAGTTCTCGCTGACCGCCGCTAGCGGTAACTCTCGGATGATCAAGGCCCGATGAACGCTGAGCAGCGCGTCAACGGCCCCTTCAAAACTCCCGCGCCCCAAGGCATGAATCGCAGGGAGATCCGCCACGATCAGCTTGGCGATGGCCAGCGCCCGGGTCGGCGGCAGGATGGTGGCCACGTTGGCCACGGTCTGCAGGGCCGGCAAGTACCAGTGGGTGGCGGCGGCGAGCTTGTCCACCAGCGCCGCCACGTCTCCCGGTTTGAGCAACACTTGGCCCGTGAGATCAAAATAGTGACTCGCCGCAAAGGCCGCTCGCACCAAATCGCGCGCCTCGTGGGTGACGTGGTAATCATGCAGTGCGCGCTGACACAGCGCCGCCAGCGCCGGCGCATCGCGCGCCCGGTAGCGCTGGTCCAGCTGCGCCGCGAATTGCGTCTGCGCGCTCGCCGACTGGTCCGTCATCGCGATGTATTCCGGCAGGGTGACCCCCATCCGGCGCAGCAGCTGACTCAGCAGGCCCAACGGCAGGTCCGCCTGCCCGCGCTCAAAACGTGACAGCGCCGCGCCGGACACCAGCCCCGCGGCCACCTCGCGTTGGGTGAGGTGATGATCCAACCGAATTTGTTTGAAAATTGTCCCGTACACGCGGGCGCCCCCTCCTTTCATGCGCGTTGCCGCCAGAGCCGCGACTTACAGCACTTCGCCGTTAGACGCGATCACGCGCTTGTACCACTCAAACGACGCCTTTCGGTCTCGGCGTCCGCTGCCTTTACCCAAGTCATCCAGCGCCACGTAGATGAACCCGTAGCGCTTGCTCATCTGGCCCGTTGACGCCGACACCAAGTCGATGCAGCCCCACGGCGTGTAGCCGATGGCCTGCACCCCGTCTTGAAGCGCGCTCGCCAGCGCGTGAATGTGCGCCTTCAAGTAGCTGATGCGGTAGTCATCCGCCACCACATGGTCCGGGGTCGGATGGTCGACTGCCCCGAGCCCATTTTCAACAATGAAGACGGGTTTTTGGTAGCGGTCGTTAAGCGCATTCAGCGCAATGCGCAGCCCAGTCGGGTCGATCGGCCAGCCCCAGTCCGAGTCTTGCAAAAACGGGTTGTGCACCCCGGACGCCAGATTGCCGGATGCCATCTCGATCCACTGATTGCTCAGCGTGCGCGACATGTAGTACGAAAACCCGATGTAGTCCGCGGGATTGGCGCGTAAGGTGGCCAAGTCCTCGGCGGTGATCGCCAGGGTTTCAAAGGCCACCCCACCACGGGCCATCATTGCCGCGGTGTAGCTCGGATAGGCCCCCCGCACCTGCACATCGCTGCAGAAATAATTGAAGGCCTGGTCCTCTTGTAGCGCCATCAGCTGATTGACCGGATTGGCGTCATAGGCATAGGTCGTGGCGTACAAAATCATGCACCCGATCTGCAAGTCCTCGCGCAGCGCGTGGCCCAGCGCCGTGGCCCGGGCCGCCGCCACGAACTGATTGTGCCACGCCTGGTAAATGGCGCGCATTCCGCTTGCCCCAGGCCGCTTAGGGAGCCCCTGACTCATCGCCGGAAAATGCAGGGCTGCGTTGATCTCATTGAACGTCATCCAGTAGCGCACGCGGTCGGCGTAGCGCGTCAGGATGGTGCGCGCGTAGTTTTCAAAGAAGTCGATCAGCTGCCGGTTTTTCCAACCGCCATACACCGTGACCAGGTGTAGCGGCATCTCGTAGTGGCTCATCGTCACCACCGGCTGAATGCCGTACTTCAAGCACTCATCGATCACCCGGTCATAAAACGCCAGCCCCGCCTCGTTCGGTGTGGCGTCATCCCCGTTGGGGAAAATGCGGCTCCACGCGATGGAGAAGCGGTAGCACTTGAACCCCATCTCCGCCAAAAGCGCAATGTCCGTCGCATAGTAGTGGTAAAAATCGATGCCGCGCTGATTTGGGTAATCGTACTTCCCTCGGTTGATGGCCCAATCAAACTGCGGCGCATTGATGAGCGCCAGCCGGTGCGGGCCGCCGGGGAAGACATCGGCAACTGATAGGCCCTTGCCGTCTTCTAGGTAGGCCCCTTCGATCTGGTTGGCGGCCGTTGCGCCACCCCAAAGGAACTGTTCGGGAAAAATTGACATACGCACTCCTTTCGCTAACCCAGTGTCAGCAAGACATCGTTGGGGGTGACCTGCCGCTTCGTGGTCGGGCTGATCGCGGCAAAAGCCTTGGTGTTCGTCACGATGATCGGCGTGGTGACATCACGACCCGCGGCGCGAATCGCGGCCAAGTCCGCCTGGATCAGCAGATCGCCGCGCGCCACGCGCTGGCCCTGGTGCACAAACGCCTGAAACGGCGCGCCGTTAAGCTCAACCGTGTCGAGGCCAATGTGAATCAAGAGCTCAACGCCGTTATCGCCCTTGAGGCCGATGGCGTGCTTTGTTTCAAACACCATCTCGACCACCCCGTCAAACGGGGCGACCACTTGCCCATCGCTGGGCACCACCGCCACCCCGGCCCCGATCATGCCGGTTTGGAACGCCGGGTCGGCCACCTCATTCAAGGGCACCACCGTCCCGCTCATCGGCCCGTACACCTCCACTGGGGGCGTCACGCGCGCCGCACCGGTGGCGGTCACCGGCGTCGCCGAGACCAGCGGCGCTTCTGGGGTCACCGCCGCTGCTGGCGCGGCCGGCGTCGACGAAGCCGCTGGCGTCGCTGAGGCAGGCGTTTCATCCGCCACCTGGTCGCCGCCAAACAAAAGCGTCAGCCCAAACGATAAGACGATGGCGATGGCGGCCACGATGCCCGCGTTGATCAGGTTGCTCGGCACGCGCGCATTCATGAACTGCGGAAGGGAAATCAGCGATGGGACCGCAAACGCGAACGCCCGCAGGTGCACCAGCCCCATATACAGGCCGGCCACCCCACCGGCGATCATCGCCGCGATCATCGGCCGCTTATACTTCAGTGTGACCCCGTACATCGCCGGCTCCGTGACGCCAGCGACAAGTGCGGAAACGGCCGCTGCCGTGGCCACCTGCCGCGTGTCCGCGTGCTTGGTGCGCAGCGCAACCGCGAGGCTTGCCGCCCCCTGCGCCAGGTTGGAGGCCAGCATGGCGGGCATGATCAAGGCGTCTGGCGTCGCCACCGAGGCAGCCAAGAAAAGCGGTGCGAACGCCCAGTGCATCCCTGTCATCACGATCAGGGGCATCCCTGCAGCCAAAAGCGGCATCGCGAGCCAGGCCGCCCGTGCTTGTGCAAAGCGCACCACAAACGAGAGTCCCTGCCCGGCCCAGGTCCCCAGCGAGCCAATGATGAACAACGCCACCAGTGCCACCACAAAAATCTCCACGAGCGGCTTCAGAATACTTTTGAGACTCGCGGGCACCGCACGGTCCAGCAGCCCCTCAAAGGGTTGCATGAACCAAACCACCAACAGGATCGGGATCACCGAGCTGGCGTAATTCGCGGCGGTCATGGGCAGCCCCATAACATGGATGGGCCGCCCCGCACCGACCAGCGCGATCAGGCTCGGGTGAATCATGATCCCGGCCATCATTACCGCCATCATCTGATTGACCCGGAAGTACTTTGCCGCCGTGATGGCTAATTCGATCGGCAGGAAGTAAAACGGGGCGTCCCCCAGCACGCTCAACACCGTGTAGGTTTGGCTACTGGCGGCAAGCCAATTCAGCCCGGTCAACACGATCAGGAGCACCTTGATCATCCCGCCGCCGATCAGCGCCGGAATCAACGGCGACATGCAGGCCGAGATGAAGTTGGTGAAGCGATCCAGCAGGTTCCCGGTCACCGGCTGTGCAGCGGTCGCCGCACTCGCCGGGGCGAGGTCCCCCAACTTCATGATCTCGCGGTAATAATCCGACACCGCGTTGCCGATAATGACTTGATACTGGCCCGATTGCCGGTTGACGCCGACGACCCCGGGAATCGCCTGCACTTGTGCGTCCGACACTTGCCGCTCGTTGCGCAGCTAGAACCGAAGCCGCGTGACGCAGTGAGTCAGGCGCGTAATGTTGCCCGCCCCGCCCACGGCATCGTAGATCTGCTGACTCGACGTTTTTACACTCATTTTTGAACTGCCCCTTTCAACTAAAAAGACCCAGTCCGCGACAAACACGCGAACTGGGTCATGCTCCAAGTGATAACACCCCAACAACTCATAAATTTTTGACTAAGCGGCTGATGTGCAGCGTCAACGCCAGCCGCTCCGCACTACTGATGGTGAACTCGTACCGGTCCGCCACAAAGCGCGCGATTTCTTTGGTGCACGCGTACGCCTTGGGCGCACGGCGTTGGACCACCGCCAGCACGGCCTCATCTTCCTCATCGTAATGCTGCCGTTGGAGGATACGCAGGGCGAAGAAGTGCAGGTGCGTGATGAAACGGTGGTAATTCAACGAATTCTCGTCAAACTCGGTGTGAAAGTAATCCCTCACCAGCGCCTCGCAGCGGCTGACGATTTGCGCCGCCTCGCAGGCCACCTGCTGATCCGGCCCGGGTGCGCTTTCCGCATTGATAAAATGCTCCGCGATAAACGCGGCCTCATCATCTCCCAGATTGATCTGCTCCGCTGCGTTGAGCACCTGGACAGCCTTTCGCCCCACGGCATACTCCTCGGGGTAGGCCCGCGCAATGTCCCATTTCAGCGGGTTGACCAGCACGATCGCCGCCTTGGCGCGCTTCACGGCCATGTTGAGATGATCCGTCAGGTTCACGTAGATGATCTCGTTGAGCGGCTTGCCCAGTTTGATCTTGGCGTAGTTGATGACCCGCTCGGCCACCTCGATCTCGCTCATCGGCACCTCGATCACCAGGTTGGTGAACCGATTCAGCGTCTCGCGATCCTTGAGGACAAACGTTTTTTCCACCTTGGCCATCGCCAGTTCTTGACCGCGCCGCCGGCCAAACGCGACGCCGGCGCCCATAACCAACACATCCAGCCCATCCGGATTCGTCACAATGGCGGCATTACTGTTCAGAACGCGTTTGATAATCAGCTCGAACACCTCCTGTTCGGGTCGCGCGTGTCTGGGTGGCGGTGCACGCTCATGACGCACTGGCGCTCACGCGGCGCACCACCCTGACGCGACCCCTTAACGCAAAAAAAAGACTTGTCCCCGTCAATGATCTGGCGTGGATAAGTCATGCTCAATCTCTTGATAACACCTTATACCGTTCTTATGTCAATGCGCCTGCGCATGCTTACCCGTGGCAATCACATCTCAACGCAGTGTTATTTTAACAAGGACTGAAACCGGTGTCAAACCAGATCACTCACTTCGCCCGCCAAGGCCCCCGGCCATGCTTGGGCGGTCACCGGCCCGGCGCGTCTCAGTCGGCCCAATCAATGGCGGCTAACCGTGCTTCTAGGCGCGCGATTCGCGCCGTCACCGTTTCGATTTCGGCCTGCACCGCGGCGAGATCATCGCCGCTGGCACTGTAGCCTTTGTAGTACGCCGTCATATAGTCCACGTCTTCAAGCTGCGTCAGTCGCTGGCGCAACGCCCCGAGCTGCCGCACCAACGCTTCATGTGTCATCTGTGCCACTGCGCACCGCCTTTCTTAAGCGCGCGCATTCGGTGGGTCCAGCTGCGGCCCGGCTCCGTTGCGCGCCAGCACCCAATCATCGTTATCCCACATTTCGGTGGCGCGGCGACCGCCAAAATAGTCCCACCGCGACTCGCACTCCATCTCCACCAGCGTGCCGTCCAGGCCCAGTGTGACCCAGTTGTAGCTGCCGTTTTGGTGGCCAAACTTGACCCAGTACACGGGAAACGCAACCGACTGACCGGCGGCGGTGATAAAGTCCCGCCGCTGCGACTCGATCCGCATAAAGTTCAGCCCCCGGGCGTACGCCGCATCAACGGTCGTCATTACCTGAGTCGCTTGCGTCCGCGCCTGCGTCTGGCTCAGGTGCGCCGCTTGGGGCACGTGCGTCAGATTTTTGAGACTGAGGAGGCGCTCGCGGTAAAATACGCCAATGATGCGCGGCCCGTTGTACTGGTACACACCGTCAGCCTGAAACCGAAAAATCGTCACAAGCTGATCATTGCGGCGCTCCTGCGTCTGCGTCACTAACCGAAAATCTGCTGGAAAGGGGACTAATGCCCGCATGACATCCTCCTGTTTCATCTGTGTCAACTCCTTTGGTTATTGGGCCAGCCGCTGAAGAATCAGTTGAAACTGCTGCCGCTCGGCCGCTGTCAGCGGGGCAAGGAACTGCGCCTGCGCCGTCTGGAGGCACTCCAGCACCACAGGATACAGCGTCGTGCCCTGTGGCGTCAGCGACAACACGAAGCCCCGCCGATCTTTGGGGTTGGCCTTTTTGGTCAGGTAGCCCAAGCCCGTGAGGCGTTGAACCGCGCGCGTCACGTTACTGGCGTTCACGCCGGTCAGCTGCACCAGCCGCTCCTGCGGCAGATCGCCAAACTCGTGCAGCTTGATCAAGTAGTAGTACAAGCTCCCCGACAGGTCATACCGCGCCAGGGTCTGGTCCAGGATCTGCACATACCGCCGGCTGAGCGCCGGCAAGTCCTTCAAAAAATCAATGTCATTCGCACCTGTCGTCATGCGCCACCTCTTTAATTAATTTATTTGCTTGCGCAAGCAAATAATAACCGATATACTGACTGCTGTCAAATCTAATCTTGGAGGTCACCGTATGAATTCACAACGCCGCGGCTGGCTAGTCGTTGCCTTGTACCTCGCAACGCTTATCACCGCCATTGAATCCACCATCGTCGTCACCGCTACGCACGCGATCGCCATTGGGCTGGGGGAGCGGCGCGTCACGTCCCTGCTATTTGCCACCTACCTATTCGCCAGCGCCCTCGTGACACCGATCGCGGGACACCTGTCGGATGCTTGGGGCAAGAAGCGCCTGTTCCAAGGTGGCCTGCTGCTGTTTCTCATCGGCACCGTGGCCTGCGGACTGGCGCAAAACGGTGGCGTCCTCCTGAGCGCCCGCGTCGTTCAAGGCGCGGGCGCCGGCGCCATCATGCCCATGGTGTTCGCCTTGATCGGGGAGTGCTTTTCCCTGCAAGCGCGGGGTCGCCTCATGGGCCTCAACAACTCCGCCTGGGGGCTGGCCTCCCTGGTCGCGCCGCTACTAGGCGGGCTGATCCTCCAGCGCTTCTCGTGGCACTGGCTGTTTTTCCTCAACGTACCGCTCATTGTGTTGGTGCTCGACATCATTCAGTTCGCCTACCAGGACCCCCAGCCTGCGCAAGCCATGGATACCCAAGTGCTGCGGCAGTTTGCCGGCCTGACGCTTGGGCTGTTCGTTCTGCTCAGCGGCGTTCAGGGGCTCGGCACGCAACCGCTGACGGGCCTCCTGCTCATCGGCCTCGGCCTCGGTGGCCTGGTCTGGTTCGCTCGAACCCAACAGCGCCAAGCCCACGCCGTCATGCCGGTGGCGCTGCTGCACCACCCCGCGTTTCGCCAATACACCAGCTGCATTTTGCTGATCAACGGGGCGCTGATCGGCTTTCAAGTCTACCTGCCGCTTTGGGTGCAAACCGAGCGGCACCTCACCGCCACCGCAGCGGGCCTGGCCCTGTTACCGTCCTCGCTACTGTTTATCCTCAGCGCGGCCGTTGCCACCCAGCTTGCGGCGCGGGTCGGGCGCCTGCCCCTGCTGCGGGCCAGCCTGCGCCTCGGGCTCGGGGTGTTTCTGCTGCTCAGCATGCTGCCCCCAAGCACTCCCTACTGGGCCCTCCTCGCGCTTTCAAGCGTCCTCGGGTTCAGCCTCGGAACCGGCGTCACCATCAGCGTCATCGAAGCGCAGCGCTTCGCCGATGCGACCAACCTTGGCACCGTCTCAGGCTTCATCACCCTGTGCCGCACGCTGGGACAAAGCTTCATGATCACCAGCCTAGGCGTCCTGGCCACGCTGATGGTCAACCGCACCCACACCACCATCGCGGGTTACCACCTGGTTTTCTTGGCCACAGCCGGGCTCTTCGTTTTCCTGCTGCTGTACTTGCGCCGCGGCAAACCGACGCCGCCCTCGCGTTCATAACGCCCCAAGTCAAAAAAACTGCCGCGTCTCAGAGACACGGCAGCTTTTGCGCGTTACAGGATTTCCCCGTTGCTTTGAATCACTTTTTGGTACCAGTAGAACGAGTCCTTGCGACTGCGGGCGAAGCTCCCTTCGCCTTCATCGTTGGCATCGACGAAGATCAAGCCGTAGCGCTTCTTCATCTCACCGGTGGAGGCACTGACGATGTCGATCGCGCTCCACGGGGTGTAACCGATCAGGTCGCAACCGTCTTCCACCACCGCTTTTTCCATTTGCAGCACATGGTCGCTCAGGTAGTCGATGCGGTAATCGTCGTGGACGCTGCCATCGGCTTCCACCTTGTCGTAGGCGCCAAAGCCGTTTTCAACGATGAACATCGGCTTGTGCCAGCGCGCCTGCATCCAGTTCATGGCGTAGCGCAGGCCGACTGGGTCGATCTGCCAGCCCCAGTCGGAGCGCGGCACGTACGGGTTGCGGACGGTGGAGACGGATTCGTCGTAGTCCATGTCCGGGTTATCGTCCTTGAACTCGACGACGCTTGAGTTGTAGTAGCTGAAGCCGACGTAATCCACGGCGCCCGCCTTCAAAATGGCGCGGTCCGCGTCGGTCACGTCCACGTGGATGTCCTTCTTGGCCCAGTAGCGTTCCAGCCATACTGGGTAGGCCCCCAAGGCGTGCACATCCCCGTAGTAGTAGCGGTAGCGCATCGCCCGCTCGGCCATCATCACGTCTTTGGGCTTGGCGGTCAGCGGGTAGATCGGGCCCATGGCGATCATGTCCCCAACCATCAGATTCGGGTCGATGGCGTGCGCGATCTGCACCGCCTGCGCGCTGGCCACCAACTCCAGGTGCGCGGCCTGGAACATCGCTTCTTCCCAGTTATCCGAGTCGTCAAGCACGAGCCCGGAATTTTGCAGCAGGGGATGCGAATCGTGCCAGTTCGTCTGGTTGTTGATCTCGTTGAACGTCATCCAGTAGCGCACCTTGTCGTGATAGCGCCGGAAGCAGACCTCAGCGAATTTGGTGAAAAAGTCCACCACTTGCCGATTGCGGAAGCCCCCGTACTCGGTCACCAGCTTCAGCGGCAACTCAAAGTGCGACAGCGTGACGATCGGCTGGATCCCATACGCCAAGCACGTGTCGAACACGTCATCGTAAAACGCCAAACCGGCCTCGTTCGGGGTCGCCTCGTCGCCGTTCGGGAAGATCCGCGTCCACGCAATGGATAGGCGGAAGCACTTGAAGCCCATTTCGGCAAACAGCTTGATGTCTTCCTTGTAGTGCGTGTAAAATTCCACGCCCCAGTGGTTCGGGTACACTTGCCCGGGCAACACGGCGGGATCCTCGACGCGTTTCACGTCCTTGGACCCGGCGCGCATCACGTCGGCGATGGACAGGCCCTTGCCGCCTTCCTGCCAGCCGCCTTCCACCTGGTGCGCCGCCGTGGCGCCGCCCCACAAAAATCCGTCTGGCATCTGATATCCTTTTGTCATTGTCTAACGCTCCTTCTCATTTTACCGCCGCGCGCCCCCCGGCACACCAGCGGCTTTTGCCTCTTCATTCATCATACTAAATCCCCCCACCGCATTGCACGGTTGGGGTCGTGCTCCGGCCGGGCCGAATCTTCGGCTCTGGCAGGTCAGGGCTGGAACGCTACGGGCACGACTTGAAGCCAGCGCCAAGTGCGCGCCGTCTTCAAGCTCGGCCTTCTTGTAAGCGGCAAGCCGCTAACAAGAATTTCGTGGCTGAGCCCTGACCTGCCGCCGCCTACGATGCGGCCCGGCCGGAGAACACCACAACGCCCACGAGACAGTGTCTCAGTATGCCACAAATCCTCATCTCCGTGTCTCAAATCATACATGGTGTCGGAGTGACATTGGCACGCTTATCGCAGCATAACGTCACAGCGACAGGCACGAGTGACTGGTATCAGTTACGTCGGGGCGTGCCCGGGGACAGTGGGCAGAGTGGGCTGGGCGTCAGGGGTGAAGGCATCAGCGCAAGCTGATGCGCGCAGAATTGATGACGAGTACGCGAGCGAAGCGAACACTCGGCATCAATTCTAGCCGAAAACACCGGGTTATGGTGTTGGAGGTGGCGCCACTCCGTTCCACGCCCGAGCCCACGGCGCCCACTGTCCCCGGGCACCCCCAGCCCTGGCCTGCCAGAGCCGGAGATTCGGCCCCGCTGAGCGCCACGAGCCCCAGTCAAAACAAAAGCCGGGGCAGCGACTGCCCCGGCAATGTGTGGCAAGTTACTTTTCGGCCAGGCGCTTGTAGAGGTCAACGATCTCGCCTGCGAGGTCGCGGAACGTCAAGCTGGTCATCAAGTGGTCTTGCGAGTGAACCATCAGCAACGTGACCTTGGCGTGGTCGCCGTTGGCTTCAGCCGTCAGCATCTTGGTCTGCGAGTTGTGTGCTTCAACCAAGAAGCCGTCCGCTTCCTTCAGCTTGGCGTCAGCCTTGTCGAAGTCGCCTTCCTTGGCGGCGGCGATCGCCTCGAACGCGGAGCTCTTGGCGTTCCCGCCGTTAATGATGAGCCCCATGATGGTTTCCATGTTCTGTTCTTCTTCTTCAGCCATGATTACTCCTTTAGATTAATGCGTCAGTCGCAGTTTTTGGGTGTTAGCCTTCAGCCTTTTCGATCGAGGTCAGGGCTTCTTTCAGCACCTTTTCGCCGTTCATCATGCCGTAGTCCTGCATGTTGATGACTTCAACTGGGATCTCAACTTTCTTCTGGAACTGGCTGAGCATGTAGCGCACTTGAGGGCCGAGCATTAAGATATCCGGGTGCTTTTCGGCCAGCATGTGGTCAGCATCGGATGAAGCGGTTGCAAAAATTTCAGCGTCAACGCCATCAGCGGCGGCAGCCTTTTGCATCTTTGATACTAAGAGACTCGTGGACATCCCCGCGGAGCACACAAGCATAATCGTCTTTTCTGCCATAATTAACCTCTCCCTTGGCTCAAATATTTTTTTCGCGGCGATGTTTAACCGCTTTCATTACAATGCTATAATAATACGTGGGTACCAATAAAACAAGTACCTGTGATTAGGAATTTTGTGGAGGGGCGCGTATGTATCACGAAATCGCAGAGGAACTGATCCAGGCCATCGAGGCGGGGCAGTTCACAACCAAGCTGCCCACGGAGCAGCAATTGATGACTCAGTACCAGGTCAGTCGCAACACCATTCGGCGGGCGATCGACGTGGTGTACCAACATGGGCTGTTGCGCCGCGTCCAGGGCAGCGGCTACTACGTCAACGAATTGCAGCTGCAGGGCAAGATGACGGTCAATTTGTCCATCGGCGCGGGCAAGTCGCTGGTCAAACACGGGCCCCTGCAGTCGAAGGTGGTCACCTTCGATAAGGTCAATGCCGCAGAGATACCGCTGGCGCAAACCATGAAGATCTCTCCCGATGAGGACCTGTGGCGGATCATCCGCCTGCGCTACCTCAACGGGACGCTATACTGTCTGGAAGAGGCGTACTACATGCGCGATGTGGTCCCGTTCTTGTCCACCGAGGCGCTGGAGACCTCCGTGTTCGACTTTCTCAAGGACACCTACGACATCGACCCATACTCCAGTGACGACTTCATGTCCCTGGTCACGCTCGGCCCCGATAAGGCCGACCTGATGGACCTGAAGCCCGGCACCGCCATGCTGTCCTTGGCGCAGATCAACTACATGCGCAACAACGTGATTTTCAACTTCTCGCGCTCGGTTTACGCCTACCCAGGCTTCAGTTTTTACTTCCACTCGGCCCACCTCAGCAGCAACTGATCTCAGGGTCAAAATGTGAACGCTTACGACTAGGAGGAGACGCAATGAGTCAAGCACTACCAACCGGGTTCCTATGGGGCAATTCCACATCCAGTATGCAGACCGAGGGCGGTCAAAAAGAGGGCGGCCGCGGCCCATCGGTGTACGACCCGCGCCCGGCCGGCCCGAACAACATGGACTGGTCGACCACCATTGACGAGTACCACCGCTATGAAGAAGACTACGACCTGATGCAGCAGATGGGCATGACCTGCTACCGGTTCCAGATCGGCTGGAGCCGCGTGTGCCCCACCGGTGACGGCGATTTCAATCAGGCTGGCATCGACTTTTACCGCGGCCAGATCAAGGCGCTGATCGCCCGCGGCATCACGCCGATGATCTGTCTGTACCACTTTGACATGCCGCTGGCCTTGGCGGAAAAATACAACGGCTTCCTCAGCCGCCACGTAGTCGACGCCTTCGTGCGCTTCGGCAAGCGCATGGTGGATGAGTTTGCCGACCTCGTGCCGTACTGGCTCACCTTCAACGAGCAGAACCTCTACTCGACCAGCTACTCACGCGTCTACGCCGGGTGCCTGGAAGGCGGCGAATCCGACGCCGAGATCTTCACCATCACCAACCACGTGATGAGCGCGCACGCGCAAGTCGCCAACTACCTGCATGCCCACACCGAGGCCAAAATTGGCGGCATGCTCGCCTACGAGGAAGTGTACCCAGCCACCAGCAATCCGCTGGACAACCAGTACGCCCGCCAGCTCGACGAGTTCATGAACCGCAACCTGCTGGATGTGTTCGTGCGCGGCCACTACTCCAACGAAGTGCTGACCTACCTGGCCAACCACAAGATCGACATGGACTTCACCGAAGCCGATCAGGCCGCGTTCGATGACCTGTACAGCGACTACATCGCCTTCTCGTACTACCGCAGCGACCTGATCGATTCCGGCCTTGTGCCGGTCAACACCAGCCCCCTGCGCTACCTCGACTACGGCAACACGCGCAACATCTACACCCGCTACAATGAATGGAATTGGAACATCGACCCGCGCGGTTTTCGCGACATCATGACCAAGGTCTACAACGCGTACGGCCTGCCGCTGTTCCCGATCGAAAACGGGATCGGTGTCCGCGAGCCAGACACCACCGAGCAGATCCAAGACGACTACCGCATCGACTACCACCGCCAGCACATCCAGGCGATGAAGGACGCGATCTTCGAAGACGGCGTCACCGTCCTCGGCTACCTCGGCTGGGGTCTGATCGACATCCCCGCCTCTAGCGGCAACATGGACAAGCGCTACGGGGCTGTGTACGTCAACCGCACCAACAGCGAAGTCCGCGACCTGGCCCGCATCCCGAAGAAGTCCTTCGGGTGGTTCAAGCAGGTGTTTGCCTCCAATGGGGCAGATCTGGGGTGATCGGCCCGCAAAAAACAGGTGCTTCCGTTGCCACAAGGGCAGGAAGCACCTGTTTTTGGTGTCACCGGATGACTGCTCAGGCTAGCGTCGCGTCCCGCCGCCCCTTGCGCGCCCGTAGCGCATAAAGGATGGAGACGGTATCGACGACTTCTTGGAACATCGCGCCGATGATGGCCGGGATCACCCCGAAGCTCGCGATCAGCATCAGTCCCGTGCAGATGAGAATGCCGATCCACACCGCTTCCTTGGCGATGCGCATGGTGTCCTGGGCGATCAAGACGGCGCTGGCGACCTTGGTCAGGTCATCGCGTAGCACCACCGCATCGGCGGACTCGGAGGCGGCGGTGGCACCGTGCGCGCCCATCGCGATGCCGACGTCGGCCACCGCTAAGGACGGCGCGTCGTTGACCCCGTCGCCAACCATGATGACGGGCCGGGCAGCGGGTTGCAGGCCGTCGAGCACGGCGATTTTGTCCGCCGGCAGCTGCTCAGCGTAGACGTGGTCGATCCCGACTGCTTGGGCGACCTGGGCCGCGATCGGCTGCGCGTCACCGGAAATCATCAGCGTGTCTTGCACCCCCAGCGCGTGCAGCGTCTGAATCGTCCGCGCCGCTTCAGGGCGGGTGCGGTCGGTGAAGGTGATGACGCCGGCGTACTGATCGGCCACGCTGACGTAAACAGCGGTCGCGTCGACTGGCGCTGGGGCCCCCACGTAGCTGGCCTTGCCGACGCGCACGGCAAGACCTGCCACCGTGGCCGACACACCGAAGCTCGTGGCCTCCTGCACCGCCGTGGCCGGCAGTAGCTTTTGGGCGCCCACCGCCGTCACCAGCGAGCGGGCCAAAATGTGTGTGGACTGCTGCTCCGCGCTGGCCGCCAGCTGCAACAGCGCCTCGGGCGTGCGTCCGGCCACCGGCTGCACCTGATCCACAGCCAGCACACCTTGGGTAATGGTGCCGGTTTTGTCGAACGCCACGGTGCGCGCGGTCGCCAGCTTCTCGATGGCAGTGCCGGACTTGACGATGATGCCGGCGCGGCTGGTACGGCTCATGCCCGACACCAGTGCCACCGGGGCGGCCAAGATCAGTGGACAGGGACTGGCGACCACCAGCACCTCTGCCAGCCGCACGGGGTCGCCGGACAGCGCCCAGGCCGCGCCGGCGATCGCATAGGCCACCAAGGTGAACGGCACGGCGTAACGGTCGGCCATGCGAACAAAATGGGCCGGCCGGGCTTCGGACTCCTGCACCAGCCGCACGATCCCCTGGTACTGGCTGTCGGCGGCCGTTTGACTGACGCGCACGGTCAGGGCCGCGTCGCCATTGACCGTCCCACTCATCAGGTCACTACCCGGCTGCTTGGCGACCGGGCGGGATTCGCCGGTCAGGCTGGCTTCATCGACAAGGCTTTCACCGGCCACGACCACGCCGTCCACCGGCACCAGCTCCCCGGGCTTGACCACGATAGTCTCGCCCACTGCCACGGTTTCGACCGCCACACTGACCAGCTGCTCGCCAACCAATCGGTGCGCCGTTGTTGGCGTGTTGTCGAGCAACTGCTTCAGATCGCGGTTGGCCACATGCGCCGCGTAGTCCTCCAGCGCATCACCCCCGGTCAGCATTAGCAGCACGATCAGCGCCGCCCAATATTCTCCCACGGCCAGCGTCGCCACCACCGCCGTGATGGCCAGCAGGTCCACGCCAAACGACCCCGCCCGCAGCGTTTGGATCATATCGAGAAACATCAACAGCGCGATCAAGGCCCCCATCACCGTGATGATGCCTTGGGCCCACAGGGGTTGCTGGAGGCCAAATGCGCACAGCAGCGCCACGGCCCCCACCGTCAAAACCTCCCACAAGCGACGATAATCTCGCATCAGAATCCCACCTTTCCTCAGCTCTTATCTTTTAATTATAACCATTCTAATCTGAGCCGTCAATCCCGTGGGTGATCGTGATCGGCCAAGCCGCGGTTCCTTCCGCCGCCAGCGCGCGAATGCGGCTGAACAGCAGCAGCAACCAGCCGAACGCTAGCGCAAAGCCCTGGATTTCAAACGCGGTCAACGACGGGTAGCGAAACAGCCGAAAGCCGAAGTTCAGCAGCAACAGCGCCACCGCCACGACGTATGACCCGGCAAGAAATTCCCGGGTGACCCCGGGCAACAGCCAGCGCACGCCGATGATCAGGAGCGTGATGAGTGTGACCAGCATCCCCGCGGCCTCATCGTGCAAGGCGTGCGAAGCCGCGTCGTTGGGGAACACCCCCACCAGCCCAAGGTCAACCGCCACCAGGATCAACAACCAGCGCAACGTCGTCAGCCGCCAGTTACGCGGGTATTGTTCATGCAGCTGCACGAACAGGTAGTCGACCAGCGCAATCATCAACAGCGCCGACATCATCAGCGTCAGGTTGAACGACCACGCGTTGCTGGCCATGCGGGTGCCCAAGAAACTTAGGTTGTACTGCCACCAGCGCCGCTCCCCGTTGGCGGCCATCGAAATGACCACCCCGGCAATGACCACGATCGTCAGCAGTGTGCTCAGCGTCGCCCCGTTGATCGATAACGCCGCGGTCACCATGAAAGCGTTGGTCAGGAGCGTGAACACCAAGAACAGTAGGCTGGCTGTCACCAGGTCAAACCGCGCGCCGGGAAACATCTGACCGAACACCCAGAACAGCCCGAGCAGCGCGACCCCGAGAATCACGGTGAAGGCCACGAGAATGACCGGGAAGTTCCGCCAGTAGATGCGCGGGGAAAACTGGTTGTCCGGGTCATGCCGCGTTTTGATGAAAAAGCCGGCAAACAGCGCCACCCCAGCCAGCAACCCGCAGCCGATCACGAAGCTCGCCACCGAGTCCGTGCCCCCGGTCAGGCTCATGCTGGTCGCCCCCTGGAGCACCCAGTACACATACACCCCGAGCGTCATCAGCACCGCGACCGCCAGCGGCCACAGCATGAACAGCCGCCGGTTGCGCAGCCGCACCGCGGGTTCCGGGCGGATCACTAACCCGTTATTTTTCACCACCAACTGCATCGGCGTCCCCGCCGTCAGCCCCAGCTGGTCGCACACGTCCTTGGGCAGTTGAACCGACTGCCGCGGCGTCACTTGTTTCACATTCATGCCTCCATTATCGTGCTCCCTTAACTATACCGTATTCGTCAGGCTGTGCGCGGGCAAAAGCGCGCGCGGGCCCTCACAACCCAAAAAGCGCCGGCACGCACCAACCCGATGTCGGATTGGTGCGTGTCGGCGCTTGCTTAGAGATGTGTCGTTGGCTACGCGTCCGCCCTGTACGCCGCGGCCTCTGCCGCCGTGGCCAGGACAAAGTGCCGCGGCCTGACTTCGACCATTTCGCGCGGCTGATCATCGGCAATGGGGGCGGTTGGCGGGGCCGGCCGCGTGCGCTCGTGGGCCGGGTCCGGCACCGGAATGGCCGCCAGTAGCCCCTGCGTGTACGGGTGCAGCGGGTGCGCATAGAGTTCTTCCGCCGCGGCCAGCTCCACGATGCGCCCGTCGTGCATCACGGCGATGCGATCCGAAATGTACTTGACCATCGACAGGTCGTGCGCGATGAACAGGAAGGTGAGCCCCTGCTTGGCCTGAATGTCCTTGAGCAAATTGACCACCTGCGCCTGAATCGACACATCCAGGGCCGAGATCGGCTCATCCGCAATGATGAACTTCGGCGCCAGCGCCAGGGCGCGGGCAATGCCGATGCGCTGACGCTGCCCCCGGAAAATTCATGCGGGTAGCGCGTCGCGTGGTCGGCGTTCAACCCCACCATCGCCAGCAGTTCATTGATGCGGGCCGTGCGCGCGGCGCGATCGGGCACCAAGTGGTAACTGTCCAGCCCCTCCGCGATGATGTCGGCGACTTTCATGCGCGGGTCCAGGCTCGCGTAAGGATCCTGAAAAATCATCTGGGCCTGGCGCCGAAACGCGCGCATCGCCGCACTACCTTCGCGCAGGCCCGCGATGTCTTGACCTGCGAACTGGATCGTCCCGCCGGTCGGCTGATACAGGCGGATCAGGCTGCGGCCGGTGGTGGTTTTGCCCGAACCGGACTCGCCGACCAGCCCCAGCGTCTCGCCTTCATACAGGTCAAAACTGATATCTTGGATCGCGCGCACCTCATCCGCCCGACCGGCGTTGAAGGTCTGCACGAGGTGGCGCACTGCCACCAGCACAGTTGGCTCAGTCATTCGCGTCCCCTCCCAACTCGTGCGCTGCCCACTGCGCGTACCGGCGCTGGATCTCCGGCGGCGGGGTGACCGCAGGGGCGTCCGGATGCAGCAGCCACGTGGCCGCCGCGTGCGTCTCGGACACCGGGAAAAACGGCGGTGCTTCGACCAAGTCGATCGCCATGGCGTACGGATTGCGCGGTGCAAAGGCATCCCCCACCGGCGGCGCCAGCAGATCCGGCGGCGTGCCCGGAATGGCGAACAGCCGCTTCGACTTCGTGTTAAGCGTCGGCATCGCCTCCAGCAACCCCCAGGTGTAGGGGTGCTGCGGGTGGTAGAAGAGCTCATCCACCGTCCCGTACTCAACGATGCGCCCGGCGTACATCACCGCCACGCGGTCTGCGATCCCAGCCACCACCCCGAGGTCATGGGTGATGAAAATGATGGCCGTGTCCAGCTTCTCCTGAATGGCCTTGAGCAACTGAATGATCTGCGCCTGGATCGTCACATCCAGTGCGGTGGTCGGTTCATCGGCGATCAGCACCTTCGGCCGGTTGATGATGGCGATCGCGATCACGATCCGCTGCCGCTGCCCCCCTGAGAACTGGTGCGGGTAGTCCTTCAGCCGGCGGGCGGCATCGTGAATGCCGACCAGCTCCAGCACCCGCACCGCCTCCGCCAAGGCGGCCTTGCGCGAGATCTTGTGGTGCAAGCGCAAAGGCTCTGCGACCTGTTTGCCGATCGGCATGGTCGGGTCCAGGCTGGTCATGGGGTCTTGAAAAATCATGGCGACCTCATTGCCACGCATGGCGTTGAAGGCCTGCGCCGACTGCCGCAGCACATCCGTCGTCCCGAGGTGGATCTGGCCGGCCACCACCGTCGCATTGGCGGCCAACAGCCCCATGAGCGCGCGCACCGTCACCGACTTGCCGGAGCCGGATTCGCCCACGATCGCCAGCGTTTCGCCCGGCGCCAAGTCAAAGCTGACCCCTCGCACCGCATGCACAGGCCCCGCAAAGGTCTGAAAATCGATGGTCAACTGATCGACCGTTAAAAGTGGTGTCATCGCAATTCCTCCCTTTTCACCCCTGCCGCTCAGCGGTCCGTGCGCGGATCAAACGCGTCGCGTAGGCCGTCTCCCAGCAGATTGAATGCCAGCATCAGCACCACGATCACGATACCGGGAAAAATCAGCAGGTACGGCTGCGTTTGCAGCGACTGCTGGCCGTTGGCGAGCAGTGTCCCGAGGCTGGCCGCCGGGGCCGGGATCCCGATCCCGATGTAGCTGAGAAACGCCTCGAAGAAAATCGCGGTGGGAATCGTGAACATCGTCTGAATGATGACCGTGGAACTGAGGTTAGGCAGCAGGTGCCGCCACGCGATCGCCAAGCCGGGCTCCCCGAGTGTTTGCGCCGCCAGCACGTACTCCAGGCGCTTGAGCTGTAACGTCTGCGCGCGCACCAGCCGCGCCATTGTGATCCAGCCGGTCACGGCGATCGCGAGGATAATGGACAGCATCCCCGGGCGGAACACCAGCAGCATCAGGATCACCACGACCAGGCTCGGCACACTTGAGATGATCTCGATCACGCGCTGCATCAAAAGGTCGACGCGCCCGCCTAGCCAGCCGGACAACAGCCCGTAGCTGACCCCGATCACCAGATCAAAGAATGTGGCGATGAAGCCGATCTGAAGCGAGACGCGCGTCCCCACGAAGATGCGGGACAGCAGGTCACGCCCGTACTCATCGGTGCCCAGCAAAAAGTAAACGGCCTTGGGCACCCGATTTTGCGCGTACAGGTCCACCCCGTTCAGGCGCCCGTCAAACCCCGGGATGTGCCACTGCCCCCACTTGGGGGGCAGGTAGGCGTACGCCAGGTTCTGCGCGTTGGGGTCGGCCGGCGACCACCACTGCGTGACCACAGCCAGCACCACGATCACCAGCAACACCCACAGCGACAGCAGCGCCGCTTTGTTCTGGCGCAACCGCCGCAGTGCGTCCTGCGTAAACGTCAGGGTGGGCGCCGCGATTTTTTCCTTTTCCGTTGCGGCCACGCGGACGGGCTTGAACGCGTCCGGGCCAAGCTTTGTCGCGGTCATCAGGCCACCTCCCCAGTCAAGCGAATGCGCGGATCGATCAGACCGTAGAGGATGTCGACGATCAAGATCACCACGGTCAGGGCAAAACTGTACATGAGGGTCAGGCCCATGATCACCGGATAGTCGTTGGTCGTGATCGACTTGACGAATTGCTCGCCGATCCCGGGGATCGCAAACACGTTTTCCACCACCAGCGAGCCGGTCATCAGGTCGACGGTCATCGGACCGATGATGGTCACGATCGGGATCAGCGAGTTGCGCAGCGCGTGGCGCGCCACGGCCTGCCACTGCGAATCGCCCTTGGCCCGCGCCAGCTCAATGTAATCCGTGTTCAGCACATCGACCATCTCCGTGCGCATGAAGCGCGCGGTGTTGGCCAACGGCGCCATCGCCAGCGCAAGCGTCGGCAAGATACTGGACGCCCAGCCGTCATCCCACAGTGCCACCGGGAACAGGTGCATCTGGTACGCCAGCAAGAATTGCAGTAGCGCCGCAAACACGAAGTTCGGGATCGAGCGCCCGATGATGGCAAAAATCGTGGCCACCGCGTCCACCCAAGTGTTCTGGCGAATCGCGGCGATGGCGCCCAGCAAGATGCCGAGACTCGTCCCCACGATCATCGCCTGCAGCCCGATCTGCAGCGACGGCCCCAGCCGGCTGGCGATCAGGTAGCTGACGGGTTGCCCCACGAACTGGTAGGACGTCCCGAAGTCGCCGCGCATCAGCCCGCCGAGGTATTGAAGGTACTGCCGCCACACTGGCTGATCCAGTCCGTACTGCGTTTTGAGCAAAGCAATCTGTTCTGCGGGCAGCTTGGGGTTATTGAACGGCGTCCCGGGCAGGCCCTTCATCAAAAAGAAGGTGAGGCTCGCGACGATAAACAGGGTCAAAACCAGGTAGCCAAGCCGTTTGAGGAGATAACGCCCCATCAAGATCCCACCTTTCCTTTCGTTCGTGGCATGTCAGTTGGTTAATCGGTCACGGTGGCGCCAATGTAGTTATAGGTGCCCGTGGGACTATATTGCAAGCCTTTGAGCTTGGGGTTGGTCAAGTGCGCCTGCACCCGCTGATACAGCGGCACAAGCCCCATCTGTTCCGTCAGGATCTTCTGCGCGGCCACAAGGTCGGCCCACCGCTTCGCCGGATCGGTGGCATCCGTGGTTTTCGAGGCCGCAATGGCGGCATCGTACTGCGCGTTAGACCACTGGCCGTTGTTGTAGCTTTGCCCGGTCACGTACAGGTCAAGGAAGGTGATCGGGTCTGGGAAGTCAGCCCCCCAGCCGCCCATCACAAGTTCAAAGTCGCGCGCCTGCGACCGTGCCAAGCGCGTCTTGAACGGCACCGACGCGATCGTCACCGTCATGCCAGGCAACTCCTGCAGCGCACTCTGAAGGTACTCCGCCGTGGCCTTGGCTGCTGAGGTGTCGTCGCTCAGCAGCTCAACGGTCACGCTGGTCTGCCCCAGCTCCTTCAGCCCGGCCGCCCACAGCGTCTTCGCGCGGGCCAGGTCAAAGGCCGTGTACTGGGTCACCCCGGCCGAAGCAGCTTGCACAAAATCGTTGCCGTTGCCCGGCGCCGTCGCCAGCCCGGAGGACGTCAGCGCGGTGGCGGGCAGCGAGCTGTCCCCCAGCACCTTGGTGATAAAGGACTGCCGGTCGATCGCCATCGAAATGGCCTGGCGCAGCTTGACATTGGCGAACGCCGCGACCTTCTTTTGATTCAATTCAAGGTAGAACACCGACGACTGCTTCTGCGCGTGAAAATCCTTGTTCGTCTTCGCGCTGGCGGCCTGTTGCCCCGTCAGCGACACATCATCCAGCTTGCTAGTGTTGTACAGGTTCAGCGCCGTACTGGAATCCTTCACCACCTGCGTTGTGATCGTCTGCAGGTGCACGTTCTTGGCATCCCAAAACTTCGGATTGCGCACCTCGGTCCACGTGTTCTCTGTGCCGGTCCACTTCTTCAGCGTGTACGGCCCGTTCGTCAAAATCGCGGTGGCCTTTGTCCCATAGGTCTTCCCGTACCGCTTCACCGCCGCTTCACTTTGCGGGAAGAAGGCGGGGTTCACAAGCATCTTCTGAAAATACGGGATCGCGTGGGCAAGGGTGACCGTCAGCGTAGTCGCGTTCGGCGCACTGACGCCGAGGCTTGACGCCGGGGCCTGCCCCGCCATGATTTCATCCGCGTTTTGGATCCCCGAGAACAGGTACGCGTATTCGGACTTGGTGGCGGGATCCACCGTCCGCTTCCAGCCGAACACAAAGTCGCTGGCCGTCACCGCCGTGCCGTCAGACCAAGTGGACTTGCGCAGGTGAAACGTGTAGGTCGTCCCCGCTGCGTTCACGTCCACACTGGTGGCCAACCCATTGGCCAGCCGCTGCCCTTTGTAACGGTACAGCCCCTCCATCGTATCGACCAGCGTTTGCCCACCGATCGTGTCCGTGTTCAGCGACGGATCCATCGTGCTCAGCACATCCGCCGCCATTCGGCGCCAGGTGCTGCTGGGTTGCGCCGTTGAACTGCCTTGGCCGCCACAGGCCACCAGAAGTATGGCAACCAGGAGCATCAGACTCGCTAATCCATATCGTTTTGCACGCATAAGTTACGCCTCCTAAAGTAGATTAGCGTTACTCTACATTAGGAGACGATTAAAGTAAAGTGATTCGTTTTCACATTAATCATTGAAGCCACCGTTTCACGTGAAACCTTATCTTAAATTCAGCAATCACCAATCGAATTAAATATTATTTATATAATATTCAGCCGAATCAAAGCCCCCACAGGCGCATCAAGTGTGCTTCTCATCCCGTTTTGAGTGGTGCGGCGGTTAGCCTCGGCCGCCTCCCGCAACGACTGGTTTTGCCTGTGTCCTAATTCGAGGCAAAAAAACGGACCAGCCGTCCCCCAAAGGGATGCTGGTCCGTCGGTCACAACGGGCTAATCAATATCGATCGTGTGCGGATTCTTCGCCTGGTCGGTCAGCTTCGGCAGCGTGATGGTCAACACGCCATCCGTGTACGCCGCCTTGATGTTGGCCTCGTCCACGTTTGGCAAGCGGTAACTGCGGCTCATCGTGCCGTAGTGCCGCTCGCTCATCAGCAGGTTGCCGTCCTTGTCCTCATGGTCGCTGAAGTCGTCCTTGCGCACGCTGATCGACAAGATGTTGTCCTGGTAGTTCAGCTGAATATCATTTTTCTGAATGCCAGGCACATCGACCTTGGCGATGTAATCATGCGCCGTCTCCTTGATGTCCGTCTTGAGCACCTTGTCCCGCGTCTCCGGGGCAAACAGGTCGTTCAGGTGCCGCATGCCAAAGAACGGGTCCGTCAGCCAGTCATTGCGATTCATTAAGTCATTTGCCATCGTCAATTCCTCCTTATCATTCCCACACGGCAGCCCTGGGCCGCCGCGCCTTCCGACACGCCGCGCAGGCACGCGCGGTTCACAACTGTGACAATTACCTTCTTCATGCTAGCAAGGTGCGAGCGCGCCACGCAACTCAGACGCTCAGTCGATGGCGATCTGGTGGTCACCACCGGCCGCGCCGGTCAGCTTCGGCAGCGTCACGGTCAGCACCCCGTTTTCAAGCGTCGCGCTGATGTCATTGGCGGCCACGTTCGGTAACCGGAACCTGCGGCTACGCGGGTCATGCGTGCGCTCAGCTAACAGCGCCGTGCCTTTCGGGGCAGCGGTCGCCTTCACGGCCACGGTCAGCACATTGTCGTGGTAAGTCAGCGCCACGTCCTGCTTCGTGTGACCAGGCACCTCAATGCGCGCGACATACGCCGTGGTGGATTCCTCAATGTCACTGGTCAGATCATTGGCGCCGTGAGCCCCCGTGAAAAACGGCTGCCCGAACGCACCAAAGAACGGATCCGCAAACCAGTCACTGCGTTGCATCATATCAGTTGCCATCTCGATAACTTCCTTTCACTCGGGGCGCTTGGCCCTTCCTTGTTTACATAATACATGGTAGTCGCTTTTAGCACTCGTGTCAATCGAGTGCTAACGAAAAATTGCACCTCTCTACCACCGGCTAGTAGAACTCAAGTACAGGCCGGTCTGACGGCGTTTTGAGAGGCTTACGTGGCTTAGACGGCTGGGGAGCGGTTTCAGCTGACCGTCCTTCTGACTTCCCAGCAGGTGTTTTCGGCTCATCGCCTTTCATGTACTTAGCAAAGGCATCCGCGGCCTCTGTCTTTACATCTTTACTGATATGCGCGTAGACCCTCAGTGTAATCTCAGGGGACTCATGGCCTACCAGATGCTGTACGGTGCTTACACTCGCGCCAGAGATAAGCATGTTACTGATATAGCTGTGTCGGAACTTGTGGATTGAGATAGCAGGCTTTAGCTTGTTGTCATCAATAATCTTCTTGAGGCGGTACGGGATGGTGGCCTTAGCAATGTGCTTGTTTTGTCGCCCATTAAAGACATACTGCTTAGTGCCTTCATTTTTCCAGCCCTTGATGATGAGCTCTTTTGCCTGTAGCTCTTTCCAGTCCTTCAGTACCTTTACAGTCTCCCCATCTAATGGGACCACCCGGTTACCAGCTGGGGTCTTAGGTGGTTCAATCTTGCCACCTTTGACCTCTCTACTGTTAGACAGGGTTTTGGTCACCTTGATAGCACAAGCTACCAAGTCCACATCACCCCACTGCAAGGCAATTAGCTCACCATGCCGTAACCCCGTGTATGCCAAGGTGCGGAAAATCGCGTAGTCCTTTAAGTTGGTATCACGGTCAATGCAACTGAAGAACTTATCCATCTGGTCCTTGTCCCAGAAAAGGTCTTCATCCTGTCCCTTGCGATGAGGGATTGGTGCAGACAGCCCTTTGGTGGGGTCTACCTTAGCCAGCTGTGATGCAATCGCAAACTTGAACACGGCCCGGGTGAAGCCCAGTGCGTCGTTCGCTAGGTACTCAGAACGCTTTTTCCAGCCGGTTATGGCTTTTACAATGTCTTCCCGCCGGATGTAGCCAATGCGCATCTGACCAATAGATGGGTACACGTATTGTTCGATTGCCAGCCTTCTATCAATCTTAGTAGACTCACGCATGTTTAGCTTGCGCTCTTCCCAATACTTTTCTGCCACATACTTAAATGTCAGCTTAGAGGGCTCGCGCACGTTCTTGTGTTCGTCAATGTCAGACTGCATCTTAGTAGCCGCCATGCGTGCGGCCTTTTCAGTGCTGAATCCCCGGCGGGTGGTTGTTTCCTTCTTGCCTGTTGCAGGGTTCACCCCTTTGTAAATCTTAAAGTAGTACTGAGTGCTCCCGTCTTTCGTTGTGTATGCTTTAATAGTTGCCATTTTATTTTCTCCCTTGTCTACGCTGGCAGGCAGTGACTTGGGTAAATCTAATGGCTTGGTGCTAGTTAGTGCTTTCCGGTGGTTCTACTAATGACTTCACCACGGCGCGCACGGTGGCTACTTGCGGGTCAGTCAGGGCCTTCCCTTTCCAACTATAAGCAACATCATCTGAAGCTAGGTCAACCACTCTTACAATTTTTGGCTTTTCTGTGCTGTCTAGCTTGGGTATTGTTTGCCTACTAATCTTAGGCCCCTTGGTCTCTTCATACTGGTTGAGAGCCCACATAATAGCATCTAGCGCTTGCCGCTTAGGCTCCCGCTTGTTGTTTTCGTAGGCAACAATAGATGAATAGGACACGCCAGAAAAGTTAGCTAAGTCCTTTTGGCTCAGGCGTCTAGCTACCCGCATGGACCGGATTAGTTCGCCAGTTTCACTCAATTCTACACCTCCCATTGAGTTTGTACATATTATGTCCAAGTTTTGTATTGACCTTCCTAAAAAGTCGTGTTATGCTTTTTGTATAAGTTGATGGTAGCACATAACTTGTACAAAAGAAAGAGGTGAATGTATGACTCAAGTAGCACAAAACACATTGAGCTCGCTACTGTCTGAAGAGTACCAGCAACAGTTGGTTGATAACCTGACTGAGCTGATGCAGGAAGCAGTGAAACACATGGGCGATGCCCCCAAGCAATATCCAGAATGGATGGATGGGAAGCTGGCGGCAGAGTACGTTGGTGTCAGCCGTACCACGCTGTCCAACTGGATTAAGCAGGGTCTTGCGTATAGCAAGGTGAACACCCAAGCGCGGTTCCGTAAATCAGACTTAGATGGGTTCTTGATGCAACACAGTTACTAAAATCACACGCTGGCAGGCAGTGGCCGTACCACTACCCTAAATGCTTCTGCATAAATGCACCACAACCTGCCTCAACCCACAGAAAGGACAAACACATGATTAATGAGAACGCAGTAGCCGACTACATCACCGGCTTAGCCATCTTGACCCACAGCCTACCAGCTGACCTGAGAGATGCAAACGGCGACAACCTACCCGACTGCTTGACTCAGAGCCTGAGAGACCTAGCCGCAGAGCTGGGCGTGAGCGCAGAAGTTAGATGGGATACCCCGGGTGCGCCCGCCAACGTGGCTGTGGTTGATAGCCTATCCTTAGCCCGCCTCATCCAAGGCACTCGCCTCATTCAGGAAGGGTATGCGGGACTGGGAGACCCTGAGGCCTTCACACAGGTTATGCGAGGTGATACCAATGCTTGACCTGCTACTATGGTTCCTCACCCATCAGCAGACTGTATGCGCCTTAGTCCTGACCTTCTTGATTGCCTTCACCGCCGGGGCCTTCCTACAGTTTGCAGAAGATGACAAAAAAGCTACTCAGCGCGCCAACGCCAAGTAGCCCAGATAACTGAATATCTGTAAGCAACCCACCTACGCCAATAGGTAGATATGCAGTGTATCAGCCAAGATACAGCCACAGTATATCATGGATTGCTATGTTTCCGGTATATGCAACGTGCCGGTATTATCGTCTAGTTAACGTATGGCCCGCCCAGCCGCCGCAATCAAAGTGGGCCGGTGTAGTAGACCAGTCACCCGCTACATCGTCATACCTTGGCGTCTACGGCCTTGCGACTATAAAGCTAAACTGTAGGGGTGGACATTCTGGTGGCGGAAACGTCACGGGGTACGCTCAGCCACTTGGTGTAATCGCGGTGTTTTCATGAGTTCGACCGCACTTCTAACGATAGATAAACCTCAAACTCCCACCAGTGGTACCACGGGCAGAATTGTGGTAGAGATTGAGTGCTGTTTGCGGGTGAGCTTAGCGCCATCTGCTATAACGGGCTGTGTATGCAATGGGGCAATGAGCCCCCACAGTTTGCCTTTTTGGCAAGGGGGTAACTATCAGCAATTACACAAGCCCCGGGGTGGCACTGTGATAGGCCTGTAGCGTCCTGAGAGAGCCGTGTGAGCGTCTTAGGGGTGGTGGCGTGTGCTTTCCAAGTTCAGTCCTTAGCCCTATCCTATGGATGCCTCAGGCGTTGTATAGTATAGTCAAAAAGGTATGAGGTGAAAGAAATGGCACATAACCCAATAGACAACCTTGGGCTTTATGGTAAAGGTGACTTAGTGAAGAGTCTTGGTGGCCCCGGTGCTGTGGTGGCAGGCCTCATTGGTGGCGGTGCTGTACTTGGTACTGTGTTTGGCGTTGGTGCAATGGGACTTGGCATCTGGGGTTTACACGCCCTGAAAAAGCACAGCACGGCAACTCTGATGTATCCGGCAGTGTTCGACAACGCAGACAATGATGGACAGTATACAGTGACCTTCCCGGATGTCCCAGACACGGTGAGCCAAGGCGCAACACTAGAAGAGGCCTTAACGGCGGCCCCTAATGCCCTAGCAGTCGCCCTACCAGACTATGTGGAGTACCCAACACCTTCTAGCTTTGAAGAGGTCAAGACCGCCAACCCGGGGCTAATTGTGCAGATGGTATCCGTCACAGTACCAGCAAAATGAGTAGACAAAAATAGGCCCCAGCCTAAGGTTGAGGTCTATTATTTTGCCCTACTCAGCAACTATGCAGGCGTCCCCATAGATGACACAATCATACTCAGTAGAATCAGAGGTGTCTTTGGTGATAACCCGCATATTGAATAGGGCATCAAACTCACCTTTATCTATTTCAGCCTGAATGCCTGCCAGTACCGCGTTGTACGCCTTGGCATATCCATTGCCCGCGTTTCCAAAGACAGAGCCTAAAGACATGGTTGCAGAATACGCATAGTAAGCAGGCTTCAGAAATACAAAGCCATCCGGGATGGTGTTTACACTGATGATGTACTTAGCCGTATCAAACGAAAACTTAGCGTTACCAGAAGTGGTGCGCGCCTTTCTTGGGGCTGGTTCAGGTTCTACAGGGGCTTGTACGGTCTCCTCTACTTGCTCAACGCGTTCATGGCGATGCTGTTGTACACCAGCATTGCGTCCTACTCGTGTGCGGGGTTCTTCTCCCATATCTGGCTCCTCCTCAGGTTGAACGGGTGCGGCATTTAATCGACTACGGCGGTCAGTGATTGCTTTCTGTTCCTCTGCCTGCTTCTGTTCTTGCGCCGCCTGTTCCTCTGCTTGCTTCTGCTCCTGTACCTTTTCAGCTTCATCGCGACGGGTGGCAACGTAAGCCACAGCGCGCCTAACATTTTCACGTGAGTAACCACCGGGCTCATCAACCCGCAGAACTGGATTGTTAATTATATGTACAACTGGATTGTACGTTACAGTAAATGGATGGTACGTTATAGTAACTGAATTGCCAAGGCCTTCACTGTATCCTTTTTCCATTAAGTCAGAGTGTGGAACCATTATAACCTTATCAAGTTTGTCTACTTTCCCATTTTCATCAATTAGTTTACTTGACGCCGGAAAATATGCGGAATAATAATCATTTATAAATACTGCTCGTGAATACTTCTTTTGCGTAAAAGATGTTTGGATTGGCTTGCACAGGGCAAAATGCCATTCTAGCTCTTTTCCTTCATGGAGTTGCCGGGTATCACTGGTTTCATTTTCCTCTAGCAATTCTATAACTCGCTTCAACTTGTCCAGTTCTTGCCCATCCATGTTACTGTAGAAATCATCTGCGAACTTTGCCAAGTGCAGTCCCCCCTTATTATCACTGCATTTATAATAGCATAAAGGCGGTATCATTTTGGCACGAAAAAAAGACCCCAGCATCTGCTGAGGCCCTAATGAGACTAGTATACAGAGCGTGTCCCATACGCCTTGCCACCCATCACACCAAGTGCGACATAGCGGACGCCAGTGTAGCTCTGGTACCGTGCCCATACCATGCCGTTCTTGACGTAGACATGGTTATAGGTGATGTGGTCACCATAGCCAAGGTGGCCGGTTACCTTGTACTGAGTACCTGCCCCGGTGCGCACATTGACCGTGACGCTTGGCCGGTAGAGGCCCCGTTGGGCGTAGTCAAAGCTAGACACCGGTTGAGCGGTGCTGGTGGCTAGAATCTCTACATCAGTCTTCTTGGCCCAGCTCATGACCCCATCCAACAGAACGCGGTCACCTGAGACTTGGCGCACGGTGTAGGTCTTACCCTTGATGTAACTTGGGATACTCTGCCCCGTAGCCCATCGACTAGCAGACAGATTGACCTTGACCGTGGTACCAGCCTTAATGTCAGCCTTAGCCGTGTGGTTGGCCGCCTGCCCTGCTGAGGTAGCCGGAGTAGATGTGTTTGGGGTCACAACCACCTTGCCCGTATCTGTCTTGTGGGAGCCGTCGTAGCCCTTGTGAGTGATGCCCAGCAAGTCCACGTTGCCATCTAGCCCCGCAGAGCCATATGAGCTGGTGAACTGCCAGATAGCGATACCATCATAGCTTGGAAAGTACTTAAATGGGGCTTCTGTTTGGACCCCATTCAGCGGGTACCCTGCAATCCAGAGGGAGTTGGGGAAGGCCTTGTTAATCTGCGAGTAGTAAGTGTTGTCATTCAGATAGTACTTACCGGAGTACAGCACAGGTGTGTAGCCTGCCGCCTTGACCCGGTTCAACCCGTAGATGATAGTGTTCGTGTTCGCCTGCTTGTCACCTGAAGCACCGGCCTCATAGTCCAGCGCTACAATAGAACCCTTTGGCGTCTGCACGCGGGGTAAAAAGCGGTCCATCGCGGCCTTAGCCACCGTGGTGTTACCGCCGACTTGGTACCAGATGTAGGTATGCGCGTACTTACCCGCCGCAATCGCAGAGGACACTTGGGTATTGTATGTAGCTTGGTCAACATAGTACCCATTATAGGTGCCCCCGACTTGGGCAATCACAAATTTGTCCTTGGCCGTGCCGTACTTACCATAGTTGCCCTGATACTTGGACCAGTCAACGCCATACTCCCTAGTAGCCGCGGATACGATACTTGAGGTAGAAAAGGCCAGAGCCATCACAGCCCCAGCCAGTACCACCATTAGCTTACTTGTCTTCTTCATTCTTGCCGTCCTTTCCATATGTGCTATGTAGTTGGGTCTTGAGGTCAGCGAACGCCTTTTCGACCGCATCGCCTACCATCTGCTCATCTGCCTTGGTGAACCCCAGTTTAGCCAGTGAAGTCATCACAGACTGCACCGCCCCTGACTTCTTAGCGGCCCCGGTCAACTGGTCAGTAACCCCCATCTGTTCCGCCGCAGTCACCGCCGCCTGAGCCAGTGGCTCAATAGCTTGGATGAGGGAGACCGCCTGCTTATTGCCTACTAGCCTCTTAGAGACAAACGCCCCAATGACGGGGATAACGGCCACTGCAATGCTCACGATTAACTCAGTCCAGTTGTTCATGTTCTGCTCCCTTCACTGTCTTGGTCAGTGCTTTCATCTGCGTAGTCAACGCCTCAATCTGCCGCGTCTGCTCATCTACCTTGCCCTGAAGTGCAATCACCTGAGCCTTGAGCTCATCGCGCTCTTGGGTGATTTTATCCAGCCGGTCGAACAGTTCTGCGGTGTGGTCAGCGTAGACATCCTCATGGTCGCCGTGTTTGATTTTGGCGACAAAAATAGTGCCAAGCGCGCCAACGCCAGCACTAATTACTGCTATCCACTGTGTCATCTTCTCCCTCACTCTCCAACAATGTTTGTACATCTTGTCTGATACGTGGGGGTACTTTGTCCAAGGTACGTTCACCCGCTCGTACTGCGTCTGCATACATCCTAGTCAGTGCTGGTAGTTGCATCGCTGTCACCCCCTAGCATCATGTCCGCCAGCTCCAAGGTTGCATCGTTAGCCTGTTTAAGCTGTGCTTCTAGGTCGGCAATCTTTGCGCCATAGTCTACTGGCTCGTCTATACTTGGCTGTTGGGCTTCAAGTTCTGCTTGTTTGTCCTTGTCAACTACCAAGTGCCCGTCAACCAGCTTGGTCGCCCCCAGAGAAATCTTGTCTATTTCAGACTGAGGCAGGAGTACAGTGTTAGTGGTATCAAAAGGTGTCTGCCACGTGTCACCATCCCAGAACTCTTGCTGGTATCCCATGATGTAGCCCGCTGTGTCAAGGTTCATCAGCACGGCCAGTTTTTCTTTTTCCATAGCTACCTCCTAGATTGCAAAGACACGACACAGTATAGCTTGAGCGTTCAAGTCTGTGCCGTTCTTGTCATCGCCCTCAATATTTGTGTCAGAGAACCAAAGAACCTTCACCATGTTACCGACGTTATTCATGCCCAGAGGAACGTCTATCCTGCCCACAGGAAGTTGCCGCGCGGCTTTTGGCAGAATCGTGTAGTTGTACTTGTCGTTCTGCCCAATACCGCCCTTATAGTAGTCCCACACAAGTAGCCAACCAGTTAGCGTCTTGCTGAGTGGTATGGACATGATTGCTTTGTCACTGTGCCAAGGATAGATACCGCCTTCCCAAGCCTTTTTCTCTGTGTTGTCTAACTGCTCAAGTAGTTGTGCCGTAAGCACACCGGTATATGTCGTTTCCCCATCTTGGCTAGATAGGCTGAGTTGTCCCTGCATTTCTAGTGGACCAGCCAAGCTGATTTTACCGTTGACATTCAGTTCGCCGTCCATGTAGGTGTCGCCCAGAATGTCAAGAGTGCCGTGCTGTGCCACCTTCCCAATACCAACTTGGGTCTTGCCCCACGACATCAGAACGTGGGCCACATCAAGAGTGACAACAACTTGAGTTGAACCGCCTACTGCATCTGTGACTACAAGTCGCACGTTATACTGCTTGGTTCCATCGTAGTCTGAGCCTAGAACCTTGGTATCCTCTGCGGAAGTGCCTGTATAAGGGATAGTCTCAATGTTCGTCCAGTTTGAAGCGTTTGCCAGTTGGCTATCAATGGCTACCTTGACTGCATTCTTTCCGTTTGCTAGTGGCAAGTTTGTAGATGATGCTTTGTAAATAACCGTGCAATACTGTCCATCTGATACAAAGCCCCCATTGGCGTTACTACGCATAGCAATTGCTGTGGTAATCTGTGGGGCTTGATAGGCTGTGACGTTGATGGTAACTGAGGTAGAGGCTTGGACCCCACGTGAGTCAGTCACAGTAGCCGTAGCCTTGACCGCACCAGAAGTACTGATAGCCGAACTGGTAGCACCATTCTCGTAGTTTGACCCCTCAAAGCTAATGGCAGTGGTCTTGATGGTCGCACCGTGAGTGGCGGAGCTACCCGACACCGTGAACTTGAGCTGGGAGATACCCTGAATGTAACTCCCTGCCTTGAACTGCTTAGCCGCCGTGGCGTTAGCCTCTGCGATGGTCAGGGTGCCCACCGTGGGAGTTAGCTCAGAAGCTGGTAGAGAGACCGTAGAATTACTACTAGCAATCCCGCCTATCATGGTACTCCCCGAGTTAGTGCTCATAATCCATGAAATAGGAACTGAGGTTGTGTTAGCCAAAGCCGCAGTCAGAGCGTTAGTTGCGACATCATTCAGTGTGAGGGTGTTCACCCCGCCGCCTAGCCCCTGCCACCCCTGAATCGTTGTGCCATTCAACTTCATTTCGATGTTGTGGCTAAAGTTTGCATGGTTAGCAATGTTGACAGTAATGTTCTGCCCTAGCGTGATGTTGCTGATAGAGGAAAATGAGCTGGCACGTGGGATAGTGTTCAGGGTGAAAGTTCTATCACCGGGGTTGACCGTCCCGATGTACCTGCCAGAAAATTTGATGTTGAACACTTGGGTAAAGCCAATGGTGAATGATGCAGTCCCATCAGCGTTATGGTTAATGGTCTGGTCTACCGCAATCAGCAGAGTTGTGGTGTTGTTTCCCCCGCCAATTACCGCGCTGGCATTAGTCCAGTGACCCCCAGTAATCCATAAGTCGGCCTGTGCGTTATGCGCGTCAATCCGGCCATAAGAGCCACGAACCAGATTAACATGGACAGTAACCTTTGACTGGTTAGCCGCAATGTTTTGAGTAGCTGACCAGTCCACTACGATGGTGTCAGAAGCAGTGACCGCATAGCTATAAGAACCTGATAATGCCATTTATAAACTTCCTTCCTACTCACCCACGAACGTGATTGCTGTTGTTTCGCCGTCTGAGCTGTATTTACTGATTTTGTGGTAGCCAAGTTTGATTGAGTTCAGCACTTGCAGGTCAGAGATATACATCTTTTGGCCGTTGACGTAGGCCACCTGCTTCCCACCGTCTTTGAATGTGAGTTGCTTGTTATCAACGGTGACAGTTAGTGGCGAGTCTGACTTCCCCAAGCTCAACCCGTTGCTGTCGAACTGCATATAGTTAGCAACGTTCGTAGTGACTGTCTGCATGTCATCAACCTTAGAGGCCATGGTAGATACAGTAGTTTTCACTGCCCCCGCCGTCTGCTCAACTTGGGCTAAACGTTGCAAAGACACCTGCTGGTCATCCGCCACACCGTCCAGTGCATCCTGCAAAGCCGCCTTGTCTTCCTCGTTGGCCGCCTGAAAGCTGGTGAAGTCTTCAGAACCAAGCACAGTGTTGGTGATAGCATCCGGTGTAATCTGCTGTTCTGCGTTGTCTACCCTAGACCCTAGGTCATCTATGGAAGTCTGGTCAGCCTTTAGCTTGATAGCCTCTGCATTTTCATTAATGCTGGTCTGCTGAGCCGTCACAGTATCGTTCAGTGCGTCAACTTCTGACTTTTCGGCCTTAGCTTCAATAGCCTCAGTGTTTGCTGACAGGGTTGTGCCCTGTGCTTTCACAGTCTGACTAAGGGTATCTACACCGGTTTTATCAGCCTTTAGCGCTAAACCATCAGTAAGGTCAGTAACTGACTTGCTAACCGTATCAATAGCAGTGCTGTTACCCTCTGAGTTAGCAATAGCCGTCTGAGCATTGGCTAGAGCCGTATCTGCGTTGGCTTTTGCATCCGCTATATCTGCCTGAGCCTGCTCTACAACCGGCTTGATGGTATTAACAGTATTGGCTAGTGCTTCAGCCGAGTCTGTCGCCACTTGCGCCTGCTTTTTGGCCTCATCTGCATCAGCCGCCGCGCTATTAGCAGTGTCCTTTGCGTCATCAGCCGTATTCTTAGCATCATTGGCAGTGTCCTGCGCCTTATCAGCATTAGTGTTAGCTGTATCTGCGGTATTCTGAGCATTATCCGCCGCTGTCTGAGCCGCATCAGCCTTCTTTGTGGCGTCATCCGCCGCTGTCATGGCCTGTTCCGCTGTCTCGCCCACCTGAGAGGCATAAGAAAAAGCCTTATCTGTTTTAGCAGTTGAGGCTTTCAGGTTGGTTGCTAGGTTTTTAAGGCTTGCGGCCACTTTATTGGGTTCAATCTTGTAATCCCCCACCGTAGCCGTGGTGCTGTTTTCGCTGTAGCTCTTAGAGATGTCCAGAACGGTACCAGAGAGATATAAGCCCAGCTCTGCATCCTCAATGTGGATGGTATCGCCCTTATGCACGTTATTAGGCAGTCTCGCCACATCCAAGGTGTAGTTGACCGCCGGATGGTTATACTTCTTCAGGTCAGCCAAGGCGCTCTGCAAGAGTGTATCTTGCGTCACAGCCTCATAGTTCTTAACATGGTTAAGGTAGCTGTCTGTCGGTGTTGGGTTGTCATTGCTTCTGAGTCTTGACCACGTTTTAACAGACTCAGTATCTCGTAAACTACCATCACTTGTTAAGATGTAGCGGCCTTCAGGGTCAGTCCACTTGTAGCCTTTCAAGGTAATTGCAGTATCACTACCATCAGGTGTGCCGCCAGTTGCATAGACAGCGTTATACATGTCGTACATGTCAGTATCAACCGTGATGGAGTTCAGTTCCTTGCCCACGCGTAGGGTTACAAAGCTATCCGTCCCAATGGAGTTGCGGATGTTGACATAGCGCTTCACGGGGTCCGTTCCATGAATGGTAAAGCTAAACTCTACTTTTACACCAAACTCAGTAGCAGTAGACAAAAGCCGTTCATAGGCGGTTTCTTCCCCTTCCCAGCTTAAAGTACGGGTATTGTTTGCCGCTTCATTTACACCAACCTCCCAACCTGAATCTGTAGCAAATAGTGCAAAGTATTCAGCAAATGTCATGGCCTTGCTTGCGGTGTAGCTGTTCACAGTTTCATTACGCAAGTCATTACCAGCAGAGTCACCGGCAAAGCTGATGGACTGAGTACTGGCATTGAGGTGGCTTTCAAGGATGGTTAGAAACTGGTCTTGGTCTTGGTCATCTCTATATAAAATGTAGTTACCAGTGGCCGCCATGGACCGCGCTTGAGTTAGGTTGTCACGAGTAAAGTAGAGGGTGCCTGAGAGTGCCACAGTAGCCGCTTCTGTGCTCTGTTGCTCAGTCTCATTGGCAACCCGCCGAGGTGACGTAGAATCCGTAGAGGCCACGCCTAAAACGTTATACTGTCTATCAGTAAAATAGAAGTCCACTATACATATGCCTCCCTCAACTCTACAGTGCAGTCGTACATATCCGCCCAACTACTGCTTATAAGGTCAATAGTCGTGTCACCTGGGGCTAGAGCAAAACCTTCCCAGTCATTGCCAACCGTATGCAAGTTGGGTGTTTCAACATCGTTTAGGTAAACGGCTCTGTTTGCTACGTCAATCTTCAGTGTGTCGCCATCCTTGTATCTGTTGGGTATGTTGTTCCAGTGGTTAACATTTATCCAGTCAAAATAGCTGTCTTCCCACTTTAGCGTCCAACCATTGGTATCAGAGAACCCTGTTAACCAGACAGTCCAGCCATCTATTTCTGAGGCATCAAAACCCTCTACTATCCGGGTTTCACTACCACCGCCACCAAGCCCAACACGGTCCAGCCTAAAGTTAACTTGGTTTCACATTTTAGTGATAACAAAATCATACTCGCCGTTTTTGTAGTAGTTGCGGGGTAAGTTATCCAAAAACAGGTGTTGGTCGTTCACAGTGCCCTCAAACATGAGCATGTCGGCAGAAGGAGAATAATCATACAGTAGCAGTGAGGCTACAACTTTATCACCCTTAGTCAGGTTAAACTCACAGCGCCCCACAGAGTTCTTGTTAGTTGCAAACATAAAGCGGTTAACCCACTGAAAATTACCGTTCAGTTTGCCAGATGAGTTTGCTTTCAAAGAGCCACTCATAGAAGGGCCTGACCAAAACATATCTTTGGTGCGGATACTTGCGGGTGTTGCTGTACCCGGGTAGGTGGTGTAATCAAACGGCCCAGTTTGCTCATTATGGTTCCTTGTATCCCCACCATAGTATGGAAAGGCAATTGTCCCCTTATTCAGCACAACGTCTGTTGGTGCACTGTCAAAGGTATAGTGATACGCCCGTTCAGAGCGTTGTTCCTCTGTTCCATCAATCTCTTCAGGGTTACCGAACTGCAAGGCACCACCCTCAGAATTGACCAAAGACACTACCCCATTATCACCAATCATCTTGGCTGTGATGACCGGGTAAGCCGCATAGCTCCCCTTGTTCGTCACCTTGACCGTCTGGCCCATCAGCCCGTCCATACCATGGTTGTTAAAGCTGGTGGTGGTGACTGAGTGAGCCACCCCGTCCGGCACGATGAAAGAGATTGTAACGGTACCACTGCGCCAGTCCTCTGCAATACTTGCTTGCCCATCTACCAACGCATTGTAGTAAACGCTTTCATCATCACCTAAAATCAAAGGGGCTGGCCCGTCATGTTCCAGAGCCGCCCCCAGTTCCCGTCTTACTACTGCCAAGTTGCTGTTATTAACCTGACCCGTGACTGTGATGGTACGGGCATCAAGGCTTGAATACTGCCACATCTGCCCATCTGACTTGCCCACCTTCTGCATGGTGTTCAGGTGCACGGCCCCTACGCCGCGTTGCACGTCCAGTATCACCATCCACTGTGCTAAGTCGATTCCGTTATACTTTACACTTATTCCGGCCATTAGAACCCTCCTATATCGTCTGCCAGTAGTCTTTGAACCGGTTACTGTTATCTATGATTGCTTTAACCTTAGGCGCTTGCTTCTGTGCTACTGCGTCCCCGTCAAGGTCTACGGTCACCGCAAAGGCCAAGTTAGATAGCAGTGTCGCGATGTTATCCAGCTTTTCAGCCAGCAAAGTGTTATTGTTCTCTACACCTATAACGTTGTTAGTGCTCTGGTTTTTGTTGATACGTTCGACTGCTTGGCCCAGCAACTGCCATGCCCGTGAGGCCTTAGCCTGAGACAACGGCATAACCATTTCTGGCCCTGCTTCACCAGCAACATGGGCGGTGTTAGCCGACATGCCCAGCAGAGTAGCTTGGTCCAAAATGCCACCATTCGCATACCACTTGATACCCACATGCGGCAGTTGGCCTTTAAGTGGGTTGAAGCTACCGGAGATTGAAAAGTGCGGTAGGTCGATATGTGGGATGCTGATGTGCAGGCCGGAGAACATGCGCTTAATGGCGGACACGCCCTTGTCTACCAGAGACTTAGCTGTTTCGATGGGGTGCGAGATTGCGGAGACAATAGAGCTAAAGGCCTTGCTGACCGTAGAGCCAATAGAGCTGAATGAGCCGAACTTACTTACAATCCAGTTCACCCCATCACCCGCGGCGTTCCTTGCACTAGACATCTTCTTGGATACGGCGCTTGAGATGCTAGACATTGTGTTGTTCCAGCCGCTCTTGGCGCTAGACCAGAACCCCGTCCAGTTGTCATGGATGGTGTCAGCCGCGTTAGTCGCATCCTTCTTGAGCTTGGATGCACCCTTAGACACCTTTTCGCCTACGCCGTCCCAGTACTTGTTCCAGCCGTTCTTAGTGTCTGTCCAGAAGTCATCCCAAGCCTTTTCCATCGCCTTGTTTTGGGCTTTCTGTTGCTTAGCCAATGCCTTCTGTTGCTTGGCGTCGGCCTTTTGGACATCGCGCCACCACTTGGTTACACCGTTGACGGCCTTGTGGGCATCGTAGCCAACCTTACCCAGAAAGTCCTCAGGCTTCTTACCCTTGATGGAGTCCCAGCCAGTCATGAACTTCTTAGCGCCTAGGCCGCCCCACTTACCGATAAATCCGCCAATCTTGGCACCAATCGCGGCTCCCAGCGGGCCACCAAAGAATGCACCGATACCAGTACCTAAGGCAGTCCCAATACCCGTGCCATAGTCTTCATACTGCTTGGTAGAGCCCTTCTTGTCTTGGGTACCTTGGTAGATGCTCATACCGGCGTCGATTGCACCACCAGCAATAGCCAGCCCGTTACCAACTTTTCCCGCTGTAGTGAGACCTTTGATACCACCAGCAGACTTGATAGACTGACCAAAGCCACCAAAGCTAGTGCCTGAGGTGAACTTGGAGAACGTGTTGCCGATAGAAGTAGCCAGCTTGGTATCGCCCAGACTCTTGAGGGTACCAAGTACAGAGCCAATCGCCTTGCTGAAGGCCAATACCTTGCTAGTCATCCAGATACCAGCCAGCACCTCACCAAAGAGCTTCACTTGGGCCTTGTGCTGAACCATCCAGTCCAGAATACTGTGCAGGGTCTTCAGCGGGTCAGTAGCGGCCTTGCCGTTCTTGCCAGTTACGCCCAGCAGATCACCAATCGTGCTCAGTACACCCTTAAAGGCTTCCCAGACACCACTGGCCAGTGTCTTTGCAATAGTCCAAGTGTCACTAGCCACGCCCTTGATGTCACTCGCGTGCTTTGCGAGATAGTCAAAGGTACGAGCGATAAAGTCATTGAGCTTCTGCACCCCGGCATTGAGGTAGTCAACCATACTAGTGGCGGAGTTGCTTCCCCCGCCGAACGCCGCGATGGTCTTGTTCAGCCCGTCTGCAAAGGTCTTGCCCACTTGCGTAAACATGGCCTTGGTCTTGCTGTCGGATACCCAGTTGGAGATGGTACCAATGATGGGGTTTGCCGCCGTAGTGAGCGGTGTGGTGATTGCTGACAGAAGCACGGGCATCTGGGACTTGACGGTTCTAATCATGCCCGGGATGGTTTTACCAAAGTTCTCTGTTGCGGCCCCGTATTCCTTGGCGGTATCAGTCAGAACCTTCTGCATCGTCGCGGAGCTGATTTTACCTTGGCTCATCAGGTCGTTCATCTGGGCCATGGTCAGCTTGTGGTTGTGAGTCAGCGCCTGCTCTGCCTTCAGCAGGTTGGTTCTGAGCACTGGGAAGGTATTTACAAAGGACATCATGTCCTGCGCGCCGACCTTACCGTTAGACATCATCTGGGCAAACTGAGTACTGAAGTTTTCTACAGCCGCGTCACTCTGCCCAAAGGCATCTTGCAGAGTCAGAACAGAGTTGGTTAAGCCCTTGGTGACATCCGCGTTCTTGGCTATGGCGTAGAATTTTTGGTTCATCCCGTCCACCATGTCCGTGGCATTGTTGGCCGCAATCGCCATCTGGTTGGTCATGTCAACCATCTGCTGACCGCTCTTGGCGTTACCCGTTAAGGTGGTCCAAGTGGCGTTCATCGTCTGCTGTGCTAAAGAGTATTCCTTAGCAGACTCAGTAGCAGAGCTAATCCATCCTGATAGGTGAGTCCATGCGGATGTGACCACACTAGACAGGATGTTGGCGGAGAACACGGACTTAAAGACAGATTGAGTCTTTTCGCCTTCTTTGGTCAGGCCGGAGAGTGCGGTTTTAATGCGGGTGAACGGTGACGGGCTGGCCTTCTTCATCTCATCGTTCAGGTCATCCATGCTGTTCTTGGCCTTGGCGATAGCCGTGGCCGTTTCGTTCACGCGTACCTTTTGCTTGGCATACTCAGAGCTGGTCTTACCCGTAGAGCTTGCAACCCGGTCCAGTTCCGCCTCTTGCAGTTTCAGTTGCTGACTCAGGTTAGACAGAGCCGACTTGTAGCCGCTCATCTTGGCTTGGTTGGCTTCTTGGGTCTTGCCCTCAGCTTGGAGTCGTTCCACGTAGGACTTAGACACAGCCCCCATCTGCTTGTAGCCTTGCTGTAGCTTAGCCAGCCCTGACTCTTGATAGGACATGGCAGACTTGGCCCGCTCTTGCTGAGCCTGCATGGATGACAGTTGCTTAGTAGCGCTGTCGATGTCCTTCTGGTACTTCAGGTAGGCTTCTGCTGTTTCCTTGGTATTGCCTTGCAGTTCTGACTGGCGCTTCTTGAGTAGGTCGATTTTCTTCTGCTGGGCATCAATCGACTTCCCTAAGCCCTCGTATCTGGCCTGACTAGCCTTGAGCGCATCGCCAGAGGACCGCAACATGGCCTCTTGGGCTTTCCACGCATTCTGGCTGGCCTTGACAGCTGAGGTTAAGCCGTTGACTGACTTAGTAGCCTCTACAAGGTCCAGAGCAATCTTGGTAGACATCTCAGCCTGTATTGTCTTTGCCATTTAGTCGTCTTCCTTTCTTGTATAAAAAAAGGGACAGGCGACTTTGGTGTGTCGTCTATCCCTTGGTAAGTTGTGAGTAAAGCTGTGCGGGGTCTACTGGCCGGTCTTCCTTGGAGCGTGCGCCCATAATCTGCAAAAGCCGGTAGTAGTCGGTATCATCAAACTGCTCAGGCGTGTAATGCAGGTTCACCAGCGTATCTTGGGCCATCAGGTCAAAATCTTCTAGCTGGTTTTGATAGGCAAAGGCCAGTTCCGCGGGGCTAGTCTTGGCTTTTTTGGTCGCTTTTCTGCGCCAAGTCGATGTCCTCATCAGACATGCCCATCATTCTCGCAATGACATAATTGGCAATCTCTACAGTCTGGTCAAACTCAAGGTCATCTAGCTTAGCCGCGTCCTTGTCGGAGAGGTTCAGCGCACCTTGGATAAAGTCCAGTACCTGATTCAGCATCTCGTATGACCGCTGTACTTGCTCTTCAGGGTCCAAGCCGTCGATGTCACCCGCCTTAGCCATGGTGAGCTGTAAGGCGAACATAGCCCGCATGTTGCGGTTAGAGGTCTTCACCTCGTAGTGCTTGGTGCCCAGTTGCTTAATTTGTAGTTTCATCGTATTGCTCCCTTTATGTAGTAAGTATGCAGTCATTTACGGTATGTTGTCAGGCGCGCTGTGGTGCAAGTAGATGACCAGTTATGCGTCTGAGCGTTCCAAGTCACCTCAGAATTGCGGCTGAGCTACTCTGCCTTTGTAGTGGTAGTGGTGCTAGTCGTAGTTGGGGCCTTGGTTGTTGTGGTGGTGCTACTTGGGACTACTCACTGGCTCAGCCTTATAGCCGCCGAAAACCTCGCCCAGCATTGCGCTTTCCTCAAAGGTCTCTTCAAAGTCGGAGTACAACTTGTACGGTACATGCCCAAAGGCGATGCAATCCAGAGCCGTGTACGTCGAAGCATCGTCTACGCGGTGCTCATCCGCATCATCAGTCTGCAAGTTCTTTTCAGATTCAGTCCAGAGGCCGTTACCAAAGCCAAAGTACACATTGTGCTGGCGGTCGATTGATTGCGTCTGGATAAGCATTGCGACGTGTTGCTTCTTCTTTTCATCAGTCCAGCCGCCCTTACCATCGCTGGTAAAGCCCTTCAGCTTCTGAGAGATGAGGAAGTCAAGGTTGTTGACATCCAGAGCCACGGTTGGTGCCGCCGCGCCAGTCGTTACGTCCTGAGCCGTGTTGTTCCCATAAATCTTGGTGATGGTACCAGCCAGCCCTGTGATGTTGGCCGACTTGGTACCCAAGTCCTTATTGTCAATCTCGTAAATACCCGATTCAGACAGGCCGTCTTCACCAGCGATAATCTTTTGTTCATCATCGACCAGCGCGAGCTTTACTAACTTTACGCCTACTACTGCCATGTATTAGTTCCCCCTAAGGTTTTGTGTCTTGCGTATGTATGTTGTGTTGCTGAGTTGCTTGGTATCCGGGTCAGTCACACGCCGCCGCCATCCTGATACCTGCCAGTGCTGAGCCGTGAAGGCCTTGAGTATCGCCATTTCTGTAGCGTCGTAGTCGATGCCATCCACAGCCGCGTACCATATCTGTAGCTCTATCTCACCGGTAAAGGCGTGAAAGTCATCGTTACCATAGGACTCAGCGGAGCTCCCATTGTCTGTGATGAGCACTTGGGTCACCTTGGTGTCTGGGCTTTCGGAGTACGGGATATTGTAGGTGTAAGTGTCGTCTATGCCAGAGATACCGGCCGTGTCCAAAAGGTTTTGAGCCTCTTCTACTATCGTCACTTGCTACCACCCTCTATCTTTTTGATGAGCTTCTTGTACTCTGCCGCCTCTGCTTTCAGGACATCACCCTGTGCGGATTGTCTAGCGTCTTCTACATAGTGGTCACCGCGGATAAACTTTGTGCCGTCGTTGAGGAAACGCGCTACAAAGGCTTTGTCACCATAGCCCGCCGTACTGGTACCGTCTTTCTTGCCATCGACGTTCTTGGCCTGCCAGCCTACATCATCAGACAGGTGGCCGTAGTTGCCGCCCTCGCCGTAGTTTGGGTGGTTGACCGCAGTAGCCCGCTTGAGCTTGTCGGCCATGACCTTGGCCCCAGCTGAGGTTATCTTGGTCTTGTCTTTCACAGACATCTCAGCTATCTGCTTGATGCTCTTCAGGTACTGTTCCAGCACCTCATCCATATCAGCCATGACCGGACACCGCCTTGATGGTGATATAGTCGTAGCGGATGTAGTCGCCGCCGTCATCCGGGGACACGTCGATGATGTCGTAGGTGGTAAGGCCTATCTGGGCCTGCTTGGCCGTCTCTGTTCTCGCGTCGTGTCTTGTGATGATGGTTTGTGTTTCGTCCAAGCGTGTTCCAACAAGTTGGTACTGCTGAGACAAAGTGCGCTTCTGAGCCTTGTAGTGCAGTGAGTAGTCGGAGATAAACTTGTCTCTGTTTACGCCACCCACTACCACGTTGCCAACATGCCCTAGTTGCACTTTTCGGGTCATCTCACTAGGCTTTATCTGCATACTGAGCACCTGCCTGTAGATGTGTGAGCATCATCATGACGCCCCGGCTTAGGCCTTCTGATAAAGTGCGGTCATAGTACAACTGAGTGGCGATTGTCTTCACTGCTTTAATCGCGGTGGGGTTAGTCTCATCGACTTGGCCCGCGGACCGCTTGGTGATGTCAATCGCTGATTCAATCTGGGCTTGCAGGGTGGTCAGCTCTGCGTCATCCAAGTTGAGTTCATTCAAGAGTTCAGCCGCCAATGCTTCTGTATCCATCTGCTTACCCCTCTCTACATCACCGCCCCGCTAATCGCGGTATTGTTGTCATTCGTTAGGCGATGGTGTACTTACTACCGGTTTATAGGACCGCCTGTCCCACTACCGCGGTACCTACCTTATTTACTCGCGCCCTCATCAGGTGCGGCAGTCGTGGTGGTAGTGCTGGTAGTCGGGGCTTTGGTGGTCGATGTGGTGCTAGTGGTTGTTGGAGCTACCGTTGATGTCGTGGTGCTGGTAGTCGTTTCCTCACTAGGCTTCACTGGGCGTGGCATTGTAAGTGATGAACTTACCCGCGTCCTTGTCGGCTACCTTGAAGTCAGCGCGGAAAGCAACGCCCAAGATTTGTTCAAACTGCTCATTACGGGCCCAGTTCAGCGTTACGTTAGCGCGGATAGCTTCCAGAACGAACGCCTTCACAGAGCCTACAAAGCCGACCTTATCGCCAGCCTTGCCCAGCACATCGTCCGGTACAATCACAACCGGGGCACCAAGCAAGCTCTTGCCTGTCGCAGAAGCGATAGAGTCTTGGAGCAGGTAGCGGCCATCATTGTCCTTGGCCTTGTCCAGTTCAGCGAACAGGGCTTCAGAGATTACAAACATGCGGTCGGCACCATAGTTGGTCAGGCCGGTGTTGTAGGCATCCTTGATGTCATCAATGGACTTAGCGGCTACTGGGGTAGCCTTTGCCAACACAGCGCCAATCTTGTGTTGTTCAGTTTGGTTCTTGACCGTCTGCACATATTGAGCTAACAGTGAAGTAATGTCGCCATAGTCTTGAGCCATTTCCATAGAGATAGGCAGTTGACCACGGTAGGTAGCCACGTCATAGGTCACCTTTTCGATAGAAGCATTTGCAATCTGCGGGTTTTCCGCGAGTTCTTCAGCAGTCGCCAGCTGAGCGGTTGCACGCTTGAGCACTGGGAGCTTACCAGTAGCCGCGGAGACAGCCACCTTGTTCGCGTAGCCGGAAAGCTGTGCCGGGTCTTCTGGTTGCTTGAGTACGTTCAGGACTTCCAGCGGCAGTACGGCTTCACCTTCAGCAGATGTAAAGCCTTCAGCGTCGCGGTGTTCAACCTTGCCAGTCTTCAAGAACGCTTCCAAGTCGCGTTGTTCTACAGACTTTTCGTCCAGTTCAGTGATGGTCTTTGCCATTGTGTTATCTCCCTTGTCTTCAATGTTTTCGATGTCGCGCTGTTCCGGGGCTTCCTCTTTATCAGCCTTTTTAGCAAGCGCTTTCATTTTTGCGGTCAGTGAAGAGACCTCAGCCCGGAGCTCTTGCAACTCATCAGGCTTTGGCTCTGCTGGTGCTTCTGGTTCAGCGTCGCGTGTTTCCGGCACTTTCTCATCCGGGGCCTTTTCGGGTTCCGGCGTTTCAGCCTCTGCTACCTTTTCAGGTTCTTCAGCTTTATCTGGTTCTGCCAATGCGTGTTCCTCACTTTCAAAATGTTCTAGGTCTCTCTGCACCGTGACAGATGTTTCTGTGTAGGCCGGGATAGGCGTTAAGCTCACCTCTACCACCTTGTCAATCTTGTTGATGATGTGGGTGGTCTTGCCGTCTAATTGCTCCCAGCTGTCGCCACCCGGTGTAATGGAGAACCCGATAGAGCAACCCTTGATGTTGCCCGCTTGAATGTTGCTGTATGTATCGTGGCCCAGTGTGGTATCCGGCAAGGTGGCGGTGAAGGCCAGCCCCTGCTTGTCCACTTTCAGGCTCAAGTTACCTGAGTCAGCCCGGGCCAGAATATTCTTGCTGTCGTGAGCGTACAAAAGCAAAACGCCAGATAGGTCTACCCCGTCCAGCGCTTCTGGTCTCATATACTCAACAAAGCTATCTGCTTGCGCCGGTTGATTAAAGACAGCGCCGTAGCCACTAATCTTCATGACCCCATCATCTGAGGTATCACGCGTGATAGTGGTTGCGTATGTTCTTACATCTAAGTTCTGCATGGTCTAAAGCACCCCCCTCTTGCGTAGCATTGCCATTGCATCAGTCGCCGACAAGACCGGATTCTGACCCGTTGATAGGTCTTGTATCTGGCTTACCAATGTCGTGTTATCTGCATCGACGGCGGCGCTCTGGTCCAGCTCTACAGTCACCCCAAACTTGGCGAACAGTTCCGATTCAATAGGCATTGTGTAGCGGCGGAGGGTGTTAGCGTACAGGCTCTTGGTCATCTCAATTGATGACTGCTGGTCCCCTTGGCCGTTCAGGTAGCTGTCTGGTACCCCAAAGGCCTTGGCTATCTGAGTCTTGCCAAAGTCTAGCGTGGAGAGGAACTTAGCCACATCCGCATTGATGCTGACAGAGGACATGGTGACGGCTTGGTCCAGCACAATGGCTCTACCAGCGTTCTCGCCTTCATTGGCGGCTTCCCATCCAGCGCGGATGCCCTCTTTTTCGTCTTTGGACAGCGCCCCTTCAGCCGCAGTCAGGACTGTGCTTGGGTTCAATGCGTGCTTGAGTGAGCTCAGGGTGAGGCGGTTGCTAAAGTCCTGCATGTTGATTGACTCTGCCAGTGATTGCAGTGGGCTGATACCCACATATAAGTTGGACTCATTGGAGCCAGTCGCCAGCAGTCTAAAGTGAAGCATGTTTGCATTTGGATAGTTCCGCTTACCCCGTTCATCGCCCCAGTTGACGGTGTAAGAGATGTCCGCGTTGCTGTCGGCCAGTGTGGTTACTATCTGACCAGCAGGTGCAAGCTCTAGGCGCGTTGGGATATTGCTTGCGTCTCTCTCACAGGCCACATAGGCGTTACCACTCAAAAGCAGTTGAGCCGCGACGCTCTGCCAGAAGTTGTATCCAGAGATGAGGTTGTTAGGCCGTCTAAGCAGAGTTAGGAACGGTTCCGGTGCACTCATGGTGGCACTCGCGATGTCGGAGCTAAGCAGGTTGATGACTGCAAACACATCTGAGTTCTGAAGAGCAAAGCGGGCGTCTACCATGTTGTTAGGTATCACCTTCCCGCCACTCACCACAAAAGGTGCAAAGTTAGTCGATGGTATCACTTGGCTTCTAGTCTGAAACCTCGCAAAGGGATTAATTATTGTCATTTAGTCACCCCCTTTGATGCCGTAGGTGACAACACCCATCCAATGACCATGCAAGCCACGCCAAGCACCAGCGTCCCTACAATCGCGTTGACTAGGTACCCCGCCACGATAAAGGCCACAATGCCTGCTAAAAATAACAACAGGGGCAGAGCGGCTGTAATCATCGCCGGGATTCTAAGTAGTTTATCTATAGTTGTCACCTCATTCTTGGCTGTTTTGTCTTTCGCTATCTATAACGTCTTCACTGCGCCGTTTTTGACCTATTCTGACCTTTAGGGCAAAAAAATAGACCCACTAGGGGTCTAAGGCATGGTACTATGTGTGTTGAGCAAGTCGCGCGGTGGCTAAGCCTTGGTTGCATTTGAGGTGATGCCTATGGTGAATTTATTGAACGGGGTTTAGTGGTGAGCACTTTTGAAGTGTTGACGCTAATGATTGCTTTTGCAATGTTAGTTGTCGCTATCATCAACAACAACGGACAAAAATAACCGTCCAGCGGCTTAAGCAGACGGTTTGAAGTCCTTGCAGACTGATAACTGAGGCTGGCCGCCTAGGCGGTGCGCTCATGGGGTGACGTGTTGGCGCACGTTGCCCTTTTTCTATACTCACAGTATAGCACAGCCTCTCTAAAATGAGTAGTTGGTGAAATAGTCGTGCTTCTGGTCTTCTGTCCAGCCAGCGAACAGGCTCTTAGGCTCTTCTACATCCGGGTCAAAATCAGCGAACTCATACACAGCGCGGCTCATGGCATCTACAATCGCATCCACGGCATCAATCTTGGCGGTGGCGCGTTCCTTGTCTACTTTGATACCAGCGGAGCTCCCTACCAGTACGGCGTTGGTCAGCGCGTAGGCCAGTAGTGGGTCCTTGTCTGTATGTACCCTTCCTTCCCGGAAAGCCTTCTGAAGCTCATGGGTAGGCTTGTCTAGCTTGTCGGCAGTCTGCTTGAGTGGCATCAGTGGGAATGGCTCTAGCTCGGTCAGCTTGTCTGTCACATCTGAGGTGCCCCACCGGTCAAAGACAAAGAACCGTACCTGTAGCTGGTTAGTCTCTACATAGTCCAGAAGGTAGTCTAGCACGCTGTCCTCATCTATGTATCCCCAGCGGTTTTTGGCGATAGTCGCAAAGCCTAGTTCCTGAGCCTGCCGGTAGTTGATACCGTCGCCCTTTTCCTTAGTCGCGATGTTGCCACCAGTCTTGTTCGTGGGTATCCATGAGTGCTGTTGTATGTAGTAATGAGTTTGGCCCTTCACTTGGTACGGGTAGACAAAGGCCACTGCGGTATCATCAGACAGCTTAGACAAGTCAAAGCCTATGTATACGGGTTGGCCTGTGATGTTGATAGGTGGCGTGTCTGTCTGGGCGGCCTCTATGTCGTGCGGATTCAGGTACCGGTTTTCCTTCACAGAGAGCCAGCGGTTAAGGTTCTTGTTGATAAATTCGCTAACTGTCCCGTCTGCCTTCTTGGTATCACGTTCCGCCACCATCGAGGCTAACATGGTGTCACCCTTCAAGCCCAGAATAGGATTAGACTTAATCCAAGTATCAGGGGTGTTTACTTCATCGTCGCTGTCTTGGGCAAAGTTCAACATCAACACATCGTCTAAGGTACGCTCAAAGTCCTTACACATGGCTTCACGTACCATCTTTTCGTCTGTATACATTGAGCTGGTGGCGTCTGGGTAAGCTGTTGAGATAGTCCACATTTGACTGTCTGTTGTCTGCACCTGACCAGAAGTAATCTTACCGTTATTTTCACGGATAAGACCTACACGGCTATCGTCGCCCGCCTCATCATGAACGGCGAAAGAGAAATGATATGAGTCAAACTGCCCACTTTCATCTGACAGTCTTAAGAGCTGGTTTTGAGTCTTCTTAGACTTCACAACGTCTTCACCCGCCTTGGTTTGCTGAGATACAAAGAGCTTGGCAAAGGCTCTAAGTTCCATCAATCGCGAAAAGGTAAGCTTGACGTATCGCCACCCCTTCTTGCTTTGTTGGGTGACAGGGGCAATGTATGCCATATCTTGGTTATACCGTCCTGAGCTACCTAAGATATACTGGTATGCCAATAGGATACAGGTTAAGTAGGTCTTACCATTGGTACGCGCCACGGAAAAAATCACACGATGAAAACGGCGTTCGTCTCCCTTGCGCCAACCTTGAGACCAGCACAAGATAGCTTGTTGCCATAGAGCTAGTGGTAGCGGCTTCCCAGCATCTGGGTCAGGGCAAAGCGCGGCAAAATTGAGCACCTCATGGCATTTGGCTAAATCGTAGCTGTAAGGAAAGTCCTCACTGCCAATTCTAGTAAGGTCCTGCAAGTGGCGAAAAGCGGATAGCTTCATGTCAACGCCCGCTACTACATCGCCTTCTAGGATGGCAAAACTATACCGCGTGGCTGGGTCACGGTATCGCTCAAAGATTGCAGTGTATGCGCTTTCATTTTTACGTGCTAAGTATGCTTCGTCGATGGCGACTGACAGATTGGCGTTATCTGTGCTGTCTTCTTGGGTCAGGTCAATTCGTTCTAGGTCTACCAATCATTGTCACCACTTTTCCCTTTCAGCTTGCTGATAATGTCTACTTCTTCGTCGTCATGGTTGTTGTTCTCTACAGTAATCAGGCTTGCACGTGCTTGCGGGTTCAATCCCAGACTGTCGGATAAACTTTTAACTTTAGCTGTGGCTGAGTCCAGCACCTGACACGCGGGATTCTTTCGGCCATCAATCACCACGCCGTTTTCCTGTATCTCAATCCATGCCATGCGCTCTAGCTGCACTTGTTCACACAGTGCTGTCACTATCTGCTTATCTATCTGCTTGACTAATCCTTGGCGATTAAGCTGTGGCACAAGGCTTTCCCAAGTACTACGTGCTACCCCAGATAGATGCTTAGGCGCCCTTTCTTGCAAGCAGTCATAACTCTTCGTGGCATTCATCAATGCGGCTGTTCTAGCCCGCTGGTCGGCCCTATCACTTGGGTCAGTTGTTAGTTTTGGCTTGCGTCCTACCATGTTGCGCCCCCTATCGTCTTTACTACTGCTACAATGCCCGCTCTTATGCGGTTTATCAGTTTATATATGTACAATTTTTGCGCCCCTTTAAGCTGTTTTTGAGCTGACAAAAAGCCGCCCTATTAAGCTTTGCGGCTAGTCTAGGGTGGCCATTATGTCATTATTTACATATCTACATATTTTTTGACGGAAAGCCATTTTAGTATGCGCGGTTATTTCTTCACAGATAGGGGCGGGGTAAACGTTGATACGCCGGCGTTTCTAGCGTGTCTGTTTCGTCTAATCCCGCGTCTGCTCGTTATCTAATTGTAACCGCTTCCCACCATCTTAGAATGATACCGTCTGGCTTGTCATTGATATAGAAGAGTGTCATCTCATCTAGTGGGTACTCTTCCCGCCATGTTGCTACCGCTTGCTCTACTACCAGCTTGTGGTACGTGCTCACATCTAATGCGGCTTGGTCTTTGCCTTGCTCAATCGCTTGGTTGAGTGTCTGCCTCATCAGCTTCAGTAGCTTGGCTACCATGTTGTCTAGTGCTTCCTGTTGGTTCTCATGGCTACTGTATATGTCCATTGCTTCCCTCACTATCTATAACGTATGGAGTGCGCCAGTTACATCAGGAACCCCAGGACTGAGATACCCGCGAGGACAATAGAGCTGATAGCCCAGTACTTGTCATGGCTAGTAGGTTGCTTTGTGAGGGCAATGATACCCAATACCAAGGCCGCGATGGGAAGCGCTAAGCCCCCGATGAATAAACCTAATGCCGCACAGATGCCAGCCCACAATGCTGTCTTAGACATACCCTTGCGATACCCTGCTACCTCATGTACCTTGTGTTTGTTGTTAGTGTTGTTCATTGTTGTGTTCCTTTCTTGTTGTGGTTGCGTCCAGTAATCCTTGAATAAGTGACAGTGCTAGCCACCTTGGTAGACGTTCTATTGCATCGCTCAGCTGTTGTTCACTTGTTGTCATTGCGCCACTCTTTCATTGTGATTGTCTGGCCCTGCTGTTCTGATAGAGTTCGTAGCCACCACTCTTTGTCTAGGTGCTGTAGTTTAGTTGGGCCATTCGGTTGCTCTGCTATCTTCTGCTCAATGGTGGTCTTGCGGGTATGACACTTGTAGCAGAGTACCCACAGATTAGATGTACTGAGTTTCTCTGCTGGTGAGTACTTCAGTGGGTGCAAGTGGTCACACACTTTGCGATTGTCTAGGATATTGCCACAGGATTGGCATTGTGCCCCATCTCTGCTATACACATAATCCCGCACTGCCCGCCACTGCTTGGAGTGATAGAATGCTGAGGCTTCCTTGTCCCTGTCGTACAGGTCATAGTGCTTAGTCTGTTGTTGGCGGATAGCCTGAGCTAGTTTGCTCTTACGGTACTCTTGCTTCTGCTTCTGCCACTGAGCGTCATGCTTGGCTTGGTGCTTGTCGCAGTACTGCTTATCCCCCTGTATGACTACCTGACAACCCGGCTCCCCACAGATATGGAGTAGCTTCTTGTAGTTGCTCACTAGAACACCCTCTGCTGTTTTGACAGTTGCTGTAGTTGCTTGATAGCTTCAGCCACCTCAGGCGTTACCTCAATCGTGTTGCGGGTGGGTTCCGGTTGTTTGATGTACTGCGAAAAATCCGGCTTAGGATTGCGGGCTGGTGCAACGTAGTACTGCTGTTGGTTGTGCTGGTCTAAGTCTGGTGTCTTACTCTGCGGCTTAGGGTCTAGGAAGGTCACCTGTTCTGCTACTACCTGCCAGCCCAGTCTGTTGAACCCACCGGCGTCTGTATAGTGGCTGGTCTTGATTGAACCGGTGAGAGCTATCTTGCTCCCCTTGTGCAAGTGCTTCAGGATGTTAGTAGCCAAGCCACCCCAGCCAATGCAATTGATAAAGTCTGCGGTCTCCCCATCCTTTGATTCATAGTTGCGGCGTACTGCCAAGAGGAACGTTGCGGCGTCCCCTGAGGCTTTTGGGTCAGTAGCTAGAAATCCGATTAAGTTTACTGTGTTCATATTGTTTTCTCCCTTTATTCTGCTTGGTCTACTTTTGTGATTGATATGTGGATATGCGCTTGTTTGCTACGTCGCAGTAGTCTTTGTTTAACTCAAAGCCAATAAAGTTACGCCCAGTCTGTATCGCGGCTATTGCTGTAGTTCCGCTACCCATGCAACAATCCAGCACCGTCTCACCTGCATTCGTATATGTATTAATCATGTAAGCCATCAATCCTACTGGTTTTTGTGTTGGGTGTAATCCTGTTTCACTTTTTATATTCAACACGTCTACTGGGTATCGCTTACCATCCGTTGCTATCGTTGCTGTTGGTTTCATGTGTCCATAGTTGCTAGATGCCTTGTTAGTTCTTGTCATATATGGCTTTCCCATCGTGTATTGTGGGTTATATGTTGGTAGGCGTTGATAGAACACTAATACATTTTCGTGCTTCTTTAGCGGCATTCTACGCGCATTGAGAAAACCTGTCGCAATCGACTTCTGCCATATCCATTCGTAGCGAAACCGCTTGGGATTGCTACTAATTAACCGTGTTGTAAATGGCTGTTGTGAGGTTAAAACAATTGCCCCATTTGGCTTTATGACACGGTTAAACTGTTGCCACATAGCATCTAATGGGATAATGCTATCCCAGTTGTTCCTAGTCGTTCCATAGGGCAGGTCAGTCAATATCATGTCAACCGTTCCCGCCTCAATCTCAGCCATACCGGCCAAGGCTTCCTGATTATAGATTTTGTTTAGTTCCATCGTTCCTCCGAATTAAGCGGTTACATTTATCTCAAAACTAAATACTGTTCTAGCCGTTCTTTTCGCGCGGCCATGATATTGCAAAATGCGTACTGGTCGGCATGGTCAGCGTTTGCCCAGTCGGCTACTAATTTCCCTTGATGCTTGATTTTTGGAGTATCTACAATATCCGCAACCAGTGAGCCGTGTTGGTCAAGGAAGTGCTGTATCTGTTTGTCTGTTACATCTTCGTTAGCCATCATTGCGGCCCATTGCGTCAGTGCTTCTAGTTCCTTTAGTTCTGTTTCGTCTTGGCGATTGCTCATAATTCCGATTAACTTCTTTCTATGTTGACTTGCGTATCTGCATACGCGATTTGTTTTTTGCGAAAATTGGCGGCGTGATTGGTGATACCGTGCCTGTGTTTCTTCAGCCCCCACCCGCAAAACTGATTCTACCCATGCACAGGTTGACCGGTTGGCGAATATCTGAGGTAACAACTCAATGGCGGCTTGTACATCGTCCTGTGTCCTTGTGGCCCTATCCATGTCGATGATGGAGTAGCTGTCTTGTACCATGGTGACCAGTCCGTTGGCGGCTTGTTGCTGTTGTCGTTTAGCCTTGTAATAAGCTCGCAAGCAATCGCGTTTCGCGTAAGTGACCCGCCAAGAAAACGTTGGGTCATTGTCAGCAATGGCTTTTTGAATCTGCTCATCACTCATGCCATTTAAGCGGTGCTCTACTAACTCAGTCATTAATAGGTGCTTTGCGTCTGGGTCTGAAAGGTGCAAAGTGTTCGCTAAGCGGTGTGTTTCTACTGAAAACTGTCTGAACGAGGTGATTGCTTCCACCGTTTCTCTATTCGTGTTTCTCGCCTACTTTCACAATCACCAATGCGACCAACGCCGCCAGCGTGAACAGAATCGCTGACACAAACGCTAGTAGGATGAAGTAGTTCGCCACCGACATCCAGCTGAGTTTGAGCACCCCCGCCAGCTTGAGTAGCACCAGCACCCACCCGACTGCGTATGCCAGCTTGAAGGTGCTAAAGCCGCCGCTGAGTGTTCCTTTTTTAGTTTCTTTCATATTTATATACCCCCATTTTCATAGTCCTTTTTCATTTTGTGGTATCCAAAAACTCAAAGTGGAACGGCTTATCCAGTTTCAGTGTGTGTCGGGCGTTCCCAGTCACGCTCACAGCGGACAACCCGTTGTCTCTACCCGCGGCGGAGAGAGAACGGTATTCAGTGCGGGTACCATCTGCATCAATTTTCATAACTGCCACACCCCGATTTTTAGCGCCCTTGTTGCCCGCCATCTGCTTCATGCGATGAGCTTGTGCGAGATTGTCTTTATGTGAAATCCAGCGCAATGCGTCTGCGCGGTTCAAAGTTCTATCGCCACTCACATGGTCAACGTCTGATAATCCTGAAGGGTTAGGCAACCAAGCACTGGCGACCAAGCGGTGGACAGTAGTGCTAGTTGTATTACCGTTGACAATCGCGCCAACTAGCTCGTATCCTGCGTTGTTTACGCTAGTTGCCAATACGCCGCCCTGAGGTCCTTTGATTTTCCCGTCGTAGGAAGCAAAATATTTATCATAGGGTGGCTGGCAACGCTTCCAGCCCATATCAGAGCTAGGTGTGAATGCTCCACCACGTTGGTCAGACGGGATAGAGGCCATATCGTTGAGGTCAAAGAACCGGTCACAACCGCGGGCCATGAGCAGGGCGGTTCCTGCATTCGCTGTTTTTGCGGAGTTGAGCGTATCCATGAATTGTTCACCAGTCATACTCTTCACTTTTTCAGCATATTGTTGTTTCATCTTAAATATCTCCTTTTTTACTATTCATTTATTCGGACACTAATAATCTAGCTAACAGAACCCGATTTTCTCTATTTTAGCTAAATTCTTACATTTCTTAATATTTCCTTAACATTTTGCTAGTCTTCCAGCAGTTGGCTCACCCGAACGCCCTTTTTGTTTGCATGCTTCAGTCGTTCAATGCACATCAGCAGAGCATCTTGTGATGTCGAAAAAAGCAGCTTTTCCGCGGGTGAACCTGCTTGCCATTCATCAAGATTGTATCCGTTCTCGCGGGCCTCCCGGGCTGACATCTTGGCCATCTGAATGGGCTTCACTAGCAACACTTGGTCTACATACTTGCCAGCAGTTGACTTTGCGACCCCATCAATTGCTTGCACTGTGTCCGTCGCGGCCTTCAGGGTCATCACGGGAAAGTTGCTGGCTGATTCACCTGAGCGCGTGAGCATAAAGTTGATTGTCGGCTGGCTAACCCCACCGCTCAGGTCGGGGAAGTAGTTGTGAACAGTATCAGCTCCTAGAAACTGGATAAGCATTGTTCGACCAATGCTAGTATGTAAATCCAAGTTAAAGTTTTGTGTAATCAGTGACCAGTTCGCCGCACTGAAGTTTCCAAGCACATAGATGTGGTGGGATACAACCGCCTTGCCAGCCGCGTCGTGAGACACTGCCAGCAACTTTCCCGCTTCAGTCCACTCTTCTGGCTGAGCTAAGCGCACATATCCAGCAATTCTGAGCAGGACAAGGCTGTTAGCTATCTGGTCAGCGGTAGCTACAGCGGGTCTCTGCATACAGTTCCGGATGGTGTCATGGGTGATGTACAAGCCCCTGCCTGCTGACTTGACCAGCGGCTGTCCTGACACCCGATTGAAGGCGGCTAACGCAATCGCTCTTGTGACATCTGCAAAAACCCTCTTATCATCACGCCGAAAATCGTCTTTACTCAACACGTAGAAGAGTTTCTGAACGGGTGTGAGGCGTTTTGGCCGGTGGTGGCTCTTGGTTATGGCTTCTAACTCAACCATGTTTGTCAGCCCCAACTTCAGAGCTTCTATGTAGTCCTCGCGCTGGGGTACGTTAGGATAATAGGTAGAGAGTAACTGAGGAAGGCTTACAACGTTGTCTCCCATAGCCTCTACCAGCGCGGCCATGAGTGGTGTTGGAGTTGTAGTAGAAGACACCATTTTTGCACTATCCACCTTCTTGACCTTGCACCCCAACAGGCGCTCAGAATTGGTGGACGTGAGGATGGCTGTAATGGTGGCCTTTTTGGCTGTCTTACTTGGTGAGTGCTGTGTGAGCTCTTGCATAGCCTCATCATTGTGTTGCCAATCGCGTAGCAGTTCTTGGTTCTTGTACTTCATTTTGTTACTCCCTTTTTATGCTTTCATTTATTTGGACAGCTATAATCTAGCTAACAGAACCCGATTTTCGCTGTTTTTGAGTTTTTGAGTACATTTAGTTACAAGTTGTATCATTAGTGTCACAGAACCCATTTTTAGACAAAAAGAATAGGCTACCATTAAGTCAAGCTGATAGCCTAATTACTTATACTTTAATTATATCACCTTTGAACCCTATTTCTGACGTTTACGCCTGTAGATGGCTGTAACCCACGTGGATGTAAGGATTGAGCGTTTTAGTCCTCTTTTGGCTCCCTGAAAAAAACGGGGGCACTCTTCCTTGAAGATTCCCCCCTGCTTGAGCCTTAGAGCCGCAAGGGATACAGCGATTTTACCCCCTGTTTTCTACCTACTATGTACTTAGTATCTACGGGTAAACATTCACAGACTAGCTCAAAGGTGATTACTGAGACTCCTGGGCTCGCTCACGCTCACCCCCTCGCGGCTCAGAACGATGCTTTGTAAAGACCCTCAAAGGTTTTACTGTAACCTCGTAGCGAAGCGCAGAGGTGCCATCCAAGCGGACAGCTTGGTGGACAGCCGGTCTTTGGCTGGACATAGCACTTGACCTTGCACTTGGTTTTGACCTTGTACAGCAAGTAAGCCTTACCGTCCCGGCTTACGCCGGTACTCATTGGCTAGTCATTCTGTACAAAGCAAAGGCAGTTGCTAGTTGTACAGGGATAGGCTTACCTCAAAGACCCTAAGACCAAGTTCAAAGGCTATGTCCAGCCCAAGACCGGGGCTGTCCACAAGGCTAGGCGCCTTGAGGCCCTCGGATTAAAGACCAATCCGAGCCAAAGACCTTTAGCCTTAACAGGCTTAAAAACCCTACCCTTTACACAATGTGTAGCCCTTTAGCCTATAGGTTCCGGCGTAAGCCGGATAGCTAGGCTAGTTCTTCTACACAACTAGCTTTCTACAACCTCATAACACAGCGCCTATAAGGCTCATTCCATTCGCCTTACCTGGCTAACACAGTGTGGCAGTATTCATAGCATCAATTTTTCGGCTGAAAGCCGGATAATATGCTAACCGTCTGCCACAAGATGCTTTAGGCTTCTAGGCTTCCTACAAGGTGCTTTAGAGGGCTTCAGGGCATCCTACAGCGTGTTTTACACTGGCATACGCCAGATACCCTCACGCTAACCAACTGCCCTGAGATACCCCACTACACCCCTCCAATGGCTTCTACGGATGACTCCCTTGTGGCTTGTGAATTTGTTCACTAGACACACTTAACTTCCCCTCAGGTCTCTTTCTGGTGGGTTTAACTCTGTCTGGCATAATCACACTACCCACTAGTTAAAACGCCGCTACGGGGCTCTCAGGGCCTCCTATGGCTATTGTATGAGGTCTAAGTGGGTTGTGGTGAGGAATACACCTACTAGCATCCTAAGTCTATACAGCTCTCTCATGTCTCTTTCTCAGCCGTTCTACCTATCTAGGCATAATCACACTACCCACTAGTTAAAACGCCGCTACGGGGCTTTCAGAGCCTCACAGGGCTACTCTAGGCTGTATAAACCCAGTGTGCAGAGACAACAAAAAAGCACCCACCGGCTGGTAGATGCTCTGATTGACTATGACCGTTTTTGACCGGTTTTACCATCGGCTAGGTAGCTCTCTAGGGCCTGCTGAATCAGGTCTGAGCGGCTGAATGAGCCCTCTGTGCGCTTACCAGTCAACTCTGCAATTGCGTCCCGCTTACCATCCACAGCTGCGTCCAGGGCCTGTATGAGGCTGTCAGGAAGCGTTGCGTTGATGCGGGTCTTACCCTTCGCGATTGTCATTGTGATTCCCCCTATGTTGGCTTTCTGCATCTCTCAACAAAGATAGTGTACCATGGTGCATCACCTTTGTACACCACGAAGTCAAAAAGGTTTCGTGTGAAACAAAAAGGCCCTAGGACTAGCCCAGAGCCGTTGCGCATCACTGCCTGCCATTGCGTTCACTGTTATCTTTATCTTTATCTGTCAAGTTTCTTCTAATCAAAATACCATTTATTGGGCTACTGACTGCCTTTTTGACCCTCCCACCGGTTAATTTGAAAGGTTAAATACACACATTTGTGCTAGTTTGTACAACCTTAAATCCTTTTGAATCAACACCTCTACTTTTATTTGTACAACTAGGAAAAATGTCAATAGAGTGCTAAAAATTTCTCACTCGCACTGCCCACGGCCCCTCGCCGGCAAGCAAAAAGGGCGCCCGCATGGACACCCTTTACTGGTCGCGATCAGGTTATGAACCGCGCTGCTGCGTGGCTAGCAGATCTTCCCACCCAGGGTGGTCATTTCTTCACGCCGCTTCTTGTCTTCTTCGCTCAGTGGGGCCGCTTCCGTGACCGTCACAGCGCCATCGAGGACGCCGCTGTCATCGCGCAACGCCAGCATCCCCAGGCGGTAGTCGAGGATCAGGCCGTGCCCCAGGTACATCAGCTCCGGCTGGCCCGTCGTCAGGGTCAACCCCGCATCGTTGTCAATTGGTTCGGCGTAATCCGGGTCGCCCGCTTCGGTGATGACCAGCTGGAACTTGTTCCCGATCGCACAGGAGCCCCCGAGCTTCGAATACTTGCTGCTACCATCGTCCAAGGCCAAAAGGATCTGGGCCCCCGCCGGTACCTTTTGGGCCAAGTACTGCTTTGCGTCAGGTTTAATCGTAATCTCCATAAGCGCGCCTCCCGTTTAAGTTGTGTGCAATTAACTACACGTCTATTATAGGGGATTTTTCGTGGCTGTGTCAACTGAGGCCCCTTTTTGACCACCTCCTTCGCCAGTTGACCACACCAACCACAGGCTATCCCCACAAGTTATCCACACCACGAGGTTTCCACCCCCAACCGCTGGTGGTCAGATTTATTTTTGACACCAGATTTCGTGCGCGAAAAATGCAAGTGATTTTTTTCGCCCCCATGCTTATCCACAACTGGGGATTCCGGTATTTCACGAGCGAAAGCGTTAAGAACCCTTTCGCATCAGTGGGTACAGGTGTTTGGTGAGCAATCAAACTTTTTTATTCACACCATTCTCCCCAGCTGTGGACAAGTTTGACCACAGCCGCTCAGCCCACTTATAAACAGTATCCACAGAGTTATCCACAGTTACATAGGACGTTTGTCCCCATTCACTATCCACATTGACACCGGTGACCTGAACGTTTGCGGCCAAGTTGCGGCCAATGTCCGGCGCGCATTGTCACGCGCGGGTGCGTATGCTGTGCCTGCGCACCAGCAAAAAAGCGGCCGCACATGGCGGCCGCTTCGGTCATTCCGGTTAATTCGTGGTGTTGCTGTTGCTGGTGGTCAGCTGCTCCGTAGTCTGCGTCAGCTTCACGTCAGCGGTTTTCTTGGTGCCCTGGTGGTAGTAGGTGACCTTGACGGTGTCGCCCACCGCGTGCTTGTACAGTGCCGTGTGCAGCTCGGCCACACTGGCCACGTCGGTGTCGTCGATGCCGACGATCACATCGTACTGGCTGAGGCCGGCCTTCTTGGCCACCGAGGTGTCGGTGAAGCCAGCCACCACGACACCACTGGTCACGCTGCTTGGGATCTTCAGGATGGACGACTGCTGCGTGGCGGAAATGGTGGAAAGATCACGCACGGTCACGCCAAGCGCGGGACGCACGACCTTCCCATTGGTCACCAGCTGGTTGATGATGGACACGACTTCATCACTTGGGATCGCAAAGCCCATCCCTTCGATGGTCGCTTCGGAGTTGCTGGTGCCGGAGAGCTTCATCGAGTTGATGCCGATGACCTGGCCGGCTAGGTTGATCAGCGGACCCCCGGAGTTCCCCGAGTTGATAGCGGCATCGGTTTGGATGACGGTCGCTTGGCCGGTGGTCTGGCCGGTGGTTTCATCGGTCACGTCAACGGTGCGGCTCGTCGCGGAAATGATCCCCTGGGTCACACTGGTCGCGTACTGCGAGCCCAGTGGGGAGCCGATCGCCATGACCGTTTGACCCGCGGCGATCTTGCTGGAGTCGCCGAAGCTGGCCACGGTGGTCACCTTGCTCCCGTCAATGGACAGCACGGCGAGATCGGTTTCGGCATCGGTCCCGACCAGCTTGGCGATGACCTTGGTGCCATCGCTCATGATGACTTCAAGCGCATCGGAGTCAGCCACCACGTGGTTGTTCGTCACGATGTAGGCCTTGCCGTCCTTTTTCTGGTAAATGACCCCGGAGCCTTCGCTATACTCTTGCAGGTCAGCCGAGCTGCTGGAACCGGAGCCAGAAGACTGGCTGTTGTCCGAGTCCGAGTCCGAGTCGTTGCCGTAACCGAAAATGTCCCCAAAAGAATCCAACCCGCTGCTGGTTCGCTGCGCATTCTGGAGGTTGACGACGGACACGACCGCCTTTTCGACCTTGGCGAAGGCTTCCTGTGAGGCGGAGCTCTGGTTCACGGACACATTGGAGACTTGGGTGGTGCCGGCCTTTTGGGTGGTGGTGGTCACGCCGAGGTTGGCGCTGCTGTTGCGGCTGCCAGCCCAGTACGCGACCCCACCGCCGACCCCACCGCCGACGATCGCCGACACGGCGATCACGGTCACCAGCTGGCTCAGCCCGCGCCGCTTCGGCTTCGGGCTTTCCGGCGTGGGTGACGTCATCGGCGTTTCTTCAAAATTATTTGTCTGATTGTTATCCATCTTAGACCATTCCTTTCGATCAAGAGATGCCCTTGCTTACAATATCAATCATACTAAGGGGATTTGACGAAAGTATGAATAACTCCTGATTTTAGCGTGACGCACCCGTACCTACGGGCCACATCAAACCAAATCCCACTAGATCAATGGTTCTGGGGAGAAATAAACGAGGCTGAGACGAAAAGCGGTTTTAGCCCAGAGTATACGCAAGGCCTCCTGCAAAACCCGAACTTAGGTTTTGTGGGAGGCCTTGCGTATACGGCTAGGGCGTCGCTTTTCGTCTCGTACTGTCCTAGAATAGTCGTGGCTCATTCTTGGGCCGTTAATTATATCTCGGCCCCTGCCGCCCTTATGCCCCCACGGTAAACAGCGGGTCGGCAACGGCCGGGTCGGTGTCGAAAATATCAAAGTCGTAGCCGACGCCCAGGCCCTGCTCCTTGAGCATGTTGGCAACGGTGATGTGGGCCAGCGCTTTGACGTTGTTGTGCGGCGACAGGTGACCGAGGTACACGCGCTTGGTGCGCAGGCCGATGATGTCCATGATGGCGTTGGCGCCGTCCTCATTACTCAAGTGCCCGACGTCGCTCAGGATGCGCTGCTTTAACGACCACGGGTACGGGCCCATGCGCAGCATCTCCAGGTCGTGGTTGCACTCCATCACGTAGGCATCGGCGTCGCGGATCGTGCCGGCGATGCGGTCGGACACGTAGCCGGTGTCGGTCAGAATGGCAAAGCGCTTGCCCGCGTGGTGGAACTGGTAAAACTGCGGGGCTGCGGCGTCGTGCGAGACGCCGAAGCTTTCAACGTCCAAGTCGCCCAGGCTCTGCGTGGTCCCGGTTTCAAACACCTTGAGCCGGTCTTTGGGCAGCTTGCCCAGCGTGGCCGGGAGCGCGTCGAAGGTCCCCTGATCCGCGTAGACGGTCAGGTTCGGGTAGCGCCGTGCCAGCACCCCGACGCCCTTGCAGTGGTCGGTGTGCTCATGGGTGATGAACAGGCTGTCCACATCCTTGAGGTCGCGGCCGATGCTGGTCATCAGCTCGGTCATTTTTTTGCCCGAAAAACCGGCATCGACCAGCACCTTGTGGCCGGGGGTCTCAATGTAAGTCGCGTTGCCGGAGCTGCTTGACGCCAGCACCGAGACGCGCATCCCAAAATCTTCCGTCATGTTTGTTATGCCTCTTTCATCATCGGTCCTGACGCTCACTCGCGCGCCTTGAGGACGGTCTTGTTGATCGCGTTGACCTTCTTGACCGTCACGTTTTTGGAGCCTTGGCTTTCCACCCCAACGAACCACGCGGGGATGTACACTGTGGCCCCCTTGGCGTCCAGCAGGTACGTGTAGGCGAGCTGCGTCCAGCGCACGGTCGCGCTGTTAGGGATCTCGTTTTCCCGGTACAGGGTCACGACGGCGTCCTGTGCGCTGCACAGCGCCACGTCCGCGCGCAGCACGTCCAAGGACTTCAGGTAGGTCTGCGTGTAGCCGGTCAGGCGGCCATTGGCCACGGTGAAGGTGATCTGAGCCCGAGGGTCGTAGATGACCCGGCCGGCCACGCGTTGCGCGAACACGTAGCTGTCGGTGCCCGACAGTCCTTCTGCGTAGACGTATTCGTCTCCGTGCAGCACGTTCTTGGCGTTTTGAAGCCATTTGGTCAGTGTGGTCACCGCGCTGGCGCGCCTGACGGTCACGGTGGTATCCAGCGTACTGGTCATGGTCGTGTAGTCGGCCGTGGCAAAGCGGGTGAACTGGTGCTGCAACTGGTTGGCCTCCCCCGCAAGGCTCACGGTGCCAACACTGGCCAAGTATCCCCCGGTCGGCGTCTTTGTGCTCAGCTTGGGGAGCTTGATCTGGTCGCGCTTAATGTCCGCCACCACCTCACTGGTGCCGCTGCTGGCGGTCGCAAGGTCCACCTGCTGGCTTTGAAAGAAGCTCATCCCCAAGAAGATGTTGAGCCCGACGAAGACGATCAGAAAAATCATTTCGATTCGGCGAAAATCCACGCGCGCCACCTCCTATTCCAGTGTTTGCGTGCCGCTTCCGTTGCTTGGCGTGACAGTGTCCTTGGCCGTCTCATCGGTGGGATCGACCCACTGGGTGTAACGGCGGTATTCCCCGTTGATTTTGACAAAATAGGTCGGCGTCAGCGAGACGACTTGGCTGTCTGCTGTTTGCGCCTTCCAGTAGTACCCCAGCGTCATGTCGGTCAGCCCGTTGACATCATAACCCGCATGGCGCAGCTGGTCGAACACCGTGGCGGTACTCGGCAGCGTCACCGGGCTCTGCGTGGTCGGGATCGCCACGGTCAGGTTGTAGGTCGAAAAGCCCATCTGTTCCCCCGACGCGGTGTTGGTCGTCGTAATGGCACCGTAGCCATCCGCATTAAAAATCGGCAGGCCCAACGCGCAGGCGCGAAACGTCACGGTGCCGGTGTCGCTTTGGGTGTCGAAGTAGCGCACCGTACCCAGCCCCTGCAACGCCAGCTTGCTCAAGCTCGCGTAGCCGGTGCGGAGGCTCGTGGTCAGCCCGCTGCCCGCAGTGGCCTTGGCGGCATTCTCGTACTGCATCCCCCCGGTGTCCGTATCCAGGCTCAGGCGTTGACTCGCGCCCAGTGTGTACACCGTTTCCGTGCCAATTTCACGCGTGTCCACGGAGCTGGCCGAATCGGCCGGCAGCAGCAGCGAGACGAAGTGGTTGGCGCTTTGCTGGTCGAGCAAAAACGTGTACGGCGGCACCTGAATGGGCGCGTTGAAGGTCGCCACCTGGCGATTACCCAGCCGCATTTCAGTGACCGCAAAGCCGCTGGCCGTTGTTTTGGCCACCACCGCCTGCACTTTGGCCACGTCGGCGTGCGCAAGCGTGGCCGTGCGCACGGCGCGCGTCTTGTCGTTGACGAATTGCAGGCGCGTGGTCGTGGCGCTCAGGTCCACCAGCAGGCGATCGAACTGGAAGTCCGCCCCCGGTGATTTTAGCGGCTGGGTCAAAAAGGTCTGGTTGAACTGCTTGAACGCCATCGCACCGGTGTAACGCAGCTGCAGGGACTGATCCGTGGCCAACAGCGCCGTGTAGGCACTGCTGGTCAGCTTCTTGGCCGCTCCAATGCGCTGGATCTGCCACTCCTTCATCGCCGTGCGCAGCGTGTCCGCCACGCTGGTTTCAGGGTCAAACAGCATCGTTTTGGTCCCGTCGTGCTGATAGTACGCCGTGGTCGGCGCAAACACGTTGCTGACCTGCGCCGCGGCGTTCGGGTCCTTGGTCGTTTTGACCGCCACGCTGGTGTCCGAGCGCCCCAGCCGTGACGGGTTTTGCCAGATCAGAAAGGAGAACACCAGGCTCAAGGCGACCATGGCGATCAGGCTGGCGCGCAGGATCCATCCGCTAAGCTTCATCCCAATCACCTCCCGCGTCCGTGATGGTGGCGTATGGCAGCGAAATGTAGAAGGTGCTGCCCTTGTTTTCCTGTGAGTCCACCCAAATGCGGCCACCCAAGGCTTCGACGACTTCCTTGGAAATCGCGAGACCTAAGCCGGTGCCGCCTTGCTGACGAGAGCGCGCCTTGTCCACCCGGTAGAAGCGGTCGAACACCTTGTTGATGTCCTTGCGCGGGATCCCAAGCCCCTGGTCGGACACGGACAGGATCACGTGGTTGTGCGTCTCCAGCAGGCGGGCCGTGATGACGCCACCGTCTGGGGAGTACTTGATCGCATTGTTCATGATGTTGTCGATCACCTGCATGAACTTATCCTGGTCGATTTCGACCCACAAGTCGCGCTTGGTGATCTCCCGGCGAATCGTGTAATGCTTCTTCTCGGCTCCTGGCAGCAGCCCGGACTTGTGCGTGTTGTTGTCCGCGCTGGCGTGTTCGTTGTCGGTTTTGAGCATCATGTCGAAGCGGTCGAGGATGTAGTTGAAGAACTCGTTGAGGTTGACGTACTCCAGCTCGATCTTGCTGGTGCCGGAGTCCATGCGCGACAGGCTGAGCAGGTCGTTGATCATGCGGATCATGCGGTCCGTTTCCTCCTGCGTCACCTTCAAAAACTGTGGCGCGATCTCCGGGTCCTGCCAGGCCCCGTCCGTCAGCGCCTCGATGTAGGAGCGCATGGAGGTCAGCGGGGTGCGCAGCTCATGTGACACGTTGGACACGAACTCGCGGCGCTCGCGCTCGTTTTTCTGTTGCTCGGTGACATCGTGCAGCACCGCGACCAGCCCACTGATGAAGCCCGTTTCCCGTTGGATCAGGCTAAAGTCCACGCGCAGGATCAGCTCATGGTCCAGCTGTTCGGAAAAGTCGAGCAAGAGCTCCTTTTGGTTCTCCAGCAAGTCGCGCAGCGTGTAGTCCTTGTCGATCGTCAGCAGTTTTAGGATCGAGACCCCGATCACGTCCTCGTTGCGCGTGTTCAAAAAGTCGAGCGCGGTCTCGTTGATGATGATGACATTGCCGCGCCGGTCGGTGGCGATCACCCCGTCGGTCATGTGGGCCAGCACCGAGTCCAGCCGGCGGCGCTCCGCCTCGCTGGCCTCTTGGGCCTCTTCCACGCGCACACTGAGGTTGTTGACCGCCACGGCCAGCTGGCCCAGCTCGTCTTGCCCGTAGATCCGTACCTGGCCGGAGTAGTCCCCACGCGCCATGCGGATCGCCTGCTTTTTCATCTCATCGATCGGCCGGGTGATGGCCCGGGAGATCACGATGGAGATCAGCGTCCCCAACAGCCCAGCCACCAGACTGGCGATCAGGAAAATCTTGACGATCTTGTTGATGTTGGCGTACACCGACTCCATTGAGGCTGTGATGGCCACGGCCCCGACCACCGCGTTCCCGTCCCCGGTGGCGTTGGGATTCTTGATCGGGATCACCTTGGTGTACTGAGACCCCGTGCTGGCGCCGTACTCGTAGCCCTCGAAGAGCTGACCGTTGTACAGCACCGATTTGACATTGCTGGACGAGGATTTTTGGCCCACATCGTTTTGGTTGTTCACGTTACTGTTGGCCCGCACGGTGCCCTTGGCGTCCACGACGATCACGGTCGCCGTGTTCGCCACGTCGGCCTGGCTGATGGTCGTCTTCATGCTGCTGTTGGCGGCTTCCGTGTTGGCACTCATCAGGTCCGAGGCCAGCTTCTCCTGCAGGTACGGGTCGATGTTGATGCTGGTCTTGAAGGTCTCGATGTTTTGTGACTCCAGTGAGCGCACAAAATACGCGCCGATGATTTCCACTGTTACCAGGAGCAACAGAATGAAAACAAGCGCAATCTTGAAGTGAATCGATTGAAAGAAGCGGATCTTCTTATTCATGCTAAAACTCCCGCCGCGTGAACCGGCGCATCACGGCCGCTATTCTTGATCAGGGTTCTTCAGGTAGTAACCGACGCCGCGGCGGGTCACCAGCCACTCCGGATGCGAGGGGTTGTCTTCGATTTTTTCGCGCAACCGGCGCACGGTCACGTCCACCGTGCGCACATCGCCGAAGTAATCGTAGCCCCACACCGTCTGAAGCAGGTGCTCCCGGGTCATCACCTGGCCGAGGTGCCGGGCCAGGTAGTGCAGCAGCTCGAATTCGCGGTGCGTCAGCTCGATTTTGTCACCGCGCTTGGTCACCGTGTAGGCGTCCGGGTGGATCGTCAAGTCGCCCACCGTCAGCTCCTTGTTCTCGTCGTCGACCTCAGGGGCCGGGGCAGCGGTGCCGGAGCGCCGCAGGTTCGCCTTGACGCGCGCCACCAGCTCGCGGTTGGAAAACGGTTTGGTCACGTAATCATCGGCCCCAAGCTCCAGGCCCAGCACCTTATCGATTTCCGAGTCCTTCGCCGTCAGCATGATGATCGGCGTGTCGCGGGCTTTGCGTACCTGGCGCGCCACCTCCAAGCCGTCGATCTTAGGGAGCATCAAGTCGAGCAGAATCAAATCGGGGTTTTCATCGGTCACTTTGGCTAGCGCTTCCTCACCGTCATACGCGGTGACCACGTCGTAGCCTTCCTTCGTCAAGTTGAATTTGACAATGTCTGAGATCGGCTTCTCATCGTCCACCACAAGGATCTTTTTTGCCATAGTTGGCCTCCATTAGTCCGTAGTTACTATATATTATAGCGGTTTTGTGCGGGCGGGGCAAAACCGGGCGTGCACCGCGGCCAGCCGCGGCGTTACAATAACCGTGGAGGCGATTGCTATGGAACTGTCCGTCAACGGGGTCACCCTTCATTACACGCAGGCCGGTCACGGCCAACCGCTCCTGTTGCTACACGGCAACGGGGAAGATGCCAGTCTGTGGGCCGCGACCGTCACGCGCCTGGCGCCACACTTCACGGTGTACGCGCTGGACACCCGCGGCCACGGGCAAAGCAGCGGCGCGGTGCCGCGCAACTACCGGCTGATGGCCCAAGACGTGGCGGCCTTCATTGCAGCGCTCGGCTTGCCGCCTGTCATCCTCACCGGCTTCTCCGATGGCGGCATCACGGCGCTTTATGTGGCGGCGACCTGGCCGACGCTGGTGCGCCGCCTGATCGTTGCCGGGGCCAACCTGACGCCGACCGGGATGCGGCCCCTGGTCTACGGGGCCACCTGGGTCGAATACTGGAAGACGCACGATCCGCTGTTGCGGCTGATGCTACGCCACCCGCACCTGACCGCGCACCAGTTGCATAATATTCACGTGCCCACGCTAGTGCTCGCCGGGCAGCACGATGTGATCCGGCTGGGGGAAACGCGCAAGATCGCGCGCGGCATTCGCAACGCCCGGGTGGTCATCGTGCCGAGCGCCACGCATTCCAGCTACATCAAGGATGGCAGCGTCTTCGTCACGTTGATCTGGCCGTTCATTCGACCGCTGGCAGTCTGAATATTTTTTGCATATTTAATAATAAAGCTTGCATATTCTTTGGATTGGGTTTATATTCATTAAAAATTCAATTGCAGGGAGTTGCAGGGTATGAAGAAAATCGTTAAATGGCTGTTCGCCCTGGCCGCGCTCATCACGGTCGGCACCGCACAATCGCACCACGTTCAGGCGGCTGACAGCAGCCGCTTGACCACCATCAAGCAGCGGGGCTACCTGACTGTCGGGCTGTCTGCCGACTACGCCCCACTGGAATTCCACGCAACCGTCAACGGCGACGACACGATCGTCGGCGCAGACGTGTCCCTGGCCAAGAAAATCGCCAAAGACGCCGGCGTGAAGCTGCAGATCAAGGAAATGGGCTTCGATGCGCTGATCGGCGCGCTCAAAACGGGCAAGGTCGACATGGTCATTTCCGGCATGAGCAAGACACCGGAGCGGGCCAAGCAGGTCAACTTCTCCGAGCCGTACATGTACGAAAAGCAGATCGTGGTCATCCGCAAGAGCGACAAGAGCAAGTACAAGAACGTCGCCGACTTCTCCGGCGCCACGGTCGGCGCCCAGAAACAGACCACGCAGGAGGCCATCGCCAAGGCCCAGCTGCCAGGCGCCAAGATCACGAGCCTCCAAAAGGCCAATGACGTGGTCGCGCAAGTGTCCTACAACAAGCTGGACGCCGGCGTCATGTCCAGCATCATCGCTGGCGCTTACGTCCAAAAGAACAAGAGCCTGATGATGATCGACCCGCACTTCGCCACCGAAGCCTCCCCGACCGTGGTCGCCCTGCCAAAAGGGGACACCGCGCTGACCGCGCAGGTCAACGCCACGATCAAGGACATGAAGGCCAAGAAGCAGTGGGCCAAGTACCTCGATGAAGCGTACACACTGCAGAACCAAAGCACCGGCTTTTGGGCCAAGTACGGCAGCTTCTTCATCAAAGGGGCCATCAACACCTTCGTCTTCGCGCTGCTGACCGTCATCGCCGGCACCGTGCTCGGGACCTTCCTGGCCCTGATGCGCCGCTCCAAGCTCTGGGTGCTCAAGGCCATCGCCGTGGTTTACATCGAGTTCATCCGTGGCACCCCACTGATGGTGCAAGCGTTCATCGTCTTCTTCGGCACCCAGGTGCTGGGCATCAGCCTCTCCGCCTTCACCGCCGGCGCGATCGCTATGGGCATCAACTCCGGCGCATACGTTGCCGAGATCATCCGCTCCGGGCTGAACTCTGTGCCGGAAGGCCAGACGGAAGCCGCCCGCAGCCTGGGCCTGTCCGCCAACAAGACCTTGCAGTACGTGGTGCTCCCTCAGGCGGTCAAAAACATCTGGCCGGCGCTGGGCAACGAGTTCGTGACGGATATCAAGGAATCCTCCGTGCTGTCCGTTATCGGCGCCACCGAGCTGATGTTTGAAGGCTCCACCGTTCAAGGCGCCTCGTTCCAGCCGTTCTTCCCAATGATGATCGTCGCCCTGATCTACTTTGCGATGACCTTCCTGCTGACGCGGGTGCTGGGGCTGGTGGAACGCCGCTTCAACTAATCCTACAAACTGTCAACGGTCACGCTTTTGCCCTGACACACGCGCTCGCTGCCCCCCAAAAGACGCGCCACTGGCAGTGAGACTACCAATTCAACCCTGAACCGTGCATAATGAGTTTTATTGTCACCTGATGAAGAAACAATGAGGAGGAACTTTGAATGACTGAAAAAATCGTACTCGCATACTCTGGTGGGCTTGACACCTCCGTGGCCATCCCGTGGCTGCAGGACAAGGGCTATGATGTGATCGCCGTGTGCCTGAACGTGGGTCAACCCGGCGCGGACATGACCTTCATCCAGCAAAAAGCGCTGAGCATCGGCGCCATCGAAAGCTACGCGATCGACGCGCAGGATGAGTTTGCCAACGAGTACGTCACCCCGGTCATCAAGGCTAATGCCCTGTATGAAGGCGACTACCCGCTGGTTTCCGCCTTGTCGCGGCCGCTGATCATCAAGCACTTGGTGACCATCGCCCACGAACACGGCGCCAGTGCGATCGCCCACGGCTCCACCGGTAAGGGCAACGACCAGGTGCGCTTCGAGGCCGCCATCCATGCACTGGACCCTGAGCTGAAGATCGAAGCGCCGATCCGCGACTTCCACTGGTCCCGTGAAGAAGAGATCGACTACGCCAAGGATCACAACGTGCCGGTGCCGATCGGCAAGAAGTCCCCTTACTCCATCGATGCCAACCTCTGGGGCCGCGCCAACGAAGCCGGCATCCTCGAAAACCCGTGGAACCAAGCCCCGGATGACGCCTGGGGCATGACCGTTGCCCCTGAAGCCGCACCGGACCAGCCAACCTTCCTCGACCTGACCTTTGAGGCCGGCATTCCGGTCGCGATCGACGGGCAAAAGCTGCCGCTGGCCGACCTCATCAAAAAGCTCAACCAAATCGCCGGTGACAACGGCATCGGCCGCATCGACAAAATCGAAAATCGCATGGTCGGTATCAAGTCCCGCGAGGTTTACGAGGCGCCGGGCGCCACGGTCATCATGACCGCCCACCACGAGCTGGAAAACCTGACGCTGGAGCGCGACGTGGCGCACTACAAGCCGCTGATCGAGCAACAGTTGACCAAGATGATCTACGAGGCCAAGTGGATCACCCCGCTGTTCGACGCGCTGATGGCTTTTGTCGATGAGACCCAAGAGGTGGTCAACGGCACCATCAAAATGAAGCTGTACAAGGGCAACGCACAGGCGGTGGCCCGCAAGTCCGAGAACTCCCTGTACGATGAGAACCTCGCGACCTACACCAGCGCCGATTCCTTCGACCAAGAGGCCGCAGCCGGCTTCATCAAGCTGTGGACGCTGCCGGGCACCGTGTACGAGCAGGTCAACCACGTGCACTCCGAAGCGCCGGAGGCCAAGTGATGACGGACAAACTCTGGGGCGGCCGCTTCACCCAAAAAGCGGCGCAGTGGGTCGACCAGTTTGGCGCGTCCATCGGGTTTGACCAGCAGATGGCCCAAGAGGACCTGGAAGGCTCCCTAGCGCATGTCGCGATGCTGGGCCAACAGGGCATCATCCCCGCAGCCGATGCGGCGACGATCACGGCCGGCCTGCACCAGCTACAGACCAAACTGGCCGCCGGTGAGCTGCACTTCACCGTCGCCAACGAGGACATCCACCTCAACATGGAGAAGCTGTTGACGGACCTGATCGGGCCGGTCGCCGGCAAGCTGCACACCGCACGCTCGCGCAACGACCAGGTCGCCACCGATTTTCACCTGTGGCTCAAACACCGCCTGCCCGAGCTTCTGACCGCGCTCACCGACCTGCAAACCGTGCTGGTGGAAAAGGCCGAAGCCCACGCCGGCACCCTGATGCCCGGCTACACGCACCTGCAGCACGCGCAGCCGATCACCTACGGCCACTACCTGATGGCGTACTTCGAGATGTTCCAGCGCGACTACGAGCGCTTCAGCTTCAATCAGCGCCACACCGACATGCTGCCGCTGGGTGCGGCGGCGCTGGCTGGCACAACGTTTCCGATCGACCGCGAATTCGTGGCCGCGCAGCTCGGTTTTGACAGCCTCTACCACAACTCGCTGGACGCCGTGTCCGACCGCGATTTTGCCCTCGAGTTCCTGAGCAACGCCGCCATCTTGATGCAGCATCTCTCGCGGCTGGCCGAGGAGCTGATCCTCTGGTGCACCTACGAGTTCAACTACATCGAGATGGCCGACAGCTTCGCGACCGGCTCGTCGATCATGCCGCAGAAGAAGAACGCGGACTTCGCCGAGCTGACCCGAGGCAAAACCGGCCGCGTGTACGGCGCCTTGATGGGCCTTTTGACGACCATGAAGAGCCTCCCGCTGGCCTACAACAAGGACATGCAGGAGGACAAGGAGCCCGTGTTCGACGCCTACACCACCGTGCTCGGGTCCGTGCACATCTTCACCGGCATGCTGGAAAGCCTGACCGTGCACGCGCAGAAAATGCACGATGCAACGGTCAACGACTTCAGCAACGCCACCGAGTTGGCGGACTACCTCGCCACCAAGGGCGTGCCGTTCCGCCAGGCCCACGCCATCGTCGGCGAGCTGGTGCTCAAGGGTCTCCAGACGCACACCGCCTTGCAGGACATGCCGCTGGCAGACCTGCAGGCCGCCGCCCCTCAGATCGAGGCGGATGTCTACGCCGAGCTGGCCCCTGAGGCCGCCGTCAACCGCCGCACCAGTCTCGGCGGCACCGCCGTCGCCAACGTGCAGCGAGAAGTGAGCCGCGCCAAGGCGATCATTGCGGACCGGTAAGGCGAACACGACCACATTAAAGGGGCGCTCCTCGACTTGAGGGACGCCCCTTTAATGTGGTCTATCACGCGGTTCATCGCACTGGCACCGGAGATACTGGCACCCCCACCGGGTTGCGCGCAGCCGGCCCGAGCGGCTTCACCAAGTTGTACCAAACTTCCCCCGCGTGCGCCGAGGCGGATTCGCCTTCGTTGACGTAGCCGTGCGCCTCATAGAAGCCGACCAGCCGACGCAGGCAGGTCAGTGTGATGGCCTGCCGGTGCTGCGCCGTGGCCACGACGTCGAGCTGGGCCAGCAGCTGGCCGCCAAGCCCCACGCCTTGCGCGGTCGGTGCCACAGCCAGGCTCAACACGGCCTGATACGCCGCATCATGTGCGTTGGGCTGCGCCGTTTCAAACAGATCATCCGCGAGGTAACGCTGGCGAATGGCCGGACCGACAATTTAGCCCAGCACTTGGTCGGCCGCAACGGCCACGATGAACGTGTCGGGATAGGCCGCGATGCGCGCCTGCATGCTGGCCGAAGTGGCCGCTTCCTGCGGTGTGAAGCCCGCCTGTTCAATCGCCATGATCGCGGTGAGATCACTTGGCCGCGCGGGCCGAAAGTTGATGGTCATAGGTGCCTCCTCGGTTGCAAATATCGCCAGTATAGCACGCAGGCACCCGCCTCACCACCCACCGCCTCAGCTGACCCCAAAAGACCCCGCGTGACGCCCTAGCTTCGGGTGCAACGCGAGGTCTTTCAATTCACTGACTGTTTCCCCGCCCCTACGACCACGGCCCCTGCCGCGTCAAAAGCGCGCCGGTTTCGCTGTCGACATACAGGTAATACGGCCATTGGCCCTGCTGCTCGCGCTCGGCTTGGGTCTGCGCGGTGCGCTTGGTCAGCACGAACACGTAACTCGCGTTTTGGTACGGGCCTTGGTGCAGGCCAGCGAGCAAACGGGCGCCGACGTAGTGGTGCTGCTTAACGTAGGCCGCGGCTAGCGCTTGGGCATCTTTGCGGCTGATCGTGGGCATCTCGCCACCTCCTGCCTTGTTGGCTTCATTGTAAACGATTACTTGCCGGGCGTCATCAGACGCGTCATTAAGGCGTCCATCGCGGCATTGGCCGGCGCGCGGTCTTTGACCTGCACATTGCTGAACAAAATCGCCGCGGTTTGCCCGTCGGTACTGAGGTTGACGGTGCCAAAGAAGCCGTAGCCAGTGCCGTTCGCCGCAAACTGCGTCGGTGTCAGGTAAAACCCGCCACCGTAATGCGGCCCCGGCGCGTACAGCGCCTGGCGCGCGGTTCCCAGCAACTGCCCATTGACTAAGGCGCGCGCCGCCTGGTAATAGTCCAGCGCAGACATGTACAGCTGACCGGTGCCAAGCTCCGCGTGCAGGCTGGCCAGACTCGGCCGAACCGGTGTTGCGGAAGCGCCGGCCGCGTAGCCCAACGCCGCTGGATCACTGGTCCGCAGCGCGTACGCCATGCGGGTGTGCGTCAGGTGCAACGCATCGATGTAGTGTTCCTGCACCAGTTGCTCGTAGGTCATCCCCGTCAGCTGCTCGGTGATGCCGGCCAAGAGCAGGTAGTTGATCGGCGTGTACTGGTACTGGCCGAAGTGACTCGGTTCGTCGATCAGCTTGGCCACATTGGCCGCCACCAGCGCCGCATCGGTGGTGAGGGGCGGGGTCAGCACCCCTTTCATGCGCAACCCGGAGTTCATGTGCAGCAGGTGCGCCATGGTGATGGGCGACTGGGCGAAGCGCGGGTAAAAATGTCCAAGCGGCGTGGTCAGGCTGACCTTGCCGGCCGCCACCTGCTGCATGAACAGGCCGGCGGTCAGGCTTTTTTGAACCGAGTCGATCTCGTACATCGTGTTTAACCCGTTGGGCACGCGGCGCGCTGCATCGGCCCAGCCATGGGTGTATGTGGCCACCACGCGGCTCTTACGGATCAGCACCGCGGTGCCGCTGACATCAAGCGCTGCCAGCTGGTGGGTCAGGGCGCGCTGCAGGGGTTGGTCAATGGCCGTAGCCGGTGGTGCGGCCACCGTGCGCTTGGCCTTGGGCCGCGGGAGCGGGCGCATCGGTGCCGGTTCTGGCGCCGTCACGCGACCCAACCACCAACCGCCGCCCGCCAGCATGCCGCCCACAACGGCGGCAGTCAAAACGAGCCATAGTTTGCGCATCATCAGCCTCCTACAACGGCCTGCCGCCAGCTCTTGGTGAAGAAGTGGTCGTTGAGCATGTAGTGCACCGGCTGCCGCTTGCCATCAAGAAACGGCGCGACCACCTTGTCGACCTTGACCCATCCGCGCCAGCCGATGTGGATCGTATCCTGCATGAAGTACGGCTGACCGCCGTCTTGGCTGAGGTCCAGCACGCGCTTGAAGCCCTGCCCCTTGAGCTGTGTCTTGAGCTTTTCCACCGCCTGGGCGTACTTGGCCTGAGACAGCCCGGTGTAGGCGGCCCATTTCGCGTTGATCGGTGGGATGATGAACTGCACGTCGATGTCGTGCTTGGCAAACTGGCTGAGCAGCAGCTGAAAATCGCTGTACTCCGGCCCGAAGCGGTAGTCAAAATGCTTCTGGCTTCCCGCCAACTTGGCCATGCGCCCATTCGCCAGCCGCGTGCGATAGAACGTGTCATCGATGCCGAGCTGGTTGGAGCGCGTGTGGGTCACCCCGGCCTGTTCGGCCAGCGCGTCCAGCTGGCTGTTGGTCGCCTGATTTGGCAACAGCTTCTCACCAGCCGCCACCTCGCGCTCGTGCGCGTTGACGCCGAAGCGGGAAAACAGCTCGTCCTCATTCTTGAGCATCTGCAGGCGCGTGCGCAGCAGTTGCCGCGCGGTGTCCCCCAGCGGCTGACCCGCCGCCACGGTCAAAAGGGCGCCGTGCAACTGCGCGTCCTTGCTCGGGGCGCGCATCGTCAAAAGCCGCCGCGCGGCGTAGCGGTCCGCCACGGTGTTCTTGGCGGCCAGCAGCCACGTCACAGTCTCAAGCGGGGAGTAGAAGAAGTCGAACGCCCGCGGGTCTTGGCCGCGCCGCGTGAACCACTGCATGGAGACGATGAAAACCGCCTTCTTGTGGCGCAGCTGCTTGAGCATGCTTTGATCGGTCAAAAAATGCGTGAGCGACTGCGTGCCCGCGGCCCCCACCAAAAACGGCCGGTAGCTGCGGTGATACTTCGCCGCCAGCACCGCCGGGTGAAACGGGTCCAGCCGCGAAAGCTCACTGGAGCCAAAAAACGGCACATAGTCGCGGCTCAGCGCCTGGTTCTTGGCGCGCGCGCCGGCCAGCACGTTGGGCGACATTGACAGCGCCGCAGACGCCACCGCCGAGTCGCTCAGGCGCCCCAGCGGCAGCGGCGCGAGGAGCACGCCCAAGACGAGCACCCCGGCGCATACCAGCGGGCCAAAAAGCTGCCACAGCCGCCGTTTCATGAGAGGCTAGCCACTTTCGCGATGATCTTGTTCGGCGTCTCCCACTCGCTACGGTCAAACTCCGACACCGGCACATTGATGCTCAGCTCATCTTGCAGTGCCAGCAGCAGCTGCACCGTGTCCATGGAGTCGAGCAGCCCGGCATCAAAGAGGTTTTCGTCGCCGCGGGCGCTGAAGTCCTCCCCGGTCAAGTCTTGCAAAATGTTTAGAACAGTCGTATCGATAGCCATGATGATCCTCCTATTGTTTAGTGATGCATGGGACTGAACCATAGCTGGTCCAAGAAGCCCGAGAAAATCAGAAACGAGAAGCAGACGACATTGAACGTGATGAAGATGGCTAAGGCCTGCGTCCACCGGTTGTGCGGCAGCTGCGCCTTGTGCCGCTTCTTGTAGCGCAACCAGAGATCATTGATGATGATCGCCCCAGCGTGAAACAGCCCGTAGACGATGTAATACCAGGTCACCCCGTGCCAAAAGCCCATCACCAGGAAGTTGATGAGATACGCCACCTGGGAGACGCGGATGCGGTTTTTGATCAGCTTGTGCTTCATGATGAAGAAGGTCACGCGCATGAAGACAAAATCGCGGAACCAAAAGCTCAGGCTCATGTGCCAGCGATTCCAGAAGTCCTTGATGTTGCCGGCCAAAAACGGGCGGTTGAAGTTCATCGGGGTGTCAATGCCCATCACCAAACTGATGGCGACGGCAAACAGGCTGTAGCCGGCAAAGTCGAAGAACAGGTACATTGAGTAGGTGTACATGTACCCCACCAGCGGCCACGACAGCCCCCCGCGCACCAGCGCGGCGTGGGCCACCTGCGGTAGGAGCAGCGTCCCAAAAACGTAGCCGAGCAGGTACTTGTAGACGAAACCGGTGAACAAGTAGCGCAGTGCCCGGCCCAGCATCTCGACGTAAGCCGCCTGCGTCGGCACCTGGGCGTAATCCGCTTCAAAGCGCCGGTAGCGGTCGATGGGGCCGCTGGAGATGGTCGGCATGAACAGCAAGAAGCGCAGGAAGCTAAGCGCAGGCAAGCGCTTGATGGTGCCATCGCGCAGCTCCATCACGCACTGCACCGACTTGAAGGTCAGATACGAGATGCCCAAGAACCCAAGTATTGACGGGTGCACCGCGATCGCCGGGGTCAGCTTGACCACGGCCAGCGGTGCGATGCTGGCGAGCACCGCCAGCACGAACACGGCGGTGCCGTTGTGGGTCTGGCGGTAGCGCGCATAGCCCTGCACCAAGGCCACCTGGAACACCACGTAGCCGATCAGCGCGAACCCCTCGTGCCACTTGGTGCCGGTGAACATCATCACGATGAACAACAGCGACGCCAGCGTTTCGTAGATGTGCAGGCGGCGCCCGTGGTAAAGCCCGATGATGAGTGGCACCAGTGCCGCCAGTAGGACAACGAAGTACTGCGGATTTGCGTAAGGCTGCCAGTCGATCATGAGGCGTTAACCTCTTCGATCAGCGCCTTGATCGCCACCTTACCGTTGGCCGTGATCGGCAGGCTGTCCCGGTACACGATCCGGTTGGGGATCATGTACGGCATCATCACCGTGGCGAGGTAATCGTGTAGCGCCTGCGTCAGCTCGCGTGAGCCCGGCCCCGCTGCCGGTACCACATACGCCAGCAGCTGGGCGACCTTGTGCTGCGCGTTGTAGCGCGGCACCGCGACCGCCTGATGCACCATCGGCGCGCCGTTCAGGTAGTGGTTCACTTCCTCCAGCTCGATACGGTAGCCGTTGAGTTTGATCTGAAAATCGGTCCGGCCGCGGTAAAAGATCAGTCCGTCGGCCGCGATCACGCCCAGGTCCCCGGTGCGATAGGTCTGCACCCCGTGGTTCTGGCCAAACGCCGCAGCGGTTTTGGCCGGTCGGTTCAGGTAGCCTTTCGACACGCTCGGCCCCTCGATCAAGAGCTCCCCGACCGTCTGGCCCATATCCTCGTGCGTGGTATCAGGCACCAGCGTGAGCCCCGTGTCCGGCTTCGCGTAGCCGATCGGCAGCCGGTCGTACTGATCCAGCACCGCTTTCGTGATGGCAATGGCGGTCACCGCCACTGTCGCCTCGGTCGGCCCGTACGTGTTGAACACCTGCGCCTGCGGGAAGCGGGTCAACAGCTTCGCCGCCGTGGCATGCGTCAGCTCCTCGCCGCAGAAGAAGAACTGCGTCAGCTCCGGGTGGTGCGCGCCGTCAAAGGTCGGCGCCAGCAGGCATAGCTCCACGAAGCTCGGCGTGGACACCCACACGTTCAGCGGCAGCGTTTCAAGCGTGGTGACCAGCGCCTTGAGGTCATCGGTAACGGTTTTAGGCAAAATCGTCAGACAGCCCCCCGACGTCAGCGCCGGGTACAACGACATCACCGACAGGTCAAAGGAAAATGGTGCCTGTCCGAGAATGCGCGCCTGCGCCGGCAGCTTGAAGCTCGCCATCCAGGCGACAAAGCTACTCAGGTTTGCGTGGCTGATCTGCACGCCCTTCGGCTCCCCGGTCGTCCCGGAGGTGAAAATGATATAGAAGTTGTCTTCCGGTGCCAAACTCGGCGCTGGGGCCGGTTGCTTGCTGACGGCGATCGCCGCCAGCTCCCCAGGCGTGACCGTTGCGACCGGCAGTTCAACGGGCAGAGGCACCGTGGCCAGCACCAGCGCCGGCGCCGCGATGGTGGCAATGGCCAGCAGGCGGTCGTTCGGCGCGTGCGTGTCGACCGGAATGTACGCGTGACCGGCCTTGACGCAGCCGAGAAAGGCTGCGACCGCCAGGCTGCTTTGGTCACAGTACACCATGATCGGCGCCTTGGCCGGCAAGTTGCGCGCGGCCAGCTCTGCCGCGATCGCGTTGGCTTTGGCTTGAAGCGTGCCATATGTGATCACTTGGCCCAGCTCATCAATGGCCGGCCGGTCCGGGTGCGCCGTCGCGATCTGATCGAATTGTTCAAGAATAGATTGCATGATTGACCTCCTGTCGCTAGAACTCGTTATAGATAAAGTGGCCACCACCCACGCCCCGGTAGCTGTACAGGTACACCAGCGCCAGCAGGATCGCGGCATACACCAGCGTTTTGAGCCCGAACTGGACCCACGGGTGGGCGGCCCACCAAGTTTGTAATCGTGTCATGATTACCTCCAATTGCTCATGATTTCACCGGCATTATCGCACGCCAGCCCCCAAGCGCCCAGCGAAGCGACTCGGACGTATTTTGCTGGCCGGCTCCGGTCCAGCCCGTGACACTTCCAGCTCCGGCGTCACGGGCTGGACCTCCGTTCTCGGATCGTAAACAACTCGGCCACCCAGAGACATCGTGCTCTGCGCGCGTTCATAGTGATTGAGATTCGCACTGCACAGCTACATTTAAGCCACACGCCAGGCGCTGGGCCCGGCCAGAAGCGGGCGCCGCCGGGGGCTCAGCCGCGAAATTCTTGTTAGCGGCTTGCCGCTTACAAGAAGGCCGAGCTTGAAGACAATGCGGGTTGGGCATTGGCTTCAAGTCGTGCCCGCAGCGTTCCAGCCCCCGGCGGCGCCCGCTGGCGGACTGGCCCACCGCCGTGCCGATCGCGTCACTGCGCTCTGGTTTCGTCGAGCTGCGTGGCGCAACGCGGAAGCGGCTAGCTACGCCCAGTCACTCGGGGCCAAGGACGCCCCAAGCGCCTTGGCTATGCTACCCGTTCCGCTAAGTGCGCGCCACTGCGCTCTGGTCATAAAAAAACCAACCTCCACAGTTTAGTGGGGGTTGGCCAAATGTGCATTCAACGGTTTTTAAGCAACAGATTAAAGATTTTCAGAATTGGCCAGCGGCAGCGTTACAATGAAGCAGCTGCCGCGCGGCTGATTGTCAACGACTGTGATCGTGCCGCCGTTCAGTGCGGCCAGCCGCGCCGCAATGGCTAGGCCCAGCCCTGTGCCGGGGATGTGTTTGGTGCGCGAGCGGTCGACCCGGTAGAAGCGATCGAACACTTTTGACTTCGCGTCATCGGGGATCCCTGGCCCCAGGTCAGCCACGCTCAGCGCCACCTGCTGGCCCACTTGCGCCGCACTGATGGTGATCGGCGTGTCGTGCGGCGTGTACTTGTGGGCGTTGTTGAGCAAGCCCAGTAGGATCTGCTCAAGGCTTTCGGCATTGGCCAAAACGATCAGGGAGGCTGGCAGCTGCACCTGAATCGGTTGGGTGCTCTGGTAACGCGCGACCACCCGCGGCACCAGCGCCGCCAAGTCCAGCGGCACCCGGTCGAGCTGGGCGTGGTCCATGCGCGACAGCGCCAGCAGACTCTCGATCAGGCGCTGCATCTTCTGCGACTCCGCCTCGATGATGGCCAGCGACTCCGGCACCAGCTCAGGGTGTGCGTTGCCGTGGCGGCGCATCAGCGTCACGTGGCCGCGGATCGCGGTCAGCGGCGTGCGCAACTCGTGGGACGCGTCCGACACGAACTGGTTGTCACGGATCACCTGCGCGTTCAGCGAGTGCAGCAGCCGGTTGAACTCGACCGCCAACGCGTGCACCTCGGCGGGCCCTGCCGGCTCCGGCAGGCGTTCGTGATACGTCACATTGTCCTTCGCCACGATGCCGCTGGCCGCCTGCGTCAGCGTGGCCAGCGGACGGTTGAGGCGCCGGGCCAGCAGCGAAATCGCCCACGCCCCCAGCACCGTGCCAACCAGGGTAATGCCGATAATGGCCGAGATGATCACCTGAAGCAGCTCGATCATGTTGTTCAGGCTCATCCAGATCTCGTAGTCGAACACTTGCCCGTCCTTGTGCACGATGCTTTCGCGGTAGTAGTACACGCCTTGGTTTTCCTGGTATTGCACATGCGAAAACAGCGGCGTCGTGGTCAGCGTGTCGCTCAAAAAGCGCCGAGTGTTGCGCGAGTAATAGGTTTGATCCGTCTCCGCCCCGATCACGCTGACCCGCACATAGGCGTGGCGCGCCCGCCCGCCTGTTTGCAGCCAAGCGTCCCAGTCTGGCTTGCCATCCACAAACGATTCCTTCAGCGCGGCCATCAGCTGCGCCGAATCGTCCTGTTTGCTTTTGACCAAGTACACGCCCACGATGCCGACAATGGCCATGCTGATGAACGTCACCACCGCGCACAGCAGCAGCACATAGGCGCGCGTGATACGCCCCGCATAAGAATGCCGGTTCGGCCGCTCACGCATGGGTCGGCTCCTGCAGCATGTAGCCGACCCCGCGCACCGTGTGAATCAGCGGTGGCAGGCCCGGCAGGTCGAGTTTTTGGCGCAAATAGCGCACGTAAACATCCACGATGTTGGTCTGCCCGTCAAACTCGGTGCCCCACACCGCATCCAGTAGCTCATCCCGCGTCAGCGCCGCGCCAACGTGCTGCACCAGCGCCAGCAGCAGATCGTACTCCCGCTGCGTCAGCTGTGCGAGCTCGGCACCGCGGTGCACCTGGCGCGCCTTCGTGTCCAGCGTCAAATCCCCCACGCGATACACCGTGGCCATCGGCGCCTGGTTGCGGCGGATCAACACCCGCAACCGCGCCAGCAGCTCCTCGATTTCAAACGGCTTCGTCAAGTAGTCGTCTGCGCCGTTATCCAGTCCGGCTACCTTGTCGCCCACATAGTCGCGCGCAGTCATCATCATGATCGGCACTGCGGACGTCTTGCGAATGCGCCGCATCACCTCAAGCCCGTCCAGCCCTGGCAGCATCCAATCCAGCAAAATCAGATCGATCGCGGTCGGCGCCGCTTGCCACTGTTGCCACGCGGCCAAGCCGTCTTCAGCCAGGCGTACTTGATAGCCTTCAAACTGCAGCTCCGTTGTCAGATACGTACTGAGGCTGCGCTCATCTTCCACAAGTAAGATCGTTTGCGTCATCTAATCCCTCCACTATATCCGCTGAGCATACCACGCGCATCCTCGCGCGCCCAGTAACAGTTCTGTCACCCGTGCATTTGGGCAGCGTTCGCGCTACACTGAGCATATCCTAAAAATTGAGGCAATCCGATGAAAAAATACTGGCAACGCTTCTGGTCGCTCGACCGTGACGAGAAGTTCAACCTGATCACCCTGCTGCTGACGATCGGCCTGGCGCTTTTCACCGCCGTGTTCACCTTCACCGACTTCGGCTGGTTCAGCCTGTCCAATGCGCAGTCACTGGCCGCGATCCTGGTGATCCTCGGGGTCATGGCCAGCATGCAGCTCGTCGAGAAATACGGCGTGTTGCAAGATATCAAAAACAGCATCAAGCATCTCAAGGATACCAACGTCTTGCTGAGCTCACGCGGAGAAGTCGAAGGAAAGTACTCGCTGGACGATCGTTTTGGCAAGGCTGACCGGGTGCGCATCGCCGCGCTTGCCAGCGTCGGCCTGTGGACCGGCACGCCCTTCAACGTGATCAAAAAAGCCGTCGAACAGGAACACACCCGCTTTGACTTTCTGAGCGTTGACCCGCAGTCTGCCACGGTTGATGAAGTCATGGCCAACAAGATCACCGACGACGACCTGACCCTGATGAGCCGGCCGCTGGAACAATACCGCCGGGCCTGCGAAAAAAGCCCTGAATTCGCGGCAAAGGTTACCTATAACGTCTTCGATATTAACCTACCCTATGCGTTAATGATTGTCGACAAAAAGGACGGGAGCAAACTGCTCAAAATCGACCTATACGATTACCTCACAGATGACGCCGATCGCCGTAGCTTCTTCGTCGTGCTAGACGATGCTGACCCTCTTTACAAATTTTATGACCGACAGTGGGACAAATATGCCGCGGCCGCTCACCCCTACCAGAAAGGAGCTCCCCATGCCTAAGATCGAGCACCTCGACGCCAAAACCATCGCGGCCGTCATGGCCACCCACCAGCGCCAGTACCTGACCGGCCACCTGGCCAGTCCGCAGGCGCTGCCTCACCTCGATGACCCCGTCGAAGTCGGCCTCTCTCAGTACCAGCAGTTCACCGCCGAGAAGCCGCACTACCACACCGACAACACCGAGTACGAGTACGTCCTGCGCGGTTGCACCAAGATCATGACCGTTGCGACCGGCGAGGTGCTCACGCTTGGCGCCGGCGATTTTTACCGCATCCTCCCGAATACCGCTTACGCCCAAAAAGCGCTCGGGGACACCGAGATCCTGTTCTTCAAAGTCCCAGGGGGCAATGACAAGCACCTCGCCGAAGTCACCCCTGCCCTGGCCGAATGGCTGGCAGACTGGGAACGATAGTAGTCAAAAACGCCGTGGGGCTTCACAAAGGCCCCGCGGCGTTTTCGCGTTTCGTCATAATTCATGTGGTACATTACTGGCGAATCAGTACGCCCGACTTTTTAGCGTCAGCGCGGCGAGTCGACTCAGGTTACTTCTTCGTTCGATGGAACAGACTCAGGTAGAGGTTCTCCCAGGACTCCTTTTTGAACAGATTCTTGCCACCTGACTTGAACACTTGCCAAAAGGTCAGGGACTTCAGGATCTTGTCCGCGGGAATATGCTCGCGCACCGCGCGCAGCACCGCCTTGGGGTCCTTGGACGCGAACGTGTACGTGCCATTACGGCGCGTGGCGACCGCATAGCGCGGGATCCACTTGCCACCAAACATCACGGATACGTCCAGATGGTCGACCTCCGTCCACGGAATCTGGATGTAGCTGTTCGGCTTTTTCTCGTTATAAAACTCGAACCCCTTGTCGCCGATCATGATCTTGCCATAATCCGGCATACCCAGAAAGCTTGTCGCTTCGGTTACCAGTTCGACTTTCGTATTCAGTGATTCAACCATCGTGATCCCCTATTCTTGTGTCTTTCAATTACTGTTATTATACCCCAACCGCAACGGCGTTAGGTGATTCCGCCAGCAGTTAATCGTGCGAGTTGCGGGAGCTTATTTCTGTGTAGTTCCGACCATGGACTTACCGGCTTGCTTGCTGCCGTCCGGTCGTCGTCGAGCGCCGCAAAGCAACGCAGATGCATCTAGCTACGCCAAATCACTCGGGGCCAAGTACGCCCCAAGCTGTCTGTGGGGGCTTTTCTCTGTGTAGTCCCGGCCACGGACTTTCCGGCTTGCTGACTACTTTCCGATCTTCGTCGAGCGCCGCAAAGCAACGCAGATGCATCTAGCTACGCCAAGTCACTCGGGGCCAAGTACGCCCCAAGCGCCTCGGCTTGCTCTGCCTGTTCGAACGCAGTGAGTTACAGGCAGACATACGTTAGGAAGGCTAACTGATCTGCTAAGTACGCTTTGCTCTGCTCTGGGTTTCGTCGAGCTACGCGGGACAACGCGGAAGCAGATAGCTACGGCTTGGTACTCGAACCCAAAGTACGGGTTCAAGCACCAAACCTAGGCTACCCGTTCCGCTAAGCCCATCCCGCTTCGCTCTGGGTCACAAAAGGGCGCCGCGACGGTTGTCACGGCGCCCAAAGTGGCGGTTAGGCCAGAATTACATCAGGTTTGCCAGGTGAGCCAGGATCCCGACGACGAAGAGGCCGAGGATGATGACGATTGGGGAAACCTTCTTCTTGAGCAACCACATGCAGGCCAGGGTCAGCAGCAGCGCTGCCAGACCTGGGATCAGGCTGTCCAAGTTCGCTTGCAGGGTCGTCACCTTGTGGTTTTCAAGGGACAGGCCATTTGCTTGCTGCGTCAGTGCTTCGTGGATCCCTTTTGCCCCAGAAGGCAACTTGTCCCAGTCGATGAAGGCGCCGTCAGCGAGCTTCACGTCAGAAACAGTTGGGGTGAACTTGACGGACACCCAACGGTTAACCAGGGAACCCAGGATGAACATCCCGAGGATGGAAGCACCCTTGGTCACATCCTGCAGCAAGCTGCCAGACATGTCATCGGCGATACGGGAACCGGCTTTGTAGCCGAATTCCTGCGTGTACCACATGAACGCCACACGAATGATGTTCCAGGCCACGAAGAAGATGATCGGGCCCATGATGTTGCCGGCCATGGCCAGCGAAGCACCCAAGGCACCAAGGATCGGACGAACGGTGAACCAGAAGACTGGGTCGCCGACACCGGCCAGAGGGCCCATCATGCCGACCTTGACCCCTTGGATCGTGACGTCATCGATTGGGGCACCATTGGCGCGTTCTTCTTCCAGTGCCAGGGTTACGCCGATAACAGGCGAAGCCAGGTATGGGTGGGTGTTAAAGAATTCCATGTGACGCTTCAAGGCGAGCACGCGGTCTTCTTTGGTGGTGTAAAGCTTCTTCAAAGCCGGGATCAGGGCGTAAGTCCAGCCCCCGTTTTGCATCCGTTCGTAGTTCCATGAACCTTGCAGGAAGGTCGAACGCCAGCAAACGGCCCAACGGTCTTTTTTGGTTAAAGTAATCTTATCTGCCATTTTCGCCAACCTCCTTCTTAGTATGTGTCGATAATGTCGCCGACAGGATCGCCGGAGCCACTATTCGTGCTGGAACCATTGCCGGAGCCGCCCATCTTGGACAGGTTCAGGTAGATCAGCGCCAGGCCAACACCGATGGCCCCAAGGCCGATCAGGGTGATCTGGGAAACTGTTGCCAAAACGAACCCGATGGCGAAGAATGGCCATACTTCAGCAGTTGCCATCATGTTGATAACCATGGCGTAACCAACGGCCACGACCATGCCACCACCGATGCCCAGGCCATCAACCAGCCAGGTCGGCATTGCGTCAAGCAATGCCTTCACAGGGCCGGAACCCACGGCGAGGATGAAGCCGGCAGGGATCGCGATACGCACACCTTGCATGCAGATCGCAACGATTTGCCAGAAGTCGATCTTCCCGAAGGAGCCCTCTTCAGCGGCCTTATCCATGATGTGGACAACAGCGGTTGCCAGGGTGCGGACCAGGGTGGTCAGCAGCAGGCCGGCAACAGCCAGCGGAACGGCCAGCGCGATCGCGGAGTTCACACCCGCTTTGCCTTGGCCCCCAAGAACGAGAATAATAGCTGATGCAACGGATGCCAAAGCAGCATCTGGTGCGACCGCAGCGCCGATGTTCGCCCAACCCAGGGCGATCATCTGCAAGCTCCCGCCCAAGATCAGGCAAGGAACGAGCTGGCCGGTCACTAAGCCGATCAACGTGCACGCAATAACTGGCTGGTGGAATTCGAATTCATCGAGGATCCCTTCCATCCCAGCTAAGAATGACACGATGAGGACTAGGATGATTTGAATAAAGTTCAAAGACATTTTAGTGTCCTCCTTTTTCCGGTTAAAAAAGAATGATTATTTCGCAGCGTTGAGGGCGTCTTGCGCCTTCTTGAGGATCGCATCCATGTTGTCCTTGGAGTCGGTTGGGACTTTGCGGACATCGAAGGTGATCCCATCGGCCTTCAGCTTGGCGAAGGTGTCGATGTCGTTCTGGTCAAATGCCAGCACTTTGTTCGGCTGAACCTTCCCAGCGGAGTGGGCCATGGAGCCAACGTTGATGGAGGTCAGCGGTACGCCGCCTTCAACTGCACGAAGGGCATCCTGCGGGGTTTCGAATAAGAGCAGGGCTTTCTCACCGCCGAAGTGCTTATCGTCTTGCGCGATCTTGATCATCTGATCAACAGGGATCACGTGCGCCTTGACGCCAGCAGGTGCGGCATCGGTGATCAATTGCTTCCGCAGCTTGTCCTTCGCAACGTTGTCGGAAACAACGATGATCCGGGTCGGCTTGATCTCTTTGGACCATGCCGTGGCCACTTGGCCGTGCAGCAGACGGGAGTCGATGCGGGCCAGCCCATAGGTGAGCTTGCCTGGCTTGCCACCGTTGCTTGCTGCAGGGGCAGCCGCAGCGGCTGCCGGTTTTGGTTCGAGGGCTTCTGGCTTGATCTTCACCCCGTCACGCCCAGCTTCAACCAGGTGTGCCGCGATGTCGTGCGCAGAAGTCATGGATAGACGAGACCCGTAAGCCTCGATCAACATTGGCAGGTTCAACCCGGTTACGATTGCCCACTTGTCTTTGTGCGCTTCAAACAACCCATTAGCCTGGTTGAATGGTGAGCCGCCCCAAAGGTCCACAAGGAACAGTACTTCGTCTTCCGGATCGAACTTTGCAATGGCTTCTTCAAGGTGTGCTTTCAGGTCGTCAGGACCTTCGTTCGGCATAAAAGTCACAACTTCGACTTTTTCTTGTTCACCGAAGATCATCTGACCAGATTGCTTAATGCCAGCGGCGAATTGCCCGTGACTGGCAAGAATGATTCCGACCATTGTTTGTCGCCTCCTAATAATATTTTGGTGAATTTCATAAAAGCGCTCTCAATCCGCAGTCCAACGCGCTGTGAAATTGGTCACTCGAAACTCCCAGAAGCTAGTATGACAATGATTTTCAGCGATTGCAATCACTTTTGCCAAGAAAATTTAGCGTTTTCATGAAAGGGCTATACCAGTGGGAATTGTCGGCACCAATTTTTTTGATATTTTTACAAGCTGTCTTGTTGCCCGACAAGGATTGTCTCCCTCTCGCCCGATATAGAAGCGCTTTCCCGAACAAAAAGTCGTGAAAATTCACAAGAAAAAAACAAATTGGTTTTTGGTTGCGTGGCTCAACCACTTACCCACCCACCCCGCTCAGCGGTGGGCCTGTCGGCCGCTGACGCAAGCGCCGTGGGACCCGCTCACGTACGGGCGCGGCGCCTCGATCAGCGCCGCCGTCAGTTCGGCGCTACCGCCATCGCCAGCACCGGCACCGGCAGGGCAAGCCCCCGACATTGCTCGTGATCGCGCCCCATCATCTGCGCCTTGGGGCATCGATTGCCCGGTGATTGACCCCGCAATGACGCCTAAACCGACCCGGCTAGCCTATCCTCGGTGAGTGCCAGGGGCTGAGATAACGCTTTCTTCGCATGCCCGCACAAGAGCGTGGCTTGACTCATTTTGGGCAACTTTGGTCGTGCTGTTTTGCACCTCCAGCGCGCAGAAGCGAAATCTTTCAGGAAACCCTTGACTTTCGCTTACCGGGTCGGTAGACTCGTGGTCAGACATTTAAATACACCACCAAGAAATAGAGGTCGCGGGCGGTGACGAAAGCTGATGAGTGCCTAACCACTTTGATTCAGCCGTAAGCATCCCCGCCGAAACCCACGTTGCCATTAGGGGCGCGCGAGTTGGGCCAGTGGGCGAAAGCTGCTGGACTGTCGAAGCGATTGCTTCGGAGCGCTATGATTCTGGATGTGACAATCCACGCTGACCTTTGTTTGTATTTCCCAAACAAAGGTCGGCGTTTTTAGTTCTCTATTTCCCAACGGTTGAACAAACACGAAGGGAGAATGTCTGATATGAAGAAGTTTTGGGCGACATTATTCGGTGCCGGGTTCGCCTTGGCACTCACACTGGGGCTGGCCAGCCAGCCCGTGCAAGCGAGCGGCACGCTCAAGGTCGGCATGGAAGCCGGCTACGCGCCGTTCAACTGGACGCAGACCACCAGCGCCAACGGGGCCGTCAAGATCCAGGGCTCCAGCGACTACGCCAACGGGTACGATGTCCAGATGGCCAAGAAGATCGCCAAGGCCTTGGGCAAAAAGGTCGTGGTCGTCAAGACCAGCTGGGACGGCCTGCCGCCTGCACTGCAGTCAGGCAAGATCGATGCGATCATCGCCGGGATGTCCCCGACCCCTGATCGCCGCAAAACGGTGGACTTCACCAGCACGTACTACGCCTCCAAGCTGACCGTTGTGGTCCGCCGCGACAGCAAGTACGCCAAAGCCACCAGCATCAAGGACTTCAAGGGCGCCAAGATCACCGCGCAGCTGAGTACCTTCCACTATGAGGCGATCAGCCAGCTCAAGGGCGTCATCAAAGAAGAAGCGATGAACAACTTCCCTGCCATGCGCGTGGCGCTGGAATCCGGCGCGATCGACGGCTACGTCTCTGAAGTCCCAGAAGGCATCACGGCGCAAAACGCCAACCCCAACCTGACTTACCTCAAGTTTTCCAAGGCAAACGGCTTCAAGACCAGCCCAGAAGACGTTGACTTGGCCATCGGGCTACGCAAAGGCGACCCGGACAAAGCGAAGATCAATGCAGCCTTAGCCAAGATCTCGACTGCCGAGCGCAACAAGATGATGAACACCGCCGTGGCCGTTCAACCCGCCACCGAAAGCGAAGGCAACTGGCTGATCAGCCTGCTCAAGCAGTACGGCCCGATGTTGCTTCGCGGCACCGGCATGACCCTGCTGATCTCTTTGATCGGCACCATCGTTGGCTTCATCATCGGCCTGCTGGTCGGCGTCATCCGCACCATGCCCAAGCCTAGCACCCGTGGCAAGCGCGGCCTGCAGTGGTTCGTCAACTGGCTCTTGTCCGTCTACATCGAAGTGTTCCGGGGCACCCCAATGATCGTCCAGGCCGCCGTGCTGTACTACGGCGTCGCGCTGGCCTTTGGGATCAACATGAACAAGACCCTGGCCGCCCTCTTGATCGTTTCCATTAACACGGGGGCCTACATTTCCGAAATCATCCGCGGCGGTATCATCTCCGTGGACGAAGGCCAGTTCGAGGCCGCCCACGCGCTCGGGTTCACCCACCTGCAGACGATGCTGAAGGTCGTGCTCCCGCAGGCCGTGCGCAACTCGCTGCCCGCAGTCACCAACGAATTCATCGTCAACATCAAGGACACCTCCGTGCTGTCTGTCATCTCCGTTTCCGAACTGTTTTTTGCCGCCGAAACCGTGGCCGGGCAAAACTTCCAGTTCTTCCACACCTATCTGGTCGTCAGCGCCATCTACCTGATCCTGACCTTCTCCATCAGTCGCCTCTTCCGGCTCATTGAAAAGCACGTCGATGGCCCGAAGAACTACAACGTGATGACCAATCAGATGCAAGTCGAAACGCCGACGATCAAGTAGAAAGGCAGGCACAACACATGACAGAAGCAATCATTGAAGTCCAAAACCTCAAGAAGGTCTTTGGCGACCACGAAGTTCTTTCTGACATCAACTTTGCCGTCAACCCCGGCGAAGTCGTCTCCATCATCGGCCGCTCCGGCTCCGGGAAGTCGACCCTCCTGCGCAACATCAACCTGCTGGAACAGCCGACCGCCGGCGACATCCTGTTTCACGGCGCCAGCATTCTCGAAAGCTCCTTTGACCTGGCGCAGTACCGCGCGCATGTCGGCATGGTGTTCCAGAGCTTTAACCTTTTCAACAACCTGACCGTGTTGCAAAACGTGATGACCCCGCAGCAAACCGTCCTGCACCGCGACGCCGCAGAAGCCAAGGCGCACGCGCTTGAGCTGCTCGCCCAAGTCGGCATGGACCCGTACGTCAACGCCAAGCCAGCCCAGCTGTCCGGCGGCCAAAAGCAGCGCGTCGCCATCGCCCGCGCCGTCGCCATGGACCCCGAAGTCCTGCTGTTCGATGAACCGACCAGCGCCTTGGATCCTGAAATGGTCGATGACGTGCTCAACGCCATGAAGCAGCTCGCCACCACCGGGCTGACGATGATCGTCGTCACCCACGAAATGGCCTTCGCCCGCGATGTTTCCGACCGCGTGGTCTTCATGGACCAAGGCGTCATCGCCGAGATCGGCACCCCAGAACAGATCTTCGACCACCCCGCCGAGGCCCGCACACAGGAGTTCCTGAAGCGGTACCTGAACCGGGCCTAAACCCCTTGCGCCGCCAGCGATGGCGGCGTTTTTTTGTTTGCACAAGTGTGCCCTGCGAAGTTCGTCACTAATATAGATTGCATACTAGTGACGATGGTGGTATCCTCTAGGAGGTAAAGCAAACTAGAGGAGGCGCATCATGGCCCAAGCAAACACCAGTCAGATGCTCAAGGGCGTGCTGCAGGGTTGCCTGCTGATGCTTTTGGCCGACGAGCCGTCGTACGGCTACGCCATCACGCAGCGGCTCAACGAATTCGGCTTCGACACCGTCCCCAAGGGCACCATCTACCCGCTGCTCATGACCATGGAGAAAAAGGGCTTGCTGGCCAGCACCATGCGCGCCTCGCCGGATGGTCCCGAGCGCAAATACTATCACCCCACCCCCGCCGGGTTGGCCGCCAAGCAAGACTTCTTGCTGGACTGGCAGATTCTTTCGACCAACGTGGCTCGCATCGTTCAATTGGAGGCCAACCACCATGAATGAAGTCACCCTGCAACGTGAAATGGAAACCCGCAGCCGGCTTTTGACCAAGACCAACGCCGAGTTTTTCGGCCAGATCCAGGTTTATCTCAACTTGCGTACCCCGTTCAAAGACAAGCTCCAGCTGGCGCAAAACCTGCTGGCACTGATGAACGACCTGATCGACGCGCAACAAGACGGCGTCACCGCCGCCGATTACTTTGGCACTGACCCCAAAGCCGTCGCGCGCGAAATGGCGCAGGCGCTGCCCTGGAACTTCAAGGCCATGCGCTACGCGGCCACCGTGGGGCTGGTCGGCTACCTGATCTTGATGCTGCTACCCGGCCTGATGGTGCCAGATGAGCCCGTGGACCTCGGTCAAATCCTGATCGGCCTCGCCATGCTCGGCGGCTTCATGGTCGCCTTCTCCTGGGGTCTGAGCAGCCTGTCGTTCAAGCGCCGGCCGTGGGTGCGCATGGTGCTCGTCATGCTACTTTGCGGCGGACTTTGCTACGGCGTGGTTACGGCTTATCTGTGGGTGCACACGCCGCTCAAAGTCACCCTCACCGGGCCGCTGAGCATCGCGCTGATCGTGCTGTTCGGTCTGATCGCCGTCTTGCAGTTCAACCACGACCGCAAGAAATTCCGCTTCCTGCCGATCGCGCTCACCTTCCTGTTCGTCGAGCTGAGCGTCTGTGTGCTGGCGCTGGCGATGCGTGTGCCTGCGGCCGCCGCGTGGCTGAAGCAGGGCGATCGGATCGCCTGGTTCCTGGTGGCCTGCCTCGTGCCGCTTTACATCATTCCATTCGGCTGGATGTTCGTCATGATGGTGCGCGGGTTTCGCGCCAACCACCGGCGACCAGATTAAACCTGACCATCTATGCTGACGCAAAAAAGCTTCCGGCCGCTGAGTCGGAAGCTTTTGTTGTCTTTATCAGCTGTTGATCGCCCGCGCCAGCTCGGCCTGCGTCAGCCAGTGGTGGTGCAATGGGGCGCGCACGGTCAGCCGCTCATGCGCCCCGGTCCACACCACCAGTCGAAACTGTGGGAATCGCGCTGCCAGCGACTGATAAACGGGCCACACTGCCCCTGCCAACACCGGCCTTGTGCCCGGGTCACAGTGCAGCGTCACCACCGGCAGGGGCGCCACGTTGTCGAGGTAGTCATCCAAGCTGATCGTTTTGGGTAGCGTCAGGTGCGTCTCCCCCGCCAGATCGAATTCTGCCCCGCGCGCTGCCGGATAGGCTGCCAGCCGCCGGGTCAGCTCCTGGCACAGCAGTGGCAGCACCTGATACTTGCGGTAGTCATCGCGCAGCTGACCGCTTGCCGTTAGCGTCACCGCCACCGGCTGCGCCTTGCCAGTCGGCCCGGCAAAGGTCGCCTGCAACGCACCGCCGCGGCGGTAGTGCTGCACCGCGATCAGCGTGAACGACTGCTTGTAGCGCGCCTTGAGCGCCGATGCCGCCACCGTGACCGCCTCTCGCCGCGTGGTTGCCGCCTGCACATTGGCGCACCCCGCCAGCAGCAGCAACCCGATCAGGAGTACCCCACTCCAGATTTTTCTCATTTGAATCCCTCCATTACGGTTTGATTATCACCCGTAATGGCGGCCGAGGCGTCAGTCCCCCGGCCGATTTTGCCCCACGCAAAAAGGCCCAGCAAGCGCTGCGCCTTTAGGGCTTAAACGTTCAAGATCCACATGAAGCCGATGAAGACGAAGAACAGGCCGTACATGATCGGCGAGACTTCCTTGCCGCGCTTGGCCGCGATCATCGTGATCGGGTAAAAAATGAACCCGAGCGCGATACCATCGGAGATGCTGTACGTCAGCGGCATGCCCAGCAGGATCAGGAAGGATGGGATCGCGATCTCCAGCTGCGTCCAGTTGATCTGGCGCAGCGACTGCGCCATCAGCACCCCGACGATGATCAACGCCGGCGCCGTCACTTGGGTCGTCACCACCGCCAACAGCGGCGAAAAGAACAGCCCGAGCAAAAACAGGACCCCGGTGGTCACGGCGGTCAACCCGGAGCGGCCGCCCACGGCGATGCCGGCGGAGCTTTCCACGAACGCGCCCACCGGGCTGGTGCCCAGCAGTGACCCGGCGAGCATCGCGGTGGAGTCGGACGCCAGCGCCTTGCCGACGCGCGGCATCTTGTTGTCCTTCATAAAGCCAGCCTGATTGGCCAACCCCACCAGCGTGCCGGCCGTGTCAAAGAACGTGACCAGCAGAAACGTCAAGACGACCACCACCAGCTGCAGCGAGTTGATGTCGCCCACGTGGCGTAGCGCCACCAAGAAGGTCGGGCGCAGCGACGGGGCGGCGGAGACGATGGCACTCGGCGCATGGATCAGCCCCGTGACCAGCCCCAGCCCGGTGGTCGCGACCATACCGATGAAAATTGCCCCAGGCACGCGCCGCACCATCAAGATCGCGGTGACCACCAGGCCAAAAATCGTCAGCCAGGTCGTGCCGACCGACAGGGACCCCAGGCCCACCAGCGTGGACTTGTTGGCGACGATCAGCCCGCCATCGCTCAGCCCGAGGAAGGCGATGAACAGACCGATCCCGCCGGAAATCGCGAACTTCAGGTCGGCCGGGATCGCGTCGATAATCAGCTCACGCAGCTTGAAGATGGTGATCAGAATGAAGATCAAAGACGCCACGAAGACGCCCGCCAGCGCGGTTTCCCACGGAATTTTCATCCCGATGCAGACCGAGTAGGCAAAAAAGGCGTTGATGCCCAAGGCCGGGGCGGTGGCGATCGGGTACTTCGCCAGGATCCCCATCAGCAGGCACCCCAGCGCACTCGCCAAGGCGGTCGCGGTGAACACCGCGCCCTTATCCATCCCCGAAGCCCCCAGTACGGATGGATTAACGAACAAAATATAGGCCATTGAGATGAACGTCGTGAACCCGGCGAGCACTTCACGGCGTACCGTGGTGTTCAGCTGGTCCAGCTCAAAATAGGCCAGTAACTTCTCTTTCATATGCACTTTTCCTCCGAAACACGAACATTATTTCCAAAACGCACCTTTCATCTTACCGTTATCGGCTCCGGAAGTAAACATCAACCGAACCAGTCGTGGCCGCCGCCCTTATCGTTCGGTTTTTAACGCACACAAAGAGCCGTCAACCCTCGGCTGACGGCTCATTAATTCAGTCGGTCCTAGTCGTTTCTCCGGCGCTTCTTGGCGACCACCCCGAGCAACCCCACCAGGCTCAGCAGGGCCAGGCCCCAGGCTGTGGTGGTCACGCTTGATGGCTCGCCGGTTTGTGGCAAGTCAGCCCGCTTCGGTGGCGTGGTCGTGCTCGGCTGCGGGGTCGGGGTTGGACTCGGCGGCGGGGCCGGGCGCGGTTCCAGGGCGGCCGCGTAAGTGACCACTTCCGTCACCGACTCTGGGCCGGTGACCGTTGCCGCGTCCACGAGCCCCCGGTCCGCGACCATGCCGACCACCGTTGGGCTTGCGACGGTGGCAAACACGTTGCCGGCATCCGGCAGCCACGGCCCATACAGGACCGTCACCGCCCCAAGGAGATCGTACACCAGTGTAGCGGTGCGGTGGAACCCAAGCACGGCCGTCACACTCGGCGCCAGCGGGTTGCCGGCGGCATCGCGATAGTGGATGGTGCGCGTCGCCGAACGCTTCAGATCCGCCGCCCCCACACCAGCCGGGTACAGTGGGCTATCGGGGTCGCCAGGCACGATGGCCGTGCCGCCCTCCCCTGGCTGGTCCGGGGTGACCGTGATCATGGTGGCGTAATACTTCAGCTGCTCATCAAACCCGGTGGCGGTCGCGAGCGCCGCATCCGTCACCAGCCGCGCCGCCGTGGCAACCGTTACCGGGCGCAAGTCGTCAAAGGCTGGCGCCGGCAGTGCCGCAAACGTCCGGTCGGCCTCGGCCACCGGCTGCCAGGCCCCATACGTGACCACTGGCGCGCCGCCGGTCACGTACTTGATGGGGGCCGTGCGGGTGAAGCGCAGCGTCTGCGGCTCGGCGCGTCCGAGCGTTGCGCCCGTCATCGCGTTCACGTAGGTGATCGTGCGCGTCACGGTGCGATTGAGTGCGACCTCATCGACGCCGTCAGGATACTTCAGGCCGCCGGTCTCGTCTGGGTCGACGAGTTCGCCGGCTGTGCCCGGCTTATCCGGGGTGACTGTGACGGTATCTCCGTAGAACGTGACCGTCTCATCCGCGACCCTGCCGGCCGCGATCTCGGCGGCTGTCGGGGTGGCCGCTTCGACCACTGTGCGGTCCGCCACAAGGTTTGGCTGGGCCTCAACGGAATGCGCGGCAAACTGGTCGGGCGCCGCCACCCACGCGCTGTACTCTGGCGCCGCCACCGCACGGGCCGGCGTCAAGGTCAGCGTGGCCTCGCGGGTGAAGGTCAGCGCTTGGGTCTGGCGCCTGATCTCAGTCCCGGTGACCGCGTTGTAGTAGATGATGGTGCGCGTCACGGTTTTCGTCAGATCCGCGACCGTCACGCCGTCTGGGTAGGTCGGGCCATCAGTGCCCGGGAAGAGTTCCTCACCTTCCGCTCCCGGCTTGTCCGGGGTCACGGTGAAGGTGGTCGGGAAGTAGTAAACCGTCTCGGCCAATGGCTGGTTCGCGTCGATCTCCGCTTGCGTCACGGCATGTGTCGGCACTGCCGATTCAAATGTCACGACGCCGGCGAAGCTCGGCACTACCTGCAGCTCAAACTCACCGGCCTCTCCTTCTGCCGGTGTCCAGTCACTGTAGACCGGTTCCGGCTGATCCGCCGCCGACGCATAGTGCAGCGTGGCGGTGCGCGTGAAGTGCAATGCCTGCGTTGCGGTCCCAAGCGTTGCCCCGGTCTGCGCGTGGACGTACGTGATCGTCCGCGTCAGGGTCCGGGTCAGGTCGTCGGTGTCAACGCCTGCCGGGTACTTCGGGCCATCCACTTCATCCGTGACCACCAAGTCACCTTCCTTGTGTGGTGCTTCAGGGGTCACGGTCACGACCGTGGCGTAGTAAGCCACCACAACCGGCGCCGCCTCACCAGCGGTAATTTCGTCATCGGTCGGCACTGCGGCCGCAACGGTGTCACGGTCTGCGAACAGCCCATTGCGTGCCGGGACTGGCATCGCGTCAAATGTGTCATCATCCGCGGTCCACGGGCCGTACGTCGCGACCGTTGCCTCGGTGGCCGTCAGCGTCAGGGTCGCCGAACGCTTGAAGGTCAGCGTCTGAGTCTCTGTCGCATACGTGTCACCGGTCGCGGCATTGATGAAGGTGATCGTGCGCGTCACCGTCCGGTTCAGGTCTGTTGCGCTCACCTTGTCCGGGTAGACCGGCCCTGGGATGCCCGGATAGATATCCTCCCCAGCCACTCCCGGCTTGTCGGGGTCAACCGTCACGCTGGTCGGGTAGAAGTAAACGCGTTCGACAATTGGCGTTGCGCCTTCGATTTCATCTGTCGTTGGCGTGCGCTCGGCGACCGTGTCACGGCTCGCGACCCGGTCCGGCTGCGCGGCCACGGCAAAGCTGGCGAAAATTCCCTCTGCAGCTGTCCAGTCGGTATAGCCAACCAGGGTCACGTTGCCGTCCCCGTCAATGGCAAGCGTCGCATTGCGCGTAAAGGTCAGCGTCTCTGTGTTCACCAGCGTCTCGGCCTTAGTGACCGCGTCCACGTCATAGATCTCGCGGGTGACGGTCTTGGTCAAGTCGTTGGCATCCGTGCCGGCCGGGTACTTCGGCGTTTCGCTCCCGTCAAAGATCGACTCACCTTCGGGGCCCGGCTTATCCGGCGTCACCGTGAGCGTCGTCGGGAAGAACAGCACGATTTCCGGCGGCACGCTACCCGCGTCGATTTCTGCTTGCGTCGGGGCGTAGGCCGCAACCGAACTACGTTCGGCCACCTTACCGTTGATCGCAGCAACGGTGACCTGCGCGAATTCAGGCTCAGCTGCGCCCCACTCACTGTAATTCGGGGTTGGCGTGTCCGCCACGGTCCCGTAGCCCAACGTGGCGGTGCGGGTGAAGGTCAGGGGTTGCAGGATCGTCTCCAGCACTGCCCCGGTCTGGGCATCGCGGTAGATGATCGTCCGCGTCAGCGTTTTGGTCAAATCGTCAGCCGCCACGCCGGCTGGGTACTTCGGGCTATTTTCGGTTGGGAAAAGCGCGTCTCCGGCCGTGCCCGGCTGATCCGGTTCGACCACGATGGTTGTCGGGTAGTACCACACGGCCTCAGGCACCACGCCATCGGTGTCGATCTCGGCTTGGGTCGGCTGGTGCGCCGCCACTTCAGCCTTGTCGGCAAATAGGTCTGGCTCCGCCGCCGGGACGTACCGGTCAAACTCGCCGGTCGTCCCCGCCGCTGCGGTCCAGTCGCTGTACTGCGGGGTCGGCAAATCGGCGACGCTGGCGTACGTCAGAGTGGCTGTACGCGTAAAGTCCAGCGTCTGGGTGATCACCTCGATCACTGCCCCGGTCACCCCGTTGTACCGCGTGATCGTGCGGGTGATGGTTTGGGTCAAGTCCTCAGCTGTCACGCCGGCCGGGTACTTCGGGCCGTCGATCTGGTCGGTGATGACCGGCGCGCCTTCCGTGCCGGGCTTTTCCGGTGTGACGCTCACAGTGGTCGGGTAGTAGGTCACGGTAACGTCGTGCGCCACCGCCGGCGTGGTTGCGTTCTCAGCTGCACTCACCAAGGCCAGGGCATCGATACCTGTGACCGACAACTGATCGGCAAAGTACGCTGCCAACGCCGGCGTCAGGACCGCCGCAAACTGCTCGGTGGTCACGGCGCGCCACGGGTGGTAGGTCACGACCCCGGTGGCCGCAGCCCATTCGTCGGGCGTCTCCCCTGGCCAGGTGACCGTGGCGCCGCGTTCGAAGGCCAGCGTCAGGGTCATCGGGGCCGGTACAGGCGTCTGCCCGTCACTCACCACGTAGTGCACGGTCAGCGTCACCGTGTGGTTCAGATTGCTGGCCTCGATCCCGGCTGGATACCGCTGGTTCGAAGTCGGATCCTTCGGGGTCGTCAGCGTGTCGGCCGGCTTCGGCCCAGTCGGATCGTCGCCGTTGACGGGGTCTTTTGGCCCAATCTCAAGGCTTTGGTATGGCGGCATGCCGTACAGCGCCGCGCGCGAGATCCGCTCTGGTAGTTGCGCCTGAGTCAGGTCCAGTGTCACCGGCGCAATGGCCGCATCCAGCGGCGCGTATTCATCCCCGTCCGCATCGTACAAGGTGGCCGGCAAGTCAACCGCCGCGAATTCGTCGGCCGTCACGCCTTGCCAAGCATTGTAGACATAGGTCATCGTCTCCAGATACAGCGTGGCCGTGCGCGTGAAGTCCAGCGCGACCGTTTGGGCCACTTGTGGGGTCGTCCCATTCGCGTCACTGTACAGTGGGATGCTGGCATCGTGACGGGCAAAAAAGCTGATCCACTCCGTTACCGTGGTCTGGAAATCTTCCTCCTCCAACCCACTTGGCACTGACTTGAGCAACTCATCGGACGAATTGATGCTGATGCCTGGCCGCATCGGCCGGTCAAGGCCCACCGTGATTTGGTTTAGGTAGTAGTACACCTTCTCCGCCAGCTCCACCCCGGCACTGATTTCAGCTGCCGTCGGGGTCTTGGCCTCGACCGTGGGCCGGGTCGTGAACTGATCGGGGACGGTCGGGGACGTCAGCGCGGCAAAGTCACTGGCCCCAACCGCCACCCAATCGCCGTATTCAACAATTGGCTCAACCGTTGGATCAATGTTCCCGTCTGCGTCCAGCGTGTACTGGACCCGCGCGGACCGTTCGTAGTCCAGCGTCTGCGTCACCGTTGGCGCAAGCGTCGCCCAATCCATCCCGCTCAGGTACGTGATCGTCCGCGTGAGCGTTCGGTGCAGGTCCGTCGCCGTTACCCCGTTCGGGTAGGTCTGGATGCCGGGGTACTCGGTGAATACCTCATCCCCAGCATTTTTCGGCTGATCCGGGGTCACCGTGAGCTCTGCCACCGGCTTCCTGACGTAGTAAACGGTGCGGTCAACATTGCCCAGCACGCCGTTCGTCACCGGGGACACCGGCTCGATCACCTGAGTCGCCGCCGTCAGCTCGTTCAAAATCGCCGGGATCGCGGTAAAGGCTGGAAACTCAGCATCCGTGACCGGCTGCCAGTCGCCGTAAGTGACCGCCTTCGTCTGCAAGTTGACCGTCGCCGTGCGCGTGAAGCGCAACGTGCCCGCGGTCACTTCCGGTTGAAGTGTCGTCGCCTTGACCTGATCGACAAAGTGAATGGTCTGCGTGACGGTTTGGTTCAGATCCGTCGCCGTCAGCCCGGCCGGATACGTGGGACTCAGCGCATCATTCGGGTCGTATTGCGTATCAACCGCCTTGGAGTCGTCCGGCTGCAGCGTGACACTTGTCGGGTAGTAGTTGACCCGTTGCACCACCGGCTCGCTGTCCGCGGTCACCGGTTGCGCCACCACATGGGTTGCCGTGGTGAACAGGTCACCGATCTCCCGGTCCGCTGGGTCCAGCGCATACTCGGCAAAGGTGTCATCGGCTGGCTGCCAGGCCCCGTAAACCGTACTGCTGGTGCCATCTTGATCAAAGGTGACCGTGGCCGTGCGCATGAAGGTCACCGCACCGATCGGCACTTCGCGAATCAGCTGATTGCCTGCGACATCCCAGTACGCCAGGGTGCGGGTGATCGTCCGGTTCAGGTCGTCATGGGTGACCCCAGCCGGGAATTTCGGGCTTTGCGGGTCGCCAGTGACGGATTCCTCACCGGGTTGCTTCGGCGCATCTGGCTGAACGATGACCACGGCCGGGTAGTACCGCACCTCCCCTAGGATATCACGGGTGGGATCGGTGACAGTTGGTCCAGCCAGCGTGGTCACGCCGGCTACATAGCCCGCGATACTTGGCACCTGATAGGTCGCAAAGTCCCACGTTGTGTCCGGCGCCCACGGTGATGGCATTTTGACGTCATCCGCAAGTACCGTCACGTTGCGGTGAAAGCCCAGCGTTGCCGGGACGTAACCCGGCAACGACAGCGTCTGGCCGGTCACCGCGTCTTTGTGCACGATCGTCCAGGCAACCGCCGTGGTCACCGTTTCATTCCCCGGGTTTTCCGGGGTAAAAACGTTCCGCGTATAAGTCACTTCAAACGTCAGGTTATCCATCGGGCGCAATGGTGTCGGGCTTGGCGCTGGCGCCACTGCCACGATCTCAGCCTGACTGGCGCGGTACTCTGGGATCACTGGCGTTGGCACGACCGGATAGCCAGTCAGCTGCCGATACACGACGGCATCGACAGGCGTGGTCAGCTGATCCCCATATGCTTGCGCGTACAGGTCCGTGACCTGTTCCCAAGCGGCCTCTTGGATCACGAATGGGTCTGCCGGTTCCACCGCTCCGTCCAGCACCACGTAGCGGATCCCGCGCAAAACAGTCAGCGGTTCAACCAATCGCCGGTGCCTCAGTTCGATAGTCACCGTTTGCCCCGGCTGAGCGGTAAAGTGTTCATTGCCGTCGACGATCGTGCCATTTTCCTGCGCCAGACTAGCCGCCCCGGCGTCCACCTCCAGATGATACGACCCGGCGGCTGGCCCGGTCGTGATCACCGTGTCGCCGTAGTGGCTTGGATCGGTTTGCGGCGTGGTCGTATGAACGGTTGCCATCACGCGGCCGCCGTCGCTCAAGTCAACATATTGAATGTGGATCAGCGTATCCGTATACGTCACAAGCCGGGTGATCTCAGTCGCGGTGCCGTTCAGTTCAACGGCAATGACCCCGGCCGGCGCAACCCGACGGTTAAGCTGAATCGCCCGATCCGTGCCATCGCCGACCGGTAGCGAATTGACCGCTACCGAAACCGCCGCGCGCCAGCCGGCCGCCCAGCCCGGATCGCCATTGTCCGGCATCGGCATCGTTGGCCCCAGCGCCGCGATCAGTTCCGTGCCGGCCACGTCAGGCCGCCAGTCACTCAACCGGACCGTCGTGTCTCCGGTCGCGTCATCCACGGTCAGCAACAGCTCACGTGAAAACGTGAGGGTCTGCCGCTGCGCGTCAACCACCACCGGCGCGTCAAACGTGGTGACCACGGTTACAGTGTGCGTCAGCTCAGCCTCTGGATAATACCAGATGGTTCGGGTCAAATCGGGGGTGGCCGCATCGGTCGGGACCGCCGCCACATTTCCTGCGCTCACATAGCCGTCCTTAGCCGGTGCGATCACCTCCTGAAACGTTGGCTGCGGCGAGATCCAGTCTTCCAATATTGGGGTCGTAACCAGCGTCCCCGCGGCATCGTACGCAAACGTCACGATCCCGGTGCGCGTATAGGTCACGTCAAACTCATCATTGGCGTATACCGCAGCCCCCGTGCTAGCGTCAATGTAGCGAATCATCTCGCGGATCACGCGGGTCAAATCAGTGGTATCAACGCCGCTTGGATAACGCCGTGGGTCTTCATCGGCACCGCTGACGGGCGTGCCCGCGCTGACGCCGACGCCTGGATCGAGTCGCACCATGTCGGGAAAGTATACGATGGTCTCCGCGTACGCCAGTGTCGGATTATTGAGGTCAGCCGCCGTCACGGTCTGCACCTGCGAGGCGTACCGACTGGCCACTTGGTTCACGAGGGTCGGCGAAACGACTGCGGCAAAAGTGTCGTCCGTGGCCGGTAGCCAGGCCGTGTAGCCGACCACGCGATTGGTTTCCAGGTTAACGGTGGCGGTGCGCGTAAAGCGCAACGTTGTTACCGCGGCTGGTGCGGCCTGGGTGCCGTCTTCATTTTCGTAATTGATCGTCTGCGTGACCGTTCGACTGAGCGCTTCAAGCGCGACCCCCGTCGTGTTCGGCTCATCGGGGCCAACCGTTGCAAAGCGTGGATTATACACAACGTTGACCGGGTCGAGCCGTTGCGTGGGGTTGGTCACGGTCAAGGCGCCCACTGTCTTAGTCGTCGTGAACTGATCGCTCAGATTCGGCGAGTTCACGCTGGCAAACGTACTACTGCCGTCCGCGGTCCATGCCCCATAGTCAGCGACCATGGTGGCCGGATCCACCGTCCCTCGCCGCGTGTAGGCCAGCGTCTGGGTCACCGAAGGGCTGACGGTGTTGCCCGCCGCGTCCACGTAATTGATCGTCCGACTCGCGGTCGCGTGCTGAATGATGTAGCCCCCCGGCACGTCCCCGAGGTTATTGGACTCCACAACATACAAATCCTGATTCGTCGTCAAGCCGATGCTGTCTAGATTGACGGACCATGTCCCAGCCGTCCCAACCGTGGTCTGGACCGTCGGCCCGCCGCTGATCGCGCGTACCGTGATGAGATTGCCCACCTCAGTCCCGGTGCCGCTCAGCGTGGCGGAATTGCTCAGCGGCGAGGTGACCTTTGGCGCGAGCTGATAGCTGACCGGCGCATCAAAGTAGGCCAAGATGACAGACGGTTGAAAATCCTGGGTCGCTTTCCACGGGGCCAATGGCGTTTTGAAGTACACCATCACGCCTTGCGCCCCAATGTTCGCCGCCGTTGCCGTGACACTGACATCCCTGGACAGTGTCAAGGTGCGGGCAGTGAACACCGACATATCCCCTTCAAGGGAATTCAAAAGTGGGGTCTTAGTGGTATCAGCCGTAAAACCGGCCCCGATCGGCGCCACATTCAGGCTCGGGTAACCCACCACATTGAACGAAAAATTGTGTAGCGCCGTGTTATTGACGACTGTTCCGGCCGAGATCGTGACCGTAATGGTGGAAGCTTGCGTCAATTGCCACACACCGCCCACATTACGGGCGTTCGTGACAACCAGCCGATAGCCCGGCACGATCGGATGCGCGCGGTAATCGGCGTTGGACAGGCTGATCTGGTCCGGCGTCAAGTTGCTACTGTTGCCGATCCAGCGCGTGATGACCCGGTACGCGTTGCTCGTGCTGGTCGCGTAATTGCTCGCCCCTTCAATCGTGGTCGTTAAGGTCAACGCTGCCAGCCTACCCTGATCACGCACCGCCGCGCTGTTGTTGAGCAATTGTGGGGCTGTCATCACGACCCCAGCCGGTGGGGTCACCGCAGCGGCCAGCAGTTGAGGGGCCGCCGCCAGTGGCGCAATGGCACTGATCGGGGTCTCGTCTGTGATCGGTGCTGATGGCACCGCCACCTCAGACGCCGAATCGCCCATGACAGCGGTCGGCGCTGGTGCCGGAGCTGCCGAGGTGGTAGCCAGCGGGGTGCTGGCGGTCTGAGGGCTTGCCACTTCAAGGGACGCGCTGGCCGGCGTCCCGGTATCCGGCACGGTGGCCGCACTGGCCTCAGCCCCTTCTGGACTCGGCGCGGGTGCGGTCACATCCGCGGGCGGCAGGTCCTGTCCCGGTTCATCTGGCGCCTCGCTTGGCGTGGCGGCTACCTGCACCGCCGCCACCTGGGGCTCACCGCTTTCATCTGCGCGAACCGTGCGCGGGCTGGTCGCGATGCCCAGCCCGAAGACGGCGGTCATCAAACCGGCCACCACCCAGTTGCGGCCGCGCTTGTACAATTTAAAATGGACACGCCGCTCCGCTGTGGCGCGCAGCATCCGGTCGTGCCGCTCACTGATTTTTTCTAACACGACAAGTTTCCTCCTCCCCAACGGGGTCTGCGTCTAACAGCCGTTTAAAATGACAATGTCAAACGGTACCATGGAGTATAGCATCGAAGCAAGAAAGCGGATACATCACGACTCATGCGTGTCTTGGCGTGATTCTTTTTTATCACGAATGCGCGACTTATCACGTGCCATCGCAAGACTTCGATATAAATATTCTATTTGTCCGCGCATGTTTGCACGGTTTCAAATTCGATCAAGTGAGGAAGTCCCTCTCATTTTGGTCATCACCAGATAATTTTTGCGAATAATTAGGATAACAACGCAAAAGTGACGTCGCCCCCATCAATTCTCACGTGATCTTAATTTTAGCGTACAAAAAGGCCAGCCCGGCCCGCTTATCGCGGACCCGAACTGGCCTCTTCAGATTCATTCAGTTAGGTTATTCCGCCACGCGCCGCACGGTCACGTTGTTGGTGGAACCTGGTTCGTACAGTGGCAGACCGGCCACGATGACCACTACGTCACCCTTGGCCAGCGCGCCATCTTCAACGAGCTTGGCTTCGGCTTCCGCAACCAGCTTTTCGTAGTCGGCGCCCTTTGGCAGAACCATTGGGGTCACGTTCCAGGAAAGCAGCAGGCTAGAAGCAGTGCGTTCGTCGTAGGTCACGGCGAGGATCGGGGCTTCCGGCTTCAGGCGGGAAATCTGACGGGCGGTGTAGCCGCTAGCAGTCAGCGCAATGATGGCCTTGGCGTTCACGCGTTCCGCCGCCGTCACCGCCGCGATCGCGGTGGTGGTGGTGATGGAACCGGACGTCTTGAGCTCTTCCAGCACTGGGGAGTGCTTTGGCAGCATCTTGTCGGCGCGTTCGTCGATCACGGCCATGGTGTGGACGGATTCGATCGGGTAGTCCCCGTTCGCGGATTCACCGGACAGCATGGTGGCGTCGGTCCCCTGCAGCACGGCAAAGGCCACGTCGGTCACTTCAGCACGCGTTGGGCGTGGGTTTTCCTGCATGGAGTCGAGCATCTGCGTTGCGGTGATGACCGGCTTGCCGACCAGGTTGCACTTGTGGATGAGCATCTGTTCAACCGCAGGCACTTCCTCGTAAGGAATTTCGATCCCCATGTCGCCACGGGCAATCATGATCCCGTCAGCCATCTCAAGGATGGCATCGGTGTTGTCGATCCCTTCTTGTGATTCGATCTTTGGGATCACAAGCACGTCTTCGCCACCGACTTCGGACAGCACGTCGCGAATTTCTTGCACGTCGCTGGTCTTACGCACGAAGGACGCTGCGATGAAGTTGATGCCCTGCTTGACCCCGAAGCGGATGTCGTCTTTATCCTTTTCGGTGATCCCCTTCAGCTGAAGGGAAACGCCTGGGGAGTTGACCCCCTTCTTGGAGCCCAGGATCGCTGGGTTTTGGACTTCGAGCTTAAGGGCGTGGGCTTCTTCGTCCTTCGCCACAATGACCGTGTCCAAAAGACCATCATCGAACAGCACGTGGTGACCCACGCTCACGTCATCGTAAAGGCCACCGTAAGTGATGTCCACGTGACCCTTGTAGGTCTTGGCACCGGTGTTCATGGTCAGGGTGATCATGTCGCCCTTGTCATATTCCACCTTGCCGTCGTTTTCAACTTCGGTCGTCCGGATCTCGGCACCCTTCGTGTCGAGCATCAGACCAACCTTGACGCCGGTTTCTTTCATGGCCTGCTTCACCAGGTTCATGCGGCCAAGCTGTTCTTCGTGGTCACCATGAGAGAAGTTGAACCGGAAAATGTTCGCACCGGCGCCGATCAGCGCCTTAATCGTTTCCAGATCGTTGGACGCAGGGCCCAAGGTGGAGACGATCTTCGTCTTACGCATACTTGTATTCCTCCATATAGTTGTGGCAATTTGCCGTCTAATGCGTGATAAGCATCACGACTTAATTTTAAGGAATTTTGACAGCATTTACAAACATTTTAGGCAAACCAGTCAAATTTGCGGCTAATGGGCGCCACGACGCACTAAAAAACAGGTCCCTCCGAAGAGAAACCCGTCTGTGTCAAAAGTGTGTGCTTAGGCCTTGCGGCGCCGCTTAAGCACGGTCAGTCCGCCAAGGAGCGACGTGAGCGCCAGCCCCAGCAGCGCAAGGGCGCCATTGGCTTGGTTGCCCGTTTGCGGCAACGCTGGCTTGCCGGTTGGCGACTGGTCGCCCTGCCCGTGCTTGCTTGGTGCCGGGCTCGGCTCAGTTGGCGCCGGCGCCGGTGTCTGCGCGTAGGTGACCGTGCGCGCCACCGTACTGTTGGCGGCCGAAACCGTAATGGCCGCGTTCGCCGCCGCGGCTTGGCCGTCCAGCATTGACGCAACGACGGCGGTGTAGCCCACTGGCGTTCTCAGGTCGGTCAGCGCGTCAACGGTTGCCGTCGCTGGCCCACGCGTCGCATCCCCCTCCGGATCGGTGGTCCAAGCACCGTAGACCAGGTGGCCCACCTCACCGCTCGGAATGGTTGTGTCGATCGTCGCCGTCCGGTAGAACGTCTGCGTTGCCGTTGTGGTTTTCCCCACCGGCGCGCCGTAGTTGACCGTGATGGTCACCACATGCGTCAGCTCTGCCACGGTCGTGCCCGCTTCCTCGCCCGGCTTGGTCGGCGTGTAAACCGTGTTCGGCTGCCGCGTGTAGTTCACTGCACGCGTCACCGTCGCGTTGGCGGCCGTCACCACGATCGCAAGGTTATCATCCGTCGCTTGCCCGTCCACGGCCGAGGTCACGCGTTCGACATAGCCCAGTGGGGTCCTCAGGTCTGCCAGTGCCTCGATCGTCGCCGTCGCGGTGCCTGCCGCGGCATCACCGTTAGCCCCGGTTGTCCATGGACTGTACGTCAGGTGACCCGCCTCACCCACCGGGATCGCGGGGTCAACCGTCACGGTCCGATAGAAGGTGACGGTGCTTACCGCAGGGTCGCCGCCGACCAGCTCGCCATAGGTCACGGTGACCGTGACCACATGTGTCAGATCGGTGACTTGCGTGCCGGTTTCCTCACCGGGCTGATCTGGCGTGAAGGTTTCGGTCGCCTGCTTCGCGTAGCTCACGGTTCGAATCACCGTATCATTGGCCGCCGTCACCGTGAGCGCATCGTTGGCACCTGCGGCCGCGCCATCCAGCGTGGTAGTCACGCTGGCGGTGTAGCCCAGCGGCGTTTTCAGGTCAGCCAGCGCCGCCACGGTTGCCGTGGCCGTCCCCTTCGTGGCATCGCCTGCCGGATCGGTGGTCCAGGTACCGTAGGTCAGATGCCCCGCCGCGCCGACGGCAATGGTTGGGTCAACCGTGGCCGTCCGGTAGAACGTCACCGACTGGTCCTCGCTTTGGTTGACGGGATCCCCGTAGTTGACGGTCACCGCCACCCCCTTCACTAGGTCATCCCGCGTGGTGCCGGTTTCCTCGCCGGGCTTGGTTGGCGTATAAATGGTGTCCGGTTGGCGTTCATACGTGACCTGCCGCACGACCGCGGTGTTGCTGGCGTCGACCGTGAGCGCATCGTTGGCACCTGCGGCCGCGCCATCCAGCGTGGTAGTCACGCTGGCGGTGTAGCCCAGTGGCGTTTTCAGGTCAGCCAGCGCAGGCACTGCCACGGTGGCAGTGCCATTGGCGGCATCCCCCTCCGGATCAGTGGTCCAAGCGCTGTAGGTCAGATGCCCCGCCGTGCCGACGGCAATCGTCGGGTCAACCGTAACGGTCCGGTAGAACGTCACAGTGCTTACCGCAGGGTCGCCGCCAACCGGCTCACCATAGGTCACCGTGATCGTCACCACATGGGTCAGATCAGTCACCGTTGTGCCGGTGTCTTCCCCTGGCTTGGTCGGCGTGAAGATCGTGTTCGGCTGGCGCGTGTAGGTCACAAGCTCCTGGATCCCGCTGAGTAGCACGCTTGGATCGTCGGCTTGGTCAAAAGTGACCGCAGTCGGCGTCAGTGCCGCAATACTGGCGCGGTCCACCGTGTAGCCCAGGATGACGGGCGATTGTACTTCAGCGTACGCGCCCGTTGGGGTGTACACCGTGGTGCCGGTCGTTTCGTTGGTGACAAAATCGTACGTCACCACCTGCTCGATGGCCGCCGGGGTCTGCGCATCAGCACCGGTATACGTGATGGTTCGGGTCACGGAGACGGTTCCCTGCAGCACCCGGTCGAGCACGACCGGCACCGCCTGCGGTTCGGTGGTGGCCAACCCGTTGGACGTGACGCTGAACGTGCTGGTCATCGATCGCGCCGCCCCGCCATCGGCTTCATCGGCGTAAAGCATTGGGACCTGTAGCGTGTACTGGACGGTTTGGGCTCCACCGGCGATCGGCTCAGCCGCATTCGCGTAGCTGATCCGGAAAGCGGTCACCGCGCCCCAATCAGCGGCTGCCGCGGCTTCATCAAGCCAGGTCGCCGCACTGAGATCAGCTACCGTGCTGGTGGTATACGCCACGGTGACCTTGCCCTGCCAATCGACGGGTAACACCACGGGACCTGTCAGTGTTGGGCTGAAGTCCGAGCCTCGTGGGTCACTGGTGGTCAGCCCCAGGTCGCCGGGCTTGGGCAGCGCGGCGATCAGCTCCAGTTGCGTGAGCTGCGCGTCCGTCTCGGCCCGCGTGCCCACCGCCATTACCACGGTGGCGCCCGGCGCCACTTGGGTCTCGGACGGCGTGCCCACGGTGTCGAGCTTGCTGGTTTTGAGCAGCGGCATGCGCGCCGTTGCGTAAAGGAGCGAATCCGTGGTCTGCCCGTTGCCGTTCAGGTCATCGGCGTCTGCGACGAGCCGATTGGCCTGTGCGGCATCGGGGTCGGCGGACTCCGGCGCGGTATAGGGGGCCGGGCCAAGGTCCGTGTACGACTGAAAGACCAGGTCGCTGGCCGCATTGGCCGCCACCTGAATCCCGAGAGTGAGCCCTTTTCCCTCACCCGGACGCAAAAAGTTGCTCGGCTGCGCGGATTTGCCCCAGTCGATGCGGAGGAGCTGCTGGCCGCTACCTTGGTAGTCTGTTGCGACAACGGTGACCGCGGCTCCGTCAGCGGCGCGCGTGGTCGCCGGGTCGTACTGCACGCCCGCCGGCAAAAACACATACGTCGTCGCCCCAGCATCAGGCAACCCGAGGTTAGCTTGCGATGTGTCGGCCAGCGTGAGCTGAATGGCTAACTGGTGCGCGCCTACGGTCATGACCCCTGCGCCATCCGCCAACGTGAGCATGCTCGCCACGGTGCGGGTGACATCGGTGGCAGCTTGCACGACCTCCACCGTTTTTTCCGCCAAATACAGCCTAGTGGCATCGGTCCTGCCCAGCAACTTCGTCGGGTTGTTGGCGTTCACCTGATCCATCACCGTCTCGCTCGGCGTGCCGATAATGCCGTAACGCGACGCCAACTGCGGTAGGAATTGGTGCGTGATCGTGCCCACAAATCCGGGATCGACCGATGTGATAAAGGAGAACGTCTGCATCAGGCCATTAGGGGCACCGGAGTCGACCGGCACCTGCGTCACATCAAAGTTGCTGACCGGAGCCTGCCCGGGTCCTGGCGTCGTGCTTTGGATCACGGCATCCGGGTTATCAGGGAGCGCCTGCCCATCGGCGTCTAAATGGTAATACGCGTACACATCGACAACCGTCTTCGCGGGGTCAAGCCCCATCGCCAGTAACGCCTGGCGCGTCAGTGTGTACGTCTGATCGGTTCTCAGCCTGGTCTCAAGCACGGTGTAGGTCGTCTCGCCCGCGTACTTGACCGCCAGCGTCAGGTACGGATAGGTCGTTAACGGCGCGTATCCGGTAGGGGTCAGCCGCCCAAACGAAGCCTCGTTGAACAACGGATTCGCTTCAGAAACAGATGGATTATAGTATGCCTGGCCAATGACCAGCCGCTGCAGGGTCTCCCCGGCACTGAGCCGCTGATGCATGGCCACGTAGTCGATCATGCCCTGCGTTTGCGCCATATAGGCCGCATCCGACACCCCGATGCCAAAGTAACTGGTCGAAATGACGCTCGTCGTCGCCAGCAATGGCGCTCTTTCAGCGTACACCGTTGGGTCCGCATTCCCCGTTCCTGTGTTAAGGGTCATCTCACCGTTCGCCGGACCGTAGCTGCTGAGCGGCCAAGTCCCCCCAACCGCCGTCACCGGGGCCGTCGGATTGGCCGGCGAAATCATCACGGTCGCGTTCACCGCGTTGGCCGTGAACGTGGTCCCGTCTGCCATCTGCGCCGTCAGCTGCGCGGGGTTCACCAGTCTGGTAAAAAGCGCCACATCCGCGTCCACCGTGGCGAGGAAGGCGTACTTGTAAGTGGCGGACGCCGCCAGTTGCGCCGCGCGAGCGCCTGCGGGCTGCGTCCAGGTCAGCACGGTCGCACCGGCCGCGTTCGTGGTCACCACCGGCGCATCCGTGAGGTACCCGTCAACCGTGGCCATGCCGCCATAGGTCAACCCTTTGGCCAGCGTGTAGGTCATGGTGATGGGGGTGCCCTCCGCCACCAGCCCCGCCCCGGCGTCAGCGGTGCTGACCGTGTAGCCGGCCCCCAGCGTCACGGTGTCGCCCTGCGCCGGGTTGTCGTGCGTCACGGCCGGATCCGCCGCGGCAATGTTCAGAATCGCGTTTGTCACCGCCGCTCGGGCCGCCGCCACCGCAGTCGCGGTCGCCTGCGTGGTCTGCGGGCTCAGCCCATCTGCGCTAAACTGGGCGCTGGCGGTGATCGTTTCCCCGTTAGCTACCAGCGCCTTATCCGGCGTCAGGTGCAACGCGAGCTGGGTGGCCAGCCCACTGCTGAGCGCACCAAAATCGTACGTCAGCGTGCCCGCGGCTTCATCGTACACCGGCGTCACGCCGCGCAGGGTCAATGTGCCGGGGTCATCCTGCAAGCGAACGCCCGATGACAGCTGGATCACGAGCGTTGCGTTCGTGTAACTCGTCTTGATCCCCGTGACATTGAAGTTCAGGGCAAAAACATCCGTAGCGCCCACGTTCACCGTTGGCGTTGCCATTCGACTGGTCAGTGTCACAGCCGCCGCAACCGGCGTTTCGGTGTCCGCCGCCGGCTGCGGCACCGTCGGCCCATCGCTTGCCGGGGGTTCGGTCGCCGCTGCCGAGGCGGCGCTGCTCACCGTGTCACTAGACGCCGCAGTCGGATCCCCCGCGGCTGGGGTGGCAAGCGTTGCGGCGCCCGCATCCTGGTCAGTGCCGCCGGTTTCAGCCGCGACTGGGGCGGTACCTTCATCGGCCTGAACGAAGCGGCCACTGGTCAGTGATAGGCCCGCCGCGAATGCGACCGTGGTCATGCCCGCAACTACCCAGCGTTTGCCGGCTTTGTAGAGTTTGAGTCGTAATTTAGCCGTCATCGTTGCGTCATGACGGCGACGTAATTGTTTTTTCATCATGTTCCCCCTGTGATTAAATGATTTATAAAAGCAACACGATTCAATCACTGCTCACACATATGATCACCACCCCGAATATTATGTATTCAGACTTTAAATTATAACTATAGGTTATAGTTTTTGATTATTCACTTCCTGTTCGCCGACAGTATCTGATGGATTATCAAATAAGGCAAGTTTTTTCACTCGGATTTGAAATATCACCGGGCGTGGTTTGGGCGAAGGCATTCTGCGCCACACCAAAAAGGCGACGATCGCCGCCGGCCCAAGCCGGTGTCTCATCGTCGCCCGTTGACTATTGATTCAGCCGCTGCCTAGTCCTGCAGCGCGTACCGTTTGATCGCCAGTGCCAACCCGTCCTCATCGTTGGTGGCCGTGACAAAGTCGGCGGCTGCCTTGGCCGCTTCGGTGCCGTTACCCATGGCCACTGCACAGCCGACCGCCTCAAACATGGCGATGTCGTTGCCTTCATCGCCCACCGCCATCATGTTGGCCGCGGGAATGCCCAGCACCGCCCCCAGATCGCGCAGCGCTTGCCCCTTGGTGACGCCTTCGTGCATCACCTCCAGGAAGTTGCGGCCGGCGCGCAAGACGGAGTGGGTCTGCCCGAACTGGGCGCGCACCCCGGCTTCGGCGGCGTCAAGCAGCGCCTCAGGGCCGACGAACAAGCCTTTCACGATGGCAAAATCGGCTGGCAACTCGGCCGGCTGGCGGATCTTGAGGCCCGCAAAGTTTTCGGCCGCCTGCACAACGATCATCGCGTCAACGTCGTGGTCGGCGGTGTAGATCACGCCGGCTTCATCCAGCACGTTGAACGGCAGGTGGTGCGCTATTGCGTAGGCCGTCATGGCCTCGTAGCCGGCGCGGTCGATCAGGTGCTTGGCGACCACGGTGCCGGTGACGGTTTCACTCACAGCACCGTTGCCGGTCACCACGTACTGCTCAGGGCCACTGATCCCCAGCGCCTTCAGGTAATGGGCGACCCCCGCCAGTGGCCGACCGGTGCACAGCACCACCTTGATCCCACGAGCCAAGGCGGCTTGCACGGCCGCAATGGTCGTGGGTAGCAGCTGCTTTTGGGACGTCAGCAGGGTGTCATCGATATCTAAGGCAATCAGTTGAATGGGCATGGCATGTGCCTCCTTTTCTACTACATTACCACGGCCGCCGCATTTAAGGGGTCATTTTTGACAGCGGTAACAGACACCTTGCCGCAACTCCGGCCAGATATGATATGATGTTGACGATTTATTGAGGAGAAAACATGAAAAGATTAAGTTTGCGCCACCGCATCGTCTTCGCCTGTGTCGGCGTGGGCGCCTTGCTGCTGCTCGCCCTCGGCGGGTTCCTGCTCGTGCGCCACAACCAAACGGCGCAGCGCGTCGCCGCAGCGACCCGGGTCTTCAAGCAGCTCAAGGCCGACCAGGCAACGCTCACACAAGCCGTTGCGCAGGGCTGGACCGATGACCAGCACCACTACGTTCGGGCGACGGTGACCCCCGCCGCCATCACCGCGCTGCAAACCCGCGCCACCAAGCTGACGGCCACCGCCAAGCCGTATGCGACCGTGCGCGATCCGGCGACTGCGAGCAAAGTCAACACCTTCACGCAGGCGCAGCGCATGCTGGGCGAGCAGCTCCAGCGGCTGAAGCGCGCGCAAGTCGCCACGGCGGCCGTCAACGCACTGTTTCAGGCGCCGTTTTTGACCGATGCGACCCCGCACCCGGCAGTCCTCGTGCGGGAAAAGCTGACGGCCGCCAAAGTCGCGGCCGCGGCCAAGCAGACCCCCACCGTCAACACGACCCTGGCCGCAACACTGCTTCAGGCCACCACGCTGGCCAAGGCGCAGCTGGCTGAGCGGGCGGCGCTCGTCGAACAGGTGGCCCTGATCGCGCCGGAGGGGACGCTGCGGCCCGATGTCACGCTGCCGCAGCTCACCACCTTTCAGGCGCACGTGGCCCAGCTCAAGTACGCCGGGCTCAAGGCCCCGTATGAAGCACTGCTGACCACGGTGGCGCAGCGCGCCGCCGCGCTCAACAGCCTCAAGGCCCTCAGTGCCAGCGACCGGCAAAAGCGCGTCCTGCTCGCCTACGCCAAGGCCACCAGCATCGCGCCGGCGCGCCTCGATCAGGTGCGCGCGTTCTTCGTCAACCGCGAAGAACTCACAGATACGGCCTACACTGCCGAGATCGGGACACTGAACCTCGCCGGTGACGCGCTGGCCGCCGACTTCACCATCACGCTGACCGCCACCGTGACCGGGGCCTACACGCTCACCCGCAGTGGGCAACCCCTTGCCACCGGTGACCTGATGCAGGACTTCACCGCGGCCGACACGGCCAAGCTCACCCGTGACCCGGCCAAAATCGTGGCGCCCAAGCTGACCGAGGCGCAGTTCAAGCAGGCCATCACCGCCGATTTTGCCGCGCAAGGCCTGGCAGTGGCGCAGCTTGAATTCCCGCAGCCTGCCACCGTGACCGGCGACACGATCGCGCTGCAGATCGTGCTGGGGGACGGCGCCCAGGTGCGCTACAACGCGGCCACCGGCGAAGGGGAGTGGTATGACTATGCCATCGGACCGAGCGAGGCCGAAGGGTACCGGTACGATGCCAAGCTGACCACCGCCATTTGGGCGCAGGCCGCAGGCGACTAGTCGTTCACCCGTTCAAATAACTTGACAGGATTATTCGCATCACGTTAAGCTATTAATAACAAATCAATACAGACATCGGTTGGGCGCAAGCTTCAAGAATCACTTTCCTGGGGAGGAAGGTTCTTGAAACTTGCGCCCTTTTTGCATTCATTTGCACCGAGTCAGTTCAAAGGAGGCACCTCATGCAACAACCCCCATATAGTCAACACAAGGCCGACGTCCTGGCCGCCCTCAACACCGACCGCACCCACGGCCTGACCGCGGCCGCGGCGGCCCAGCGGCTCACGCAAGACGGCCCCAACGCCCTGCCGACCCCGCCGCGCCCGAGCGCCTGGCGCCAGTTCGCCGACACGCTGAAGGAACCGCTGGTCATCATCCTGTTCATCGCCGTTTTTCTGGCCTGGGGCAGCGCGGCCTACGACTTCTTGGTCACCGGCAACGAGGCCCACGGCATGGCCGCGATCTACGAAAGCATCGCGATTTTGCTGCTGATCTTCGTCAACTCGGGGCTGGGCTTCTGGCAGGCGCAAAACGCGCAGAAGTCGCTGGACGCCTTGAAGTCCATGGCCGACCACCACGCCAACGCGTTGCGGGACGGCGAGTGGGTGACCGTGCCGGCGGAGACGCTGGTGCCCGGCGACATCATCTCGGTCAAAACCGGTGACTTCATCGAGGCCGACGTGCGCTGGTTGCACCGCGCCGAGCTGCAGGTCAACGAGGCGCACCTGACCGGCGAGGCGGAACCCGTGGCCAAGCAGACCCACGCACTCAGCGGTGACGTCGAGCTGGGCGACCGCACCAACATGGGCTACTCCGGCTCAATGGTGACGCACGGCAACGGGCTGGGTGTCGTGGTCGGCACCGGCATGAACACCGAGCTGGGCAAAATCGCCACGCTGCTCAACCAGGTTGCCGACAAGAAAACCCCGATCGAGCGCACCATCGCCAACCTGACCAAGAAACTGATGGTGGTCGCGATCGCCATCGTGTTCCTGACGCTTGGGCTGGAACTATTCAAGGCTTACCAAACCACCGGCGCGCTGTCCTTTGACGCCGTGGCTGAGTCCCTGTCCACTGCGATCGCGCTGGCCGTGGCCGCCATTCCGGACGCTTTGCCGGCCGTGCTGTCGATCGTTTTGACCATCGGCGCGACCATGCTGGCCAAGAACAACGGCCTGATCAAGTCGCTGAACTCCGTGGAAACGCTGGGGTCCACCAGCTTCATTGCGTCGGATAAAACCGGCACGCTGACCAAAAATCAGATGACTGTCACCTGCTTTTATGCCAACGGCGCCACCTACACCGTCGAAGGCAACGGCTACGAGCCGATCGGGGAGATCCTGCCGGACGACGACAACGACACCCCAGGGTTCAACCGCTTCATGCTCGCCAGTGTGCTGAACAACGAGGCCGCGATCGTTGAGGACGACAACGGCCACAGCGCACCGTTCGGCAACCCGACCGACGTGGCGCTGGTGGTGATGGGCCACAAGGTCGACATGGAACGCGACACCCTGCTCGACAAAAACAACGCGTTGGACATCGAGATCGTCCGCGTCCTGCCGTTCGACTCCACCCGCAAGATGATGAGCGTGGTGATCAAGGACCGCGACCAGTACCAGGTGCTGACCAAGGGCGCCCCGGACGTGATCCTGACCCACACCGACTGGGTGGAAAACCACAACCAGCTGGATTCGATTGAAGATGCGCGGGGTGCTGTCGAGGCTCAGGTGCTCGATTTTGCCAGCCAGGCCCTGCGCACCATCGCCGTGGCCGTGCGCGACATCGACCGCGACCTGGCGCTGCACGGCACCACCGCAGACTTGGAGCACCACCTAACCCTGCTCGGTGTGGCCGGCATCATCGACCCGCCGCGGCCGGAAGTGCGCCAGTCCGTGCGCACCCTGCACGAAGCCGGCGTTCAGGTCGTGATGATCACCGGCGACCACGCCGTCACCGCCCGCGCGATCGCCATCAAGCTGGGCATCGTTGCCGACGACACCGCCCCGGTAGTCGAAGGCCGCCAGATCGAGGCCATGAGCGACGAGGAGCTGTTCGCCGTGGTGCCGGACATCCGCGTGTACGCGCGTGTGTCGCCGGAGCACAAGCAGCGCATCGTGCACGCCTTGCAGCAGCATGAGGAAATCGTCGCCATGACCGGTGACGGCATCAACGACGCCCCGGCCCTGCGCGCCGCCGACATCGGCATCGCCATGGGTATCAACGGCACCGAGGTGACCAAGGACGCCGCGGATCTGATCCTGCTGGACGACAAGTTCACTACGATCGAAAACTCCGTCAAGGCGGGCCGCACCATTTTTGGCAACATCAAGAACTTCATGCGCCACGAGCTGACCACCAACGTTGCCGAGGTGCTCGCGCTCCTGTTCGGCGTCCTCCTGATGACCCACCAGGTCGGTCAGGTCGCCGCCACCGTGCCGACTCTGACCGCGCTGATGGTGCTGTGGGTGAACATGGTGTCCGACGCCCTGCCGAGCTTCGCGCTGGGCTACGACGTGCCGGAAGCCGACCTGATGAAGCAGCCACCGCGCAACGTGCGCGCCTCCATCCTCGACGGCATGCTCGTCCGCATTTTCGTCCGTGGCATCGTGATGGGGGGCCTCGTCTACGTGGCCTTCCTCTGGGGCGCCCACGCCGGCATGACCGCGGCCGAGGCCCAGACCTTGGGCTTTTTGACCCTCGTGTTCGGCCAGCTGTGGCACGTGTTTGACGCCCGCAGCACCCGCACCCTGTTCCGCCGCAACCCGTTCGAAAACGGCAAGCTCCTGGCGGCCGTGGCCTTCGCCGCCATCGCCTCGCTGCTCGTCACCCTGTTCCCGTTCTTCAACACCGTCATGGGCACCGCCCCGCTGACCGCCCCGCTGTACCTCGCCGTGATCTTCCTGCCCGCCATCCCGACGTTTGTGCTGTCGGGGGTTAAAGAGGTTTGGTGGCGGATCACCCAGCGCACAGCGTGACAGTTCAATAATCGTACGCCAAGTCGCTGTGCCGTCCTCACCAACGCCCACCAAAAGCCGCCGCACCCACTCACCCGAAAGGAGCACCCCATGGTCCTACTGTTCTGGCTGTTCGTCTTCATCAACATCGCCGCGGTCGTGATACCGCTTGTCGGCCTCGTCCTATTGCTCGTGGCCGTGGTGCACCATCGCAACTGGCAGCCCGGAGCGTGGACGATGGGGCTCGGCGGCGTGCTCCTCGTTTGGTTGGCGCTGTTTAGCATCAATTTAGCGCTCACGCTCGGCGCCTTGGGCCTGCTTGTGGCGGTGGCGCCTCGGGGTGGCGCTGCTGATCCTCGCCGCGGTTTTGCTCGGCCTCACGCTTGCCAACGAGGCAACGGCAGACGAGCCTGGGGTGGCGCGCACCACCAGCCAAGTGATCCCACACCTGCGCTGACTTGAATCGCCCGCCAATGGCGGGCGATTTTTTCAATGGCGCGGACACTTATCTGGGCCGGCTTTATTGCGCCAGCATTCTGGGCGCTCGCGCGGGCGCACGACCGACCGAGTTTCACGTGAAACGACACACGCCAAATTTGGCATAGGACGCAGGCACAAATTCAGTAGACGGCCATTTGATCAGGCGAGCCGGCCCTGTAGCAGCCGCGGCGCGCCAATTTTTGCATGGTGCGGGTACCTTTTTCCTTGAAAATTGGCCAGTGGCGCGCTGCCACAGGGGCCGCGCAACCGCGGATAAAAGTCTAAGTGACGCAAAAAAGCCGCGGACGCCGCGGCTTGATCGATTTTGGTTCACCTGTCTAACGCATACAAAAACACGAGCAGCGCGGCGCCAATTCCGGCCACCAGCAGCCCGACCAGCGCCAGGCCCACCACCGGTGCCACCCCGCTGCGACTGCGCAACGCCGCACGGGTCAGACCCAGCCCCGCCAGCAACAGCGCCACGGCGATCAGCGCCCACCACGTCCCCAAGTCCATTACCCTACGCGAGAAATGTGATGATGGCCAGGCCGGCAAACACCAGCACGGCGAGCACCAGCAACAGCACCAACACCGGCCGAACGAGCACGCCTTGGATCGGTTGACGCACCGCGCGCGTCAGGCGTGGGGCGGCAGTGGAATAGCCTTCTTCTTTGGCCGCGAAGCTGGTCTGGCTGTACCGGTCGTTGGGGCGCACCTTGCGCACCACCAGCCAGCCGACCAGCGCGATCACGGTGCCCACGGCCAGCCCGATCAGCTGCGGGTTCCCCACCGCAAACCGGTCGAAGTGGGCCATGTCGCCAAAAATCACCTTGGTGCCAAGTTGAAACGCCTCGAACAGGGGCTTGATGATGGCAACCAAGGCCACAATGATGACGCCAGAGGCCGACTTTTTGCCCTTGTCTGCCTGATCTTTTTTTCGCTTGGTCTGAACCCGTGTGCGCTTTGCCATCCTAAACCCCTCCGTGGTGCCGACGACCGCACGTCGCCTGCTGCCTTCATTATCGTGGAAGCATGCGCCTAACGCAAGGTGGACCGGTCGTCGTCTTTTGACCCCGAAACGCATTTTCGCAACTAACGATACTTGCATACCAACGCACCCCAACAAAAATAGGGCCTCGGCCCCCAACCCATTGCAATGGATCGAGGGACGCGAGGTCCTATTTTAGTGATGCAACTGACTCAGTCGGTTAAGGCTTAGTGACGTTGCTTGCGCGTCACCGCACCGCCGAGGCCGACCAGTGACAGCAGGCTCAGCGCGAGGCCGACCAGCCCGACCCAGGCCGAAGCCTGTTCGCCGGTTTGCGGCAGGTCACTCGCCGCCGGATCAGCGGCTGGCGTTGCGCCGGTAGTGTCCGCATCCCCGTCCGTGGCCGGGTCTGCGACTGCGACAACGGTTGGCTGTGGCGCCGTGTTGTCGTAGTAATCCGCGGCGGTAACCGAAACGGCTTCCGCACTCGAATCCTGCGGCACTGTGTTGTCGTAGTAAGCATCCGCGGTCACAGAAGCAGCTGGGGCACTCGTCGCTTCAAACTGCGGCTGAACGACTTCCAGGTCGTTTTGCTGAATCGTCAGCGCGGCGGCCAGGTCATCCGCCTGAGCCGTGGTCAAAGCCCCGGTGGTGAACTGCGTCGCGGCCGTCTTCACGGCCTGAGTGAACAGGCCAAAGCTCTGGGCGGTGTACTGGTACGCCTTAACGGTTTCCGGTAATGCCGCGTCCAGCGCCGCCTCAAGGGCGGAAAGGTCCGCCTTCGGAGCACTTGGCTTGGTGATCAGGAACGTCAGGGCATCGGTCAGAGCCGCACCCAGCTTCTTGGCGCTGTCCTTGGACAGGTCTGACTTAGCCAAACCGTCCTGGGCCGCGGTGATGGCGTCCTGAACCAGCGCCACACTCGCGTCCGTGTACGGTGTTGCGGCCGCGATCGTGGCCGCTGCCGCGGCTACGGCGTCGCTCAGCGCGGCCTTGTCGGCGTCATCGGCTGGGTTGCTGGTGACGTTCACGTACATCAGCGCCTCAACGTTGATCGGATTATCGCCATGATCATCGAAGCTTGGGATGACGGCTTGGATCAGCCCTTGCCCTTCAGCCACCCCGGTGACGTTACCATCTGCATCCACCGTGGCGATCCACGGCGTCAGTGAGGTGTAAACGATCCGGTCCGCGTAAGCCGTATCCGGGTTATCCAAGGTGATCCCGGAAGCCACTGACTCACCTTCCTTCAGGGCAATTGTCCCATCCGTAAAGTGGAAGTTCGCCGCAGCCTCTGGCGTCACGCGCAGATCGATATCGAACTTCTGGCCAGGGTACTGCACTGACCGGAATTCAATGGTGAAGTGACCCATTTGCTTCGGGACGATCCGCCGAGGGGTGCCTTCTGGCGCAGTTAGCTCAGTGGTAGGATCCATTTCAGAGTAATCGGCATCCGTGTTGAAGACATCGAAGACATCAAGGAAATTCAGTTCTTCTCCGGTGTCCGCATTGAAGACATGCCAATCGATGTTGCCGGTTTCACCATCAATCAAGCTTGGGTTCAGGGAGATCGGGTGGTTGATCAGCTGAATGAAGTTATCGATCTGGTTATCTGCCAGGTAGATATCCTGCGCCTGATCCACCACGTGGACAAGTAGCTGCGTGGTGTACCCATCGTAGCTCGCTTCCATCACCGCATCGCCCGCTTTGACCAACATGTAACAGCCGTTGCGAGGGTCATTGTTGTCATCGATCAACTCAATGGCGTCCCCTGACACCAGACTCCAGGAAATCCCGTGCAGAATGTGGTTCCCATCCTGATCAACGACACCAGGGAACAGCATCGTCTTCGGATTCATGTTGCCGGAAGCGGTTACCCCCAGGCTATCATCCTGCTCAATGGTGATTTCATCAAAGTCGAGCGCGATCCCTGTCACTTCTGGGGTCAGCTCAACCGTTGAGGCATGAACCCCAAGTGATGCGACCTGCCCCTCGGCGTTGGTGGCCGTGATGAAGACCGTGCCGTTTGTGAGCACCGTCACCACCCCATCAGCCGTGACCGTGGCCACGGACTCATCGGAACTCGCCCAAGTCAGGCCACCTTGATCGGCGGTAAACAGAGCCGGTTCCAGCACATCGCCCGGCGTTGCGGTGACAAAGTCTTCCGTAAACCCAAATGCCTGATCAGGGTCAACCGCCGAAGTGAGCGTCAACTGCTCTCCGGTCCCGTTAACCGCGGCATCGTCAAGGTTTCCGATGCTGATATCGGTTTCGTTGTAGCCGCGGTCAACGATCGCCAGCGTGAAGCCATCGCGCTTGGCATCCGTTGAGCTCAGCCAGCTGGTCAAGTCAAGGTCGACATACTCGTCGCCATCGATGTTGTCATAGGTTTTTTGCGCCACAACCTTGGTCGTGTAAGTCGTCCCATCCGCTTTCGTCGCTGTAAACTCACTGTTGGCCATCAGTCCGACCGCCATCAGCGTGTATTCATCGGTAACGTGAACGCGCAGGTACTTCTTACCGTCCTTTTCGATCAGTTGCAGGTTCCCGTTGACCAGTACCGGTTTCTGGGTGTCGATACGGAACGTGAAGGACTGAACGTCACCCTCATTTGCCTCACCAGACTCGTTTTCATCCGTGATCGGCAATGCCGTGATCCGGAAGGTGTACTCGCCATCCGGCAGAGCATTCCCTTCGGAATCCAGACCATTGAACGCATCTGGCATCGAAGCGGTGACCCACTGGTCGCTTTCAAAATAGTTCTTGAAGACGTCCGGGTTATCCGCTGACTCCCAAACCACATCGCCCGCTTGATTCAGCACCGCGTAGCTCAACTTGTGCGTGTTGCGCAGCAGACCTACGGAAACATGATCGATACCGTCCGCCGTGACGTCACCGTTTGGTGAAATGACCAGATCGGCCTCAGTCAGTTCAGTTTGCGTTGCGTTCCCGTCCTCATCAACATCGAAGGTATTCGCGCCAAGGTCGATGTACCCGCCAACGAAATCGGTGAAGGCCTCAGTGGTGTAGTTCTGAGAATCGCCATCATCATCATCGAACCACATGCCCGCATCAAGCGTTGGGGCCGCGGTCCAATCACCGTAGAAGGCAAGGAATGGCAGGCTCAGGTCGGTGGCTTGGCCACCCACTTGACCGAGTTTCACGAAGCCTTCAACGAAGGTCCCGTTCGCGTAAGCCGCATCCAGGTCAGCCTTGTCCGCGTCACTCAGCGTGAAGGTGTAGGTCACATGAGCGGACTTGCCGCCTGCAACCACCACTGTGCCGGCGGCGCCATCAATGACCGCCCCATCAACCGTCCACTGCTCGGCGGTCGGCGTCAGCGCCCGATCCTTCAGGGTCATGTAGTCCTTGCCATCGATTGTCGTGGCAACCGGCACCATTACTTCCCCACCAAGCGTGTAGGTCAGCATGTCTGCCCCAATATTATTGACATCGAACTCAACCGTGTACGTCCCGGTCTTGTCCGCATCATCGCCAATGTTGGCGGTCGGCTTGCCGCCGTCAACGGTCAGGTAAGCCAAGGTGTCGATAGCAGCTTGAAGGTCAACAAACCCAGCCCCTTGCGCGCGTGGCGCGGAGGTGTTGCCATCGCCGTCTTTCAGCAGCTTTGCCGTACTCATCAGCAGGTCATTGATCAAATCAGACTTCTGCACTGCCGTCAGGTCATTCCCAAACTTCTCTGGGTGTTCGTTGATGTATTCCAGCATCAGCGCCGCCACCCCGGCTACGTGTGGGGAGGCCATGGAGGTCCCACTCATTTCACCGTATGGGTTCTCGGTACCGAGCAGTTGGGTCGGCAGGGTCGACCAGATGTTGCCCCCTGGCGCCGTGATTTCTGGCTTGAGCTTCAGATCAGGCGTAGTGCCGATACTGCTAAAGACAGAGATCTGGTACGCCGTATCAATGGTCGTCGTCACCGTCTCGTTGCCGATGGTGACGGTGTTGATCCCGTTTTTCAGGTTCTCCAGCAGCTGTTCGCCGTCCTTCAGACTGATCATCCCAGCCGGAACCGTCTTGGAAGGCACGTCGGTTTGGAACGCGGAAATCGCTTCATCCACGTTGTCATACAAGATGACCCCGATAGCGCCATTCGCCATCGCGTTGGCGATCTTTTCGATGAAGGTGATGTCCCCACGACTGATCAGCGCGATCTTACCGCTGACACTCTCGCCATTGGCGGCCAGCGTGTCGTAATCTGCCGCCGTGCCAAGCCCTGGCACCGCAACGATTTCGTACGGCGTTGGGTTGGCCAAGGCACTGAGCGTCTTAAGCCCCCCAATGTAGTTGTAGTCCTGGCCGTTAGCAGTGAAAATTGGCCGCTGAATGGCCGTGTTGTCGGCACTCGCAATTGAGGTCACGGTTTCGTACGTACTTGGTGAGGAAACGATCCCATCATCTGGGTTGCTGGTATATGGCAGGTTCTGGCCGGTCAGGTTGTTAACCGCCCCATCCGTCGAGTTCCCTGCCGCGATGATGACGCTAACGCCTTCTTCACGCAGAAGGGCGTAAATCTCCGACATGTTCAGCGCGGTGTTGCTGAAACCGGCCGGGGACCCCAGTGACAGGTTGATGACATTCGCGCCAAGCTTGGCGGCATCATCCAGCCCTGCCAGGATATCGTAGTCCGCTGCACCGATCCCAGTGTCATCGAACACTTTCATTTCCAGCAGTTGGGCATCTGGTGCAACCCCCTGGAAGATGACCGTGCCGTCTTGAGCTACTTGATAGCCCGCAACGGTCCCAGAGACGTGCGTGCCGTGATCAATGTTCGCCGCGGTGTCCTGCGACCCAGGCGTAACATCCGTGTCACTCATCCCGTAGTCAAACTGGAACGGAATCTTCTCGTCGGCGTAAACGTTGTTACCGATCAGTTGGTTATCATTGGCGATCAACCCGGAAACCCGTGCTGAAGCACTCAGGTTGGCGAGTTTCGCCTCAATATCAGCCGCTGTCAGCGTTGGATCTGCAGGATCCGCTTGGAAGGCCGGGTGATCTAAGTCCACCCCTGTATCCAGAACCGCAACAACGATGCCCTTCCCAGTCAGACCCGCTTCACGCGCCGCTTCGGTGTTGAGCATATCCAAGTCAGGGCTGAGGGTGCTGCCATCTTCAGTCGTTTCAGCTTCAGCTGGCGCGCTGTAAGTTTCGCCCTGGTAGACGCCTTGAACGCCTTCCAGCGCGGCGATGGCTGCGCGGTTTGAGGCCGCGGTCGTGACTGCAAACCCGTTGAAAACGGAGGTATACGAGTACAAGATCGTTGCACCGCGGTCAATGGTAGTCCGCAGCTGACCTTCCACGGCACTTTGTTGCGCCCGGATGGTTGCAAGGGCCGCCGCTTCCGCCGCCTCGTCGTAGTCAGCGCTGTACGCATCCGCAGCGCCCGTATTGAGCAATGGCGCACCTGTCAGTTGAACAATGAAAGTGACCTGTTCGCTCGTCTGATCAGTCGTGGCCACCGGCGTTGTGGTCGTTGCCGGTGCCGTTGTCGTGCTCTTGAGCGCATCATCACCGGTCATCGTTGTTGCTGGTGTTGTTGCGGCCGCCTCAGTGTCTGGGGTTTCCGCCTCATCCGTGGCCGCTGGCGCGGTTGGCACCTTGCCTGCTTCAAGCGCGTTGATTGCCGCTTCAAGGGTCCGTGCCGCAGCGTTGGCCGCCTCAGTTGTGGTGCTGTTGTCCCCAAATGCATCTTGAGCGGCTTCATAATTAGCTTCAAACGCTGCAAATGCTTCTGCGCTGTACAGGCTGGTATCGGTGGTGTATGGTTCCGCCGCGACCAGCTCGATCGCCAAAGCACTCTTATTTGCCGCAGAGGCGGCTGTCAGTTGCTTGATCGCGCCTTGAAGCGTTGCTGCCAGCGCGTTCGCATCATCAGTGGTGTCGGCCCCGTTCAAACCGGCAACGGCAGCATCGTATGCGGCCTTGAATGTCGCCAAACTTGCCGGCGTTACATTCGTTTGCTCAGCCACATCGGCGGTCATGATGGCGATCTTCAGCGCCGTGGTGTCAACGTAATGGCCCGCCGCGTAGCCTTCCTTGTAACCAATTCGGTAAGCAGAAGAGAAGGCATCGGTCACCGCTTCGTCGAGCCCATTGCGTTTGTCAGCAGCCCCAGCAAGTTGTCCTTCCGCGACCTCAATTTTCTTCTGAATCGTCTCAAGTTCGTTCTTCAGATAACCGTTGTACCCAACCGCGTACGCCTCTTCAAGGTCTGTGGTCGGCACGGTCGCATCATCGATCAACTGTTGCACAGCTGCCGCGGCAGCCTTGAGCGTATCCTCTGATGCGGTCGCGAAATCTGGCAGCAAAGGCGCCGCTGCCGCCGTTGCGTCAGCATAGCCCGCAACGAGCTGATCGTGAGACACCTTATACCCCGCGGCGTAGCCCGCATTGGAGATGGTATCATTCAGCTGCAGGAAGCCGTCATCGACCATGGCGTTTTCCTTGCCGCCGTCTTCGAATCCGGCATCGTAGCCATAATCGTACAGCTGCTTAGCCAGCGTCATTTCGTTGGTATACACCGTCTTATAGGCTTCTGACTTGCCTGTCAGGTCCTTAGCCGTAACATCGAGTCCCAGTGCTGCGTCATTATTGGCATCGTTGATCGCGTTCATCGCGTCGATACTTGGCGTCACCTCGCCGACGATAGCTGCGGCACGTTCTTTATAGCCCTTACCGTAGTCGTCATCGCCCTGCTGTGCTACCTCCTTTTCAAACGCGGTCACAAGCATGATGAAGCGCTCAGGATTAAATTCTTCCATATTCGCATCCATCTGCATCTTATCGTCAAAGTCAGCCTGTGCCTGAATGGCCCCTGCCAGCTCCGGATCGCTTTCGCCGGTGCTTCGGCCCGCTTTATACCCTTCAAGGTAGCCGCTCGGCTGCGTCGTCTGATCGGCCGGCCGCGCATTATCGTGCGCGTCTTTAATCCCTGCTTCAAAGCCAGCTTGGTAATCCGTGTAGCCTTGCGTATAACCTTCAGGCCGCACACGCAGGTTGGCAAAGGTGTGGCTGAGCTCATCCGCCTGTGCCTGCGCCTGACCGGCCACATAATTCTTATTATATGCCGCGTACGCCAAGTCATAGATCTGCTGACTCCCAGCCGCCGTTAACCCCGTTGTGGGCGTCTTCCCGGCAATCGCATCGGCCTTCGCTTGATTGGCCACGCTGATCAACTGATTGGCCTGCATCCGGTAAGTCACGTCTTGTTCCGCGGTGCCATGTGACTCATTCAAGGTCTTCGTCAGGTACTCGTCCAACTGGGTGGCAAACGCATCGCTTTCCAGCGGCTTGTTAGCCTGCCCGACCCGTGCCAGTAAGTCTGCCGTTGCGGCATCGCGCGTGTCCGTATCCGCGTTAATTCGCGTCACATAATCGAAGCCTTGCTTGAACCCGTAGCTGGCATCAGCTGGCGCACTTTCACCGTTCTTTGCTGCGGTTGCACCCGCCAGGAAGTCATCGTAAACAAACTGGTAAGCCGGCTTGGCTTCCTCTTCCGTCGCCGACACTGGCTTCTTGTCGCCATTCAGGCTAGCAATCGCGTCTTGAATCCCCTCCTGAACTTCGGCCTTAATTCGTTCTGTATCAGTAAAGGCCTGCAGGTAGCCCGGCTGAATGCCGAGGTGCTCAACCCATTCAATCTTAAGTTCCGGCGCCTTGCCCGCCATCAGGTCATCAATGCCCATTCGAAAGCCCGCGAAGACATCCCGCGCGCCTTGAATTCCTGAGACAAAGCTGTCATCATCAAGGTTTTGGTACAACGGTAAGAACAGCTCATCATTGATCAGCATGTTCAGTGCGCTAGACTCCGTATCTCTATACAGACTCGCCTTTTGCTCATCGGTTTGTGCGTCCGGGTCACCCGTGTCATAGCCACCGCCGCGTTGGTGATGTTCTGTATCACCCGAGCCAGGGGTTTCGGTGCCGTCACCGGTCCCCGTTTCATCGCCGGTGTCATCTCCCGTATCGTCGCCGGTCTCATCACCGGTCTCATCGCCAGTGTCGTCACCGGTCTCATCACCGGTGTCTGCGTCATCCCCGGTGTCATCCCCGGTTTGTGGGTCAGTGACTGGGTCCTCATCGGTGGCCGCTGTTGGGGTCTCTTCGGTGGTCGCCGCCGCAGGTTGAACCTCGCTGGTGGTGGCTTCTGCAGCCTGAACCGTTTGCAGCGCGCCGGTTTGTGCCAGCCCGATGCCCATGACCGCGGTATAAACTAAGGCAAAGCACCACTGCTTGCCTGATTTGAACATCCGATAGTGTTCTTTACTCTCTGGTTTTTGCATCTCTTGCCCTCCACTTAATCGTCTCTGCGCGCATTGCGCTATGACCGTCAGCTGGGATCTGCCCAGGCCCCTGCCGGTTGAATCGCCCCTCCGTAAATGAGATATAAATTAAACAATAATTAGAAATGATGTTTGAAGTATACGCGCCAAATGACCAGCTTTAAAGCGCAAAAAATTAGAACATTATTAGATTTTTTGGGATTATCTCGTTTTAGTTCTCATATTAATTGACGCATCGCGCTATTCACCCAAACGCATTAAAATTCATTTTCCATCCTATTTGGACCAGTCGCTCGCCGCGTTTTGGCACAGCAAAAAAGGCGGTAAGCCATCGCTGACTTGCCGCCTGCACACTTGTTTCATCTTCAGTCCCGCCTGCTCACGGCCGGGCGACTGCCACCGCTTAGATCATGATGGTCAGAATCGCTAAGCCTACCAGTAACAGCACGGCCAACCCCGCCAGCATGAACAGCACCGGCCGCACCAGCACGTGCCGCATCGGCTGGCGTTCCACCCGCATGACGCGCGGAGCCGCAGTTGAATAGCCGCTTTCCTTGGGGGCGTAATTGGTCTGCGTGTACCGACTGCCGGGTCGGATCTTGCGAATCACCAGCCAGCCGACCAACGCGATGACTACGCCGCTGGCCAGCCCGATGAGCTGTGGATTCCCCACGGCATACCGATTGAAGTGGGTCATATCACCGAACACAGCATTGGCCGCAAAGCGAAACATTTCGAACAGCGGCTTGACGATCGCCACCAGCGCCACAATGACCACCCCGGCCGTTGACTTCTTCCCCGTGTCTGCCTTCTTCGCCTGCGTTCGGCGTGCGCGTTTTGCCATCATACCCCGCCCTTCGATCCGGCACTTCACCGCTGGATTCTTTTCCTCATTATCATGGAAGCGCGTGCAGAACGCAAGGTGGCCGGCTTACCATTGTCTTTTAGCCCCCCAAAGGCATACAATCGAGAAAAAGACTGAGGTGAGCCAAGTGAATGTTTTCCGCGCGCTAAAACTGATCCAGCTTGAGCACCAACCCCTCAACCATCAGCAGGTCGTCATCACCGATGGTGCCGGCAAGCCCGATGCCCAGCTGACCGACCTGCTGGCGGACTGTCTGAGCAAAATCGACATCTTCGCCGACCTGAGCCAGGCCGCCACGGTGCACGACATCATCGACGACCTGCACCTCCTGACGCCGCTGCCATACGATGTTTTAGAAGAGTACCAAAAAATCCTCGACCAACCGATTCAGGGCGTGAACCTCGCCTTACATAAGGGGCTGGTCGAGCTGGTGGCCCAGCCACTGGTGTAGGGCACATTAGGTAAGAAACGAGTTTGGCACAATCTAATCTGCATGGTATAATGAGGCCATGCAAAAGGGCGACGTTTGCACACGCCGCCCCTCCGCAGAATACCGTTCGTTGAACGGTGGCCGAGTGATATTAGCAATCAAGCCGCAATCCCAGGGTTGGAGAGATGCGGCTTTTTTGCTACCTTTTCGTTATTTCACGAAAGTATGTCACCAGCTTAACGGTTGCGCGAAGCAGCCGTTCGATTGCTTCGACCGAATACGTTAACGTATCGGCCGTCACAATCAGAGCTGAAATGACAACGGTGATCGTCCAAAGTGCAACGACCATCGACATAGCTGTACTCCTTTCGTTAGATTCTGACACCATGGCTAATCCACCATCGGCATCACCTTCCTTCGTCGGGTGTACCACCGTTCATCTCACTTATTCTGCTGGCGCAAGTATAACAGGAACGAAAAAAATACGCGAAAAACGTGCGATTACAGCGTTCAAACCGTTGCCACCACTGGCTTTGCCACTTTCTCGCAGGGCACTCAATCCGGCGCACCGGACCCACAGCGCGCCCCCTTGCTCAACCGCTTGCAAACCCGCACCCGGTTTGCTATGTTTACCCTAATTAATGGGGCTCACTTTGGAGGACAAATATGGCAGAACAATTACCCGCGTCGATCAAGGCCGCGTGGCGCATCGGGACGCTGATCACAATTTTCTGGTGGCTGGTGCTGTGCGGCCTGCTGGGCTGCGCGGTGCTGGTGTGGCACTGGCCGAACTGGGTGCTGTGGCTGGGACTAGGCGCGATGTTGCTCCATGTCATCATCAAGCTGGCACTGATCCCCTACCGCTACGCCACCTGGCGCTACCGGATCACGCCGACCGCCGTGTATCTGACGGAAGGGGCCATCACACGCAAGGAAACCGCCATCCCGATCAGCCGGATCCAAAACGTGACGCTTGAGGCCAGCCCAATTTTGCGGGCGTACGGGCTGCAGGCGGTGCAGATTCAAACGGCCTCGACGGCTGATGAAATCGCCGGGGTCACCACGGCCACCGCGGCCGCGCTGCGCGACCAGATCCTAACGCTGGCCCAGGAGGCGCGCGATGATGAAGCCTAGCCGCCTGCATCCGCTGGCGCTGGTCCTGATGATCGGTGGCAGCCTGATCAAGTACAGCCCCGTTTTCATTTTCGGCTTCTGGCGCGATTTTGCCCATGGCACGCTCAACCAAGAAGACGTGCTGAGTACCGCCGCGCTGCTGGCGATCGTCGCAGGCCTCATCGCACTGGCCAGCCTGGTGCGGTACTGGCGCTTCCGCTACACGCTGGGTACTTCTGGCATCACGATCGAATCGGGACTGTGGCGCAAGCAATCGACCCACATCCCCTACGCCAACATCCAGACGCTACAACGGCAGCAGTGGTTTTTCCTCCAACCGTTCGGGCTGGAGCGACTGAGCATCGAAACGGCGGGCAAGGCGGATAAAAAGGCCGAGGCCACGCTGGCCGCGGTGCCCACCCGCGTGGCCGTTGCGATCGAGGCGCACCGCCACCCCGACCAGCCGGTGACGCCAACCGCGGCCGACGCACCGGACCACACCTACACGGCCGACGCGCACGCGCTGAACCTGTACGCGCTGACGAGCCTGGGCGTGATCCCCATCATCACCGGGCTCCTGTGGCTAGTCAACAAAGCCGACGACCTCGCGCCCAAGGCCTGGGTCGCCAGCGTCGAGGCGACGCTCGCCCACCTAGCGCTCGCATTGACGCTGGGGCTGGCCGTCCTAGTCCTCGTCCTCGGCATGGGCCTGTCGTACTTGAACCTGTGGCAAAAATACTACCGCTTCACCCTGACGGCGACCGGTGAAACGCTCACCACCACGCGCGGGCTGCTCGCGCGCAACACCGTCAGCGTGCGCACCCAGCGCATCCAAGCCGTGCGCGCCAAGGCCAGCATCCTGCGTCAGTGGTGCCACCTGACCACCGTGCAGGGGCTGACCGCCTCGCGCGCCGCGGACGATGAAAGTGATGACGACCTGGTGCTGATGCCGGTGGTGACCACGGCCAAGGTGCTGGCCACGATGCAGCCCTTCATCGCTTGGCTGCCGGCCACCATGCCGCCACTGACGCGGCCGGTCGCCACCACCCGCTGGCGCTTCGCCCGCAACGCCGCCATGGGTTACGCCATCGTGGCCGGCCTCGCCCTGGTGGCCAGCTGGCTGTGGTGGCCACCAGGGCGCCTCTGGGTGACCGGTGGCGCAGGGCTGCTGCTGGTGCTGGGCACCGCGCAAGGCGCCTATGCCGCGCGTCAAACCGGCGTGGCGGTACTGGACACCAATCGCATCGTGGCGCAATCCGGTCACTGGTTTGCCCAAGAGACCTTCTTCATTCGCCGCGCCACGGTCCAAACGGTCAGCCGGGCGCAAAGCCTCTGGATGGCGCCGCTGGGTCTCACCCACCTGACCCTCAACCTGCGCAAGGGCAACGGCAATGAGGCGGTCACGCTGAAGTACCTGAACGCGGCCACGGTGACGGCGGTGATGACCTGGTTTCAGCCGCACGATTCACACTGAGCACACGAAAAGCACTGAGACGCCAAGTGACGCGTCTCAGTGCCTTTTGAGTGGCTTGATCCCGGCTTGGCAGACGCCGCTAATCCGCAGTTGTTTCGGTTTGGCGTCGCCGCCACCAGGCGAGCACGGCCAACAGCAGTAGCAAACCGACCACAATGAGGGCGATCAGCCACCACGGGAGCCCGAATAGCGCGGGGCCGGTCGTGCCCGTCCGCTCGTCGCCAACCACCGTGAACCGCGTTCGAAACTGCCAGCGATACTTTCCGGTGGTCGCCGTCAGATCGAGCCAGTAGCGCCCCGGGGCCAGCGTGGTTGGCGGAAAGACGGCAAAGTCAAAGTGTGAATTAGGCGCCATCGCAAAATTTTGCACCGTTCGCGTGACGATGGTGCGCGTCCCCGGGTCAGGCGTCACCGTCGCCCGGATGGTCATCTCGCCAAAGAGCCGGGGCTGATCGTTTTGAAGGCGCGCCAACACCGCGGGCTGGCCCGCTTGCGTGCCCGGTTGGACGGACACCAGCTTCATGCGCGGCGCCACAAGCGTCTGACTGACCTGAAGCTGCACGCCAACCACAAGCGCGAACTGGTTCGCGAGGCCAAGTGGCGTGCTGCTCTGGCTGCCGGCCGCGTACGCCGTGCGGTCCTGCACAAAAATGCCGCCGAGCACTTGCCCGATAAAACCGCTGGCCGGCGGCACCACCGTGAGGCTGACCGGGCGCGCCTCGTGGGCAGCCAACTTGAACGTCACAGGCGCCGAGCTGATTTCACTGAGCCGCACCTTCGCGCTTGCATCCTTTGAAGCGCCTGGGTCATAACTGATCTGCCCCGTGTCCGTGGTGAACGCGTCCGTCATCTGCACCCGCATGTTTTTGGCGGCGTCCGATTGGTTCGCGACCACCACCGTCAGCGTCTGCGCCGTGCCAGGCACCACCGCCAGATTAAAGTAACCGGTGTCGCCGCCCAGCTGCGTGACCGGCAACTGCGGGGTGACCGTGAAACCCGCCCCGGCGGCCGCAACCGGGCGCGGGGCCCCACTCACCCAAAGGCCGACAAGGAGCAACCACCCCCACCATCGTCGCATGCTATCCCTTCTTTCAGCCGAAAAGAACTGGGCCCCCAGTCACCTCGATCCCAGTTCCCTCATCGTGACTTACAACGTCGCGCGTCTTACTCTGCCGCGGCTGCGGTTGGGGTGGCCTGAAGGGTCCAGTTCAGCGTGGCGTGGTACACGCCGGTCTTGGCCGCTGGGTTTTGCATCAGCGCCACCGAGGCGCTCGCCACTTGCCCGCGCGTGGTCCCCGTGCCAAGCGCCACCGGGGCATCCAGCACGGTGGCCCCACCAAGGAGCTGGCCGCCGGCGGTCGCCGCGCCGATGTTATCCCCGGTGAACGGGGCCGCGAAGTTGAAGGCGCTGAGGTAGATGATGTCGCCTGCATCCGCCTGCGCATCGCTACCTTCACGCTCGAACGCCCCAACGCGGGCCATCAAGTGCCAACCCGCATTATTGCCGCGATAATCCGACACAATGAGCTCGCCGTTCGCGTTCCCATCGTAAGTTGGCACGCTGGCCGTCTGCGCCGCATCCGCTAAGTTCAGCGTTACCGCGCCGCGGATCACATCCGCCACTGAAGTCGACTCAAACTGAAAGTCCGGCACCGCATCCAGCGTCAGGTACCCCGGCAACAGTTCAGCCGTCGCCGTGCTATCCGCTTCCGCATCGATGTCTCCTTCGGCGATAAATCCCTCCCCGACCGTGGCCGCCGCGATATTATTCGCCGCATCCCCCCGGCCGCTGCCCGTGGCGGCAACCACCGCCTGGGCCGTTCCTGCGCTGAGCAATAGGCCACTGATCAACCCAACGCCCAGCAATGTCTTGAGTGTCATGACAATGTTCCTCCTTTTTGCCGACCGCCCCGGCCCTTGCGCACGCAACAGTCGCGCGCGGCAGGTGACCGAGGCACCATCATGTGGCTGCCGCAGAAGTCCCAGAAGCACGCATCAGATTCATCGTCAGTGTACGACGAGTCGTTATTTTTCGTCAAATTTTCGCTTAAAATAACAGGGGTTAATGCTTATATTGTCGTTATTATATCGGGTTGGCCGAGCAACCCCTTGCTGGCCCTATGCCCTCGGGTGACGGCTTCGGCTGACCGATCACCCGAAGATGACAGCGTACTTTCTCCCATCCGGGCGCGTGCCCACAGCAAGCGCGACGTTTTTTGTGAAACCGGTTGCAATTCTTGAGATTCGTGAAATAATGAACTTGTTCAAACAAATCCAAAGGAGCGCACACGCATGAAAATCAAAGCAGCGGTTGTGGCGGAACAAAACGCCAATTTTGAAATCAAAGATGACATTGAACTGGCCGAAATGGGGCCGGACGACATCCAAGTGCATATGGTGGCCAGCGGCATCTGCCACTCCGATGAAGCCCTGCGCATCGGGGACGCGATCATCGACTACCCGATCGTCCTCGGCCATGAAGGCTCCGGCATCGTCGAAAAGGTCGGCCCGGAAGTCACCCAGTTCGTTCCCGGTGACCACGTCGTCCTGTCATTTTTCGCCTGTGGGAACTGCAAGTCCTGCCTGAAGGGGATCCCGACGCAGTGTGAGAACTACGCGCACAACAATCTTTCCGGGGTGCGGCCGGACGGTTCCAGCCACTTCACCGAAAACGGCCAGCACGTCGCGGACATGTTTGACCAGAGTTCCTTCACCACCACGACCGTCGTGCGCGAGCGCAACGCGGTGAAGGTGGACAAGGCTCTCGACCTGCGCAAGCTCGGCCCGCTGGGATGCGGCTACGTGACCGGCTCCGGAACCGTTTTGAACACCCTCAAGCCACGCCCAGGCGACACGATCGCGGTCTTCGGCACCGGCGCCGTGGGTCTGGCTGCCATGATGGCCGGGCGCATCTCCGGCTGCGTCAAGGTCATCGGGATTGATATCATCGACAGCCGCCTCGCCTTAGCCAAAGAGCTGGGCGCCACCGACACCATCAACTCCAAGGGCATCGACGTGGTTCAGGCGGTCAAGGACTTGACCGGCGGCCGCGGCGTGGACTGGGCCGTCGACACGACCGGCGTCACGCAGGTCATGGAAGATTCCATCAAGGTGCTCGCGCAAGGCGGCACCACCGCCACCATCGCGGTGACCCCGCACCACATCGACGTGGACACCTGGAACGACCTGTGTGTTGACGACAAGAAGATCGTCGGCGTCAACATGGGCGATTCCATTCCACAAGTCGATATTCCGCGTCTGATCGACTTCTACAAGATGGGCCTCTTCGACTTCGACAAAACCGAGAAGTTCTACGATTTCGACCAGATCAACGAAGCCAACGCCGATTCTCGCTCCGGCAAAACCATCAAGCCGGTGCTTGTGATCGACGAGGATTACGTTCCGGGTGAGTAGCTGAGCTGAATCCTTGTCACGCAAAATAGGCCTCAAAGCGGCACGCATGCTGCTTTGAGGCCTGTTTTAGTGTTGCTTCAAAATCACCGCGGCGGGGTCACCAGACTTACGACCCGCCGCGCAGGCGATCATCGCGCGCGCCGGCGCACGCCTAGCGCCGCCAGTCCCGTCAGCGCTAATAGTGCCAGCCCAACGCTCGCCCAGCCGGTCGCGCGCTCCCCTGTCTGCGGCAAGGACCGCCGCGCTGCCCGCGTGGTGCGAGTCACCCGGTGACGCGCGGGCGTGATGGCGCTTTGAGGCGTCTGCAGCAGCTCGGTTGCGCGTGGCTGTGGCGTTTCACGGTAACCGTCCGGGCCGTAGCCAAGTGCGTGCAAGTCATCAACGGTGATGCTATCGTTACCGGCGACCTGAACCAGCTCCCACACGTGCACGTTTGACGACTCTGCCGTGTCATCCGGCAGCATCGCGCCGCTGTCGTCTCGGAATACCGGGTCACCGACTTGGACGATCTCCCACACGTGCACGTTTGACGACTCCGCCGTGTCATCCGGCAGCATCGTCCGTCCCAGCCGTAGCTGATAGGTGGTATCCGTTGCACCGATCGTCAGCTCTTCCGTAGCTGGCAAATTGCCATCGATCAGGACATAGTTTTCCTTCATCAGCGCCGCTAACCGCGTTTGGGAATGATACGCCACCGTGGTATCGGTCGGGCCCTCGAGGTCATCGGCTGCCAGCAATGCCCCTGTGTTGGCGTCAATGTAGTTGATCTTGATGTGCTGGCGCGTTGGCGTGTAGTGCACAACCAGCGGCGCTAAAGCCGTGTCGTCCGCAGGGACCAGTGCCGGAATGCTGGCCTGGTCACTGGTGTAGCCGGCGATTTCGGGGGTTGCGACTGCCGCAAACCCACGGGGATCAACCGCCACTGTGGTCGCCTGCGTGACAAGGTCCGTCGTGCGCGTCACCGCAACGGCTTGTGTCACCGGGACGGGCGTCTTGGCACCGGCGCCAACGTATGTGATGTGACGTTCAAGGGTTGCCTGCGTCACATCGATGCGGTGCGTCAGCGGGATCGTCACCGTCTGCCCCTGCATGGCCAGTGTCAGCGCCTCAGGCAGGGCGGACAGCGCATTCGCCGCGTAGCCGGCCTGCGTCAACGCTGCCAGTCGGTCGGTCACGGCCTGCCGGTCCCCCGCGGTTTTGACCCAGCCCGTCACGGCCACCGGAGCGCCCAGCGCTTGCCCCGTCACCGCGTCGGTGAACTGCACGTTGAGCTTGACCGGTCGGTGCACCTTGACCGTGACCGCGTTGGTCTGGTTCGCGTTGGCGAAGGTGATGGGGTCGGCCGGCGTTTGCTCGGCCAAAACGTACCCCTGCGCGGCCAACTTGGCCATCTCAGCCTGATACTCGGTGGTGGTGTTCAGCGCCACCGAGGTGTTCAAGGCCCCGGTGCTGTCCTGCTGCGCCAGCGTGGCCCCGGTGTCTTGATCCACATAGGTCACGTGCACCGTACCCACCGCGTGATAGTTGAACGACTTCAGCGCAAACAGCTGCGTCGAATGGGCGTCACCGGTTGACCCCGAGATGAAAAACGACACCAGGCGGTCCGCCGGAATATTTGCCTTGATGTCACGAGTCCAGGTCAGCGTCTTTGCCGCGGTCGAACCGCTGGCCGGCTTCGTCAGGTTCACCGTCAGCGTCCGGCTCGCCGCATCAAAGTGGACGTGCAGGTTCGTATAACTCACATCGATCGGCTGCGCGGACGCCGCATCTGTGTCAATCGTCACACCGTTCGCTGCGGTACTGACAAACGCCCCAAACCGATGTAACATCCCAGCCGGATCGGGCCCGAAGTAGGGATGGCCGGTCGCCGGATCGATATCGATTTTGGCGGCACCAGCGTTGTAGTACGTGTCCGCCTTCCAGCCGAACGCCTCGGGTAGCGTCGCGAACCCAAGCGACCCGCCCTTGCGGCCTGTCTGGTTGCTGTTCCCCGTGTGAAACCCGATCCCGATGCCGTCTCCTTGGCCAATGGTGATATTCGCCGTCATGTCAAAATCGTAGCCCAGATCGATCTTGGAGTTCAGCGTCAGGTTCCCCGACTGATTCTGGCTGTCCGGCGTCAACATGACTGCCCCGTTGCTGATCCGGGCAGCCCCGTTCAGCGTGAAGTTCTCGGTCAAATCCGCGATCCCCCCGGTCAGATCCAGGTTTTGGCTCTTGTTATCGGCCACCTGACCGACCGCCGGTGCTGCGTCCGCCAAAACGGGGCTCCCGGGCAGCTGCCCAGCCGCCACGCCGAGCCCGGCGATGACCAGCCCCGCCACCACCCAGCACTTCCCCGCCTTATATAACTTATAACGACATTTCTCGATCTGTTTCATGCTCATTTCCTCCTCAGGATGCTTGCCCATCATTGCCTTGTCCGTCGATCCGCGCGACCAAGTGCGTAAGCTTCAGTTGCAGGCGCGGTTGGTGAATTCATAGTGTTTTTTAAAATATAATTGTAATTATTTATACATTTAGAAAAACCGAAGCGAATTTCATCCAAATCCCCGTTATTCAGCATTTTCAGGTTATCTAATAACTAAATAATTAATATTAATTACTTTTTGCACTCGGTTCGTTATGTTTTTTAACACAAATCAAACTAGCAATGCAAGAATTTTGTCTCGGCTTAACCCACTTATTCACGCACGGCACAGTTACACCGGCCACGTGAGCCACCGCGCCAGCCGGGCCTGATGGCTAAGGGGTTTAATCAATTCACCCCACGTGCAGGTGCGACGCTGGTTTCTGCTCGGTACGGTCGGCCCCCACCGATACGTCAGTGGCCGGCCACGAACTGTGCCTACCAACCAACAAATGCGCACACCAAAATGGGCGCACCAGCCGGCGCGCCCATTTTGGGAGAAGGATCAATCGTTCAACTGATAGGGTGGATCTGCCGTCGCAAGCAGGGCTACGCAGACCGGCGATCGGCACCCAGCCCACATCGGCTGAGCAAGACGGTTTGCCAGCAGACGTTGACAGGTCGCGAGCCTGCACGGCGATCAACTTGCGCGTCACTTACCAAACCACGCCGCGCGAAAGACCCGGTCAAAGTAATGGATCGCTTGCTGCGTCCGCCCGATTTTGCTCGGCGAGTTGCAGTGTCTGAATTCGCTGGGTCAGCATTTGCCGCAAGCCCCCCACACGTGGCAGCACAGCAATTTGCCGCCCACCGGCTCACCGAGCGTCACAAGCAACACATCTAGCGACCCTGCGGCTCATCGCCGTAAATCCAATTTTGCATCCGCGCAGCCTGAGCCGATGTACGATAAGCATTGCCATCAAACCAGATACCAGCACCGCTAGCCAGCGTCATCACTGGGACCTGCTGACCATCATCGTAACGATAGCGCACATAGTAATCTGTGCCGGCCCCCGCGGTCTGCTGCACACCACGCGCGTTGATGAACTGCGGCGATCGCCCGTATGGCCAATCTAACCGCATGCCGGTACCGTCTGCCGAAGCAGCATCCGTGGTGGCCAGATGCTTGTCACCAAAACCGTTCGTGAAATGTTGAACCGCATCACCGCTGTACGTGTACCAGGTGCCTGCATACGACGCCGGCCAAACTTGCGGCTTGGCCGCCACTGTGGCTGCGTTGGCCGCATTCAAGTCGGCGTCAGTTTTGGCTGCTGGCTTCTTACCGGTGACGATTTCGATAAAACCTTGATACAGCGCGACATTCTGCGAGTCGGCCAGGTACAAGACGCCACCGTTCGTGGTCATCGATGTGAAAATCACCGGCCGCCCATTGTGCAGGCAAAACAGGTACAGGATCTCATCCATCTCCCCAGCGCCCGGCGTATACGCCGCGGCCAGCAGCTGAAATTCGGCCGCGGTGAATCCGTTAGCCGTCCACTGCATCTGTATCGGTTGCTGGCCCCACGTCATCGTGATTCCCTGATTGGCCGTCAGTGCTTCGGCATCCACCCCGTAGTAGTTCAATGGCTGGTCGTCGTACGTCCCGATCCAGTGTTGCCCCATCTCACTCGACCACTGCTTCATAAAGGCGCTCAACTGTCGCTTCTTAGTCGCGCCCCAGGGTGCAGCTGCTGGCGCCTCGGTTTTCTTCGTCGATGGACTGGCCTCTGAAGGGCTACTGACACTTGATTGGCTGGCCGGCTGTTTCGACTGACCCGTTGTTGCCCCACACCCCGCCAGCAATAGCGCGCTGAATCCAACGAGACTCCACCCAATAACTCGCTTCATTGACGCTTCCTCCGCTTCCTCATTTTCTTCCACAGTTTAGCAGACGCCACGACCTTTGTCTGCTCAGGCTCAAAAACGAAAAAAGTCGCCGCCTCCGCACAATTATTGCCCGGGCAACACGTGACCCTGCTCACCGCCACCGCCGCACCTTGTCGACGTCGGCCACGTAGGTGCGCACCACGGTCCCGCAGTTGCGACAGATGGTGTAGCGCAGATCTGCGCGGCCAATCAGCGCCAGGGTGCTGCTGAGCGGCGCCACGTTTTGATACGGCATGTGCTTGGCCTCGACAAAATCGGTGCCACCGCACCAGGGACATTCTGGGTGAGTTGTCATTTCAAATCCTCCATCAAGCTGACAGCGCGCTGTATTGAACTGCCAGCATCTTATTGTTTGTGGAAATCAACTGAATTAGATATGATCTAGTCGTCCGAAGCAGCTACGGGCTCACCGTGGCAGCAAACGACGACTCACATCAAGTCAAAGAGGTGACCACCATGAAAGCAAGCACGATCTGTTCGCTACTGGTGATCGGTTCGATCACACTTATCAACATCACGGACCGGGGGCACCGGCTCTCGATTCCGATCGGGGTATTAGGGCTGTCAGGTATGGCCTTTTTCATGTACCAGGAGCACAAGCGGCGCAATTAAATTTCGCGCTTCTTTACCGTTCGAAAGAAGGTCGCTTCATGAAAAAAAGTACCCGCTTCTACCTGTTGTTTATCCTCACGCTGGCGGTCCTGTACATCACGGAAGCCAACCGCTGGATCAGTCTCTCCATTGGTCTCGTGGGGCTCGGCGGTTATGTCTATCTGCTGTACCGCGAGCGCCACTGAATCCTACGCGACGCCAGAAGCCCACACGCCGATCCGGTGTGCGGGCTTCTTCAACGCGATTATTGCCCGGGCAATTATTTACCCGCGAGCATCGGCGCGAAGAACACAACGCCCAGCACCACCAGCCCGATGGACTTGGTGGGGAATGCGGCGCCGCTGAACAACAGGAGCAGCGCGGCAGCAGCGAGGGCCACGCGGATCAAGACGACGTGGCGGCCCACCAGCCCGGACAGGCCGGACAGGTCGCTGCTCGGCTTCATGTCGAGGTGCCGCATCAGCAACCCGAGCATCAGGGCCAGCACCAGCACCACGGCCAGCGCGAGGCCGACCAAAAGCCACGGGTTGGCTTCGCCCGCCGGCAGGGTGCGGGTCAGCGAGCCGCTGGCCAAGCGGCGCGTCAACTTGGCGGCATCGCTATCTGACGGGGCAATGCCAGTCACAAAGTTGTTCCAGCTTGCCACGGTGACCACGGCCACCACCGCCACAATGCCGAGGAAGAGGTACTGATTCGCGTTGTAGTAAAACGCGTTGAACAGCCACCCCAGCAGCCCGCTGGCCAAGAGGATGAGCACCAGAAACAGGCAGTTGGCGCCCCACACCACCGGCGTGATGGCGCCTGGATACCCGAGCTCGGCCAAAAAGGTCATCGGGTGCCCACCCGTCTGGGAATACAGCACCATCACGGCCATCATGAGCACGGTGATGCCGCTCCAGATGATAACGAAGCTGGCGCTGAGTTGCCGCCGCGTGACGCCCATCTGCGTGCCCAGCCGCAGCCAGGTCGGGGTGCGCAAGGCGCTGATCGCCCCGATCATGATCACAGACGGCACGATGAACGGGTTGCCGATCGAGAGGCCGCTAGTCCAGCTCCCCGTCAGCGCGGCATTGAGGCTCAGCATCAAAAGGGCCAGGCTCGCCAGCACCACGAAAAAAATCAGAAACGGCCGAAGGAGGCTTTTGGCCTCCAGTTTTAACATCGCGTGAAGTTTCATCTCATCACCCCAAAATTTCCATGCGCGCCATCATGCGCGTAAAGGCGTACGTCACCAATGCCGTCAGCAGGCTGACCCACAGCAATAACAATAACGGTTGCGGCTGTCCGCCGCCGAGTCCGACCACGGCGCGAATCATCACGACTGGGCCCTGCTGAAAGGCAAGGTCGTTGACGAATGACCAAACCGCGATGGTCACCCCGATGCCGACATAGGTGAGCAGGCCCCACCAGAACGCGGCGCGCTTGGTTTTTTTGTTCATGATCAACGTGGCGATGCCGCCTGCCACCATCAGGCCAAACAGGAGCACCAGCCAGATCAACAGGCCGATCACGCTGGCCACCCCGTGCAGGCCGGCCGCATAAGCGTTCAGCAAGCCGTTCACGCGGGCGCCGCTCAGCCGGGCGATCAGGTACGCCAACTGCACACCCACCGCGCACAAGGCGCTACTGCCGGCAAACACGAGGAGCAGGCTGCGGGTCATGCTGCGGCGGCTGATGCCGTTTTGAAAGCCAAAGCCGGTCACGCTCAGCGACACGGCGCCGATGATCAGGCCCATGACGCCAATCAGCCAGTCCGTCAGGCTGTACCGGCCAACACCGAGCATCGTGGGAAACAGAAAGGCGGAGATCAGGATCCCCACCAGGGCCCCCACCAATGTGGCGCCGGTGAACCGGGCGAAGAAGCCGAGCATGACACGGTTCGTTGCACTAGTCTTCATCCGTGCCCACCTCCGCCGTCAGCTCGATGAACAGCCGCTGCAGGTCCATTCCCTCAAGCGTCACGCCGGCCGGCAACGGTGTTTCCAGTGGCGCGTCCAGCGTATACGCCGTCAGCATGCCGCCCATGCTACGGGTGCGCAGCACGTTGACGCCACTCAGGTAATCGCGCACCAACCCGGCCGGGCCACTGACCACCCGGCCCTTGGCCATCAGGCTCTCGGTGTCCTCATCCAGGGTGATGCGCCCGTCCGCCAGCACGAAAACGTGGTCGATCAGGGTCGCGATCTCCTCGATCAGGTGGGTCGCGATGACAAAAGTCCGCGGCCGCTCGGTGTAGGTCGCGAGCAGCTCCTGGTAAAACTGTTCGCGAAACGGCGCATCCAGCCCCAACACCGGCTCATCCAGCAGCACGAAGTCACACGGCACGCACAGCGCCACGATCAGCTTGGCGATCGTCTTGTAGCCGGTGGATAGCCGGCCGAGGCGCTGGTTCGGGTCCAGCTTGAACACTCGCGTCAGGTGCGCGGCGCGGGTGTCATCGAAGTCGCCGTACAGCGCCTTGGTGATCTGGAAAACCCAGGCCACAGTCCGGTCAGCTGGGTACAGCATGGCGTCTGACATCAGGAAGATGCGGTTTTGCGCGGCTTCGTTTTCCACCACCGATGTCCCGTCCAGCAGTACCGAACCGTGCGTGGCGAAGGTGCGATTGTTGACGATGCGCATCAGCGTGCTTTTGCCCACGCCGTTGCGCCCCAGCAGGCCGTAGAGGTGCCCGGCCGCCCAGGTCATATCGACCCCTTTGAGGACGGCCTGGTCCCCGTATTGCTTGGTCACGTGCTTGAATTTCAGTTCGCTCATTCTTCGTACCCCCGCTCAATGGCGGCCACCAGCGCCGCCTTCGGAATCGCCAGCGTCTTTGCCTCGGCCACCACGGCCCCGACGCGCTGGTCAAAAAAGTCGGCCTGCGCCGCCTGCCGCAGCTGCGCCTGGGCGCCGGCAACGACGAACATCCCGATGCCACGCCGTTTTTCCAGCAGTCCCGCATCAACCAGCGCGTTCATGCCGCGCAGCACCGTCGCCGGATTCAGCGCGTACGCGCGCGCCACTTCGGTCGTCGACGGCACCTGCTCCCCCTCGGGAAAGGCCCCGGAGAGGATCCCCGCCGTGAACTGCGTCGTGATCTGCTGATACAGCGGCACAATACTACTCGCGTCAAAATGCATCCGCCCACCTCCCAGTTATTTGGTTAGTTGGTTAAGTAACTAACCGATGACTGTAGAATACGCCGGGGAACGGTCCCTGTCAAGCACGATTGCAGGTTTCGCCGTTCGGCGCTACAATCGGGTAAACTTCGCGAAAGGACCCGCACACCATGACCCTTGACTACCACGACCAAGGCCACTGGGCCAACAACTTCGGCCAGGCGCAATCCCCCGTTCACCTGACCGGGACCCCGGCAGGCACCACCGCGCTGACACTGACGGCGCCTTACCGCATCACGCAGGTCGCCGCAGATGACACCACCCTGCGCCTTTTTGGCACCGGTGCGATGCGCCTGGACGGGCGCGCCTTTCAGTTCGTCCAGGCCCATGTGCACGCCCCAGTTGAGCATCAACTCGACGCGGCATTTGACCTGGAGCTGCACCTCGTCCATGAAGACGCGCTGGGGCAGCCTTGCGTCGTGGCCATCTTGTTGCCAGTCGGGCCCGCCGACCCGGCGCTTGCGGCGGCCATGGCCACTTGGCGACCTGGCGCAGCCACGCCGCTATCGCTGGATCTGACCCCGTTTTTCCCGCACACCGCCACCATGTATCGCTACCGCGGCTCGCTGACGACGCCACCGCTGACCGAAGGCGTCACCTGGTGCGTGCTGGCGCAAACCGAGCACACCGTCAGCGCTGCCCAAGTTACGTGGTGCACGGCCCATTTTGGTGCCAACGCCCGGGCTATCCAGCCGCTGAATGCGCGGCCGGTGCTGTGCGCCCAACTCGATTTGCAGTCAACCCTTTAGCCAAAGGAGGAAACCACATGCGCATCACGCCAATTACCCCGCAGCAGTGGGCCGCCAGCCTCACCCTCATCACTGCAGCCTTTGCCACCGCGCCACACGCCGACGGCAACGAAGCCGCGCTGGTTGCCAAGCTGCGGCAAAGCCCCACCTACCACCCGGCCTACGACGCGGTCGCCTTCAGCGACCAAGGCGTGCTGGTCGGCCACGCCCTGCTATCCGAAGCTGCCATCGTTGGCCCCCACGGGCGCTGGCCCGTGTTCGTGCTTGCCCCCTTGGCCGTGGCCCCAGACTGGCAGCGCCAAGGGGTCGGTGGCGCGCTGATCACCTACCTGGAAGCCCAGGCCGGGGAAGACGCCCGCCGCGCCATCTCGATCCTCGGTGACCCCGCCTACTACGGCCGCTTCGGCTACCGCCCCGCCATCGACTTCGGCGTTCAGGCGCCGTTTGACGTGCCCGAGGAAAACTTCATGCTCCGCGAGCTCATCCCAGACGGACTGAGTGGCGTCAGTGGCGTGCTGCAGTACGACGCGGCGTTTGGGCTGTAACGCTCCCCCGCCGCTCGCGCAAGCTGACACTTTCATGCGATACTGGCCCAACCGTTCCACATGAAACAGCTGGGCGGCTCCTGATGCCAAACGCTGGTGCTGCTTGATGCACCGTGACCACCCTTGGTGCGCCGACCATTGGAATTGTGCATTTGGCCCGCTAGTTCAGGTTCTGTGGCGCCGATGAGTGCCGATTGTCCGCCTTTTGGGGCGGACTTTTTTAATCTAAGGCCAATTTTCCAACCACTAAAAAAGGCTCCAGCAATCGCTGAGGCCCCGCCGCTTAACCGACTCGGTTGGTGGCCATTTTAATAATTCCGCTCTTTTTGTCACGTTGCGCTTCGTGAGACCCATGACTGCTAAGTTAGGCGTTGCCCGTACCACCTGGAGAAAGGCCACTCCAAACAACAGCGTAAATACCGTATGCATCTATACTTTTCGTCGCATCGCGTGCTCCGTGAATCTGAACTTATCGCCACGATGAACGGAAGTCGTGTAGCTCACCACCTGATTGGACTGCAGATGCGTGATGCTGCGAATAATTACAATCGGATCCCCCAGCTTCATCTCCAAGGCATCAGCTTCATCCTGATTTGCTTTCGCAACCGTCAGTTCCTTATTCGCGTAGCTGACACTAAGCCCCAACTCATCCTCAAAGTAGGCAAAAAGCGAGTTTTCAGCAGCAGCGCGCGGAACGGTCGGTACAATATCCTTCAAGACATAGTCACGATCAATAATCAGTGGCACGCCTTCAACGTACCGAAGCCGCTCAACTTTGGTCGCCGCTAAACACACCTTGTCCGCCAGGTTGAATTCACGCGTTGGCACCACTGCGGATTCCAAAGCGAGCACTTGGGTATGCGATTTCATGTCAAAGATGTCATCAAGTTCTTGATAACTCGTCAGCGATGCAATTGGAAAAGAGTAGCGATCAGTTTCTAGGACCAGCGACCCTTTACCCTTGATCTTGTGGATATAACCATCCTCGAGCAGCGCGCTGAGTGCTTTTCTCACCGTATCACGCGAGGTGCCATACAAGGCCATTAGGTCTTGCTCGCTCGGTAAGTAGCTTCCCGCCGCATAAACGTGGCGGGATATTTTGCGTAAGAGATCTGAGTAAATCGCGACATGTTTGACCGTCATCATTGCGCCTCCGTTAGTCATCTTGTACGTATATGAATCATACATCAAAATAGCCGTTTTTATCAACCTTTCAAATATAATTGACAACTAGTACGTACAGGTTTAACATGCACTTTGTTGAAGCGCTATCAACAAATATTTGTGAGGTGAGCATTATTAAACTTCAAGACATTGTCGCTTATCAAATTTACCCCCGCAGCTTTCAAGACTCAAACGGTGATGGGATTGGTGACATCCCCGGAATCACTCGCCGGCTGGATTATCTAAAAGAACTCGGCATTAACCTGCTATGGATTACACCAATGTACCGTTCACCCGGTTGCGACAACGGCTATGATATCTCGGACTATTACGCAATCGATCCTGTCTTTGGCACGATGAACGATTTCGATCGGCTCGTCAGCCAAGCCAAGGCGCGTGGCATTGGCATCATGATGGATATGGTGCTTAATCACACTTCAAGTCAACACCACTGGTTTCAAGAAGCGCTGAAGGGCAAGGATAACCCGTACCATGATTACTATATCTGGAAAACCGCGCCTAAAGGTCAGTTGCCGAATAATTGGCAATCCAAATTCGGCGGAAGCGTCTGGGAATACGTCCCCGATCTTGATGAGTACTATCTGCATCTCTATGGCCGCGCGATGCCAGATTTGAACTGGGAAAACCCAAAGGTTCGAACCGCGCTCTTCCAAGTAATGCGATTCTGGGCGGATAAAGGGATCGCAGGCTTTCGGCTTGACGTCATTAACAATCTGTCCAAGGATCAGCGGTTCCCTAACGATACTTTCGCAACGCCGCAGGACGATGGGCGTAACTTCTATACAGACGGCCCACGAATCCATGAATTCCTTCGCGAGATCAACCGTGAAGTCCTTGCCCCTTATGGGCTGATCTCGGTTGGTGAGCTTTCCTCAACAACAATTGAGAACACCAATTTATATACCAACCCCGCGCGCCAAGAGCTCAGTATGGGCTTCACCTTTCACCATATGAAGGTTGATTATCCCAACGGCCAAAAGTGGGCGCTGGGTATGAATGATTTGCCTACGCTGAAACGCATTATCAGTAACTGGCAAGTTGGCACAATGAACGGCGGCGGCCACCTCGCCCTTTTCTGGACCAATCACGATCAACCCCGCGCGCTTGCACGGTTCATGAATGATGACGTCTATCGGGATCAGTCCGCACAGGCCTTAGCAATCATTGAGTTCGGCTTACGCGGCGTTCCGTTTGTTTATCAAGGTGAGGAAATCGCCATGAAAGACGCCTACTTCACCAGTATTGACCGCTATCAAGACGCAGAATCACGAAACGCGTATGCCGGCCTACTTCAGGATGGAAAAAGCGCGGCCGAGGCACTAGCCATTCTTCAGCAAAAATCTAGAGAGAACGCCCGCCTTCCCATGCAATGGGATGACACCGCCAACCATGGCTTCTCTAGTCACACCCCTTGGCTAATCCCAGAGCACGATGATCAGCACACGGTGGCGCGCGCTTCAGCGTGTCCTGCAAGCACTCTGGCTTTTTACCAGGAACTTATCCACTTACGGCACAGCAACGACACACTTAAATCCGGTCGCTTTGAACTATTGGACCCAGCAGACGGTGAGGTCTTTGCTTATCGTCGCGAGTCTGACTCAGAGATTTTGCTTGTTGTCGCCAATTTTACTCAGCAGGTGCTGTCGCGGCGCCTGCCAAAGGGTACTTATCACACAATTATTGCAAACTATAAAAAAACGTCACTCACCGGTGACGTTCTCACACTGCAACCGTACGAAGCCCTGATTCTCAGGACATCAAAATAAGGAGGCGCTATCATGCAAGAGGAACCGAGAAACAAATTCATGCTTGGCCTTGAGAAAATCAACGAACGTCTGAATCGCATTCAAGTATTGCAAGATATTACGAGTGGCTTACTAAATGTTCTGCCCTTAATTATCGTAGGCGCAATTTTTGGCCTGATCACCAATTTACCAATTCAGGGGTATCAAGATTTTTTAGTTCATGTTCAGCTTAAAGAGACCCTCGCACTGGCGAGCCAGTTTACCACGAACATCGTTGCCATCATCGCCTGTTTGTCACTGACCTATGTGCGCGTCCAACGTGCGCACATTGATGGGCTGATTCCGCTGCTCATCTCATTAGTGACGTTCTTGATCATTACGCCACTGACTGTCGTCAAGACCGTCAGCTACCTCTCCTTTGACTGGTTAGGGGCGGCAGGTTTCTTCATGGCAATCATTGTCGGGTTATCGGTCGGGAACGCTTTTGTCTTTATGCTTGCACATCACTGGGTCATCAAGCTCCCGGATGCCGTCCCGCCAATGGTTTCTAAATCACTCAGTAGTGTCGTCCCAGCAGTTCTGATTACTGGCTGTGCGCTGTTGATCCGCTTTGCCTTCAGCTTTACGTCTTTCAAGACCATCCACAACGTCATCTACACGCTCATTCAACAACCCCTCACGCACATGGGGTCGTCGATCTGGGCGATGCTCGCACTGACACTTATTTCATCGTTATTCTGGTTCATCGGGATTCATGGGATGCTTGTCGTGATGCCAATTCTGCTCACTGTCTATCTCCCCATGGACCTCGCAAACTTGGCGGCCTTTAATGCGGGCAAGCCACTTCCTTACATCACGACCATTGCCTTCTGGATTATCTGTTGCTCCATTGGGGGTGGTGGCGCGACCTTAGGGTTGAACTTTATGATGGCCTTTCGCGCCAAGAGCGAGCAGTTCAAAGTGATGGGTCGTCTCGCTTTGCCAGCCGGGATCTTCGGTATCAATGAACCCTTGGTCTACGGGATTCCGCTCGTGTTTAATGCGATCTTCTTCCTTCCCTATGTCTTCTTGCCAATCCTCAACCTAGGTTTAGGCTTCCTGTTGGTCAAAATTGGAATCCTGCCAGCCGCGAGTGGTGCCACTATTCTGGGTATGCCGATCCCAATTTTCTTCACTGGATTGATGGAAGGAAGTTGGAAGTTGGGCGTCTTCCAGTTGGTCCTGGCGTTACTCGACACGCTGGCTTACTACCCATTCTTTAAGATCGCGGATGGCAATGCCTTACGCGCTGAACAGAAGGCGGTCTAATGCCGACCCGACTAATTCTCGAAAGCGATGACTTTGGGATCACCCCCGCGGTTTCAACGGCAATTCTAGAACTGTTGGCCAGCCGAGCGATTACCAGTACCAATCTGATGGTCGGCATGCCGGAAGCATCCACCGCTGTGGCCTCAGCCCGTGCTGCCGGCGTGACCCATATGGGGATCCATCTGATTCTAGATCGGCATCACGCCATCACGCCCACTTCTGAGATCCCGTCCCTGATTGACCCTGCCACAGACCAATTCTGGCAGTTTGAGCAACTTGAAACGCGTGCTAAGGCTGGCTTAGTTCGCTTCGCAGAGGTGCGGCTAGAGCTAGTCGCGCAGATTCAACGGGCGCAACGTCTGGGAATACAAATCGACCACATTACCACGCATCACGGGTTGACGCTGCTCGGGCCAAAGTGGCACCAGATGATTGCCGATCTCGCGAATCTGATTCACGTCCCGATGCGCAATGAACGCAGTCTATTTTCCCTAGCGCCCGATCGTTCGTGGGTCGAAGCGCCCCAGACAATCGCGCCGAAACAGCCTGCGGTAACCTACGCACTGGATGCCAACCAGGATCAACCCCATGACGCGTTCGCGTTCATTGATGCCCTATCCGACTATACGGTTGGCGAATTAATTGGGCATGCCGGGCGTGTGGATCATCTATTGGAACAGCGCTCTTCGCTGACGGATCGGCGCGCAAGTGACTACGCCTTCTTCACATCCGCTACAGTACGCGCTGGCCTCGCACAGCGAAAAATTAAATTAATCAACTATCGCGACCTCTGAGCCGCGCAGCGATAGAACCTCGTATAGCAAAAGAGGGTGAGGCAGAAGTCTCATCCCCTTTTGCTGTTGAAAAACGGCCAATTATCAGCGCTGTCAGCTCCCGATATTGTCCCGTCACCCCTGCCCCTGCGCCAATGCGTGCTTTCATTTCACCCACAGCCGGTATGAGAAGTGGTACATTAGAAGGTAACCAACACCAGGAGGCCCCTTATGTCCACCACCGAACCCACCCCACACGTTCATCTCTCCGCCAACCACCACATGGCGATCCCGTGGCACAGTTTTGTGCGCGACGAAAATCGGCCGGTGACCAAGGCCAGCCTGACCGAGCGCGCCACCATTGTCGGGCGCGTCGGCATCATCATGCTGTCATGTGGCACGGGGGCGTGGCGCGTGCGCGAGGCGATGAACACGATCGCGCGGGCGCTGCGGCTGACGTGTGCGGCCGATGTGGGGCTGATCACCATTGAGTACACCTGCTTTGACAACGGGCGCCACTACTCGCAGGCGCTGTCGCTGCCAACCAGCGGGGTCAACACGGACAAACTGACGGACATGGAGCGCTTCGTCAACCAGTTTTCCGCCACGTGCCTGCTATTGACGCCCAAGGAGGTGCACGACCGGCTCGACCAGATCCAAAAAAAGCCGGGCAACTTCTCCGCCGCGACCGCCGGCCTCGCCAGCGCGCTGGCCTGTGCGGCCTTCACCTTCCTGCTGGGCGGCGGGCCGATCGAGATGGTCTGCGCGTTTGTCGGCGCCGGTGCCGGCAACTATTCGCGCCGCCTGATGGGCGCGCGGCGCATCACCGTCACTGCCAGCACCGCGGTGTCCGTCGCCATCAGCTGCCTGGCCTACCTGCTGCTGTTCAAGGTGCTGGAGCTGACGCTTGGCATCTCGCAGGCCCACGAGGCTGGCTACATCGGCGCGATGCTGTTCGTGATCCCCGGCTTTCCCTTCATCACCAGCGGCCTGGACATGGCCAAGCTCGACATGCGCTCGGGGCTGGAGCGCGGGACCTTCGCCATCATGGTCATCACCGTGGCCACCATCACCGGCTGGCTGGTCGCGCTGCTCGTCCATTTTGAGCCGCAAAACTTCATCCCGCTGAACCTCAGCTTCGGCGTTCAGCTCGGCCTGCGCCTGCTGGCCAGCTTCTGCGGCGTGTACGGCTTCTCCATCATGTTCAACTCGCCACGCAAGCTCGCAGCCTTCGCCGGCCTGCTCGGCGCCGTGGCCAACACCCTGCGCCTGACGCTCGTTGACTTTGCCATGCCGGCCGCCGCCGCGGCCTTCCTCGGTGCGCTGGTCGCCGGCCTGCTCGCCAGCGCCGTCAACCGCGACACCGGTTTCCCGCGCATCTCGCTGACCGTCCCGGCCATCGTCATCATGGTGCCCGGGCTCTACATGTACCGCGCGATGTTCAACCTCGGCGGCAACCACTTCGACGTCGGCGCCGCCTGGCTCGTCAAGGCACTTTTGATCGTGGTGGCCCTACCTCTGGGGCTGGCCGCGGCGCGGATCTTGACGGATTCGGCTTGGCGGCACGTGGACTGACGCCTACAAACACCCGACTTTTCGCTAAAATGACCCCCGCGCCAATCCCATTCAGTGGATTGATGCGGGGGTCATTGTCGGTTTAGTGCCTGCCTGAGCGGTACCAGTAGCCACCCAGCACCGCAAGTATCATCAGCCCCAAAGCGCTGAGCCAGATTGTCTGCCGGTCGCCGGTTTGCGGCAGGGTGCGCGCCGCGGTGGGCGTAGGTGCCGGTTCAGCCGATTGCGTCGGTTGTGGGATGGCCGGTGCTGGCGGTGTGCTGGGCTGTGGCTGAGTCGAAGTTTCGCGCCGGCTGATGGGTACCGTGTAGGTTAACGTGGCCTCATCGTAGGTGATCTCATCGGCGTGAAGCACATAGTCGCTGGGCACCGCGGCCTCGATCGTGGCGAGGCTCACACCGGTATCGGCCGGCACGGTCTCCGTCAGGCGCTTGATCAGCGCCTGCGTTGTGCGGTCCACCAGGTTGACGGTCACCGTTTTAGTGGGCTCTGGCACCCGGACTAGCGGCACCGTATAGGTCTGCGTCGCCTCATCGTAGGTCACTTCCTCTAGGACCATTTCATACCCGGCCGGCACGGCCTGCGCGACTGCCTCAAGCGGCACCCCACTGTCAATGGGTACCGTGTAGGTCAGGGGCACCATCAGCACACCGGTGGCCCGGTCCACTAGGTTGACGTGGATCGTCTTCGTTGCCCCGGGGATCTGAGCCAGCGGCACCGTGTAGGTTTGCGTCGCCTCATCGTACGTCACTTCCTCTAGGACCATTTCGTACCCTGCCGGCACGGCCTGCGCGACTGCCTCAAGTGGGACGCCGCTGTCAACGGGCACCGTGTAGGTCAGGGGCACCATCAGCACACCGGTGACGCGGTCCACCAAGTTGACGTGGATCGTCTTCGTCTCTGGCTCATCCGCCGCTGTGGCAGGCCCGACTGCCTCGCCGACAAGGGCCGCCGGTGCGGTGCTTGCGCCCGCCACTTGGCCCTGCCCACGCGTCAGGCCAAGCAGACCGACCACGCTGATCAAAAGCAGGCGCAGGCGGTGATGCCAGCGCCCGGCTGAAACTTGTCTACTCACCATCTCGTCCTCCTTATGACTGGCCATTCCCGCCAATGAGCTGGTCATCCGTTCACCGGCTGACCTTTCATTCATCATAGCGGAGCCGACTGATGGTGGTCAATACAATTTTACAAAAACGATTATACTCACTAGAAGCATAAATTTATTACAAGCCGTTTCACCCCGTGTGCACCAGCCCTCAGTCCTGCGGGCGGCACCGCATCACCCCCAGCCCCGCGACCAACGCGATCACGGCCGCCCCCATCGCGGCCAGCGGGCTGCGCGTCTCGCCGGTTTGCGGCAGGTGCTTCGCGTGGCTCACGCGCACCGGTTGCCGCCGCTTGGGGTAACGGGCAGGTGTCGGCTGCCGCGACGTCAGTGGTGCGTGGCCAGTTGGCGCTGTGCGCGCCTTAGCTGGGGACTCAGTGGCCGGTTGCGTGGCCTGACTGGCGGCGGTGGCGGCTGTCAACCTGGCGGTCGCGGCATCGACGGCGGCTTGGTCGGCCCAGTCATCCGCGAGCACGGCGGCCGCTGCCGTGATGGCTGCAGTCAACCCCGCCTGCGGCTGACGCTGGGCCTTTGCGGTCGCTAGCGCGGCGCTCAGTGCCGTTTTGTCCGCAAGCGGGTGGGCCAGCTCCTTCACCGCATCGAAGCTGGGGTCCAGCGAGCGCGCATAATCATCAGACATGAACGCTGAGTAGACGGCAAAAACCGTGTCCGCCGCATCGAGGGCCGCCTGCGTCTTGCGGACCGTGGCCGCAGCCCACCCCTTGTGGGCCGCCACCCGCGCGAGGTGTTGGCGCCCGGCCTGCTTCACTTGCGCCAAGGTGTAACCCTTGGTCTCCGCGATCGCCGTTTTGGTCCACCGATAGCTGGTTGGCATCACATGACCGAGATCCGTCTCGCTGTAGGTGCGCCCGTCGCGATCAACGGCATACAGGAACATCCCCCCTAAATTGTGCGTCGCTTGAAACGCGGCCTGCTGGTGCGTATGGCTGGCGAGAAAATCGGCAGGATTCGTGTCCTCCCAGCGATTGTTCTCATCGCCTTCTTCGGGGAAGGTCAGCCCGGCCAGAAAGCGCCCTGGCGCCAGCCCCGCGGCCACGTAATCAGCCGCAGCCTTCGCGGTGCGATCAGTGCCGCTGCCGTACTGCTGATAGCCGACATAGCTGAAGTTCCCGGCAACATTTTTGAACGGCATCATGTCTGACGCGTTCGTGTCATAAATCAACAGTGTGCCGTTGTGCGCTTTTGGTCCAAGATACTTGGCCAGCGCCTGGATCAACACATCCGACAGGGCCGCAGTCGCCGCATCCGGATGCTGCTCCATGTCGATATCCAGCCCATCAAGGCCATACTGGCCGGCCAGCTGCGCGATTTCCTGCTGCGCCCAGGCGTCCGCGGCCGCCAGCTGCTGGGCCGCCGTCAAAGGCGCCGGGCCGCCAAGCGTCGCCGCATACCGCTTGAAGTCCGCAAGCATCCCGTCATACGCTAACGCGCGCACCAGCTTGACCCCGCGCCGGTGCAGCGCAGGCGCGTACACCGTCTTGAGCGCGTCATAAAATGGTGCCGCCGCGGCTTCCTCACCGCTGGGCACGTAGCTGAACACATTCACAATGTCGATGCCCTCAGGCAGATCCAGCATGGACTGGCGGTTCGGGTCCGGCAGCGTTGTGTTGACGCCCTTCATCGTCTTGTCCCGCCAAGCCCGGTAATACACCATAAACGTCTTGCCGTTCGGCGCGGTGCCCGCGTGCACAGGCACCGCGTTGGTCAGCGCTAGCCCCAGGCAGACGCATCCCCCCACGACTGCCGCCAGAAGACCTTGCCGAATCAACGTGCCAACTTTTGTCATGTTATCCCAACCTTTCCCAACTGTCTTGTTCGATGCGTTGCCGCCACCCACGGTACGATTCCCTCGGCTTGATTGTAAGGGCTAGCCGTTATTTTGGGGCGACCGTGAGCGTTATTTTTTCGGTTTTTGGTCTATCGCGCCATATCAAGCCAAGGGGGGACTGGGGTTAGGGACGGTTGGGGGGGAAATGGGATCAAAACAAGTCGCCACATCAAGAAACACCCAGACCGGTCTCAGTCTAGGTGCGTGATCAAACGATACTTAACACCACTTAGCGAAGCATTCGCTGAGCCTCTATCACCCGCAGTCCCGGCACCGCCGCGGGTGGCTCAACCACCCATCAGCACAAAGAAGCGGCCTCACCCAGATGAGTTCTGGCATGAGGCCGCTTAGGGGCAAGCGTTAACTTGAGAAATGGATTCACCTGTCACGCAACCGGACACGGTGCGATCACGGTTAAACACTCACCTGCAACGATAATTCTAATCCTGGCGCTTGCGGGTCTTGAACCCGAGCAGGCCGAGTAAGCCAAGCCCCAGCATGGTCAGGCTGCTCATCATCGCACCACCCGTCTGTGGCAGGTTCTTACCATCGGTTGTGGTGCCCGTTTGACCAGTGGTGCTACCGGTCGCGCCACCTTGGCTCCCACTTCCGTCAGTTGAAGCATCATTCTTCGTGTAGGTAACGGTGTAAGTCAGGTTCTCCGGCAGACTGGTGAGCTCATGCGCATCTGACAGGCTGTGTGCGGCCACTGTGGTCACGCTGGCGGTGTAGCCCGGGATTTCCTTCACTTCATAGGCCGCATAGGCTGCGTTAGTCGCTGCCGGCGTGTACAGCAGTGGGTTTCGCGGCACCTCCTGCGCACGACTCCCCATCACAGGAACAAGTTCCTCTTCATCGTCTTCGTTGAAGACCCAGTCCCAGTGCCATTCCACGGTTTGCACTTCATCCTTCAAAGCCAGGTTTGCCGGCAGGCCTTCAAAGGTGATCGTACGGGTCGTTGTCTTTGGGATCTGCTTGATCTTAAGCATATTGGCCGGCACGTCGCCAACGCTACCCCTGTCCGCCAGCAGGTCGTCAGCATTCAGCGTCAAACTATCCACTGCCTCGTAGCCATCCGGGAGCTGGGCCGGATTCACATCAACAGTTGTCTGACCCGGTTTGATGTTAACGAATGCGTAGTAGTGTTCGTACACGCGATCATGCGTGGTATCGTGGAAGCTCACTTCTACTGACATCGTCTCCTCGTCTGTCCGGGTATACGTATCTGCGTAGCCACCACCGTATGACGTATCGAAGAGGTATCCTGTCTTCTGGCCTTTCCAGTTCGTGTCTGAGTAGATGATCAGTCGTGTCTTATCCCCAAGCGTGAGGGATTCTAGCTTCGGCACGTTATAAACCATTGTGGGAGAAATTGTATGCGTGGTGTCAAGTCCAGCGATGTTCAAATCCGTCAAGTTTGCCATGTTTTCAAACGTGTCCATAGCGTAAACTACTTTGCCTGTCTGCCACGCTGAAAGGTCTAGGCTCGTCACCGCATGGTTGCCAGAGAACGTCTCGGACATATGGGTCACTCGACTCGCGTCTACATTGGCAACATCGTAGCTGGTCACACGAGATAAGTTAGCAAACAACCCATTAATACACTTCGGTAACGTCACCTTTCCGGCAAACACAACCTTGGTAATGTCAGCTGCAAATTTGGCCCACGGCGCATCGTGAAACGTGTTCACGCCCACCCCAGCTTGCAGTGTCAGCACACCGTCATCATCGATGTCCCACGAGACGGTGCCCCACTTACCTTCCTGATCTTGGACCGGTGCCAGCGTGTAGTGATCTGGGTTGCCACCACGATAAAGCCCGACAAACTGGTGTCCTGTCTGCGCCCCTGTCCATGCCTTGCCGTCGGGAGTCGCAATATCACTCAAAAACGTGTTGTCACCTAAAACCAGTTCCGTCAGTTGATCACTGCTGGCAACGATGCCAGTACTGAATGTAGCGTAGCGCGTGTCCCAGCCGCTGATGTCGAGGTAGGTCAAGTTGGGCATATTGGCAAACGCATACTGAACCTCACTTAGCGCCCCTACCTTCCAGTTGGACAAGTCCAGTCGACTAAGGCCAGCCCCATCAAACATATTGTTGGCGTACTCTAAGCGCTTGGGCGTCCAGTTTTCAACCGTGGCCGAAGTCAGCGCCTTACAACCTGCAAACATATTAGCTAACCAAGTCACTTGACTCACATCCCAGTTTGCAAGATCCAGCGATGTCACCTTGGCATTGCCAGCGAACATGCCGTCCATATCCGTTACGTGACTGGTATCGAGGTTTGATAAGCCAATATAGATTGTCACATCGGTAAATCCTTTAAACAGACCGTAACACGACTCCGGTAATTGGACCGTACCTTGAATCACAACCTGATCGATTGCTCCGGCAAACTTGTCCCACGGTGAAGTCCCGTAAGCGTCTTCACCCTTACCGCTGTTCAGCGTCAACACCCCGTCTTCCAGCGTCCAATCAACGGTGCCCCACTGACCGTTCTCAGATACAGCTTCTCTAATGAGGGTATAACGGTCGCCAGCACCGCCTTCATACGAATCTTTGAACTGGTTGTCGGGATTTTCCCCTTGCCAGACTTTTCCTCCTGGTGTTGTAACCCCGAAAACGATGGTATCATCGCCGAGCACAATTTCCGCTAGTTGATTGCTGCCCGCGGTGAATTCGCTACGGCTATATGCCTCCCGCGTATTCCAGCCACGGATGTCGAGATGCGTTAGGTTAGGCATATTGGCAAACGCTGACTGAACGTAGCTCAACGGCCCAGTCTGCCAATCAGATAGATCCAGTTGACTAAGGCCAGCGCCGTTGAACATCCGCTGCATGTCGCCCACCCCGCTCACATCCCAGCTGGAGAGATCCAGTGTGGTGAGTTGGGTATTTTCTGCAAACATACTATCCATATCCCAAACTTGACTGAGGTCAAATTTTTCCAAGCCGGTATAGGCCGTGACTTTGTTAAGCCCCTTGAACAACTCATAACTCGACGACGGCAATTGAACGGTTCCTTGGATGACCACCCGTTGGATTTCTGCAGCATAGTCTTGCCAAGGCGATTGCCCCCCAACGGATGCGCCCTCACCGCTATTCAGCGTTAGCGTCCCATCTGCAATCGTCCAGTCAACGGTGCCCCAAGTGTCTGAAATTGGGGCCGTGGTCGTGTCATCCTCAGCTGAGGCAGCCTCATCCGCTACGGTCGCATCAGGGGTCGCCTGATCTGTAGGGGTAGTGCTCGGGGTCTCCGTAAGCGTTGAATCTTCCGCTTCAGTCTCGTTCTCACCTTCAGGTGTTGTGACCGCTTCTTCCGGCGTGGCCTCATCCGGCTGGGCTTCTGTCTCTGGCGCCGCATCCGTTTCTGGCTGGGCCTCCGGTTGAGTCGGCGCCACCTCGGTCAGGCTCCCTGAGGTCGCATCCTCAATGGTCAACGCCGGTGTCTTTGCCGGCTGTGTCGTCTGATCTGGCGTAGTCTCGGCCAGGGTCACCGCGGGTAGCGCACCACTCAGGGTCACAGTGCTGATCAGAACCGTCAGCGCCAATTTGGTGCTCAGACGGCCTTTTCGCGTGCTTCGATCAGTCATGGGTTCCTCCTTTATCTGTTCATGCCTTCTTCCGTTACAATTAAAATTATATCCAAGTCATGACACCCCTCGTCCACTGGGAACGGCCGGCCGGATTACATGTAGACCAATTTTTAACCAATTTGCCATAAACACCGATGTCCCCCCCAAAAACCAACGACCAGTTGACCACCCCAATTCGTGAGCCACCCCAGACATCCGTGGTATGATTTCGGAATCTCTGTACCCCATCGCGTCTTAACATTGGCCAGAACCAGCTTGTCACGACTTCGCAGTCAGCCTCACTAGCCACGACTTAAAAAGCCGCCAATGCTCGATTGACGGCCAGATCTCTTTATATATTATCTTCCTCGGTTGAAAAACGAGCAGTCATCCGGCGCAGTGAGTCATGATCCCCCCACTGGTTCTCGCGTTCAAAGCGTATTGTGTCATCGCTTTCCAGTCCGTCTCGCAATCGATAACGACCGCGACGATCAGCCGAATCCCGCCACTCGAATTATGAGAAACAAATATACCGTTTTTCGCGTATTTTTGCCTTTTCCGGTATGATGATGGTTGGCAAGGAATGGCCGGACGGTGGCTAGCTTCAATCAATAGATTGGGGTGATGCCTATGGTTTATTTTTAGGTCGTCGCTCATCGAGCTGCGTGGCGCATGAGGGCGCGGTCTAAGCCATCCTGCTACTCGCGCCTAAGTGCGGGCGCAAGCATCAGGCTGGATTTGATCAGGTTGTTCGAACGCAGTGAGTTACAACCTGACATGCGTAGAAAGCCCAACCCTCATAACCGCGCCACTTCGCTCTTGTCTGAAAGGCGCACTTCATGCGTGTCGCTGACACCTTGATGTTGATGATTGCTTTCGGCAGTCTCATTGTCGAGATCATGAAAAACGACCAAAAAAATAACCGTCCAGGCCTCGCAAGCTGATGACGGTTATCGTAACGTTGTAAGCTAGCTACCGGGTGAAAATCCGGCCTTGCCTTGCCGGTGGCGCATTGCGTCATCGGCTTTTTTAATTCCTCCAAAGTATAGCATGCGTGCCGTGATTCGCCAACTTCAGTTCCCCATATGATGAGACCCGCGAATTTTCCTCAAAGCTGCGCGGCCCGAGCCAAATCGCGTGGCGAACCGATTTTCAAGGAAACCGGTACACGGCCAATGCAAAAATTGGCGCGACGGATGCCCCAAAGCGCTCACCCACACAGTTTGCTGCACGCGGCGCGAATTTTGACCCGCGTCCGATGCAAAAATATGTCGTGTGCCTTTTTCCCTGAAACTTGGCAAGTCGCGTGCCGTGGGGTCCACTTCGCCAGTCGCACGCAAATTCAGACGGCCCACCCCCAGACCTGCGAATATGCTTCGATTACCCCCGCAGGCCAAACTCCCGCCAGTAAAAAACACCTAGACCAGTCTCGGCCTAGGTGCAATCAAACATTTGCGTTACTTAGAGACGATCAGTCCTCACGCCGGCGCCGCTGGTGGATCAGGCCACCCATCAGCCCGGTCAGCAGCAGCCCGAATGCGGCCAAGCCAGTGTTGGCTTGCGCGCCGGTTTGCGGCAGCGTGCCCTGCGCGGTGGCGGCTGCAGCGTGCTGTTCGGTGGTTGCCGGCGTCGTTTCCGCCGGGGTCTGGGCTTGCTTTTGCGCCAGGAGCTGGGTTGCCAGCACCTGATTGCGCTTGGCCTGACCCGCGGTGTAACCGGCTGTGAAGCCGTTCAGGTACGCATCGGGTTCACCCGCCAGGGACGGCAGCTTCGCCCCGGTTTCCCCGTAGCGCTGGCCAGCTTTCTGGCCGGCCGTGTAGGCGGCCAGGACGGACGCGCGGCTCGCAAAGGTCGGCGTGTCCGCGCTGATCGGTGCAGGGGTGGCCAAGCGCTCGATGGTGTAGGTCTTGGTCGTTTCGTTGCCCAACTGATCCACCACGGTCACGGTGATGACGTTTTGGCCCAGTTGCAGCGGCACAGTCGTGGTGGTTTGGACGGCGCCAAACGCGTTGACGCCGGTGTCACCGACGCTTTCGCCGGTCTGCTGGCGCTTCAGCAGATCGCCGTTCACGGTCAGGGTGAAGCCATCACTGTTATCATTGGCGTTGGCGTCCACCTGCATGTGGTCGGCGTAAGTGGCCGCCGGCAGGGTGCCGTCCGCGGTCCCCACGACCAGATTTGGCACATCCAGCGTTGGCGCCTCGGTGTCCGTGGAGAAGACCAGCGCGTTACGGTAAACTTGCACTTCACCGGTCGTGCCATCCGCGTTAAGTTGTTGAAGGACCAGCGCGTAACCGTACGCTTGGTTGTCGTTCGGCGCTACGTTGACGGTGTAGGCAAAATTGCCATCAGCATCAAGCGTCACGCGGTTGGCCGGGTCCGCTTCACTGGTGGAGTTGCCCAGGATGTACAGCCCCGCACTTTGGTAGTCGCCGTATACCGCGGAGGTGCCGCTGGTGGCGACGTGGCCCGTGATGGTGTACGTCCCAGCATCCGCATCATAGGCACTGTTGTTGGCCGCCTCTGCCAGGTTGATCTCCTGACCCAGTCCGGCGTTATCAAACGTCAGCACGTCTTGCTCCGGCATGGTGAACTCGCTGCCCATGTAGCCTTGGCTGAGTGCCTGCGCGTGCTCGGCGTCGATCAGGTGGCCTTGGCCTTCGCGATCATTGGCGATCGCGTAGTCCAGAGTTTGTAGCCACTCGCCCTTGTAGTGGGACTCTTCGTAGCCCGCATCGCTGTAGAACAGGAAGAGGGAGGCCTGGTTCGGATCGGTGAGGATGTCCTTGAGGGCCTGGTAGTCCGTGGTTGGCGAAATGGTCGTCGCGTTGGTCATATCGGCCAGTGCATCCCCTGCTTCACCAGGCACCACGAAGGCCGCATCCGTCAGCGATTGCTTGTAGACGCCTGCCTGGCTGGTCGGGGTAATCCCGTAGCCGAGGTAGAGCCCGCCGCCAAAACTAAAGCTTGCCGCGGCGGCATCGTTGACATCGTCCACGGTGAACAGGTAATCGCCATTGGCGTCCGGCGTCCCTTGGAACACCGCGCCGGTCAGGATATCACGCACAAAGTACTGCGTGCCCGCCGGTCCGGAGACCTTGGCCTTGAGCACCGCGGTGCCGGAGTCATCCGTGAAGGTCACAATGGCCCCGAAGGCATCGGTGGTCAGGCCCATGCCGTCCAGCGAAGCCGCCTGCATCTCGGCCGGGCTGCCTGCGTTGGTGTAGAAGTGGAAGGTTGGGGTGGCGGTGGCGTCTGGGGTGACTGTCCCGCCTTGCCCCAGCCCCGTTGCCACCTGCGCGGTCGCGGCGTTGCCCACCGCATCATGCAGCGTGAGCGTCAAGGTGCCGTCGCCAGTAGTCAGCGCCGCCTGTTGTGCGCTGGTCAGCGTGGTGGTGAAGTGCCCCGTTGCCGCCGTGGCACCCAGGTTGACGCCGGTGTCGCCACTGGCAGTAGTCAGCGTGACCTGCGTGTTGGCGGTAAAGCCGATCCCGTCGTCCGCAAAGTCGAAACTGAGCGCGCCACTCGCGGCGTCAAAGGCCACGTTGGTCACCGTTGGCGCCACCGTGTCCACGGTGATCGGCAGGGTGAGCGTTTGCGTCTTGTTTTCCCCCGCGTAGTTCAGCACGCCGGTCAGCTGGTAGTAGTACTGGCCGTCCGGGGCCGTGACGAACGTGCCGGTGGCAGGGTCGTAAAGCGTCCCGTCCCAAGTCAGCGCGTCTTTGTGGCCCATGATGCTGGCGCTGACGCGGAGGTCTGATGGGTCGTTGTTCTCCCCGTAGGCGCTGAGGCCGCCGCCTTCGATGTTGGTTTCCTGGTCCAGGACCCGCACCGCGTTACCATCGGCGTCCAGGATCGTGGCGGTGATCGCCGCCAGGTTTTGCGTTGTGTAAACTACCGGTGCGGCGCTGTCGTTTTCGCTGTCGCCGTTCGGTGAAATGGCGGCCTTCGTGGCGTCCACGGCGGCAACCACCCCTTGAACGGCCGCGGCATCGTCATCCCCGTTGGCAAAGTTCGTGTTCCCGTTTTGAGCCAAAATGGCGAGCGCATCGCTGGCGCTCCCGATCCCGAGCGGCAACTGGTTGTTGGCCTGCAGGTAGTTGGTCAGCCCGCGGCCGCTGTTGTCGAAGACCTGCTCATGCGTCAGGTCGCCGTAGAAGCCGAGGTACGGCACATGGATCGTGCCGACCACGCCGTTTGCGTCCGCGTCATCGGTGAAGGTCAGGAACCCTTCCACCGCCTGATCCGCGGCCACCGTGGCGTCAAAGTGCAGGGTGAAGGTCACATCCTGGCTTTCGCCGGCCTTGACCGTCACAGACTGCGGCCCATCGATGGTCGCACCGGCCACGGCTTCTTCGTGGCTGGTCCCGGAACCGACCAGGCGCCCGTCCGCGTCTTTGTCAAAGACGTTGGTGAGCACGGCCCCTGGGTCCACCGTGTAGGTGACATCCGTCGTCCCGAAGTTTTCCAAGTGAACGGTCATCTGCGCGCCATCGGTGATGTTGTACAACGACAGTGAGCCAGTGCCGTTCGGTTCGCCGTCCTGCGTGCCCTGTGCCGTCACGGTGTGGGTCATCGCGTTTTGCACCTGCAGCGAGCCGGCGCCTTGCCGCCGTGGTGACAGCGGCGTCCCTGGCGCGGTCGGCTCCTCGTTGAGCATCGTGCTGTTCATCAAGAGCAGCTTGACGGTGCGCACTAGGTCGCCGCCAGTCACGTCCGGGTACTTCTCGTGCATGTACTGCATCAACAGTGCGGCCGCCCCGGCCGTGTAAGGCGTGGCCATTGAGGTCCCCTGCATGATCTGGTACTTGTCCTCATACTGGGTGGACTTGATGTTGCTCCCTGGCGCCGTGATATCCGGCTTCAGGGTAAAGTCTGACAGTGGGCCCACCGAGCTGAACTGCGCCATCGCGCGGTTGAAGCTCTGCAGGTACGTCATCAGGTCAAACGTATCTTCCGCCGCGACCGTCATGGCGTCCGGGGCCGTGGCCGGGTTCGAGATCGTCGTGTAGTTCTCCGGTGCGTAGTCCTTGCCGCCGGCGCTGCCGACATTGGCGCGACTGTCCGAGTTCGAGGCCGCCACCGCGACGAACACCCCGTGCGCGACCGCGTAGGCGATCGCCTGTTCTGTCGGGTTGTTGTCGTTTTGGTTGATGTAGGTGCTGCCGATCGACATGTTGATGACATCGGCCCCAAGCGCGACCGCGTCATAGATCGCCCGGGCAATCGTGTCGTTTTGCTGCGAAGCGGCGTCATCGATGACGCGCATGGCGAGGATCTGCGCTTCCGGGGCGACCCCGACCGTGTAGCGGTTGGCGCCAGACTCGGATTCCGCCAGAATGGCCGCGACCTCGTCATTGCTCAACCCCGTCAGGCTGGCGATGTCCGGCTGCGCCTTCCCGGTTGGTTCCCCGTTGGCCGCGATGATCCCGGCCACATGCATCCCGTGGTCCTCACCCGAGCTGTAGTAGTTTTCGTCCGAATTGCTGGCGTAGTTGTAGGCGAACGGAATCTTCTCGTTCACGTACGTGCCGTACCCGTTTTCGGCAATAAAGTCCTGGGCGGCTTGAACGTTTTCCTGCGCCGCTGCGCTGTCGGGATCCGTCAGCCGCAGATCCTTTTGCGGCTCCAACCCACCATCGATGACCGCGACCACAATACCTTCACCGTTGAGTCCAGCCTGGAACGCCTGCAGTGCCCCGCCGTCAAACAGGGAATCGGCGTCGACCGGCGGCTCGGCGCCATTGTAGTAATCGCTGTCAAGCATCGTGCCGAGCCCGCTGAAAACCTGATCAGTTTGCCACTGATCGATGGCGTGGTTCGCAATGAGAATGGAGAACTCGCCGTACTTGAAGTCGCCGCTCTTTACATAGTCTTCCTGCTGCGCGTAGTAGTCCGTCACGATCGCGTCCAGCGTCTCAGTGGTCGGATCGATCCCGCGATAAACCAGCAGCTGCGTCAGGTAGTCATACAGGTGGTTCACCACTGGCGACGGGGTGGCCGGCGTCGTTGTCCCGCCCGCTTGGGTCCGTCCCATCGGTCTCAGGGGTGGTGGCTGCCGCGTCGTCTACCGGGGTAGCGGTGCCTGAATCGGCGTCTGTGTCTGTCTCAGCGTCTGCGTCTGGATCGGTGTCAGTGTCAGTCGCCGCATCCGCGTTTGGCACTTCAGTCGGGGCCGTCGCGTCATCTACCTCAGTCGCCGGCGTCTCAGCCGGCGCTGGTGTTTCGGCCGGGGTCGCTTCAGTCGCTGCCGGTGCTTCGCTGGTGTCTGTTGACGTGGCTGTCGTTGCGCCCGATGCCGGAGTCACCGCGGTCGTTGCGGTGACATCTGCCGAAGCCGTCTCGGCTGCAGAAACGGTTGCCTGCGGGCCAGCCGCGATGCCGGCCGCAAGCCCAAATGTCGCGATCCCCATGAAGGCCCAGTGTTTGCCCGCCTTAAACATCTTGTAGTGTAATTTTGACTCTGTTGTTGCACCCATTGCCCGTTTCCTCATTTTATCACCACTTAATATTAGTTTTTGATGTGAACTAATCACACCAATTACACATAATATAGCGATAATTTCTTAATCTTTCAACAATAATTTTAATATTAGCCAGAAATGTCTTGTCACGGTTTCAACGCCGGGTTCAAGCGCCACTCAAAAAGGCGCTGACCCAGCCGTATTTTTCACGTCTGTGCCAGCACCTTTGAACGAATGATCACTCGTAATCTCAGGACTTGTTATGCTTCACGCTTGCGCTTCTTCCCAACCATGAACAGCGCACTCATTGATGCGGTCAATAAGCCCAGCGCCGTCAGGGCTTCGTTAGCCGCATCGCCGGTCTGTGGCAGTTGCGCCTTGCCCGGCGTCTGAGACTTATCCGTCGTTGTCGAGTTACCGGTGGCCACTGCAGGCGTAGTGGGCTGAGTCGACACCGTAGCAGGCTTTGGGTCGGCTGTATAAATCACAGTGAAGGCCTTCACGTGGGATGTTGCCGTCAGGCCATCCAGCGCTGCGACCTCTTCCGTGTTAGGTGTAAACCCTTTGATCACAGGGCTCTTCACTGCCTCAAACCCATCGACAGCCGGCGTCCAGTCGCCGTACGTGACCACGCCAGTCGTAAGGTCAACCGTACCTGGGCGCGTAAAGGTCAGCGATGCGGTCGCGTCCGGGGCAGCTGGGGTGCCGTCCGCGTAGACATAGTGGATAACTTCCGTGATGGTTCGCGTTAGATAATCCTTGCCCGACTGGTCCGGCCACTTTGGCCCATCCGTATCATCTGGATCAACCGGTTCCCCTGGCAAACCTGGATCGGATGGCGTCACAGTCTTGGTGCCATGACTGAGGTTAACTGTAAACGTCTGCGCCTTAGCGCCAAACGTAATGTTGTCCGGGACGTTCTCGTCTTCCTCAACAAAACCGTTCGCCACAAGGGCGGCAACGGTGGTCGCCGTTGGGTCTGCCACGGTCTGATCGACATGGCCGATCAGCTTCTGAGTCGTCAAGTCCTTGCCCGTGGTGACATCGCGGTACACGATGGTCACTTGAGCCTCGTTGGCCGTATAGGTGACGGTCACCGTTGAATCCTCGGTTTCTGGCGTCACAGTTGCACTGTCAACCTTCGCCGTGTCTGGCGTGTAGCCCGTCACTTCAGGACTGTCCACTGCCTTGAAGGTGTCGGAGGCAGGCGTCCAGTCGGTGTATGTCCGACTTTCGGTCACATCATCGGTAACCCCGGTGCGCGTGAACGTCACGTGCTGCGTCTCGGTTTCCGGTGCCTCAGCTGGACCATCCACAACGTAGGTGATGGTGCGGGTGACCGTTTGGGTCAGCTTGTCATCGTTGCTTGGAATTTCCGTTGTTTTGTGCTTCAGGTGAATAATCACGTTATCTGAGTCGTCAACTGCGATGGTGATGGTGCCCTTGACCGGCTGATCGGCGTTGATCAGCTCGTATTTAACCGGGATCTGACCGGTCACATCGTAGTCCACCGCGCGATCAACCTTGCCCGGTACGCTGACGGGCTGACCAACTTGTGCACCATCCTGATCATCATCGACAAAGATGATTTGCGCACTGTCATCATTGGCTGTATAGGTGACGGTCACCTTTGAATCCTTGGTCTCTGGCGTCACTGTCACACCTTCAACCTTCTTCGTGTCTGGCGTGTAACCCGTCACTTCAGGGCTGTCCACCGGTACAAAGGTATCGGAAGCAGGCGTCCAATCGGTGTACGTCCGGTCGCCGGTCACGCGGTCGGTATTGCCGGTGCGCTTGAAGGGGACAACCTGGTTCTCCCCTTCCGGTGCCTTAGCTGGACCATCCACAACATAGGTGATGGTGCGGGTAACCGTGCGGGTCAGCTCGTCATCATTGCTTGGGATTGAATCGCTGCCATGACTGAAGTTAACTGTAAACGTCTGCGCCTTAGGACTAAACGTAATGGTGCCCGGGACGTTCTCGTCTTCCTCAACAAAACCGTTTGCCACAAGGGCGGCAACGGTTATCGCTGTTGGGTCCGCCACGTTCTGATCGACATGCCCGATCAACTTCTGAGTCGTCAAGTCCTCGCCCGTGGTGACATCGTGGTACACGATGGTCACCTGGGCCTCGTTGGCCGTGTAGGTGACGGTAACCTTTGAATCCTCGGTTTCGGGCGTTACCGGTTCATCGCCAATGGTTGCCTGATCCGGCGTGTAGCCCGTCACTTCAGGGCTGTCCACCGATTTAAAGGTGTCGGAGGCAGGCGTCCAGTCGGTGTACGTCCGGTCGCCGGTCACGCGGTCGGTATTGCCGGTGCGCTTGAAGGTGACAACCTGCTTCTTCCCTTCCGGTGCCTTAGCTGAACCATCCACAACATAGTCAATGGTGCGGGTGACTGTTTGAGTCAGCTCGTCATCGTCGCTCGGGATTGCGTCGCTACCATGACTGAAGTTAACTGTAAACGTCTGCGCCTTAGGACTAAACGTAATGGTGCCCGGGACGTTCTCGTCTTCCTCAACAAAGCCGTTCGCCACAAAGGCGGCAACGGTGGTCGCCGTTGGGTCCGCCACGGTCTGATCGACATGCCCGATCAGCTTTTGAATCGTCAAGTCCTTGCCCGTGGTGACGTCGTGGTACACGATGGTCGCCTGGGCCTCGTTGGCCGTGTAGGTGATGGTCACCGCTGAATCCTCGGTGTCTGGCGTCACCGTTGCACTGTCAACCTTCTTCGTGTCTGGCGTGTAGCCCGTCACTTCAGGGCTGTCCACCGGTTTAAAGGTGTCAGCGGCAGGCGTCCAATCGGTGTACGACGGGCGTTGCGTCACATCATCGGTAACCCCGGTACGTGTGAACGTCACAGTCTGCGTCTTCGTTGCCGGTGCCTCAGCTGGACCATCCACAACGTAGGTGATGGTGCGGGTAACCGTTTGGGTCAACTCGTCATCGTTGCTTGGAATTGCCGTTGTTTTGTGCTTGAAGTGCACAACGTACTGCTTATCTGGAGAAAAGCTAGTCTTTTGGTCAAAATCCTGTGAGACAAACTCATAGCCGGAGTTCTCCAAATTCGCCTTCTCTTGGTCGACTTCGTCCAGATGCTCAACCGCTTCACCTTGTCGCCAGGTAATACTCTTGGATGTCCCGATTTCCGCACCGTTGGCATCGTCATCGACAAACTTGACCGTCGCGGAGTAGGCCTTTTTCATCCAGATAACCAAAGGATCCTGGTTCTGGTTGCTGACGAGCTGTTGCTCGTTGCCATTAGGATCCTCCGGGACGTAGCCACGCTGGGCCAAATCCGCGATTGTCGCCGTATAATCGTCGGTCTGCCGAACAGTAATGGTATCCCCCAACTTCCCGCGGATATCGCGTTCAGCCAGCGGTGCGGCATCTTGATCATCAATGTCCTTGTACGCCACATGGACGGTGCCCACCGCATTATAAGTAAACTGCTCTAACGAAAAGCCCTGTTTGGAGTGTGCTTCCCCCGTTGAGCCCGCGACAAAGAAGGACACCAGGTTATCCGCCGGAATGTAGTCTTTGATATCCTCTTGCCAGGTCTTAGTATCCGCCGGCGTATCATATAAGTGCCAAATATCCTTCTGTGCCGGTTTGGTCAACGTCACCGTCAGCATATGAGTTGCGGCGTCATAGTGCACGTGAAGCTGGGTGTAACTTGAATCAATTTCCTGTGCCGAGTTTTCGTCCGTCTCAATCGTAATGCCATTAGCGCCCGTGTTCACAAACGCCCCGAACTTATCGCCTTTGCCGGTTGGGTCGCTACCGAAGTACTGGACCTTTTCCTTGCCAACCATGGTGGTGTCATTGGCGTTCTCACCACCATTAGCGTTCACATACGTGTCGGCTTTCCAACCAAACGAGTTCGGCAACTGAGCAAACCCAAGCGAACCGCCATCGCGGCCCACCTGATCCGTGTTCCCAGTGTGGAAGCCGACGGACACACCGTCCCCATCTCCGATTGCAATGGTCGCCGTCATGTCAAAATCGTAGCTCAAGTCAATCTGCGTGTTGAGCGTCAAGTTCCCAGACTGATTCTTCTTGTCTGGGGTCAGCACCACGTCACCCGTCGTTGAGTTGATTCCCCCACCGGAGCCTTGATCATTAGTGTTGTACTGGAAGTTATTCGCAACGTCATCCCCGGTCAATGTGACCACGGTACTCTGATCATCATATGACTGAGACGCGGCTGGGGCTACCCATCAGCCTGCGCTGTGGCTGATGCAACGCTCCCAGACTGCTCTGGTAGCGGTGTTGACTCGCCAGAATCATTGTCATTGCTGGTCGGCGTCAGCGATTCTTCAGTAGTTGCCTCGCCCTGCGTCTGTGATGCTTCTTCGTTGGTCTGCTGATCCGCCTCAATAGTTGTTGGTTCAGCCGCTAGTGTATCGTCATCAGCACCTGGGTCGACCTGAGTGCTTGGCGCAACCGTGTTAGTCACTTGCGCCGAAGCTGCAGCGACATTTTGCCCATTAAGCGTTGCAACGCCGGCACCTAAGCCCAGCGCAGCAATACCCGCAACTAGCCATTGCTTACCAGCTTTATACATTTTATAGTGCACTTTGCTCGTTTGTTGCATTTGAAATCCCCCCGATTTCCTCATCAACATATTGTTCGTTCACGCCGTTCGCCCAAAATTGTTAATGGAATAACATAAGTATTCAGGCAATATAACGAAACTAATTACAATCTAATCTTATTACAATAATTGTCAACCCCAATTTTAGATTGCCCGTCCGTTTAGAAAACCCACGCGTCTATACGATGAAGTCGCGATAATTTCAATCGACTCAGCCTATTCCCAGTCGGTATAAAGCGCTTGCATTTTTTGACGGGGACATCAGCCATCTACCCCGCTTCATGTCCGGCAAAGAAACATAACAAACAGCGCATGTTTAGTCACACCCGGCAGTGCCTTAATCCAAAAAACGTCAGTCAATTGACGACCACTCCGGCCTCTCAAGTGCTTCGCCTGGTTGAAGAACAATTCGCCCGAGCACAAGGTCGCACGTCTGCGATAGCCACCATCTTTTATGACACCCGCTAAACCATCGCACGATCTCATCGCCTTGCTGTTTGCCCCGAGCATGCCACAGGGAGAAAACGTCAACTGCAATCCGACACTGAGACAACGAGAGGCATTCGGTCCGCAGGTCAGCTACGCGCCGAAGCCAATTCAAAAGCCTGCGAGCACGCACCTCCGTGAGCGACCACAGGCTTCGTTTCTCTCATCAGATCCGTCAAACTACCGCCGCCCCGGCTCAGTTGAACCCGATGCGTGGCACCGTCTGGCGCTTCGGCGCGGCGGTCGCAAAGTCCGCAGCCGTCAGCTGCTGCAGCTCGGCATCTGTCGGCGCGGTTGGAAGTGCGGCCAAGCGCTGACTCTGACGAAACAGCGCCTGCTCCAGCACATTGCGCACCGTTCGCCCGTTGCCGAAGCTACGCGGGTCGGCCTGCTTCAAGGCCGTCAGCTGGGTTTGCAACAGGGGCCGGGCGGCGGGGGCCAGCTGCAGGTGCCTCTCGGCCAGCTGGCGATCGGCGATGCGCATGAGGTCCGCGATCGCGTAATCGGGGAACTCGACGTGCGCGGCGATGCGGCTACGCAGTCCTGGGTTGGTGTCCAGAAACTTCGTCATCTCGGCTGGGTAGCCGGCAAAAATCACCAGCACGTCCGCGCGGTGATTCTCCATCTCCTGCACAATGGTGGCGATGGCCTCTTCCCCGTAGCCCTGCGACTCGGCGATGGCGTAGGCCTCATCGATGAACAGCACAGACCCGGCGGCGCGGGCGAACAGCTGCTTGACCTTCGGCGCCGTTTGCCCGACATACATGCCGATCACGTCGCTGGCCCCCACCTCGATCAGCTCCCCGACCCGCAGGATCTGGTTATCCCGGAGGATCCGCGCGATCAGGCGAGCCACGGTGGTTTTCGCCGTTCCCGGATTGCCGGTGAACACCATGTGCATGCTTGACTGGCGCTCAACCAGGTGCCGCTCGTGCCGTAGCCGATTGATGGCAAAGTTGGCGATGATGCGGTGCACCATGTCCTTGACCGGCGTCAGCCCGATCAGCGCGTCCAGTTCGACGCCGGCATCCCCCGTGGCCTGCCCCGCCGACTCGGCGTTTGGGGCGGCTGGTGCCAGCAGTGGCGCGTACGCCGGGTACTGCTGCGCCAGCTGGGTATGCATCCGCCACTGCGCGTACGCGCGCATCAGCGCCGCGTGCCCCACCGGATACTGCAGGCCCGCCAGCGCTTCCGTCAGCTCAGCATCAGGCGTCAGCCCGTCCAGGTGGGCCTGCTTGGCGACGTAGGCCGTGGCCTCGGCCGAAGTCAGCGGTGGATTCGTGATGCCCGCGAACACCACACCCGGCATCGCCTGGCGCAACACGCTTAGCGTGCTGCGGCTGTTCATCGGCACTTTGAAAACCACCAGCACGCGTGCCTGGTACTCCGCCACCAGCTGCGCGAGCTGTTCAAGCGCCGGCGTGACCGCCACCAGCGGTTGACTGAGTTCGATCACCAGCGTCCCCCCGCTGGCGGCCATGAACCGCTCGCGCCAATCCGTGGCGGTAAAACTCGTCAGGCTGACCCCTTCCAGCAGCAGGTAACGCCGCGACTGAAGCCAGCCCTGCGCGTATTTGGCCGCCAGCAGTGGTTCGAGCACCGCTTTGAGCATGGTCAGATCCGCCACCTCGATCAGGTAGTCGGCCGGCTGCGCGCTGCCGGGCACGACCGGCGTCTGCGCGATCCGCGCCAGCTCGTCATCCAGTGCCCGCAGATTCAGCGACGTAGCTTTTTGCGCGACCTCGGTTGCCGTCAGCGCAGGGACGATGGCCTCCGAGGAAACAATCGTCTCGAAGGTGTGGAAGGCCAGCGCGTGCGACAGGTTCGTGAGGCCAAACAGCTGCCAGCGATTGTGCATCGACAGCCGGAAGTCCCACCCGGAGTCCTGGTTGTCCAGCAGGCGCCGCATTTCGTTCATGGTCACCTCGGCACCCTTCAGCGCGACCACGGGACTGCCCAACCGGGTGAAGAACTCGCGCACTAGCGCCTGCCAGTCCACCGCTTCAGCGCTCACAAACGCCACGGTACCCGTCGCCTCATCGTTGTCGATGATCGCCAGCGCCCAGTTTGCCGGTGACGCGGCCGCCATTTCCAGCTCGATTTTGGCTGCCTGCTTCCGGAACTGGGTCTTGCTGTGCATGTTCTCGAAGTCGATGTCGCTGGCTGCCGGCAGAGTACCGGGTGCGACGGTTGCGGTGATGTTGTAATAGAACATAATGGACCTCCTCCGCTCATGACGGGCCCCGCGCACGCGCAAGCCCTGGGTAAAATCGCTAACAAACGCGCCGGCGCCCGGCGCAGGTCCCGATTCGTGGCCACTTCAGAATCGGCAGACAACAGGATCGCCCACAGCGGCATTGGCCGTTTCTCGCTGGGGGGTAGTCTAGTTATACTACGGATCCCGATTTGAATATCTAGCGATTTTTTCGAGTCAAAAGTGGCGCTTGCGCGGCAAATAATGCGGCAAGTCTATTGCTGGTGCGGTTTTCAGGCGATTATGAGGGCGGGATTAAATAACAGTAAAAACTATTTTTTTGGTTTACAGGGCGCGGAATAAATAATTTTTCTAAGTTATGCCGATTAACTCGTCTTGATTCAAACCAAAAACCCAGTGATTCACGCCGAAGCGATTGTCACTAGGTCTAAAGGTTGCGAGATATCATAGAAAGCGGTCAAGCGTTCGCCTAGTTCCCAACAGCACATTGAAGGAGCGTCTCAAAGCTGGCCTCACCAATCAGTGGCTTGGTGTTCCTCGAGGAAACATACGCACTCCGATTATTACTGAATCGCCAAACATACGGATCCAGCAGCGATTTAACAGCCACGGCTGCATTGTCATTGATTAGAAGTTGGCGAACTGACGCCGGTAGTGGCGCTTCCTCTTTTCCACTCAATAACGTGAGATAACTCGATAACGTTGCCCGCCAGGTTGGGAGACTGCGCATCGCAAAGATTGGTGCCGTCCCACCCAGTGCCAAATGTCGAAAGATTCGCTCAAGTATGACGTTCAATCCGTAGGTCACTTCCGGAAGCGTCGCCATTGCCTCAGGCGTTAGCTGGACTTCCCCAAATGTTGCACTGCGGTATGGTACAAGGTCTATTTTGCATAGTGGTAATCGATCAAGCACCTTTGGTGTGCCCATCTGCTGTACCTTTTCATGAATCTTCTTTAGATAATGTGTCGTGTAATAGCCTGGCTTCGGTTGCCCAGATTCCGCCGCCAGAGGGTTGGCAGCCCCATTTGACTTAATCAGATGCCATGTCTCTTCATCATATGGCATCTGATCCTCACCAACTGACGCGCGCGGGTTCGCCAGACACAAGAAAAAGTCCGCATTCATCCAATCACCACTCAGACCATCGGGGATCTGCGTAATGGCCGCGTTCGTGATTGCCTTGCGTGGATGAAGACGTCGAAATGCGCTCTGAAAATCAGTCGAAAGCCATCCGAGCGGTTCGTTGATACCATCCTTCGGAAGCTCAAGCGACTTGTTTTTAAACGCCGGGTACTCCTTCCGACGTTTCTCAAAGGAATCGTTCACCGATTCGATACCGGCGCTAGTATAATCCTTCCATGCTGTCCACTCTGCTTTCGACACCTGAATCTGCTTCATTCTCATCATTGATCCCTCTCCTTCGTGTTTTTTCCCCCACTTCAATTTAACACCGTCTCTATGCACTATCTGCACAGATTCACGTCATAACGCTCAGAGGGCCAATCCACCCAACACCTACGCCGCCACTCAAAAAAGCACCGCCGGCAACTTGCACCGGTAGTCCTTTTGACTAACTAGGTTTTAAGTTTTCTCAATCGTTATCGATAAGGGGGTAAATAAATATTCCTTACTGTCCTCGCACCCAACCGCTTCAAAAAACGAATCAACTGCATTCAAAAAGCCCTCGCACCGCCCACTGGATAGTGGCCGCCACGAGGGCTTCGATCCTTATGCGCGCGCTTTGAGCGTGAACTGCTTATCGCGCAGTCGCTTAATGAACGCTTTGTAACGGGTGGTGCCAGCCGGTGCGGTTATCACGACCTTGTAGCGGTTCCCGGGGAGTTCCACGTGGAACACGCCGGTTTCATCCGGCGTGAACGTCCGGGTGCGGCGGCCTCGGCTGACGACGACCTGGGTCGCGCCAGTTGGGACGATCAACGCATAGCGCGTGCGGCCGATGATCAGGCCGCGGATCAGCCAGGCCATCAAGACCAGCAGTACGAGGATCGCCAGCGCCCAGACGTAGAGTTTGAGCTTGTTCCACAGGGTGGCCCGCTCGGAGGCCTGCGCGTCCGCCTTGGTATATGGCACGCGGCGGCCCGTGATCAGCAGGCGCTGGGAGTTGATCATGTACGGAGTGCATGTCATCAACGTCACAAGGTCCTGACCTGGCTCAATGGTGAGCTTAGAAACATCGGAGGGCTCGATTACTTCGCGGCGAAACACCTGGTACGCGAGGGTCTTGTTGCCGATTTTGATGAAGAACTTATTGCCGGTTTTCAGCTCGGGCAAGCGGGTAAAAAGCTCGGCGTTCGGCACGCCGCGGTGGCCAGAGATGACAGCGTGGGTCGACTTGCCGCCGGTCGGGTAGCTGGTGCCATCGAGCAGGCAGGCGCCGAACTGCAGCAGCCAGTCGGAGGTGTGGTCGAACACGGGCAGGCTGACGCCGATCTTGGGGATCGTCAGCTGCGCCACCGTGTCGCCGGCCAACTTCTTCTGGTCGCGCTTAGCATCGGTTTTGGCCGTGCCCTGCGCGTTGACCGCGGCGTTGAAGCTGTTGACGCCAGGGGCAGTATCGGCCGCGGCCAGCGCCTTGTTTTTGGCTTGGTAAGACTGGTACTCCTTCTTCAGCGCAGTCTGGTTCTTCTTGGTCTCGCGCACCTGATAACTGTCGATCACCTGCTGATTCTTGTAGGACACGTAGGCGTCGCTGACGAATGGATACGCCAGCACGCCAAGGCCCGCGATGATCAGCAGCATAATGACAAGATCGATGATGCCAAGCGGCTTTTTTTGTTTTTTCGCCATAAGTCCCTCGTATCAAAAATAGAGACGTCCAGGACGCCTCTATCCAATCAGACAGTGCTTAGATTAGAAACTTGCGCGGCGCTTGTTGTAGGCGACCCCGCCAAGCACGATCAGCGCAGCACCCAGGGCAACGAAGAGCACGATGCCGGCACCACCGGTGTGGGGGAGGATGCCTTCTGGGGTATCGGTAATGGTGGTTTCCTTTGCATCATTGGTTGCAGACTCCGTAGCCTTCTCAGCATCTGCATCTTTGATCTTCGCGTCCTTAAGGTAACCAGCAGGCGCCTTGACTTCTTTTACCGCATAAGTTGCCTTCGTCGCATCCGCAGTCAAGCCAAATGTGTCGTTACCCTGCTTGGACTCTGTGTAAGACGTGAAACCAAAGAGACCTTCGTTATTACTCGTAAACTCTGTCGCATCAGCTTCCTGAACCCACTGAACATTTTGAAGCGTGGTCAGATCAGCTGCATTATCTACCTTAGCATAAAGCTTAGAACCATCAGCAGCAGTGCGAACAATCTTGAAGATAGCGCCTTCAAGTGCGGTGCTCGTCGCAGTCGCATCGACCTTCTTGAACTTAAGCGACAATTTCCCTTTTTCTTCATCAAAGATGTTCTTAGGGAAAATTTTCACGGCATCAGTACCGTTCCCATACGGAAGGGAAACCACAAAGTCTTTGTCAGCGGTAAAACCTTCAGGTGTCTTGGTTTCGGAGAAGACATAAACGGCTGGCTTGCCGCTAGAGTATTGCTTCAAAGCCGTAAATGTTGCCTGCCCGTTCTCATCCGTTGTCTGGGCGCCTTGTGCGGTAACACCGTCACGCAACTGGGAAGCAACCTGGTTGATTGCTTCGGACAGAACGGTCTGGTCCTTAATATCGCCGATCTCAAGGCTTCCGATCTTGTTTGCTGGATCGTTGACGTATTTCCAGTAAGCATCCGTCACATCATAAACAGTGAATTCAGCACCAGCTAATTTTGCAGCGTCGCTATGTGTCGTGTTGTCCTTATCCAGACCCACTTCACCTGATGCCTGCTCTTCTTCTGCGCTCTTGAAACCGTACTTTGTGATAATAACATCTTGCGTTGCGTTCTCATCCGCCGCATTAACGACATTCGCATTGAGTGCCAGTGGCAGTGCCAACAGTGCGGCACCAGCGAAGACCAGTGCTTTTTTCAGAAATGATTTCGTCATAATAGTTTCTCCCTTACTTTCCCCTATGCTTTTTTGGTTTTTACTCTGATCGCGGCAACCAGCCCGATCAGGATGAGGCCCATGATTGAGAGCCAGGCCGCCCATTCCCCACCGGTTTGCGGCAGGTGGCCGATAATGCCTGGTTCGTTCGGTTCGTGCGGTGGTGTCGGCGTCTTGACGTTCACCACGGTGTACGGGCTCGCCTGCCCGCGGGTGTACTCACCGGCGACCACGGCGAATGGGATCGCCTTGGTGCTGCGGTCGTAGCCGGCCGGGGCCTTGACTTCGACCAGCTGGTACGCGCCGGCTTTCAGCCCGGTGATCGCAAAGCGCCCGTCCTTGGCCGAAACCAAAGTGTGGAGCCCAGCGTAGTTTCGCGCCACGTCACCGCGGACGGTTTGCCAATTCCAGCCGTCCTGACCAGCCGTCAGGTACGCGCCGGCCGCGTTGCGGACGACGAAAACCGCGCCTTGCAACTTGGCACTGTGGGCCTTGGCGTCCACCTTGATGAATCGCTTGCCACCGGTGATGACTACCGCCGTATCGGTTTCCGGATCGTCATCCCCGGGATAGATCACGGTGTTGTTGACCAGCGGCACATCCGGCGTGGTGCCGGCCTTGATACGCATCTGGTACGTGACCGTGATGGTCTTGTTGGCAAACGGGATCAGCTTGGCCACATCGAACGCCAGCGAAAAGCTGTTGCTGTCAGACCGCGTCGTGCTGTACAGGCCTTTGGCAGATTGCCCATCCACCTTGACCGTAAGCCCACCGATCCGTTCCAAGTGACGATCGGCGGTATCGGTCAACTTGAAGCTGGTCAACGCGCCGATGTTCGCCGGGACTTTCACGGCGATCTGGTACGGGATCGGTTCACCGTAACCGAAGTTGGTGCGGTTATTCGTGATCGTTTTTTCGATCTCGGAGTAACCGTGGTCCATCTTGTTCTTCGGGAACAAGTCGATGCGCCCAGGCGTCTCGTCCGCCAGATTCCCGGGTAAAACTACCACGAGGTTCTGGCTGGCGGTGATGCCCTCCGGCTGATTCGTTTCCTTGAACAGGTACACCGCGTAGTGCCCGTGCTCCCGTAGCGGCAAGTTGGCAAAGGCGGCCTCACCTTTACCGGCCGTTGTCACCGACCAGGTCTTGGCAGCGGCCTTTTTGACTGCCGCATCAGCGTCATAGCTGTCTTGGGCGATGATTTGCTGCACGGCTTCAACGTCATGCGTTGCGTCAGCGTCAACCCGCTGCCAAAAGTCATCCGTCACATCGTAGGCCGTGAAGGTCACGCCGTTGAGCGGCTTGCCGGCTTCTAGCGCTAGGTCCCGGTGAGTCCCGTCATTGATCACGTTGCTCGGCAGCTCGGTGAACAACAGCTTGTGAAGCACGATCTCCACGTTATCTGGCAACTTCGAGGCAGCATTGACCGTGGTTGGCTGTGTCGTACCTGATAGGCCAATCAGGACCAGCAAGCCAAGTGCGGCACTAAACAGGTGCTTGATGAGTTTAGTCATGATTGCGCACCTCCCGCCGTTCAACGGACACCACTGCGGCCATCACCGCGGCAAACGCCAAGAGCACTAGTGCGAGGCCAAGATGTGACTGCCAGCCGGAGCCACCGGTATGCGGCAACACCACGATTGGGTGGTTCTTCACCTTCAAGGTCAACGTCCGACCGTCTTGGCTCAGTTGGTAATCACTCACCGCCACACCATCAGTTGCGATAGGTTTACCGCCAACCTTGACTGTCGCAGACGTGCCATCGTCAGCCACCTCAATCGTTACTTCCGTTGCATTAGGACGGTAACCGAACGGCGCCTTAGTTTCCTTGACCGTGTAAGTCTCGCCCGCCTGCAATTTGGCCTCAAACGCAACCCCCTTGGGCTGATCGTTCGACGTCACCTTTCCGGCTTTGCCTCCTGGCGGTGTTAGCATGAAGTCAGCGCCTTTCAGGTACTGACCCAGCTCATCAGTTTTCGCAATCCGAAGCGTCAGGCTCGGGAGCGGCTCATCGTACTTCTTTAGCTGCAAGATATTGGGATGCTTATCGGAGACAATCAGTTGATCCTGACGATCCTGTTGATCACCAACCTGACCGAGGTCCGTACCGTCTGCGTTAACTGGCGTGCCATCGGTCCGCTTTCCACGCTCACCAAAGCTCAGCCACTGCCCCTGATCCGTCAGTTGGAACAGGTACGTCTTAGTATCAAGTTGATAGCCTTGCGGTGCACCAGTTTCCTGAATCCCGTAAAAACCAGGTTGAAGTGCTTGGAGGGCCCCGTCTGTCACGCTTGGCGCCTCTGCTTCAGTACTAAAGTTACCATCCGTGTAGTGATGCAGTGTAAACTCAAGCCCGCTCAAATCATCACCAGATAGCTGCTGGTCTGGATCCGTGGACCACTTCTGCATCTCAACGCCATACTGCCGGTTGGTGATCTCAATTTCACCGGGAGCAATGTCAGGCGCCTGCTGGATGTATGTGTCCAGCGACACGTCCGCTGTTTCATCTTGGAGAACCTCATACGTGAAGGCGTTCCCCATCCGATCATACAACGGTTCAGTGAGCGAACCGGCCCATTCACTGTCCTTGGTTAAGGTTAGTGACTCGTCCTTGGTGGTACCTGCCGTTGAAGTGCGCCGAACGGTCACCGTCACTTGTGTTGGTGCCTCTGTATCCTTCAAACCCAGGGACTGCCAGTTTTTATGAACCTTGATGGTCGTAGCGGGTGCCTTCGCGGAAGGAACCCCGAAATCAACCACCGGATCCGTTGTATTAGGCGTCAGTGTCGTCCGCCCGTTCATTTGATACCAAACGCCCGGCGTAACGCCATCTTTTTCGGTGTCAAGTCGAACCTGATAGCTGATCCGGACCCCTTGATCCTTGCCCAAGGTCAAACCCGAAACGGAAACCTGACCGTTATCCTCAAAAACAGTTGGTAACGCATCCGGATGATTATCAGGCGTCAGCCATGTGACAGTTGGATTAGCCGTCTGATCGAACGTGAAGGCATCGCCGATTGGATCGGTGATGGTTCCGCCGCTGACCGTGTCGAAAAATGCCGAGATTATCGACGCCTGTTTCAGAAGATAGTCTTCAACCTCATCCGCTGTGTTGGCAGGCGCATACTGATCTGGGCTAGCTATTTGCCGCATCTTGTCTGCAATTTGCAAAGTAGATAAGTCCGTCTGATCTGACGGACCTTCCAGCTGAATTCCTAAGGCGTGAATCTCGACGCCACCATTTTTGATACTAGTAGCTTCAGCGATTGTACCTGGCCAAGTTTTCTCAGCGTGTTTACCGCCCTTGGTCCCATCCGAGCTACCACTACCTATGGTGCCTCCATCATTGCCATAAGCGTACGTAGGCACACCATCTGTGAGCAGCACCATCATCTTGTTTGCTGAGTTACTGTTATCCAGTGCATTTTTGGCATTACGAAGCGCCTTCTGGGTGAAAGTCCCCCCATTGGCCGATGCGTTTTCAAATTGATTAATGATTATGTCGCCTTGGCTTGCCTCTTTTTCTACGGACACGGTCTCATAGACTGGGTTCCCCCGCCAGTCTGTTTCAGGGTTCCCCCGCCGGTCGGTGGCCTGAACTTGCTCGGTCATTGATGCCGTTGCGCTCTCAGACAGTGCTCTCATTGGAACAGAGAAATTTGTATATTTTCTTCCATCACTGGAGTATGCAATTGCGCCAAGTTGAATCCGATCAAGTTTACCTTTGTACTGATCTTGTACGGCATTAATGAAACTTGTAATACCCTGAACGACTGCATCCCTTCGAGTGACACCACTGTCGTCCATTCCGTCCTTCATACTCCCAGACATATCAACCACAAGTTCGATTGCAACGGATGTTTTATTTTCGACCTGGTTCCCGTAAACATCGAGATTGACGTTATAAAGCCCGTTAGTTCCTTCGACTGGCGTTGCAAACTTACGAATCTTGTAATCCGGGTTAGACGAATCTGCACCAAACTTCAGAAATGTTTCATCCGCAGCCTCGGTGTAAGCCTGCGCGCCTTCGTTCAAAACGGGGTTCGGCTTCTCTTGCCCCCCAGTATGGTTGCGCACCGTGCTGTCGCCTGAGCCTGTAGTCCAATAGTATGTTGGGTACGTCCCATCCTCTTTTTGCTCGTAAGAAACTGGTAACCGACTGCCCACAGTGCCCGCATTGGTCTTCTGGGCAGGTGCAACGAACGCTTGCGCAAATGGCACCAGAATGACCAACATCATCATCAACGATGTCAAACGTTGACGCAGCTTTCCTCTTCGGCGGCGTGCCGTTCGAGTCGCATTACTCTGCATTAACGTTTTCATAAACAACACCTCCTCCTCTTAATTCTCTTGGCTATCTTTATCGTCACCTTTCGGGCCTGATCGAGCCCTTCAGCAGTCTTACAACTAGCAAACTGAATCAACAATGACAGTCAACTGCCTCCTCAATAATCCAGTCATGAAACCAAAAAAGGCTTTCCCCACAACGGGGGAAAGCCAAACTAAGCTACAGCGCTTCCGGTCGCAATACATAATGCGGCCTTATGCTCGCAGTCTTAACGCGTCCCAAAGCCTTCCCCCAAAGGCTCCATAACGTGCTCAATATATCATTTTAAGCAATGGTGCACAATTTCAATTATCGAATTAAAATTTATATATTTATACACAAAACGCATTCGACAACACAAACTTACCGATTGATAACTGAATTCGTTCCGCCCCCCGACTTGTCACGTGTGATAGCAAGATTAAATCGCTCACAATCGTTTGACCCAACAAACAATAGAACTCAATCAGCATTCAAAGGATAAAAATAATTTTATATTGAATGACAATTTGGCCAAAAATACGTATTCTTCTACGGTCGCTAATCACCATATTCGTGCCCATAAAATGACAAAAAAAACAAATTCCATTAATGTTAACGCGACTTTTTGCTTCTATTACGCGCTTTCTTTGGATTTGACTTAGCGATACCACTCTGTCAATCATTGCGCGTCGCACTGTCTACACTCGCCTGTGCCATTTATCACCTCCGCTGATCCATCAGGTTTCAGCCCGACTGAAGCTACTTTGACTGTGTCCAATCATTCCCATTCCAGTTCGCGCATCAACCTCTCCAAGAGACTAACACGGCACTGTCACGAGTTAAATGAGACGCACAATTTACTGAGTAAACCATATCTGTTGATTAAAAATATTTTGGTCAGTTTACGCACCAACGATTTCGTACCACCAAGTTCCTACATAGAAGGATTATGTCACCCAGGCTTCCTTTTGCCGGCCCTTAAGCAATTACCAACACGCGCGTAACCGTTTAGTGATGCGCTTTCTTAGTGATAAATTACACCCAGAATAAACTCAAATTGCCACTTTTAAAAACAAACCAAATGTAACGTTTAATCAAACATAAATTCATTATTTCCGCCTGATTATTTTTGCGTTAGATTTTCTTTCAGCTTCATCCACCGATTAATGAGAATTAATCTAAATTGGTATAGCCAAACCACCCCATCCCCACTACAGCACAACTCGCATAGTATGTCTTGCCAGGATATTCTCATACGCGCCAATCTTGATCTGACGGACAACAAAAACAGACCCTCATCGGAATTTACCGATAACGGTCTGTGTCTGGACTAGATCGCGCAACTTAGGCTTACTTGGGGGGTTAGGGGGTTACACGACGAATACTCGTTTAGTGCTCATGCTTGCGCTTGCCGTAGTAAAGGAATAGGGCACTCGTTGACGCGGCCAGCAAGCCCAGCAAAGTCAGTGCCGAGTTGACGTCATCCCCTGTCTGCGGCAAGTGTTGGGTCGGTGCGGTTGGCGTGACGGGTTTAGGCGCGATGGGCTTCGGGGTGGCCGTGTAAACAACCGTGAATGCCTTCGCATGGGTGTCCGGCGTGATGCCGGTCAGCTGCTGGATACGCTCAGGATCGGCGGTGAAGCCCGCAATGATCGGGCTGTTTTTGGCCGCAAACGTGGTGTCGTTGGCCACCGCGTGCCAGTCGCCGTACGTGACCACACCAGTGACGAGGTCCACGACCCCAGTTCGGGTAAAGCGGATGATGTCTGTCACGTCCTGCGCGGCGGTCGAACCATCTGCGTAAACGTAGTGGATAGTCTCCGTGATTTCACGAATCAGGTCGTCTTTAGCAGACTGATCTGGCCACTTCGGGCCATCCGGGTTATCCGGATCGACCGGCTGTCCAGGCGTGCCCGGTTGGTCCGGCGTGATGGTTTTGGTGCCGTGCTTGAAATTCACAACGAAGGTCATGCCTTTTGCGCCAAAATGAATCGTGGTCGGCACATTCGAGTCCACAAGCTCAAACCCTTTTTGCTCGAGCGCCTTGATCGTCACGGCCGTTGGATCCGCCACGTCCTGATCAACGTGACCGATGAGTTTCTGGCTCGTCAGGTCCGTACCCGTTGTGACATCGTGATAGATGATGGTGATGGTCGCTTCGTTCGCATGGTAGGTGACCGTTTCCTTCAGGTCCTTGTCGCCGGCCTTCACGGTGGTTTCGGCCACTTGTTTCTTATCGGGGGTGTAGCCTACCACGTCTGGACTATCGACCACGCCAAACGTGTGGCTGGCTGGCGTCCAGTCAGTGAACGTGCTTTCCCCGGTGACCAGGTCAGTCTTACCTGTTCGAGTAAACTGAGTGGTTTCCGTCTTCGCCGCTGGCGCTTTGGCTGAACCGTCCACCACGTACGTAATCGTGCGCGTGACGGTGTCGGTCAGCTGGGCTGGGTCGGTCACGTCCACAATCTTGTGCCCGAACTTGACGATGTAATGGTTGCCATCCGCTGAGACGACGATCTGGTCCGGTACATCATCCCCGAGGTAGGTGTAGTGCTTGGCGACCCAGCCGGCCGTCTTTTCGGCCGTTGGATCGGCGAGCTTCGCGTCGGTGTGGGACTTGATGGTTTGCGTCTCTAAGGTTTCACCGGTCACCGTATCGATATAGTCGATCACCACTTTGGCTTCATTTGCGTGGTAGGTGACCGTTTCCTTGAGGTCCTTGTCGCCGGCCTTCACGGTGGTTTCGGCCACTTGCTTCTTATCGGGGATGTAGCCAACTACTTCTGGACTGTCGACCGTGCCAAACGTGTGGCTAGCTGGTGTCCAGTCGGTGAACGTGCTCTCTCCGGTGACCAGGTCAGTCTGGCCCGTGCGAGTAAACTGGGTGGTTTCCGTCTTCGCCGCTGGCGCTTTTGCCGAGCCATCCACCACGTACGTGATCGTGCGCGTGACAGTATCGGTCAGCTGGGCTGGGTCGGTCACATCCACGATCTTGTGCCCGAATTTGACGGTATAGTGATTCACGTCCGCTGAGACGACGATCTGATTCGGCACATCATCGCTGAGGTAGGTGTAGTGCTTGGCAATCCAGTCGGCCGTTTTTTCAGCCGTTGGATCGGCGAGTTTCGCATCGGTGTGGGACTTGATGGTTTGCGTCTCAAGGGTTTCACCGGTCACCGTGTCGATATAGTCGATCACCACTTTGGCTTCGTTCGCGTGGTAGGTGACGGTTTCCTTGAGATCCTTGTCGCCGGCCTTCACGGTGGTTTCGGCCACTTGTTTCTTGTCGGGGGTGTAACCTACTACGACTGGACTGTCGACCACACCAAATGTGTGGCTAGCTGGTGTCCAGTCAGTGAACGTGCTCTCACCGGTGACCAGGTCAGTCTGACCCGTGCGGTTGAAGGTCGCGGTTTCCGTCTTCGCCGCTGGGGCCTTAGCCGGACCGTCCACCACATACGTAATGGTGCGCGTGACGGTGTCAGTCAGCTGGGCTGGGTCGGTCACGTCCACGATCTTGTGCCCGAATTTGACAGTGTAATGGTTCCCGTCAGCTGAGACGACGATCTGATCCGGCACATCATCCCCGAGGTAGGTGTAGTGCTTGGCAACCCAGTCGGCCGTCTTTTTGGCCGTTGGATCGGCGAGCTTCGCATCGGTGTGGGACTTGATGGTCTGCGTCTCAAGGATTTCACCGGTCACCGTGTCGAGATAGTCGATCACCACTTTGGCCTCGTTCGCGTGGTAGGTGACCGTTTCCTTCAGATCCTTGTCGCCGGCCTTCACCATGGTTTCTGCCACTTGTTTCTTATCGGGGGTGTAGCCTACTACGTCTGGACTGTCGACCGCGCCAAATATGTGGCTGGCTGGGGTCCAGTCGGTGAACGTGCTCTCACCGGTGACCAGGTCAGTCTGGCCCGCGCGGCTGAAGGTCGCGGTTTCCGTCTTCGCCGCTGGGGCTTTGGCCGGGCCGTCCACCACGTACGTAATCGTGCGCGTGACGGTGTCGGTCAGCTCGGCCGGATCGGTCACATCCGCAATCTTGTGCCCGAACTTGACCGTGTAATGGTTGCCTTTGGCCGAAACCGTAAATTGATCCGGCACATCATCCCCGAGGTAGGTGTAGTGCTTGGCGACCCAGTCGGCCGTCTTTTCGGCCGTTGGATCGGCGAGCTTCGCATCGGTGTGGGACTTGATGGTTTGCGTCTCAAGAATTTCACCGGTCACCGTGTCGAGATAGTCGATCACCACTTTGGCTTCGTTTGCGTGGTAGGTGACGGTTTCATTCAGGTCCTGGTCGCCGGCCTTCACGGTGGTTTCGGCCACTTGCTTCCTGTCGGGGGTGTAGCCAACTACCTCTGGACTGTCGACCGCACCAAACTTATGGCTGGCTGGGGTCCAGTCGGTGAATGTACTTTCCCCGGTGACCAGGTCGGTCTTACCTGTTCGAGTAAAGTTCGTCGTCTCCGTCTGCGTAGCTGGCGCCTTGGCTGGGCCGTCCACCACGTACGTGATCGTGCGCGTGACGTTGTCGGTCAGCTGGGCTGGGTCGGTCACATCCACGATTTTGTGACGCACATGGATGACCACGTTGTCCTGATCATCTGTGGTCAATGTCGTTGTCCCGGTCAGCGGCGCGCTACCTTCGCTCAGGATGTACTTGTCCCCGTCAAAAAGCTTGCTGGCATCGTAAGTCTTGGTGTCTTTTTCCTTCCCGGTCAGCGTCAAGGCCCCTAAAGCGGTTGGGTGCCCCGCGGCATCTGGCGCATCGTCATCAACCACTGTCACTTTGGCCATAGTATCTGCCAAGACCGGGGGCGTGATGTGACCGCCACTGATCCCGATGCCGATCACCCCATCGGAAATCTTGTCCGGCGCCTGAACGCCCGCGTCAGCGGCAAGAATTTTACCGCTGACTTGGGTGCCGAGCTTGACGGTCGTGGCCCCTTGCACGTTCCAGACGATGGCGTGCTTCGAGTCCTCAGAGCTCTTGCCACCATCCAGGGTAACGGTTTGCCCCGGCGCGGATTCCACGTTGTAGATCACGATGTCGTTGCCGAGCCCGTTGATCTGCATCTGAGCAGGGATCTTTTCGCCATTCATCCGGACGACAAAAATCGCCGATTGGCCGTCTGCGCTCGGGATCATCCGCACGCCGCTGGCTGCAGGGTCCTGCGCCAGCTGCACTAACTGATCGCGCCCAATATTCGTGTTCGTTTGATTCGCAAAAAAAGCGTCCCCTGCGGATATTTTTCCGAGGGTGCTGGAGATATTCTCGTAGGCCTGCTTGAAAGTCCACGGGTCCGCGGCCACCGCATTCACAAGCACGCCGGCATCGGTATCAAACGCGTGCGTGTCGCCGTTGTTGATCTGCTCGCCGTTAATGAACCCGTCAGTGATCTTGTTCCCCGCCGCGGTTTCACCTTTAGTGGTGACCTGGGCGCCACCCGAAATCACGGCCATTGACCCGTTGATCGGCACGGCATCACTGGTGACTATCCCCGCCAGTGAAACGTAATCGTAGGTGTCCATCCATTGCTTCATCCACGCTACGGTTGCGGCAACCCCATAATCCGCCGTATATTGGGCGATGACCTGAGGGTCGGCAAACTGGGCCGCGGCCGCCACAAAGTCTTGCGGGGTCTTGATTTCAACCGCTGGCGCCGCCTTCACCGGCACCTGTATTACCGCCGGTGCCACCGCACTCTCAGTCGAGCGCGCGACCGATGTTGCCGCCGGGACTGCCGCGGCGGGTGTTGCAGGCGTCTCAGTCACATCGGTCGCCGGCGCTTTGGCCACGATGGCGGCCGGTTGCTGACCGGTCAGTGGCTGAACGCGTTGGCCGTCATTGTCGGTGTCGGTCGGTGCGGTTGCCTCAGTTGCCGGTGCCACTTCAGCCGATGTCCCCACAGTCGCCGCAGGATCTGATTGCCCCTGTGCCGCCGCCGCAACCCCCTGAAGCGGCACCGCGCCAAAGCCGACCAGCGTGACCCCCACGACCAGCATCTGGTTCACCCACTGCTTGCCTCGCTTGTACAACCGATAGTGCGCACGCTGCGAAGATTTCGCCAGTGCTTGATCTAACTTAGCTCGCTTTTTTTGCATAACAATTTTCCTTCCCCCATGGAATATTGAGTGTGCTGTAGCAGACACAATCTCACACCGTATCATACGCGGGGAAAACCATTATATCCATGTGATAAAAACATCATATAAGTAGTATCACAGCTTTCTAGATCACCAATTTGGATAATTTTTTTATAAAAAAAGACGCTTATGCCGTGATTTCTGCGATTATCAATTTAATTCAAATAATCACAAGATAGTTTCTTCGTGATGACCCTAAAAATACGTGTGAACAAATTTGTTATTCTTTTATGCAGATCCGCCTATACCATCAGCGCCACGCCATCCAATTATTCCGTGTTGACCTGAAATAGAACGCTTATCACGTAACATGTTCCGTACAAGAAACGTCGGTATTACAGGGTTTGAGCACCCATTCCAGCACAAACCTAGGAATCACACCGCAAAAAAGCCCAATTCCTTTTTGACTGCAGCGTTGGTCAAAGCAGATTCAAACGTTGCGCTAGTGCCGGCTTCATCCGCTTCTCATCACAATCACCGCAAGTCAATTCGGCGCGATTACTGGCATCACGCAAAAAAACGCATGACTGCCGTCAGTGGTAGTCATGCGTTTTTGAGCTCGTGTTAGCCCCGGCGCTTGCTAAACTGCCAAGCAGCCGTGGTGGTGCTGACCAGTAACAGCCCCATCAGGGCCACGATCTGGTTCACCGCATCCCCGGTTTGTGGGAGGCGCGGCTTTGGGGTGTGCGGAATCAGGGTGTTGATCAGATCGGTTCCGCTGACGGTGGCCGTGTAGCCGGTTGGCACGTTGGCTTCCGTCACGCTGTACTGGTAGACGTTCCCGGCGGCGTCCAGCTTGGCCAGACCCGTGAACTGATACTGCCAGTTGGTGGTCGCACTGACCGCCTTGGTGGCGACCAGCGTCTTGGCACCGCTCAGGCTTTGCCGCCAGAGCTGCACGGTAATGCTGGTTGGCCGCAGGTGGGCCGCATCGTTGTTGTCGCGCCAGTACTTGGTGCCGCTCAGCGCGGTGGTCGGCTGGTAGGTGTTCGTCAGATCACTCGTGATCTCGTTGTCCACCTGCGTGGCCGGCGCAACGGTGCTCGTGTAATCCGTTGGCGTGGCCGCTTCCTTCACGCTGTAGACGTAGGCTTGACCCTGCGCATCGTAGCGGTCCAGGTTGCTGAAGCGGTACTGCCAGTTGTCGGCCGCGCTGATGGTTTGGCTGGCGACTTTGGTGCCGTTTTGATACAAATCGACCGAGATCGACTGCGGCCGTGCGCCGTAGCGGTCGTTAAAGTCCGCCCAATGCTTGGTGCCGCTGACCGCAACGATCGCCGTGTTGGTGACGTCCGCATGGCCCAGCGCGCCGGTGCCGCCTTCCGCGGTCGGGGCGGTCACGGTGGCGCGGTAATGCGCATCGACGTTCAGCTCGGCCACGCGGAAGGTGTGGGCCGTGCCGGTCGCCTTGTACTTCGGTAGCGCCGTGAAGTGGTAGGTCCACTGGGTCGCGGCCGAGACGGTTTGCACTTCAAGTGGCTGGGTGCTGTCGTCCATGTAAACGGCAATTTGCACACTCGCCGGACGAATGCCCGCCGCATCGCTGGCATCCAGCCAAGTTTTGCGACCGATCAGCTCAATGGTTGGGACGTACTGGTTAGTGATGTCCACCCCGACCCGGTCGCCATAAGCGTCCATCGTGCGGCCCGGGGCAACCTTCGCCGCGTAACCCGGCACGGTGCTGAGCTCCTGAACCGTGTAGGCGTAGGCGTTGCCATCTGCATCATCGCGATCCAGGTTCGTGAACTGGTACTGCCAGTTGGTCGTTGCGTTCACGGTTTGGGTCGCGATCTGCGTCCCGTTTTGGAACAAGCCGACCTGGATCTCGTGGGCGCGCGCGTTATCGATGTTATCAAAATCATCCCAGTGCTTCTGCCCAGCCACCGAAATGATGGCCTTGTTGGTCAGACTGGTGGCCACGTCGCCATTTTTGGCCGCCGTTGCGGTGTTGGCTGTCAGCGCGTAGTGGCTGAGCGCCGCGCTGGTGGTGTCATCCGCCTCTTCCTGAACGGTGTACTGGATGGCCTTGCCGTCCTTGTCCACCTTCTGGAGGTCGTTGAACGCATACTGCCAGTGATTGGCTGCGGTGGCCTTGGCAGTTAGCGCCGTCTTGGCCCCGTTCTTGTACAGCCGAATGACCAAGTAAGCCGGCCGGATCGCGGCCTTGCCGGCGTCCTGCCAGTGCTTTTGGCCGGTCAGATCGATGGTTTCTTCCGTGTTGGTGATGGTCGCATCGGTCACCGCATCCTCGGTGTTGGTCGGGTCAACGATCGTACTAGTGTACCCCGTGACCGCGTCTTCGGTGACGGTGTACGTGATCGGCTGACCGTTGGCGTACTTCGGCTGGTTCGCGAATTGATAGGTCCACTTGTCGGCCGCGGTGACCTGCTGCTTCGCGACTTCAACATCGTTGGCCCACAGGTGTACCGTGATCGCCGCCGGGCGGCTGTTATCGCGGTTGTCGAAGTCTTGCCACGTCTTCGTGCCTTTGAGGGTGACTACTTCAGGTTGGTGGGTGTTGGTGATATCGTTGCCGGTGTAAGTTGCGGTATACCCGTCAACCGCGTCTTCTGCAACCGTGTAGGTGATTTCCTCACCCTGATCGGTATACTTCGGCAGATTGGTAAAGCTGTACTGCCATTTGTCATCTTTGGTTACTGTCTTGGTCGCAACCTGCTTGCCATCCGCCAGCAGGTTCACCGTGATCTCAGTTGGCCGCTTGCCGTCCTGGTTCTTGCTATCGGACCAGTGCTTGGTACCGGATAAGCTGATCACTGGCTGGTCTTTGACTGTTGTCGTCACCACTGGGTTCGACTCACCCGCTTCTTCAGCAACTGTTATCAGCTGATCCTTGGCTAGTGAATAACCGCTTGGTGCTTGCGTTTCAACTAAAACGTATTTACCCAGCCTCAGGCCACTGATCGATAGCTGACCTTCAGAATCCGTCACACCATTGGCAACAATAGGCTTAGTTTTATCCGCTTTTCCGTCTTTGTCAGCTTCATACAATAAGAAATGTGCCCCGGATAACAAATAGCCTGTATCGCCTTGATCACGTGTTGCATCGACCTTCGTAATTTCCAGCGTTCCGTTGACACTTTCGACGGTCCCGTATCCACCTTCGACGTTAAATACCGTGGTATTGTCTGTCTTGGATGCGTTCCAATAAGAACCTGTAATTGTTGCCGTGTTCTCCGGCGAAACCTTATCCCCAATTTTTTGGTTGCTCGAGACTAGGATTTTGGCGTCGTACGTCATGTTTACTTGGTAGTCAATATCTTGCAAAAATATCAGTTCGAAGCCTTGCGTCGTTGGACTCAATTTATACGCTTCTTCAGGAATAGCTTTTCCGTCTTTATCCGTCACCTTAAAACTGTTCGTCAGAATCGCAAGTGTAGCGCCGTCGGCAACTTTATCGACAACCGTCGTGCCTTTGCTGATGATCAACTTGTCAGCTTTCGAATCCTCATTCGGCTTAACCGTAACGGTATAAGTAACATCCTGTGAATTACCATCTTGTTTTGCTGTTTTGTCAATTAAATTGCTCTGATAATCGTATGAAACCTGCGCATTAAGGTCGCCGGTTTTATGCGTATTATCGGTGTACTTGGCTGTGTTTGTGAAAGTTGAATCTTTAAGGCCTTCGTCAGATGTTGCTTTTGTACTAAAGTCTTTGATCGTCGTGTGTACCGTAATGGTATACGCCGCAGCTTCCCCAGGCGTAAAGCCCTTAAAAGCGATCTGATTGCTGTTCGCGTCATAAGTAGCCGTGACGTTCGAATCCGGCAAGCCATTCTTCATGACCTCGAATTGTGCGTCAGTCAAGTTCGCGTCCACAAGGTCGGCAAGGCCAGTTGGTTCCAGTGTTTCTGGCAACCGATCAACCAGTGCCCCATTCTGATCCAATTCAACATTCTTATCCTTGTTCAGGTCAATGGTCCAATCAATCGCACCCGTCTTGGCATCAATGATCTTACCTGACTTACTTCCCTGAACGGTTTCAAGTTGTCCGGGGTTATACGGAACTTCAGCATGCCCGTGATACTTATTACCATCCATCGTGTAATCGTAGTCGACGGCATTTTTCTCATCGTGACCATCTTGACCGGGTGTTACCGTGTACTTTGCAGTGTAGGTCACAACAAATGAATCCGTTGTCCCCTTTTCCTGCGAAATAAGGGAGGTAAAATCGAGGGTAAACTTATTGTTCTTGGCATCTACGATTGGCTTTACTTCGCCCGTAACGTCTGTTTCTTTGGAAGAATCGCCTTTTTGTGAGACGCGTGTCACTTTTAAGCCAGCGTTCAATAACGCTTCATCGAGAATAATCCCGTCTGAGCCCTGATCAACAATTTGAGCTGTGGTGATCTGCTGATGATTCGAGTTCACTTCAATTTTGTAACGAATTGTTTTATCGGTCGTGTTAACCGCAGACTTGTCACCAGACCCGTCGAGAGATTTAACAATTCCGCTTCCTTCTCGGGTTATTTTACCGTTGCTACTGTGACCGTGCCACTCAATCTCGTTATTAGAATCAAGCGAGACAGCGTCTTTATTCAAAGACTTCGTATAGTACGTTATCGTATATTCTTTATTGATATCTTTTGTCTGTGTGAAATAATATTTTGTTTTGTCCTTTGGATCCTGCGTAACCGAAAAGTCGCTTCCCAAAGCATCCTTCAAAGCTTCAGGTTCAGTTAGAGGCGTCCCTGATTTGTCAGTCAACTGTTGACTGTTATCCATCGTGTCTGTCCAGACAGTGCCCTTCGGAACAAACATTCCCTTTGGGGTAATGGTAACCGTCCATTTAATTACCCCCTGCTCGTCTATAGCGCCTGTTTTCTTGACGTTAACTGAATTACCAAAACTCGTTTCGGCCTTACTCTGGAGATCTGTCCCATTATTATCCCGTAGGTTCGCCGTATTCGTAATAGTTTCGCTCGCTTCGGCCAAATCGACCTTGGTGACGTACTCTAACTCATACTCCGTCTGTTTATCCGCAGCATCGTTAAGTTGGAACGTCACCTCAGTACCCTTATCGTTAACTGATGGTTCATCAAAGTAAGCCCCTTCCGTAGATGTGCCATCCGGACTGATGGCGCTCTGGGTCACAAGCTTTTCAAAAGTTACGCCTGCTGGCAAGGTATCGACAATCTTTGTCCCATCACCAAAAGGAGAGGAGCCAGGGGTAATGGTGACGTGCCACGTAACCTCTGCTTGATTATTTTTAATGTTTTGGGATTCGGTTTGCGATACAACCGCCTTATCGATGGATGCGCTCTTTTGGTCCACTTTCGGTTTAACGACAACGTTCGCTGTGTCTGTAAACGGAATCGTCTTATCTTGATCCTCAGGACTATCTGTCGCTGTGAGTGTTCCGGCAACGTTGAGTCCCCCATGAACTTTAGAATTGTCATGAACGTAATCAGTAAAGGTGATTTTAGCAGTCTTATCTGTATTGAAAACAAATTCGCCACAAACTGCACCGTTCGCATCAATCAACTCACCGGTAATTGCGTGCTCTAATTTAAAGTTATTTGGCAACTTAAAGTTAAAGAAGTCGCCTTTATTAATCTGACTCCCCACGTTGTCGGGTATTGCCCACGTGTAGTTTAGCACCGCAGTGGCGCCTTCCATCGCGGTTAGAGGATTTTCATTCCCCTCCCCATCCGTCAGCTTAACATCCGTAAAAATCGTCCCGTCCGGCAACAGTGACGTGATGTCCTTGGCAGCGGTGGTGGCATCGACGCGCACTCGGGTCTTCCCGCCGCTGGTCAGGTCAAACGTGGCCTGCTGCCGATCCTGGACCAAGGGGTTGCCCGCTTGATCAAGGAGCGTGGTCGCCAACGTGATCCGGTCCGCGCGCGGCGTCGTGAAACTAATGGTTGAAACGCTACTAGACAGCGCGGTTTCCGCCTGGTAGGTCGTGCCGCCAACGGCCTGGCTCGCAAGCTGATCGCTCTGAAGCGTCAGCTGCTGGCCGTTACCATCCGTGGCCAACAGCGCCAACTTCGACGCCGTTGCGGTCTTGCGGGTCACGTTGACTTGCCACTGCACCGTGTCGCCCTGAACGGTATAGCGCGCCGTTGCATCGGCGGCATCGCTCGTTAAAATCGTCGTTTGCGCCTGCGCCTGAACCGTCTGAATGCCACTGGTCAGATACTGGACAAACGGAAATAAAATGACCAACAGCATGACGCGGTTGAGCCACTTATTGAGTTGTTTCATATTAAGTTCCCCCCAAAAAATACCAAGAAAGTAATCTAAGGCACGCGGCCAATCCCCGTGCCAGGCTCACACAATCGTTTCGTCGAATCGCGACCAAGGCCGCGTTGAATCACTCCACTCCTTAAAGCCGGGGCCCGATACGCCCCGGTTTTCGCGCGGCTGGGTTCCCCCACCGCGCGCACTGAGCGCCATTGCGCCATGGTGTGCCGGCCCAGTCGCGGGTCAAAAAGACACACCTTGCTCTAAATATTTTTATATTTTAATACACAGAATACAGTATAATGAGTTTTGCGAGACAGTTTCTGGACAGGTGAAACTAATCCGTCCATTAGTTTACGTCAGTAACCATTTTGTCCTCCTGGCCATCCGCCGGGATCTGACGAATAAGGAGATTTTGAGATGAACTCAGCCGATCTGCGCGTTGTTAAAACCCAACAGGCCATTTCCGCCGCTTTTTTCGCGGAGCTGGCCATCACGCCGTTCGATCAGATCACCGTCACCAGCCTGACGCGGCGCGCGCTGATCGGCAAGGCCACATTCTACAATCACTACATTGATAAGTATCAGCTCGCCACCGCACTGATCGAAAAAGCGGTGGACGCGCTGCGCCCCATGCTGGGCCAGGCCGTGCAGCCGACCCCGCACCCGGTGACCCCGCTACCTACTGATCTGCTCCATCAGCTGCGGCTACTGGCAACCATCCATGCGCCCGAGGCAGACTTCGAGACCATTAGCCGATGGCGCACCGCCCATTATTACCAAACTCGCCTGGTCGCACAGACACCGGCACTCCAACACCCGGCCACGGTGGCCCGCTACCTGGCCGCCGCGGCGATCGCCATCCTGACCACCTACCTCGCCGACAGCACCGCAACGGATCAGGCGGTGCTACTGGCGGGGTTGCAGGAGCTGGTCCACCTGACGACACAGGCCTGACCACCCCCTGTTCCACGTGAAACAACGCACGCCAAAAACGGCCCGTGCCCACCTTCTCAGTGAAGGCGGCCACGGGCCGTTCGTGTGTGATTCAGCTGATCTTAGTGCTTAAACTTGCGGAACCCGAGCCAGCCGAGGCCAGCCACGAGGGCGGTCCCGATCGCGGCGAGCACGCCGTTGGTCTGATTCCCGGTTTGTGGGATCGACCCAGTGGCGTGGTTGCCAGCGGTGGTGCCGGTGGTGTGACTGCCAGCGCTTGTGGCACTGCCACTGCCGGTCCCTGGGGTGCTGCTGTCACCGGTGCCCGGTTTGGTGCCATCGCCAGGCTTGGTGCCGGTGCCTGGCTTGGTGTCATCCCCGTTGCCGGTGGTGTCATCCTTGCCCGCACTCGGCGCTTTTTCGAGCTTCGCCAGGGCGAGTTCGAGGTCGCTGCCGGCCTTGGCCACTTGGCTGGCGGTGGCTTGGTCATCTGCTGCGACCTCCACAGCGGCGGCCAGCGCCTCTGCAACGGCCTTGTAAGTGTTGGCAGTGTAATCTTCTGGCTTCAGCGCCTGGGCAGCCTTGATCAGGTCGTTGAGCTTGGTCTTATCGACCGTTGGGGTTGGCTTCTGCAACCCGGCCGCGGCGGTGTTCAGCGCGGTCAGGGCCGCGTCCACTTGAGCCTGGGTGGCGGCATCATCCGCCAGCACGGCTTGGGCGTCTGTCAACGCCGTCGTGAATGGGGCAAAGGTGGCGGCGGTGTAGTCCGCCGCGTTGAGCTTGGCCAAGTCCTTGACGGCAGCCGCCAGTGCAGTGCGGTCAACGGTCGTTGGCGCCTTCGCCTGCAGTTGCGCCAGGGCGTCGATCAGATCAGCAGCCGCTTGGTTCACGGCCTTAGCCGTGGCGGTGTCGTCCTTGACCACGGCTTGCGCGGCGGTCAGCGCCTTTTGCAGCGCGGCAAAGGAGTCGACGGTGTACGCGTCAGCCTTCAGGGCCTTGGCGGCATTGATCGCGTGGGTCAGGGTGGTCAGGTCAGGCTTCAAGGCGTTGTTCAACAGGTCCGCCAGGGCGCTGCCCAGCTGTTTGGTCAGCGTGGCGGCGGTCGTTGCATCCAGCCCTGCGGCCAGCTGTTGCTTGGCGTCAACGACTTGCGCCTTGACGCCTTCGTACGCCGCTTTTTGATAGTGGCTGGCGTCCAACGCGTCAAAGGTATCGATCATGGCGCTCAGCGCGTCGGTGTTCGCCGCGGTGGCTGGCTGAAGGGCGCTGATGGCGGCCACCAGCTGCTGCTGCAGGGCATCGGCTTGCGCCTGGGTCAGGTTCGGGTTCACCAGCGCTGCCTTGGTCGCGGCGATCGCTTCCGTCACAGGGGCGAAGCTTGCCGGCGTGAACTGGCTGGCGTTCAGGGCTTCGGCGACCGCCAGGCCCTGCTTGAGGCCGGACAGGTTGACGAGGTTGGCCTCAAGGATCAGGGCGCTGCTGTCATCCGGTTCGAGCTCCTTGCTGTTTTGGTTGACCAGCATCTGGTCGGCCAGCGTCAGGGCGATGTTTTTGCCGTTCAGCGGCGCGAGGGACTTGAACTTCAGGGTCGCCACCACGCCACTGCCGGACACGGCGGTCGCTTGCCCCCGGTTGGCGTAAACCACGTAGGCGTCTTCGCTGCCATCGGAGTGCTTGCGGACTTTGGAGAAGTTGACCATGTCGCGGGTCAGATCGCCGGCTGCGATCCCGGCGGTTTCTAGCGCCATTTCGTTGCTGTTGAAGGCAATGCGGGTGGACAGCGCGTTAACGCCGGCCAGATCCTTGCCCTTAATGGTCAGGGTCACGTCATCGCCAGGGGCGTAAACGGCCTTGTCGGCGCTTATGCTGAGGCTGCCGGTTGGTACAGTAGCATCCCCGGCATCGGCGGCGAGCGGCGCGTCGCCGAGCTGCTTGAGCACGTAGTTGATGTCAAAGGCATCGATGGTGCCGTTTTGGTTCAGGTCACCGGTTTCGACGTAGCCGGCAAAGTCGTTATCCTTGCCCGCCGTGTCGCCCGTGTACTCCTTGAGGGACTTCTCGTCGTTGCCGTCGATCTTGCCGTCATTGGTGATGTCCCCTGGCAAGGAGCCGCCTTCGCCAGGCTTTTCGTACACCAGGATGTCTTCACCGGAAACGAAATCGCCGACCGTGGAGCCCTTTGGAATGCTGAACTTCAGGTAGTAGGCCTTCGTCTTCTCGGCGAATTCGATGGTCTTTTGGGTGCCATCCTTGGCCCAAGTCTTGGTGGCGATGTCCTTCCAGTGGATGCCGTCCAGGCTGGCGGCAATAGTCATGCCGCTCATCGTCCCGTTGCCGCCGTCTTCCCGCGGCGCGTAGATGATTTTATCCAAGGTCGTGATCTTGTCGAGCTTGGTCGTGATGGTCATCGGTGTGGCGCTCTGCTTCGGGGAGCTGGTAAACCAGTTGGAGTGCGCCGTCGTGGCCAGGTCGCGGTCAAACAGGTACTCGAGTGGCTGGCTGTCCTGCCAGATAGCCACGCCGGTGATGGCAGATTCCGTCTTCAGCGGGGTCACTTTCACGGTGTTTTTCAGCGGATCCTCGGCGGTGGTGAAGGTTTGTTCTTCCGTCCACGGGGAGTCACCGTCCGCGGTCACCTTCTGCACCTGAGCGGTGTGCTTGGAAGCCGCGGTCAGCTCGCTGACGCTGAAGTCTGGGGTCTTTTGGCCCGTGTACAACTCACCGTCGAACTTGATGTTGTAGCTCGTCGCGTCATCCGCCTTGTCCCACTTGAGGCCCAGCACTGTCGCGGTGGTCACATCGTCATCCTTCGTCAACCCGGTCGGGGCGCTCAGGCTCTCATTGATCTCGCCTGGTGCGTTCACTGGCTGGCTGGTGGCGTCGATGCCGGTGGCGTGAACGACCACTTCATTAGCCGAAACGTCGGTGGCGCCGACTTTGACCCGCAGGAAGGACTGATTGATCTGATCCTTAGCGGCGTCAATGTCTTGGAGGTAGTCGTTGGTCGTGTAGGCCTTGTCGAAGTAGTAGACGTCGGTGCCCTTGTTATAGGCGTCGAGGCTGTCAACGGCCTTGAGTTGCACGGCCTTGCCGCCCACCGTTGCGGTCACGGTCTTGGGTGCCTGGTTGGTGTGCGCGGCAAACTCGGTGGTCCGCTTGGTGTTCAGGCCGGCAAAACTGCCGGTGAGCTTGCCCGCTGTCAGTGTCAGGTCGTCTTTGACCAGCTTGCTTGAAATCGCGGTCGTGGCGCTTTCGCCCTTCAGGTACTTGGCCGAGATGCCGTCGTCTTCGTAAACCGTGGTCGACGTGTCGCCACCCGGGTAAACCTCAAACTGACGCTGGGTCTGGTCGTAGTCCTTTGGCGTGTTGTGCGCCGGGGTCTTGGCGGTGATGGCGCCTTTTTTGACGAACAGCGGCAGCTTCCAGATCGGGGCGTCGTAGTTGTTCAGCACCTGGCCGCCTTGGTATTCCTTGCCGGTGTAGTAATCGACCCAGATCTGGTCCTTGTCCGGCAGGTAAATGCCGTTGCGGATGTCGTTACCATCCGCATCTGCGGCGGTGTCCTGATAGATCGGCGCCACCAGGAAGTTGTCGCCCCACATGTACTGGTACTTGCTGGTGTTGCCGTACGCCGCGGCTTCGTTCGGGTAGTCGAGGAACATCGCGCGCACCATCGGTTTGCCTTCCGTGGAAGACTCGTGGGCAATGGTGTAGATGTACGGCATCATCGCGGTTTTTTGCTTCAGGTAGGCGCGGTTGATGTCTGTGGTGCCCTTGTCAAACGCGAACGGGTTCTTCTGAGTCGAGCCCCAGCCGTCCATGTTCAGCTCGATCGGCGTGAACGTCTTCCACTGGTAGTCGCGGGTGTTGATCGTCTTGTTCTTGCCGCCAAAGATCCCGTCCATGTCGGAGCCGACGTTCGGCTGGCCGGACAGGCCCTCGCCGATGTACGTTGGGATGTGGAAACGAATGTACTCCCATTCGCCGCCAGTCTGGTCCCCGTCCCAGATGCCGGCCGTGCGCTGGGTGCCGGCCCAGCCGGCCAGGGTGACGATCATCGGCCGCAGGGAGTCGCCCTTGATCTTTTGGATCATGTCCGCCGCGGTTTGGGTCCCGTTGAGCCCGAAGGAGTAGCCGTTGCCGACCCAGGCCACGTCGGTTTTCAGGGCCTTGACACCGGCTTGCAGCTCGGCTTCAAAGTCGCGGTCCTTGTTGGTCGGGTGCGCCGGGTCGACGGGCTTCAGGTTCTGTTGCGTCCACAGCCCGACCTCGACACCCTTGCTGTTGGCGGTGTCAACGAACTGCTTGAGGTTGGCGATGTTGCCGGCCAAGCTGTCGGTTTGCCCGTAACCCGCGCCGTACCCATCGTTGGGCAGGAACCAGCCGATCGGCATATCGTTGTCGAGGTAGCGGTTCAGCATGGTTTCGGCAGTGAACTGGCCCGCGCCGTTCAGCGTTTCAAGCGTCGCGCCAGTTTTATCCGCCAAGTCCGCCGGCTGGTACTCCTTGTAGTAGTTGCCGTCCGGGTACAAAATCGCGCCACTGGTGCCCTTATCGACCTTCACCCAGTAGTCCCGGTTGTAGGCGTTCAGGTGCGCCTCGTAGAAGCCGTAACGCGGCATCATAGCTGGCATGCCGGTCAGCTCTTGGTAGTCTTTGATCAGCTGGTACGGCGTGTCATCGAAGAAGTAAACCGCATCAAAGCGGTTTTCATCGTGTGTCGTAGTCACGGTGCCGGATGCATCCGCGTTGAAGTGGTACATCCCCGGCTTGAAGGTGTTGCGCACCACGCCATAACCGGACGTGGACCAGTAGAACGGCGATGGTGAGGCCACGCCCTGGTCGACCCAGTTGGTGGTGTTCACGATCTTGGTGTCCGTCCCCGACAGGTTGAAGCGCCCGTTTTGGGTCCCACCGCCAAAGTAGTTGCTGCCGCCGAGGTCCTTGAGCGTCTGCGTGGTGCTGCCCTTGGCCACATCGATGGCCTTGGTTTCGGCCATCACGACCTTGTCGCCCTTCTTGACCGTCATGGTGCCGGCCGTCTTGTCAAAAGTGACGGTGACCTTGCCGGTATCCAGCGTGGTCTGGTCGCCTTTTTCGCTCAGCGTTGTGGCTAAGAACGCCTTGTTGTCAAACGCGTCGAAACCCTTTTCCGTCGCAAGAATGCGGGCGTTCAGGCCCTTTTCAGACTGCTCCGGATCGGCGTACTGGCCAGTAGGGTCCGCGTAGTAGCGGAACATGTTGGCCGTCAGCACGGACAGCCGCGCCTTGAGCCCGTTGGTGTAGGTGACCTCAAAATAGGTCCCTTCTTTGGTCACGGCGGTGATCCCCACCGCCGCCACCGTTTTGGCTTGGGCCGTCCCCTTGGCCGTTGCCGCTTGCCCCTTGGTATCCGTTGCGTGAACCGACAAAATTTGGTTGCCTGCTGCAGAAACGGCGGTCAAAACGATGGCACTATAAAGCAGCCCCTTGACCCGTCGCCGCGCGATACGTTGCTTCCCCATTGCGAACCCTCCTGAATAATGTCTGAGTGTGCCGTGGCTTTGATAAGGCTTTCACGACACGTTCAGTATAGCGAGCGACGGGCCCTGATAGGGGGTCGCCGCGCATTTTGGCCCACTTTGGCGCGGCTTCTCATTTTGGGCCACACCCTCACTGACAGGGGGACGAATTAGGCACCTATTCAGTCAGGACGCGGCTTTGGGCGTGGGTTTTCTTTTCACAGCGCGGCGCAATCGAGCCACGTGGGCGCAAAATACAGTCTCGCAAAAGTGTTTTATTCTCATGGCTTTCACCGTGATCACGGCCCGTCAAATCGGCTTGAAACGCTGATTTATCGGTCTGGGGAAGCGATTTCTTTTCTTCTTATCGTTTTCACCACCCCGCCGACCGGGCGCAAATTAGGCGGAAAAGGTGCGACCACATTGGTCGGCACCAATCGAGCAGATTGATTTTACGCAATATTCGCCGCTAGTAATTTCTGTTTTTGGTTGGTTGGGCCGATCCGTTACCGCGAACGGCTTGCTCAGAGCGTTTTTCAGCCGATTTTGCTTGAAAATGTGGCCCTTTAACCGAAGTGAAAACACGCACCCACACGGTTGGCCCAGTACAAAAACATGCCCCCACCATCCAAGGATGATGAGAGCACGATCTTTTAGCATTAAGCTTCCAGCACCTTCTGCAAAAAGCCCTGCAACCGCTCGTGTTGCGGGTGGTCGAACATCTGGGCCGGGCTGCCTTGTTCGAGGATCTTGCCATCCCCGAAGAAGACGACGCGATCGGCCACTTCCTTGGCGAAGCCCATTTCGTGGGTCACGATCACCATGGTCATGCCGTCGTCCGCCAGCCGCCGCATGACGGCCAGCACATCGCCGACCATTTCCGGATCAAGCGCACTGGTCGGCTCGTCGAACAGCATGATGTCGGGGTGCATGGCCAGCGCACGGGCGATGGCAACGCGCTGCTTTTGGCCCCCGGAGAGCTTCGCGGGGCGCGCGTCCACCTTGTCCGCCAGGCCGACCACATCGAGCAGGCGGCGGCCTTCCTTGTCGGCTTCCGCCTTGGTCATCAGGCCGAGCTCAACCGGCGCCATGGTGATGTTGCCCAGCACGGTCAGGTTCGGAAACAGGTTGAAGTGCTGGAACACCATGCCAATTTTCTGGCGCACCTTGTCGATGTCGACGTGGGCTTTGGCGATGTCCGTGCCGTCGATCAGGATCTCGCCGGAGGTCGTGGTTTCCAGCCCGTTCATCATGCGCAAAACGGTACTCTTACCGGCGCCGGATGGGCCGATCAGCACCACGACTTCGTTATCTTCGACTTTGAGGTCCACGCCTTGGACGACCTCGTTGTGGCCGTAACGTTTGTGGACGTTTTTCATCTCAATGCGGGTCTTCGTCATGATCAGTGCACCTTCTTTTGAATGTAGTTCGACAGCCAGGTCAACAGCGTGATGAGGACGAGGTAGATCAAGGCGACCATGGTCCAGATCTTGAAGCCTTCCATGTTGCGGGCAATGATGATCTTCCCGGTTTGGGTCAGCTCAAGCAGTCCGAGGACGGAGAGGATCGACGTGTCCTTCAGGGTGATGATGAACTGGTTGATGAAGCTTGGGATCATGATCTTGATCCCCTGCGGCAAAATCACGCGCCGCATGGCCTTGCCCCATGGCAGGCCGAGGCTGCGCGCCGCCTCCATCTGCCCCCGGTCGACGGCCTTGATGCCGCCTTTGACAAAGGCCGCGGTGTACGCGCCTTCGTTCAGCGTCAGGGTGATGATCCCGGCGATGAAGGCCGGAATGTGGGCGCCGGTGAGGCTCGGGATCCCGGTGTAGATGAACAGTGCGAGCACGATCATCGGCAGGCCGCGGAAAATGTAGATGAAGGTCGTGGCCGCGCCTTGGGCAATGGCGTTGGGCACGACGCCCAGCAGGCCGATCAGCACCCCGATGACGGTGGCGCACAGGATGCCGACCACGGTCAGTTCCATCGTTTCAAGCAGCCCGGCAAGCAGCGTGTCCTTGTTGCTCTTGAGCAGGCCCAAGAAGCTGCGGTCCGTTTCCTGTGTGGCCTTGGTCTTCTTGGCTTGGGAGGCCTGCGAGCCATCGCCGAGGTACTTGGCGACGATCTTGTCATACTGGCCGTTTTGCTTGAGCTTCTTCAGCCCTGCGTTGATTTTCACAAGCAGGTCCGCTTGATGCGACTTGAGCACGGCAATGCCGTAGTTGTTCGCCTCGTACGGGGTCTTGTTCGTCACCTTGAGGCCGACACCGGTCGCGATACCATACTGCATGACCGGAAAGTCCTCGAAACAGGCCTGCGAGTTGCCGGTGGTCACGTCCTGGTAGACGTTGTTCGAGTCATCGAACGTGACGGTGGTGAAGCCATACTTATTTTTGTTCGCGTTGGCAAAATCGGCCGAGGCCGTCCCGGTTTTGACTGCCACGCGCTTCCCCTTCAGGTCCTTCATCGACTGAATGCTGGAATTCTTAGCCACCGCCATGGCGATCCCTGACTTGTAGTAGGGGTCGGACATCGCGAACTTCTGCTGGCGCTCCGGGGTGATGCTCATCCCCGCCATGACGCCATCGATCTGGCCCGCCTCCAGCGCCTGAACGGCGGCGTTGAAGCCAACCGTTTTCCACTGAACGCTGAACCCTTCCTCCTTGGCGATCGCATTGAGCAGGTCAATGTCGATGCCGACGTACTGATTGTTCTTGTCCGCGAACTCGAACGGCGCGAACGTCACGTCCGTTCCGATGGTGTAGGTTTCGGCCGCCTGCACCTGTTCTCGGGGCATCCCCCAAGTCAGAATCGATAACAAGCCAGCCAATAGCGTGGTCAATAACCACTTGCGCTTCATACTACTCACACCACTTTCATTTGGGATTTGAAAACTTACAGGTTCTACCATAGCGATTTTCGCAAAGGGTGTCGAGCGGTTGTGTTAGGTTAGCTGACATGGCGGCGAGAAAGTTTTGCAGCCGTTGTTAAATGACTGCCGCTCCCCCAGCCAAACGGTGCGTGCAGGGTAGATAGCCAGAAGTTAGGGTGCGAGCGTTTCAGAAAAAAGATTACTTCTAAGCGTCAGCCCCGTCCCCGCGTTAACGATTGCCATGCAGTGCTACGCCAGGCGCATGACTCGTCTGCCTTTATTGCGAGCAAAGCAATTCTGCCCGTTCCGCGAAATGACTAGCTGGTGATCTGCTTCAAAACCAGTTGTATTTCTCGCATTATTTAAAAAGCAGAACCTTGCATGCTTATCAGTCGTCAGCTAATCCCGCTTAAAGCAATGGCGTTAAGTGGCTGAAAATCATTTTATCTGCTATATTGAAGATACAAAAAGTGTCTCGGCTGCCACCGAGACACTTCCCACACGACTAAATCGGTCGGTGGCCGAATTTACCTGAGCAACCTAATGTAGTCGCGCAAGAATCCGCCAAGATTGACGAGCGCGGCTATTAGTTTGCTCTTTTTCAGTGCACCTTTCTTTTACAAACATCGAAAAGTAGCCAAAGGAGATTCTATCTGCTATATTAAAGATACAAAAAGTGCCTCGGCTGTCACCGAGACACTTCCCACACGACTGAATCGGTCGGTGGCCTTACTTACCGCAAACTAATGTAGTCGCGCAAGAATCTGCCAAGATGGACAAGCGCGGCTATTAGTTTGCTCTTTTTCAGTGTATCTACACTGTATCGCCATAGCCCAAACAGTGTTTCCACTGCCAGGATAAGCCAAGGACCGGTTATAACGATCATAAAGGCTAACCCATGCAGGCATAAGACGACTCCCGTCAATGACTGAAGAAACTGCGTCATTTCGGTAAGCAACAAGTTGCCCCTCCTTTCGTTTGTGTTGTGAGCTGGATCACTCCATTTCGCATCACTCCCTTCGGTTCGGGCCACCGCGTCGATTCAGTTGTGTGTTTCGTCATTATACTAAATAACTGCTTTTCCGTCTAAAATAATTATATTTATCTCGAATCACATCATTCTATTCTTGCACAACATGTGCGCAATTAATTAAAATTGACCCGTTGACACCTGTTCGTGGCGGGTGTACTATGACTCTAATTTCACAAAGGAGGACGCAATTCATGGCCCAGACCAAGATGAACTCGTGTATGGCACTGTGTAACTGGTATGCATCGCATAGCGGCTCTTTTACACATGCCCAACACGTGGGTTCACCTTGCTGACGACCGATCTGCGTCACCCGTGAACCCCGACTAAATGGGCGGTGTGTCTAGGAGCAATCCTGGATACACCGCCTTTTTGTGTTCTGGCGCAAAAACCAGAGCAGAGCAAAGCGCACTTAGCGGAACGGGTAACTGCGCCTGAGCGCTTGGGGCGCACTTGGCCCCGAGTGCTCGGGTGCAGCTAGACGCCTCCGCGTTGCTTTGCGACGCTCGACGAAGACCGGAAAGAAGTAGGCGAGGCAGAAAGTCTGTGGCCAAGATAACACAGTTAGAAGACCCCGGAAAAAGCTTGCGCCCGCACTTAGGCGCGAGTGGCAGGATAGCTTAGACCGCACCCTCATGCGCCACGTAGCTCGACGATACTCACACCCAGAAACCAAACTCTTCACCCGACTCGACACCTAAGGAGGTGGTCGCATGTGTCGTCCCTGTCAACTGAATCAACTCACCTCAGTGCCACTCAACGCAAAAGGTCGCGGTGAATCATCCGACGCTTCGCCGCTCTGAAAGGAAATCGTATGTCTTGGTCTGTTATTCAAGCCAGCCTGCCGGCGTTTGGCGCCGCGTTCTGGCTCACACTTGAGCTTGCGGCGCTCGGCATCGCCGGTGCGCTCGGCATCGGCGCAGGGGTCAGCCTTGTGCAGTACTTCCGGGTACCCGGACTGCATCAAGTCGCCAGCGTTTATGTCGACGTGGCGCGCAACACGCCCCTGCTCGTGCAGTTATTCTTTATCTACTACGGCCTGCCGGGGTTGGGGCTGAAACTCAGCGCGCCGGTCAGCGGCGTGCTCGGACTCATTTTTCTCGGCGGTAGCTACATGGCTGAGGCGTTCACCGGTGGGTATAACGCCATTCCCAAAAGTCAGCTGGAATCCGGCGCCGCGCTGGGGCTGAGTCCACGGCAGTTGGCGCGCTTCATCGTGCTACCGCAAGGTCTGACCGCCGCGGTCCCGGGGCTAGCGGCCAACGTGATTTTTCTGGTCAAGGAGACGTCGATTTTCACCGTCATCGCGATCCCCGAGCTGACGAACACCGCGCTGGACCTGATCGGCCTGTACTACCGCAGCAACGAGTCGCTCCTGATGCTGGTGGTCGCTTACGCCATCATCCTCGTGCCGCTTTCGTGGGGCCTGACACAATTGGAGAGGAAGGTGCGCCATGTCACAATCGGGGCTTGAGTTACTCTTTCAGGGGCAAAATCTGCCGCGCCTGCTGGCGGGTTTTGGCGTGACGCTGCGCGTGGCGGCGGTGGTGCTGGCGCTGGGGCTGAGCCTCGGCGCCCTGCTCGGGGCGCTGCGCACGCTACCGAACCGCGGCTTACAAGTGGTGCTGCGCGGCTACTTGGAGATTTTTCGCATCGTGCCCACGGTGGTGCTGCTGTTCGTCGCCTACTACCTGCTGCCGCAGCTCGGCGGCTTGAACCTGAGTGGTGAGGCGGTGGCGGTGGTCACGTTCACGCTGTGGACGGCCGCGGAAATGTCTGACATCGTTCGCGGGGCGCTGGTGGCCGTGCCGCGCCACCAAGTTGAGGCCGGTGCCGCGCTGGGCCTGACCCGCGCCCAGCAGCTACGCTTCATCTTGTTCCCGCAGGCCGTGCCGCTGGCGCTACCGGGCACCATCAACCTGGCGACCCGCGTGATCAAAACCACGAGCCTGTTGCTGATGATCAGCGTTATGGACCTGGTCAACGTCGGCCAGACACTGGTCGAGGCCAATTCGCACCTACACCCGACGTTTGCCTTTTGGCTGTACGGTGCCCTGTTTATCGGCTACTACCTCCTGTGCGCCCCGCTGTCATGGTGGGCCAAGCACATCGCACGACAACGAAAGGCGGTCACGAATGACTGAACCATTACTGATTGTGAATCACTTGGCGAAGGCTTACGGCCAAACCCCGGTGCTTGAAGACATCAATTTCACCGTGAACAAGGGTGAGGTGGTTGCGCTGCTGGGCCGCTCCGGCTCGGGGAAAAGCACGCTGATCCGCACCCTGAACGGCCTGGAGCCCTTTCAGGGCGGGACGCTGACGTTCGCCGGCCAAGCCATTGACCCGACCCCAGCTACGTGGTTAGCCCTGCGTCGCCGCATCGGCATGGTATTCCAGAGCTATGACCTGTTTCCCAACCTGACAGTGCTCGCGAACCTGATGCTGGCACCGGTGCAGGTGGCGCATCAGCCCAAGGCCCAGGCCGAAACCGCGGCGCGCACCCTTTTGACGCGCTTCGGTCTCGCCGAGTTCGCCGACCGCTACCCCAGCGCCTTGTCCGGCGGGCAAAAACAGCGCATCGCCATCGCGCGGGCGCTGCTCATGAAGCCGGCGCTGATGCTGTTCGATGAGGTCACTGCCAGCCTTGATCCCGAGATGGTGCACGGCGTTTTGGCGCTGATGACCGACCTCGCCCGGGCCGACATGACGATGATCGTGGTCACCCACGAAATGGGCTTTGCGCGCAAGGTGGCCGACCGCATCCTCTTTTTGGACGACGGGCGCATTACCGCCGACATGCCCGCAGAAGCCTTTTTCACCGCGCCACCGACTGAATCCGCCCGCAATTTTTTGGCCAGCATGACTGACCGCTAAGGAGAAAATAAATGAAAAAAATGATGCAGCGCCTCAGCTTCCTCGCCGTTCTCGCCGCCCTGCTGTTGGTGGCCGCCGGCTGCGGCAAGTCCGCCAGCACCAGCACCGATACTGTTGCCCAGATCAAGAAGGCCGGTGTCATCAAGATCGCGGTGTTCGGCGACCTGCGCCCGTACGGTTGGATCGATCAAAGTGGCAAGCGCGTCGGCTATGATCTCACCCTGGCCCGGCGCATCGCCAAGGACCTCGGTGTCAAGGCGCAGTTCGTGCAGGTCAATGCCGATGGGCGCGTCGATGCGCTCAAGGCTGGCAAAGTCGACCTCGTCCTCGCTAACTTTACCGTCACGCCGGAGCGCAAGCAGGTCGTGGACTTCGCCGAGCCGTACATGAAGGTCTCCGTTGGCGTGGTTTCCAAGAAAACCGCGCCGATCACCAAGGTCAGCCAACTCCAAGGCAAGGCCGTTATCGTCACCAAGGGAACCACGGCTGAGCAATATTTCACCGAGAAGCAAAAGGGCGTCACGCTGCAAAAGTACGATTCCAAGACGCAGCAGTTCAGCGCGCTGAAGAGTGACCGCGCCGCAGCCTTGGCCGACGACAACTCCTACCTTTACGCCTGGGTCAAGAACAATCCGACCTACACCGTTGGCATCAAGACGCTCAACGGTGACGGCTTCTTCAAGCAAGACTACCAGCAGACCCTGGCGCCGTACTTCGGGCAAGACATTCAGGCGCAAGACATCATTATGGGGGAATGAGGGCAATATTGCCCGGGAAATAACCAACCCCCACTAGATTCTGCCTGCCCATCTGTCTCTGACACGCGCCAACCTCGCCCCTTTTTAGCAGGTCAAGCATCTTGACCCCTAAATCCCTAGATGTGCCCGCACTTGACTAGTATGATCAAAGGGGTGGGGCCATAGTGAGGGTATCGGAGGAAAGATGAATGGAAATTGGTGAGCGGTTGAAAAAAGCCCGCGCAATGTCGAAAATGACGCAAGCGCAGGTGGCTTTGGCGGTCCATGTCACGCGGACGACGATCTCTAATTGGGAAAACAGCAGAAGCTACCCTGACATTTCAAGTCTGCTCGCGCTTAGCAATCTCTATCAGCTTTCCTTAGATACACTCATTAAGGAGGACTATCGGATGATGGATGATTTGAAGCAGAAGGAACAGGCCCGCAGGCGTGCCGCATGGACGCAATACACCGCGCTGGCGGTCGACGCCGGCATCATCGCCTTATTCGCCGGTCAAGCGCTGGGGGTAGCCGGCATGACCATGGGCACGACCACGCAGTATGGGTTGATCGCACTCCTATGGATCAACCTGATCGTCATTGGGCTCAACGCCCCGCAGTTTCAGGCGCTGGTCAAGCCGCTACGCCGTAATAATCAGAAACGCCAAGTGCGCATTGGCTTGGTGCTGATCGCGGTGGCGGTGGTCGCAGCGCTGGACCCGCGGCACACGCTGAATCCGTGGCTGTTGGGCTTACTGATCTGCGGCGCAGTGATCCTGCTTTGGCGCACGTCGAAAAATCGGAGTGATCGCTAATCGATGTCGTGATACCAGTCGACATTGATTCAGGTGCACCAATGTTATTCAGCACGCCAAGGCTAGTTGTGTTGCAATTTACCAAGCAAAACAATGCGTATTAGGTGGGCGCCTCAAGATCGATCTCGAGGCGCCCGTTTTAAGTTCTCCCAACGGCCTGATGCGATAACACTCAGCTTTCTTGATGCGCCATCTGTTTAAACCGGTGCGGCGTTTGCCCCGCTGTCTGCCTGAAGACTTTGATGAAGTACGCAGCGTTACAGTAGCCCAAGATACTGGCAATCTCACCAACCGAATAGGTGCTTTGACGGAGGAGTTCCTTGGCCTCCGCCATTTTTTTGTTGCGAATGTACTGTGCGGGAGAACAGCCAAGCTCGACTGCAAACAGTCGGGCGAGGTAATGCGCGTTGATGCCCACTTCTTCAGCCACGTCCTGAACGGTCAATGGGCCATACAATTTAGCGGCAATGAAGCGAATCGCACGCACGACATGCAATGAATAATCCCGATATTCTTCGCGTAAGACAAGCTGCTTGTAGGTCGTCATGATTTCGTGCAATAAGGCATCCATCTGCTGGCGATCGGCAGTTAGTTCAATCTTGTTCATGAACTGATCGGATACCGCAAAACTTTTCTCGGCATTGAGCCCAAGGTCGATCGCCAGCCGGCAGTAAATGGTCAGAAAACTGATCAGGCCATTTTTCATCGAACGAAGCGGCTGTGGTGCCAACATATCGATGTAGGTATCTAGGTTAAGATCTTTGAACAGGCCAGACGTTTTACCTTCCAAAAATGCACGCATCGTGGCCTTTTCGATGCCGTACGAGTGGTGGCGATACCCACTGGCGAATTGCTCACGCGCGGTCTCGTCTAAAGTCATGTTGGCCACGGTCTTCCCCCCTCATCAAATGATACCGGTTACACTTCATGTGCCAATCATATCATTTTTGTTCGAAGGTTAACATTGTGACTTGATTTCCCGCCTTATTCTTGTTCCATAAAGGAGGTCAGACAATGACAGAACAACTCGCACCATCATTCTTATGGGGTGGCTCGGTCTCCGCCCAGCAGACGGAAGGCGCAACGGCCCCCGAATACGGTAAAGGCGGCTCGCTATACGATCTGGTCGGCGCCAAACTCGGGTTTTCACCGATTAGCCTAGGGACAGGGATCGACACATATCATCGCTATGAGGCGGATTTTGATCTATTCAAAGAACTGGGCTTCAACAGCTACCGGTTCTCCGTTGCGTGGTCACGCGTACTGCCAGCTGGCGAAGGTGCTGAGAATCCGATAGGGATCCAGTTTTATCACGATTTCATCGATGCACTGCTAGCGCGGGGCATCGAACCGATCATCTGTGCCTATCATTTCGATCTCCCAGCCGCGCTGATCAAGCGCTACGGTGGCTGGGAAAATCGCGCGGTTGTTGAGGCATTCGCGCAGTACACCGCGCTTTTGATTCGGGAGTACGGGGACAAGGTACACTACTGGCTCCCGATGAACGAACAAAACGGGTGCAAGATGGCCTCGCTGGTACTGGGTGGACACCAACCGACAGACGCCGATTTTGACCAAGTCGGTGAACAGATCGGATACCACCTGAATCTTGCGGCCGCAGGATTCATCGGCGCGGTCAAGCAGCATGACCCCAACGCGCATGTTGGCGGCATGATCAACTACAGCCCGATCTATCCTGAAACGAGTCACCCTGCGGATACGCTCGCCGCACAAGCCATGACCGAAGATTACAACTTCGAAACACTGGATGTGCTGGTGCGCGGCCACTACCCGAATCGGGCGAAGAAGCGTTGGGCCCGCTTGGGCGTCACCGTCCAGACCCAGCCTGAAGACGCGGCGATCTTTGCCGCAGGGACGGCCAACTTCATCGGGCTGAGCTACTACTCGTCGCTGGTGACGAGTCGCCAGTTCGCTGACGAAGCGATCGGCCGGCTACTGTACCGCACCTTTATCGGGCAGAAATCCGGGTTGCCGGACAACCCTTACCTGAAACGCACGCAGTGGGATTGGAGCATTGACCCGACTGGCCTGCGCCAGGGACTGAACGCCATCGCAAATCGTTACGCACTGCCGGTATTCGTGATGGAAAACGGCCTGGGCGTTGAGGAGCAGCTGAATGCCGAAGGGACCGTTGCGGATGATTACCGGATCGATTACCTGCGGCAACACTTGCAAGCCCTGAAGATGGCAGTTCAAGATGACGGGGTCGACTGCATGGGCTATCTCACTTGGGGGCCCATCGACATTCTGAGTTCCCGCGGTGAAATGCGTAAGCGCTACGGCTTCATTTTCGTGGATCGCGATGATCAGCACATCACCCCACTGACCCGCTACCGCAAGAAGAGCTTCGGCTGGTTCCAACGGGTGATCGCAAGTCGAGGAGGCGAATTGGCATGACGCCACTTTTGACTCCGAATAATGTCCAGTTAGGCCTCACCGCGACCAGTATGGCAGCGGTGATCGACCAGCTCGTTCGCCATGAGCAAACCGAGGCCGTAAGCGCACCCGACGAGGCAATTGCGGCAGTCCTGGCGCGCGAAGCAGACGTGCCGACCGGGTTCGTTCAGGGGATCGCGATCCCCCACGCGAAAACGGCGGCGGTTCAACACCCAGCAATCGTGATCGGCCGGCTGGCCCAGCCAGTGGCTTGGACCACACTCGACGGTTCCGCGGTCGACACGGTCATCATGATCTTGACGCCGGCCGCAGTGGCCGACACCCACTTGAAGCTCCTTGCGATGATCGCGGGACAATTGGCAGACGAAGCAGTGATCACGGCACTCAAGGCAGCCCAAACGCCAGCTGAGATCATTCAGGTTTTAGAGGAGGATGAATAAGATGAAATTTGTTGCAGTTGCTGCTTGCCCGGCAGGTTTAATGCACACGTTTATGGCGGCTAGTGGCTTGAAAAAAGCCGCCAAAAAAGCGGGCGCCACAATGCACGTTGAGACACAATCCGCTTCTGGCATCGAGGACCAGCTGACGGCCGCGCAGATCAGCGAAGCCGATGCAGTTGTTTTGGCCATTGATGTGAACATTGAAGGCATCGAGCGCTTCGCCGGCAAACCAACGCTGACGATCGGCACCAACGATGTGTTAGCGAATGCCAAGGGCGTCATCGCGCAATTGACAGAAATGGGGGCGCAGGCGAATGGCTAAATCGACAGGCTTCTCTTGGGGCGAAGTCAAACGTCACCTCGTTGCCGGGGTCAACTACATGCTACCCGTCATTATTATCGGCGCGCTGTTCAAAGCGATCATCACCTTCATGCCTAAAGCGTTCCCGCTGTATGACCTTTTCAAATTCATTGCGGACACTGGCCTACAACGTTTCGATATTTTCTGCACGATGTTCATTGCTTATTCGGTGGCGAACAAGCTTGCGCTAGCGCCCGCCTTCATTTTCGCCGTTTACGCGAACCAGCAAGGCTTGGGCATCTTCGGCTCCATCATCTTAGGGTTATTGGTCGGCTACATGACGAAGTGGTTGGCGACTATCAAAATGAGTGGGTCTAAAAAGGCACTCTTTTCGTTAGTAGTCACGCCCACCGTTGTCACGCTGGTCCTGAGCCTTGTGACCGTGTTTGTTTTGCAGGCACCGCTTCAATTCGTTAATGAGTGGTTGAAACAATTTTTGACGGATCTCTATGGGACCAATGCAATTTTACTGGGGCTTCTACTGGGCGCAATGATTGGATTTGACCTCGGCGGGCCCGTGAATAAGGTGGCCGGACTGTTCGCCTTGACGATGTTGAACGAAGGCGTTCACTGGCCGATCACGATGGCAACTGCAGCATTCGGCGTGCCATCGCTTGCGATCGGGCTGGCGGCGATCCTCGATCGCCACCGCCTGTTCGATGAAGACGATCAAATCGCCAGCAAAACTGCTTTTGTGATGGGCTTCCTGATGATGAGCGAACCCGCCATTCCGTTCATGCTGGAGGATCCGAAGGCCATGATCCCCATCAACATGCTGAGTTGTGGAACCTTGTGTGCAATCTACGCGGTGTTCAAAATCGACTCAACGGTTGCGCTTGGCCCGCTGTTCTCCGCGGCCTACACAAACAATCCGCTCATCGGGGTCGGTGCATTCGTCCTCGTGGTTATCCTGACCGCACTGGTCATTACCGTCCGGCGGCGCCACCGCGTTTCAACGGGAAGCCTTGACGTGAACTAGCAAGCGGGGGGACGCCTGTACATCGGAAACACAAGAATAAGGGGCGGCAACCATCCAGTTCCGGGGGCCCCACGAGTCGTTGTCGAGACCCGGCATGACTTTTGACCCAATTGTCGTTTCCCACACAAACAAGTGCCGGTAAGTGCTGAGGCAAATACCTCAACGCTCACCGGCACTTGTTTTGACTGGGTAGCGCCTGCCGTCAGCCGATCACGCGAGGTCCGCCCCGTTGCTGGCGATCACGCGCTTGTACCAGGCATAGCTCTTCTTGGGCAGGCGGCGGAACGTGCCCTGCCCCGTGTCATCGCGGTCCACATACACGACCCCGTAGCGCTTGGCCATCTGACCGGTACCAGCCGACACAAGGTCGACCCACCCCCAAATCGTGTAACCGATCAGATTCACGCCATCCGCAATGGCGTCTGACATCGCTTGAATGTGTTCGCGCAGGTAGGCAATTCGGTAATCGTCCTCAATGGTGCCCGCCGCGGTCAGCGTATCCACGGCCCCCAAGCCGTTTTCCACCACCATCAGCGGCAGCTCGTAGCGACTGGTCAGCGTGTTCAGGTACCAGCGCAGGCCGGTCGGGTCCGTTGACCAGCCCCATTCGCTGTACGTCAGGTAAGGGTTCTTGACCCCGACGCTCATGTTCCCGGTCAGCTCACGCTTGTCCGCATCGGCGGTTTCGGTGCCCGAGCTGTAATAACTGAAGCTGTAAAAATCAACGGTACCGGCGGCCAACACTGCCGCATCCGCGTCGGTCACCGTCAGTTGAATGTCGTGTTCCTGCCAGTAACGCTTGGCCATGGCGGGGTAGTGGCCGCGCACCTGCACGTCCCCGCAGTAAAAATTGTTCAGCTCGTTGGCGCGCTGCGCCAACAGCACATCCGCCGGGGCGGCGGTCAGCGGGTACGCCACCATGCCGGCGATCATGCAGCCCACCTGGTTGGCAGGATCCAGCGCATGGGCGATCTGCACCACCTTAGCGCTGGCCACCAGCTGGTGATGCAGCGCGGTCAGGCTGGCTTGCAGCGCTGCGTCCGTTTGCGTGGTGCTGATCGGCACCGCCCCATCCGGCACCGGCAAACCGAGCGACAGATAGCTGCCCAGCAGAAAGCCGATGTTGATCTCGTTGAAAGTGATCCAATAGCGCACCAGCCCCGCGTACTCCCGCAGGACCGTGGTCGCGTAATGGACGTAAAAGTCGATCAGCCGGCGGTCGCCCCACCCGCCATACGCCGCGGTCAGGTGGTACGGAAGCTCGAAGTGCGACAGCGTCACCAGCGGCTCGATCCCGTTTTGGCGGCACAGTTCAAACACGCGGCGGTAATAATCCAGGCCCGCCTGGTTCGGCTCGCGCTCGTCCCCCTTGGGAAACAGGCGTGTCCAAGCGATGGACAGGCGATACACGGAAAAGCCCATGTCCGCCATCAGCTTAATATCCGCTTCGGTGTGGTGGTAGCCATCACTGGCCACATGCGCCGGAAAATAGCCGGGTTGCTCCGCGTCTTCGGCAAAGCGCCGCGGTTGCGTCACGCTGCCACCTAGCAGGTGGTCCGCGGTGCTGTCGCCCTTACCATCCGCCTGCCACGCACCTTCGTACTGGTTGGCCGCAGTGGCACCGCCCCACAGGAAGCCCTTCGGAAAATGAGTTGCCATGGTTGCCTCCTTATTTGTCCAGCGCCAAAAGCGCATCCCCATGCGTGACCGGCCCCGCCTGCAGCCCCGTCACGTTGGTGTAGCTGCCGGTGTTGGTGATGATGATCGGCGTGGTGACCGCGTACCCGGCTGCCTTAATGGCCGCGGGGTCAAAGGTCGTCAGCAGCTGCCCCGCTGTGACGTGGTCGCCCTGCTGCACCAGCGTTTCAAAGTACTTGCCTTCAAGCGCCACCGTGTCCATACCGATGTGGATCAGAATGTCCGCCCCGCGGTCCGTGTGCAGCCCGATGGCGTGCTTGGTGGGAAACACCAGCACCACCGTGGCATCGGCCGGGGCGAAAATTTCGTGACCGGTGGGCTCGATCGCGATCCCTTGACCCATCGATTCCGAGGCGAACACCTCGTCTTTGACCGTGCTGAGCGCCACCGCGGTGCCGTCCAGCGGCGCCTTGAGCAGCTCGCTGGCCACCGCAGTCGCTGACGCATCGGCCTTGGCCTCAGCTGACGCCGTGCCGGTGGTCGCCGCAGCCAACGTTTGCGCATCCGCCGGGGCCGCGACCGGATCAATGTCGGTTTTCTTGGCCAAAAACATCGTCAGCGCGAACCCCAGCACAAACGACAGGGCACAGGCCAACAGCGCGCCGGTGAAACCAGCATCAACGCCCTTGGGGTTGACCATGGACGGGAACTGGAAGACGCCCAGTCCACCCATCATATAAAACTGACTGCCCATCAGCCCCATCACCCCGCCGCCGGCACCGGCGGCGATACAGCTGAGGACGAAGGTGCGCTTGCGCGGCAGCGTCACCCCGTAGATCGCCGGCTCCGTGACACCGAAGATCCCCGAAATGAACGCCGACCAGCCCAAGCCTTTGAGCTTCTGGTTCTTCGTGCGCAAAATCACCGCCAGCACGACCCCGATCTGAGCGAACGATGCGCTACCGATCAGCGCCAGCACCGGATCTGCGCCGTGGTTGGCCACGTTCATCACGCCAACCGGCACCAGGCCCCAGTGCAGGCCAAAGATCACGAGCACCTGCCAGACGGCCCCAAGCGCGGCCCCGGCCAGTACCGGCGCCAGGCTGTACAGCCCGATGACCGCCGCCGACACGGCCTCACTGAGCCAGCTGACCACCGGGCCCACCAGCAACAGCGTCAAGGGCGCGATGATCAGCAGCGTGAAAAACGGCACCAAAAACGTGCGCACCACCGTGGGGATCCGCCGGTCCAGCCAGCCTTTGAGCCGGCTCGCCAGCCACACTGAGATGATCACCGGCACCACCGAGGCGGTGTAGTTCATCATCAACACCGGAATGCCGAGGAAAGTCGCGTACACCGGCGTGGCCAAAAACGTGCCGGCAAACACCGTCATCAGCGGCGGCGTACCGCTGGCTACGTTGATCGGCGCCAGCGCCACGAGGCTCGGGTACACCAGCACCGCCCCGATGGCCATGCCGATGAACGGATCGAGGGCAAACTTGCGCGCCGCCGAGTACCCCAGGAGCACCGGCAGGAAGTAGAAGAACGCATCGCCGATCGCGTTCAGGATGACATACGTGCCGGCAGTCGGTACCAGCCAGCCCAGCGCCACGAACATCGCAGTGAAGCCTTTGATCATCCCCGTGGAGGCCAAGAGCCCCAAGGCCGGGGTGAAAATGCTGGAAATCAGGTCAATGAACCGGTCCAGCAGGCTCATCTGGGCCGCTGCCGCGCTGGTTGCGTTGTTTTCGTCGGGCACCTCGCCGGCGTCCGGCAAGCCGGCCCGCTTGACCATCGTGTTGTACACCTCGGCCACCTGATTGCCGATGACGACCTGGAATTGGCCCCCGCTTTTCACCACCGTCACAACCCCATCCAAGGCCTTCAAGTCGGCCTCCTTGGCGATACTTTCGTCCTTTAACTTGAAGCGCAACCGCGTGGTACAGTGGACCACGCTGTTGACATTGTCCTTGCCGCCGACATCCTTCATAATGGCGTCGGCCAGTTCTTCGTAAGCCATCAAAAAACACTCCTTTCAACCCTTAAGCGAAAAAGAAGACCCAAAGCCACGCCAAATCAGCGTCGCCTTGGGTCAATGCCTGTTGCCAGTAACACACCCGGTTATTCAACTTGGTCGCGGTGCGTGACCCGCCAGATATGGAGGGTCAGGTACACGCGGTCATTGGCCGAAACCTCCCAGCCGCGCGCCTTGTGCAAATACTTGACGATCGTGTCGACCGCCGCCACTTCCCGGGGATACTTCCGCGCCATCAGCTGCAGGAAGCTCGGGTCCAGCGGCTGGCTGGGCTCCGCCTCGGCCTTGAGCTTGCGGATCAAAAAGTAGCGCAGGTGCGAGACGAAGCGGCTGTAGTTGAACGACTCCGCATCCAACGTCATCGAATACTGTAGCTGCACGATCCGGATCACGCTGGTCATCAGCTGCGCGATGGCGATCGTGTCCTGCAGCCGCTCGCGCTCGCTTTCCACATTGACGAAATGATAGGTCAAAAACGTGGCCTCATCATCGGCAAAGTCACACCCGAGCTCCCCGGTGAGTAGCCCCAGCGCCGTTTGCGCGGCCGCATACGCCGCGGGAAACAGCTTGCGCAGCTCCCACTTGCTCGCCGGGTCCGACAGCGCGATGCCGGCGCGGGCGCGCCGCACCGCGAAGTCAATGTGGTCGGCCAGGATCAGGTACTGATAATCCGTAAAGTGCACCTTCAGCTGCGCCTCAACCGCCGCGACCACCTTCAGCGTCGCATCCGTGATGGCAGCGGAGAAGCCGCCCAGCGCATCGAGTTGCGCGCGTTCGGCCTCATCCGCCTTGAAGTAGCGCGTCACATGCGCCGGTTCGATCTCATCGCCCGGGCGATGGCCGAAGCCGACCCCGTTGCCCAGCACGATCCACTCCGTCTGGTGACCATCCACCACAAGCGCGGCGTTGTTATTAAAGTTTTTGACGTACTTCACGTCACCGCCCCCCACCGAGATGAATCGCTTGTCACAAAAAAAGCCTACAATGCCACACGTGTCCGCGGTGTAATGTAGGTTATGCCTGATCGAATCAGTAACACACTATTTTTACTCCTGCATGATACCGGTTACATTCAAGAATCGTCAAGTTTTACGCCTCGTGACACCAAAAACCCCGTCAGACCGCGGTGGCCTGACGGGGTTGGCGCTTCACGCGCATTATTGCCCGGGCAATGATCGACTTACTTCAGCGCTGCATTGGTGACCTTGCCGGTGACGCTCCCTTGGTCATCCGCCACGCGCGCGGTGAAGGTCAGCGCATCGCCCGGCTGAATGAAGCGGGCCAGCGGATCTGTCTTCACGCTGACGGTGTACACCACTGTTTGGCCTTGCAGCAAAAAGCTCATCGCATCACTGCTGAGGCTGATGCGGGCAACGGTGCCGGTGGCGGTCACTTTTTTGCCGGTCGTAGCTGCGGCGGTGGGATCATCGCCGAACAGCGCGCGGTACTTGGCCAGCGCGGTGTTTGCGTCCTCGCCGGTCGCCACGGTGCTTTGCGTCCCGTTGCCGCTGGCGAGCAGGTAGACGTAGCTGCGGAAGGCATTAGAGGAATCCAGCATGGACACCACCCAGGTCGGGCGCCCGTCGATCCGGTACAGCATCGGCATCTTCGGCTTCCAGCCGGTTTGCTTCATCATGTCCTTGGCCAGCTTCTGCGCCCGATCCGGCGTCATCGCGTCGTGGTGCTCGCGGTAGTAATACGTTTTGCCGATTGCAGCGTCCGTGAAGGTGTAGCCCATCACCGAGGTCTGAGTCGACTTGGCCGAGGTGAGCGCCTGCTGGTAGAAGATCTGCCCATCATACATCACCGGCGTCACCTCGTTGTCGTGCCCCTCGGTGCCGGCACCGCTCACGGCCACCATCACGCCGGTGCGCGCGCCGCCGAAGCCGTTGGCGTTCCACCAGCCGTTGCGCTCACTGCCCCACGCCGCCACCTGGTCGCTGGCAGTGGTCGGGTCGATCGCGACGTCCAGCCAGGCCGGTTTTTGGCTCAGGTCGCGGTAAAAACGCAGCTTGCCCGTCTCGGCGTTCAGCGTCACAACGGCCTTGTGGCGAAAATCCTGCCGGTTGGTGACGCCGTAGCGCCGCACCAGCGTGGCCACATAGTACGGCGTGCCATCGTTGGCGATCTCCAGCTGCGGCGCGTTTTGCATCAGCACATAGCCGGTGTTCGCGGTCGCCGCGTACATCAGACGCTTGGTGTCCTGGCCAAAGTACGCCGCCGGGGTGTAGCGCATCGCCTTTTTGACAAACTTCGGCGTGGCAGACTTACTGGTCGCCGACACCTTGAAGTAGCCGTCCACCTGCTTGTAGCGCAGGTAGCGGAAGAAGCTCCCGTCAAAATCCAGCGGCGCGACGTACACCAGCTTGCCATCGTTGATCTGCGCACGCACGTGGTCGACCGCGTAGACGTTGGCGTTCGGGATGTTGCTCAGTGAGTTGTTCACCTGTGTCAGCACCGTGGATGGGGCGTTGACCACTGGCGCCTGCGTCGACTTGGCCCCCACCACTGGCAGCGGGGCCTTGGTGGTGGAATCGTAGCTCACCACCGGCGCCTGCGTGGCGATCTGCTTGGCATCGATCAGCCCCATCCCCGTGAACGCGATCCAGGCCACGATCGCCAGGCCTGCACCCGCCGCGGCCAACTTGGCAAACTGCCGGCCAAACTTCGTCGGCTTGGCCGGTTCCGCGTCGCGCGCGGCCTTTTTCCGGTGCTTGCCCATTGTCGCAAACTGGCGCCAGTCCACGGCCGGCGCGCCGGCCACGGTCGCCACCACCAGCGCCATCACGACCAGGCTCCACAGGTTCAGCTGCACCGTGGTCGCGAGGCTCGGCTCCGGCAACGTGAAGTACACCGCCGCAGCGGCCAGCACGAACAGACCGGCCAAAAGCCCCAGTAGCCGCAGGGCCCGGCCCGATCGCTTCGCCGTGGCCAGCGCCGCCACGCCTAGCAGCCCCACCAGCACGCCCAGCGCCGTGAAGCGCAGGGTGATCCCCAGGAATAATCCCAACATCGTTAATCCTCCATTATCACCGGACCTAAGCCCAAGTTATCTGCAAAGAGTATCCCAAATTTCTCCTGTCGTCACATCGGGCGAAAGGCGGAGTTGTCGACGCCACAGAAAAAGCGGTCACCCTTCACCGAACGGAAAAAGCTGGCCGCTTCAAGTCAACGACTCATAATATTGCCCACCGTAGACTTCGAGATATTCAGCAACTTGGCGATTTTGCGGTACGACAGCCCTTGCTGACGCAACGTGATCACCTGCTGCTGCACCGAAACCGGCAGGCCGCGGTGCGTCACCGCGGTGCCATCGGAGACCACCGGCTGCGGCGCCAGCTCGAACGCCTGCCCGTTGGCCTGATGCGCCACGCGCTCGGCTTCGACCTGCCCCAGGCTCATCCAAGCTTTGCGCAGCTCCACCGTCCATGCAGGTAACAGCAAGAGATTATCGTCCTGTAAAAACTCACCAAATTCGTTCATTACCACATAGCGCTTCGCCGTGGTCATCGCCATCGCCCCCTCGCGTGATTCTACTACTATTGTAGCGCATTCACGCGGACGAGACACGCGTTGACTGAGTTGGCTCAAAATTATTCTAATCACCGGAAAAATATATCGAATAATCATATCGGCACTACTTTTACCTAGCAACAGTGAAAATCGTTTCGGCTTTTTTGCTTTCCTGTTATACTAACGAAACACACAACTGAATCGACGCGGTGGCCCGAACCGAAGGGAGTGATGCGAAATGGAGTGATCCGGATCGAACACAAACGAAAGGAGGGGCAACTTGTTGCTCGCTGACGTAACACATTTCCTTGTGTTATTGACAGTGTTCGTCTATGGCCTAAGGCTTCTAGCGACTGGAATTGTGAGAACCGTTCCAGTGTTAGTTGCCGCAGTGAAATTGCTGCTTTGGCTGGAGTACGAATGTGCAGATGCACTGAAAAAGAGCAAACTAATAGCCGCGCTCGTCAATCTTCGCCGATTCTTGCGCGACTACATTAGTTTGCTGTAAGTAAGGCCACCGACCGATTCAGCCGTGTGGGAAGTGTCTCGGTTGCAGCCGAGACACTTTTTGTATCTTCAATATACCAGACGGAACCCTTTTTGGCTACTTTTCACGCGCGCCGATCAATTCGTGAACTTAACCGCCGTCCCATAAGCGACGACGGATTGCATATCGCCGGCGATCGAGCCGGAGTCAAATCGCATCATCACCACGGCATTGGCGCCCGCGGCCTGGGCGTCTTCGTGCAGGCGGGCGATGGCCCGGTCGCGCGACTCGTGCAGCATCTTGGTGTAACCCTAGATTTCGCCGCCAACGATGCTTTTGAGCCCGGCACCGAGATCCGAGACCATGTTGCGGGACTACGTGGTGACACCGAAGACTTCCCCAATGATCTCATAAGTACGGCCCGGGATCTATTCTGTCGTGGTCACGACCATCTCTGCCATTCTCAATTCTTCCTTTTAGATGCTCCGCTTGCGGAAGCTTGCGTAGGCAATCAGACCAAAGAGCACCGTGTAAACGAGGCTCCCCACCACCATCACCGGGGTGGTAAGGTGCGTCATGTTGGCCAGGGCCGGCGTGACCAGCTGGTTGCCGGTCATCAGGAAGGTGAACGGGTTCCACTTGAGCCATTCCCACTTGGCGATCAGCGCGATCAGGATGCCGGCCGCGATGGTGATCACGAAGTAGCCGATAAACCCACTGGCGATCGCGGCCGCGTTGGTTTTGAACAGCGTCGACAGCATCAGCACCACCGACAGGAGCAACAGCCCCATCAAAAGCGTCCCGGCCTGACCCAGCGCGTAGGTCTGCCAGTGCGGCACGTTCTTGGCGGTGGCGAACCAGTCGTACTTGCCCCCGATCAGGCTCAGCACCACCGTCATCGCCGCGGCGATCACCTGAAGTATCAGGAATTGCAGGACGGCGACCACGACTTTGCTGAGGAACACTTGGCTGCGGTAGTACTGGCGGTACAGCAGCTGCTTCATCGTGCCGTACTGAAATTCCATGGATACGATGCTGGCGACACTGGCGATCGCGATGAACATCACCAGATCGCCGCCGATGTAGCTGTTCTCAACCAAGGTACTAGCATTAAACAACGGGGAGTCCGGGTAAACGGCGGCCAGTACCGCCATCGCGACCTGCACCAGCACCATGAAGCCGATGGCCAGCCACGTGCCGAGTTTGTGCGTCAGTTTGTACCATTCTTGCTGAATTAATGTCCCCATGCTCACGCCTCCCCCTTGTCTTCATGCACCATGGCCAAAAAGGCGGCTTCCAGATCGCGGGCCTTGCGGTCGATCGCCTTGATCGCGACCCCGTTTTGCACCAGGGCGTACAGCGCCGCGTTCAGCAGGTCCGTGTCGGTGTCCTCATGCAGCACCACGGTGGCCCCTTCGATCGTGTAGGCGACCTTCGCCAGCGTCAGCGCGGTCGTGGCCTGGCTCAGGTTGGCCGGCGTGATCACGTAGGTCAGCCCCCCGACCTTGGCGAGGTCGGCCATCGGCGCCTCGCGCACAATGTGGCCGTGGTTCAGGATCAGGACGTCATCGGCGACTTTTTCCAATTCCGACAAAATGTGGCTGGAGATCAGGAAGCTCGTGCCGTTGGCGGCCATGTTGCGGATAATGTCACGCAGATCCTTGACCGCCTGCGGGTCCAGCCCGTTCATCGGCTCGTCGAGGATCACGAGCTTCGGCTGGTTGACCAGCGCTTGAGCGATCCCGAGCTTCTGCTTCATCCCGAGGCTGTACAGCTTCGCCTTACGGTCAATGTACGTGTCCATACCCAGCGCCGTCACGATCTGCTTGATGTTGGTCGCCTGGTGGTGCTTGGCCGCGAACAGCTCCAGGTGCTGCCGACCGGTCAAAAACGGATAGATCCCTGGGTATTCGATCAGTGCGCCGACCTTGCGCAGTGCGCGGTGGCTCGTGATGGAAACCGGCTCGCCGCCAATTTCGACCCCGCCAGCGTTGATGGGGATCAACCCCAGGATCGCCTTCATGATGGTACTTTTACCTGCCCCGTTCGGCCCGACCAGGCCGACCACGTGCCCTTCCTCGACGAAAAAGTCCACGCCGTGCAGCACTTGTTTGCCGCCGAACGCCTTGTCCAGGTGGTCGACCGTTAGAATCGTGCTCGTCATTCTGCCCCTCCTCCAGCGCCAATGCGCATTCATGTGAAAAGAATACCATAAACGCGCACCGTTGCCTCCGCCCTGCGGCCGATTATTGCCCGGGCAATATCATTTTGCCGACCCGCTGCACAAAAAAAGCGCCCCGCGCATTGCGTGACGCCCAGTTGTCGCTAGTTGTTTTCGCCGCTCACGCGGAAGCGGTCCCCGGCCAGCTGCCGGTAGTAGCAGGCGTAAGTTGTCTGCATGTACGGCACCAGCCATAACAGCCCGATCCCCAGCGTTAGCACCGTTAATAGGCCCCACCCGATGAAGCTGAGCTGCAACACGAAGAGCTCCGCCTTGTGGCCAACCATCAGCTCACGGCTTGCGTTGATCGCATCCACGGCGCCGATTTCGCGACCGGCATCCGTCATGTCTTTGACAATGTAGTTGGCCTGCGAATAGGCCAAGGCCTTCACGATCCCCGGCACGATCAGCAACAGGGTCCACAGATAAACGAAGATCACCACTAGCAGATTCGTCAGGAAGGTGGGCATGAACCGCTTACCCGTGAACCCGCTAAAAATGCCGTTGAAGAGGGATTCAGGCGCCGTTCCATCCACAAACTCAAGGAACGTGAACACGACCCCCGCCGACACGATCATCCCCAAGATGCCCAACGTCACCCCAGCCACCAGAACCGTCATGATATCGCCAACTAGGGCCAGCGCAATGGCCCACCCCCAGCGACCGCGCAACCGGTCCTTGGCTTGCGTTTTAATTGCGGCACGATTCATTCGCTCAGCTCCTCTCTAAAGTGTCCCTATCTTATCACACTGAGTGACGCAACGGGGGCGAGAACCCTCGAGTAGGGACCGCCCACATCCAACTCTTTTGGCCTGAACGAATCTTTTACTGCGATCGGCTAACGTGCCAGCCTCAAGCATTGACCGCGACACAAAAACAGCGATCACCGCAGTCAAAGGTGATCGCTAACTACTGGATTTTCCAGTCTACATTTTGCCTCTAGTTGCGCTGCGGCGCCGTGATCTCGTATTCGGCGCCATCATACGCGACCATGACACCCTCACGCTGCGCAATTTCACGCATCTGCGCATAAGTCTGTCCGCCGTTATGCGAAAAGTGATTGATCACAAATTGGGTTTTAGCAGATGCGAGATGTTTTTCTTTAAGCGCCTCAATTAACGCCAGATTTTGACGCCAGTTCATATGTGCTGAAATCTTACCGGGTAACGTTTGACTCGTGCAATCTAACGAAACAAAGTCAAAATGGAAGCCCTGTTGCGTCAGAAATTCAAACATACTATCTGTTAAATACCCTGTGTCATGCGTCCATAGTATCGTTGGGCCCGACTTTTCTCTAATGACATAAATAAAGCAATCTGCTTTGAAGTTTCCGTGTTGTGCAGGTAAGGTGAACACCTCATACTGGTCAATCATAAACGACTCGTATGGTCGAACAATGTGAAAATTAAACATTTCCGTATCCCAACGACCCTCGAGTTCAAAAGCGCGTTCAATAAACTTCATCGTATAGGCGTTAACGTAGACCTCTAATCGCTGTTCAATGCCCTGTGAATAGCCCTTCATTCGATACGCGAGATCCTCTGCATAGAGGTGATCGGAGTGCCAATGTGTAATCAGCAAATTTCGAATGCCATTAAAGTTGATGCCATATTTCATCTGATGCAAATAGCTATCACCGGGGAAGTCAATCATCAGCCTTCCGTCATCAATCAATGTCTGAGTCTGTGTCCGGAGCTCACGTCCGCCTTTTTCTCGAGCATTCGTGCATACGGAACAACTACAAAACATCGCTGGAATTCTCTCGGCGGCTGCCGTCCCCAAATATTTGATTTTCATCTCTGAGCCTCATTTCTGGTTATTCCACTCTCCTGGAGGCATGGTAGACGAACTCTTCTGCGCGGGCGTCATCCAACACAACCGCGAGTGGCTCGTTGTTACTGGTATAAATAACGCGTTGCGTCTGCATCACAGATACAGGCGACCCAATTTCTAAATTCTCTAGCACTTCAGCCGAAGCGGGTACCACTTGAATCACGTCATCCATGTGAAGGGCGCGCGCGCCAAATTCATCGATCAGGATCCGCTGCGGCGACTTATGCTCAAACTCATAGGGGAGAATCTCCTGATAGCGCTCATACCCAAGATAGACGCGTTCATATATTACCGGCAAGGTATCCGCAATTCGTAGCAATCTTATTTCAAGTAGTTTTGTGCCTTCGTTCAACTCCAGCAGTTTGGCCATCTGCGCCGTAGCATCTGGGTACTCAACACCCAGCACTCGCGTTCGGGCGTGGCGCCCACTCTGCTCAATCAGTGCCCGAAATTGATCTTCCACATATTCGCTTGCTGGCGAATCTTTTCGGCTTGAAATAAAGGTTCCCCGACCTTGTTGGCGATTGACGTAACCAATCTGTTCTAATTTTTGTAGCGCGATTCTTACTGTTGTTCTGCTCACACCATACTGAACGGATAAGTCACGCTCTGTCGGCAGCATATCGCCGACTTGCATCTGAGTGTTGATCCACTTCTTTAATTGATCGACTAACTGATCTGATAGTGATTCAGTTCCGTTCTCACCAACGTATTTGACCATGAAATCGTCTATCCTTTACAAGTTAATGATAGCGCTATTACGGAGTTATTATAGCCCATCTATCAGCATCGAGCGAACTCCTGCAAACGGTCGCGAATCCGCGATGATTCGCTCAGATACAGCCGCTCGCAGTTGTTCTACTAGCTAGCTTACCTTTTGTTGGACTAGTTCCACACGCCGATTATCTGCCCGTTTAAGTAACCATTGCAACAGCCTCGTATGGAAGAAGCTGAATATTAAGCCAATTACCACTGACTGAACGCCATAAACCAGTAAACCAACCAGTAATACAGCATAGTTGATCATTCGTAGCATCACAGCCAAGTTGCGCCCAGTCCGCTTGTGGATAATTAACGCAATCACGTCCATCCCGACTGTGGAGGCATCATTATCGATGCAGAAGTAATAGCCTAGTGCAATTAGAATACACGACAGGCCAACATCCACAACCAGGTTGACGTGAAATAGATTAGGCATTAAGTAGAACAGGCTAAAGAACAGGTTATACGCAACGCTGCTCAATAAGGAGCGCAGGAAGTTTCCCCTGCCGAGAAATATCCAACAAACCACAAGGAGCATTAGTGTAATGCCGTTCGTCAGATAGAGCATTGGGATTCCGGATAATCGGTTGGCAATCATGGATACACTAGTTACCCCACCATTGATGATACCATCAGGTGCCATCCATTGGGCATACGCGAATCCCATCAAAATATTACCCAAGATAATCTTTAAAACGGCCTTCATTAATTTCTCCGATCTATGCTTCCTTGGCGCTGATCTTTTCAGCTTCCTTCATTTCCTTATCGTAGATTCGCTGGTCGTATTTTGTGAAGAACGGCAGATAGATCAGCGTTGCAACCACCATGTTCACCAGTTGTAGCAGGACCCCTCGAATACTCCCTGTGACCAAATAGCCGCTCACAAACACCGGTGTCGTCCAGTGCACCATGATGCCATTAGTTCGTGGTACGAGACCTGAATACATCGCATAATAGCTGATTGTGAACACAACAACGACAGATACAACATACGGAATCAGGATAATCGGGTTAAAGATGACCGGAAGTCCAAACATGATTGGCTCATTAATAGAAAATAACGTCGGACCAATGCCCAGTTTACCCAGCTGCTTGTTCTGCGCACTCTTTGACCGAAAGACAATGAGTAAGGCAAGTGCCAGAACTACACCTGAGCCACCAATGTGAACAAAGACCCAGAAGCTGTCGCTGATAATATTTGGGATTGGCAAACCAGCAGCGACCGCCTTACGATTTTCATCAAGCTGTTGTAGGAAAATTGGACTCATAATTGAGTTGGCAATGTTGCCCCCGTGAATCCCAACGGCCCATAAAAGGTGCACTACCAATACGTAAGCCAATCCGCCGAGATAGCCACCCCCAACTTTCTTTAAGGGCGCCCCAAGAACAATCGTGATCACGCTGTTGATACTTTCCATCCCAACGCCTTCAACCAACAGGCGAACCAGCAACACGATGACAACGACGGCGATCGTTGGAAACATGGCTGAAAAGGAATGCGCAACATTAGGCGGCACGCTCTCTGGCAAGTGAATCTCGATATGTTTCTCCTGCATGAACTTAAAGACATGCACCGTGAGAAATGAGAGCACGATCGCGACAAACAGTCCCAGGCTTCCCAGCTGGCCAAGTGGCACATCGCCGGCCTTAGTCAGCGGAATGGTCAACATATACGCAGCCATGTTAGCAATAGCCGGAGAAAATGGCTCGATTTTATGCTCACGAGCATAAAAGTATGCAATTGATGCGGAGGCGGCCAGGCCCATAATGTTAAACGTTGCATTAACAGCATAGGCCAGCTTATCGCCCCACCCATTGCCAAGAATCGCGTTAATTGCACCGTCAAAATGCAACAAAGTCGGCAAGTTGATACAAATTAAGAAAAATGATCCTGCCATAATCAAGGGCAAAATTACTGCAAACCCGTCTCGAATTGCGCCGACAGCCTTGAGTTCACCAATCTTCATTACTTTTGGCAGAATTTTGTTGTTGAGTGTGTCGGTAAAGCTCTGCTTACTCATGTGCTTGCCCTCCTCTATAGTCAGAGCGAGATAACATCGTGATCTGGTGACGAATCCCTCGAATGGCGACACCTAATGCATAAATATTCTCCGGTAGTGCCATTCCCGTCATTGAGTCGCCAATGTGTTGAATGTCGGCACCCCCGGCTTTGGATGCCAGTGCAATCTGCCGAATGGTTGCTTTATCTGACGAGTCTTGACTCGTCCCATTCGCAGTCATAATCAGAACACGATCTTTAATTTCTTTATCTTCGTTGTAAGCCCGAACATACTGAGATATTTCACGCAAATCCTGTGGCATGAACCCAGGAACTGTATAGGGTGCGGGGACCAAGAGTACATCAACCCCCGCCGCCACGTACCGTTTTGCAATCTCCAGATCCATAATGACGCCCGGTATACCAGCACCGTGCATCTTCCCGGCAAAAATCAAGCCTTTGTAGTGTTGCCGTGCCATCGCGACGGTCGCCAGAATAGAATCGTTTGATACACCGGTCGCCGGATTCCCTGTTAGGCAGATAAAGTCAAAGCCAAGCTCTTCCGCTTTGTGTAAGGTTTCAGGCGAAGCGCGACGACCTAAAACAATATCGAACCGATTTTCAACCAGATCAACGTCCTCATCCACCGGTTCAAGATTAATCCCAATTGGCCGACTCACCGCTTTCTTTAACCATTGAATCGGATACTCATGGGCCTCTGGCGTGTCCGGTAGACCCTGGATTCGAGGATTGAAGATGTCAAATGCATTGAGCATTAATAAGTCAGCGCCAGCAGCCTTTTCAACTTCAGCATTAGAGACACTATCACCCAAATACGGTTGCGCTGTGGCGACATTTTCTGCACAAATGACACGCCCTTCTGATGCAACAATCGCTTGCTTTAATTCGTTAGCAGTTAAGTTTAAAAAATCCTTCCCTGCCATATCCAACAATCTCTTCATTCAAATACCTCCTACCAGTATTGGCCTAGCGACATTGGTTACAACCAATATTGGTTGTAACCAATGTGAATGATAGCGCTATCACAAGCGCGGGTCAACCTAAATTTTTGATTTTTGTCTTAAATCGCGCACAAACGCAGGTATGCGCAACGAGCGATTTAACTCATCGCTTGACGAATTGGCCGAGAATCGTGTCTTGTGTTTATCGCACCGCATAAAGCCAACCATCCAGATCTCACGGTCTGCGCATACCGAAATCGATCAGTGCCGTGAACCTGAATCGTGCAAAAAAGCGCTGCAATTCCTCATAATTCGAGGAGTTTCAGCGCTGATTCCCGATACTTGAAATCTTTTCAATTACTTTGTTTCACGTGAAACTACCACCCTGTGAAACTAATCCAGCCGCGCCAACCCTTGGCGTAGGTCATCGATGAGGTCATCCGGGTCCTCCAGGCCAACGGAAAAGCGCAGCAGCCCCGGCGTGATGCCACAGGCGACTTGTTCGGCCGGAGTCATTTCAGCGTGACTCATTTTAGGCGGGTACGACAGGATGGACTCGGCGCCTCCGAGGCTGACGGAAAACTCGGGGATGCGCAGGTGCTCGGCCAAAACGCGGGCGTGGGCTGCGGAACCGACGTCAAAACTCAACACCGCCCCGCCGTTGACCGCTTGCCGCTGCTGAATCGCATACCCGGGATGGCTGGCGAGCCCGGGGTAACAGACGCGCGAGACCTGAGGCTGGTGGGCCAACCACGTGGCGATGCGTTGCGCCGCGTGGCTAGACTGCGCCATGCGTACGCCGAGGGTCTTAATACCGCGCAGCAGTAAGAAAGTATCCGTCACGCCTAGGGTCGCGCCACAGGCATTCTGGATAAAATAGAGCCGTTCCGCCAAGGCGGGGGCATCGGTGACGGCGGCCCCGGCGAGGATATCCGAGTGGCCGGAAAGAAACTTGGTCGCCGAATGCACCACGATGTCAGCGCCTAATGCCAGCGGTTTTTGCAAGATCGGCGACATGAAGGTGTTGTCGACAATGGTCACCAACCCGTGCGCTTTGGCAATGGCGGCGCAGGCAGCGAGGTCGGTCACCGCCAGCACGGGGTTAGAGGGCGTCTCAAGGTACAGGCCCCGGGTGTTCGGCTGAATGGCCGCTTCAAGCGCGGTCAGGTCAGTGGGGTCAACGAACGTGTGCGTGATCCCAAAGCGGTTGAGCACCTGGGTCAGCAAGCGAAAGGTCCCTCCGTAGACGAACTTGGAAACCAGCAGGTGGTCGCCTTGGCTGAAAATAGTCAGGACGCCCGTGATGGCTGCCATTCCCGTACTGTACAGAAAGCCGGAGCGGCCCCCTTCAAGCGTTGCGATGGCCTGTTCGCCGACTTGGCGCGTCGGGTTGCCGCTGCGCGCGTAGTCGAATTCGCCAAAGTGGTCAAAATCCGCCTGATAAAAGGTGGAACTCAGATGGATCGGCGTGTTGACGGCCCCGCTGGCGGGGTCTTTGACCGTGGTGGCCTTGATGATTTTGGTCCAATCGTGCATGGCTAATCCTCCTTGGGCTGGGCACCGGCGATGGCCTGCGTCAGGTCGGCCAGCAAGTCTTCTGCGTCTTCCAACCCGACCGAAACACGGATCAGCTGCGGCGTGATCCCCAACGCGCGGCGTTGGGCCTCAGGCATGTCGTGGTGGGTCTGAACATCCGGCACGGTCACCAGGGTCTCCACGCTCCCGAGACTTTCCGCAAACGAACAGACCTTCAGGCCGCGCAAAAAGGCGTCGACCGCAACCTCAGGCGCCAGGTAAAAGCTGATCATCCCACCGACCCCAGCGTATAAAAGTTTGGTGATGGCCGTCAGGTGTGGCAAGTGCGCCACCAAGAACTGTGCGTTTTCGGTGTGCGCCGCCATGCGCACCTTAAGCGTTTTCAGCGACCGCAGCAAAAGCCAAGCGGAAAAAGGATCGAGGGTCTGGCCGGTCGTGGTCAGCTGGGCCTGAAGCGCTTCGGCCAGCGCGGCGGTGCGCGCCACAACGGCCCCCGCAAGGATGTCGTTGTGCCCGCCGAGGTATTTCGTAGCCGAATGCACGACCAGATCCGCGCCAAGGGTGAGCGGCCGCTGGTAGATCGGGGTCAAAAAAGTGTTATCCACGGCCACGAGAATGTTCGGCCGTACCGCATGCACGGCGGTCGCAACGGCTTCAAGGTCGATCAGCTTCATCGTTGGGTTCGACGGCGACTCCAGCCAGATCAGCTTGGTTTCAGGCCGCAGGGCTTGAATGAGCTGCGCAATGTCACGGCCATCCCACGTGTCGTAGTTCACGTGATACTGCGCCTGACGCCGGTCGAAGTAGCGAAAGGAGCCGCCATACAGGTCATCGCTGGCGATAAAGTGATCCCCGGTCTGGGTAAAGGTGCTGAACACAAGGTCAATCGCTGCCATCCCCGAGCTGACGGCCAACGCCGCGGCCCCGCCCTCCAGCAAATTGAGTTGCTTTTCGAGCAACGCGCGCGTTGGCGTTTCGAGCCGCGCGTAATCGTAGCCGGTGGACGCACCCAGGCCGGGGTGGCGAAACGCGGTGGCAAAATATAACGGTGGCACCACCGCACCGGTATTGCGATCATCAGTGCCGTTGGTGCCCTGAATCAGTTGCGTGACGAGTTTTGTCATCATAAAGCTCCTTTCAAAGATCGGCGATAGTCCGGTTGCAGCCCCCCGCAGAACCCAAAAAGCCCCGCAGTCATCTAGACCACGGGGCGCGTGTGCGCGGTACCACCCGGATTTTTGACGGTTGTCACCAATCGTCACTACTTGTTCGGCGCATGGCGCGAAACAAGGACGCGTTAACGGGCGTTTCCGGTTCGCACTCACGATCGCTTGCACGAACAAGACTCGAAGACCATTTTCCCTGCTGCTTCACGGCCGGCTCACACCTGCCACCGGCTCTCTGGACGCTCACCTGCGGGTACTCATCTTGTCACTGTCTGAATGATTAGACCCATACTAGTGTTTCGATGAGAGTTAGTCAATGATTTTTTCATTAATATCTCATTATACGGTGTTGGCCGTCTGCTGTTTCACGTGAAACTACTTTCGTCGCTGCCGCCACTGCTGCCAATCCGGCCAGTAGACCCCGGCGACCCACAGCAGGACGAGCGTCAGCGGGACGAAGCGCAGGGCCTGACCCAGCAGGTGCTGCCAGCCGATGGTGTCGTTGAGGCCCAGGCGGGCAACGACTTTGCCGCGCAGCTGGCTGGCCTTGATGGGCCCGAACCAGCGCGAATCGGCGGAAACTGGGCGGTTATCGCCCAGGATGAAGTACTGATTTTTTTTCAAAAGCGTTGAGGTGACGTAGCTCGCGTTGCGAAACATCACGCCCCCACCGGCCACGCCGCCGTAATCGTACTGGCTGTTGTCCATGGCGTAGGTCACGTAGGGCTCACTGATCGGCTTGGCGTTGCGGTAAACCGTGGTTTGGCTGACGCCGATCAGGTCCCCCGGTTTGCCCACCAGCCGCTTGACCAGCAACCGATCCTTGGGCACATTCAGATTCTCGGCCGCGTTAGCAACGATCACAATGTCGCGGTAGCGGTAAGGCTGATTGAACCAGCGGAGTGTGCGCGGGCGCGCGACCACCAGCCACTGCCCGTCCGCAAGCGATGGCGCCATTGAGCGGCCCTGGGTGTGGTCGATTTGGAAGAACACGTTGAAGCCCATCACGAGGAGCAACAGCGTGGTGGTCACACTAATCCAGATTTGACGACGATGAGACATGGCGCACCCCCTAGGAAGCCTAGCTTACCACAATCCTCCTGGCTTCGTCGGCCCCACCCCTTGGCTTGGCGAAAACTTATGGCCTGACCCTGGCCCCACAGCAACGGCCACGGCGGGCCCTGCGTCTACCAGGGCGCCGCGCGGCCACACCAGCAGGCCGAACTGTACAACGAGCATCACAAGCAACCACCCTTGCCGCCGCCAGCGTTTCATGCGCGCACCCCCTTCAGCAAAACCTCCACCAGGCCCGTGTCCAGCGCCACAAACACGCCGGCCGCCACGTAACAGGTCGTGGTGCTGGTTTTGGCCCGGGTTGCAATGGTGTCCGCCCAGGCGGGGTGGCGCGCCACGCTGGCCAGTCCAAAGCTGAGCAGCGGGGTGAGGCCGAGGATCAGGCCCACCCCCAGCGCCACCGTCTGCCAGGTCGCGCCCACCAGCACGGGCAGGTACAGGGCCAGCTGGCACCGCGCCGTCAACACCACGACCGTGAGCATCACCGCAGGCGGCGTGGGTGCGTGTAGCGCCCAGACGAGCGGCACCAGGCCGGCCCCACCGACCAGCCACGTGGGCACCGCCAGCTGCAGGCCAAGGCTGGCGGCCCATGCGATCAGCACCAGCCCCACCGTCACGCCGGCCTGGCCCAGCGCCACGCGCCACGGGGTGTAGCGCGCCAGCAGGTACAACCAGACGAACAAGAATTCCAGATTTACACTGACGAACGCGAATCCTAACATGGCCAAGCGCATCTGCCTCACCCCCCTGAGTATGTACGCCGAGGCGTTGGCCTCGACGCAAGCGTTAGTTATAACTGCGCAACACCGTGGTGGTCGTGGCGACCTTGGTGGCTGCCACCGCCGCGGCGTAGTACAAGACGTCCCCGGTCCCGATGATCTGCGCGCCGATCACGGCGTTCATCAGCGCCTCCACCTCATCGGCGTTGAGATCGCTGTCGTACTGACCCAGCCGAATGGTGCGCTGGACCCCATCGTTGCCGCGAAAACTCAGCCGCAATTCCGTTGCCGTTGTGTCCATCGTGCTCACCTCCTTTCCCTAAGCGCCTAGGCTAACCCTTTTCGACCGTCGCTGTGATCGACAGCACCGCCGACTGCAACACGCTGTTTTGGGTCACCTTGGCCAGTGCCTCGCCCAGCGCAACGACCGCTGTGTCATCCGCATTGGGCAAAACGTTGGTCAATCGCCGCGTGAACGTCTTGCTGCTGTCCGTTGCATCCGCATAGCGGTACGTGACCGCCTGACTCACCGTTGCCTTCATGTGCTCACCTCCTTTGCCTCGGGATACTATAAGAAGCACCACTTGGCGGCAAAAGTGACTCACAACGGCCCCAACGCGTCCAATCCCTGCGTGGTGCTCAGCGCTTGGGCCAAGCGGGCCGTCAGCACGCGCTCTTCCACCTGCACGGTCGTCAGGTCAAACACGAGCCGCACCAGCTCCAACCCGTGGGCGGCCACGGCCAGCTGCAACACCCCCGCAAAGTCTGGCGCCGGCGCCACGGTACCCAGCGCACGCTGGTTTTTGGTCACCCCAAACGTGCTGCGCACCGGCTGGCTGTCGTACAGGAACTGGCTATACACCGGGGCCAGCGTGGCGAACGCGGTGGCCATCACCGCCCGGTAGTAGTCCTTCAGCGGGCGGAAGTACGCCGGCGCCATTGTGCCAAACGCCAAGTCTAGCGTCCACCGGTGCGCGCCGCGGCCCACCACGAAGCGGAACCGCCCCGGCGCCAGCGCATCACACGTCAGGAGCGCGTGGCCGGCAATGATGGCCGGACTGTGGCGCTGGCCCGTGCCGCCCAGGGAAAAATAGTACTGCGACAGGTGCGCGATCATCGGGGGCTGGCGCCGCCAGGGGCGCGCGCGAAACTGCGTCTCATACACCTGCGTGGCCACGGTCGCCAGATAAGCGGCAACCGTTGGCGGCACCTGATTCAAGCGGCGCCACAGCGTATGCGGGCGGATCTTGAGCACAAACGCGCGGCCGCGGCCATCCAACACCAGCGACCCGTACACGGCGTGCGCGATCGGTACGGCGCACACCAAGTCCGCCCCCAGCGCCTCAAGCGTTGTCTCCGGCAGCTCATCCACCCGCGCCAGCAACGCGGTGCCATCCCCTGGCTGCCGCCGCGCGTGCACCACCTGCACCTGCGTTGGCCAAATTTGCTCACTCATGCCTTTGCCCCCTCCCCCGGGCGCCTGCCGTGTCCCGCGGCACCCGCATACCCGTCAATCCGTTACGCCGATCCGCCCAGCCCGGCCCCACGCCGGTGCCTCCCCATGAAGGGGCGTTTTACGGTGAGGCGCTCACCCCTTACACTGTGACCATCGGTTCTCGAGAAGCGAAAACCCCAGCCGGTGGGCCCACCGGCGCCAAAGGACATGATGACCATGACTGCGACCCTCGCAGCCGGATTCGCGCTCAGCCTCAAACACCGTGGGGTGCTGCACACGGCCCTCGCCCGGGTAGGCCTGCGCCGATCCGATCCCGATTACCCCGACTACCTGCAAGACGCCCACATCATCTACGCCGAGTACTACGTCACCTACGATGCCCCACCGCGCACCCACGCGGCCCTGATCAAGTTCAACCGGCTCGCCGGCTTCTTCATCTACCTGCGCCTGATGCAAAAACGCAGCCGGGCGCGCACCCATGAGCAGGGGCTCGCCACCTACCGTCGCGACCTGGACCAGACCCTACGCGCGCAGACGGTCGCCGCTGCGGCCCTCGCCGACAACACCCGCATCGACCAGCTCAACCGAACCATCGCCCTCACCACCCTGTGGGCAACCGCCACCCCACGCGAACGGCGCGTGCTCGCCTTGCGGGCCAGTGGCGCCAACGACCGCGCCATCGCCCGCACCCTGCACCTGACCCCGCGGTCGGTGGGTCGGATTCGCCAGCACTTGGCCGAACGCTACACCGCCTTGCTCGGGTGATGGGCCAAGCGTACGCCCCCAGCCGCGCCCGCACCTAACGGAATGCTCAAGAAAGCTTAAGAATGCCGGCGCGTGCGTGAGAATTCAGGGCCAGCGCTACCTTTTTGGCCGCCAATACGGTATGGTGAAGGTATCAAATTGACTCTGGAGGCACACCATGAAAGTTAGAAAAGCCGTGATTCCCGCTGCCGGCCTCGGCACCCGGTTCCTGCCGGCCACCAAGGCGCTGGCCAAGGAAATGCTGCCGATCGTCGACAAGCCGACCATTCAGTTCATCGTTGAGGAAGCCAAGGCCAGTGGCATCGAGGACATCCTGATCGTCGAGGGCAAGCAGAAGCGCTCCATCGAGGACCATTTTGACTCCGCGCCGGAGCTCGAACAGAACCTCGAAGCCAAGGGCAAAACCGCGCTGCTCAAAATGGTGCACGACACCACCGACATCGGCGTTAACCTGTTCTACGTGCGCCAGCCTTACCCCAACGGCCTCGGTGATGCCGTACGGCTGGCCAAGTCCTTCATCGCCGGCGAGCCCTTTGTGGTGATGCTCGGCGACGACCTCATGCAGGACAAGGTGCCGCTGACCCAGCAGCTGATCAACGAGTACGAAGCGACTCACGCGTCGATCCTCGCCGTCAAGAAGGTGCCGCACCAGGAAGTCTCTGCGTACGGCGTGATCGATCCCGAAAGCGAAGTGCGCAAGGGCCTCTACAACGTGCGCAAGTTCGTCGAAAAGCCGGCCGTGGAAGACGCCCCGTCCGACCTCGCCATCATCGGTCGCTACCTGCTGACCCCGGAGATCTTCGACATCCTCGATGAGCAAAAGCCAGGCAAGGGCAACGAGATCCAGCTGACCGATGCCATCGACACGCTGAACCGCACCCAGCGCGTGTTCGCCCACGAATTCACCGGTGACCGCTACGACGTCGGCAACAAGTTCGGCTTCGTCCAAACCACCATCGAGTACGGTCTCACCCACCCTGAAGTCAAGGATGAGCTGCGGCCTTACATCCTGAACCTGGCGGCCAAGCTGAAGGCCGAAGACGCCAAGGGCAAAGCAAGTAAATAGCGCCACGCAAAAACGTCTCGCAACCGACTGAACGGTGCGAGACGTTTTTATTTAACAGAGCGATTAATATCAGTCGGCTCTTAGTCTCGCAGATCGAGGCCGTCAAACTGCAGCGCTGCACGCTAAATGCCGTCACGTCTGATCGCCGCGATTAACCGTTCGCGGCGATCCCGTCACCGCCCCTCGCCCAACTGAAAGTGCGCCGGGTCGGCCGTCTCCCCCATGAGCGATTCGGGGCTGAGCTTGGTCGCGTGCGTCACCACGGTCAACAGCGTGCCCGGCTCGGTCGTAAAATTGCGCACCCGGGCCAAGATGATCAGGCCGTCGCTGAGATAGTGAGCTGGGATGACCAAAGGCGATTCTTCCCCCGTCAGCAGTTTCAGCCGGGTGTACCACGTTTGGGCCGTGGTGTGGCCGGCCACGAAGCGCGCGGTGCTCGGTGCCATCAGCTTCATCGCGTGGCGCTCCTGATGCGTGTTGATCCACTCATTGGCGTAGTGCGCCAGCGTTTCACGCCGCTCACGCGTGTTCGCCGCAATGTCCCCCGCGGTTTCAGGTGTGGCCACCGCCACGTTTTGCGCCAGTCGGCCGGCAAAGCGCCAGCGCTCGCCGACTTGCCATTTGCCTTGCACCCATGCCGGTAGGAGCACCAGCTGGGGCGTGCGTAGCTTTGCGCCACCGGTCACGGCCACCCGGCTGGGGCGGATCACGGTGGCGCGCATGATGCGTGAATGCCCGGCGAAGTTCACGAACGCCAGCGTTTGCGGTTCGAGGATCTGGCCTTCAACGAAAATCTGCTTGCCCATAATCAAACACCTCCTTAGGGGCGCTATTATCCGGCCATGGGCGCTTTTTGGCAACTTTCGGGTGACATAGCGAGCTGAAAGCGGACCAGAAGCCGTTTTCCGCGTGGTTGACAAATCTTACTCAAACGTTATAGTTAGCGTACTAACTATCTATGCAAAGGAGTTTGCCATGCCCGACCTCGGTTACTTACTACTCAACCAAGCCAAGCGCCTCAAAGCCGCCCAGCAGCGCGCGCTGGGCGTCAGTCACATCACCGTCAGCCAGTGGGCACTACTGGCTGCGTTATCGCGCGCCGGCGCGGCCACGGCGGCTGAGCTGGCCACCGCGTTAGACATGGACCGGCCCACGGTGTCTGGCATCGTGGGCCGGCTGGTGGCCAAAGACCTGCTCGTTGAGACGCCGGTCGCCGGTGACCGGCGCGCACGCCTGCTGACAATGACGGCAGCCGGCACCGCCACGTTTGCGCAGTGCGCTCAGCTGGCCGATCAAACCAGCGCCGCCTACCTCGCCCCGCTGACTGCCGCGCAACAGCAGACGCTCCTAACACTCCTCACCCAACTGGAAGAAGGCCACCGCAATGACTAAGGTTCTCGTTCTTGGCAGCACCGGCAACATCGGCTGGCCGCTGGTTCAGCGGCTGCAAGCAGACCGCGTGGTTGACGTGGTCGCCGGGGTGCACGCGCACGTTCCCGAAGCGATGCAGGCACTCGGCGTCGCCACCGTGCCATTTAATTTCCTGGACCCCACCACGTTTGACGCGGCTCTGGCCGGCGTGGACAAACTGTTCTTCGTGCGCCCGCCCCAGCTAGCCGACCCCGTGCACGACATGCTGCCGTTTCTGACGGCGGTGCAGGCGCACGCGCTTCAGCAGGTGGTCTTTGTGTCGCTGCAAGGGGTCGAGAAAAATCCGATGGTCCCGCACCGAAAAATCGAGCAGATGATCCTGGACCTGGCGTTACCGCACACCTTTTTGCGCCCCAGCTTCTTTATGCAAAACCTGATCACCTCGCACGGCACCGACCTGCGGGAACGCCACGACCTGTTCATTCCCGCAGGCAACGCCAAAACCAGCTTCATCGACTGCGATGACATCGCCGCGGCCGCGCAGGTCGTCCTAAAAGAGCCGCAGTACTTGGGCCAGGCGCTGACGCTGACCGGCGCAGAGGCGCTGTCCTACGCGCAAGTCGCCACCCTCATGACCGCGGGGCTCGGCACCCCGATCACCTACTCCAAGCCGGGGCTCTGGCGTTTCCGGCAGACGATGCGCAAGCGTGGACTGCCCAAGGACTTTGTCAACGTGATGGTGATGCTTTACGTCATCACCCGGCTGGGCAACGCCAAAACGACCACGGATACCCTGCCACGCCTGCTGCACCGCCCGCCCCACAGCTTTGCCGAGTTTGTCCAGACCAGCGTGGTGCCGTTCTTCAACGCGCCGCACTAGGGGTGCCGGCGCGCACCCACGCTTAACTGACCAGCTGCTTCACGCAACCGGCGAAACTTAGCCCCAGGCCTCTGCCTGCGCTGGGTTTCGCCGTTTGCGTCGCCGCTGCTCGGGCGCGGGTGCGCGATCGGCACCGACTTTGCAGGCATCGCCAGTTATTTTATTGGCCACCGGCGCCATTCCACCATCTCGTAACGGTGAGCCGTATCGATCGCCAACCCCACCGTCAAAAGCCTTGCTGGCACGTCATCGCGCGCTGTCACCCCGGCATAAAAAGCGCGGTATTTTAAGCCCTTCAGAAATTGTAATTTGACAATCAAACCAGATGCACGTATCCTTTGAACATCCAATCAGTTGATTGGCCCGACCGGCAATGGCTGGTCGGTGACGCAAAGGAGGAAAGCCCATGACCGTTATGGATACGGTGGCGATTCGTGAAACGATCCCGAACCGCTTCCCGCTTTTTTACATCGATCAAGTGACGGCCCTGACGCCGGATGTCGCCATCGAGGCGGAGAAGTATGTGAGCATTGCGGAGGACCACTTGGTCGGGTACCTGCCGGCCGAGCTGATCATGCCGCCGAGCTTGATCATCGAAACGCTGGCGCAAACCGCGTCGATCTTGATCCTCAAATCCCCGCAGTTCGCCCACCGCACCGCGTACCTGGCCAGCGTGCAAGATGCGCGTTTCCCGCGGCCAGTGCCGTGCGGCAGTGTGCTGAAGCTGCAGGTCACCCTGACCAAAGTGCGCCGCAACACCGGCGCCGTGCACACGACCGCCACGGTCAACGGTGAGTTGGTCGCCGAAGCGGAATTACACTTCATCGTGCAGGGGGTTGACGCGTGACGGTTTTGGCCTGATACTTTGAATATCAAATCATTCGGAGGATCAGTATGACATCGCAGGAAGCAGAGAAACGCATCAACGGTAAATTGGAGGCCGTCTACAAGGACATTCTGTGGCTGGAAGAGGCGGAGCTCAAGAAGAGTCGCTTCAAGGACCTGAGCATCAAGGAGATGCACACGATCGACGCGATCGGCCTGCACGCTGAGCCGTCGTCCGCGACGGTGGCCCGGCGCTTGCATGTGACGGCCGGCACGCTGACCGTGGCGGTGAAAAACCTGGTGCGCAAGGGCTACGTCGAGCGACGCCATGAACAAGGCGATGGCCGGGTGGTCAACCTGGCCTTGACGCGGAAGGGCCGGCTAATGTACCGCGCCCATGCCGCCTACCACCAGAAGATGGTGGCGTCATTCGTGACCGGCTTCAATGACCATGAAGTCGGGCTGATCGAAAGCGCCTTGGACAACCTCCTGAGCTTCCTGGCGACCCAGCGCTGACCCAACAGAAAGTGAGTCCTCGTGAGAATTAGCCAAACTGCGGCATTTTTGCCGCCTAAAACGGTGCCCAATGCGGCACTCACCCCGTTTTTTGACACCTCGGACGAGTGGATCCGCACCCGTACCGGCATCGCCACCCGCCACGTGGTCACCCGCGAAACCAACGCCGACCTCGCGCTGGCGGTGGCCCAGCGGCTGGTGACCCAGGCGGGCTGCGACCCCCAGGCCTTGGACTTTATCATCGTGGCGACCATGAGTCCGGATTACCAGACCCCGTCAGTCGCCAACCAGGTCCAAGGGGCGCTGGGCGCCACGAACGCCGCGGCGTTCGATGTGAGCGCGGCGTGTGCCGGGTTCGTCTACGCCTTGGACACGGCCGCGGGCCTGCTGGCGCGCGGCGCCACCCAGGGCCTCGTCATCGGCAGTGAGGTGCTGTCCCGACTGGTGGACTGGCATGACCGCCGCACCGCGGTGCTGTTCGGCGATGGGGCCGGTGGGGTCCTGGTGACCGCCGCCGGCCCCGCGCCGGTCAGTCGCCTGCGGAGCTTTGGCGAAGATTGGGCGCGGCTGACCGCTGGCGGCGCCGCCAACCACAGCCCGTTCGCCACCGGCCCCACCCCGGCCCCAATGTTTGCCATGGACGGCCGGGCGGTGTTCCACTTCGCCACCCAAACCGTGGCTAGCGAGGTGCAGGCGCTGCTCGATGGTGCCGGGCTGGCCCCGCAAGCCATCGACCAGTTCGTGATGCATCAGGCCAACGCCCGGATCCTCTCGAGCCTGGCCAAGCGGCTGGCGGTACCGGCCGAGCGGTTCCCGAGCAATATCGCCACCGTGGCGAACACCAGCGCCGCCAGCATCCCGATCCTGCTGCACGAGCTCGCCCAAACCGGCGCGCTGCCCACGTGGCACCACCTGGTGCTGGGCGGCTTCGGGGGCGGCCTGAACGTCGGCACGATGCTGCTGACGCAACCCTAACTGACGCTTTTTTCACCCAACCATTCAAAAGGAGCAATTCTTTATGACAAACGACGCTATTTTCACCAAAGTACAAGCCATCATCGCAGACCAGCTGGACAAGGAACCAGCAGCCGTGCAACTGACCACGGACCTGAAGAACGACCTGGCCGCAGACAGCCTCGACGTGTTTGAGATCATCAACGAAATCGAAGACGAGTTTGACGTGACCATTGAAGCCGATGACCCGATCAACACGGTGGCGGACCTCGTCGATTACATCGGCAAAACCGCGTAGGAAGGAAGTGGCGCAATGAGCCCATTATTCGAAGCACTGGGCACCCGCTACCCGATTTTCCAAGGCGGAATGGCCTGGGTGGCGGATGCCCATTTGGCCCTGGCGGTGTCCGAAGCCGGCGGGCTGGGCATCATCGGCGCCGGCCATGCCCCAGCAGATTACGTGCGCGCGCAGATTCGCGCGGTCAAAGCCCGCACTACGCGGCCGTTCGGGGTCAACATTATGTTGCTGTCGCCGTACGTGGATGAAATCGTCGCGATGGTCGCTGAAGAACACGTGGCGGTCGTGACGACCGGTGCCGGCGACCCGGCCAAGTATTTGCCTCAGCTGCAGGCCGCCGGCACCAAGGTGTTACCGGTCGTGCCTTCGGTTGGCCTCGCCAAGCGCATGGTGCGCGCCGGCGTCGATGGCGTGGTGGCAGAAGGCATGGAAAGCGGCGGCCACATCGGCAGCCTGACGACCATGGCCTTGGTGCCGCAGGTGGTGGATGCGGTGGACGTGCCGGTGATCGCGGCCGGCGGGATCGCCGATGGGCGCGGCATGGCCGCGGCCCTGGCGCTTGGCGCCGTGGGCGTTCAGATGGGCACGCGCTTTTTGGTGGCCACTGAGACGCACATCCACCCGAACTACAAGGCCGCGGTGCTCGCGGCCAAGGATGTCGGCACGCTGGTGACCGGTCAGTACGTCGGGCACGCCGCGCGCGTGCTGAAAACGCCGATGAGCCGCAATTTTGTCACCCTGGAAAAGCAGATCGCCCTATCTGGCACGGACGACTTCACCGCCATCGAGGAGCTGGGTAACGGGAGTCTGCGGCGCGGGGTGCAAGACGGCGACCGCGAACGCGGGTCGTTCATGGCCGGCGAAGTCGCCGGCATGGTCACCAAGGAGCAGCCCGCCGCAGAAATTTTGGCCGAGGTCGCAGCCGGTGCCGCCAAGCTCTTGGCAGGCAGTCCGCTGGCCGCCAACCTCCACCCGACCAAGGTGGTGAGTTGATGGCCACCGCCTATTTATTTCCCGGCCAAGGCAGTGAGCGCGCGGGCATGGGGCGCGCTTTTAACACTAATAGTTTGATATTCAAAGAAACTATCGCCGCCGCGGATGCCGTGCTACCCTTCTCCCTGCCTGATTACCTCTTTGGCGCGGCGCCGCTGGTCGACCACCCCGATTGGCTTCAGCCGGCGCTGGTGGCCTACCAAGTCGCCTTGTTCCGGATGACCACCCCCACACCTCAACCCGCGGATGTGGTGATGGGGCTGAGCCTCGGCGAGTACAGCGCGCTGATCGCCGCGGGGATGCTGACTCTATCGGCGGGACTGAAGCTGGTGGCCGCTCGCGGGACCGCGATGCGGGCCGCCGCCGCGCAAAACCCCGGCGGTATGCTGGCACTGCGGGCCCCGGACCCGGCGGTCTTGGCCGCTGTGCTGGCCGTGCCCGAGGTGTGGCTGGCCAACCGCAACAGCCCCAAGCAGGTGATCCTCGGCGGGCGTGAGGCGGGGCTGGCCCAGGCGCAGGCCATTTTGGCGGCGCACGGTCAGCGGGCCATGCGCCTGCCCGTGGCCGGGGCGTTTCACACCCCGCTGATGGCCCCGGCCGCCCCGGCGCTGCAAGCCGCGTTTGCGCTGACCCCCGTGCGGGCGGCCCGGCTGCAAACGCTGAGCACCACCACGTTTGCGCCGTTCGCCCCAAGCACGGTGGCGGCCACGCTGGTCGCGCAGATGGCCACCCCGACGGATTTTGCCCGGGCCGTGACCCAGGTGGCGCCTGGCGTCACCCGCTTCGTTGAGGTTGCCGAAACGCCGGTGCTCACCAAGCTGGTGCGTCAAAGCGTGCCGGCGGCCACCACCCAGCTCGCCGGCGCAGTCAAGGAGGTTTGAAAACATGTTACTCACAGATAAAGTGGCGCTGGTCACCGGCAGTACGCGCGGGATCGGCGCCGCCATCGCCCGCGACCTGGCGCAGGCCGGCGCGCATGTGGTGCTGAACGGCACCACGGCCGTGCCGGCGGCGTTGGTCACCGAGCTGCAGGCGCTGGGGCACGAGGTCCTGGCGCTGCCGGCGCGCATCGATGATGCCGACGCTGCGGCCACCTTGGTTCAGGCCACCCTGGCGCACTTTGGCCGCTTGGATATTTTGGTCAACAACGCGGGGATCACGAAAGATGGCCTGGCCATGCGCATGACGCCCGCGCAGTTCAATGACGTCATCGCCGTGAACCTGAACGGCACCTTCAACGTCACCCAGCCGGCGTTCAAGGCGATGATGAAAGCCAAGCAAGGCGTCATCGTCAACCTGAGCAGCGTGGTGGGGTTGACCGGCAACATCGGCCAGGCCAACTATGCCGCCAGCAAGGCCGGGGTCATCGGGCTGACCAAGAGCCTGGCCAAGGAAGGCGCGATGCGCGGCGTGCGCGTGAACGCGGTAGCGCCTGGCATGATCGCCACGCAGATGACTGCCGGCCTCAGCGCCAGCGTGCAGGCCGATCTGACGCAGGCCATTCCGCTGAAGCGATTTGGTCAGCCTGAAGAAGTCGCCAGTGCGGTGCGCTTTTTGATTGAAAATGCCTATGTCACCGGGCAAGTGCTGACGGTTGACGGCGGCTTAACGAGCTAGGAGGTTCCTATGAAACGAGTAGTTGTGACTGGAATGGGTACCATTAACGCCATCGAGCACGATGTGGCCAGCACCTTGGCCGCGATGCAGGCGGGCACGCTGGGCATCGCCCCGATCACGTTGTTCGATGCCAGCGCCACCGGCATCCATGTCGCTGGCGAGGTGAAAGACTTTGACCCGACCATGCGGCTGGATCGCAAGCAAACCAAGCGAATGGACCGCTACACGCAGTTGGCCCTGACGTCTGCGATCGAGGCCATGGCCCAAGCCGATGTGGTGGGACATGTTGCGCCAGAGCGCCTCGCGGTGATCTACGGCTCCGGCATCGGTGGGCTGACCACCACGCAGGAGCAGGTGATCAAAATGCACGACAAGGGCCCCAAGCGGGTCTCCCCGATGTTCGTGCCGATGGCCATCATCAACATGGCGCCGGGCCTCATCGCCCAGCAGTTCGGCGCGCACGGGGCCAGCTACGCCGTGGTCACCGCCTGTGCTTCGGGTACCAGTGCCATCGGCCAGGCCATGCAGCACATTCGCGCCGGGCTGGCCGATGTCGTCATCACCGGCGGCGCGGAGGCCTCAGTGAACGAAATCGGCATCGCCGGGTTCGCCGCGCTGACCGCGCTGAGCCCTGCCAGTGACCCGGCGCAGGCCAGCCTCCCCTTCGGCAGCCACCGCAGTGGGTTTGTGATGGGCGAAGGCGCTGGGACGCTGGTGCTAGAAGACTACGACCACGCGGTGCGCCGTGGCGCCACTATTTTAGGGGAAATCGCCGGCTACGGCAGCACCAGTGACGCGTATCACATGACCGCGCCAGACCCCAGCGGGGCCGAAGCGGCGCGCGCCATGCAGCTCGCGATCGCAGATGCCGGGTTGACCCCGGCGGCGATCGGCTACGTCAACGCGCACGGCACGGCCACAGCCGCTAACGACGCGATGGAAAGCCGCGCGATCGACCAGGTTTTCGGCCCGCATGGCGTGCGCGTCAGCTCCACCAAGGCGCTGGTCGGGCACCTGCTGGGCGCGGCCGGCAGCGTTGAGGCCATCCTCACACTTGGGGCCCTGAACGCCCACCGCTTACCGCAAAACTGGACGCAGGATACGCAGGATCCGACCTGCACGATCGACCTCGTCGATGCCACGCATGTGGCCACGACGACCACCGCCGCCTTGAGCAACTCGTTTGGCTTTGGCGGGCATAACGCCGTGCTGGCGCTGCGAGGAGGCGACGCCCTTGGATGAGGGATTGATCGAGCGCCTGATGGCTAAGCTGGCCGCCAGCGACCTGAGCGAACTGCAACTCACGCAAGGCCCGGACCAACTCGTGCTGCGCAAGGGTGGCCTGCCGGCGCCCACTGCGGCTACGCCAGCGCCCGCCCCTGCGGCCCCTGGCACGCCCCCAGCCTCCGGCACAGTCCCGGCCCCCGCGGTACCGCCCACGGCGCCGGCCGAACCAGCCGGCCCCACGCTCAAAGCGCCACTGGTGGGCATCGTCTACCTGGCGCCCAAGCCCGGGGCCAAACCGTTCGTCCAGGTCGGCCAGCCGGTTGCGGCTGGCGACGTGGTCTGCATCATCGAATCCATGAAGATGATGAACGAGATCAAGGCGGAAACCGCGGGCACGATCAGCGCCGTGCTGGTTCAGGACGAAAGTCTGGTGGAGTACGACCAGGCGCTGTTTTCGCTCACCCCGGATGCTGACGCTTAGCCACAAGGAGGACACAATATGTTAGAAGCAGAAGAAATTATGACGATTTTACCGCACCGCTACCCGATGCTGATGGTGGATCGGGTGCTCGCCCTGACGCCCGGCGAACGCGTGGTGGCGATCAAAAACGTGTCGATGAACGAGGCGATTTTCCAGGGGCATTTCCCGGGCAACCCGACCTTCCCTGGCGTGTTTGAGCTTGAGGCGCTGGCCCAAGCAGGGGCCATTGCGCTGTTGACGCTGCCCGAATTCAAGGGCAAGACCGTCTACCTGGGCGGCATCAGCAAGGCGAAGTTTCGCAAAATGGTGCGCCCCGGCGACACGCTGCGGCTGGAGGTCGCGCTGACCAAGCGCCTGGCCAATGCCGGCAGCGGCGACGCCAAGGCCTACGTCGGGGATGACCTAGCCTGCAGCGCCACGCTGACCTTCGCCATTCAGTGACGCGACCCCCAAAGCAAGGAAGTGTGTGCCATGTTTAAGAAAGTACTGATCGCCAACCGCGGCGAAATCGCGGTGCGGCTGGTTCAGGTCCTGCGTGAGCTGGGCATCGCCTCCGTCGCCGTGTACGCCGTGGCCGACCGGCACGCCTTGCACGTGCGGCTGGCCGATGAAGCGATCTGCATCGGCCCCGCCAAGGTCAGCGACTCCTATCTGAATATGAAAAACATTATCTCGGCGGCGGTCCTCACCGGCGCCGAGGCGATCCATCCGGGCTTCGGCTTTCTTGCCGAAAACGCCGACTTCGCCGAGCTCTGCGCGGCCGCGCACGTGACCTTCATCGGCCCCCAGCCGGCGACGATCCGCGCGATGGGCGACAAGGCGGCGGCCCGAACGGCCGTAGCCGCGCTGGGCGTGCCGGTGATCCCCGGCTCCGGCGTGGTGACCGACGTGGCCGCTGCCACTACCGCGGCGGCCAAGCTCGGCTACCCGGTGATGCTGAAGGCGGCGGCCGGCGGCGGCGGCAAAGGCATTCGCCGCGTTGCGACCGAAGCCGCCTTAACGCAAGTGTTCGCGCAGGCCCAGGCCGAAGCCGCGGCCGCTTTTGACGACACCGCCATGTACCTGGAGAAAATCATCACCCCGGCGCAGCACATCGAGGTGCAGGTGCTGGCGGACGGCGCCGGTCACGTGTGGACGTTTCCCGAGCGCGACTGCTCCCTGCAGCGCAACAGCCAAAAGGTCATGGAGCTCTCCCCTTGCCTCAGCATGACGGCCCCTCAGCGGGCGCACCTGCAGCAAGTGGCCGCCACGATCGCCCATGGGGTCCACTACTGCAACGCCGGCACCCTGGAGTTTTTGCGGGACAAGGCGGGGCGGTGCTACTTCATGGAAATGAACACGCGCATTCAGGTGGAGCACCCGGTGACGGAAATGGTCACCGGTGTCGACCTGCTGGCCTGGCAGCTGCGCATCGCCAACGGGGACAGCCTGGCCGCCGACCGCACCCTGGCCCCACACGGCGTCGCCCTGGAGTGCCGGCTGAACGCCGAGGACCCCACGCGCGCCTTCGCCCCAGCGGCCGGTCACCTCGACCAGATCCGGTGGCCGCTCGGGGGGCGTGGAGTCCGCGTCGACCGCGGCGTGGAAAGCGGTGACGTCATCAGTCCGTTCTATGATTCCATGATCGCCAAGCTGATCGTGCACGCCGACACCCAAGCGGCCGCCTTCAGCCGAATGCAGCGCGCCTTGCACGAGCTACGGGTGGTGGGCTTACCCACCACCGCCGCGATGCACGCGGCGCTCCTGCGCGACCCGAAGGTGCAAAACGGCCATGTCGCCACGGATTACCTCACCACGACCTGGCTGCCGCAATGGCTTGCCCCCGCAGCTGATTGATTCCAAAGGGGGAACTTTGATGCGACCAAATGCAGCAACCTTGGCGGCCAACGCCAAAGCAAGAGAATCCGCACTGCCCGATGACTTGTGGGTCACCTGCGGCTTTTGCCACCGCACGGAATACCGCAAGCGCTACGGCGCGGCGCGCGTGTGCGTGCACTGCGGCTACGGGCTGCGCCTCACCACGGCGGCCCGCCTGGCGCAGCTGACGCACCGGTTCACGCCGTGGGACGAGGCCGTTGACCTCAAGACAGCCCCGGCCTTCCCCGGTTACGCCGAAAAACGGGCCCAGGTGCAAGCCACCACCGGCCAGCGCGACAGCGTCCAAACCGGGCTGGCCACCATCGAAGACCAGCGCTGTGCGCTGGCGGTAATGGCGCCCGACTTCATGATGGGGTCGCTCGGGCAGGTCGCCGGCGAGCGGCTGACCCGCCTTTTCGCGCGCGCCACCGCCCAGCGGCTCCCGGTCGTGGTGTTGACAGCCAGCGGCGGCGCCCGGATGCAGGAAGGGATCTTGGCCCTGATGCAGATGGCCAAGGTCTCCGCCGCCGTGGCCGCGCACAGCCAAGCCGGTCTGTTTTACCTGACGGTCCTGACGGATCCGACGATGGGCGGTGTCACGGCCAGTTTTGCGATGCAAGGCGACATCATCATCGCCGAACCGCACGCCATGATCGGATTTGCCGGCCGCCGAGTGATCGAAAGCACCATCAACCAGCAGCTGCCGCATGACTTCCAGCGGGCGGAAACTGCGCTCAAGCAGGGTTTCGTCGATCTGATCGTGCCACGTCCAGCACTGGCCAAGCAGATCGCGGCTCTGCTGGCGATGAACGGCGGGGTGACGCATGACTGAAGCCTATGAAATCGTTCAAGCGGCGCGCACCCCGCGGGCCGAGCCTGTGCGCGCGCTCATCGCTCAGCTCGTCAGCGGTTTTGTCGAGCAACACGGCGACCGCCGGCATGGCGACGACCCCGCGATCATCGGCGGCGTTGGGTGGTTAGGGGCGCAGCCGCTGACCGTCATCGCCACCGACAAGGGCGACACCCTGGCGGAGCGGCTCGCCACCCATTTTGGCGGGCCCGAGCCCTGGGGCTACCGCAAGGCCGAGCGCCTGATGCACCAGGCGGCCAAGTTTCACCGCCCCGTGCTCACCCTGATCAACACGCCTGGCGCGTATCCCGGCCGCGATGCCGAGGAAAACGGCCAAGGCGAGGCCATCGCGTCCCTGCTGCTGACCGCCAGCACCCTGCCCGTCCCGATAATCGCCGTGCTGATCGGCGAAGGCGGCTCCGGCGGGGCGCTGGCCCTGGCCGCCGGCGATGAAGTCTGGATGACGGACCGCAGCATGTACGCGATCCTCTCGCCGGAGGGCTTCGCCTCGATCCTCTGGAAGGACGTGACCCGCGCGCACGAAGCCGCCGGTGTGATGGGCCTGACCCCAGAGACGCTGCTGAAACAGCACGTCATCGAGCGGATCATTCCCGATCAGGGGGCCAGCTTCGGCCCCACCCTGAAGGCTGCCCTGACCACGGCCTTCGCCGCCAAAATTAAGCTGCCAGCCGCCACGCTGCTGGCCCAGCGCCAAGCGCGGTTCCGGCAGTTTTAACGCCTCACGGCCCCGGTTGTTTCACGTGAAACAACCGGGGCCGTGGGCGTTCAGGTGCCTGTCTTTGCGCTTTCAAACGCGTTATACTGGAGGCAAATTCAGAGAAGGAAGTCCTTGCTATGTCCGTTGAAGAAACTTACAACCAGCTGATGACCACTGCCGAAATGATCGCCTTGGCCACCGAAACCACCGCGGGGCACACCCCCAGCGTGCGCTTTGTCTTTTTCCTGCACGCCACCGACCAGCCCAACAAGATCTACTTTGGGACCGCTGGCACTGCGGAAAAAGTGGCGGAGCTGACCGCCAACCCGACCGTGTCTTTTGAAACCGCGCCCGTCAATTTCCAAACCGTGCGCGTGACCGGCGCGCACGTGACGCGCGTCAGCGACCGCAGCGCGTTCTTTGCCGCGATGGATGCGAAGTACCCAAGCTTCAGTCGCTTCACCCCGGAGTACCGCGCCGGGATGGCCGTGTACGCCGCGACCTTTGATGAGGCGCAGGTCGGCGAAGACACGCTCAGTTTCTGACCCAGACCACAAAACCCCAGCCACCACAAGGTGCGATACCTTGCGGTGGCTGGGGTTTTTAGTGCGGCAAGCGCACTCAGCGGCCGGCAATATTGCCGGCCGCTGAGCCATCACGCCTTTTGGCTTAGCCCTTCGCCAAAACGCCGAGCGCGGAGAACAGGACTGACAGGATAAGGACCAGGAAGATGGCCTTCGTTGAGGTCATCCCCTTTTTGCCCAGCAGCCAGTACACCAGCCCCACAATGATTGCCGGCACCATGCGCGGCATGATCATGTCCAGGTTGTTTTGAATGTTCAGTGGCACCGAGCCAATCGTTGGGGCCCACGCGAATTTCACGTTCACCATGGTCGCGACCAGCGCCCCAACCATAAAGATCCCCATCAAACTGGCGGAATCGGTCACCGCGGAGAGCTTGTTGGCCATCTTCGTGACCAAGTTGACCCCCTCTTTGTATGCCCATGGCAGTTGCTTCCACCGGAACAGGATCACGCCCATCTGCGCAATGAACCAGATGACTAACCCCAGCGGATTCCCTTTGATGGCCAGCGTGGCCGCGATGGCCCCGAAGATGGCCGGCAGCAGGGCGCCAAAGATGGAGTCGCCGATTGCGGCAAAGGAGCCCATCAGTCCTGCCTTCATCCCGACAACGGCATCCTTTGCCTTGACCCCCTGCTCTTCTTCAAGCGCAAGGTCGATCCCCGTGATGATGGTGTTGAAGAAGTTCGAGGTATTGAAGAACTGGGTGTGCACCCGCATCATTTCCTTCAGCTCAGGGGTATTATCGCCGTAGATCTTGCGCAGTTGCGGCAAGATCGTGTAGAGATAGCCCGAGCCCTGCATCCGTTCGTAGTTCCAGCCGAGTTCGAACCCGCACAGGCAGCGCAGGTTGATTTGGCGAAAGTCTTGATCCGTTAACTTATAGTTCGTCATCTTCAATTTCCCCCTTCGCGTCAACCGCGGTGGCGACCGCAGCCGCCCCCTTGCTTTCGATCATCGCCGATGCGTGGCTGTAGTTGATCAGCGCCAGTGCCAGCCCGATCAGTGCGATCGCCAGCATGGACAGCCCGTTGAAGCTGCCGCTGAAGTTCTTCACAACACTCCCAACCGCGGTCCCGATCGCCTGAATGTTCCCAAACAGGGTGGTCAGCAGCGCCGTGATCACAAAGCCCAAGAATAAGTAGGACACGTGCTTTTTAAGCGGCAGGTACCGTAGCAAGATCGCAAACCCAACGGCTGGCAGCACAGCCCCCGCAGTGGACATCCCATCACCCAGCCACTTCAGCGGGCCGTTGAGATAAGCCACCACTTTGGCCACCAAGCCGCCTCCAAACGCCAGGGCAAGGAACACGGGGATCATGCGTGACAGGGACCAAGGCAGGATCCCGGCCACGAAGTAGCGCTCGATCCCTTTGTAGTTCATTTTTTCAACTTCGGCATCGATGCGGTGCGCGAAGAAGGTGTTGGTAAAGCGCCCCAGAATATCCATGTAAATCATCAGACTCGCAACTGGCACCGCCAGCGTTGAAACCGCCTGCGTGGCATCCATCCCGGTCGCGACAGAGAATGCCGTTGCCAGGATCGTTCCAGAGTTGGCATCCAGCTTCGAGGCCCCGCCAAAGGTCCCGATCCCCAAGACCATCAGCTGCATACTCCCGCCGATCACCAAGCCCGTCTTCATGTCGCCCATCACGAGCCCCGTCAGCAAGCCACCAAAGATCGGTGTGTTCAGGGAACTCCAGAACTGAATTTCATCAATTACTTGATAACCCGCATATAATGTCAGAATTAAAATTTGCCACCACTGAATTGACATCCCGTTCACTCCTTACGTAGTAGTTTTTCAAAGTCTTGTGCGTCATCCGCTGGTACCATCTGCGCCACGAGGCGAACGCCCAGCTGCTTCAACTGCTCAAAGGCGGTCACGTCTGCCGGCGCAACGTTGATCGACTTCGAGATATGTTTCGTGTCATCGCTTTGGGACATATTGCCGACATTGATCTCTTTGATCGGCACCCCTTTTTGAACCAGCTGAAGGAGCGTTGCCGGCTTCTTCGCCACCACGAAGACGCGCTGCTTGTCGTACCGCCCAGCCAGGACGTGGTCGGCTGCCGTGTCGACAGTCAACACCGAAAGCCGGACCCCTGTTGGTGTCGCCATGCGCAAGCCGGATTTTTCAATCTGGCTTTGCGCCACCGCATCATCCACCACCAAGATTCGGTCAATCAATAACTTGGTCGTCCAAAGGTTGGCCACCTGGCCGTGCACCAGTCGACCATCGATGCGTGTTGCCGTAATTGTCATTTCACTACCTCCATTATGCGTTTTTGACTGCAGTCAGGGTGACCTCGGCGCGGGTCGCCGCCTTGTCAACCGCGACTTGATAGCCTTGCGCGGCCAGCGCGGCCTGATCGATCTGCAAGGTAACGGTGGGCTGCCAAGTCAGCGCCACAACGTAACCGGTTGGCGTTTTTGTCAGCCGGACGGTGGCCAAGTCGCCCAATTGCCCGGCGATCGCCGCTTCGCCATGCCCCAAGTAGGGGGCGAAGCGAAGCGTCTTGGCGTCCACCAGGGTCAACCCGAGGAGCCGCTCCGTCATCCATTGGGTGTAAGCGCTAAACATCGCATGGTTGAACGAGCCGTTTTCTAAATCAAAGAACTCGTTCATCGTCTGATTGCCCAGTGCGGCCATACTGTAAAAACTCGGCTGAAGGCGCCGCGTCAGCCATTGGTAAACCAGGTCATCACGCCCGAGTTGATACAGCAAGGCGTAGCTCATCTTCATCCCCCAGATGCCTGAATCCAGGTAGCCCGTCTGGGTGATCTGGGTGATGAACTGCGTCGCCACTGCTGCGCGCGCTTCTGTCGGTGCCATGTCGGCAAACAACGCATAGGCACTCGCAGACTGGCTGCCCGTCCCGTAAACCCCCTTTCCGTGATAAAACTCATCATTGATCGCTGCCTTCACGGTCCTCAACTTCTCATCCAGGGCTTGGAGCAGGTCAGCATCCTCAAGTCCATACACCTGAAAGACCCGGCGAATGTCACGCAGGTTCAGGTAGAACATCACCGCACATTCAAAGTCCTGATCGGGCGGCACAGAGCGCCCGTGCACCCCACCCACAAAGACGGCGGAGATGGCGGCCCAGTCTCCCAAGCAGCAGTGTTTCGCGTAGTCATAGTCGAAGGCTAAGACATACTTGGCAAACCGCTTGAAGGCCTGCGCTTCTGTTGGGGTCATCTGGGTTTGCCCGTAGTACCGCGCCCGGGCCAGCGGGATGGCGGTGAAGACCTTCTGCCACCCCCAAGCACCCGCTTTGTCGGAGGGGCCGTTGGACTTGATGCCCATGTACGGCGCGGTTTGCGTCACCCCGCCGGCCTCGTGTTGCTCCAGCAGGAAGTCATCCCACACCTTTTCGATCATCTGCTGCGACTCAAACGCATAGACTTGCGAGTCGATCAGGATCGCGGCATCACCCGCGTAGCCCAATCGCTCGCGTGCGCAGTCCTCGTAATAGGAGTGGATATTGTTTAGCTTCGTGGTATTGGCCAGGGCCCAAATTTCCTCAAGAAGCGGATTGCTGGCGCTGAATTGGGTCCGCGGGCGCATTGCCGTGTGCACGATCTCGGCCGTCAGCTGCGCCACTTCCGTCAACTGAATGCCGGTGAATTCCACGTAGCGAAACGAGTGGTACGTGAACCGGTTCTCGAAGTGATAAGGGTCTGCCGATGCCGCTTTGGTCACTTCATCGTGTTGCATCACGGGGCGATCCTCGTCGATGCCACTATCATTGCGGCCGTAGATCCCCGGGATCGTGCTGACTTGGTCCAACCGGCCGGCAACGAGCCGCTCCGCGTAATCAATGGTGACCGTGCCCGCAAACGCCGCCGCTAGGTCACAGGCGAGAAAGCCCGAGACAATGCGACCAAAGTCCACGATAAAGTGCTGGTCATCCTGAGCCACAACGCGGTACGTGGATACCCGCGCGGCGACCGTCACCTTTTCGATCCGAGAAGGCACTAATTCCGCGGTGGGGCTGGCGATCTGCACGACTTTCCCGATCCGCGCGGGCCGCGCCGCATCGACTTGAACTCGCTCGCCAATAAAGACGTTATCGAAGACCCGCGCCCCGTCCGTGACGCGCCAGGTCCGATCCGTGGTCAGCCGGTCGATCAGCTGCCCGGCCCGATAGAACTCAAGGTTGGCAACCAGGCAGGGGAAGCCGATGCTCATTCGGTCTCGCACGTTATACTTCATGTTCATCCGCAATGGTGCCGGGTTGAACCACCCGTTGCCCAACTCCACCGTGATCAGGTTATGGGTCGGCTGCAGGAGGGCTTGGATCTGATAGGTATCAAAGTAAACCCGTTTGCGGTAGGTTGTGAGGTCCGTGTTCAACTCGGCGGGGCTCACCGGTTGGCCGTTGATCAAGCAGCGGTAGTACCCCAACCCCACAATATCCAGAAACACCTGGTCCGCATCCGCCGCATCAAACTCACGGGAAAACACCATGTTGGGGCGGTTCTCATAAAACGCAAACTCACGCATTGTGGGGTCGTCCAACCGCGTGATCCATGGCGCACGCGCCAGCGCATCGCTGGCCGTGACGAACTGCTGGGTCACTTGCTGCGTCTCACAGTGTAACGTTGCGGTCACGGTCGTTCGCGCGGGGAACGCGCTCAGATCCAGGACCTGCCCCGGGGCGTTTTGCACCGCGAGTGTTTGCTGAATCCCACCGCCACATAACGTCAGCGTCGTTGGGGGCGTCTCGACAAGCCACGTCAATTGAACCGGCCGACTGACGTCCACGGCGTTCAGATTCACATTGCCGTTTACCATTAATTGCACTTCTATCATCCCTTTCTCAACAGACGCTGCAGAAGTCTGTCGTTGCAACCCTCTACGCTACCAAAGTTAAGCGTTTTCAACAAAGCCAACAATGACAAAATTCAAGATGGATTAGAACAAAACCACAGGTCCTCGTCGAGCACATCACATTCTGTGAAATTTTCACGCCAGGGGCAACTGCTGCAGCGCCGCACCGACCATGAAGCGCGGGTCCGGTGTGATGCCAAAGCGCGTGGCAAGCGCCTGAAGCTCGCGATCCGTGATCTCCGCCAGACACCGCCCGCCTTGCGCACAGATGGTGGTGTAAATCTGTGCCGCCTTCTCTGCCGTTTCAATTAACCCAAACGCTTCATCCACACTGCACCCGGTGCCGAACAGCCCGTGCTGCGCCCACAAGACCAGCCTGAAGGTGGCCATCTTGGCCGCCGTCGCCTCACCGATCGCATTGGTGCCCGGGGTCATGTATGGCAACACGCCAACGCCTTCGGGGAAAACCACGAGCGATTCCGCCTGCATTTTCCACAGGATCCGTGTCAAGGTGCACTCGTCCAGCGGCACCGTGAAGCTCATCGCGATCAGGTTGGTCGGGTGGCAGTGCATCACGACCCGGTGCGTCGGATCCTGTTGCAACCGCTGCGCGTGCGTCATCAGGTGCGTTGGCAATTCACTGGTGGGAAACCCCCCGTCCGTGAACCCCCAGACAATTTCACCGGTTGTGCCCGTGGCGCTGATCCGCACCAAGCCGGCATCACGGGCGGGGAAATCCTGAACGTTCTTAAAGTAGCGCCCCGTCCCGGTCACCAGGAAATACTGTCCCGCCAGCGCCTGCGCGTCAAAGCCCAGGGGCACCTGCCGCCCTGTTGCGGCAACGTCTGCAAAGCCCGCGACTTCCTCGGGGTGCAGCAAAATGCTGACGTTGCCGCCGTTTCGCTCATCCCAGCCGTGGCGGTAAAGGTTCTGGGTCACCTGTTGCAACTGCCGCACATAAGGCGATGTCACAAACTGGCGGTCAAACTCCGGATCAAAACTACATGGTGTCATCATCATTACCCCTTTTTCCTACCGTTTCGCCAAAACCTGCTGCTCGTACGCGCGCACCGTGCTGAGCCATGTCAGCCCCACCGGAACGCCTTGATCCGCGCAGAACTTATCCCAGACGGCGCCAAACGGATAACTCTTCAGCCCCTCGGTCGTCACCAACCGCGTGGTGAAATCGCCTGCGCGCTCCGCCTGCGCGAGTGCCTCAGTCGGCTCAAGCAACGCCTGCAGCAACGCTTGTTGCATCGCCCGCGCCCCCACCACCCAAGCGGCGATCCGGTTGATGGTCGCGTCAAAGAAGTCCAGCCCCAGGTGAACCCGGCTCAGGTAATCATCGCGCACCAGACTGTGCGCGATATTCATCAGCGCATCGTCAAGGATGACCACGTGATCCGAATCCCATCGCACCGGTCGGGAAACGTGCATGTACAGCCCCTTACTTGCAAACGGCAAGACCGCGCTGAACTTATCCGAAACATCCTCCGTTGGGTGCCAGTGGCCTGCGTCGATCGTCCACAGTTTACCGCGGGTCAACGCGTAATTGTTATAAAATAGGTGCGACCCGGCCGTGTAGGACTCGATCCCGGTGCCAAACAGCTTGCCTTCAAAAGCGTCGATCGTGTGCGCCTCAGGATAAGGGGTCGCCTCGATTTCATCCAGCGCAGTCAGTAACCGTTCACGCGGGCCGCGCTTGCTGATCGGATTGTCCTTTGACCCATCGGGGATCCAGAGGTTGTTGATGACCTGCTGCCCCAACCGTTGCCCCATGTAATCGGCAATGCGCCGCGCAAGCTTACCGTGCGCGATCCAGTACGCGCGCACCGCAGGGTCCGGCGAGGTCAGCGTCAGGTTGTCTTTCATCATCGTGTTCGCCATGAAGGTGCCGTTGAAGTCGAGCCCCACGCCCTGTGCCAGCGCCCAGTCGATCCAAAAATCAAAGTCTTCGGGTTCAACGTCATTCACGTCCACCGGCTTAGGTACGACCGCGTACATCGCGTGCAGGGCCACCTTATGCTGATGCCCGGGGATCAGCTTGAGGGCTTGCGCCAGGTCGGCTGCCAACTCCGCCGGGGTGCGCGCGCGCCCTGGGTACTGCCCCGACACGGCAATTCCGCCGCTCAGTGGCTGGTCCGGGGTCAAGAAGCCCTGAACATCATCCCCCTGCCAGCAATGCAACGCGAGGCTGCACTGCGCAAGTCTGGCCATCGCCTGATCGGTGTCCACTCCGATGCGCTGGTACTGTTCCCGAGCCAAATCATATGCTTGCTCAATTTCATTTTGCTGCGTCACGAGACTGCCTCCAATTAGTCAAAAAATTCTGGTACTGCTGTTGCGTTGCCGCTAGGTCGCGCTGCGGGCCGAACTGCGTCGGCGGAAAGGTCGCCCGGATCAGCGCTCGGGCCGCGGTGAGGGTAGCAACCGCGCCGGTCGTCATCATCTGCACGGCAATGTTGCCCAGGGCGGTCGCTTCTGTTGGCCCTGCCCACACGGTCAGCCCAGTCAGGTCCGCCGTGACCTGATTGAGCGCCTGCAGATTGGCGCCGCCGCCCACCACCCACAGCTGGGTGAGCGGCGCCGGCACCAACACTTTTAACTCGGTCACGGCGGCCGCGTAGGTGAGGGCCAGGCTGTCGTACACGCTTCGCGCCAGCTGCGCCAGCGTCTGCGGCACCGGTTGCCCGCTTTCTCGCGCAAAACGCTGGATCGCGGTTTGCATGCGCGCCGGATTAACAAAACGCGGATCACTCAGATCCAGCAGCGTCCGGAACGGCTGCTCCTGGTCGGCCTGCTGCGCCAGCGTGGCAAAGTCTTGCTGCGGCGCACATTCGCGCCGCAAGCACTGGACCATCCACAGCCCGGCGATATTTTTCAAAAAGCGGTAGGTGCCGAACGCGCCCCATTCATTCGTGTAATTCGCGTGAAAGGCCGCCGTGCCCGTGTTCGGTGCCGTCAGTTCGCGGCCGATCAATGACCAGGTCCCGGAGCTGAGAAACGCCCAGTTATCCCCGGCAGCCGGCGTGCCCACCACTGCGCTGGCGGTATCGTGCGTCGCCACCGTGATCACCGTTGTGGCCGGCAGCCCATACGCGGCCACCAGTTCGGGCCGGATCGGCCCCAAGACCGTCCCCGCATCCACCAAGGGGGCGAACTGATCGGGACGCACGTGGAGTCGCTCAAGCAACTCCGAGTCAAACAGTGACTGCCGAAGGTTCAGCATCTGGGTCGTTGAGGCGTTGGTCACCTCGCTGACCGCTTGGCCCGTCAGCACGTAGCCGAGGTAATCAGGGATCAGCATGATCTTTGCCGCATCGGCGAGCAGCGCCTGATCTTCGCGGTACAGCTGGTACAGCGTATTGAACTGCTGAAACTGAATGCCGGTTTTTTCGTAAAGGACCGCCTTAGGCACCTCTGTCGTGAGGGCCTCAATGGCCCGATCCGTGCGCGCATCCCGGTAGCAAACCGGATCGGCCAGTTTTTGGCCCTGCCGATCGACCAGCACGTAATCCACGGCCCAAGTGTCGATCCCTAGCGTCACCTCGTCGTAACCCAGCGCGCGCACTTCGGCCAAGCCACGCAAAATTTCATCAACTAGCCGGTCCACCAGCCATCGGTCGTGCCCGGCCTGATGCGCGAACTGGTTGCTAAAGCGGCTCACTTCCTTCAGCTGCAGTCGGCCGGCTACGAGTGTTCCGAGCACTACGCGGCCGCTTGACGCCCCAATATCAACCGCTACCCAGGGTTTCATGCCGTCACCATCCTTCGCCTATCTTGACTTTACTTTGTGAAATCATTATTATTAAACCGTTTTCAACGTCCGGTCACAATGACAGATCCGCGGCAAAAAAGGATCATTTTCACAGGAGGCGCCCATGGACATCACCTTGATGCGCGAGCTCGCAACGCTAACCCCAATCGAGCAGTATCAGCAGCGAAACCGGATCGTCTGTGACGACATTCCCCCGGATGCGCTTGATCTCACCCAAACCACCTCAACTCAGATGCCGGTTTTGAATGACTACTTCTTCCGCGGCAGCCCCGTGTACATCAGCAAACATAACCGCTTTGCCGCGTACCCCCTGCACCAACACCAATTCCTCGAGATCAACTACATGCTCCGTGGCCAAGCCGCCGAGGTGGTCGACGGGCAGGCCCTCACCCTTCATCAAGGCGATATCTTGCTGCTCGACGTCGGCAGCAAGCACAGCATCGCCGCCATCGGCGAGAACGACCTTTTGATCAACATTCTGTTCCGCGATCGCAACCTCTCCTTTGATCTGATCAATCAGATTCAAAGTAAGCAAAGCGTGCTGTACGATTTCCTGCTCAACCGGCTGCCGGCCAAAACCGACCCCCTGCTCCATGTGATCTTTCGCCAGCACGACGATGAGGCCATTCAGGGCTCCATCGACTCCTTGATCGAGGAATACTACCGCAAACGCGACTTCTCCGAGCAAATCATTTCTGCCGAGCTCACCGTGCTGCTGGCCCGCCTCGTGCGCAATTATCGCGTCACCCCGGCCCCTGAAACCAAAACGCAATCGATCGCCATCAAAATGCTCGAAGACATCAAGCGCAACTACCGCGATGTCTCCCTCGAACAGCTTGCCGATCACTACTGCTACAACAAGAATTACCTCGGCAACCTGTTCAAGAAGGAAGTCGGGAAAACCTTCCGGGAAACCGTGACCGAGGAGCGGCTCATCCGCGCCAATGAGCTCATTCGCGTCACGGTGCTCCCGGTGAGCGAAATCGCGCAGCGCGTGGGCATCAGCAACACCAGCTTTTTCTACCACAAGTTTCAGGCCCGCTTCGGCCACTCCCCCAAGCAGGAGCGTGATGCGGCGAAAACCGAGGCCGACCTTACCCAGACGATTCAGCGGTTCTAGTTCGACGACCAGAAGATATTAAACGTCCCGTTAAACAAAAAAAAGAAGACGTGCCCCGGGATCCCCCCGCAGCGCGTCTTCTTTCGCGTACTCGTTTACATTTTGACCCCGCACAGTCCGTTACACGTGCACCGCCGCTCCGAGATCATCGCGCACGGGCACTTACCGGCTGCGTCTGCGCAGCCGCAGCCCGGCGCGCACGTCATGCCGTGGTGGCAAAACGGGTTGTCGTCTTGGGTCGTCTGTGGTTTCTGGTCTTCTGTCATCGCACTTGTCCCCCTAGCAACTAGCTAAATCGGCCGTGCCGATCACTTCAAAATCCGCGTCCAGCTTGGCCGTCAGCCGCGCTTCATCAACCGCCGTCAGCGTCGTGCGCTCGCTTTGCGCGGCCGGTGTCGCGAGCACCTGCGCGTAGAGCGAGGCCTTTGCGGCCGCCGCGGTGGCGGCCTTGACGCTGGCCGCCGTTTTCAGGCCGCCGGTCGTGTCGACATACGCCTGGCCGCGGCTGATCGTGTAACCGGCCGCAAAGTAGTCCTGCTTATTGATCAGGTAGTATTCAATCATCGTGAGCCCTCCTATGGTTGTCGCGCTGATCTGCGCTGATACTACTAGCATACAATACCGGCGCACCCGTGCGTGAGCGCATTGAGGCCGACTTTTTAACCGCGTTCTGACTTCTTTGCCGCCCGCGAACTGGCGATAAAAAAAGCCGCACCCGACTGCGTGCGGCAATTCGCTCAGCGCCAGTAGTTGTTCGCGGCTGCAATCGTCTGAAACTCGATCGCGACCACTTGCCCGGCGGCGGTCAGGGCCCGCGCATCGCTGGTGTAATCCGGCCGTCCCGCCTTCAAGACATCAAGGTCAGGCTGAATCTGGTGAATGGTATGGCGTGCGATCAGCATCGCCAGCTGTCGGCCTTCTTCCGGCGTCTTCGTGATCAGTGTGCCGCCGGGGATCCCGGTGCGCTCCTCTGGGGGTAACATTGTCGTCATCACTGTGCCTCCTTCGCTCACGGGAAGCCACACGCCTCCCTAACTTCAGTCTAGCGAAATCGTATCGCGCGCCGCAACCGATTGCTCTGGTGACTCACGTGTCACACCAGTATGCACGCCGCCTGTTTCACGTGAAACATCCCCGGTTCACCGCCACGCTGCGGTGCCCCCGATGGCACAAGCCTGGTGCCATCATCGTCCTATTGGGCAATCACCTCAACCTCCACCCGCGCATCGGCCGGCAACACCGCCGCAAACGTGGCCCGGGCCGGGTTGCTGACCATCGCTGTGGCGTAAATGGCGTTGAATGCGGCAAAATCATCGATCTGCCGCAGCAGGCAGGTGGTTTTGACCACATCGTCAAAGGTCTTGCCTGCCGCCTTGAGAATCGCTTCAATGTTGGCCAGCACTTGGCGGGTCTGGGCTTCGATCCCGCCGGCCACCAGCTGCCCGGTGGCCGGGTCGAGCCCGATCTGGCCCGAGATGAACAACAGGTCTCCAACTTGCTTGGCTTGGGAGTACGGGCCGATGGGTGCCGGGGCCGCGTCTGTGTAGATCGTCTTCATATGCCTCTTCCTCACTTTTCTTGGGTCAACTGGTCAACGGCTCGACGCAGTCGGTTCAGCCCGTCGACCACTTTGGTTCGTGGCGCGCCCAGGTTGAACCGCAGGTGGTTGGCGCCGCCTTTGCCGTACACGCGGCCATCCATGATGGCGACTTGCTGGTGGTCAACGAGCTCGGCTTGGAGCGCGGCCATGTCGACGCCCAGCGGCCGGATGTCCAGCCACGCGAGGTAGGTGGCGTGCGGCACGGTGTAGGCGTAGTTCAACCGCGTGGCCAGGAATTGCGTCATGAACGTGAAGTTCGCGTCCAGGTAGGCGTTCAGCTGATCCAGCCAGGCCGCCTCGTGGTTGTAGCAGGTCATGGTGGCCAGCATGCCGAGGTACGGCACGGATGACAGCGCGTTGCGTTGCTTGAGCGTGTACAAAAACTCGAGCCGCTGCCGCTCATCCGGGATCAGGCCGTACGAACAGCCCAGCGCCGGAATGTTGAAGGCCTTGCTGGCGGACGAAAGCACGGCGCAAGGCACCGTCAAGCGGTTAAAATAGGCCGCCAGCGTGTGCGGCTGAACACCGGCCCGCAGAATATCCAGGTGGATCTCATCGCTGATGATGGCCACGTGGTACGCGTTGCACAGGGTCACCATCCCCTGCAACTGCGCGTGCGTCCACGCGATCCCCAGCGGATTGTGCGGGTTGCACAGCACGAACACGGCGGGGTGCTCCCGGGCAAAAACGGCCTCAAGCGCCTCAAGCGTAAAGCCCGCGGAGATATCCAGCTGGATCAGCTGGCGGTCGTTGGCTTCAATGGTGGCGATGAACGCATCGTAGCAGGGGCTCAGCGTCACCACCTTGGCACCCGGCCGGCTGAACTGGTCGACCAGCTTGGCGAGGCTAAAGATGACGCTTGGGCTGTAAACCACCCAGTCCTGGGCAATGGTAGCGGCGTATCGCTGCAGAAACCAGTTTTGAATGGCGCCCTTGAAGTCCGCGTGGTTCCAGCGCGTGTACCCGAACACGCCGCGTTCAGCTGCGGTGCGCAGCACGGTCCCGACGCTGCTCGGTGCCTTGAAATCCATGTCAGAGATGGTGAACGGCAGCAGGTCGGCCTGGCCAAACCGGTCCTGCACGTAATCCCACTGGGTGGAGTAAGTCCCGTAACGGTCCACCACCGTGTCAAAGTCAATTTTGTCCATGTCTTCCCCTCACAATTCGATCAGCTGCTTCGGCGCGTGGGTCATCAGCACCGGGGCCCCGGCATCGTCCAGCCAGACATCGTCCTCAATGCGCACCCCGCCCTGGCCGGCCAGGTAGATGCCCGGCTCGACGGTAAAGGTCATGTGGGCCTGCAGCGCCTCTTGGCTGTCCTGGTTGAGCAGCGGATACTCGTGCACCGTCAGCCCCAGGCCGTGCCCCGTGCCGTGGAGGAAGTACGGCCCGTAACCGGCATCGGTGATCACCCGGCGGGCGGTTTGGTCGATGGTCGCCATGGCCGTGCCGGCGTGGCAGGCCTGAATGGCCGCCTCTTGGGCCTCAAGCGTCACGGCATAGATCTCCCGCAGCGCCGGGCTGACACTGCCCAGCGCAACGGTTCGGGTGATGTCGGAGTAGTAGTGGTCCACCAGGAACCCGAAGTCAAAAATGATCAGCTCATGGGCCTGGATCACCTTGTTGGACGCGTGCCCGTGCGGCAGGGCCGAGCGCACCCCTGAGGCCACGATGGTCTCAAACGCCGGGGCATCGGCCCCATGCGTCAGGCCGTACTGGTCGATCTCGTTGGCCACCTGCTTTTCGGTCATCCCAGGGCGAATGAAGTCGAGGATGTGGCGGTACGTCTCGTCTGCCACGCGGGCCGCTGCCTGAATCGCCTGTTGCTCGGCCGCCGATTTGATCATGCGCAGCGACTCGACCACGTTGGTCGTCGGCACCAGCGTCGCGGCCCCGGCCGTCAGCCCCAGGTACTCCTCGACGTTCATGTATTCCGCCTCGATCCCCACCCGGCGAAAGCCTTGGTCCTGGATGAGGCGCTGCAGGGTCGGCACCATGCGCATCTGGTTATCCACCACCGTGAACGCTGGGGACTGCGTTTTTAGCTGCTCAAAGTAGCGGCCATCCGCTACGATGAACTGCGCGTCTTGCGCGATGACCCCTTGCCCATAGGTGCCGGTGAACCCGGTCAGGTAAAAGCGGTTCGCCTTTTCGCTCAGGATAAAGGCGTCCAGCGACTGCGCCGTCATCTGTTGGCGTAGTGCGTTAAGCCGTGAACTGTTCAATTAAACGACCTCCAATTTTGTCATCGGGGCAGCCACCACCTGAGTCTTGGCGAGGTAATCGTGCAACGCGAGGTGGCGCTTGGTCCCAAACACCAGAAACATCGAGAACAGCGTCACGATGTTCCAGAAAATACTGAAGTAGCCATCGACATAAAAGCCGCTCCCGGCCGTGATCATGACGCGCACATACGTCGCCGTCGCGGTGGCGGCCCCTTCGATCAGGACCAGCCCCACGACCTGGCGCAGCAGGTAGTCTTGCAGGTGCATCGGCTGACCGTCCTGCTTCACCATGCGCAGGTGCATGAAGCGCTTGCCCAGTGTCTGCCCGGGAAAAACGAGCCACGGCACGATGACGTAGTAGCCCAGCCCGAACAGGAGGCACAGCGCCGCGATCAGCATCGTGGTGCCGGCCGAAAACCCGGCCTCACGAAACGCGTAAAGTGTCTTCATCGGCTTGTCCGTACCGGTCAGGACGGCATACGCCACCACGCCGGGCAGCCCGCTGACCACCCCACCGACGAGCCAATCGATCCCCGTGGCATACACTCGGGTCCGCCCGTATTCGACCGCCGGGACCACCGGCGCGACCACGGCCTGCGCCGGCCGTTCTTGTTTCATTCGATGTTTACTCATCAGCACGTTCCTCCTTGCCTCGCCAAGCACACTTGACGGGTGAAAAAATCGACAGTCGTCGCGCCCGCTAGATAAGGGTCACGCGCCTGCCGATTTATCAGCGGTTCACACAGCGTTTAGAAGTCCAGGTTCAGATCATCGATCAGGGCTTCATCTTCCTTAGAGATCGCAGATTGCTTCGCTTGTTCTTGTTGCAGTTCGCGACGCTCGTACAACTTGAAGAATGGGTACCAGATCAAGATCGACAGCACCATCTGCAGCCCGTTGACCACGATACTCCGCCAGTCGAACGTGGTCAGGTAGCCTTCCAGGAAGACCCCCACGTACGGTGGCGTGAAGATCGACATTTTGAGGAAGCCCAGGTTCATGGCCCAGCCCCCAAGGGAGGACACGATCGGGCCGATCACAACGAACGGAATGAAGAATAACGGGTTCAAAACGATCGGGGCGCCGAACAGGATCGGTTCATTGATCCCAAACAGCGCAGGGATCAAGGCGATCCGACCGATCTTCTTTTGGGCCGCAGCCTTGGAGAACATGCACCAGAAGACCAAGCCGAAGGTCACGCCGGTCCCGGTGAAGTTCCCGAACGCGGAGTCCATCCCCGGCGTGAAGAAGTGGGTCAGCGCCAGGCCGTCTTTGTAGTTGGCAATGTTTTCCGCCAAGAACTGGGTCGAAATCGGGCTGGTGATCGGGCTCAGCACCGCTGGGTGAATCCCGAAGAAGAAGAGCAGGCATTGCAGCATCTTGAGGAAGGTGTAGCAAACGGGTTGTCCATCGAGCCAACCAGTGGCGCCAGCAGGTTCGTGAAGATCATCGGGGGTAGCGTGTGCAGTCCATTGACGCACAGCACCCGGATGACCACGAAGGCCCCGACGACAATCACCGAGATCGGGATCATTTCAAAAGACTTCGACACAAAGTCTGGCACCGTTTCTGGCATCTTGATGGTGAAGTTGCGCTTCTTGCACCAGCGGAACAGCTCAACCGCCAGGATCGAGCCGAACATCGCAACGAACAACCCCTTCGTGCCGAAGTACGTGGTGTCGATCGCGCCGTCCTTGGTGAAGTCAACGGCGAGGATCAGGAAGCCCATGACCCCCATGGTGACACAGCCGGGCACATCGAGCTTGCGCGAGATGGCCAAGTGATAGGAAATAATAGCGGCCACATACAGCGCCATCATCCCCATCCCGACCGTGTACGGAATCGAGATAATGCCTGAGTTGGCGGTCACCCACTGCGAAATGACGTTATCTTTGCCGATCATGTTCGGCAGCGCGTCTGGGATCAAACAGAAACTCCCGATGATGAGGATCGGGGTCATCGCCACCATCGCCTTTTTGATGGCGCTGAGGTAGACCTGCTTGTCCATCTTATCCGCAAGCGGCGTGAAGTATTTGGACATGAATGCTTCAAATTTATCAAACATCAGTTCGCCCCTCCTGCCTGACTTTTCAGCTCCTGCTTCCGCTTGGCGATCAGTGCTTCCTTGATCACCGTCCCACCGTCCATCGAGCCGTACGTGGCCTTATCGATCACGATAAACGGAATGTTCAGCGGTTCGGTGACGGACTTCACGTAATCACTCTTGTAAGACACCTGCGGGCCGAGCAAGACCACATCGGTGCCTTCGATTTCCTGTGGTAGCTGCTCAACGGGGATCGCCATCAGGTTGAAGTTATCAATATCAAGCTTCTGGCTTTTCTTAATCACACTTTTCATGCTGTCCATCATCATCGTAGTGGACAGGCCAGCAACACAACACAAAATGATTTTCATCTCATTCACTCCTTATCGCGGTCTTCCAAAATCAGGATCATTTCTTCAACCAAATCGCGGGCCAACTGTGCCGTCATGTAGTGATCTTGGGCATGAACCATCAACAGATTGATTTCTGGTTTATCACCACCTTCGCTGAGTTCCGCTTGAATCAGCTGCGTCTGGATGTTATGCGCTTCCACATCCACCGTCGCGGCCTCCTTCAAGAACGCATGTGCTGCGTCGTAATCCCGCTTGCGCGCCGCCTGCAAGGCCTGAAACGCCTTGGCCCGGCTTTCACCGGCTGACGAGATTAACCCCATAATCTGTTGCTCTGCTTCATTCATAGACGATCACCATCCCATTAAAATTGATAACACTTCGTAATTGCTTTTGCGTCCAGCTGCCGCGCGATCTGCTCGATCAGCGTGGCCGTGGTCACGACGTCTTGCTTGTTCACAAACGAGTACGGGTCGTGGCAGTACCGCAGCGGCAGCCCGATCACCATTGCGGCGGTCCCGCCGTGCTCAAGGTGCGCCGTGCCGGCATCCGTGCCACCGCCCTTGAACATGTCTTTTTGGTACGGCAGGTTGGCGGCCTGCGCGATCGCCTGCACCTGCGTCAAAAGCGCGCGGTTGGGCACCATCGTCTTGTCGTAAAACTCAAACATCGGGCCGGCCCCTAACACTCGGTGATCCGTGAACCCACGGTCCAGCTCCGGGTGCTTAGCCACATCGATGGCGAAAAACACATCGGGCGCCACCAGCGCGGTGGTGGTGCGCCCACCGCGAGTGCCCACCTCTTCACTGCTGGTGAAGGCGGCCACGACATTGACCGCAAGCGGCACGTCCTTGAGAGCCTTCATCGCCTGCACCAAGGCGAAGCAACCGGCGCGATCGTCCATCGCCTTGCCCGCCGCCAGGTTGGCCGCCGAAAGCTCGCGATAATCCGAGGCAAAGCAAACGACATCGCCGATCTCAAGCCCCGCGGCCAACAGTGCCTCGCGGGAGTCAAAGCCGAAGTCCACGTACATGTCGGCCACCTGCCCGCTCGCGTCCCGGGTGATGTTCAAAAGTCCTTCCACGACCTGGCCGGCCTGCGTGTGCGCGCGCACCAGCTGCATGGACTTGGCGCGGTCCTCCACGTTGCCCAGCGGTTGCAGGTAGGCAAACCCGATCGCGGACAGGTTGCGGATCATAAAGCCGACCTCATCCATGTGGGCCGCAAACATGATCGTCGGCCGGTCCGGTTCAGTCGCCGCCTTCGTGACCATCAGACTGCCCAACCCATCATAGGTAAAGGTGTCCGCGTAATCTGCCAGCGCCTCCTTCAACAGGGTTCTGACCGCCGTTTCGTTCGAGGCGACGGCATCCGCATTCGACAACGCTTGTAACAAGTTCCAGTTCATGGCTTCCTCCTTCGGCCGCCCGGCTCAGCCGGCGGCCCCTAGTCTGGCTCAGGTAGACTCTTCAGTACGTTCAACACTTCTTGCAGCACCGGATTGGCCATGATCTGATCAATCCGGTGCGGACTTTGCATCAGCTGAAACAGGTGGCCTGAGATCACCTGATACCGATCGAGGTCGGTTTTGCGGAGGTTGACCATGAAGACCAACTTGACCGGCCGCCCGTCCTCCACCAACTGATTCGTGATCACTGCGACCCCAATGCTACTTCGGCGCGCATTCATTTCGATCGGGTGCGGCATGGCGATCCCGTTGTTAAAAATCGTGCTCATGTACCGCTCACGCTGCATCACATCGGCCACAAAACGGGGATGCGCATCACCATTGGTCACTTGCTGCTGGGCCATCGTCTGGATCAGCGCCTGGTAGCTTGCCGCTTCCGTGACGGTGAAGTTGCTTTGGCGGAAAAACGCCAGGAACGCCTCGTCCTTCCCCGGAATCGGCACATCCGCCCGCGGGGTCACGTCCAGACACAGGATCTGTTTGATGTTCGCCAGGTCGCGCTGGGACAGTAGCTCCTTGATGTACAGCGTGGGCACATCCAGCGAAAGCTCCAGCGGCACCACTGAGAAAACTAAGTCGGGGGCAAAGCTTTCCAGTTCACTCACTTCCCAAAACGAGAAAGTTTTCACGGTCGCAACCGGGAACAGCGTGCGGATCTGCGTGCGGATCAGGTTGCTTGCGCCGCCACCGGTCGTGCAGACCACTGCAATGCGGTCGTACTGGTGCAGCCGCTTTGTTTTCTCGTTTTCCAGGTGGTTCAAAAAGTGCACCGTGATGAAGCCCAGTTCATCATGCGAAATCGTCTCATGATACGCCGACTCGAGAAACGACGAGAACTCCAGCACGATGTCAAACACCAACGGGTAGCGCACGCACAGCTCCAACAGCATCGGGTTCTTGTAGCTGATGTTGTGATTGAGCCGGTCGAACAGGAACAGCAAGTGGGTGGTCAGCTGATTGATGAACGCATCGTCTCGGCTAAAATCCATCTGGTGTTCCGCGTCCACCCGGGCGAAGAACTGACGCAGCGTGGCCGTTAAGTGGTCGCGGTCGTACGCCGGGTGCGGCTTGGCGGACGGCTGCACCAGCGTCTGGACCAGCGCCGTGAACTCGGCCCACTCCTGGTCCCCCAGCGGTAGGTCAAACTGCTTTTGCAGGGCCAGCAGGACAGGCCCAAACGGCACTGCCGGATGCTCGACCGCCGTTCCTGGCGAGACGATGGGGGCCGACATCACCATGACTTTGAGCCACGCCAGCAGGGTCTGGAACTCGTAGTACCCGATCCTGAGCTGATTCGTTCGAATGCTGTCTTCGGCCAAGCGCTGCACCGCCGAAAAATCGCCGACCCGCGCCACCGTGGCGGCCTTGAAGCGATTGTTGCCCCGCAAGTACAGCTCCAGCATCAACTGCCGAATGTCCTGAGCCGTCCCTTGAAGCCGCATCCCGTAGTGCGAGCGGCCTTCCAGCGCAATGTGTGAGGCGCTCAAGTAGTCTGAGACCGTTTGCGCCTTGGAGAAAATGAGCGACTTGCTGACCCGCAGCGTGTCCGCCAACGTCTGGGCCGTCACGTACGTGTTGGGCGTGAGCAGTAGCTCGCTGATCATATCAATGACAAGGTGTTCTTCATCAATCACCGCCTCGGGAGAATTCAGGCTGTCGACAAACCGCGAGACCGCTTGTCGATCAACGACTTCCAGGGAGTAGCCTTTTGCATAAGTATTGTGCAACACAAAGCCATGAGACTTGCTGACCTTTCGAAGGTATGCCAGTTCATTCTGAACGGTTCGCTTCGACACCCCGAGGAGTGCCATTAAGTATGTGACAGAGAGGTAACCTCGCGTCTCCATCAGTGCCCGCATAATCTGATAAGGTCTCATTCTAATCTTCCCCTTTATCTATAATTATGATAGCGTTAGTCCCTGTTCTATAACAGAAGCGCTTTTGCACCAAATAATGCAAGCGCTTAACTAAATGTGCCACCGTGGACACTTTCGGGTGCTAACAAAAAAGCGTCCTCATAAAAGGGCGCCGCTTCTCATCATATGATAACATTTGTCAGTCTGTGTACATAAGCCCCCCGCGACCGTTACTCGCCGCCACCGCAGCCGACCCGGCTTAACAACCAGATTGTTCACCGCATGCACCAACACTTTACAGCCCGATAAAAAACCGCTCCCCCACGGCTTGCAGGGGAGCGGCTTCAACTGTCTAACTGCGCAATTCGCGCGTGCGCCGATAACCAACGAGCTCCCAACTGCTGACAAGCACCAACAGCAGGCCGCTGACGACCCACAGCGGGTGCGTTTGCGCGCCGGTTTGCGGCAAGGCCTGCGTCGCTTGATGCCCCGGCAACTGAGGCTGCTCGGTTGGTTGGGCGGTCATCTGATCCGGTACGCGCCCCGGGATGCTCGGCACCACCGGAACGCTTGGCGTGACCGCATCCGCCGGAGTTCCCTCGTTATCCGAGCCATCCGGCACCGCCGGCGTGTTCCCGTTGTCGGAACCATCCGGTGTCTCTGGGGTATTCCCGCTGTCGGAACCATCCGGCGTCTCCGGCGTGTTCTCGTTGTCGGAACCATCCGGCGTCTCCGGCGTGTTCCCGTTATCGGAACCATCCGGTGTCTCCGGCGTGTTCCCGTTATCGGAACCATCCGGCGTCTCTGGGGTATTCCCGTTATCCGAGCCATCCGGTGTCTCCGGCATGTTCTCGTCCTCATCGCCGTCTGTCCTGCCGGTGTCCTCACCATCACCGGAACCTTCAGGGGTGTCCGGGGTGTTGCCGTCATCGCCGCCCTCGTTTGGGGTCGCCGCGACGATCATGAAGCTCTGGCCCTGGCTGGTTTTTCCAAGGCGGCCGCCGTCTGTGCGTTGAATGCCAATGCTGACCACCACCGGGTTGGGCCCAACTGCACCCACAACCGTGATGGTGAACGGCAAGCTGATCTGCCCGTTGCCGGCGCCCGGTGTCAGGGCTGTGCCGCCCCCGGTCTCAAGTGTGACCGCCGGATTATTGCTCGTCAGCTGCAGCGCGCTGAGGGGCAGCTCGGCCCCGGCCCCCGAGTAGTTGAGCGTGGCCGTTCCCTGGTAAGTCCGACCGGAAACGACTTTCGGCATGGCGGACTGACTCACCCCTTCGGCATCCGTGATCGCCAGGTGGATATTCGTCACGTCAAGCCCTGGCGCGAGCTGCGGGGTGGTGGTCACCGGCGCGGCGTGGACAACGCCCGGCCCTGCGGCGACGCCGAAAAGCCCGACCGCCAGCGCCGCAACTGCAAGTGTTTTGAAACGAAACATGTGGTTCCTCCTTAATCAATCAACCGGCCGTCACCCCCTCACGTGCCGTGGGGTGACACTGGTTATAACTGCCGCAATTAAGTTGATATAAACTTAATGCTTCGAAAAATAATATCACAGCTGCGCCGAAAATAAATGAATAGTTGCTATGGTGACGGCGAGAATCTGCTGAGTGTGACCGGTGGCACGCGCCAAAAAGCCGCGCCACCCGCTTATTCAGCGGATCGCGCGGCTTACGCAAACCAGATTAATTTTTGCTTAACAGGCGGTGGGTCAGGCTACTTCAGCTGATCCATCGTCACGGCGTCCATGTCATCGTACGTCTGGTTCTCACCGCACATCGCCCAGATGAAGGCGTAGTTCGTGGTGCCCATGCCACAGTGGATCGACCAGCTCGGGTTGACCACCGCGGATTCGTTGGTCATCACCACGTGCTTGGACTGACTCGGCTCGCCCATGAAGTGGAAGACGCGCGTGTCATCGGTTGGGAACTCGATGTACAGGTAGGTTTCCATGCGGCGCGCGTGCGTGTGTGCCGGCATCGTGTTCCACGCGTTACCGGGCTCGAGGACCGTGTAACCCATTTGTAGCTGACAAGTGTCCATCTGTGACGCATCGATGTATTTGTAGATAGTGCGCTTATTCATGTGGGCCTGATCGCCCATCGGCTTGGCCAGCGCGTTGGCAAACGGCAGGTGCTTGTCTGGGTACGTCTTGTGTGCCGGTGTGGACACGACGTAGAACTTGGCCGGGTGCGCCGCATCAGCGGACGCGAAGGTCACATGCTGATGGCCCATGCCGACGTAAAAGCCGTCGTGCTTGACCATCTCATGCGCTTCCCCGTCGATGGTGATGGTGCCGGCCTCACCGATGTTGATCACCCCGAGCTCGCGCCGCTGCAGGAAGTACTCGACCCCCAGCTGCTTGTCGAGCGTGATCTCAAGCGCGGTGTCAGTCGGTGTCACCCCACCGAAGATCATACGGTCATTGTACGTGTAGGTCAGCAGGATGTCGCCAGGAACGAACAGCTTTTCCACGAAGAACTGATCACGCAGTTCGGCGGTGGAATAGTGCTCAATGTCCTTGGGGCTGTGCGCGTAGTTTGTGGTCATCGTTAAAGTCATGATAGTGCCTCCAATTTCTTATTCAGAAATACAATTTACTTATCGTCAACATCTTTAATATACGGCTGATACGAGTTAAAATCAAGCGTTTGCACACGACTGTGCCCCTTGTGTCAAAACTTGATAGTCCCCTAGTTCGCTTGCACTTCGTACCCGTACGTTTCTAACTCTGTTAAGGCAGGGAACGTCGCCGAGTCGGGGTTCTTAACCAGCTGCGTCAGCTTGAGCCAGGTCACTCGCCTTGGCGCAAAGTCGAAGCGCTGTAAGTCTGCAGTCTTGACCGTTTCAAGTGTCTCCTGACTCTCATCCGAAAACTGTACTGTTAGCTGCTTCCAGTAACTGTCGTGCGGATAATCCGCACGCAACACTAAGCCTAGCCCGTCAAGCGTTACAGGGCGGCCAAAGTCCAGGGTCAACTCAGCGTCTTCTTGCTCATTGATCCCCCAAGACTGGAAGGGGTAATTCCCGTGTGATTCATTCGCCACCATGCCATCAATTGCGTTGCGGGCAAAAAAGACGAACTCCCCGCGCGTCTCAGCATTAGCCGCAACATGTGGGAATGCGCCACTAGCTGCATGTTGATCGTGCGAGTTGACCGCAAGATTACGGTGCGTATTGATCTCCGCTTCAGTCGCGTAACGGGCCGTCGCGTAGCCCAGCCGCTCCTTGAACGCGCCCGCCGGATAGGGCCATTCGCGCTGATCGTCCATCGGCACCGCAAAGCGCCACACCGACTGACTGAGATACAGTAACGCCGGGGCAACTGCCGCATCGAGTTGTACCACCACAAACGCCGGGGCACTGGCAACCGTCAGCTCATACACATCGCCACGCGCGAGGCCACGACGCCGCGCGAGATAGGTTTGGTTCGTGCCGGTCCGCGTGGCCACCACGGTCCCCGCCTGATCAATCAATGTTAATTTAATGTCTGCCATTATCGTTTCTCCTCTACCGTATCAACGGTCAACCGAATTGCCGTGGGTCATTGCACGGCGCACTTCTGCGTCCGTGATCAAGTTTAAATCGCCGGGAATGGTAAGCTTTAAGACACTCGCGGCGATCGCATAGTCAACGATTTGTTGACCCTCGAATCCGTTGAGCAGCCCATGCATCAGACCGGCGCCAAAGGCATCGCCGGCAGCGACCCCCTCAAACACCTGCATCGGATAAATCGGCCCTTGATAGCACTGCCCGTTGTGCAATAGCAGCGCAGTCCAGCGGCTGTTTTCGACAGAATGAATGTCCCGCACGACACTTGCAACGGTATGACACTGCGGATACTGAACCGTCACTTGGCGCATCGCTGACGCGAACTGGTCGCGTTGTGCGATGCCGTTCGTCATATCGCCATCGAAAGCCTTAATGCCAAGTGTTGCTTCGAAGTCTTCATCATTAGCGATGCAGATGTTCACGTATGGCATCAACTTGGCCATCTCCTGCTGTGCCAATGCTGGTGACCACATTTTCCCGCGGAAGTTCATATCACAGACGACCTGAATCCCTGCTGAAGCACAGTACTGACACGCCGCCAACAGCGCCGCGCGAATCTCCGGTGACAGCGCCGCCGTGATGCCGCTAAAGTAAAAATAGCGAACCCCCGCAAGCAATTGCGGCCAATCGCACTCTGCCGCCTTCAGATTTGCAAAGGCGCTGTTGGCCCGGTCATACACCACGCTTGTGGCACGAACGCTCGCGCCCTTTTCGAAGAAATAAATTCCCAAGCGTTCGCCGCCACGCAAGACCCGCGTCGTATCCACCCCGTACCGCCGAAGTGTTCCGAGTGCCGCTTCACCTAACGCATTATCCGGAAGCTTCGAAATAAATGCCGCGTCATCCCCCAATAATGCGAGCGAAGTTGCCACGTTGGCCTCCGATCCACCATAGTTCGCCATGTATGCATCTGCCTGAATAATTCGTTGATGATCGTTGGGCATTAAGCGGAGCATCAGCTCGCCCATCGTTAGCACATCTGTCATAGCCTACCTCTTCCCAAAATGAAATCGTTGTCACAGTCAGTGTAGCACCTAACCAACTAATTGGAAACTCTATTTCTTTTAAAGAAATTATCAGTCCGAAATTATCTGAAGGTTCTTGCCATCTGTTAAGTGAGACGTGTACAATGTGACTAGTTTCCAAATAATAAACGCTGGTGGGGGTATCTCATGGAATCAACTGATTTAGATGTAAAACCATACGGGACCGTTTTGGTCAAAGCCAAAGAAATCATGGACTTTCTTTTCACGTACCCCACGCCACCGACACTCGCTGAAATCAGCACTGGGTTGAGCGCCTCCAAACCAACGACATTGAAGATACTAACGACGATGGACATGCTCGGGCTCGTGCGCCGTGACGAACAAACCAAACAGTATTATTTAGGGACTCAGCTCATCGCCTATGCGCAAAAAGCCATTGATAGCTTTGACATTGCCGGTATCGCGCAGCCTTACCTCCATGAACTTCGCGATGCAACCGGCGAGACGATCAACCTTGGCATTGTGCGTAACGAGCAAATCATCCTGATCGATAAACTCGAGAGCCCCACCAGCATCAAACTTCAGTCCACTATCGGCGGTGGTATGCATATGTACTCCAGCGCTATGGGCAAGGCGGTGTTAGCCACTTACACCCCGGAGCACCTCGCCGCTTACCTCAACACACACCCGCTGACGCCTGTCACCCCGCACACGCTGGTGGAAGATGAGGCCTTGCGCATCAACTTGGCGCACATTCGTCAAACCGGGGTCTCCAAAGACAATGAGGAAAACGAAACGGAAGTCTTCTGCCTCGGCGCCACGCTTCAAAAAAACGGTCGGCTTTACGGCGCCTTCTCAATCAGTACCCCCAAGTATCGACTCCCCAAAGCCCGCCAAGCTAAATTCGAAAAACTTCTATTGGCGACCCAAACCGCCATTCAAGCCGCCTTATAAACTCAACTATGTCACGCACACACGCGTCGTTCCCTGATTCTGTTCAGGGGACGACGCGTGTTTTTTTGGGCGGGTAAACATGCCCGCGGCAAACAGTTAAATTCAAACGAATTTCTTGCAATCGTTTCCGCCGCAGTGTACATTAAGGGTGTTCATTTGTTTAGGAAATACAATTTCCTAATTGGAAACGTCAACCAAATTCAATAGGAGCTGATCACATGCCAGAAATTCACCAGACTGAAGAAGAGATCCGCCAGCACGAAGCTGCCCTCGATAAGTTCAAGATGTCCCAGTATGACCTGAGCGGGAAAGTTGCCGTCATCACTGGCGGCAACACCGGCCTCGGCCAGGGCTATGCCGTTGCGATGGCAGAAGCCGGTGCCGATGTTTTCATTCCCACCTTTGGGACGGCCGAATGGGAAGCCACCCGTCACTTGATCGAAAAGCGTGGCCGCAAGGTAGAATTCATGGATGTCAACCTGACCGAGCCCGGCATCGCCGACAAGGTTGTCGCAGAAGCCGTCGCCAAGATGGGTCACATCGACATTCTCGTCAACAATGCAGGGATGATCCGGCGCAATCCGTTACTGGAATCTCAAGACAAGGATTGGGACCAAGTCATTGCCATTAACCTGAGTGCGGTTTACCACATGTCGCTGGCCGCCGCCAAGGTCTTTGCCAAGCAAAATTACGGCAAGATCATCAACATCGGTTCCATGCTCTCCTTCCAAGGGGGCAAGTTCATTCCGTCCTACACCGCTTCCAAGCACGGGGTCGCCGGCTTGACCAAGTCCTTTGCCTCCGAGCTGGGCGTCTACAACATTACCGTTAACGCAATTGCGCCAGGCTACATCAAGACCGAAAACACCGCCCCAATTCGCGCTGATGAGGCGCGCAACAAGGAAATTCTCGATCGGATCCCTGCCGGTCACTGGGCAGAACCATCCGAGCTGATGGGTGTCGCGGTCTTCTTAGCGAGTGACGCCTCTAGCTACATCAACGGGGCGATCATCCCAGTTGACGGTGGCTACTTGGTTCGTTAATCACACCACAAGGAGGGCCACATGGCGACACTCTTAACCCTCGGCGAACCTCTGGCTGTTTTTGCATCAACGGAGGAAGGCCTGCCGCTACAAGACGCGACGCATTTTGAGAAGCATCTCGCCGGCGCCGAGGCCAATGTCGCCATTGGTACCGTTCGCCTCGGCCACCAGGCCCGTTACCTCGCGCAGGTCGGGGCAGACCCGATGGGCGCGTTCATCCAGGCCGGACTTGCGGCTGCCGGCGTGGACACCCGCGCGATGGCCACGGATCGTGACCACCCGACCGGGGTGCAGTTCAAAGCCAAAACGGCCATCGGCGACCCGGAGATCTTTTACCTCCGGCGCAACTCTGCTGGGGCGCACACCACGCCAGCACTGGTGACGCCAAGCGCGTTGACTGACGTGGCCGCCGCACACCTCACCGGGATCTTCGCGGCGTTATCCGCCGACGCACGCGCCACCATGGCAGCCCTGATCCACGCGCTGCACCAAGCCCACGTGCCGATCAGTTTTGACCCTAACATCCGCCCCGCGCTGTGGCCGGATTCTGCCACCATGGTCACGACACTGAACGCGCTGGCTGCGCAGGCGCAGTTAGTTCTCCCTGGCATCAAGGAGGGCCAGCTGCTCACCGGAAGGCAAACGGCGCAGGATATCGCGGCGTTTTACTTCGCGCAAAGCACCGTGACAACCACCGTGGTGATCAAAGACGGTCCGCGTGGCGCACACTGGTTCACCCGGGCCGGGGCCAGCGGCTTTGTCGCCGGCTTCCAAGCCCAGGTGGTGGATACCGTTGGTGCTGGTGATGGCTTCGCGCTGGGTGTTGTCACCGCACTGATGGAAGGATCGGCTTTAGCGCAAGCGGTTCAGCGTGGCACCGCCATCGGGGCATTAGCTGTAATGGCCCCCGGTGACAATGATGGTTACCCCACTCGGCAGGCACTCGACGCTTTCATCACCCGTGCTGCCTCATCAAAGGAGTCTTGAAACAATGCAAAAAATTGAATATCTGACCCGTCTTACGAATGCCGGCGTCGTGGCCGTCATTCGCGCGGACACCGCTGAAGAAGCTGTCAAGCTGTCAGATGCAGTGATCGAAGGCGGGGTCACCGCCATTGAACTGACCTTCACCGTTCCGCACGCCGACGTCGCCATTGCGACACTGACGGAAAAATACGCCGATGATGACACGGTCATCATCGGCGCCGGCACGGTGCTGGACCCGGTGACGGCGCGCCTCGCGATCATCAATGGCGCTGAATTCATCGTCAGCCCGAGCTTCAACCCGGCCGTGGCCACCCTGTGCAACCTGTATGCGGTCCCTTACACACCAGGATGCATGACCCCAACGGAGATCCAACAGGCGCTGGAAGCTGGCGTGGACTTGGTCAAGCTGTTCCCCGGCAGCGTTGCCGGCCCTGGTATGGTGAAGGCCGCTAAGGCGCCTTTCCCATACCTGAGCATCATGCCCACCGGCGGCGTCAGTGTCGAGAACATGGCCGATTGGTTCAAGGCCGGCGTCACCTGCGTCGGTGCCGGCAGCAACCTGACCGCAGCTGCCAGCACAGGCGACTATGCCGGTGTCACGAAAACCGCCCGCGCTTACCACCAAAAGCTCGTTGAGATCCGTCGTGCCAACTAGGTCTTAGCGCGATCCTGTCTCCCCTCTAATTTGTGCAAGGTGCCAGCTTGCACGCGTGAATTTTCCTGATATCCCCTGAAAAAGTGCTGAGGCAAAAATGTCTCAGCACCTTTTTGATTTGCACCTGGACCCTTGTACCGCCCGCACTTTTCATCCAACACAACAAGGCACGGCAGCGTCTGCACGCCGCGCGCGCATGCGATCTGAGTCAAATAAGCCGCTCCTCAAACCCGATGACGAGTTTGAGGGGCGGCTTATTTGACTATTCCTGAACTAAATCATCACTTTGCATCTATTGCAACACGGTCGTGGTCACGTGCCCCGCGACACGGTGGCACACCACAGTTTTGCCAAACACTGGGGTGCCCTCGACTACCAGTAATTTACGCGAGTTGGCTTGCTCAAACAAATTGGCAATGATCAACCAGTCCTCTGCCGCGTTCACCTGAATCTTTACCGCTCGAACGAACTGCGGTGAAACGGGCCGGCCGTCCATGTCAAAGACCGTCGGTGATGTCAGCGTCAGCGAACGCGCCTGACAATCGATGACGAGTGGTAAGCTGCCTTGATCGCTAAACGAACCCGTCGCGATCAATTCGGTCGTCGCGACTTCCTGGTTGTACCTCGGCGAACAGGTCGTTGGTGCCAGGCGGAGCGTTTCATCCGTCAAAAAGGTCCATTCCGCCAAAACGCCGGTCGCATCGCGCGTCGTTACCGCTTGGCCGTCAACAGTGGCCGAAACCCCTGGCGCAAAATGAAACTGGCGGGTCATTGTCAGCGGCGCGCTTGGTTTCGCCCAGTCAAAAAACACAAACAAATCGGGTTTTAGGTAGATAATTTGCCGGCCGACTACCGCTTTGGGGAAGTACCCCAGATGCATGCCCTGGATCAGGTCGATCGGCTGATTCACTCGTTGTGGTAACTGGACCTGATCTGCGACCGTAAAGGTGCCCCACGCCCGTTTTTGCTGCGTAAACTCGGTACCATCGACGATCAACGTGTTGTGGGCCGTCGCAGCTTTATACGCCTGCCGCTTAGGATCGTCGACACGATACGTGTACCGACCAGAGTCGACCAGTAGCGGCCGGCCGTGCACCATTAAATCAACGTGTAACAAATCGGCATGGCCGTGGCCGCTGCCCACAAAGCCATTTTTGAAGTGTAAAAATGTCGCGTCTGCCTTCTGACTTGAGCGCACAAAAGTGTGCCCAGATGTGGCCAAGACGGCATCCTCAGGCTGTTGGTGCGGTTGCTGGACGACTGTCGGGGGGAAGGCCCCGTACAACTCGAACAGCACGCGCTGATCTTCTGCGTTTCCTAGCGTTTTAAGGGGCTTTGTCAGCACAAGGCGAGCAAAATTCTGCACGCCCGTTAACCGTTCAACATCACTATCCCCCGCCGCTAATTGCTGCGCATCCGGCGGCGTCATCGCCAGCGAGGCCGCGAACATTTTAACCAGTGCAGGCCGCAGCAATGCCACCCCGGCCTCATCCCCGTTGCGTTGCCCAACAAGGATGGCCTCCGCCAGAGTGATCAACACCTCGTGGTGGTACATGAACGCCTGCTCCCAGTGAAGGCCATCAGGCTGTAGCTGTAACGTGATACACTCATGCAACAACGCCAAAGCCTCGTCATGCCAGCGTTGGGCGTGCGGGACCTCGTTCAGGTAAAGTGACGTGATGTACACCCCATGAAACGTCAGGATCAGCCAATTGCTGAGAAGTTCGTTCGCGGCGTGGTGGTTCAGCAGAAACTCACATTGTCTCCTTAGCGACTGCGTAATTGCGGCCGTTAGCTCGGGCTCCAGCGCGGCCTCTGGCGCACAGCGCAAAATATCAAGCGTCTTCACCCAATTCTTCAGCCGAAGCCCAACATCCAACGGCCGCCATGTGGTGGCTCGATTGCGCTCGCCATCCCCTTGAGTCGCTAACCAGGAGCGCCACATCGCCTTGAGGCTGATGAGATACTTTTCCTGGCCGGTCGCCAAGTACGCGATCGCTAGATCCGGAAAAAAGCCGTGGCGATTGAGCATAAACATCCACTCTGGGTCACCCGCCTGAATATGTTGCCAGTCAATGGTATCTTCGAACCTGACCGGGGTCGTGCAGGGTTCCATTTCCCACGGTCGATCGAAGACAAAGGTATTGGTCACCAACCGTTGCGCATTCGCTAGGATCACGCTGAGGTCAAGTGTTTTAAGTTGTGCCAAGTAGTGCGTCCGGTCGCCAACGTATGTGGGCAGGCCGGTCAGCGTCTCTTCAGTTGCCATGGCTGCCTCCTTTTCACTGCAGGCAATCGTCACCAAACGTTGCCTGCAACTGCATCAGCGCCATCACTAAATAGTAATCGCCGTACACCGAGCTGATGCCTTGCTCTGCCGGTTTATCATACGCTGTCGAGAACCCCCAGAGGATCCCGTCCTGCGACGGATCCAGGTTAACCTGAGTCGCCAGAAGGGTCTTGAGTGCCCCGAACAGCTGCGTTCGGTACTGCTCACGCTTGGTTGCAGGCACCGCCGGCAGCAGGGGAATGATCCCGGTCGCAGCGGCTACCAACGCACTGGTGTCAGTCATTGTTGCTTCAGCCGGCTGCCGCAGATCCAGTTTAGGAATACCGCCGTTTGCCGTCACATGCGTCAAAAACTGATCAGTCACCTTGGTGGCCACACGTAGCCATTCTGGCCGGCCAAAGTAGGTATACGCTTGCGCAAATCCAGCGATCGCCCACGCTTGACCGCGCGCCCAGGCAGAGTTGGCGGCGTAGCCCTGCCCCTTCAGCACGTCGGTTTGCACCCCCGTATTGGGATCAAACACGCAGATGTGACGCACGGTGCCATCCGCACGAATGTGATGCGCAGCCACCGTTTCGGCATGCTTGGCAGCAATTGCCGCAAAGCGGGGGTCGCCAGTTGTTTCACTCGCCCAATACAAGAGTGGGAGGTTCATCATACTGTCGATGATCACCCACCCTTCCGTGCCAGGATCATCCCAGGAGCGAATAAATTGACCGTTCGGGTTGTAGCGTCCCGCCAAAATGGTCGCCGCATGGAGCCCCCGAACACGGCTCTTCGGATTCCCGGTTTGCTGATAATCCGCCACCGCGGACAGGCCATACATAAAACCAACATCATGGTGAAGCGACGTAAAGGTGACAAAATTCTCGTCCAGGCGTTGTTCGACCTGCTCCGCAACGGCACGAAAACGCGCGTTACCGGTTGCCGCGTAGCGTTGCCACATCAGTCCCGGCCAAAACCCGTTGGTCCACCAGGACACCTTTTTCGGAAATCGACCATACCCGCTGCCATCTGCGGCATACGGAATGGTTTCCCCCAGTCGCGCAATTTCGGCTAACAACTTAGTGTCGATCGTGGCCAAAACAGTTGAAAGGTTACTTGTCATCGGTGATCACCTGAATTACCTCATAGTTGTCGAGCTCCGGCAACGTAAACGCGACCATCCCTTCATCGGTAACTGTGTAAGGTAGCTGGACCCCACCACGCAACGTCTTGACCGCTTGCACAGCCTGACCAGTCGCTAGCTTAAGCGCAAAGTGCGTATTCGTCACCGGTGTCGCCGCCTCAATCGTGTCTAACCGCTTGGCGCGGCGAACCGGAATGTAGTGCATGTAATGAATCAGGTAATCATGCTGTGCCGGCACGCGATTCACCACAACGTCCGCCGTAATCGGCGCATCCGTCATCAGGCGACGCTGATAGCCCAGCACCTTCGTCAATGCATACAGCACGATTTCGCGGTACTCCCGCACCCCGAATTCTTTATACATCGCAAACAGATCACTGCCGATGTAGGCAACATTCGCCGTTGCCAAGCCAAATGGGTAACGCGACTGACCGCTGATCGGGGCCTGGTAGTGCGAGTAGTAGTGCGCAAACGTTCGGTTGTACATCGGATTGAACCGCGTGCCGATCGGTTGCCCCGCTCCCTGCACGTTATAGGCGTTCCCATGTAGCACCAGCTCAGCCTTACCGAGGTCTGCGCCTGCAAGCGCTGGATCAAACTTGGCGTAAGTCGGATGAAAGGCGTCCTCACCACGCGCTTCAAGTCCCAGAAATGGGGCAAACTGATCGCTGTCCCGCATCAGGCCACTGTGATAAGTCAGTAAGAGCTTACCGCCGGCCGTCACATACGCCTTGAGTTTGTCAGCCAACGGTGGCGTCAACCGCACCATATCCGGTAGAATAACGACCCGATACTCGTCAAGCGACATCTCGGCATCCACGATATCGAACATCAGATGCGCCTCATTAAGCATGTTGGTAACCCCTGCCAATGATGGGTCAACTTTGGCCTTGGGCTTGTGATACAGCGCGGTATGCATCACCGCAATATCAGCAGTAGACTCCTGATCGTGGATATACGGTTCTAGCTGTTCAATGACACCGTAAACTTGGCCGATTTCCTTGTAGGTTGCAAGCTGTAGGGTGCCGTCAGGGTACATTTGATCGCCAATGGAGCAGCCGGCACCATGCGCGATCGGCAAGAAGCATTCGTACTCCAGCGCGGCCAGATTCTTTAGACTCCCAAAGTCTGCCCAGTTGCGTTGAAATTTACCCGTCATGCCAATGTATGGTACGCCGAGTTTCTTCGCATAGCGCACGGTGACCGGAAAGTGCTGGTAACCCCAGTCAGCTGAAGCCAGTGATTCAATCTCTAAGTGATCGTAATCCGCCAGATTAGGGCGAATCGCTGGTGTAATGTTCCCTTCATTGTAAAAAATGGGACAATCCGGCAGAATTGCATGAATCATGGCCGTCATTTCATGCTTGAACGTCTGCTTCGTGGCTGTTGCAAACGCCAACCGATCTGCGTGGCTCGTTGGGTCTAATCCCTGCGCCTGCATCTTTTGAATGCATTGGTCACAGAAACACTCGTCCTGGCGAATGATATCAAAGAACACACCATCAACCTTACCCTTAAAATGCGCCAGCATATCTGTCACTTGCGTTTTGAGGTAATCCACATAGCCTGTATTGAAACACAAGGTTCGCCAACCTGGTCCGAGTTGGCCCACTTCATCAAAGCCATACAAACCACCATCCACCTTGCGCTCTAGCCACTCAGGATGCTGCTTGGCAGCATACGCGTCCCAACCCACGGTTGCATAAAGCGGGCAGCGCACTCCAATTTCATGACACGCATCGACCTCCTGCATTAAGAAGTCACCCTTCATCTGGGGATGACGCGCCGCCAGGGTCGTATCGTAAAAAATGTGACCATGGTGATCACGGGCGCACAATGTCATCGAGTTGACATGCCCCATCTGAAGTGCTGCCTGAAACTGCTGCTTGTCGAAGTTTTTCCCCAACTGAAACGGTAGTTCCGGCGTGTGAAAATCTAAGTGTACTTGCCGAAATAACATTATCTTTGTCCCCTTTTTCCCTCATCAGTCACGCTGAGAAACTACTTCAAAAATGTGGCTAGGGACGCGGCCTGATCATCCGGAACCATCTGAGCAGTAATTGTCACGCCATCTGCCATAAGGCGATTGAACAACGCGACTTGTTCATCTGTCACGTTGACGGACTTTTTGACTGCGTGGGTCCCTGCCTTAGCGCTCATATTCCCAACGTTGAACTGTTTAATTGGCAATCCTGCCGCAATCAACGCGGCGATATCCTCCGGTGTTTTCACAATCATCAGCACCCGGTGGCCTTCGTATCGGCCAGAGAGAATATTTTTGACCGCTGTCTCTTTGGTTAGAATCGAGGTAGCCACAGAACCTGGTGCGGCCATACGCAACATCTTCTTTTCAACCTCATCGTTGGCGACCTCATCGTTAATCACCATGATCCGCGTCGCCTTCAGCGTGTTGGTCCAAAATGCTGCCACCTGACCGTGAATCATTCGCTCGTCGATTCTAATATGAATAATTCCTGGCATTCCGTCCATTCATGTTCCCTCCTATCAGGCCAAAACCTTCAAACTGTACAGTGCGATTGCGAGGATCAAAAGAATAAAGATCACGCGTGTCGAGTTCATGTGCTTACGCCCAAGCAACCAGTACGTCAGCGCCACCAGCGCCACTGGGATCAACGATGGGAGGATTTTATCCAGCACATCCGTCTGAACGTTAACGGTCACCTTACCGTGCTTGTAAACCCATGCACTCGTTGCCGTCACCACCGTCGGAATCAGTGCCCCAACAACAGTTAAGCCGACCATAGAAGCGATCTGGGTGACCTTTTGAACTGTGCCACCAACTGCGTCAACGACCTTTGCCCCCTGGTTATAGCCAATCTTCAGGAATAAATAGCCCAACGGAATCTTCAGGAACCCGAGAATCAGCGCCAGAATACAGCCGATTGGACTGCCTTCGATCGCCATGTACGCCGCAATGGAGAAGAATACCGTTCCCCAAGTAACCCCGAAAATCGTGTCACCGACACCAGAAAGCGGTCCCATTAAACCGGTCTTCAATGCCGTGATAGTTTCCGCAGACTGCTCGCCTTCGCTTTCCTCGATTGCCATATTCGCACCGAGAACTAGGTTGGACATAATCGCGGTACAGTTAAAGAACTGTAGCTGCGACTTTACCCGCCGCTTAAGCACTTCGGGATCTTGATAGAGTTTCTTCATGACCGGTAAAATGGCGTAGCAATAGCCTAGGCCCATCATCTTTTCATAGTTCCAGCCGGTACTTGAAGCAAATAAATTGCGGAAAAAGGTCTGCTTCAGGTCTTTGCTCGTTAGTTTACTCATCTTCATCTACCCCCAACTGCGTGGCATTCGTATTTGCAACTGTCTGCGCCTGCGTTGGCTGACCATTGCTGCTTTTTGCAAATGTGATCAGCATGGCAATCGCTAGCGCAACGATCGAGATCCCAATCATCGGAATCTTGCCATAGGCTGCGAGCGCAAAACCAATCAAAACGAAAGCAAAGTACTTGTTCAGTGGTAGATACTTCAGGAGGATAGCAATCCCCAAGGCAGGCAGGATGCCGCCGGCCGTCTTCAAGCCGCCCATGAACCACTGCGGTAAAGCAGCCAGCGCTTCCTTGACGAAACCGTTACCCAACCACAGCGCCACAAAAATGGGTAAAAAGCGGGACAGCGACCAAGACACGGAGCCCAGCAAGTTCATGCGGCCCACGGCATTGATTTTGCCTTGATCTGCATAGGCTTCCGCACGGTGTTGCAAGAAGGTATTCACGAAGCGTGCAAAGATATCAAAGTTGACCGCCAATAAGCTGATTGGGATGGCCAGGCCGATCGCCGCCCCTGTGGACATGTGATTCGTCACCGCAAATGCCGTACTGATAATCGTTGCTGTGTTGTAGTCCGGAACAGATGCCCCACCGTATGAGCCAATCCCTAAGGACATTAATTGTAGCGTCCCGCCAATCACCAAGCCGGTCGTCATGTCGCCCATAATCAGGCCGACAAACATCCCGGTCACTGCGGAACCCTTGAAGCCAATCGCCGTATTCAAACCATCGTAAATGGACCAGGCGCCGTAAAGGGCTAATAACAAGATGCGCCACATTTCAATATGCATAATTACGCCTCCAATTAGCGTGTAATCTTAATTGAGTAATAATTCCAGCGAACGTATGTCTCCACGAACTCAAAAACGTTGTAGCTCGTCTCCGGGGTATAGGTCACGCGGGTGAAATGGTAAACGGGTTCATGTTTCTCGGTGCCAAACAGATAACTGACATAATCCGGCTGCGGGTACTGGACCGAGATATCTTCACTGAACTTGGCGTTACGCAAATCTAGCCCCAGCGCCTCGGCCAACTTATCCGTCAGCGCACTGTAATCCTCTTCCTTATCAAAGGTCAGATCACTCAGTGTCGATTTTGGAATGTAGTTGTTCTGCAATGACCAAATTTCATGGCCCAGCTTACGAATCCGTTTGAAGTGGACGATCGGTGCATTGACATCAATCTGCAATCGCTCGGCAATTGCAGCGGATTGAATGACCTGAATACTCAGCACCACAGTTTTTTCGTCTTGATTCCGCACCAATTTTTGCACTGGCGAGTTCGGTGCGTTCAACAGCTCCGTAAATTTAATGACACGATCAGGCAACTCCCGCCGCACAAATGTGCCGCTTCCCTGTACTCGGTTGAGATAGCGCTCCTGAACTAGCTCCTGCACAGCGCGCAAGACAGTTATTGAGCTCACCTGAAATCTTTCGACCATCTCCTTTTCGGTGTAGAATTGCGCTCCAGGCTTAAACTTTCCGGCTTGGATCTCCTCAAGGAGTTCCTCCTTGATTTTGAGATACTTCGGCTTTGCTTTCATTTAATGACCTTCTCCTTTGGTAAGCGCTATCTCGAATTTAGTATAATACATTTAACCCAAAAGTAAAATACTATATATAAACTTTGACCGCGCTTTCTTTTTTTGTCAGCTGAGACATTTCCTTTAGTGTACGCTCTGATCGCCCAGGAGGACAATCTCCCTTAGGATCGGCGCTCTGCCCACTGAACCAGCCAGTCTCTATATTATTTTTGCACCGAGACGCAGTTTCAGTGCGGACAAGCAAATCGTCCCGCAAAACCCGGGCCCGGGTTTTGCGGGACGATACAGACACCGCTCATTTTTTTGTGCGCACGCTAACTCACTTCACCGTTCATTAGCCTGATCACCTTACCGCACCGCCTCAACCTCGAATACAACCGTCTCAGCGGTAGCCGGGGCCAAATCAAATTCAAGCACGCATAACTCAAACCCCGGCGTCAACGCGAACCCGGCTTGCACAGCCTTCAATGTGGCGCTTGATGAGACCACCAGCTGCGTGGTGCCGTGTTGGATCGTCACACCGTTTGCGTGCCGTTTGACCGGCCAGTCGTGGCGCTGCCGAATCGGCAGGCGCAACGTGACAGGTCCGGCTGCCGCCGTTCGAATCGTCCAGCTGACCCGCTCATCTGCCACCTCGTAGCGGATCTCACCCGTTGCGCCAGCCAAATGTGCAAAATGCTGATCTGCAAAATTGAACTGAACCGTCGCCCCCGTTTGCGCCGCCGCCATCGTTGCCGTCAGGTCATACACGTTCGAATAGGTGACGCCGCCCGCTTCCGTCATCAGGCGCCAGGCGCTTGAGGTCAGGGTCGCTTTTTGACGACTCAGTTGCGTGTTTAATGGCTCACGGTCGGTGGTGTCGGTCATCCCGCTAGCCAGAATGGGACCATAGTCGCGGTGCCAAAGCATCCCCATCACCCCACCGACGCTATGTCCACCTTCAAAATGCGCGTAGTCCGTCGCGGTGACGCTGGCATAAAACGGCGGCGTTCGCCAAACCGAGGTGTTCACGGCGGCCAAGTGCCACCACCCCGTCAGCTCGGTGGTGGTGGTTGGCCGCTGCGCTGGCGGCGCCGCATCGATGCAGGCCGCCAGCACCTTCGCATGCGCAAAGAGATGATGCAAGCAAGGTGCCTCACCATGCGTCGCATAATCCGGGCCACCGTACAGGTAACCCGCATGCGTGCACCGTTCCAACAGGGAAAGCTGCGCCTCAACCACCCGGTCAAAGGCCGGATCCTGCTGGCTCAACCGCGTGAACGCCGCCAATGTGCCGTCACTGGTGCGGCTCCCCCAGTAGGTCCACTTAAAATTGCGCGTGCCAAAACTGTTATCCATTCCGCCATCGGGCAGCATCAGCGGCAGGTAGGTTTGCGCCACGCGCACCAGTCGGGCGTAGAACGGCGCGTCCTCCATCAACACCGCGTAGTCGATCAGATTCGGCAGGGTTTCCTCCAGACTGTACCCGACATCCACCGAGTAGCACCCTTTGGCGGTAATGCGTGCGCGCGGATTGCCCTCACCGAAAAGTAGGTGATCCGGTGTGAGATACCCCTGACAAAACGCGGCCAACTCTCGGGCCCGCTTGAAGTAACGCGGCTCCTCGAAAAAGTGCCCGCACATGGCCATTGCGGCCGCCCCCGCCGCATGGTAATTCGTGTTGGCCGGATCCGCCGGGGTGAAGTGGGCAAGTAGCCACTCGGCGATCTCATGCAGCCGCGTGTGCCAGGCCGCATACACAGGCGCGGCCAGCAGGTGACCATGCTTCTCCAGCGCCTGTTCCAGCGACTGGGCGAAGAAGATCGTGGTCTTGTTCCAGGTCTGCTGCGCATCATTGTAATAGCTATGATCGTCACAGTACAGGTTGTCTCCCCAGGTGAAGAAGCGCTCCGCCGCCTCACGGTAGCGCGCGTCGCCCGTCAGATCGGCCAGCGTCATTAAGGGGTAAATGCTGTCTATGACGCGCCCGTGAAAGTGTAGGCAGCTCGGGCAAAGCGCCCCGCCGCCGAAGCGCGGCTCCGGTGACGCCACCTGGTTAGCCATCAGCCGCGCCATCCAGCGCTTGAGCAGCGCGATTTCTCGCGCCCGAATTGGTGCATCCATCTGCCTACCCCCTACAACTTTATCCGCAGCAGCGCGGTGTCCTCACCAGTGCGGTGCACCACCGCGACCTGCGCATGGAACGGCACCCCATCGAGGCCATATATTTTCTTGCCCCGAAAGAGTTCCCGGTGAAAAATGCCGACCGAGTAGCTTTCCTGCGCCGATAATCGGATCCGCCAGGCTGAGCCTTCCTGCTCGGGCACCGGTGTCTCAAGGTTTTGGCAGATTGGAATGGCCTCAACTGCCACCGCTTTCGGCGCAAGGATCGTGGTCACGGCACAGCAATCATCGAACGCGGTATCGAATTGAACGATGGCGTGGTCCGTCAGCTCATTGTAGCGCGGCGAAAACGGGCCAGTGGTGACTGCGACCCGCCCCGGGTTCAACAGCTGCCAGTCATCATTCAAGTCCACCCGATCCCCCTCGGTTGTCGCGGTCACCGTCGGATCGAGGTGGAACCGCTGCGTCATCTCGTGGTGACCGGCCTGATGGACCTCGTCCGTGATCACCCAGACGCTGCCCGGCAGCATCACGATTTTGCGCGTCCACACGGACAGCGGGTGATCGCTGATCAGCGTGCCTTCCAAGTAATGGACCTGCCCGCGGTGCCGCACGTACGGCTTCAGCGGCGTGCCATACCGCAAGTAGCCCCAGCTGCCGTCCGGCTGAGACGGTGCATCGTCGTCGATCATCACCACATTGTGCGCCGGCATGGCCTTCAACGCGGCCCGAAGCGGGTGATCCTCGCGGTAAGTGAACCGCCCGGAATCGACCAAAAGCGGCTGACCGTGCCCGTAAATGGCCACGTGGCCGTTGTCGCTATGCCCATGCCCACTGCCCAGCGGCCCGTGATTGAAGAAGAGAAAATCCGCATCGGGTCGCCAGCTTGAGCGAATGGCAAAATTGCCGCTATCGGTGCCATCAAAGCACATGGCGTCGGGTTGGCCGGTGGCGATCTCACTAAACCGGCGGGCGGCGTTGGCGCCCAGCCAGTAAAGATCCTCAAGGTCAAGCGTCGCGTTCGTGTAACCAGCCACCCGCTGACCGCCCAGAATCAGCGCCGCGCGGTCAAAGACGTCCTGTGCCGGAATGCGATCGGTGTCCCCAAAAGGCTCCAGCTCGCCGGTTGGCGGCAACGTCAGCAGCAATGCGCGCGTCATCGCCACGGCTGCCGGCCGAAGTGCGGCGATCACCCCAGCGTCAACTCCCTCGGCACAGGCGATCACCCGCAACAGGTAATTGAGCACCTCCACGTGATACATCGTGGACTGTTCCCACTGCATGCCATCGTCCAGCACCTGCAAGGACACCTGCGCCTGCAACTCCTGGCCGGCCCAGTCAAGCAGCCCCTGTTCGTGTCGTGCGGGATCGAGGATCGGCAGCACCATTAAGAGGCTTGCGGTTTGAATGCTCCCCCAGTTACTGGTTTTATACTTTGGAATGTATTGGTCGCGCAGGTAACTGGCCTGCGCAAGCAAATGCGCAACGATACGCTGCAACGCCTGATCCGTCAGCTGATGCGCATCGTTCAGGTAAACCAAGGCGTCGACAATGTTCACGAGACGAATCCCGGTGTCCAACGTTCGCGTCGAATTCTGGGGCTGGATCACTGGGTGCTGATCGAGCCAAGTCATGATGTCGTCGATCCCCGCTTGGTAATAGGCCTTATTGCCGGTGATCACCCCTGCCAGCATGAGATCACTGAGCCAATCCATCCGATTGAGCATGAAGCACCACTCCGGATCATCATTTCGAATCGCCGAATAATCCAGCGGCTCCAGCTGATAGGGCGTCAGGCACCGCTCCATGTCCCAGGTCTTATCGAAGGTGAACGTGTGGGTCAACAGCTGATCCGCCCGGTGACAAATGGCCTGTCGGTCCTCTTGCGTGAGCAGATCCCCGATCCCTGCCAGGTCACGCTTTTCGGCCTGCGCCTGAAGCGCGGCCTTCACTGCCAAAATCGTCTCCAAAATTATTTCCTCCTCGTCTTGTGCCAGTACCACGTGTTGCGTCCCAAAACCAAAAGAGGGCATGCCAGCCTTCTTATCAACGATCGTAAGAAAGTCCGTCATGTCCTCATTGTCAGGGTTCGATTAGGCCCCTAAGATGTGCAGTGCACTGAGCGCAACCCCAATGACAACCGTCAGGATCACCAGCTTGTATGTCGTCCAGCCGTGCTTCTTGATCAGGTAGTACATCAGCAGCGTGTACAGAACAGGCAGCAACGCTGGCGCCACTTTATCGAGCAAGGCCTGAATATCAACCGTTGAGGTCGTGGCCCCTTTGGCCGCCTTTTGGCTTGATGCGTAAGTCAGTGTCACCTTCATCTTAACGAAGGTGGCCGCCAAGCCAGCAATGACGGTCACACCGACCATGCTGGCTGCGTTGGAGATCAGGGACATCTTCGCGCTGAGCTTATCGATCATGCTGGTCCCAAGACGCTGACCATAGGCCCCCATCCCGAACTTGATCATCAGAAGCGTCAGGTTTTCCGCGAGCAGGAAGAAAACAGGCGCCATCGCAATGTTGTTCATCGCCAAGGAAGCGAAAATGGTTGAGAACAGCGGCGCGATACAGAACTGGGACAACGAATCCCCGATCCCGGCCAGTGGGCCCATCAGCGCCATCTTGATCCCGCGAGTTTCCTTGTATTCCATGCCGTTGTCTGCCATGGCCAAGTGAATTGACGTGATGAAAGGCAACAGGTTGGGGTTGGTGTTGTAGAACTCAATGTTTTCAGACAGGACATCGCTCAGCTTTGCCTTGTCGTTGCCGTACAGCTTCTTGAACGCAGGGTACATGACCAACGAGTAGCCCAGCCCCTGGTAGTTACTGTAGTTAAAGCCATTCTGAAGGAAGTAGGACCGAAGCGTTGTTTTGCGGTAATCCTTGGTCGTTAATTTGTTAGATCCAGTCATCGCGCGATTCCTCCTCACTGACGGTTTCGGTTGCGGCTTGACCCGCAGTCTTCTCTTGCTTATCGTCCTCTGCAAAGTAGTACTTCAGGGCAAACACGAGCCCGATAATGGCGATCCCGATGACTGGCAGCTGCAAGAACGCTGCCAGGGCGTAACCCAAAAGTGCAAAGGGAACGAATTCCTTTTTGAGCATAACGGTCATGACCATCGCGAACCCGATCGCTGGCAGCATCCCACCCGCAACACTCAGGCCGGACAGCAACCAGGCTGGGATCAGGCCAACCAAGTTTCTCAGCGTGTCCATGCTATAGGCACCGAGGAAGCCAAGGAAGAAGCCAACGATGGCAAACAGGGAAACCGTTGTGTTGGACAAGATGCGGAACTTCGTGAAGTTCTGCTTCTTCAGCGCATTGCTGGCCGCTTCTGGCAGGCCCGCGCACAAGGTGTAAACAAACGTCTGAAGAAATTGGATGGCAACCGCGAATGGAATCGACAGCGCCAAAGCGCTTTGCGGCGTCACGCCGTTCATTGTGATGGCCATCAGCGTTCCGATGATCCCAGGGCCGATCGGGTTAGGTGGAACCGTCCCCCCAGCACCGACGCCAAAGCCCATAAATGCCAGTTCCGCAACGGCCCCACAGGCCAAGGCGGTTGGAATGTCATTCAGAATTACCCCGACCCCGAAGCTCAGTACGAGCGCCCGGTTCGTGTAGATTCCCCAGAGCATCCCCGCGTAACAAAACGCGGTCCAAAGCCCGATTAAAAGGGCTTGAATGAGTGTGATCTGCATGTGTAATGCCTCCCTTAATCCAAGTAGTCAGCAATGTTGACCTGGACGGAGCCGTCGTTACCTGACGGTGTCGTCCGGTTATCAAACGAGATGTGGTACTGTTCGATCATGGTCTTGAAGGCGTCCTTGTCTTCTTGGCCCAAAAAGATGGAGCGCGTCACTTTTTGCTTACCCGGCGCATTATGGATGTTGCCGATATTAACTTCTTTCACTGGGACGCCACCGGCAATCAAGCGTAGCGCGTCTTTTGGATCCTTGACCAGTAAGAAAATCTTCTGGGCTGGATTCGCCTTAAAAATAATGTCAATAACCTTTTGAACTGGGTAAAAACGCATGGCAACGCTTGATGGAATCACGGTTTTCATGAGCGTCTGCGCAACTTTGTCTTCAGCTGCCTCATCATTGGCGACGATCACCGTGTTTACGCCCAGTACTTTGATCCACATTTGGCCTTGCCCGTGAACAAGTCGTTCGTCGATACGTGTCATCACGATATTTGGTTCTGCCATTACTATCCCTCCGAAATGTTTGTGTGCAAGTTTACCAGTACATCTGCCAATCCTTCTTGTAGCGAACGAGCGCCTCCAAGAAGAAGTAGTCGCCCCACAGGTTGCCTTCATCAACACCCCGACCGGAATGCCAGGAATAGACGCCGTGGTTCAGTAGCGCGGTGATCCCCGTGGTTTCTGCTTCGGTGTAGTTGCGGATCAGGCTGCGTAACATCCCCGCCGCTGCGTGCGCATAGACATCATGCAGCGGATCATCAGCCGCGATAAACCGCTGCATCTGCTGCATGCCGCAGACCGCGATCGCCGTCGCCGAGGAGTCTTTAGACTGCCAGTCCTGATCGCCGAAGATCAAATCCCAGTATGACACCATGTCCGCTGGAACGCGATTCAAGAAGTAATTGGTGACCGCCTCATACGTGGGCAAGTCTGAATCGTCACGCAGGCGCGTGTAGTTCAGCGCGATCCCATAAATCAGCCAAGCCTGGCCGCGCGCCCAGCTCGAGTCATCTGAGTAACCCTGCCGCGTTTTGCCACCCAGTGGTGCACCGGTAACCGGATCAAAGTAGAACGTATGGAAAGCAGATGCATCATCCCGAATCGCGTACTTAAGGGTCGTGGCGTAGTGCTTCGTGGCAACGTCGCGATACTTCTCATCCCCTGTTTCTTCACTTGCCCAAAACAGCAGCGGAATGTTCAGCATCGCATCGACAATCAGCCGGTAATTATCAGCCGAGCCCTGCGCGCCCCAAGCCTGAATGAACTGGCCTTTGGGGTTGTAGCGCGTCATGAGCTTATCAGCGGCTTCAAGCGCCGCTGCCTTAGCAACTGGATTGCCCGTCAATTTGTAAGCACTGACACAAGAAGGTGAATAGAGGAAACCCAGGTCATGGTGATCAACATCAATTTCTTGATCGATTCGTGCCTTGAAACTCACCACGTTCTTCTCGGCAAGGTGGCGGAAGTGATCATCTCCCGTCACTTCGTAGCACAGCCACAAAATACCGGTCCAAAACCCAGTGGTCCATTCCACATTCTTCGTCGTGACGTAGGCGTTATTCACAGTCGATGAGCTGGGGAACGTCTCCCCCAGCTTCACGATGTTGTGCTTGACCTTCGCCACGACGGCGGCAATCGCCGCATCGATCTCCGTTTCCGAGAGAACCTGCTGATCCAAAAAGCGCTGCGGATCCTTCAACGGCTCCAAGTTAATCTGACTCATAGCAACCTCCAAGTCTCCCCTCCTTAATAAAGGGTTAACGTGTTATCTGTTTCCAAGGTTCATCATACTCGTAAAGGTTTCGGGTGTAAACGCTTTTTTCCCAAAATCTCACCGGGTTTGCCAGATCGTTGCCCGAAATGACGGACTTAGCCCTAATTAAGTGCTTTTCTTGTCCGAATTCGTCAAAATAAAGCGCTTAAAGCTAGCGTTTTCATGCGGTTTGCGGTACGCTATTAGCAACCAAGCTGATTATCACGTTAACCCTTAATACGCCATTAAAAAAATAGAGGTGGCCTCATGCAGCCTAAATACCAAACCATCAAACAAGACATTGTTAAAGCGATTCAAAACGGTGAATTCAAACCCGGCGAACGCATCTTCTCTGAGATCGAACTGCGCACGAAGTACGGCGTCTCCAGCACCACCGCGGTGCGTGCGTTGAACGAATTAGTCAACGACGGATACCTCGTTCGGCACCAAGGTGAAGGCACCTTCGTCCGCCGCAACCTGAACCATCAAAAGGCCTGGTTCACTGAATTTTCACCGGTGGTGCGTAACGCCAGCGGCCAACGCCTGAAGGTCACCGAGCGCAGTGCCACGCAGGTGACCACGGTCGTCGATACCCGTATCTCGACGCTACTGGGCGATCCCACCGAAGCCCAGGGATTGACCTGTATCCACCAGGTCGCCTATGCCAACGATATCCCTTGGAAGTTTCAGGACCGCTACATTCTTGGCTCTTACCTGGACAGCAAGGCAGCCGAACGCCTAGAGTCCGGCTCCAGTCTCTCCCGTGAAATGCGCCTAGACCGCAACATGGCCGATTACCCGACCCAGACCATCATCAACATCCAAGCCCTGGCCCAGAGTCCAACGCTTCAAGAAGAGATCCAATCGATTGGCGCCATGTCCTACTACGCCAATACCCCGTCGCTTTTTTACATCACGAAGACCTTCTTCGGGCCAGATCATCAGGCCCTGGCCTACCTGGTCAGCTATGACCACCCGGACTACTACTACTTGGAGGTTATGACGGACTAGGGTGTGTTGTAAAATCCCGGACTCCGGTCCAGCCAGTGACACTTCCAGCTCCGGCGGGTGGCGAATACGCACTTTAACGATGGCCGTTTTTACTCGATTAATGTGTTAAATAGTCACTGCAATGATCGCTTTTACAGCGCCTGATCTGCGTTATCAGGCGCTGTGATCCTCCCATGAATCTACGAAACCGCTGTTTCACGTGGAACAACCTACCTCTGCCACATCAAAAGGACCGGCCAAATCGCAATGATTCGGCCGGTCCTTTTGATTATTTTCACAATTTTGGCAGCTTCATCCTGAGCCGAAAAGCTTGGGTCCTATGCGTCTTTCTTGTGTGATATTACGACCGCGCCGGCTAATGCGGCCAGCACGACCACGAGACCAAGTCCAACGAGCCTTTTATCCACGCGCTCACCGGTTTGCGGAAGTGGTTTGCCCGCCTTCTTGCTCGATTTCTTCGTTTTGTCAGTGCCGTGCGTTGACCCTTGGCTTGACGCTGACGACTGACTTTCGCTGGTTGACTCAGCCTTTGTGCTTGTCACCGTCACCAGTTCCGCGAGGGCTTGCTTCAGCTGCTTGGCCGCTTTGTTGACCGTGCCCTGCGTTGCGTCATCATCGGCTAGAACGGTTTCCCCATTGCGGCGCTGCGTGGTCAATGCGGTCCAGCTGTCCTCAGTGTAGGTCGCCTTATCTAGACGCTTAGCCTGATCAACCAGTGTCTGCAGTGCAGTTTTATCTGTCTGCTTGACGGGGGTCACCGCCTGAAGCGAAACCGCCTGGGACACCCCGTGCTTGCTCTGTGTGTTGACGGTCACAGTGGTCTTGTTGCCCTGAATGGTTGCCTGCGCATCGCCGTCAGCAATCTGATACTGACCCTTGATGACAAAGGAAACGGTAGCCTGCTTGTTGGTTGGGTCCTGAATGGAGAAGTGGTTGCCGCTACGCATCATGATCATGCGGCTGTTGGTCTTAACATCCCCAACCGTCCCTTTATCCGTGAAGAAGACATACCCTTTCAAGCCGAGCTTATTCTGCTGAACGGCAGAAACGTCGCTTGTATTCTTTAGGATCGTGACACTGTTAGTGCTCATATAATCCGCCAACTGTGCCGCATTCTTGTTCGGAACGATACTGTACGCATAACTGCTAGTTTTATTGCCTGCGTGTGGGTAGGTCAGCGTGACATAGTCCTTAGTAACCGTCTTGTCCGCCGTTCCCGTTGTCTTATTCCGGACATCTGAATACTTGCCTGTCCGACTTTCCTTCAAGATGTTGACCGTGTTGTTGTCGTAAAAGACGTAGCCGACGTTGCGCTTGGTGTTATCGTTATCCTCAACTGTCAACCATTTCAAGCCAGTCTTGTCGCCGTTTGCATTGCTCTGAAGATTCGAGTTGATGGCAACATTTTCACCTGCCGCGAACATCTTATTGTCAATGGTAGATGTCATGTTGCGCCCATTGATGTCGTGAATATTAGAACCCAATACCACGATTTCATCGTCAAACATAAACCAAGCTTTGTTTGCTTCGGCGTTCTTGAAGACGACAAAATCGCTCGGCAGTTGATCACGATCAGCGTAGGACTGTTCATCGCCTAGCTGCATTCCCGCGGCGGCGTACTGATTCAGCTTTGCACTCCCAGAGAAATCGTTAGTCCCCAGTGGGAAGTAGACGTAGGTGTTCTGCATCACAGACCCGGACTCAAAGTCTGGTTCGTGTGAGTAGAAATCTCCGCCGTACAGCTCTGGAATTGTCTTTCTGACCTCGTTCACCGTCGTAACACCCGGCAGCTTGTTCTGGTCAACCGTGGCTTGGTAATCGATCCCAAATGCCTGCGTCTGATCGACGCCGCTCTGGTACAGATAGTACGCCCCGTCGCTTTGGTACCAAGGCTTGAGATTCTCGCCAGACATATACTCATACTTTGAAACACGATTAGAACTTCTGGAGATTGCAAAACCATAACCCGGCCGAATTGCCACCGACTTATCCATCAGGTTGAAGGCAAAGTACTGATCGTTACTCGATGGGTTGACGCTCGAAATGCTTGCATCGTTCATAATCCGATTATATTCCACCGTGTTGTCCAGTGACTTAAAGCTGTTGCTGTTCACCTTCATCTGCTTAATGCTTGCCAAGTATTTGATGTAACGCTGCAGCTTGGTCTGACTCTCCCCGTTCATCGCCGTGGATAGCTGCACCAACGCTTCAACGATTCCCGCACTGTCCCCATATCCCGAGCCTGTCCGAGAAATACCACGGCCTTTGACAATTTCCATCATGTAACCTTCGTACATCAGCGGTGCGAAGCTGTTATAGATCCAGTTGTCAACGGCGCCCATCAGCTGTTCACTTTGGAGAGACGTCCCTTTCAGAAGCGTTGTCAGCTGTGCCGTTCGGCCTAACAACACAATGCCATAGCTCCCAGTATAGGCAACGGTTGAGTGCTGGATGAACGACCCATCCTCATAGAACCCGTCCGTGACGCCATGCTGAATATTGTCGGGATTGATGACTGCCAGACAGGTCATGAAATCCGAAATTGCCTTCTTCACCCGCGGTGCATCATTGTTGGCGATCCCCTGACAGATCCGGTTCAGCGTGATATCCGCCAAGTTGGCGCCGGTATGCTGACGCGCATCGAGATTAACGTCCCCGATCTTGGGTGAGCCGAGTTTCTCATCCCCACGTAGGTAGGCATCCATAGTTTTCACTGATTCATTAATGAAGTTCGCGTCTAGCTCATCGTGCAGTAGCAACAACATTCGCGACAGGCTTGTGGGGACCCCGATTTCCCACTGGTACCAGTTCCCATAGTAACCATTATCGGTGTCCTTCAGATACTTGTCTTGCATCCACTGTAGCGCATCAATAAGAGCCGTTTTAACCTCCGGATCATGATACAGCGCATTGAACTTGCTTGGCGTCGCGTAAGCCAGCGCCACATTGTACAGGTTCGTGTATGTGGTGCCAAGGTTAGCTGAAAGGTCGGCAACATTAAGATCCGTCCCTTTGCTATTATCGAGCACCACACCTGCATAAATCGCGTTCCCATCGTGATCAAAGTTGGGAAGATTGGCCTTCCCGCTCTTTTCGATGCTTTCCATTTTGGCCTGATTAGCTGGGTCGTTGTTAATCGTTTCATTCCCAATCAGGTACTCGATCTGATTTGCTTTGATTTGCGTCATTTCGTCCGCGCTAATTGTCGAATCTGCAGCTTCCGCGTCAACGGTTTGTGGTACAACGCCGAAGAATCCGAACGCCACGGCGCCTGCAATGGCAGCCTTGGTCCAAAACCTCATTCCCATTACCTCCGTTTGACCCTTGCCAGGTCTTTGCTACCCTTATTAAAAAGAAAGCGTTTTCTTTTTGGTTCATTGCTCAACGCCTCATGCTCTGACATGAAGCCCTTTTTGTCGTCACACAAGCCCAGAATGATTCGTCGCCACCAGGCCTAAACAGCCCTTGGCGCCGTATCTCCGCACCCTTCAATTCTCGCTAACTCACCGCCTTTCTAATCTACAATCGCACCAGGTTGCTCATCGGGTTAACGTGTTATGTCATAACGAAAACAAGCATACACGTCCCACCGCAAAATGTAAACGCTATCTCTAAATTTTGAAACTTGTTCCAAAAATTCGCAAAATAAACAAAAATTTCGGTATTTTTTCATTATTTCCGGTTTCTATGTGTTTCCATTTTAGGTTAAATAGTCTCAATCCGTTAATACGTTAAGTAACGGTCAAGTTTAGCGAATCTAAGACATCGTTGTGCCGTACCCGCCTCAGCACGCACTGCCTATAATTTCCCCTTACATTTGCCACCTCAGCGACTCCCCTCGATCTGTCTAATAGCCAGCGCACGACAAATATAGCGGACTAACCCTTAGTGGCGGAGATTGATTCGATGAAATCAATCTTTGCTACTTTGATTTTCTGTTAAAGTGGTGATGAGGGCATGCCGGACGACTTTTTGATACTTAATGTCGGAACTAAAAACGGCAGCTTCACCGCATTCTCAGAGGATCTGCCTGAGCTTGCTGGATTTAAGGCCGGCCATTGAAAACTAATAGGCTGTGCGTCTAAAAAACCTAACGCGAGGATTGCACCAAAAAGAAAAATCCGATCGAACTATTCAGAGTCAATCTGATAGAACGATCGGAACTTTTTCGCGACTTTGAATTATGACTCAGTCACCCTTTGATTTTGTAACTCAGATGATTGTGACCGTAATGCCACTTACCCAACCACCAACAGCTCGCGCGGCGTCTGCGACAAGCTTTCCGGGCCCGCTTCGGTGACCAGCACGTCGTCTTCAATGCGAATGCCGCCGACACCGGGAACGTAGATGCCCGGTTCACAGGTTGCGATCATCCCCGGCTGCAAAACATCCAGTGAGGTGGCGTTGATCAGTGGGCGCTCACCGCCACCGATGCCCAGGCCGTGACCCAGACCGTGGTTGAAGTAGGCCCCGTAACCGGCCGTGGCGATCAGGTTGGCGGCTTCTTGGTGTAGCTGGCCGCCGATCCGCCCGCTTTCGTAGCGACTGACCATGGTCTGCTGAATCGGTAACAGCGTCTCATAGAGTTTTGTGAACTGTGCCGTTGCGTGCCCCACCGCCACCGTGCGCGTCATGTCAGACTGGTAGCCGTCCTTCACCACGCCGTAATCGAGCAGGAGAAAATCCCCGGCCTCAATCTGCCGGCCACTGGCGCGTCCGTGCGGCATCGCGGTCCGTGGCCCTGAGCAGATCACCGGGTCAAAGGATACCCCGCTGGCGCCGAAGCGGTACACCAGACGAAACAGCTCGCCCACCACATCATTTTCGGTCATGCCCACATGGATCTGCTTGAGCAAGGCCGGGAAAATGTCGTCCGCCAAGCGGCAGGCGGCACGCACACGGGCCACTTCCGCCGGGGTCTTGCGGGCCCGGATCAGCGGGATCGCATCATGTAACGGCACCACTGGGCAGCCGCGTTCCAGCTCGTGGTACATGGCGTACGGCAGCTCGGATTCAATGCCGATCCGCTTCGGGTGATGCGTTGCGATCCAGTCCAGCACGCCGGTGAAGACGCTGCCTTGCGGGGTCACTTGGTTAATGAAGCGATCTGCATAATCGCGGGCAGCCACTTCATAGCGGCCATCCATGATCTGATAGGCCTCGGTGGCCGTGATCACCAGCCAGACACCGCTGCCGCTCAGCGCATCGAGGTAAATTTTGGTCGCGGGTTCATGCACCACCAATGCATCGACATCCAGTTGGGGGAGTAAGGCGCGAACGCGCTCAAGTGCGGTCATTTGAGTCATTCCTTTCTATAATAAAGGGCCGCCAGGCGGCCCTTCGTCATCCGGTGCGTTAGAAGTCCAGGTTCAAGTCGTCCAGCATCGATTCGTCTTCCAAAACGACTTCCTTGCGGGCGGCATCCTGCTTCATCTGCTGCTTCTCCATCACTTTGAAGAACGGCAGGTAAACAAGGACAGCCAAAACCACTTGCAGGGCGTTGACGACAATGGAGCGCCAGTCCCCGTTGGTGAGGAACCCTTCGAGGAACGCCCCCACGTATGGCGGCGTGAAAATCGGCTTATCGAGCCAGCCAAACTTCATAAACATGTACGGCAGCTGGGCGACGATGTTGCCACCGATCACGAACGGGATGAACATGATCGGGTTCAGGATCACCGGCAGGCCGAAAAGAATGGGTTCGTTGATGCCAAACAGGCACGGGATCAGCGAGATCCGACCAATCTTCTTGTACTGTGGGCTCTTGGAGAACATGGCCAGCAGGACGCACCCGATGGACATGCCGGCACCGGTGAACCCGAAGAAGGCGCTGGCGGAACCCGGCGTGTAGAAGTGCGGAATGGCGGTGCCGGCACGGAAGGCTTCCACGTTTTCGGCGAAGAACTGGTACATGATCGGCTGGGTGATCCCGCTGAGAACGGAGGGATGGATCCCGAAGAAGAACAAAGTCAGTTGCAGGATCCCGAGCAGCCAAACGGTCACGAGGCTATCCATGCTCCCCACCAGCGGGCCAACGACTTTGGCCAGCATGTCCGGTGGCAGCACCCCGGTGAAGTTCAGGCACACGCCGCGGAGCACGATGAAGGTGCCCCCAACGATCAGTGCGGTCGGAATGATTTCAAAGGAGCTGGAGACAAAATCCGGCACCCCTTCTGGCATCGTGATGGACAGGTGGTGGTGCTGGCACCAGCGGTACAGCTCAACGGTCAACAGCCCCACCGCGATGGCCACAAACAGGCCACGGGCGCCAAAGTTGGCGAGGTTCGGGGCGCCGTTTTTGTCGAACTGGATCGACAGCATCACGAAGGCGAAGGTGGACAGGCCCACGCAGCCCGGGATGTAAAGCTTGTAGTAATTACCCATGCTGTAAGAGATCGTCATCGTGGCGTACAAGGCCATGAAGCCCAAGGACAGGGTCACGGGCAGGTCGAGGATCTCCGCGTTGGTCAAAATGAACTGGCTCAGCGGGTTATTCTTCCCGATCATGTTCGGCAAGGCCGGCAGGATGGCGAAGATACTACCCAGGATGGTGAATGGGGTCAGCCCCATCATCCCGGACTTCACGGCTTTCAGCTGGGGGTTGTTATCCAGCTTCTGCGCCAGCGGCATAAAGTATTTCTCCATGAACTTCTGGAACTTGTCAAACATTGGCTACGCCCCCTTCATGTGCGCCTTCCGGTCCGCGATCAGCGCCATTTTCAGCGCGGTGGCACCGTCCATTTTGCCGTAGGTCTCCTTGTCCATAATGGCGTACGCGGCGCCTCGTGGCTCAAGAATGCCGCGAATGTATTCTTCGCGGTGCGCGATCTGAGGGCCGATCAAAACGACATCGATCGGTTCGGTTTCTTCCTGCAGCATATCCGCAGAGATCGCCTTCAGGGTAAAGTCCTCGATGTTGAGCCGCGCACTGGCGCGGATCACATCTTTGATTTTTTCCATCATCATGGTCGTGGAGAATCCCCCGGCACAGCATAAAACGATATTCATAGTAATCGCTCCCTTCTAGAACGTGTAGACGGTGTCTTTCATGGTGGCATCCAGTTGCGGCAAAATGCGGGTGTACAGCGCCGCGATGTTTTGGGTGTCGGTCAGGTCGATCAGCGAGTAGGCACAGTGGCCGTAGCGGCACGGCAGGCAGGTGACCACGGTGGCCTTCCCTTCGCGCACCTTGTGGGCCTCGCCCCCATCGGTGCCGCCGCGGTTGAACATGTCCATCTGCAGGGGCAAGCCCGAAGCCTGGGCTGTGTCCTTGACCAAGTTCATCAGCGCGCGGTTCGGCGAGAGCGTGCGGTCAAAGTGGGTCAGCATCGGGCCGGCCCCGATCTGGCGGTTGTTGGTGTTATCCCGCCGGAACTCATCCGGGTAGCAGGCCACATCGATCACGAACACGAGATCCGGGTCCACGAGGTACGAGGCGGTTTGCGCCCCGCGCAGCCCGACTTCTTCGCCGTATGTGCAGACGTAGTAGATGTCATTGGGGTGCGCAATGTGTTGCATCTGCTTGGCAATTTCGTACAAGGCGTAACACCCCAGCCGGTCATCCATCGCTTTGCCGATGTAGGTGTTGGGCAGGTCAAGCGCTTCGAACTCGGTGCTGAAGGTGACCATGTCCCCGATGTTGACGCCCAAGTCCAGGACTTCCTGCTTCGTCTTGGCCCCGATGTCAAAGTACAGCTTGGAGCTGGCCGTTGGGTCGTATTCACCCGCCACAATACCATTCAGCTTTTTGCCTTCGCGGGTGGTCAGCCGCAGCTTTTGAAACTGCAGCACGCTGGTTTTAACGCCGCCGACCACCATCAGCATCAACAAGCCGCCGTCCGTGATGCTGCGCACCATGAACCCAACCTCATCCATATGCGCGGCGATCATCACCTTGGGCCCGGTGCCGGTGCCCACTTGCTTGCAGATCATGCTGCCAAGGCCGTCATACGTGGTTTCATCCACCACGGTGGCCAGTGTGCGCTTCAAGACATCGCGCACTTCCTGTTCGCAGGCAACCACACCGTCTGCATTGCTCAGATCACGTAATACGTTTACATCCATCAGTCTAGACTCCCTTGCAAATTTTGTTCCTTCAGCATCCCAATCATTTCGGTAATCAAATCGCGGGCCAGCAGGCTGGTCATCAGGTGGTCCTGCGCATGTACCATGAGCAGGCTGACGTTTTGGTGCTCGCCTTGCGCTTCCTTGGTGATCATTTCGGTTTGAAGCTTATGTACTTCGACCGATGCTTTGCGGGCCGCCTCGAGTTTGGCGTCCGCTTGGTCAAAATCGCCTTGCCGCGCGAGGCGAAGGGCCTCGAACGCGAGCGTGCGGCTGTCACCAGCAAGTGAAATGATGTTGAAAACGGCGAGTTCTTGTTCGTCCATGAGGTCATCTCCTATTGATCGCTTGTGTCATAATGGCAATAAATTCAGGGTAAGTGCGCACCCGGTGCAGCTCGGCAAGCAGTGTCGCATCGTTCATCAACGCGATCATCATGCGGCTGATTTCCTGATGGAGCACGAGGTGGCCGCGGCGCAGGTTGATCAAGAAGATGGCCTGCACCCGTTTTTGTTCGTAGTCGAGGGGCGCTTGGAGCAAGGTGACATCGATCCGCTCAAACTGGGCAAAGCTGCTCATCGGGTGCGGCCCTGCGATGCCGTGCTCGTACACCGTGTCGATGCGCTCCTCACGCTCGAGCACGCTAGCCGCAAAGCCCGCCGCCGCGGACCCATCCGCCTCCAGCGCCGCCCCGCGCTGGCGCAACAGCGTCAGGTAGTCCCCGCCAGCCACAACGGCAAAGTGCGCCGGGTCAAACAGGGACATCAGCTGTTCCTGGCTACTGACAAAATGGGTGGGGTCCTCGTGCAGCAGGTGCACCGCGTTTTCGACCCGCGTCATCGTGCGATCGGACAGGATCTGGCTGATCTCGATCACGGGCACAGCCACAGGGAGCGCCGGGACCGCCACGGTGGCCACCACCAAGTTCACGGCCGCGGTCAGCTGATTGAGCTCGTTGACCGCCAGCGTCTGAATCTTGGCGTTGGGGAACAGGCGGCGCAGCCCGTTTTCGAGCAGGTACGCCGTGCCGCGCCCGTTATCGGTCAGCACGACCACGTTCCGGTAGGCCTCCATCTCCTGCACCTTTTGCTTTTCAAGGCTGGCGGCAAAGTAAATGGCGATGTAGCCCAGCTCATCTTTGCTGATCATCGGCCGGTCTGCCGGGAGCATCAGCTGCATGAAGTCCAGCGCGGTGTTGATCACATTGGCGTAGCGCATGTAGATATCATCGAGCAGCGGGTTTTTGAGCTGATGGTTGGTGGACAGGCGCTTGAACAGGGTGGCCAGGTGGATCAGTAGCGAGGCCTTGAGCTCCTCATCCGCCGCAAACCGCGTGGCGTAGGACCGGTCCAACTGCCGGAGCGCCGCCGCGATCATAGCCTTGTACCGAGCTTCATCCTGGCTGTCCACATACGAGAGCTTGCCGATCATCTGGTTGCGCAGGTACGTGACCTCATACTGCGGCAGGATCAGGTCGTAGTGCCCGTGGATGTACGTCACGATTGCGTCAACCAGCACATCCACGCGGGCATCGCGCGTTGGCTCTGGCACCAGGCTGGCGGTGTCCGGCGTGATGTAATTCCGGCGCGTCATGCGATAGATCAACAGCCGGGTGTGCTCGATCACGTTCTTAAGCAGCGCATCGTTGATCGTCAGTTGATGGGCCTGCAGCTGGGTCGTCAGTTGGGCGCGCAGTTGCGGCTCGTCCAGCGTCTGAACGAACGCCGAGTACTCCGGGGTGACCATCGGGGCCGGGAGCTGCGCGCGGAACAGGTCAATGATGGCGCGCCGCTTGTGCTCTTCGGTGCCTGTGACACAACTGCCATAATGCGCGCGGCCCATCACGTTGAGCTGATGCTCCGCAAAGAACTGGCGGGTCTGCTTCATGTCGCTTTTGATGGTGGGCACGCTCACGTTCAGGCGCTGGGCCAGCTCCTCTGAGGTGATAAAGGTGCCGGCCAGCAGGAGCAGCATCTCAAGGTTGCGCACGCGCTGGGCCACATCGGCTGGGCCCGGTGCCGGCAGTTCGCGCGTACAGTACTGTGCGTATCGCTTGGGATCCGTGATGCGCAGCGCGTAGCCCCGGCCGCGCACCGTTGTGATCGTGAAGCCATGGTGCACACCATCATCATTCAGCGTCCGAATGTCAGAGCTGAGTGTCCGCTCCGTAATGGCCAGTGACCCCGTCAGCGCCGCACGTGAAACGGGCGCCGGTTGCGCTTCTTCAAGTCGTTCCAAGATCTGCCCGTATCTCATTCTGGTTCCCTCCCCCCACAATCTAGTCTAGGGGTGCTAGACAAGATTGAAAACGCTAACATTTTCTGATTCAACCGGAAATAATTAACTGATTCACGAACTAGCGCGAATGAAAGGCGCGCCTTGTCACCGGCGCGCCTGAGTCATTTTTTGTTTCACGTGAAACATCGCCCCTACGCAGGGTCGATGGTGTGTAACATGTGCTGGATCGAGGCAACGGAGGCCGCGCGTTGAGCCTGTTCCGCCGCGGTCAGCGGCACCGGCAGCACCTGCTCGATGCCGGCCGCGCCGAGCTGCGCCACCTGGCCGATGTAGCAGCCGATCGCCGGATCGTAGGCGGACACCGCCAACGCGCGGTGGCTGTCAGCCAGCACGGCCTCCACCATGACGGTGGCGGACAAGCCGATGCCGTATGCCGTGAAGCCCTTGCCGGCCAGGATCTGCCAGGCCCCCATGCGGGCCGCCTCTTTGAATTCGGGCAGCGAAAGGTGCTGAGCCGCGGCGATCTGGTCGATCGGCACGCCCCCGACCCGGACGGTCGACCAGGCCGTGAACTGGCTTTCGCCGTGTTCCCCGAGCACGTACCCGGTGACATCGGCCAGCGTGCAGCCGAGCCGCTTGGCGACGGCCTTTTTCATCCGGGCCGTGTCCAGCGTGGTGCCGGTGCCGAAGATGCGGGCGAACGGGATGCCGGTTTGCTGCTGCAGGTAGGTCACGACCACGTCACACGGATTCGTGATGTTGATGAGCACGCCATCAAAGCCCGAGGCCTTGAGCCGCGGTGCCACATCGCCCACCACGCGGATGGAATTGCGCAGCTCCGCAAACCGGTCAGGGTTGTCCCCGCCGAGGATGCTGATATCCCCTGCCGCAAGGACGACCACGTCACACGCGGCCAGCTGATGCCAGTCGCTGGCGTAAGCAAAGCAATCGACAGCGGTTTGCTTGTCGAGCAACGCGTTTTGGTCCATCAGATCCAGCGCTTCGGCCTGCGCCTTCGCGTCTTTTTGGTCCACCAGCCACAGCTTCCCCACGCTGCCGCGCAGAACCAGTGCGGTGGCCACTGCGGCGCCGACGTGGCCGACGCCAATAATGCCAACGGTATAAGTCATTTTTGGGTTTCTCCTTTGCTCAGAAAAAAGGCCACCCGCACCGGCCGGGATCGGTTGGGCGGATGGCCTTCAGTGCGGCCCGCTTACAGCGCCGCGATCACTTCAACTTCGACCAAGGCCGCTTTCGGCAAGCTTTTGACCGCAAAAGTCGAGCGCGCTGGCGTGCTGAAGACGGTGGCGTACAGGTCGTTAAACGCCGGGAAATCAGCGATGTCCGCAAGCAGGCAGGTGGTTTTGACCACCGCCTCGGGCCCGACTCCGGCTGCCTCAAGCACGGCCTGGAGGTTCTTGAGCACCTGTTGGGTCTGTTCGACAATGCCGCCGGCGACCAGCTCGCCGGTCGCGGGGTCCAGGCCGATCTGGCCGGAACAATACAGCGTGTTCCCGACCGCTTGGGCCTGAGTGTACGGTCCGATCGGTGCCGGGGCAGCCGGGGTGAAAATCGTTTTGCTCATAATCCGTCTCCTTTAGGCTAAGGTGATGTCACCAAGGGTCTGGCCGTGCGTCACCGTGGCCGCTGCCACAGTCGGGAAGGCCTTGACCTTATCCATATTCGTGAACACGACGATCAACTCGTCGGACTTGCCAGCCGCGGCGATCGCCGCACGGTCCATGGTGCCCAGGGCATCCCCGGCCGTGACGGTTTGGCCGTCGCTGACGGTCAAAGCAAACGGGCCACCCTTCAGCTCAACGGTGTCGACCCCCATGTGCAACAGGACTTCAAGCCCGTCAGCCGTGCGCAACGAGATGGCGTGCTTGGTCGGGAACACCGACACCACCTGGCCGCTCACCGGGGCGTACACCGCGTCACTGCTTGGCTTGACCGCGTAGCCGTCCCCCATGATCTTCTGGGCAAACATTGGGTCGGAAACGGCCGTCACCGGCATCGCCTGCCCGTCTGCTGGGGCCACGATCGTCACTGTTTTGGCTTGCTTCTTTAAAAAGTTGAACATCTCATTCACTCCATTCAGTTATTGCATCTTGCGCCAGGTCTGGGCCATCCGCGTCATCGCTTCTTCAATGACCGCGTGGGACGTCCCGAGGTTGAGCCGCAGGAAGTTCTCCGCGTTGGCCACGTAATCATCCCCGATGCCGACGACCACCCCGGCGGACTCCGCCATGGTTTTCGCGATCGTGTGCATGTCATGGCCGGATTCCGCCACGTTGACCCACGGTAGGTACGAGGAATCCATTTCCATCAGCTCCCATCCAGGGAACTCGGCGTCAATGGCAGCCTGCGTGATGCGCAGATTTTCACGAATGTACGCTTCGCACTGGTTGAGCCAGTCACCACAGGATTCATACGCCACCGTCATCGCGATCTGGCCAGGCACGTTCGGGCTGGTCACCGAGTTGGCGGCGTAGCGCTTGCGGAACGCGGCGCGCAGTTCAGCGTTCGGGATGATCGAGTACGACAGCTTCAGACCGCCGAGGTTAAAGCCCTTGTTCGGTGAGGTGAACATCACGAGGTTATCAAGGTACTTCGCCGGCAGCTCCAGCGCGCTGGTGAAGGTGCCGGTCATGATGTGCTCCGAGTGCACCTCGTCGGATACCAGCAACACATGATACTTTAGACACAGGGCTGCCATCCGCTCCAGCTCAGCCGCCGTCCAGATGCGCCCGGACGGGTTATGCGGGTTGCAGAAGAAGGTCATCTTCGGGTGCTGCGTCGCCATCACGTCTTCCAGTTTGGCCCAGTCCAGGTCGTAACGCAACCCGTGCTTCAGGAGCGGTACCGTGATGACCCCGCGATCATTGTGCTCAGCGGCGTAAGCGAACGGCCCGTACACCGGGGTGTTGAGCAGAACGCTGTCACCGGGTGCCAGCATGGCCTGAATCAGCACATGCATGTTCGGCACCGTGCCGTACCCGAGGGTGATCCAGTCCTTTTCAACGTGGGCGTGGTGCCGCGTCTTTTGCCAGTTGATCACACTGTTGTACCAGCGGTCCGTGGAATACGTGTAGCCGTACGCCCCGTTGTTGGCCATTTCTGCCAGCGCCGTGCGGATCTCAGGCGCGGCCTGAAAATCCATATCAGCGATCCACAGCGGGATGAAGTCCTCGCGCACCTGCGGAAACTTGCTGTGCACGATGCCCGAATCCCATTTGCGCGCGTGATCGACAGACCGATCAGCCAATGTATCAAAATCATAATGTTGCATGTTCATCCTCCTAGATGACGAGAACTAGAGCAAACCAGAGCGAAGTGGCACGATTATGAGGGTTGGGCTAAGATGACCTGACGCTTACGCCCGCACTTAGGCGTGAGTGGCGGGGCAGCTTAGCCCACACCCTCATGTGCCACGTAGCTCGACGATCCAGAGCGGCGTGGCACGCCCTTAGCGGAACGGGTAGCCTAGCTCAAGTGCTTGGGCCGCACTTGGGCCCGAGTGCTTGAGCGTCGCTAGCCGCTTCCGCGTTGTGCCATGCAGCTCGACGATCCAGAGCGGAATGGCACGGTTATGAGGGTCAGGCTAAGATGACCTGACGCTTACGCCCGCACTTAGGCGTGAGTGGTGGGGCAGCTTAGCCCACACCCTAGCTCAACCAGTATGCCCGCGTTACGCCGGGGCACCGCCGCTCATCAGCTTCTCGACGCCGTCCTTGACGCTTTGAACTTGGGCCCCGTAGACGATCTGAACCGACTTTTCGGCCTTCATGATCGCCAGCGCGCCGGACGCTTTGAGCTTGTCGTCGTCCAGCTTCGATGGGTCCTTCACCTCAAGCCGCAGGCGAGTCACACAGTTGTCCAGGCTGACAATGTTTGCGGCCCCACCGAGGGCCCCGAGGATCACACCTGGATCGTAGATGCCGGCGCCTTTTGTCATCACAACGTCCCCTTCGGCTTCACGGCCTGGGGTCTTGACGTTTTTCTTGACGATGTACCAGCGGAAGAACAGGAAGTAAATGGCGAACCAAGCGATCCCAACTGGAATCAACAGCCACCAGCGCGAGTTCGGCTGCAACCAGCCGAAGAGGATCCAGTCAAGCACCCCGCCGTCGGTGTTCCCCATGTGCGCGCCCAGCAGCATCATAACAGATAATGACAGCCCTTGCATGATGGTGTGGAAAACGTACAGCACTGGCGCAACGAACAGGAACAGGTATTCCGTTGGTTCGGAGATCCCAGAAACAAAGGCAACCAGGGTGGCGGAGATCAGCAGCCCTTTGATCCGGTCGCGGTTTTCAGGCTTGGCCGTGAAGTAAATGGCCAAGCAGATCGCCGGCAGGCCGAACATGAAGGTCGGCATGAAGCCTTGGGACAGGAAGGCCGTCGCTTTACCGGAAACCGGCACACCAGCATTCAGTTGGGCGTAGAAAATGTTGAGCGCCCCGGTGATGGTCTTGCCGCCAACGATCGCGGTCCCCCCAGCATCGGTGAAGCGCACCATAGCCAGCAGGATGTGGTGCAGCCCCATCAGCTTCAGCACGGACAGCGCGATCCCGTAAAGGAACGGGCCAAAGATGCCGGCGCCTTGAATCAGGCGGCCCAGCCCAACGATCCCATTTTGGAAGGTCGGCCAGATGAACGGAATGAGCAACCCGACGAAGGATTCCACGATGACCGAGATGATCGGCACGAAGCGAATGCCCCCGAAGAAGGAAAAGGCGTCTGGCAGCTTCACTTCCTGGTACTTTTCAAGCAGGAAGTAGGTGATGAGCCCAACGAGGATCCCACCGAGGACCCCCATTTCAAGGGTCTGGATGCCCAGCACGTTGGCCTGGCCAACGGCTTGCATCTTGTCCGCGGCCACCAGCTTGTGCTGCTGCTGCAGCATGAAGTTAATCCCCGTGTTCAGGGAGATATACCCGGCAAAGGCGGCAATCGCGCCGACCCCTTTGTTGCGCTTGGCTAAGCCGAACGGCAGCGCCATGGCGAACATCGCCGGCAGGTAGGTGAACCCGAAGCTCCCCACCGTGTTCATGAAGTTGAAGATGACGTTAACAATGTGGTTCTGCAAGAATGGCAGGCGTTCCATCATCGACGGTGCGGTGAAGGCACTGCCCAGCCCCACCAGGATGCCCATGGCAGACAGGGTGGCAATCGGGAACATGAAGGACTTCCCGAGGTTTTGCATGAACGCATAGAAGCGGGTCTTTCGACTCTCGTGTGCGTTGTCCATAATGTGATACTCCTCTCACGTGTCAAAATAAAATACCCAACAGCCGCGCAAACCAAGTGGCTGCGACGGTTGTTGGGTATTGCCTACTTAAAGTTACAAGCCCTTATTCAGTTATGTGAACGATGTGGATCAGCAGGTACAGCCGGTCCGAATCGGTGAAGCGGTAGTCGATCTGCTTTTCGAGGTACGCGACCACCTGGCTCAGGCACGCCCCGGCGCGGTGGTGCCGCCGAAGCAGGGAAGCTAAGAGCTCGGTGTCGTCCGGTGACGGCTTGTGCGGGTGCTTGGTCCGGCTACGCAGGATCAAGTAGTGCAGGTGCGTCATCAGCCGACTGACGGCGATGCTATCCTCGGAGAACTGCCGCCCGAACGCCGCTTCAATGATACTGTTCACGCCGGATGAGATCTCTAGAATATTGGAAAAATTCGTAATAGTGCTGTCTGAATGTTGAATCTCGTGCTCAACCAGATGAATCGCGATAAAGCCTGCTTCATCGTCTGAAACTGGTACGCCCGAGAGCTGGTGGATAAGCTGTTGTGCCTGCTTCCCCACCTGGTACTCTTTGGCGAAAAACCGCTTCAGGTCGATCAGCATCGGGTTGGCGAGATTCAGACCCATCCGAAATCGTTCGACTGCGAAGTAGATATGGTCTGTTAGTGGGACCAAGAGATGCTCATCAAAGTCGGCGTCGATCTGACTCTGTGCCAGCGCAATGATCTGATCCGTCAGCTCAAAGTACTCGCGCGGGATCTTACTCGATAACTGCTTGAATGAATCGAGCCACTTATCGTCATTGTGCGGCACAGCCGAGAAGACGCGGTCGTTCGGTTGCGGGTCGTAGTTCTGCCCGCGGTGCGCCTTGAAGCCAATGCCCCGCCCCCAGATGATCTTCTCTTGATCTTGCCCATCCTCCACAAGCAGAACGTTATTGTTTAACACTTGTGAAATTAGCAAGTCGATCACCTAAATTGGTTGATTACGCCACGTTTGCGTCGCGTGACGTGATAGAAATCTGTAAACGTTTACGAGGCTAAGTCTAACGAACGGCAGAAAGCTTGTCAAACCTGTTTTTGCCGTTTCTCAGATTGGTCGGTACCACGTCTGGAACGAAGCGTTATCTCCCTGCTCCCCGCGCACCTATAGGTAGAAACCATTTGTCAGGTTCCGTATCAGCATGAAATATTCGTTATTTTATTTAATCAAAAACTTGGCTGCGCCAATAAAAAACTGGCCAGCGTGTTGCTGACCAGTTCATTGTTGGCGATCGGCTTAGTGCCGCTTCCGCAGCCCCACCGCCGTGCCCAACGTCATCAACGCACCGAGGAACCCGGCACCCCAGGCGACGCGGTTGCCGGTTTGCGGGAGCTGGTGATCGGCCTTCGCACCCGTTGCCGCAGACGCCTTCGATCGCGACGTCGCGGCTGGCTCGGCCGCGGGCGTTGGCGTCGACACCGGCGTCTTGCCCGCAACGATCGCCGTGGCCTTTTTCTGGTCCGCTTTGCCTTTGGCGTATGCGGCCTCGATCTTCTTGTAGTCGCCGTAGGTGCTGCCCTTCTTGTGGCTGTCCAGAATGGTTTGCGCATGGGCTTTGGCCGCGCGAATGGCGGCGGCTTGGTCCGCGGTTTTGGCCAGGAAGGCCTTCAGCGCGCGAATGCCCGCGCCCACCTTCTGGCCCTGGGCAAACGCGGCCTGATAGTTGGCCGAGCGCGCCGTCAGATCCGGCACGGCCGCACCGGTTTCGCCGCTCTGCCGACCGGCCTGGAAGGCGGCCGTCTGCTCAGCCGCAAGCCGCTTCGCTTCCACCGCCTTACCCTGCTCGCGCATGTAACCGCTCAGTGCACTCGCGGCCCCCGCCACGCGCGCTTTGGCTTCCTTGGCGGCCTGCATCTGTGGGGTGCTCAGCTGCCCGATCGCCTGAATGAGACTAGCGCCAGCCGCGGTGACCTGCGCCTGCGTGGCCGTTTGATCCGTCAAAACCGTGTGCGCCGCCGCCAGTGCCGTGGCAACTGGGGCGTAGCTCGCCGCCGCATAGTCGGCCGCGTTCAGCGTGTTCGCCTGCGCCACCAACCGCGCGAGGCCATCAGTGACGGTCGGTGGGGTGGCCGTGCTCGGCAGCAACCCGTCAAGCGCCGCCTGCAACGTGGTCAGGTCCGCATCCACATCCGCCTGTGTTGCGTCAACGTTTGCGGCAATGGTTTTGGCGGCCTTCAGCGCGTTATCGTAGGCGTGCCAGGTCTGCGGCAGGTAATCCGTCGCCGTCAGGGGCTGAAGGCTGGCGAGCAGCTCGCTCAGGGCCGCTTTGTTCGCCGGGGTCGGGAACGTGTCGATGACCAGCTGACCGATGGCCCGGGCCAGGTTGCCCGCGGCATCATCGATCATGTGCTGATCCGCCTGTGGGAAGGCCTTAATGCCCATGGCCGTGGCCTGCGCCTGCTCGAAAGCGTCCCACGTGGTGTCCGTGTAGATGTCTTCAGTGACGCGCGCCGCCAAGGCCAGCGAGGTGTTCAGGTGCGCCAGGTCGGTGCCAGGATTGGCAACGGCCTTCAGCCCGGCGATCCCTTGCGCCACCGCGGTCGTGGCTGCCGCAACGTCACTGGCCGCCGGGTCCTCCGCCTCCAGCAGCGCCGCCCCCTGCTTGACCGCCAGTGCGAGGGTCAACCACGTGTCGCTTGTGTAGCGGGACTCCTCGAGCTGGCCCGCGTCGGTGATCGCCTGTTCCAGGCTGGCTGTTGACGTCAGCGGCGTCTGCAACTCGTAAAATGGATCAAAGGTCGGGTCCAGCGAGGTGGCGTAGTCATCCGACATGAACACCGAGATGACGTCCCAGATGTTCTCGGCGTTCGCCACGCCTGCGGTCAGTTCCGTTACCTGATCCGTGGTCCAACTGCGCGCGTCTTTCACGCGCTGAATGTGCTGATAGGCCGCCTGCTTCGTCTGCTCAAGCGTGTACCCTTTGGTCTCCAGCACCGACGCCTTCGTCCAGCGGAAGGTCGAGGACTTCGTTGACGTGTAGTCATCCCCCTCGCCCGTGCGGCCATCGCGGTCGATGGCATACGTGAACATCCCCATGAAGTCGCCAGTGGCGGCGGCCATCGCCATCTCGTGGATGTGGCTGTTCATGTACCCCCCGGTGTTGTCGCCCCAGCCCTTCGTGCCGTTTTCAGTAAAGGACAGGCCCGCCATCACGCGGTCAGACGGCATGCCGGCCGCGTTAAACCCTGGCAGCTCCGCAGTCGTGAGCTGGCTCGGCTGCCCGTACTGCTGATTGCCCACGTAGGTGAAGTACTGCGCCACGTCCTTGAGCGGATCCTTGGTAAAATGATCCACCGTGTCGTAAACCATCACCGTGCCCGGATTCATCGACTTCGGCCCCAGGTACTGGCCCAGTGCGGCGAAGAAGCGGTTCGAAAACGCAACGGTTTGCGCGTCCGGGGTGTACTCCATGTCCACATCGATCCCGTCCAAGTCATACTTGAACACGATATCGTGTGCGAACTGCTTGGCGATCGCGTCAAAGTCCACATCGAGGGAGTAGTTGTACTTCTTGGCCAGCGGCAGGATCGACGCCTTGTACCCCTGGCCCTTGATGATCTTGGTGCCGCGCGCGTGAAGCGTGGCGGCGTATTCCTTCAGATGCTCGTAGAACGGCGCCGACTGCAGGCCGGAAACCCCGGTATCGTTTTGACTCGGGCCAAAAACGGTCACATAATCCACACCCCATGGAATGTCGGCGATCGTCTGAATGTTCGGTTGGTTCAGCGCAGAGTTGACCCCGATCAGACTGCCATCCATCCACGCGCGAAAATAGGCGCCATAGCTTTTCCCGTTCGGTGACGCTGCGGCCTGCGCTGGTTGTCCTGCCCCCAGGGCCAGCGCCGCCAAAATACCCATCGATCCCAGTGTGAGATTACGTACTACCCGTGACTTTCTCATTGCTCCTCCTTGTGCCCGCAGTCTGCTGCGGGTCTCATCCTGAATCATTGCGGTTCACCCTACCCCAAAGCCGTTGCGCAAGCCCGAGAAAGCGCTTACTATTTGCATCATACGGGGTCGCCTGCCCCGCCTCAACGGACCCAGCCGTTAACTTGGTTTATCGGGATAGGTGGACTTTCTGTACTATAACAGCTTGGGCGGGCCACTGACGGGGCTGCCGACGCCCAATATGGGGCCAAAACCCGGTAGCAACGCGAAGTTGGGTTAGCATATAAACCAATATCAGGATCGCGCAACGTGGCACACCAAAACACCGCCCTGCCCGACTTCAGCAGTCGCGGCAGCGCGGTGTTGGTGCGAGGCGGGGCCCCGTTGTTTCACGTGGAACATGGCACTGACAAAATAGCCAGCCGAAAGCCTGCTCGACTAATTTCATGAGATACGCTCAGTGCCAACCCGCAAAGCCAGATTAAGCGACACTCGTAAAACGATAAAAAGCTTCACCGTCATCAGCGAAACTTCATTAGTGGTATCGGGTATAATAGCTATTCACAACCGGTTACGAATCAACGATTTAACACTGTTACCTCAGACTCTCATTATTTTCACCAGCTGTGTGTGAACAGGCGACAATATATTCATGTAAAATATATTGTGATATTACAAGGTCCAACCGACCCGGGCCACCGCCTGCCAATAACTATTTTTCGACATGTTCCGTATGTTGTCTCGAAGTAACCAAAAAACCACCCGGACCATCAAGGCCCAGGTGTGTTCAAAAATCAATATCAACTCGATGCTAAACAGTCAGCCTATCCCTGAGTCCAGGTCCTGAAGGGTCCTACTCATAATTAGTTCAGGATCGGTATCCCCACTGATCCCCACTGCATGCCTGGCAAGTAAAAAGTTACCAATCGTTGCAGACCCGTTGTGCGCTGCCAGCGGAGGCTGGATTAGCTCGGTTAAATCTGGAACAGCCAAATAGTCGTGATTAAAGTCATTAAAGTACTGACGAACACCGGTTAAATCGTCTACATTCAAAACAGACCCACCGATGATAATTCGCTCGGGATGCATCGTCACATAGATATTCCACGCCAACTGTGCCGTATAATACTGAATCAAATCAAACACCCGATGTGTGCGCGCCAGATTCTCCCCACGTTCGCCGGTACGTGCTGAAATCGTAGAACCCGATGCCAATCCTTCATAACAGTGGTTGCCATGATACGGGCAACCACCTTCGAAGTCATCATCAGCTCTTGGTTCGACCCACATGTGGCCAACCTCAGGGTGCCCAGATTCGCCAATGACATGGCCACCTTCAATAAAGCCACCACCGATGCCAGTACCAATAGTCAGGTACGCTAAGGATTTCACTGGTTTCTGCCGAAAATTCCGATTGAACAGATAGTATTCGCCATATGCTGACGCGTTAACATCTGTGGTCATCTGGACTGGAATGTTCAGTGCCTGGATCAAATCTTCATACATGTTGATGCCAGCCCAGCCAGGTTTGGGTGTGTTTTGAAGTGCGCCATAATTAGGCGCACTATGGTCCAAGCACAATGGACCAAACGAGCCAATACTCAGGCTATCAACTGGATTAGTACGGAAAAACTGGATCACTTGGTTCAGCGTGGTGACAGGATCTGTGGTGGGGATCCGGGCTGTAATTGGCTGCTTCATGTCGTCATCAGCCACAGCCACGACGAACTTGGTCCCACCTGCTTCAATAGATCCAACGGTCATGGTTACACCTTCTTCTTATAATCGACCTTACGTGTTCGCCTACCGTGGCAATCGCTCTGTTCTATCTGGCAACGCCTCCCCGTCTCCTGCCGGCGACAGGGCATACCAATACGCCACACTGGCGACGTCATCCTCGCGCTCGAATAACGTGACATCGTCATTCCCGATTTGCTGGAGTGCGACTTTCAACCCATGTTCGAAAACGATGGGATCTTGTAGGTGCCAGCGATACAAACCGTGCTGCGGCAGTGCGTCATCACCAAAGGCGTGGATTGCGTTAAGCTTTCCTGTCTCGAATCGATCACGTGTCGAGTCACGAGTGCTTTGGTACGGATAGCCGAGGAACGGTGTACAGAAATTCTTAGCCCGCGGATGGCCGTCGTGGTTAAAGTCATGGAATGCCCAGGCACCACCAAAGTAATCCTCAGACCCGGTGGAGGTCACGGTAGGCAATTGATCATCTTCATCAATATAGAACTTAAACTCACCTTCTCCCCACCAATATCGTTGTAAGGCCGTCAACGCCAAATAGGTACCAACATAAACTCCTGGCCCCTCAGTGGTATCTAGTAGCGTATAATCAACGGCTTTTTTAGTACAGCGTTCACGCTGCCATTTGGCATGAAAATACATGCTGTTGTCCGGCAACCCATCTACCAAAGCGTAATTAATCGTATAGAAAAATGAACTCAGGCTCTTCGGATGCTGATTTTCAATCGTAATCCGTGCGTGGTGCTTGAACGGCATCTCAAAATAGGAATTGAAACCGCCTGTTGGATTGACCACAATCGGCAACGAATTTACGTCACACCACTGACCGAAACCGTTACAAAAGAAGTCCCCTAACGGCGTGACCACAGCTGGTTCCGGTTCGTCATCCCAATAGAATCGCAACACCAAATCGCGGAGCACGAAACTCCCCAGCTCGGTTTGGTTCCGCACCGTCATCCAGATGTGCTGAATCACTCCGGGGCCTTCAATATTGGCCAGTTCAGTTTCCTCGCCTTGCATTAGTGGAATCGTTGGACTGCCCTTGCGATGAGGGCCCAGTTTGCTGCCCGCCTGGGCAGCTGCACCTTTTTCACCGGTGATATTTTCAGGGGTGATGGCCCTAGTAACTTGGTGCCGATACTGCGTAATATCACTTAAGAGACTCATTGCTTTGCCCTTTCAAATTGCTTAGTTTCATTAGCTATTAATGGGTGTTTTACCTGATTGACCCACACCTCAATTGCCTGATCCGCTAGATTGTGAATGGTAATCGTTGTTGGCGTCACCTTCAGTGTCACGAACCAGCGCCCAATCCGCGCTTGTTCCCAGCAGAAGCTCGTCAGATTCTTCATTGGCGCGACTGCTAAGGCGCCATGCTGAACACTCACGCCATAGTACTGAGTTAACAACAGCGAAACCGCCATGCCGGAAGCCCAGCCACATTTACCTGGGCCAAAATTACGCAATACATCACCGTATTTCGCCTGCAGGCCATATGGCCACCACCACCAGCTACCATCCAGGTCAGCCAGCGCCAGCAGATATTTATACTGCTGCTCGAAGTCCTGAGCATCACTGGCGTGGCCCATCAATAGTGTGATGAAGCCAGGGAAAGTTGTTCCCGATTCTTCTCCCCAACTGATGCCTTGGAGTCCTTCTACAAAAGTCGGGTTCAGGTTAGAACCAGCAAATTGCATCGTGTGTTGATAAACCGGTGAGTCTTTGGATTCGAATCCATATACTGGCGCCATAGTCGTATCAGACTCTTCACCATCATGCATCACTAAGCTAAGGTGGTGATTCTTGATCATATAACTCAAGAAAATCAGGCCCTGATCGTGAATACTTTGCTCATAACCGCGAGTGGACACGCTGAGATAGTTTCCGTCAACGTTACGGCCTTCGAGCCAATGCTGCCCCGACTTATCCTTAACCACCAGAAACGAGTCGATGGCCTCATGAATCTCCTGCGCGTAGCGATTCATGGCACCCGCTTGCGTAGACTGCCCCAGCGCTTGATAGATTTCTGCTAAACCAACGCAAGCCGACCACAGGCAAATATTCGAACCGGTGTGCACATCCCCCAACGCATACGCATCACTCACCCATTCCGAGCCCCGCAGCACGGGGTGAGGCTGGTGAGTATCATTGCGGATCGTCTGGAGCAATTGCGCATAATCTGCAACCAGTTGAGGCTGGTCTTTAAAGAATTGGACATCACCGAACCATTGGTAGTACATGCCTGCCAACATGACCGGTGCCAACGTGTTCCCCAGCGAATGATAGATGCCGCCTTGGAACTTGGTGCCTTTAGGTTTGATATGATATTTGGAGAACCAAAGGATAATCTGCTTGGCAAGGTGTGCGTCAAGCATCATGATGGGCAAGGAGACGTAAAACATGTCTTTGTTCCAGATTCGTGCGACGGCTGGGTAACTGCCCCAGTTCGCTCCAACAATCTGCCCATCCTTGTTCATCGCAAGCGATAACAAAGCCTGATAGGCTGCCCGCTTCAAACTAGTGCTAATGCCATTTTCCCCTTGCTGCAAGCCGCTGAATAAACGTTGGTGGTAGCTCACAGTTGCGATTAATTGACGATCGCAATTGTCTTCAGTCAGCCAATCAAGCTCATCATAGCAATCCGGATCGACGAACACATACGAACAGCAGGCAGTCGCATTCGGCGCGATCACCTTAGCGCCACCACTCAACTTAGCTAAGACATTTTGTTGATCGGAATACTTCTGTTGAAATAACCGCGGTGGGCACGGCGCCACGCGAATTGGCTTAGCGGTGATATTCTTGATATACAAGGGCACCACTAACATACTCTTGCGCTCATCCCCGCTAATCGGGCAAAACGGAATCTCCGTCACCTCGACATCCAAATAGCGATGTTGCACGCGCGGAATGGCATCAGCTAACGTATCGACGATGATGTTGTGATCCGCTTGGCACAGCTGGCGCGTTTGCCCATCAATCGTCAGCGCAAAATTGATCTGCTCGGTTTGCGCCAGCCCTTTATTGACCCATACACCCGGTTTCTCCTCGGTATAGTGATTCTCGCGGTAAAAACACAAGTGTGCAATCTGCCCCAGCGCAGAAATATTCGCTAAGGTCTTCTGGTTCCCAACATCGAACGTCAAGCCGTCTGCGCCTTGATGCTGCCGGTAGAAGCTCTTATGATTGGTCGTCGAGAACCGCCCATCCTCACACCGGATATTAGTCGCCGCATTCACAGGGGCAGTCAGTAGATCCCAAACGCTAGTCATTAAACCCATCCCAAGAACGACAGGAGAATACTAATGACAACGATGCCGAACAAGATCGTAATGATACCGGCCTTCTTACCGCGTAGCAGTTTGAAGCATCCTAAAGTAATCAATACCGGAACCAAGTTCTTGAATATCGTATCCAAGACATTCTGCAGGTCGAGAATCTCCTTGCCACCCATGACGAGATTAATTTTAGTCTTGAACAGCACCATGCTAACCGTCATCGCACCAACCATAATCAAGCCTAAGACACTGGCAGCTTTGGTCAGGACCTCAATTAGTCCATTTTGATAGATCCGACTGATATACTTTGAACCTAGTGAATAGCCTAGTACGCCACCATAGTAACGGCAAATATAGTTAATCGCATTAAACATGACAAGGAATAGGATTGGTGCCAGGAAGCTGCCTTGCTTGGCAAGCGTAATCGCGATCCCGGCACAAACCACACGCCATACACCCCAGAACAGTGAGTCGCCGATACCTGCCAGTGGACCCATCAAGCCGGTTTTAATCGCATTGATACTCGACACGTCAAAATCGGGGCTTTGGGCATTTTCTTTTTCCATCGAGGCGGCGATGCCCATGACGAATGAAGCGAACGGAATTGTCGTGGAGAAATACTGGGTTTCGCGTTCAAGCGCAGCTGCCCGGTCTTCTTTATTCTTGTAGAACTTGTTGATAAATGGCATCAACGCGTATGCAAAACCGCTACCTCCCATCAGCACTGGGTTCACGGAGATATACATTGGGCCTGAGCGCCAGAAGAGCTTCCGCATTAACTTCTTTTCGTCTTTATCTAATTCACTGCCGATTTTCATTTGAAAAAGTCCTCCTCTTCGAAATCTTCGCTTGTCCCAGCCTCACCTTGATTCGTTGCCACTGCTACGCCAGCATTGGTGACTTTCTTCAATTGTAGGTCGCGTTCAGCAATCGCAATGGCGACAATGGCACCGATAACCGCAATCGCGATCATTGGCAACTTGAAGTAAGCCATCAGCACGATGCCCAAGAAGTACCAGATTGCCAAGTCGTTACGCCAAAGCATCTGCAGCAGCATGGCCATCCCGACTGCCGGCATCAAGTTCCCAGCAACGGTGAGCCCGTTCATAATCACATGCGGAATCGCATTAATCGCCTGCTTGACCACACTTGACCCAAGGAGCACAGCGAAGAACGGCAGCAGTGCATACAAGACATAATGCAGAACCCATAAGCCAAAATGCAAATGGACAAACCGCTTTTGATCATCATTCTTGGCATAATTCAGGAACTTAGAAGCAAATGGTCCGCAGACAAACGAGAAAATCATATTGATAATTTGCAGGCCAATGATGGCTAAAGGCCAAACCAAAGGAATAATGGCACCGAGTTTGCCATCCATCTGAATCGTGAATACGGTGGCCAAACCGGCAGCGATGGCTGGCTCGGCGGAAGGGGTCACCCCGACATTCACGACGCCCATGAAAATGGCTTCAAGCGACGCACCGACCTGTAGCCCCGTCTGAAGATCCCCTAACAATAAGCCGGCCAGTGGCGCGACCACAATTGGCCGACTCAACATCGCCATCCCGAACATTTCATGACCAGCAACGCCGATAAATACACATAGTGCAACGATAATTGCGTCGTACATTAGTTCTTTCCTCCTTTGCTTACGCTTTTCAGTGCTGATGATGCCATGGTTTTCTCCATCTCAGGCGTGCCACGGAAGAAGGTTTCCGGATAGACATTGACCAACTCTCGAAGCGACTGAATCTCAGCATCAGTCAGCATCGCGGCACGCGTCATCATGGTTTTCTTCTCATCGGTGTTCGACATTTTGCCTGCGTTACCAATGTTCACAAGCTCGATGGTCTTCGGGAACGCCGTAGCAACCTTCACCGCATCGGCCACGGTACGGGTGATGACCATTAGCCGCATCGCCTCTGCGCGCGAGTCGGACAGCAGGCTAATTGCCCCTTCTACCGACTTCACAATGAGTTTTACACCATGTGGCAACGCCATCTTCAGTGTCATCTTCTGCATCTCGTCTTTAGCCGCTTCATCATTAGCGATGACAATACCGGTGAGTCGCAGTTCTTTCGTCCACGTCATGGCCACCTGACCATGAATCAATCGCTCGTCTACTCGCAAAGAACAAATCATATCTAATTCCTCCTACTCAAAGAAAGTGTCTTCTTGTTCACTTGCATCCTGCTTAACCTCAATCAGCTCAATGCCTTCCCGGCCACTGACTGCAAGCTTCTGAGCGAACGTTTCACTCAAGGCCACCGTTGACATCAACGCTTCTAGTATCATTGCAAAGTTAAACCCTGCAATCACATAGACGTTCGCCAAGTTTGCGACATGCCGCACCACGGCTTGGGTGACGCTTCCGCCTTTAATATCAGTGAAGAATAACGCGCCATCTTGGTCGAAAGTCTTCATCAGTGCTTCAATCTGATCGTCTAGCTGAACCCCATCTTCGGTATACGCAGATAGAAACGATACTCCGGTTAGATTACCCGTGAATAACTGCAGTGTGTTCTCGACCCCCTCGGCTAGTTTGCCATGTGACGCGATGATAATTTGTCTCATCGGTGCTCACTCCCTTCACTTTACTAGTAGCAAATAGCGTGCCAAACCGATGACGCCGGGACTGAACGAAGCAAAAAAAAAAGTGCTTATTTTTAATTAAGCACTCTTGCTGCCGCCTGATCGATTAACTCAACCGACGTTTGGTGGAGCCGAGAATCCCAAGCTGATGCCGATACTTCGCCACCGTCCTGCGCGAGATATGGAAGCCTTGCGCCGCCAGCTGCTGACTGATAGCATCATCAGTCAGCGGTTGCCGGACATCCTCCTGCGCCACGATGGTAGCCATCAACTGCAGCGCCCCTGCTTGCGATTGATGATTGCCAATATCATGTGACAACAGCGACCGCAGCGCTATCACCTGCTGGTTGACGCGGAGGTATTTGCCGCTAATCGCCCGACTTACGGTGGATGAATTAAGCGCTAATTGATTTGCAATTTCGACGATAGTCAGCGGAGCCAACGCCGCGCCATCACGAATGAATGCCACTTGCTTCGTAACGATAATTTGGGCAATCGTTAACACTGTACTGCCACGTTCACGCAGCGCACGGTTCAGCGCTTTATACTCCGCCAGTTCTGTCGTTAGATACTTCTTTACCTCTGCGTTTCCTGTCAGCTCACCTTGCCCATGCAGATCGCTGCAATCAAAAATAAGCACAGGCTGATTCTGCTTAATCAGTGTCACCTGCGGTTCACCGGCGACAAAATCAACCGCGACTTCCGGCACCACATATTGGGTCGCTGTAGCAGTGAAGAATCTCGAGTCCGGCCTAGGGGACAACTGGCGCAAAAACATCATCACCTGCTCAAAGCGCTCAGGGGTCATCTGCATCTGGGCCAGAATCCTGCGATAATGATGATTCGCCAATTCATCCGCATGTTCGGTAATCAGCGGTGCCGCCTCTTTGGGTGCCTGGGGATTGCGCTTGATCTGAATCAATAGATTTTCCTGAGCGGACCTTGCACCAATACCTGGCGGATCAAGCGACTGCAGTATCTTCACCGCCCGCGCCACGCACGAGGCATCCACTCCCAGACTAGCAGCCAGCGCATCGCTAGACGCTGCCAGATAGCCATGCTGATCTAACCGGGCAATTAATGCTTGGACAACGGCCACCTGCACTTTTGATAGGCTGAGCTCATTGAGCTGACGAGTCAGATATTGTTCAAGGGTCTCACGTAGGGTCTGTGCTGGCTGCATCCACTCTTCATAAGTCCCGGATTGAGCCGGCTGTGGTCGCCGTACTGTCAGCAATGGGTGATTCCAAGCGACCGTCTCTAGCTGCTCAACCAAGTCCGCCGATGATGCGGCTAGCAGTGCCAAACTATTCAGCTGTCTAAGATTAAGTTGCTGGGTCTGTATCACGGTTTGGTCTTGCACAAGCATAGACGGTCACCTCCCAGTAGACATTTTAAGCAACTTGTGAAATAATCGCACTAAAATCTAGTGCTTAAAATTGTAACAAAGTGCTTAAACGAGGTGACAGCAAATGCGTGCAACGGAAAAAGTCTTACAGGTGTTCGAACATACTAAGGCTGGCCATGAATTCACCACCCAGGAAATTGCCAAGGCGGTGGGGCTGACGCGAGGAGTGGTGAGCTCTTATTTATCGCAGCTTTATCAAGCCGGTAAGCTGGCCAAAACTGGCAGCAGACCGGTTTATTGGTCATTGAAACAGACGCCTACCTCTTTCAGCCAGATTATTGGCTTCGATGGTAGCCTGAGCCAAGTGATTGCCAATAGTCGAGAATCAATGGTGTATCCAGGCGGCGGCTTTCCGTTGCTGATTACTGGTAATAGTGGCGTGGGTAAATCGTTTTTGGCCAAAACCATCTATGCAGAAGCTAGACGCTTACATCTAATTGCGGACCATGCAGAATTCGTCACCCTTAACGCAGCAGACTATGCCAATAACCCTGATCTGCTGTCATCGGTGCTTTTCGGCTACAAGCGCGGCGCGTTCACCGGTGCGATGGCCGATACGAAAGGCTTAATCGACCGTGCTGATGGCGGCTACTTGTTCTTAGATGAAGTGCACCGATTACCTCACTCTAGCCAAGAAAAACTATTTTCGCTCTTAGATGCCAATCGCTTCTATCCGCTGGGGGAGACTGAGCACCCACGCAGCGCTCATGTCCGCTTCATTTTCGCCACCACAGAATCTGTCGAAGCCGTCTTGTTGCGGACCTTACTACGCCGTATTCCCCTTACTGTCCACTTGCCCGACTACTTGGAGCGGCCAGTCACAGAACGCATCGCCATTACGATTAATGCCTTCCAGAATGAAGCCATCAAAGTGAATCAGCCATTCGCGGTTCCGCTAGCGACTATCTCGCAGATTGCTAACCTCAATTTACCTGGTAACATTGGCAGCATTCAAAACTCGGTGACCCTGAAATGTGCCAAAGCATACGCCGACACTACCGACCGCAGTCAACCGATTCTAATCGACGCCACCACAGACAATCCGGTGATTATCACCCCCACCCAGCAGAATACGCAGCAGATAACCAACTACTTTAGTCATTTAACTGGGTATAATCAGCTCCTTAACACGGCCATCCAGGACATTAACAGCTCGCTGAGGAGTCAAGCACCCCTATCTGAGCAACAGTTCATCGTGCGAAAACTCTTGCGCACCGTCAGCTCAGGACTCGACACAGCGGTTTTCTCCGGCACCATGCACCAGCTCAAAGAGCGCTATCAGCACACGCTGCACGATCAATATGGATTGAAGATGCCGACGTCAGCTAATTATTGGCATCAGCTTACCTCAATGTGGATGCTGATCAATTACGTCAACTTCGATGACACCCAAGAGCGAGTCACTAACTTGCGAAAATCACTAAAACGAAGCTACCCCCGTAGCTTTTATCTCGTGAAAAAATTCTTGGCCTCAGCTAATGCGCCATTACATCTACAAAGCTGGCCGCTATTATTCTTCCCCTTGCTCGCTGATTCTTCCGCCGTTATCGAAGCGGTAGACTTCAACGCGATTCTGCTCGCGCATGGTCCTAGCACCGCGTCTAGCATTCAAAACGTAGTAAACAACCTGTGTCAAGGGTATTATTTTGAAGCGTTCGACATGCCTGTCGACGCTTCGATTAACGATATCAAAAAACAGGTCAAGCAGTACTTAGCCTGGCAAGGCACCAGCCGTAATGGCACGATTGTCTTGCTGGATATGGGCTCTCTCAATCAGATGTTCAGTGAGATTCGCCAATTCTCAGACCAGGAGTTACTAGTTGTAAATAACTTGACCACAGCGACGGCGCTGGACGTCGGTTTGCGCATTCAAAGGCACGATAGCTTCGATGAAATCACCCTGGCTACTCAGAAATATGGTGACTCAACCGGCTCGCAGTCATTCGAAGGCATCTCCAATCGAAAAAATATCATCGTCTCATGCATGTCCGGAGTGGGCCTGTCAGCAGAAATCAAAAAAATGATGTGCGCCACTTTATCCGACAATCTGGAGATTATTACCGAAGACTACGCGGATCTCAATATTATCTTGCACAACAATGATAATCATTTCTTCAAAAATACGCAGTTCGTCATCACGACGACAGATGTTCGCACAGAGCTTGATATCGAAATCCTCAATATCTATAACATCATGGATCAATCGGGCAACCAGCAACTCACTCAACTCTTGCGAAAATCCGGAGAAAGCCCGGCCAACATCAGCAACTTGATGGATCATCTGTTGAAGTTCTTCAGTATCAACGGTATTCGGAACAGACTAGAATTCATGAATCCCGATATTGTGATTAACGACGTCCAGAAAATTGTCGAACGGTTCCAGGCTTACTACAACATCACACTGGATGCCAAGTTAAAGCTCAATCTATACATGCATCTATCCTTGACCATCGAGCGCTCAATCTTGTCGTCAACAAGTGATGTGAATCCGCAAGCGCATTCGTTTAAGAATCCCACTGAGGAAGATTTCTACGCGGTGTCACACAGTATTTTCAAACAGATTGAGATCAAATATAACATCTGCATCAATAATTACGAGATATCGCTGGTATTTGCTCTACTAGAGCCTTACCTACCCCAAAAATAATTCGCGGAGAAAAATTTGAGGGGTTGTATCCGGACATCAAAAAACCACCGATTGCGATTCACGGCGGCGATCGGTACCATTCAGTTAGATGCGACAGCTGTGATATAACAGGCCGAAGTAAGCGACCAAACCGCCATTTATCGCGCAGGTCCACGACTAGCCGCACACCCGATTGAACCCAGCAACGCCGATGACGATCCCACGTCGTATCAGCAAATTGAACCCTAACGCTAGCATCAGTGCACCTCCGGCCCTTTACCCAATTCTGATTCAAACTCGGCACTCCTGCGAAAGCCGATGACGCCCGATAAATAACAGTAAGAAGCCTCACCGGCGCCGGCGAGGCTTCCGTTGAGCTAGTGCCTGGGCCGCTTCTTCCAGGCAATCGCTCCGCCGATAACGGCAGTGATAAACGCGCCTAGCTGTGCGGGATTTGCACTAACTGAAAATGTAAAGTCAACCACAGGGACACCTTCAGACGGCAACAGTATCGGGTACGGTAACTAGCCGTAACCAGTTGCCGACAACAGTGTAATCATAGTAATTAAAAGTCTGCCTTGTTTGCAGCCTACGTCAACTCATGATAGGCTATCATCGTAAAGTGAACCGCAGGAGCATGGGCTTAACTACCCCAGACCGCCGCCTTCCATCCAATAACTGGAAGGTATTTTTTTACGCTCAAACGAGTTTTCTTTCCTACTTTACCGGAGATTTGTGATCACCCTAAGTTTTTTAGATTGCAAACCAGAAGCGCGCGCACCGCGACTTGATCCACTTCATTAAATAACAGGCAAAGTGATATGATCCTCAAGTGTTAGCCTATCGCTCATGCAAACGAAAAAACCGGCAAGCATCTCTGCTTGCCGGTCCTTGTGATGGGTGGTCAGGGGATCGAACCCTGGACCCACGGATTAAGAGTCCGTTGCTCTGCCAGCTGAGCTAACCACCCATTGCTGCATTGCCATATGACAACTTAAATATATTAGCATACTCGCCAGTCCGGGGGCAACCCCTTTTTTTCGTCGCCACACACTGCAGCAAAAAATGACAAGATGCGCGCACCGCGGTTAATTCTGTCGCAATTTCAAAAAGGCCCCGCCGAAGCGAAGCCTCTCATCATCATATTCAGTTGCATCACTGACGGTGCATCACCGCTCACGCCGCCGGTCGATCATGACGCCAGCACTCGTCAGCCCCAAGAACAACATCCCCAGTGCCTGTAGCAGCAGGTTACGCTGGTCCCCAGTCTGCGGCAGCGTCGCCTTGGTCGCAGGGCCGGTTGTCGACGTGCGGTTGTCGGTCGCGCCGTGGCGACCGGTCGAACTTGGTTGACCCGGCGTTCCAGTGGTCGGGTCAACCGGATCAACGGTTGGCGTTGTGGTCGGGGTAACGTGCCGCCGGTACACCAGCGTGATGGTCTGCGCAGCGGCGGTGAACTGACCCGCCAAGGCCGCGGAATCCTCACCTAGCCCAACGTAATCGTAGTCGGTAATCGCGGGGGCCGTCACTTCATAGCCGTTACCGACGTAGCCAGCCTTCACCGCATCAGGTTGAAGCGGGTTACCGTTTTCGTCGACACAGCAAACGGTCAGATCACCCGCGGCCGCCGGCGTCGGGGTCTGGATCGCCTTGTGCCGGTACACCAGCGTGATGGTTTGCGCTACGGCGGTGAACCGACCCTTCAAAGCAGCCGAGCCGTCACCCAGCCCGACGTAATCGTAGTCGGTAATCGCAGGCACCGTCACTTCATAGCCGTTACCCACAAAGCCAGACTTTACCATATCAGGTTGCAGCGTCTTGCCCTGCTCGTCGACGTAGCGAATGGTCAGGTCACCGGCGAGTTCAGGTGTCGGCGTCTGGATCGCCTTGTGCTGGTACACCAGCGTGATGGTTTGCGCGGCGGCGGTGAACTGACCCTTCAAAGCAGCCGAACCGTCACCCAACCCGATATAATCGTAGTCCGCAATCGCGGGGGCCGTCACCCCGTAGCCGTTACCCACAAAGCCAGACTTCACCACATCGGGGCGTAATGTCTTGCCCTGCTCATCGACGTAGCGAATGGTCAGGTCGCCCGCGGCCGCCGGTGTCGGGGTCTGAATCGCCTTATGCTGATATACCAGGGTGATGTTCTGCGCCGTGGCGGTGAACTGGCCCTTCAAAGCCGCCGAACCGTCACCCAACCCAACGTAATCGTAGTCTTGGATGGCAGGTGCTGTGACGCCATAGCCGTTACCCACAAAGCCAGACTTCACCACATCGGGGCGCAACGTCTTGCCCTGCTCATCGACATAGCGAATGGTCAGGTCCCCAGCGACTTCCGGCGTCGGCGTCTGGATCGCTTTGTGCTGATACACCAGCGTGATGGTTTGCGCTGTGGTGGTGAACCGACCCTTCAAGGCAGCCGAGCCGTCACCCAGCCCGACGTAATCGTAGTCGGTAATCGCAGGCACCGTCACTTCGTAGCCGTTACCGACGTAGCCAGCCTTCACCACATCGGGGCGCAGCGTCTTGCCTTTTTCATCGACGTAGCGAATGGTCAGGTCCCCAGCGGCCACCGGTGTCGGGGTCTGGATCGCCTTGTGCTGATACACCAGCGTGATGGTTTGCGCTGTGGTGGTGAACCGACCCTTCAAGGCAGCCGAGCCGTCACCCAGCCCGACGTAATCGTAGTCGGTAATCGCAGGTACCGTCACTTCGTAGCCGTTACCGATGTAGCCAGACTTCACCACATCGGGGCGCAGCGTCTTGCCTTTTTCATCGACGTAGCGAATGGTCAGGTCGCCGGCGGGTTCAGGCGTCGGCACCTTGTTTTCGTTGCGGGTGTAAACAAGCGTGACCACCTGTGGTGCCTTGGTGTACGTCCCAGTGATCTGACTGCCCACCTTGCCCGCGCCGATATAGTGATAGCCTGCGATGGCGGGAATGGTCACGGCAAACTTGCTGCCAAGGTCGCCGGTCAGCGTCGTGCTGGTCTGCAGCACATCGCCGTTCCCGTCAACGTAACGGACGGTCAAGTCGCCCTGGGTCTGCACGTGCTTGTAAACCAAGGTAATGGTTTGCGGCGCAACAGTGAACTGGCCGTTCAAAGCGGCGGAATCCGCACCCAATCCCACGTAATCGTAGTCGGTCAGCGTAGGGGCCGTGACTTCATAGCGGTTACCCACGAAGCCAGCCTTCACCACATCCGGCTGAAGCGGGTTGCCCTGCTCGTCCACGTAGCGAATGGTCAGGTCACCGGCAGTTGCCGGGGTCGGGAGCTGACTTTCCTTGTGCCGGTACACCAGCGTCACGGTCAAACCGGCCGCAACTTGCCCGGTCAACGGTGCGGAGCCGGTGCCCAGCCCCACGTAATCGTAATCCTTGAGGGTAGGCACGGTGACGGTGTAATCGGCGCCGATGAGGCCGTCTTGGCTGGTTGGCGCCTGAATTTCACGCCCGGCGTCATCAACGTAACGCACGGCCAGCTGGGTGGCTGGCCGCCGGAAGACCAGCGTCACCGTCTGATTGGCCGCCGTGAACGGGCCGGTCAGCGGGGCGGAATCCGTGCCCAGCCCCACGTAGTCGTAACCCGCGAGCGTTTTATCGGCGGTGTAACGATCCCCGACAAAACCGTTCAGCGTCACGGCCGGCTTCAGCGGCTGTCCGGCCTCATCGACGTAGCGCACCGTGGTGGTGGCCGGCTGCCCGTAATTCAGCACGACTTGGTTGGCGTCGCCGGGCGCAATGTCGATGAACTGCGTCTTGCGCAACACGTAACCGTCGATCGCCGGCACGGCGTAGGCGCTGGTCAGCGGAAAGCCGGTCGGCGTGACCGTTGGTTTAGCAGTGCCTTCGGGATAAAACGCGACGTGATTGCCGGCCAGCGCCTTGATGCCCTTTTGGCTCGGGCCAGTCGTCCCCGCTGGCAGGCCTTGCGCGCTGAGCGCTAGCGACGCCCCGGACGGCGTGTAGGTGTAGTGGTTAAACGTCGCGGTATAAGCGGCGTGGGAAGCGGCGGTGGACGCGGTCACGCCCAGCGTGTAGCCTTGGCCAACCTGCGCAGCCGTGATCGCCACGTCCCAGGTTTTGACCGGCTGCCCGTTCACGTCGAACGTTGCCACGTGCAACTTGCGCGTGGCGGCGGTGTAGGTCATGTCGTAGGTGTAGCCCAGACTGCCGGCAGTTTTGATGAAGCCGGTGTCTTTGCCCATGTCGGTCAGCCCGTCAAGCGGCTGGTTGTTCCCGGTCGAGCGGTAGGCGTACCAGTGGTTCTGGACGCCGCCAAGCTGGCCCAACGCGTTGGCCGAGAGGTTGAAGCTCATGGTCTGCTTTTGGGCCGCGGCATTTTTGGTCAGTCCCAAGCCACCGCCAGTCGCGGCCGTGGCGAGCACCTGGGCCTGGCTGAGCGGCTCGAAGAACAGCGCGGAGCCATCGCCGCCAAGCCAGCTGCCCATGGTCTTCGGGTCCCACGCGACGTGCATGGTGAGGTTCAGCGCAAAGTCGGTGGTGAAGTCGATCTGCTGGTTAGCCAGCATCATCACCATGCCACTGGAGAACTGCGGCTGACCCGGCTTGTTCGGGTCTTCCAACCCGTTGGTCAGCTGCACGTTTTTGCCTTCGAACGTCTTCGGCATCCCCGCAATGTCGCGCACGTCAAAATAATCGGCGATGTTGGCGTCGGAGATGGTGGTCACCCCGCTGCCGGTGTTGTCTGGGTCGACCGAATCATTCCCGTTGCGATCCTTGCTAGTCACCACCGGCGCCGCCGAGTCGCCGGTCAGCGCCTGACTGCTCAGCGCGATCGGCGCTGTTAAAACCGAAGCGGTGGCCTTGGCCGCCCCAACACTTCTAGCCGGCGATGTCGCAACCAATGCGACCCCTCCGGCAATCATGATTGTAGCGCAGGCAACCCACAGTTTGCCTGCCTTATATAATTTAACGCGCCGACTTCCTTCACGCATCGATTGACCCTCCGTTTTCACGGCTGGCAATCGACCTCGTGCTTACACACCGCGATTATATCAACAAACCTAGGGAAAAGAAAACATGGCTTTTCAAATGGTTTTATAAAACAATCAATCACGCGGTGTTGCGGATCCTCTCGTGGTACAAAAAAGAAATTATCAGACGTCAATCCGCTACAACGCTGTGTCACCTCACGCCGGGGTCTCCTCATCATTGAGTTGAACCACGAAAATCGCCGGTACGGCGATTTTTTGGTGCGCAACAAAAAACCGGCAAGCATCTCTGCTTACCGGTTGCTATTCTGGGTGGTCAGGGGATCGAACCCTGGACCCACGGATTAAGAGTCCGTTGCTCTGCCAGCTGAGCTAACCACCCATGTGCCTTAACGACTAGATAATAATAGCACGCAGGCCTTACGGGCGCAAGGAATTTTACAAAAAAACGCCGACCGTGCGTGTTCAAAACATGGCCGGTCGGCATCGCTTGGTGCTTTATTCAAATTCGAACAGCGGGTGGATCGACTGGTTCGTCGCGATCAGGCAGATCGCCTGGCCGAGCATCGGGCCGATGGACAGGGTCACCATGTTGGCGAGCCGCTTGTCGGCCGGCAGGTTGATGCTGTCGGTCACCACGATCTGCTTGAGGGGCAGGTCCGCCAGCAGTTGAGTCGCGCCGCGGGAGAAAACGGCGTGGGTGGCCACGGCATAGACGTCCTTGGCCCCCGCGGCCTGAAGTGCGGTCAGCGCTTCGGCAACACGATCGCCGGTGTCGATCATATCATCGATCACGATGGCATGGGCGCCTTCAACATCGCCGATCACGCCGGCGTCGGCGTCCGGCCGCTTGTCGACGATCGCGATCGGCGCGCCGAGGAACTCGGCGAGCTCGCGGGCGTGCTTGGTGCCGCTATGGTCAGGCGCCACCACCACCACGTCACCATCGAGGTGCAGCTGACGGAAGTACTGGGCAAAAAGCGGCAGCGCGCGCAGGTGATCGACCGGCACATCGAAGAACCCTTGCAGCTGGTCGGCGTGCAGGTCCACCGCGATGAAGCGGTCGATGCCGTCCATCGCCAGCAGGTTGGCCACCAGCTTGGCGGTGATGGGCTCACGCGAGCGCGCCTTGCGGTCGGCGCGAGCGTAACCATAGTACGGCACCACCACGTTGATGGTGTGCGCGCTGGCGCGGCGCAGCGCATCGATCATGATGAGCAGCTCCATCAGGTTTTCGTTAACGGGATCTGACACCGGCTGAATCACGAAGACGTCCGCCCCACGGACACTGTCATCGAGGTCGATCTGGATCTCGCCGTCCGCGAAGTGCTTGACCGACGCTGGGGACAGCGGCAGTCCAACCTCCGTCGCGATTTTTTGGGCCAGCGGCTGGTTGCCGTTGAGCGTGAACAGTTTTACGCCTGCCATGATGAACTCCTTTTTCGTCAATTTGCCCTTATTATACGCAAAAACGGCCTAAAAGGCGACTACTACCGCGCCTGCCGTATAATAAGGGCAAAGGAGGTGGCACCTGATGCCACAATCACGGGTCTTACCCATTCCCAACAGCCTCAACCTGCGTGAGCTTGGCGGCTACCCGACTGCCACCGGCCAGCGCGTGCGCACCCACCGTCTGCTGCGCTCAGGCGCCTTGAGTCAGCTGACGCCAGCCGATGCCCAGGCGCTGTGGGCTTATGGTGTGCGCACGGTGGTGGACCTGCGCAGTCCCAGCGAGGTGGCGCTCAACCCTGATGTGGTGGCGCCCGGCACAGCGGTTCACGCGCTACCGGTTTACCCGTTTGATGCGCCCACCAGTCCCGTTCCGCCGGCGGCCCTGGCGGCGATGCAAGACCCGCGCATCACCCCGATGGCCGCCACCTACTTGCGCATGCTGACCGACCCGCACGCGCTGGCCGCATTCCGCACCCTCTTTGCCCTGCTGACGCAAACGCGCCACGCGCTGCTGTTTCACTGTAGCGCCGGCAAGGACCGCACCGGGGTGGCCGCAATGATGGTGCTTGGCGCGCTGGGCGTACCGCGCGCCGTGATCCAAACCGACTACCTGCTGACCAACCTTGTGTTTGGCGCCAACCGTGAGACGCTGCTGGCCGCGGTGCAAGACCCCACCAGCCCGCTGGTCACGGCGTTAAATGCGCACGCCGCCGAAACCCAGTGTGAGCTAGCCGTTCACGCGTTCATCACCGCCGAATTTGGCGACTGGCCGACCTATGTCATCCAACAACAATTACTATCGGTACACGCGTTGACCCAACTGCGTCAGCAGCTCCTTGAATCATGAGAACGTTCCCAAAAATAATCACAAAAAGCGCCCCCCTACATTGACAGGGTCTGATTTCCATTGTATATTGGACTAGACCAAACAAGGAGGGTATTCATAATGGATGTAAAAATCGTAAAAGACAAAGTTGCTGGCGGCCAGGCCGCTTTTGACCTCATCAAAAAAGGGATCGAAAACGGCGACAAGGTGCTCGGGCTTGCCACCGGCTCCACGCCAATCACCCTGTACCAAGCCATGATCGCAAGCGACCTTGACTTCACGAACATGACCTCGGTTAACCTCGACGAATACGTGGGCCTGCCAGAAGACAACCCGCAGAGCTACCACCAGTTCATGAAGGACAACCTGTTCAACAAGAAGCCATTCGCCCACTCCTATGTGCCGAACGGCAATGCCGCAGACAGCGACCAGGCCGCCGCTGACTACGAGAAGATCATCGCTGACAACCCGATCGACATTCAGATCCTGGGCATCGGCCGCAATGGTCACATCGGCTTCAACGAACCAGGTTCCGACCTCGATGGCAAGACCCACAAGGTTCAGCTGACCGAATCCACGATCGAAGCCAACAAGCGCTTCTTCGACAAGGAAGAAGACGTGCCACGCTACGCCATCTCCATGGGGATCGGCTCCATCATGAAGGGCAAGCAGATCATCCTCCTCGCTTACGGGGAAGACAAGGCGGACGCCATCAAGGCCACCATCGAAGGCCCTGTCACCAACCACGTCCCAGCTTCCGTTCTGCAGAACCACGCGAACGTCACGCTCATCCTTGACGAAGCCGCAGCAAGCAAGCTGAGCAAGTAATCCTTAAAAACCGGCCGGGTGCCGGTTTTTTTGTTTGCCCCGAAAAACGCGGACAGCACCGCACGAGCAGAATCCCGCCGGCGAAAATCGTGGTCCCGTGATACACTGGGGGTATTAATGAATGGAGGCTCTTTCATGACGAAAGCACTCGTCTTTTTTGACCTAGACATGACCCTACTCAACGACGCCAAGCAGATCCCAACGGAGAACCTGGCGGCCCTGCACCAGCTGCAGCAAAACGACTGTGTGCCGATCATCTGCACCGGGCGCAATCAGTGGGAGCTGACCGCCTTGCAAGAAGTCAGCGGCATTGACACGCTGATCTGCGCCAACGGGGCGGACATTGTGCTGCACGGCGAGCACCTTTACCAAAGCCCGCTCGGCAAGCCGCAGCTCCACCGCTTCTTGGCGCAGGCCAAAGCCGATGGGTTGCCCGTCTCGCTCTACAACGACCGGGGTGTTGCGCTGACGGCCCACACGGCGGACACGAAGAAGACCTACGACGTTGTGATCCAGCCTGAGCCTGTCATCGACCCCGATTTTGCCACGCGCGAGGCGGTCACCATGCTGCTGCTGTTCACGCCGTGGGATGCAGCCGGTGAAGCAGTGGGCGCCCAGTACCAGGCGGATTTTCCCGAGCTCGACTTCTTCCGCAACGGCCACTACGCCATCGACGTGGTCAACCACGGCATCAGTAAGGGCAGTGGCATCGAGATCCTGGCGGACCGGCCAGAGTTTGCCGGTGTGCCCACATACGCGTTCGGCGATGGCAACAACGACATTCCGATGCTGCGCCGGGCCACAGTGGGCGTGGCCATGGGCAATGCCCTGCCCGCGGTGGCGGCCGCGGCAGACTATCAAACCGACGACTACCAGCACGCAGGTATTCCCAACGCCCTGCGCCACTTTGGGCTGATTTAAGTGCACAACGGCACCTGCAAAGGGGGCCGTTGTGGCAGCACATTATTGCCCGGGCAATAATCGCCGCCGTTTATGGTAAACTGGGGAAAATCTGCCCATCAAGGAGGCCGCCATGTCCATCATCCGCCGTCTGTTAAAGTGCTTGGCCTTTGCCGCCATCGCCAGCTGTGTGTACCTCTACCAAGTCCCGATGCTCGTGCTGATCCGCCTGTATCACCTCACGCCTGCCACCGGCGCACAGGCGGACGGGTTACTGGCCGGCAGTACGCTGGCGGCGGGCCTGCTGACCGCGGCGGCACTTCTCTGGCTGTACCGCCGGCGCCTGCGCCGCGCCAATCCGCTGGGCATTCAGCGCACCAAACTGCGCGCAGAAGGCGTGTTCCTCGTGGTGACAATGTACGCGCTGGTACTAGCGCTGAACGTCGCGCTCGCCCGCTTCGGCACGCCGACGAACCAAAAGGAGATCCTGACCCTACAGTCGGCCTGGCCCTGGACCGTGTTCGTGATGGCTGGGTTGCTGGCCCCGGTGATCGAAGAAACTGTCTTTCGCGGCCTGTTCATGACGCTGTTTTGGACCAAGGACACCCCCGTGAACTTTTGGGCCAGCGTCCTCACCTCCGGCCTGTGCTTCGGCTTGCTGCACGAGCCACACCTGTCCGTCTATTTGCTGACCTACGCCGGCATGGGCTTCCTGCTGGCCTACACCTACCGCCGGCAACGCGATTTGCGCTACTCGTGGGCACTGCATATGATGATCAACTTTTTACCCGCATTGGTCGGTTTTTAGCGCTAAAAAGCGCGCTCGGACGCGGGGTGTCTAGAACGAATGTTCGCCTATTCTTGTGAAAATTTCTGGGTGGTTCGCTGGCTCAGAAATTTTTTTATTATGTGGCGCTTCGGCCTCGCCGGTAGCATTCAGCCGCTTTCATACCGGCCTCCGGTTAAATTGGGGCTTGACACCCCCAAGCTTACTGCGGCAACTTGTTCGCCACTTGTGAACTAACTTTCACAATCTTTCGTGCGTGATTTCAGCCCAATTTTTCTCGCCGACTCTGCTATAATTAATTTCACACGATGACTGCACAGCCCGGGCGCAGCTCATCAGGAATTGTTCACTGGAGGATGCGCGATGCTTGATCAATCTTTATTACAACCCGTTGTTTGGCTCGACAAGACCAAATATATCTCAGTTATTCCTGATGCGGCGTATAACCTTGAAGTCTGGGAGATCACAGCCGCGGACCGCCGCCACCGGATGGCGCGCATGGACTACAAGTTCCACCGCGATACCTTCGCCGGCTTCATCTACCGGCTGATCCCAAGCATCAACCTCGTGCAGATCCACGACTTGCAAAAGAAGATCAACCCGTATTTCGACCTAGAAGTCTAAGGGAGGGTGCCTCATGTCTGTTGTGCTGAAGTTGTTGATCCTTGTCAGCGTCGCCCTGATCGCCACGCTGGGACTGATTTGGCGGGAGTGGCGCGACCACCTGCTCAACCGCGGGCGCACCGGCAGCAAGGCCGCCCTAGCGGCGGTGCTCGTTGGGCTACTGGTGAGCCTGCTAACACACCCCTGACCCGGTTTTGCCAAGCGGTTGAGACAAAACCTAGACTGGTAGCGAGAGGCACTGACAAACCCGCACTTAGGTTTGACAGTGCCTCCTTCTTATATTCGGCTTGTGCTTCGTTGGAACAGAATAGGCTGCCTCGCTGCGGCGTTCGGCACAGCCGAACGGAAGCACGGGCGTCGTTTTTTTCCTCGTACTCTTCCGGAATCGTTGTGCTTCATTCTTGGGCTGTTAATGATGATTCAGCGCCTTTTTTAGGAAAAGTATAAATTGCGCCGTGGTGCTGAAGCAATCCGCCTGAGCTCGCTATACTAAGGGCATCAACTGGGGGAGGGGCACGGATGCACACACGACAATTAAGCGGCTGGCTGCGGCTGACCACGCTAGTGCTGGCACCGTTGGCGGCCGGCTGGCTAGCCATCAACCTGATTCTGCCCTTGGGTGGCCAGCGCTTCCGCGACATGGACAACGAGTGGCAGATCGTCACGATCGCAGGCGTCATCTTGATCGTCCTGCTACTGCTTGAGACGCTGGCCGTGCTCCGGCCGCCGGTGCTGCGCGTCGCGGTGCCACTGGCCGTGGGCGTGCTGGTTTCCTGCGGCACCTGCTGGGCCCTGTTCACGGTGGCCAATGCCATCTACGTGCTGACGCTCACCGCCACAGTCGCGTTCGTCGGCGCGGCCGCCCTATCTGATCATCGTCAAAACAATCAAAAAGCATCATCTCGCCTACCGAGATGATGCTTTTTATTTATTATGCCTGCACTTTTGCAATGCGTCCCTGCTCAATGTACACCGACAGGATCGCGACATCCGCCGGGTTGACCCCAGAGATCCGACTCGCCTGCGCGAGGGTCTCGGGCTGGATCTTGGTCAGCTTCTGGCGCGCCTCGGTCGCCAATCCATTGATGGCGGCGTAGTCGAGGTTGACCGGGATCTTCTTGGCCTCCAGCCGGTGGAGCTTCGCGATGCTTTGCTGCTCCTTGTCGATGTAACCGGCATATTTGATCTGCACCGTGGCCTCTTCCGCCACGTAGCGGTCAACCGGCGCGGCTGCCGGCGCAAAGGCCATGAGCGCCTGATAGGTCACCTCCGGCCGCTTCAGGAAATCGCTGGCCAAAACCCCGTCCTTGAGCGGCGCACCGCCGTTGGCCGCCAGCCAGTCGTTGACGTCCTTGGGGCGCAGGCGGACCGCTTGAAGTCGCTTGATCTCGGCCGTGATCGCGGCCCGCTTGGCGGTGAACGCCGCATAGCGCGCATCATCAATCAGGCCCAGCGCGCGGCCCTTGTCCGTCAGGCGCAGATCTGCGTTGTCATGACGCAGGATCAGGCGATACTCAGCCCGGCTCGTCAGCAGGCGGTACGGCTCATTGGTGCCCTTTGTGACCAGGTCATCGATCATCACCCCGATGTAAGCATCGGAGCGCTGCAGGGTGAACCCAGGCTTGCCTTGCGCCCGCAGCGCGGCGTTGATGCCGGCGATCAGGCCCTGCCCCGCTGCCTCTTCGTAGCCGCTGGTCCCGTTCATCTGACCCGCGGTGAAAAGGTTCGGGACCACCTTGGTTTCAAGCGTGGCGGTCAGTTGCCACGGCTCGATGATGTCGTACTCGATGGCGTACCCCGGGCGCATCAGCTCGGCGTTTTGCAGCCCGGCGACACTACGCAGCATTTTCAGCTGGACCTCTTCAGGCATCGAGGTCGAAAAGTCGCCGACGTAGTACTCATCGGTGTCGCGGCCCTCCGGCTCCAGGAAAAGCTGGTGGCGCGGCTTATCGGCAAAGCGCACCACCTTGTCCTCGATGGACGGGCAGTAGCGCGGTCCCACGCCCTTGATGACGCCAGAAAACATCGGCGCGCGGTCGAGGTTTTCGCGGATGATCGCGTGCGTCTGATCGTTCGTGTACGTCATCCAGCAGGACAGCTGGTCCTTCAGGTAGACGCTATCCGGCGTGGTGAAGGAGAAGTGGTTCGGCGTCGTGTCCCCAGGCTGCTCTTCCGTCTGGCTAAAATCGATCGAGCGCCCGAGCACGCGCGGTGGCGTCCCGGTTTTGAAGCGGCGCAGCTTGAAGCCCTGGCGCTCCAGATCCTCGGACAAGCGAATGCTCGGCAGGCTGTTGTTGGGGCCCGAAGAGTACATCAGCTCGCCGATGATGATCTTGCCGCGACTAGACGTGCCCGCCGTCAGCACCACGCTTTTGGCGCGGTAGCGGGCGCCGGTAGCCGCCACGACCCCGACGCAGGCGTCGTCTTCCACCAGCAGGCGCTCCACCAGCCCCTGGCGCAGGTCCAGGTTCGGGGTCGCCTCGATCGTGGCCTTCATCGAGCGGTGATACGCCGCCTTATCGGCCTGCGCGCGCAGGGCGCGCACGGCTGGCCCCTTGCCGGTGTTCAGCAGCCGCATCTGAATATAGGTCTTGTCGATATTGCGGCCCATTTCGCCGCCCAGCGCGTCGATTTCACGCACGACGATGCCCTTGGCCGGTCCGCCAACGCTTGGGTTGCACGGCATGAATGCCAGCATTTCCAGACTGATCGTGATCAACAGCGTGTGCTGGCCCATCCGCGCGGCGGCCAGCGCCGCCTCACAGCCGGCATGGCCGGCACCGACCACCACAACATCATAGGTGGCCGCTTCGTACTCTTTGACTTCTGGCATGTTTTCTCCTTTTATTGCCCGGGAAATAGTGGGCTTGTTGTTAAAAGTTGGTCATTCGCCTGCTGGCTGCCGGCGCGGGCTAAGTCGCCCTGCCACTTGCGCCTAAGTGCGGGCGCAAGCATCATGGCTAGGCTAGCTGTCCTGCTAAGTGCGCTTTGCTCTGCTCTGGTTCATTTCGTCGAGCTGCGTGGCGCATGAGGGTGCGGTCTAAGTCGTCCTGCCACTCGCGCCTAAGTGCGGGCGCAAGCATCAGGCCGCCTTAGCCCAACCCTCATAACCGCGCCACTTCGCTCTGGTTTACTTGCCCAAGCAGAACTGCGAGAACAGCTGGGTGATCAACTCGTCAGGGGCTGCATCGCCGGTGATTTCGCCCAGCTTATCCCAGGCGGCGGTCATGTCGATCTGCACGAGGTCGATCGGCATGCCGGCCTCGATGCCGGTCAGGACGGCTTGAAGGCTCACTTTGGCCTGGCGCAGCAGGCCGATTTGGCGCGCGTTGGTGACCATCAGGGTGCTTTGACTGTTCTCGATGCCGGCGTTGAAAATGTCGGCGATCTTGGTATCCAGCGCCTCCACGCCGGCGCCAGTGGTGATCGAGGTGCGCACCACGGTGTTGGATGGAACGCTGGTCGGCAACTGCAGCTGCACAGGCAGATCCTGCTTATTCAGCACCACGATGCGGCGCTTAGCGGCGGTAGCGTCGATCAGGGCCGAATCTTCCGCCGTCAGCGGCTGGCTGGCATCGAGCACCAGCAGCACCAGGTCGGCCTTGGTGATGGCCTGGCGGGAGCGTTCGACGCCGATTTTCTCCACCTTATCTTCGGTGTCGCGAATGCCGGCGGTGTCGACCAGCTTCAGCGGCACGCCACGCACGTTGACGTACTCCTCAAGCACGTCGCGAGTGGTACCGGCCACATCGGTCACGATCGCCTTGTCCTCGTGCAGCATGTGGTTGAGCAGGCTGGATTTGCCGACATTGGGCCGCCCGACGATGGCAGTGGCGAGGCCGTTGCGCAGCACCTTACCTTGGCTTGCGGTTTGCAAAAGCGTGTCCACGCGCGCCAGCACGGTTTGTGCTTTTTCTTGCAGCAGCTGGGTCGTCATCTCGTCGGTGTCGTACTCAGGGTAATCGATGTTCACCTCGACCTGCGCGAGCACCTCGAGGATCTCCTGACGCAGCGCGGTGATCAGGTGGTTGAGGTTGCCGTCCAGCTGATCCACCGCGACCTGCATAGCGCGATCGGTTTTGGCCCGGATCAGATCCATCACGGACTCGGCTTGGGTCAAATCGATGCGGCCATTCAAAAAAGCACGCTTGGTGAACTCACCGGGCTCGGCCAGGCGGGCGCCAGCGCCGACCAGCAGCTGCAGGACTCGGTTAGTGGACACGATGCCACCGTGGCAGTTGATTTCCACCAGGTCTTCGCGGGTGTACGTCTTGGGCGCACGCATCACGCTGACCATCACCTCGTCAACGGTTTCGCCGCTTTGCGGGTCGAGAATGTGCCCGTAGTTGATGGTGTGACTGGCCACCCGGGTCAGGTCCCGCCCTTTAAACACTGCCGCGGCCGTGGCCACGGCGCCCTCCCCGCTCAAACGCACGATCGAGATCGCGCCCTCACCAGGCGGCGTCGAAATCGCGGCGATCGTATCATACTCAGTGACTGTCTGTGCCATATTGCCGGTCCTTTCCCCATTAAAAAAGTGCAGTATCCGAGTCTGCGCCCTAAGGCAAACTCGGACAAAGCACTTTGACTACTTCATCGATTCAGTTTGTGGTTCGATTGTACAAAATGTGCCGGCAGATGTCAAAGGGACCCCCGACCGCGTGCTCAAATCGCCAAACCGTTAATGAAAGACGCTTTTTCATAGATTATTTTACATTAAATTACACGATATCGGTAAATTCACGTAATGGAATCTTGCCTCAAAGTAATGATACCAATATTTTCTGTGCCGTAAATAACGTTTAATAAACAAGGCCGAACCCAGCTATACCACGGAAGTCGCGGAGACGAATTGTTTGCGCTTTCAATAACTGATTGCTATTCTGCTTTTATTCTAACGTGCGTCCACCAACGCGTGGTAGAGCGACTTAGTGTGGCCACCAACCGTCCTAAGTCTCCATCTGCTCAGCTGTGCCGGCACGCCGCCGATCGGGATTGGTACACTGATCAGCAGCTGGCAGATGGTCATAGTAGACGATGATCTCACGACCAGAATAGGAGGAACAGAATGAAAAAGCGACACATTGCAGGCATCAGCTTGCTTGCGTTCAGCGTTCTGGGTATGAGTACTTTGCACGTTCAGGCTGACAGCACGAACCTTGCGCTGAACCAGCCGGTCCAGTTTTCAGGGGTCGAGGGCGGCAAAACAGCCACTGGCGCCTGGGTCTACCCCCAGTTTGACGGGAAGTTTGCCGTCGACGGGGACCCAAGCACGCGCTGGTCGGCCGATAAGGTTGACGACCAGTGGCTGACGGTTGACTTAGGCAAAACGCAAACCGTCGGCGAAATCAGTGTTTCTTTTCACGCAGAGGCGCCCGCGTATGAGCTGCTCGTGGCCACCGATGAGGCAAACTTCACGCCGGTGGCCGCGACCACAACCGGGACGCAAGGCACGGCCGTCGCCCGCACCTTCACCTTTGCCCCAACGCAGGCACGCTACGTCAAGTACCACCAGCAAAAGCAGTTCCTGAATGCGGCAAACAAGCAGTACTACGGCTCAAGCATCAATGAACTGGCGGTTTACACCGAGGCGCCCCATGCCTCAAAGCTGACGCTCAGCCCGGCCACCACCGCGGTGAGCGTCGGGCGCACAACCAAACTGGCGCTCACTGCCGACCCCACGAGCCTGACCCCGACAGCTGACCAGCTCACCTGGACCAGCTCAGATCCGACGGTGGCCGCAGTGACGGATGGCACGGTCAAGGCGCTCAAGGCAGACACCACGACGATCACGGTCGCGTTGAAAAACACCGACGTTCAGGCCACGACCCGCGTCACCGTCGCCGCCGAACGCCAGGAGTACGATATCATGCGCAAGCGCTGGCGCGACCGGCTCATTGACCCGAACGCGGATACCAGCGATCCAAACGTCAAGGCCTATCTGACCAGCCTGGCCCAGCAAAGCGACGCACTGTGGCAGACCTTGGATCAAAGTGCCGGGCGCACCCGGCTGTGGCCGCGCGTCGCGACAGATACCGACTCGGCCGACTACACCACCACCTTCACGAAAATCAAGCAGCTGACACTGGGTTACTACAATCCACTCAGTCAAGCCTACCAGAACAAGGCAGTTTACAATGCCATCATCAGCGCACTGGACTTCATGGTCGACACGATGCACTACACCGGCAACTTTATGACGGGCAACTGGTGGGACTTCCAAATCGGCGCTGCGCAGCAACTCGATGACACGCTGATCTTGCTCCACGACGACCTCAAAGCACAGGATTACGCGAAGTTGGAGAAGTTCGTGCAGCCGCTCATCGCGTACGATCCCGACCCGAACAAGCAGCTGCAGGCGATCGGCCGGTTCGGCACCGCCACCGGCGCCAACCTGACGGACATTTCCATCTCCGTTTTGGCCAGCGGTCTACTGCTCGAAGATGACAGCCGCGTGGCCCTCGTGCAGCAGAACCTCCCCAAGGCGATGGGACTCGTCACCAAGGGCGATGGGATCTACGCCGACGCGTCCTACATTCAACACACCGCCATTCCTTATACCGGCAGCTACGGGAATGAAATGCTCAAAGGGATCGCGCGCGTGTCTTCCGTTTTGGTTGACACGCCATGGGCCATCCCCGCCGATCAGTTCACCAACATCAACACCCTGATCGACAAAGGCATTTTGCAGCTGATGGTCAACGGGCGGATGCCATCGATGGTTTCCGGCCGAAGCATCTCGCGGGCGCCGGGCACCAACCCCGAAACAACGGAGCTCGAAACCGGCAAGGAGACGCTGGCGAACCTGACGCTGATCGCCCCCGCCACCCCAGCGGCGTTGCGCACCAAGATCTACCAGGCCATCGCCACCTGGGTCGCCCAAGTCGGTGACCGGTATAACTACTTCCAGAACCCGCGCGATTTTGCCGCCATCACTGGGCTGACCACCGCCCTAGCCGCCGGCGCCAACGATACGGCTTCGCTCAACATCTACGCCAGCATGGACCGCGTCATGCAAAAAACGGCCGACTATTCCGTCGGCATCAGCATGTACTCCAAGCGCGTGGCCAACTTCGAGTTCATGAACGCCGAAAACGCCACCGGTTGGCACACCGCAGACGGCATGGTTTACCTTTACACCCATGATGTGACACAGTTCGACGAAGGGTACTGGCCGACCGTTGACCCGTACCGGCTGCCCGGCACCACCGTTGACACGGCCCCGCTCGCCAAAGGGGCCGGCCAAGCCACTTACAGCCCCCAGGCGTGGGTCGGTGGCGCCACCGACGGCACCATTGCCAGTGTCGGCATGGCGCTGAACAAGCTTAACCAGGGGCAAAACTTGAAGGCGATGAAGTCCTGGTTCCTGCTCAATGGCCAGATCGTGAACCTCGGTGCCGGTATCACCGGCACCACCAGCGCAGACATCGAAACCATCCTCGACCAGCACAAGCTGGCCGCGGGTGACCGCGTGACCGTGGACGGCGCCACCTATACGACGCAAAAAGCGGTCACCAGCTGGGCCAACGTGAACGCAACGGACCCGAAGAACAACGTCGGCTACATCGTCGCACCGGGCAATGATCAGGTTGCCTTAAGTCAGGCCACGCGCTCCGGCACTTACGCGGACATTAACGACAGCTTCCCGTCCACCAAGCGTTACACAAACACGTACCTGACCCTTGCCGCGCTGCACGGCAGCAGCGTCACGAACGGCACCTACGAGTACGTCACCGTCCCCGGTGCCACGGATGCCCAGATCAAGGCGCTTGCGGAGAAGCCCGCCTACACCGTTTTGAGCAACACCGATCGCTTGCAGGCCATCTACACCGCGGACACGCTCCTCGCCAACGTCTGGACCGCCACGGATCAGATTGGCGATTTCGTGTCCGTCGACACCCCCGCGGCCATCGTCATCAAGGCGCTCGGTCGCAACACCTACACGATTTCAGCAACCGATCCGCGACAAACCAACGCCCCGGTCAACTTCACCTTCAACTATCCGGTGCATCTGAGCGCAGACGCCGCCAACTTCACCACCAGCGGCAACACCCTCACCTTTGCCACGGACGGGTTGGCCGGCGCCAGCCGCACCGCCACCTTCGTCCTTGATGCCCCGGCGGACCTGAGCGCGCTGAATCAAGCCATCGCATCCGCTCAGGCGCTGGATGCTTCGGCCTACACCGCCACCAGCTTCGCCGCACTGGCCAGCCCGCTGGCGGACGCGGTCGCGCTGACGACCGCTGAGGCCCCGACCCAGGCCGCCATCGACACCGCCACGGACAAGCTCCTGGTCGCGCTTGATGCGCTGGTCAAGGCTGCGGATAAAACCCCGCTCGACCAGGCGCTGACAACCGCCAACGCGCGCCAAGAAGCGGATTACACGCCAAGCACCTGGACCGCTTTTGCCGCTGCCCGTCAGGCTGCTCAGGTCGCCCAGGCCGATGCAGACGCCACGCAAACGGCAGTCGATGCCGCCACTGCCGCCTTGTCCGCCGCGCTGAACGCCCTCGCGCCGCGCGCCGACACGCAGGCCCTCGCCAAAACGCTTCAGGTTGTTGGCGCCCTGGTGCAGGGAGACTACACCCCCGCGAGCTGGCAGACGCTGCAAGCCGCGCGGGCCCAAGCGACAACACTCGGCGCCGATGCGGATGCAACGCAAGCCGCGATCGATGCCGCGCACCAGACGCTGACGCAAGCGCTGGCCGCCTTAGCGCCCGCTGCACCGAAAGCCGCCGGCCAGCCGGCGGATCACAAGCCGGCCCCGCATCCCGATTCGTCGACCCCGGGCAAGACAACGCCAACGCCTAAGGTGACGCGCGGCAACCTGCCGCAAACCGGGGAAGCCTTCTCCCCCGCCAGCCTCTTGGGCCTGTTTACCCTCGTAGGCCTCGGCCTCCTCGCGCTGACACGCGCCCTGCGCCGCCAGCGGTCTTAGCCACCACGCACACGAGGCTGAGCCAAAATGCAGTTTTACCAGAGTATCAGCAAGCAGCGCCACAAGACCCGCAACTTGGGGTTTGTGGCGCTGCTTTTCTGATCCGGCTTGCGCTTCGTTGGAACGCAGTGCGTGGCGAGCAGACATGCGTTAGGCTGCCTCAGACGCTTTTGTGCACGCTGCCGAAGCTTTCCCTCATGCGCCGAACAGCGCAAAAAGCCCGGTCAGTACTGGCATGTTCCCAGTGCTGACCGGACTTCGTTTTTTGCTACAAATCACTACCGCGCCAGAAAATCTGTCAGTGACGACTTGAAATCGTAATGGCTGACCTGCCCCTGATGGATCTGGATCAGGTTCGGCACCAGCTCGATCCCATACGCATCGCGCGTGGCCTGATAGTTGGTTTGATCATGCTCATCGGTGTTGAAGTAATAGATGTCAGTCACGTGAACCTGCGTCAGCGCGTCCGCCAGTTTGGGGACAAACGCGCGGCAGTACGGGCAGGTCGGGCGGCCGAAGAAGACAAAACTGCCATCTGGAATCGACTTGATAGTCTTTGTCGTCACTGGCTTGAGGCGGGCAACGGCATTATCATACGCCCAGCGCTGACTCGTGGTCACGCTGCCCGTTGCGCTTGACGCGCTCGCCCCGGCCGTGGTCTGCCGACCGCAGCCGGTCAAGGCCAACAGCAACCCCAAGCTGACCCCGAGCAACGGGACCGCGCGCGGCTTCATCGTGCGTCACCTGCGCGCCGCCACCAACTGAGCCCGACCACTAGCACGACCACCAGCACGCCGATGCCCAGCAGGCCGGAAGCCCGGTTGCCGGTTTGTGGTAAGTTTTTCGTTGCGGCTTTGGCCGTTGGTTGGCCCGCGCGTGTGCCGCGGCCCTTCTTGCCTGCGGGCTGCGGATCAGGCGTTGGCGCCACGATTGGCGGCGTTTGCTTCTTAGGGATCGTGACCGTTGCCGTGTACGGCGTCTGACCCGGGACCGTGATGATCAGCGGTAACGCGACGTCTTGGTCCGTTGCCGCGATCGTCAGCACCACCTGACCCTTGCCGTCAGCCGAGCCGCTTTGCTGGCCCAGCTGGACGCGCGCGTTAGGTTGCGTCTGAATCGTCACCGTCACGTCACCCGCCTGGTTCGGGATGCCAAACATGACATCAGGGGCCAAAACGGCCTCAAGCGGTGCGGCCGGCGTCTTTGCCGGTAAGGCCACGGTGCCTTCGTACGGGGTCTCACCGGTAGCGGTCGCGCGCACCGGCAGAGTTTGCGCCGTGTCCGTGAGCGTCAGCGTAAAGCTGACGTGGCCTTGGGCATCCGCCGTTTTCGTTTCATCCGCCAAGGTCACTTGGGCGCCTGGCGCCGTGGTGAACGTCACGGTCACCTGGGCCTCAGCAGTCGGGGCACTGACGGTGACCTGCGGGGCAGGGAAAACCGTTGGGACCCGCTTAGCAGGAATCGTGACCGTGCCTTCGTAAGGGAGTTGGCCCGCCGCTTGCACGGTCAGCGGCAGCGTCACAGCGGTCGCGTCAGGGGTCACGGTCAGGCGCGCCTGACCCGCTGCGTCGGCCTGGACGGTTTGCGCGCCGAGGCCGACCGTCGCATTGGCTACTGTTTGCACCGTCACAGGAAGCGTCCCATCCGCGGCTTCAGTCCCGACCGTCACGGTTGGGGCTGCCAGTACCGAGGCAGCGGGGATGGTGGCATTGACCGTTTCTGAGGCCAGCTGGCCCGGCAGTGTTGCCACAACACTGAGCGGTTGGGCCGTAGCCGTTTGCACGATCATCAGCGGCGTCGTCAGCTGACCCGTGGCACTAAGCGTCCGCGTCTGCGGGGCCTGATCGCCCACTGTGATCTGCACCACGGCGTTCGGCGCCCCGGTAACGGTGACCGGGACCTGCAAGTCAGCCGCCTGACCCAGTGTCACCACCGGATCCGGCGTGTTGAGCTGAATTTTAACATCATCCACGAACGAACTGGCGGTGGCACCCCCTGCGCGGTAGAAGTAGATGGTGGCACTGGTGGTATCCCCGGTGGTGAAGGTGTAGGTCACATCCTGATACTCGGTTGGCGTCGCCGGAATGGCCGCGCGCGCATCCGCGTTTTGCCCTGCGGCGGTCCATTTTGCGCCGATGTTCAGCTTATCGGTCGGCGTGCCGACCTTGACCTTGGCGGTAATGGTGTACGTCGTGTTCGGGCTAACCAGCAGGGTCTGTTCCAGCGACGCGCCATCATTGGCCGCCTTGAGTTCGGCGCTGTACAGGCCGTTCGCAGGCTTGGCCTTGGTGATGGCCCCATTCCACTGGAAGTTCCACGGGGCCCGGTTCGCCTGCTTCGTTGTGTCCTCAAAGTCGCCGTTGCTGACCGTTGCCGGGGTGAGCGCAGCCACCGGTAACCATGGGGCCACCGCTGGCATCACCGGCAGTGGCGCCTCGTACGCCCCGATGTCCGGGTTACCGTTATACAGCGCATTCCCGTACAGATCGACCTGGCCCGGATGCGTCGTCGTGGCCAAGCTGATGAATTGGCCGGTGTTCACCGCTGGCGACTCAGGCTGAAGCGTAAAGCCAGCCAGCGCTTTTTGCCACACCTTGGCGTCACGCGGCGCAGTGATGTCGTTGCCCCAGATCGTGCCTGGTGGGGTCGGGTCCTTGAACTGCGGATCCGCCTTGACCATGAAGGCATCCGGCACGACGCTTGTCGTCGGCTGGTTGTTCCCGTAGAAAAGGTTGTTGGCATAGTGCCAGGTTGGCTTGGCCACGTAAGTCCCCGTGCCCAAGTTGTAGAAAATGTTGTTCTTAAAGGTGACACCGGTCGCCGCGTTTTGGTTGACCAGCAGGTTGGTGTTCAGCCCCTGGCCCACGTAAAACGTGTTGTTGTAGACGTCAATGTTTTGGACGCCGGTGCCGCTGCAGTTCGTGAAGAGTTGGTAGCGGTCGTTCACGGACAGATTGTAGCGGAAAATCCCATTCTTGGTTCCCGCGCCAGTTTCCGCCGCAGTGTCGGAACAAAACAGGAGCGTCCCACCGGCATTATCATGCGAGTAATTGTACTGGTAAAGGGTCCCTTGCTCCCCCTGGTCAAAGTCCCACGGCATCCCGTCACGCGTTGACACGCCGCCGGTCGCCTCGTTGTACTGGAACGTCGCGTTATCCGCGTCCCAGGCCCACATACCGGCGTTGTAGCCGGCGGAGCGGGTGTTGAAGCCATTCAGGTAATTGTAGGCAACCAGCGCACCATCAGTCATGTGCGTGGCAATGCCGTCGCCCCCGATATCTGTCAACGAGTTGCCTTCGATCACCACATGCGTGATCGGCGTCCACGGGGTGACTTTGGGGTCTCCGTACGTGTTGTCGGCCCGCAGAAGGGTCCGCGAGCGCCAGTTACTGTACAGGATGATCCCCGAGCGGTTGACGTGCGCAATGCGGTTGTTTTTGATGGTAATGTCATCGAACGTTGTGCGCACGTTCACCACAGCCGGATCAAGCACGCCGCTGACCAGCCCGGTCGCGCGCACGGCGACTTGAATCCCGGCGCTTCCGTTCAGGTCCTTGGCGTCTTGACCGTAGATGTCATGAATGTACAAATCGTGCACATTGAACCCATGGAGCGTCGTGACCACGCTCGGGTCGGTTTTGGTCAGATGATCCGGGTTGTAATCCGCACCCAGGATCAGCAGCCCGCGGCGCGGACTGCTGGCAAACGTTGTGAGCGACAGCCCCGGCTCCTTGTTGGTCAGTTCCAAGTCGCGAACCTCCCAGTACTGCTGGTTCAAAAAGCTGACCGTGTTCTCCTGACCGGCCCCATCGATCACCGGCTTGGCCCCATCGCCGTACGCGCCGAGAATGATCGGCTGCGCCGCACTCCCGCTGCCCTTTGGCGCCAGCGTGCCAGTCCAGTGGGCCCCGGCCTTCAATAGGATCGCATCCCCCGGCTGGAACGTGGTCTGATTGACCTGCGCAAGGGATTGCCACGCCTGATCAGTGCTTGTGCCACTGTTGCTGTCGTTGCCCGCCGTGGCGTCGACGTAATACACGTGCTTGCCCTCAGGCACTGGATAGGTGGCGGCCTGAACCGGGTGCCCGCCACACCACAAGAGGGTCAAAAAGCCGACCATTGCGAGCACAACCGGCCAAACTCGCCGTTGACACTGTTCTTTCATTTCGCGTCCTCCATTCTTACTGCGCCGTGTGCTTCCGCCGCCACGTCAGCGCACCACCCAAACTCGTCAGGAGCACCAGCAAGCTGCCCCAGATCGAGGCGTTCGCGGCGTGCACATTCCCCGTTTGCGGCAGGTGCTGCGCGCCACCGGTAGCCCCTGGCTTGCCCTTGGCCTGCTGATCACCCTTGGCCTGAGCATCCGCCGGGTTGCCGGTAGGTGTGCCACTCGCCGCGCCTGACGCACCGCCAGTGGTGCTGGTGTCGCTGCCGGTGGTGCCACTGCCTGTACCCGGTTGATCCAGATCAGTCGGCGTGCCACTGCCCGTACCCGGCTGGTCTGGATCGGTAGTGGTGCCACCCGTCTCAGTGCCGCCATTATCGGTCGGCGCCGTTTCACCCGGCACCTCATCCGGACTGAGCCCAAGGGCGTAAATCTTGAACTGACCGGCGTCCGAAGCCGGAATGAACCGGATGCCGTCAACCGTTGGGGCCTCGACCGCCAGCCGGGTGACCGTCCCTGTCCCATCCGTCTGTCCAAGGGTCTGCCACTCACCGGCCACCAGGATCTGGATCGATCCCTTTGCGGCACCCACGAGGACGGCAGAGTGGATCCCCGTTAAAGGCGTTGCGGCGTCTTTTTCAAGCATGCCCTCGGGTTGATCCGGGGCCAGTTGCCCCTCATAGCGCGTTTTCACCGTGTCGAACGCCTGCTGGATCGTGCCGGTGACATCGACCAAGTGCTCACTCGCCCCACCAGTCGGGCCGTACACCGTCAGCTCACGTACTTGCAACCATGCGTCTGTGGCCCCGTTGGCATAAACCACAACGTACCGGGTGGGAACCGGCGTTGGCAAATCGATTTGAACTCGCCCGCTGGCAGTGACATGACCGGCGAGGACCCAGTCAGACCCATCGCTTTGGGCCCCCACATAGATATCGGCATCGCCGAAGATATCACCGGAGGTTACCGCATCGCTGGTGCCTTGCTGCAACACAATGCGCTGAACATCGGTCACCTCTGGTAACTGCGCGTAAACGACACTATCGGCGGTCACGTTCCCGTTACTCCAAAACTTGGTCGTCGGATCGCCGTCCACCATATTTGCCGGCCCGTTGTTGCCGTATGTGCCCAAATTCGTGCCCGCTGCCAACCCCGTCAACGGGGTCGGGTTTTCGGGGATAGTCACAAGGTTCAGCCAGGTGTCGACCCGGTTGTAAGCTAGGTCGATCAAGGCCTGGAAAACACCATCCCCAACCGTCGGCGTGAAGACCGGCGTGGGGTCCCCGGTACGACTGTTCGGGATCGCTTTGACCATTGCGGTGGCGACCGCGGCCTGCAACTGATCCAACTGGGTCACAGCCTGTGGACCCGTCAGCTGATTCGCGTCGATCTGGTCGATCAGCGCAATGGCCTGCAGTTCCGCCGTTGCCCAGGCCGCCGCGGCCGTCAGCCATGGCTTCGCGTCGTCATAGAACCCCTTGACCGCCATCTGCTGAAGACGCGTCGGCGCGTCAATAATTAATTGGAGCTGATCAATTAGCGCCGTTTTGGCCGCCTGCCCCGCGGTCGTCCTGAGGTCGGCATTCCGATACGCCGCCAGCAGACCCGAGAGGATCGGCGCGTTCCGCTTGTCTGCAGGTGCCGCGTAGTCCCAGTACTGGTTCAGGTCAACAAAGGCCGCCAGGGTTTGCCGCACCTGTGCGTCAGGACCCGCCAGCTCATCCAGCGTATTTTGAAGCGTCTGCTCTGGCTTGTAAGTCGCCGATTCCCAGGTGTAATCCGCGTAGCCCGCGATGCCGATCCACGAGGCGTATGGCTGGATCATCGGGTTAGCGGTGAAGCCATCGGTAACGGTGTAGAGATCGTCCGCCCGCCCCTCCAGTGGGTTGAGGTAGAGCCGGTCCTGATTCGAATCATTCACCGGAAAATTGTCCCAGATGAACAAATGATCGGTGTTGTACGTTGTCTTGGCTCGGCTGATCGAGTCCGCCGTGATGGTCGCCGAAAAGACCCCTTCACCCGTCCACTGCATGCGGATGTTCGGATCCAGCGTTTCCCCTTGCGCCTCCTTGAACGGGTCGCGCGCGGAGCCGCTGTAATTGGTCGGCACAAGCCACAGGTGCGGCAGGCCGTTGGCGACAATGTAGTCTTTTTCAACTCGGTTCAAATAGTACGCTTGGGCGTCAGCCAGGCCGGACCACCCGTTGTTGGGGTAGGTGGCACTCGGCCGGTTCGGGAACTGGGCCCGATCCGCGGCTGTCATGGTCAGCGGAATGTCGTCCAGCGCGATATAAAACTGTTGCACCCCGATCGACTTGAGCTGATTCAGCTTCGCCACCGTCGCCTGATAATCCGCGTCGCTACCATAAGCAATATCGTTCCCCGGCGATAGCGTGTAAACGAATTGCACGTGGTTGGCCGTCGCGCTGTCAACCAGCGTCTTGAGCGCCGCCAGCTGGTCGGCTGGGTAAAGGGCCCGCCAGTCCTTGCGCAGGTAGTCGTCATCCTTTGGCGAGTAGATGTAGACGTTCATGCGATGCTCGCCCATGAAGGCAAACAGATCCTTGCGTGCCTGATCCGACCACGGCTGCCCGTAAAAGCCCTCGATCACGCCACGAATCGGCATCTCCGGAGACTCGTGCACATCGATCTGACTGAGATCTGGGGTGGTCGCCAGGCGCTTAGTCAAATCGGCAATGGCGTATGCCAGTCCCGTTTCCCCGACCCCTTCGATCACCAGTTGCGTCTGGCCCTTGACCGTTCCGCTGTGAATCAGGTACCCGTCCGTGGCGAGATTCGCCGTCGTCTGACCCAGTGCCGTCACCTGCGCATCAACGCTGGCATCCCCAGCCAGGCCGATGCTGATTTGGCTCAGCTCCGGGTGGCCCGCAAGCGCTTGGAGTAGCGCGTCTGTTGCCGCCGCATTCGAGGCCCCGATCGTGCCGCGAATGATGGTTTGCTTCGCCGGGGTCACGGCTTCAGCCTCACTGACTGCCGCGGGTTGTGCGGCCGCAACTGCGGGTGCATCAACCGCCGACGCATCAGCAGGTGCATCAACAGGCGGCGCGTCAGCCGTCACGGCCGGTGATGCCGCCGTGGTGATCACGGGCGCCGCGGATGTCTCAGCGGTGCTGGCCTCCGTTGCCGGTGCTGAGGTAACGACCGGTGACGCCTGGTCGCGCCCAGCCGTGGACGTCGGCGCGTCATCAGCCGGCGTGTTCGCTTGAGTCGGCTCGGCCGCTGGCGTTGTTGTCACGGTCGCGGCTGGCGCCTCGGGCGTCGCGTCCGCTTTAACCAGTTGGCCTTGCACGCCGATCAGTGTCGCCCCGACGCCTGCGATCATGACCGCGCGCCAAAGCTTCCCCGCCTTATAAAGCCGATAGTGTGGTTTTGGTTCCCAATTTGGCCCCTTCATCCTATTTCCTCCTCGAAAAATTGTTGTGAAAGCGGTTCCTTCGACAATATACAAGGCGGTTATTGTAAACACAAGAAATATGACTCATCGTATACTATTTAAGTCAAATGGAAATATTTATATAATAATTAATTGAAAAATCTAAACGTTAATTACCCCAGGTTGGGCCGATTGAGTTAGAAACATTCAAGGAATTAACCATTTAGCCGTCAATTCTGCCCCTCAGCCCAGGCCATGTCCACCCACTCTGCGGCCATCAAAAAACGCACAAGCACCTGAACCCAGGTTGACTTGTGCGTGACCACGCATCGCTTACAGCAAAAAAGCGCCGCACGAGGCGACACTTTCCAATTCATCTGAATCAACCTACCGCCGCGCTTGTGGCGTGATCACCACGTACCGCCGCGGGTCGTTCCCCTCGGAATGCGTGGTGACATACGCATTGTCCGCCAGCGTGGCGTGAATGGCCTTGCGCTCAAACGCGGGCATCGGGTCAAGGTAGACGCTGGTGCCGCGTGCGACGACTTCACGCGCACTTTTTTCGGCCAGCCGGCGCACCGCGGCGTCTCGGCGCTCGCGGTAGTCACCCACGTTCAGCATGATCGTCCACTTGGCCTTGCCGTAGTGGTTGAACTCGGTTTGGGCCAGGTACTGGATGGCGTTGATGATCTTACCGTGCTTGCCGATCAGCAGGGCCTCTTTGTCCGTGGCGATCTGGTACCACACATGGTCACCGCGGCGCTCGCTGGTGATCGTGGCGGCCAAGCCAAGCTCGCGCGTGATGTCTTCCAGGTAGCTTTGCACCAACGCCAACGCAGTTTGGTCATCGCGCTTGGGGTTGCTGTGGTGCGGCAGGTGGTGCTTCGCCGGTTCGGCGACTGGCGCCGCCGGGGCCGGCTCGGGGGTCGCCGGGGCGATCACGTTCAGGTTGACGATCGCCACCTGCTTGCCAAAGCCCAGCAGGCCGCGCTTGCCCTCCTGAATCACGTCAACGGTGACCTGGTCACGTGCCACACCGAGCGCTAGGAGCCCGGCGTCGATCGCCTTTTGCATCGTTGTGCCTTGAAAAGTCGGCATTTGGATCCTCCTCCCCACATAAAAACGGCGTTGCCGCCGTTCTTGCGGGTGCTCTCTTGAGTTACTTCTTCAGTGCGCGCTTATAAGCCTTGCGGACAGCCTTTTGGCGGTCGCGTTCCGCTTGCTGCTTTGCTTCACGCTGCTTTTTGATCTTGAAGGGGTTTTGGAGCAAGAAGGTCTGCCCCAGTGAAAAGGCGTTGGTAACGACCCAGTAGATGGCCAGCGCGCTCGGGAACTGGAACGCCATGAACAGGATCATGATCGGTGAAATAGCCACCATGATCCAGTTCATCGACGTGCGCTGCGGCTGGGCCAGCGTGGACACCAGCGTGGTGCCGGCAGTCAGCGCGGCGGCAAGGATCGGCATGATCCACAGCGGGTCTGGCTGCGCGAGGTTCATCCAAAGGAAGCGCCCGACCTTCAGCGCGTCCGTCCGGAAGATCGCCTGGTACAAGGCAAACAGGAACGGCATCTGAAGCAGCATCGGTAGGCAGCCCATCATCGGGTTGACGCCCTCTTCGGCGTACAGCTTCTGGGTTTCCTCACGCAACTGGTTTTGCGTGTCAGTGTCCTTACTGCTGTACTTCTTTTGAAGCTCCTTGAGGCGCGGCGCAAGCTCTTGCTGCTTGGTCATGTTCTTGATGGAGATGTAGCTCAGCGGGAAAATCAGAATCCGCACCAGCAAGGTGAAGAGAATGATCCCGACCCCGGCGTTACCGCCAGAGATCTTGGCCAGCCACAGGATGAATTGCGCGGCGTTGTACACCACCTGGCGGTCCCAGAAGCCAGTGCTGTTTTCGGTAACGGTTGACGTGCCACAGGCGGTCAGAACGACCGTCAGGCACAGCAGGCCGAGAACGACCAGCAGGCGCTTGGTATTGCGTTTGTTCACGAATATCCCTCTTTCGTTGGTGGCACGCGGCCACGCCCAGTAATCACGCCGAAGCGGCGATCAGATAATGTCGATATGTTCGCGGAGCACGCCGGCCAACGTCAGCACATGCACCAGGTTCTTCTTCGTGCCAGCCATATCCAACTGCTTAGCCGACTTGCGCGCGATCACGACAAAATCAGCCTGCGGATCGATGTCCGGTTTCAGCTCCAGCAACGATTGGCGGATGTAGCGTTTCACCCGGTTGCGGACAACCGCGCGCAAATGAACCTTTTTCCCCACCGAAATGCCCACGCGAAAATGGGGCTGGTCACGCGTCACATGGTAAACCACAAAATTGCGGTTCGCCACCGACTCGCCGGCTTCAAATACATGCTGAAATTCATCTTCTCGTTTGATGCGGTAAGACTTACGCAAGAACGCTCCCTCACAATCTGTTTAATAGTATACAAGAGTCTGCGGTAGGACACCAGAGCAAGCGTGTTCAACGATAACCGCCGGATCGATCCGGTGGTGTTGTGTGATCACCTATATATGTACCACGCGGCAGTCCTGGCCTGCCGCGCTGCGCAAAGCAACGCGGAAGCGGCTTGCTTCCGTTCGGCTTCGCCTCGCTACGCAGCAGTGCCTTGCCACGCCCCAAGCACTTCTGCGGTCTTCTAACCATGCAATCTCGGCGACTGGCTTTCCGGCTCGCTTGCTGCTTTCTTCCGATCTTCGTCGAGCTGCGTGGCGCATGAGGGTGCGGTCTAAACCAGCCTGCCCCTCGCGCCTAAGTACGGGCGCAAGCGTCAGGCTGGCTTAGCCCAACCCTCATAACCGCGCCACTCCGCTCTGGTTCGTCGAGTTGCGCAAAGCAACGCAGGTGCATCTAGCTACGCCAAGTCACTCGGGGCCAAGTACGCCCAAGCAACTTGGCTAGGCTAGCTGACCTGCTAAGCGCGCTTTGCTCCGCTCTGGTAAAAAAAAACCACTGACCGCGGTCAGTGGGGTGTTAGGCGGATAATACTTTACGTCCCTTAGCGCGACGACGAGCCAAAACTTTACGGCCGTTCTTGGTGCTCATCCGCTTCATGAAGCCGTGCACGCGTTCGCGGTGACGCTTCTTCGGTTGAAATGTACGTTTCGTGGTCATGAGGACACCTCCTATTTATCGTTTACTATTTTCAGTAACGTCATTGTCATTCAAACATCTTCCCATTATACGGACGCAACGGGTTGCCGTCAAGAAAAAGCGCGAAAAAAGTCACGTTACGCCTTATCCACAAAACGGACCAAATTGCGGAAAACTTGTGGACAAGTTGTTACCGAGCGCGCAGCCAAATCGGGCTAATTCACAGCTTATGCGCGCCGTATCCCGAAAATCACAGGGTGTGTGATAGTTATCCACAGACGGATTTTCTGATGTGAATAACCCGTGAAACACGCATTGCACAAAGGGGTTAGTTCCACAACTAATTTGTGGATAACCCGTTATTTTCACTGAACCATTTCGTTTGTGCCCACCACTGTGGAAAACTTATGAACGGGTTTGTCGATAGGGTTATCCCCACGCCGTGAACGATGTGGATAACGCATTACTTTGTGGAAAACTCCCGGGCAAAATGCTAAACTTAACCTTGCGATCCACAGTGCGTCCACCGATGAATTTTTATACATTGTGGGTTGAACCTTGAGACAGGGGGGACTACGGGTGCCAACAATTGATGAATTATGGGCGTACCTCGAAAATAAATTCAGAGACGACCTGACCACGGTCAGCTACAACACGTGGGTCGGCTCGGTCAAGCCGCTGAGCCTGATCGGCAACACCTTGATGATTGGCGTGCCTTCGCCGTTGCACAAAGACTACTGGGAGCAAAATCTGGTGACCAAGGTGGTCGCCTGGAGTTATGCGTTCGATAACCTTGAGATCCAGCCCGTGGTGCAGCTGCTCGGCGACAAGCCGGCCCAGCCGGCTACGCTTGCCGCGACTGAGGCCACGGCCCCGATCCCGACCTTCAAAGAAAAAACGCATCTCAATAGTAAATACACGTTCGACACGTTCGTCACCGGGAAGGGCAACCAGATGGCCCACGCGGCGGCGCTTGTGGTGTCTGAGGAACCCGGCAAGCTCTACAACCCGCTTTTTTTGTATGGCGGCGTGGGGCTGGGCAAGACCCACTTGATGCAGGCGATCGGCCACCAGCTGCTGGACTACGATCCCAGCGCCAACGTGAAGTACGTGACGTCCGAGGCGTTCGCCAATGACTTCATCAACTCCATCCAGACCAAGAAGCAGGAGCAGTTCCGCCAGGAGTACCGCAACGTGGACCTGCTTTTGGTCGACGATATCCAGTTCTTCGGCGACAAAGAGGCGACGCAGGAGGAATTCTTCCACACGTTCAACGCTTTATATGAAAACAAAAAGCAGATCGTGCTGACATCTGACCGCCTGCCCAACGAGATCCCCAAGCTTCAGGAGCGCCTGGTGTCGCGGTTCAAGTGGGGCCTCTCCGTTGACGTGACGCCACCGGACCTGGAGACGCGGATCGCGATTTTGCGCAACAAGGCCAACGCCGAGCACCTCGTGATCCCCGATGATACGCTGTCTTACATCGCCGGCCAGATCGACAGCAACGTCCGCGAGCTGGAAGGCGCCTTGGTGCGCGTGCAGGCTTATGCGACGATGAACCACGCCGACATCAGCACTTCGCTTGCGGCCGACGCCTTGAAGAGCCTGAAGCTGTCGGACAAGGACGCCGAGCTGTCCATCAGCCACATTCAAGAGGTGGTCGCCAAGTACTACCAGGTCACCATCAGCGAGCTGAAGGGCAAGAAACGGGTGAAGCAGATCGTCATGCCGCGTCAGATCGCGATGTACCTTGCGCGCGAAATGACCGAGAACAGCCTGCCGAAAATCGGGCAGGAGTTCGGCGGCAAGGACCACACCACCGTCATTCACGCGCACGAGAAAATCGCCACAGAAATCGGGCTCGACACCGAGCTGAAGTCGCAGATCATCGAGCTCAAAAACCGACTCAAAAATCGCGGCTAAATCGGTGGTGTGGATAACTGCCAAAACAACCCGCACTTATTCGCCTGAGTTATCCACAAGTGATTAAATGACCCACGGCGTGTTTCTCAGACTTTTCCACAGTTTCCCCGGGGCCTACTACTATTACTTAAAAAGCGTATTATATATATAGACACCACCACGAGGAGGATGCTTCATGAAATTCACCATCACGCGTACGACCTTCATCAAGACGCTGAACGACGTCTCCCGAGCCATTTCAACCAAAACCACGATCCCGATCCTGACCGGGTTGAAGCTGGTGCTTTCAGACACTGGGTTGGTGCTGACCGGGAGCGATGCCGATATCTCCATTGAGTCGCGCATCGATGCCAACAGCGAAACCAACGACCTGCAGATCGAATCCACCGGGAGCATCGTGTTACCGGCTCGCTTTTTCACCGACATCGTCAAGCGCCTGCCGGAAAAAACGATGACGCTGGAAGTCCAAGACAACTTCCAAACCGTCATTTCCAGTGGGGCCTCTGAGTTCAAGATCAACGGGCTGGATGCCAACAACTACCCGCACCTACCGGAAATCGCCAGCGACAACCCGCTGATCGTCTCCGCGGCGGTGCTGCGCCAACTGATCAGCCAAACCGTCATCGCGGTGTCCAACCAGGAAACGCGGCCGATCTTGACCGGGGTGCACTTGCAGATCGAAGCCGGTCAGCTGACCGCCGTGGCCACGGACTCCCACCGGCTGGCCCAGCGCACCTTGGAGCTGCCGAACGCCGAAGACGCGAACTACGACGTGATCATTCCCGGCAAGAGCTTGATCGAACTGGGCCGCACGCTGACGGATGACATCGATCAAGTCGAGATCCGCTTCGCCGACAACCAGGTGCTGTTCCTGGCCGGTCAAACCGCGTTCTATTCCCGCTTGCTGGAAGGGAACTACCCGGACACCTCGCGCCTGATCCCAACCAGCTCGACCACCACGGTTGAGTTCGAAGCCCCGGCGCTGCTGGCGGCCATTCAGCGGGCGAGCCTGCTGAGCCACGAAAGCCAAAACAATGTCGTGCGGCTGAACTTGGACACCGCGGCGCAAACCGCAACCATCTACGGCAACTCGCCGGATGTCGGGAATGTTGAAGAAGTGCTGACCTGCAGCAACCTCACCGGGGATGCACTGGAGATCTCCTTCAACCCGGATTACATGAAGGACGCCTTGCAGGGCTTTGGCCAAACCACGATCACGGTGGCCTTCACCGCCCCGTTGCGGCCGTTCACGCTGGTGCCGACCGAGGATCAGGCCCACTTCATTCAGCTGATCACGCCGGTACGGACCTACTAGTTGATGATAAAAGGGCACGCGATAAGCGTGCTTTTTTATTATCAATTGCAATTTTTCCCAGCAATCGTGCGGCCAATCCAAAACGGCGCTGCCCGCTCCCGCTCCGGAGGAATCGAGAGGGTCCGCAATCGGTCACTGTACTTGTCACGTCACCCGCACATCTGCGGTGTGGCGTTTTTGGTTGCAGAAAACCGAACATGGCCACTTTGGCTCTGAAAAATTCGGCGCTAATCGATGTATGCGAAATCTAAGGCGGTTTAAGCCGTTTTAGGGGGAAAGTCGTATCGGGGTCAAGCCTACGCAAAACTCGGCTGAGACGCCGTTATATTCGCTCGGTGCATTGTCACCCCTGAGTAAAAACGGTATAATATATAGGTAGTTTATAACTGACAAATCTTAGCGCCAAAGGAGTGGCAACGATGAATCAAGTCTTGATTACCACGGATCACATCACGCTGGGGCAGCTGTTAAAAGACGCCGGCGTGATCGATAGCGGTGGGGCCGCCAAGTGGTTTCTGAAAGAAAACCGGGTGTTGGTCAACGGGGAACCGGATGACCGACGCGGCCGTAAGCTGTTCGTTGGGGACACGGCGACGCTTCCCGATGGCGCGGTCATCACCGTTGCCGCTGGCGCGTGAGACTCACCCACCTGACGCTGCGCAACTACCGCAACTACGCGACCGTTGATTGCGATTTTAGCCCGCAGATCAACGTCTTGATCGGGGCGAATGCCCAGGGTAAGACGAATCTGCTGGAGGCGGTGTACGTGTTGGCGTTAGCGCGCAGCCACCGCACCAGCAACGACCGCGAGCTGATTCGCTTCGGCCAGGACTTCGCCAAGATCACCGGAACGGTGGCGCGCGAGATCGGGACCACCACGCTGGAGCTGGTCGTGTCCAAAGCCGGCAAGCGCGCGCGGGTCAACCGCATTGAGCAGGCGAAGCTGTCACAGTACCTCGGCAAGTTCAACGTGGTGCTGTTTGCGCCAGAGGACCTGGCGATCGTCAAAGGGAGCCCGGCCAACCGGCGGCGCTTCATCGACATGGAGTTCGGCCAGATGAGCGGCAAGTACCTGTATAACCTGAGCCAGTACCGCACGATGCTCAAGCAGCGCAACGCCTACCTCAAGCAACTGAAATTCCGCCAGGCCAAGGACCGCGTGTTCTTGGATGTGCTATCCGATCAGCTCGCCGCCTTTGGTGCGGAGATCGTGGTGGCGCGTACGGCGCTGTTGGCGCAGATGGCTGAGTTTGCGGCGGTGATCCACCAAGACATCACCAAGGCCAAGGAGACCCTGACGTTCGAGTATCAGACGCAGGTGCCGGAAGCCGCGCGCGGTAGCGTGGAGCAGGCGTACGCGGCCTTGCAGACGCTGTTCGCAGCGCACAAGGACCGCGAGATCGAGCAGGGGACGACGCTGGTCGGGCCGCACCGCGATGACGTGGCGTTCATTGTGAACGGCAAGAACGTGGCGAGTTTTGGCAGCCAGGGCCAGCAACGCACCACAGCCTTGGCAGTCAAGCTGGCCGAGATCGACCTGATGAAGGCGCAAACTGGCGAGTACCCAGTGCTACTGCTGGACGATGTGTTGTCCGAGCTGGATGACACGCGTCAGACGCACCTGCTCAAGGCGATTCAAAATAAGGTCCAGACCTTTCTCACGACCACCAGTCTGGATGGTATTGCCCGGGAAATAATCGACCAACCTGCCGTGTTCCATGTGGCGGACGGGGTGTTGACCCCGGGAGAAGCAGAATAGTCACGCCGCAGCTTCGGTTGCGGCTCTAAAAGGAGGCACCACTCTTGACGGATCAATTAGATCAAGAAGAACGCGAAGAGAAGAAAGAGGCCCTGGCGGCGGAATATGATGCCAGCCAGATCCAAGTGCTGGAAGGCCTCGAAGCCGTGCGCAAGCGGCCGGGGATGTACATTGGCTCGACCTCAGTTCAGGGTCTGCACCACCTGGTGTGGGAAATCATCGATAACGGGATCGACGAGGCGCTGGCCGGGTTTGCCGACGAGATCAATGTCGTCGTGGAGCCGGACAACTCCATCACCGTTACCGATAACGGGCGTGGGATCCCAGTCGACATTCAGAAGCAAACCGGCCGCCCGGCGCTGGAAACGGTGTTCACCATTCTGCACGCCGGTGGAAAGTTCGGCGGTGGCGGCTACAAGGTGTCCGGTGGGCTGCACGGGGTCGGCGCCAGCGTCGTCAACGCCTTGTCCACCACCTTGGACGCGGTGGTCACCCACAATGGCCAGCGCTACTACATCGACTTCAAGCGCGGCAAGGTCAACACCCCGATGAAGGTGATCGGAGACGCGCCGGCGCATGAGCACGGGACCAAGGTCCACTTTGTGCCGGACCCGGACATCTTCACCGAGACGACCACCTACGATGACAAGATCCTGACCCAGCGCATTCGCGAGCTGGCCTTTTTGAACAAGGGGTTGCGCCTGACCTTCACGGATAAGCGCGCCGACACCGCGGAGAAAAAGGTCTTCCACTACGAAGGCGGGATCAAGGAGTACGTCGCCTTCCTCGATAAGAGCAAGGATAACCTGTTGACTGAGCCGATTTACGTTGAGGGCCAGGCCAATGGCATCACCGTTGAAGTGGCCCTGCAGTACTCGGTCAACGGTTACGCCAGCACCCTGATGACGTTCGCCAACAACATTCATACTTACGAAGGTGGGACCCACGAAACCGGGTTCAAAACCGCGCTGACCCGCATTGTCAACGACTACGCCCGCAAGTCCGGGGCGCTCAAGGAGAACGAGGACAGCCTGTCTGGGGAAGATGTGCGCGAAGGGATGACTGCGGTCGTCTCCGTCAAGCACCCGGACCCGCAGTTTGAAGGGCAAACCAAGACCAAGCTGGGCAACGCGGACGCTCGTGCCGTCACCGACCGCGCCTTTTCCGAGCACTTCAACAAGTACCTGATGGAGCACCCGACTGAGGCGAAGCAGATCGTCGACAAGGCGATGATGGCCAGCAAGGCCCGCGCCGCTGCCAAGCGGGCGCGCGAGGCGACCCGTAAGAAGTCGGGACTGGAAATCTCCAACCTGCCCGGGAAGCTGGCGGATAACTCCAGCAAGGACCCGGAAATCTCCGAGCTGTTCATCGTCGAAGGGGATTCCGCCGGTGGTTCCGCCAAGTCCGGTCGGAGTCGGCTGACGCAGGCGATTTTGCCCATTCGCGGCAAGATCCTGAACGTCGAAAAGGCCAGCATGGAGCGTATTCTCGCCAACGAGGAAATCCGCACGCTGTTCACCGCGATGGGCACCGGCTTTGGTGACGAGTTCGACGTTGCGAAGGCGCGCTACCACAAGCTGATCATCATGACCGATGCTGATGTCGATGGCGCGCACATTCGCACGCTGTTGCTGACGCTGATCTACCGCTACATGCGTCCGCTGTTGGCCGCCGGCTACGTTTACATCGCCCAGCCGCCGCTGTATCAGGTGCGGCAGGGCAAAATGATGCGCTACATCGACTCCGATGAGGAGCTGACTGAGGTGCTTGGCCAACTGCCGCCGAGCCCGAAACCCGTCATCCAGCGGTACAAAGGGCTCGGGGAAATGGACGCCTCTCAGCTGTGGGAAACGACCATGGATCCGGACAAGCGCCGCCTGTTGCGGGTGTCGCCTGAAGACGCGGAAAACGCCGATGGCATCTTCGAGATGCTGATGGGCGATAGCGTCGCCCCACGCCGCCAGTTCATCGAAGACAACGCGGTTTATGTGGATGTGAAGAATATTGATGCGTAACCCAGAGCGGAGCAAAGCGCATTTAGCAGGTCAGCTAGCCTAGCCAAGGCGCTTGGGGCGTTCTTGGCCCCGAGTGACTTGGCGTAGCTAGATGCACCTGCGTTGCTTTGCGCAGCTCGACGACCCAGAGCGGAGTGGCGCGCACTTAGCGGGACGGGTAGCCTAGCGCAAGCGCTTGGGCCGTTCTTTGGCCCGAGTGCTTGGGCGTAGCTAGACGCGCCCGCGTTGCGCCACGCAGCTCGACGAAGACCGGAAAGTAGTAAGCGAGCCGGCAAAGTGCGTGGCCGAGGATATGCGGTTGAAAGACCCTGGAAAGTCCGAACGCCGCCCCAATAAAAGCATCAAAATCACTGGTCTTACACAAGCGTCCAGTTGCACGAATTCAATCAATCTGCCACCTAGAAATGGCATGTCACGCGTTGCCGCCAATCCGTGACGCATACGAGCAGTCACTTCGCTGCTCTTTGAAAGGAGTAACAAGACTTTGGATGATCGCCAAGAAAGCCGGGTCACAACCGTTGACCTCGGCAAAACGATGAAGACGTCCTTCCTGGAGTACGCGATGAGTGTCATCGTGGCGCGGGCGCTGCCTGATGTCCGCGATGGACTCAAGCCGGTGCAGCGTCGGATCCTCTATGGGATGAACGAACTCGGGGTGACGCCGGACAAGCCGTACAAGAAGTCCGCGCGTATCGTCGGGGACGTCATGGGGAAGTACCACCCGCACGGGGATTCCTCGATTTACGAAGGGATGGTCCGCATGGCGCAGGACTTTTCCTACCGGTACATGCTCGTGGATGGGCACGGGAACTTCGGCTCCGTCGATGGGGACGGCGCCGCGGCCATGCGTTACACCGAAGCCCGGATGAGCAAGATCACGCTGGAGATGCTGCGTGACATCAATAAGGACACCATCGACTACCAGGACAACTACGATGGCACGGAAAAAGAACCCGTCGTGCTGCCGGCGCGCTTCCCGAACCTGCTAGTCAACGGCGCGACCGGGATCGCGGTGGGGATGACCACCAACATTCCGCCGCACAACATGGCCGAGGTCATCTCCGCGCTGCACATCCTGATGGACAACCCGGAGGCAACGACGCTCGACTTGATGGGCGCGCTACCTGGCCCTGATTTTCCGACGGGCGGGCTGGTGCTGGGCAAGTCCGGCATTCGCCACGCGTACGAAACCGGCAAGGGCGTCATCACGGTGCGCGCCAAAACCGAAATCGAGACGCAAAAGAACGGCCGCGAGCGCATTATCGTGACCGAGATCCCGTACATGGTCAACAAGGCCAAGCTGGTGGAGCGCATCGCCGAGCTGGCGCGGGAAAAGAAGATCGAAGGCATCACCGACCTGAACGATGAATCCGACCGTGACGGGATGCGCATCACCATCGACATCCGCCGCGATATGTCGGCCACCGTCGTGTTGAACAACCTGTTCAAGCTGACGCCGCTGCAAACCGGCTTTTCCTTCAACATGGTCGCCATCGTCAACGGCGCGCCGAAGACCCTGAGCCTCAAGGCCATCCTGACCTACTACCTGCAGCACCAAGAGGACGTCATCCGCCGGCGGACGCAATTTGACCTCAAAAAAGCCGAGGCGCGCGCCCACATCCTGGAAGGCTTGAAGATCGCGCTGGACCACATCGACGCTATCATCAACATCATTCGCTCCAGTGAAACCGGGGACGTGGCCAAGGTTATCCTGATGGACAAGTACGCCTTGTCCGACAAGCAGAGCCAGGCGATCCTGGACATGCGGCTGGTGCGCCTGACCGGTCTGGAGCGCGAGAAGGTCGAAAACGAGTACAAGGACGTGCTCGCTGCGATCGCCGACTTCAAGGACATTTTGGCCAAGCCTGAACGCGTGCACCAGATCATTTACGACGAGCTGCTGGAAATTCAGCGCAAGTTCGGCGACAAGCGCCGCACGGAACTGCTCGTCGGTGAGGACCTGAACATCGAAGACGAGGACCTGATCGAAGAGGAAAACGTCGTGGTCACGCTGACCCACAACGGTTACGTCAAGCGCCTGCCGTCCAGCGAGTTCAAGACGCAAAACCGCGGTGGCCGCGGGCTGCAGGGGATGGGCGTGCACGATGATGATTTTGTCGAGCACATCGTCTCCACCTCGACTCACGACGTCCTGCTGTTCTTCACGAACGCGGGTAAAGTCTACCGCAGCAAGGGTTACGAGATCCCTGAGTACAGCCGCACGGCCAAGGGCATCCCGATCATCAACCTGCTGGGCATCGCCAACTCCGAGAAGATCCAGACCATCATCAACGTCACCCCAGGCGGTGAGCACGATCAGTTCCTGTTTTTCGTCACGAAAAATGGGGTGGTCAAGCGCACGCCGATCAGCGACTTCTTCAACATTCGCAAGAACGGCCTGATCGCGTTGAACATGAAGGACGACGATGAGCTGAGCAACGTCATCCCGACCACCGGCACGGACACCCTGTTCATCGGGACGCACCTCGGCTACTCCGTCACCTTCAACGAAGATGATGTGCGCAGCATGGGCCGCAGCGCCACCGGCGTGCGCGGCGTGCGCCTGCGTGAAGGCGACTACGTGGTCGGCTCAGACGTGCTGAAGCCGGACGCGGAAGTCTTCGTCATTTCCGAGCAGGGCTACGGCAAACGCACCCCAGCCGCCGAGTACCCGGTCAAGGGTCGCGGGGGCAAAGGGATCAAGACCGCCAACGTCACCGAGAAAAACGGGCCGCTGGCAGGCGTCGCCACGGTCAACGGGGATGAGGACATCATGGTGATGACCGACTCCGGCGTGATGATCCGCTTCAGCATTGCGGACGTCAGCCAAACCGGCCGCGCCACCCTAGGCGTGCGCCTGATCCGCGTGGACGACGGCGCCAAAGTCGCCACCATGGCCAAAGTGGCCCCGGAGCCGGACGAACCGGCGCCGGTGGACTCAACCGGCCAACCGAGTGATGGGCCGAGTGCGGGGACGCCTGGCGAAGGGGCCGCAGCCGCGACCCCAGACGCCGGCACTGACCAACTAGCCGGGGACGCCAACGCGCAGGTCAACGAGCTGTTGCATCGCGCAGAGGCCGACGCTGATCCCGACAATGACGCAGAATAGGATTTGACGCGACGGCCCGGCAGATGACGGGCCGTTGTTTGTTCACCAGAGCGAAGTGGCGCGCATTTAGCGGAACGGGTAGCCTAGCTCAAGCGCTTGCGCCCGTACTTAGGCGCGAGTGCTTGAGCGTAGCTAGCCGCTTCCGCGTTGCGCCACGCAGCTCGACGAACCAGAGCGAAGCAAAGCGCACTTAGCAGGATGGCTAGCCTAGGACTGGTGCTTGGGCCCGCACTTAGGCCCAAGTGCCGGTCCGTAGCTAGACAGTCCTGCGTTGCTTTGCGTAGCTCGACGAAGCGCCGAAAGAAGCAAGCGAGTCGGAAAGCGCGTGGCCGAGGCCACGCAGTTAAAAGTCCCCGGAAAACGCCCGCACTTAGGCGCAACGCCAGCCAGCGCCCAAAGCCCAAAAAGAAATTCGCATGGCAAAGCAGTGTCTCACTGCCTTCGCCACGCCTCGAAATAGAGAGTGAGGTTCCAATGACATTTGAATTGAGTTTGATGGAAATCGTGGGGCGGCTACTGTTGGCCGTCCTGGCCTCCGGCGTGATCGGGTACGACCGTGAGCACAAGAATCGGCCGGCCGGCATCAAGACCCACGTGCTGGTGTGCGTGGGGGCCTGCATCATTGCGCTGGTGCAAAAGGAGATCGGCTACAACGCCTTGAATACGGCGCTGGCGAACCCCAAACTGGCCGGTGTGCTGCGCGCCGATGACGCTCGGCTGATCGCCCAAGTGGTGTCTGGTATCGGGTTCCTCGGCGCCGGCACGATCATGGTGCAGCACCGCGCTGTGCGCGGCCTGACCACCGCCGCGAGCCTCTGGGCCGTAGCCGGGATCGGTTTGGCCATCGGGATGGGCAACTACGAGATCGCTGTGGCCAGCGCCATCGTGGTCATCCTTGTCCTAGTCTTTTTGAAGCGGGTGATTCACATCAACCCGATGAAAAAAATCGAGATCCAGTACCGCCACAAGCTGGAAACCAAGGAGTTCATCCAGAGCTACTTTGAAAGCCACAACATCACGGTCAACGACGTGAACTTTCGTGTCACGCAAACCGATGACGCGCAGATCTACGTGAACATCTATGAAATCGAGATCCCCAAAACCATGAACTACGCGGATATCATCGAAGATATTTCGCTGAACAAGAACATCATGCGCATTCAGACGGTCAGCCTGTAAAGACGATTGTCGCGGCGGCCGTGCGGTCGGCCTCAGCAGTTGCTGACGGCCGGCCGTTTTCGTCCGTCGCAGGCGGCGCTTTTGTGGCATAATAAAAGGGATTACACATTCCAACACATACAGGAGTCTAAATATGGTCAACACTGAAAAAATTGTTCCAATCATGGTCGGAACGGATGTCAACGCCTACCAGATGGCGCGGTCGTTTCACGAGGCGTACGGCGTCAAGACCCACTGTCTCGGGGTCGCCCCGTTGATCATGACCCGCGACTCGCAGATCTGCGATGTCACCATCGTGGATGGGCTCAAGGAAGACGCGGTGTTTGTGGCGGCGGTCAAGCAGCTGGTGGCGAAGTACGGCGTGCCGGGCGTGAAGCCGATCATGTGCATGTCGGGGGATGAGTATGTTGAACTCGGCATTCGCAACCGTGAGGCGCTGAAGGACACCGTTTGGTTGCCTTACCCGGACGTTGCCGTGCTGGATGCGGTGTACTACAAGGACCGCTTCTACCAGCTGTGTGAAGACAACGCCTTGCCGTACCCGACAACGGTGGTGGTCGACCAAGCCGACTACGCGGAAAAAGTGGCGGCGCTGACGCTCGATTTTCCCGTTGCCATGAAGCCAGCCGACGCCGCCCAGCAGATCGCCCTGGACTTTGAAGGGCAACGCAAGGCTTACAAGTTCCAGAATAAAGCCGACATGCTCGAAATGATTCGGCGCACCTACGCGGCCGGCTACGATGGTCGGATGCTGCTGCAGGACTTCATTCCAGGCGGCGATGACGCGATGTACACGGTCAACTTCTACGCTGACCGCGACCACAACGTGCGCCAGATCACGATGGGGCGCCAGCTCTTGCAGGACCCGTCGGACTTCTTGGTCGGCAATTACGTGGCCACCTTCATCGAACACCATGAAGAAATTGAACAGAAACTGATCCACTTCGTCAAAGCGATCAACTACTCGGGCTTTGGGAACTTTGACCTGAAGCTTGACCCGCGCGACCACGAATTCAAGCTGATCGAGCTGAACCCGCGGCAGGGGCGCTCTGCGTTTTACGCGACGGCTAGCGGCACGAACCTGATCGTGCCGGCAGTTGAGGAATTGCTGTTCAACGAGCCGTTCACCGCAACCGACTTCAACCGCGCGGATTACCTGTGGCTTGGGGTCAATGCGGCCGACGCCGTGGCGAACGTTGAAGACGAAGACGTGCGCGCGCACATGCAGGAGCTGATCGCGGCGGGCAAGGCGTCCAACACCCTGCAATACGCCGCCGATAAGTCGCTGTTGCGCAACCACCGCGTGAAGAAGTACTATGACAGCTACGCTAAGCGGTTCGCCGAGAAAAAGGCGAAGCGGAATACTGACGGGATTTTTTAGAAAAGGAGTCAACTATGCCTATTGTGAACCTGAACGATCAAGCCGAGCTGGCGCGCTACGAAGCCTTCGTGGAAAGCGCCTCATTCACCTCCGTGACCCAGTCCGTGAACTGGGGGAAGGTGAAAAACAACTGGCAGCCGCTGTATGTCTACCTCGAAGACGGCGGCGTGATGACGGCGGCGATGTCGATCCTTTCCGTTACCGACCCGGCCGGGGACACCTTTGCTTACTGCTCCAAGGGGCCGGTTTGCGATCCCACCGACCTTGAGACGATCGATGCGCTGGTGGCAGAGGCCACGCCGGCTTTGCAGCAGCGCAACGCCTTTTTGCTCCGGATGGACCCGGAAGTGCTGTACAGCCAGGCACTCAACGATGCGTTTGAAAAGCGCGGCTACGTGGTGCGCAACCGTGATTTTCACGGCAACCACGACACCATTCAACCCCGCATGAACTTTGTCGTCGACATTCAGGGGAAGACGATCGAGGATGTGATCGCCGGCATGAAGAGCAACGAGCGCACCAAGATGCGCCACGCGATGAAAACTGGCGTTGAAGTGCAAAGCGGCGATTCCCCTGAACTGATGGCCGACTTCTTCGAAACCTACAAGGCGATGAGCGAGTACCACGGCATCACCTACCGCCCCGAGGCGTACTTCCAGCGCATGGTCGAGGCCTTCCAAGGGACCGGCCAGATGAAGATCTACAACGCCTGGTACGAAGGCGAGCTGCATGCTGGCGCCGTTGCCTTTGCGTTTGGCGACAAGGTCTGGCACATGTACGGCGGCTCCAAGCGCATCGAGAACAAGTTGCTGGTGCCGTACCGCCTGCAGTATGAAATGATCGACTGGGCGTGCCAGCTCGGCAAGGCCAAGTACGACATGGGCGGCGTCTGGGGCACCGACAATAGCGATGGCCTGTACAACTTCAAGCACCGGTTTGCGCCGCAGCAAGACGTGATCGAATACCTCGGCGAAATCGACCGCGTTTGGGGCCAGGCCGCCTACGACCGCTTCACCAAGTGACGTGCAGAACAAGCCGCGCCGCCTGCCAACCTGGAAGGCGGCGCAGTTTTGTGTCAACCGGCGACCAAAAAATCGGCAGCGCGGGGCAATTGGACCGAGTTGCGTAATGTTATGGTGTAGCGCTCAGGCACAGCGGAAAGATTCCCGCCCGTATCTTGCCTCGTATCGGCGTTTATGGTACACTTTTAGCTTGTGAGCATGTGCCCTCGGGCTGGCTTACTCCTTGCTCCTAGGAATTAGGGGCCAAAGTCCACAAGGAGGTGAAACGTCATGGCTGAAACTAAGTATGAGATCACTTACATCATCCGTCCTGATATGGATGAAGAAGCGAAGACTGCATTGGTTGAACGTTTTGACAATATTCTGAAGGAAAATGGTGCAACCATCATTGATTCCAAGGATTGGCAAAAGCGTAAGTTTGCCTATGAAATCAAGAAGTACAGCGAAGGCATCTACCACATCGTGAACGCGACTGCGGAAGACTCTGCTGCGATCGACGAGTTCGATCGGCTTGCTAAGATCTCTGGCGACATTCTGCGTCAGATGATCGTGAAGCGCGAAGACTAATTCATAGTCAAATTAACTGAAGGGGAGCTGAAGGAATGATCAACAACGTTTCTTTGACGGGTCGTCTGACTCGCGATATCGACTTGCGTTACACGCAAAGCGGCACCGCGGTTGGGTCGTTCACACTGGCGGTCGACCGCCAGTTCACGAACCAGCAAGGTCAGCGAGAGACCGACTTCATCAACTGCGTGATCTGGCGCAAGAGTGCTGAGAACCTCAGCAATTTTACGCGTAAGGGATCACTCATTGGGGTGGAAGGCCACATCCAGACCCGTAACTACGATAACAATCAAGGTCAGCGGGTCTATGTCACCGAAATCGTCGTTGAAAACTTTGCCCTGCTGGAATCTCGTGCGACCACCCAAGCGCGGCCAAGCGAGCCTGCCCAGCCAGGCAACCAGTCTTCCAACAACTACAACCCGAACTTTGGTGGCCAGCCGCAGCAAACTGCGCCACAAGCCCCAAGTTTTGGCAGTACCCCGACCCCATCATCGAGTAGCAATAACGCCGCCCCAGCCCCGGCTGGCAACGACAACTTTGCGAACAAGGATCCTTTTGCCGACAGCGGCAAAGCGATCGACATCTCCGATGATGACCTGCCGTTCTAGAAATCTTTGAAAAGGAGTGACATCAATGGCACAACAACGTCGTGGTGGCCGTCGTCGCCGTAAGGTTGACTTCATCGCCGCAAACCACATCGAATATATCGATTACAAAGACACGAACTTGCTGGAACGCTTCGTTTCCGAACGCGGTAAGATTTTACCTCGTCGGGTGACCGGCACCAGCGCCAAGAACCAGCGCAAGCTGACCGTTGCGATCAAGCGGTCCCGCATCATGGGCCTGCTTCCGTTCGTTGCGGAAGACTAAGCTGAACGTGAGCGTCTGCCTTCGGGTGAGGCGCTTTTTTGATGCGATCAGCCTTGTCGCCCCTTGAATAATCGCGCCACCTGCGCCATGATGAGGGCGGATCCGGAAAATGTGGTGCCTCGAATTCATGGAAGGAGATCGGCATGAAACCACAATCAAGACAGGAACTGATTCTCAGTGCGTATCAGCAACACGATCGGTTAGATGCGCTCATCGATGGTCTGACGCCAAAAGCGCAAGCACAGGCGTTTCCGTTCAAGGGTCGCGACCATGATCTGCGCGATGTGCTCGTGCAGTTGGCCGTTTGGCAGCAGCTTTACTTGGCCTGGAGCACCGCCAACCTGGCGGGCACGCCGCAGCGCTTTTTGCCCAAGCCTTACACCTGGGCCAGCTGTGGAAAGCTGAGTCAAAAAATTCAGGCGTCGCACCAAACCATGACGCTGGCCGCTGCGCGCCAAGCCTATGAGACGAGTGATGCGGCCATCATGACGCAGCTCGAAGACCTGACGAATGAGCAGCTGTACCTGCCCCACTTCTACCGTTGGACCGGCAGTATGCGGCTGGGCGATTATGCCGCGCTGGTCACCGCGCAACACGCGGCGTGGGCGGTCAAGGTGGTGGCGCGGGCGGCGCATCAGATGAAGCCATTGCCGGCGTAGTGGTGGGGAAGATGAGACGCAGGCGGATCAACCGGCTCATTGGCTATCGGCGCCAAGGCTAAGTATCGCTTGTCAGCGCAGATCGCGGCGACTGTCGTGCACTCGTGTTATCCTATTAGGCCAAAAAGATCGCGCAACCTCTGTGTAGCAGTTTAGCGGTCTTTTTGATTGCCACCCCACCCCAAAAAGCGCTGCGCACGCCTGACTCACCGGCGACGCAGCGCTTTATTTTGACGGCTTAGGCGGGATCCAACCCGGGTGCCAGACCGAGCTCGGCCTGCAGCATCCAGATGCGTTTTTCGATCGCAGTCTTGAAGCCGATGAAGATGTCTTGCGTGGAATCATCGCCTTCCTCGCCGCTAACTTCGATGCCGTGTTGATACACGGCGGCGAGGATGCGGTAGTCGGCGGCCAGCGTTGCCAGGCGCTCCGGCGTGGTTTTGGCGTAGGTGCCAGGCTCGTCTTCGATGCCGGTGTTATCCGCGAACTCCTGTAGCGTCGAGTACGGCGCGCCGTCCAAGGTGATGAGGCGCTCGGACACCACGTCCAGCTGGTCGTTGAGCTCATCCATGTACTTGTCCATCAGCGGGTGTAGGTGCATGAACTCAGGGCCGCGCATATACCAGTGCGTCTGGTGCACGATGACCGACAGTTGGCTCAGATCTGCCACCAGCTGGTTCAGTGTTTCCTTAGTCTTGATCAGTTCCATTCAAATAGCCTCCTTTGCTCGTTGGGTCACTTCAAGCATAGCAGGGCGGTGTAGCCGAAAACCACGAAACACCCTCGTCTTTGATTCGGTTGAGGCCTACAATAAGGATATTAATAACTAAGGGGTGGGACCGATTCGAACGACGGTGAAAAACGGGCTGATGATCATGCTGGGGGCAGCGATCTACGCCTTAGCGATCAATTATTTTCTGATCCCCAATCGGATCGGGGAGGGCGGCGTGACGGGGCTGACTACGATCGGTTACTACGCGTTCCGCATTTCCCCGGCGCTGACGAACCTGGTGCTGAACGGCATCCTGATGGTGGTGGGCTACCGCTTCCTCGACCGGCGCACGGTCGGCTACTCGCTGTGGGCCATCGTCTGGATCTCTGTGTTCCTGCGGCTCCCGGTAGTGGCGGCGTACCACACCGACCAGACGGTCATCGCGGCGCTGTTTGGTGGGGTGCTGATGGGCCTTGCGATGGGGGTCATCTTGCGCGCCAACGGGACGATCGCCGGCAGCACCATTTTGGCCAAAATCGTCAACAAGTACCTTGGGGTGAAAAACGGCACCGCGACGCTGGCGTTCGACCTGTGTGTCGCGATCCCGTCCGTCGCCGTCATCGGCGTGGAGAACATGCTGCTGACGGTGCTTGAGCTGTACGTCTCCGCCGTCGTCTTGAACCAATACCTCGACCGCTTCGGCGCCAAGCACTCGCTGATGGTCATCTCTGCGCACAGCCAGGCACTGGCTGCCGCGCTGTCCGCGCAGCTGGGCCAAGGGGTGACGCTGCTCAAGGCGACCGGCTACCACAGCGGCGCGGCGCAGGACGTGCTGTACTTCGTCTGCACCGCCAAGCAGTGGACCGCGGTGATCCCCTTGGTCGAGCGCATCGACCCGCAGGCGCTGATCGTGGCCGATCAGGTCAGAAGCGTGCGCGGGCTGCAGATGAGCAAGCTGCTGTAACCGCAGGCCAATACCAACGAAAAAAAGGTCGGTCACCCCATTATTGCGCGGGGGACCGGCCTTTTTGGTGCTTTAGTACAAACTGCTCAGGTACGGGGTCATCGTTGTGACGACATCGGTGCCTTGGACGCCTTCAACGAGCGCCAGCATCAGGTAGCTGTCCGCCTCGGCGTCTTCGGCCATCAAAAAGCCGTTCGTCTCACCGGCCGTGTTCTGCTTGGTCTTCAGCTCGGCGGTGCCGGTTTTGGCCGCGATCTGGTGGTTCAGGCTGGCAAGGCCGTGCGCAGTGCCATCGCTGGCGGACACAACGGTCAAAAGTGCCGCCTTCACCGCGGCCGCGCTGGTTGCTTTCAGGACCTGCGTGGTCTTGGCAGACTGATCCAGCCGCAGGGTCGGCAGCTGCATGTTGCCATCGTTGACCAGCGCGGTGTACGCGGTGGCTTGCTGAAGTGGGGTCATCAGGAGCTGGCCTTGGCCGTACGCGGTGTCGGCCAGCAGGATGTCACTGGCGAGCTTTCCGGTGTTGCTGAGCTGGGCCGCCGGCTGGGTAAGGGGCAGGGCACTTTTTTGCGTCAGGAACGGTGTGACGCCCTTCAGGTAGGCGGTGCTGCCCATCTTCAGCGCGGTTTGGGCAAACCAGATGTTGTCGGAGTGGGCCAGGGCCTGCGCCATGGTTTCGCTGGCCGCTTCATGCAGTCGGGTGACGTAATAGTCGCCCCAACTCGATGCTTTTTGCCACTTGAGGCCGGCGATGGTGCGGGTGGTGGTGGGGGTGATAGTGCCGTTGTCCAGCGCAACGCCGGCGGTGATCATCTTGAACGTGGAGCCCGGGGCGTAGCGCTGCAGGAAACGGCTAGTGAACGGGGTGTCCTGGCTGTTCGCGTAGGCGTCGTAATCCGCCTGGCTGATGCCGGCCACGAACTTGTTGGGGTCGTAGCTCGGGGCGCTGACCAGCGTGAGGAGTTGCCCCGTCTTGGGCGCCAGGGTCACGACGGCCCCTTTTTGGCCGGCCAGCGCCGCGTAGGCCTTGGCCTGCTTGTCGGCATCGATGGTCAGGCGAATCGTCTTGCCGTCTTGCTTCTTGCGCGCGATGAGGGTGCTGACCACTTTGTTCTGGTCGACGATGGTCAGGCTACCGCCCGCCTTGCCGGCGAGCTGCGTGTTGTACGCGCGCTCCAGCCCAGCCTTGCCGATTTGATCGCCGGCCTGAAGTGTTGGGTGCTGCTTCAGGTCATCGGCCGACACTTCGCCGACGTAGCCGGTCAGCTGCGCGGCGGCTTCGCCCAGCGGGTAGGTGCGCTGGCTGACGGTTTGGTACGTGACGCCGGTCAGGGTCGGGGTAGCGGTGACGGTTTTGATCGGGACAAAATTCTCGTCGGTCACCCATCCTTGGGCCAGCAGCTGCTGCAGGGTGCTGACGGGGACGCTGAACGCGGCGCTGATCTGGGTCAGGTTGTCGGTCAACGTCTGGCCGGTGCCGAGCTGGCCGCGCACCATGCCGGCTTCCTTGGCGGTGCCGTTGGCGGCCAGCGGACTGCCGTTGCGATCCAGAAGTTCACCGCGCGTCGGGGTGGTGTGCGTGAGTTGCACCGTGGCGGTACCGCTCATCTGGGGGAACAGCATGGCCGGCAGCCAGCGCACGCGCCACTGCCCCTTGACCTTGCGGATCGTGGTGGTGTAATCGGTGACGGTCAGCGGGCCGAGCTTGGTGGTCATCTTCGCGTTGAAGCGCATGCTGTACTCGGTTTTGGTCAGCTTTTTCACCGCGAGCTTCTGAATCTTAATGTCACTGGCCCCAACGCGGTCAAAAACGGCCTGGTTGCGCGCGATCATGGTTTTTTTCGTGTACTGGTAGTCCGGCCCCTTGAGTTGGCCGGTGTCGACCACCGTGGCAAGCTTGCGGTACTGGCGCTTGGCGAAAGCCTGCGTGTAGGTCGTGGCCACGGTGCGCACGGCCGCTTCTTCAGCCTGGCGTACGTGGTTGCGGTAGGCCCAAACGCCGCCCACGCCAATGACGGCGGCCGCAGCCACGGCGCCGACCCCGATCAGAACTGTTTTGGTGTTCATTCGTGTTTCCCCCTGTCTTCTGACTGTAGTTTACCAGTTGGGCGTGGTGGCGGGTAGTCCCATCGCAGTGGGGGTCAGGCGTCGCGCTGCAAGGCGATGAGCGCTTGGAGCAACTGGGTGAAGCGCGCCAATTCCGATTGGCTGTAAGCGGCGGTGATCGCAGCGGCACGCTGGGCGAGGCGTTGATCGTGGGCGGTTTTGGCCGCCGCCAGGATCTGGCCCAGTGACGTGAGCGTCAGCTGCCACTCCTTTTGGTTGGTGGGGATGCGCGTGCGCGTCAGCAGGCCCAGCCGGTGCAGGCGGGTGACGGCCCGGCTAGCGGTGGGTTGTGAGGTGTTGACCGCGGCGGCCAACGCTTTTTGGGGGTAAGGCACTTGCTGCGCGATCGTGGCGAGCATGAGGATGTCACGGGTAGTCAGCTTGCCCGCCAGCGCGCGCACCCGCGCGTCTTTGTGGTGGGCGATCAGTTGCGTCTTCTGGGCATCATCGCGATCGTCCAGTGCAAGGAGTTGGTTAATGACACGAAGCAAGTCAGTGTTCATGGGCTCATTTCCATTCATATGAATTAAAAATTGACAACAGGCGATTCTGTTTCTATACTAGCAAATGTATTCAGGTGAATCAATCGTGAATGCTTCGGGAGGAATTCAGATGACACAGACCACACATAAGCCGGTCATCGGCGTGATCATTGGGAGCAATCGCACCGCACGAATTGGGGCGGCGGTCGCGGCCTGGGCTGAGGGGCAGTTGCGCCGGCCCGAGTACGACCTGCAGCGCATTGATCTGGCGACGATCGCACTACCATTTTTAGATGAGCCGGAGATCCCGGCCCATGGGCACTACCAGCAGCCGAGCACGCAGGCCTTTGCGTCGATCATTGCCGGGTGCGATGGGTTCGTGCTGGTGTTTCCACAGTACAACTGGGGCTACCCGGCGGTGTTGAAAAACGCGCTGGATACCTTGTATCAGGAGTGGCAGGACAAGCCGGTGGGCACGCTGATCTATGGCCACCACGACATCCAGGCGGATCTCGCGATCAGGCTGGTGCTAGCGGGGTTGGGGATGCGCCAGCTGGCCACCAATGTGGGGTTGAAGTTGCGCCCGACCACGACCCGAGCAACGGTGCCGACCGATTTTCGGCCCTATGCGCCACTGGTGCAGGCAATGGGGCAGGAGCTGGCGTTGCGGCTGAAGCATCAGTAGTGGTTGTTTCACGTGAAACATTGGGACGAGGGGAGCGAATCAGTAGGCCGGCTACCCAACGCTGAAGGTCAATGTGTGCGACTTCAACCGGCGCAGACAAGCTGCTCTGGGTGAAAGACGTCAAGGGGAGTTGGCGCTGCCTGGTGACTACGTCGGGATCGGTTGCTCGCCGCGGGAGAACGTCGCCAAGTATAAATGCGCGAGGAGATCGGCCTGACCGTGACCGTTGGCGCATTATGGGCGATCTACGATATGACCAGGCCGTACGTCTATCAGCACTATCGGCTGATTCTCGGCTGTATGCCGCTGGCTGGGATGTTTGCGCTGAATCCCAAAACGATTAAGGCGGCATACTTTGCGATAATCACCTTGTCGTCGTTGTCTGAGGTGCACCTTACCCGCAATCAGCTAGTTCAGCTTATAACGCAAGACACCTGACTATCGACTGACACCTGAGTCTCTCGCTCGGGTGCCTTTTTCTGCCAATCTGGGATATCAGTTTGATCAATAGTCGGCTAGTTAATCTTGCCGTTGGTGATTAATTGATTTCAGATGACACTAAGCCCACTGGTTTTTGGGGTGATTCCTCGATAATCCATCAGATATCCGAACTTCTGTATTGTAAAGTGGAGACATAGACAAGTGTCAATCTAGCGCGAGGTGAGAAACGTGTCGGATAGTGTGATCAGGATCCTTGATATCGGGAATAGTTACTCTCAGAATGCCACCACTTATCTTCATCAGTTGCTTGCGGGTTATGGTGTGACCGCTGAGGTGGTGAATCTGTATGTTGGTGGGTGTTCGTTAGCGCGCCACTGGGTTCACTATGAACAGGACCTATTAGCGTATGAACTGGATCTTAATGGGCGGCAAACCGACAGACTAGTCAGGTTGAAAGGGATAATTGGAGCTGAGTCGTGGGACATCATTGTTACGCAACAGGCTAGCCATGACAGTGGTGTGGTCGAAACATACCACCCGTATATCGAGAATCTGGCAGAGATGTTGCACTTGCGACAACCACAAGCTGAGTTATGGCTTCATGAGACTTGGGCGTATGCACAGCACAATGATAGTTCAAGGTTCTGCCGGTACCATAACGATCGAACTGAGATGTACGAAGCCTTGCATCAGGCTTACCATCAAGTCGGGCAGGATCAGGCAATGCCGATCATTCCAGCTGGGACGGTTATTGAGCAGCTGAGGCAATATGCAATTTTTGACCCAGCCCGAGGAGGAACTTCATTATATTCGTCTGATGGAATCCATTTACATACACCGGCGGGACTATATGCACTCGCTAGTACTTGGGGAGCGGCTTTGTGTCATATTGTTTTGGATGGCCGTCGTTTTGATGGCCAGTGGAATGCGGCGCTTAGCCAAGAACAGATTGGACTCATTGAACATGTCGTGAGTCAAGTCGTATCGCGAGACCTCTGATTTTTAAGGGTATTGGCCGATTTTGTCCCAGTCTCGCAAAATGTTTCCGCTTACAATATAGACGTATAAGTTGCTCACGCTAAAGTAGGAGGGGTTTCAGATGAAAGTGAAGCATATCGTGCAAACTGCGTCAGTACTGCTGGCCAGCACATTGTTGCTCGGAGCTTGCGGGCAGAAGAAGGCGTCATCCACCAAGGATGGCGATGATGAAAAAGTGACGATTCGATTTTCTTGGTGGGGCGCAGATGACCGGCATAAGGCAACGAATGCGGCCGTTAAACAATTCGAAAAAGAAAATCCCAACATTGCCGTGAAGACAGAGTATGCGGGCTGGGATGGTCAAGTCGAAAAAATGGCAACGCAGATGGCAGGCGGAACTGAGTCGGATCTGATGCAGATCACCTATGATTGGTATCAAACCTATAACGCGGATGGGACCGGGTTTGCTGATCTCAACGCGTATAAGGATATTGTCGATCTTTCCGGGTATAGCCAATCGATGCTGGCAGAAGGGACAACTAAGGACAAGTTACTCGCGATACCATACAGTAATAGCACACATGCATACGGTGTTAACCAAACTGTCTATGCCAAGTATGGCGTCGATGTCAGCAAGTTGAAAACATGGAATGACTATAAGGATGCAGCTAAGAAGTTTCCGGAAGGTTCGTATCCGTTAATGATTACCAGCTTTAACGAAATAACTGATTACTTGGGCCAAAAGTATGGTAAGAGTTTCATTGATGCGTCCGGTAAAGTCAGCTTCACCGCTAGCCAAGTCGCAGAGGGATTGAAATGGTGGCAGTCAATGGTGGACGCCAAAGTGACCCCATCGATGAAAGAAGTGATGGAGAATGTCGGGACAGCAGATGGCTCTTCAGTTAAGGAAGTCGTTAATGGGCAATACGCTGGATTCGCTGCATGGAGCGGCAATATGGCGGCATTCAACCAAGTGCTTAAAGATGGCGGGATGAAGATGACGATTCCAAGCATGCCACGGATCAAAGCCGATGGCCGCGCCGGATCGATGCAAAAGCCAACAATGCTCTTCGCGATTTCCAAAGACACCAAACATGCCAAGGCGGCTGCTAAGCTACTCAATTTCTTGTTGAACGATCCTAAGGGGGTCAAAACGCTCGGGGTGACACGTGGGCTGCCGGCTAATACCAATGCGGCTAAGATACTCGAAAAGAACGGTCAAGTCGATGACGTGACAAAAATGGCAGCTGAATATCAACAGACGACTAAAGGAATCAACCAAAGCCCATATTATGAGATGTCACAAGTCCTAGAAGCATACGATGCGCCAATGAAAGCTTACGGGCTGGGTCAGCTGAGTGCTGATGAAGCCGGGAAGAAGATCGTGACGGATGTCAAAGATGCGATCAAACAAATCAAGAATCAATAATAAGGTTGTGACATATTCATGAAGAAGATCCAAAAGTATCAGGGATTACTATACTTAACCCCGTGGCTAATCGGGTTACTTGTCTTTACGATTTATCCGTTCGTTAGCTCACTTTATCTGAGTTTTACAGACTACAATCTGCTCAATCGGCCACACTTTGTCGGGTTTGCGAATTATACGAAGTTATTCACGCAAGATCCGGAGTTCATGAACTCGTTGTGGAAAACGTTGGAATATACGCTGCTGACGGTCCCACCGCAGTTACTGTTCGCATTGTTTATCGCGTTCATCCTGAACTTTAAGCTGAAAGGAATCAATCTTTACCGGACGGCGTACTATATCCCGTCGATTTTGGGCGGTAACGTTGCAATCGCGGTACTGTGGCGTTTTCTGTTCTCTGGTGACGGTCTGATCAATCAGATCATTACGCTTTTTGGTGGCTCGCCGATTGGCTGGCTCTCCAACGGGTTCACGGCGATGATCGTGATCTCCGTGCTGCGTATTTGGCAGTTTGGGTCTGCGATGGTCATTTTCCTTGCAGCACTGAAGGAGATCCCAGTTGAATTGTATGAGGCGGCACAGGTGGACGGGGCAAAGAAGTGGACAATCTTCTTTAAGATTACAGTGCCACTGATCACGCCGACGATCTTCTTCAACCTCGTCATGCAAATGGTGAATGCCTTGCAGGAGTTCAATGCCCCGTACCTGATCACGGCTGGTGGCCCTGCGAAGGCGACAAATCTGACGTCGTTATTGATCTATAATAATGCATTCAAATTTTTCCGGATGGGTTATGCGAGTGCGATGTCTTGGATCTTGTTCCTCATCATCATGGTCTTGACGATCATGATGTTCAGAACGTCGAATAAGTGGGTCTATTATTCGGATGGAGGCAATGCCTAATGCAGCAAGCAACAGCAATGAACAATCAGATTAAGTGGCGTCGGCGTCTCAACTCAGGTGTTCGGTATGTCCTGCTGACAGCAGTCGCATTGATCATGCTTTATCCGATCCTGTGGCTATTCGGTGCATCGTTCAAGTCTAATGCGGAGATCTTCTCATCGATCAGCTTTTGGCCGAAGTCCTTTGATTTCACGCCTTACGTCAAGGGTTGGCGGACTGGTACTGAGTTCACGTTTACGACATACTTTATCAACACCTTTAAGATCGTAATCCCGAAAGTTGTTTTTACCGTCGTTTCATGTACGCTAACGGCATATGGGTTCGCCCGGTTTGATTTTCCGGGTAAAAAGATCTTGTTTGGGTTGATGTTGTCCACGCTGTTCTTACCTGCAGTGGTGACACGGATTCCGTTGTACCTGTTCTGGCGCAACTTTGGAATGTTGGACAGTTATGTGCCGCTGATCGCGAATACGGTATTTGCTGCTGAGCCATTCTTTGTCTTTATGCTCGTGCAGTTCTTACGCAGCGTACCGCGAGACTATGATGAGGCTGCAACGATCGATGGGTGCAACAGTTTCCAGATTCTGATCAAGATTTTACTACCGATCTTGAAGCCATCGTTAGTTTCAGTTGCGCTGTTCCAGTTCATTTGGTCGATTAATGATTTCTTGAGCCCGTTAATCTATATCTCTAGTGTGCAAAAGTACCCAATCGCAATCGCGCTCAAGATGGCGATCGACACCTCTTCGGGGGTCGTTGCCTGGAATCAAGTGATCGCAATGTCGTTGATCAGTTTGTTACCATCGATTATTCTGTTTTTCACCACCTCCAAGCAGTTTGTTGAAGGAATGGCAACCGGCGGGATCAAAGGGTAGTGGTCAAATGCAAACGCTAAAGACATTGTTGGGGCCGCAATCAATCCATGATCTCACCGTGCAGCTCTATTGCATCGTAAAGCTGGTCGGGTTCTATACGCTCTTCTCGTTGCCGTGGTTGGCGATTTGTATGAGTATTCAGCTGACATTGGTGACCAGTCCGCTCTACCTGTTGGCTGCATGGGTGACCCTCCCAGACCTGTGGACGTTTTTCGTGATCTTCAACCAGAAAACACAGGTTACGCCACAGCTGAAGGCATACTATCGCATCTGGCGTCAGAGCTTTCGCGCCGGAATCAGGTTGAATGGCGTGATCGTGGGTGGCATGGCATTGTTGGGTCTCGATCTCAGCTTGTGCTTGACGCAGAAGGCACTGGTTACGCTAGTACCGTTGGTCGGAACAGTCGCCTTGATCATGAGTAGCGTTGCGCTGATTGCAATGTTCATCTCACTGGATGGGCATCGGCCGGTGTTGGCCGCACTCAAACTCAGCCTACTAATCGGTTGGCGTAGCGTCTTGATGTCTATGGTAATCGCATTGGCGACCATCATGTGGCTCGGACTTGGCTACTTTGCACCGATCGTCAATGTACTCGTGGGCAATTTCATCTTCCTGACTGGAATCGCGCTGTTGCTCAAGCGGCTCGTGTCCAACAAGTATCATATTATCTAATGAGTATGAGGGATTGATTCGCGTCAGTAACCGAGGGTGACTGGCGCGTTTAATTTATAATGGATGGAGGAACTATCGTGGTAATCAAACAGGTTTCAGTGAATTGTGAAGCGAAGCAAGCAGATTTGGTGGTGGTCGGTGGTGGACTGTCAGGCCTGATTAGCGCGCTAACCGCAGCTAAGCAAGGCATCGAAACAGTCTTAGTGCAGAATCGCTCGGTTTTGGGAGGCAATAGTAGTAGCGAAATCAGGATTAATGTTGCCGGCGCAGATCATCACGGGGAACGGCAGAATGCCCGAGAAACAGGATTGATCGAGACACTGTTGTTGAGGAACAAATGGGTCAATCCTGCAAACTCGTTTCATGTGTATGACACCGTGCTTTGGGCAGCGGCTGAGACTACTGAACACTTGCAACTCTACTTGAATACGCATATCGATGCGGTGAGTGTGGCTGACGGAAGGATTCTGAGCGTGTCCGGCACACAACAGACGAGCGAGCGGCGCTTTGAGTTCTCCGCACCGTTATATGTGGATGCAACTGGGGATGGCACAATCGGGGCACTAGCCGGTGCGACATACATGATGGGGCGTGAAGCCCAGACAACGTTCCATGAATCACTTGCCCCGACACAGGCGTCGGGTGATGCTGATGGTAGCACGCTGATGTATGCAGCCAAGAAACTACAGCATCCCGTTCAATTTGAGCGGCCCATTTGGGCGCACAAGTATTCAGAGGCGGTACTCGCTGCGCGTGATCATTCGGCCATCGAGAGCGGCTATTGGTGGCTTGAGGCTGGGGGCGACAGCCAACTTGAGACGGTTCACGATGCCGAGGCGATACGCGATGAGCTGATGAGGAGCCTTTTCGGGGTCTGGGATCACATTAAGAATGGTGGTAATCATGGGGCGGACAACTATGCGCTAGACTGGGTTCAATCCTTGCCTGGACGGCGTGAGTCCCGACGGTTGGTCGGCCAGTACATCTTGACAGAGAATGACATCATGTCTAATCGCCAGTTCGACGATGCGGTGGCATTCGGTGGCTGGCCGCTGGATCAGCATGTTGCCGGTGGATTAGCGAATCCTAAGCCGCCAACTGCGACGTTCGAATTACCGCCTGACCTCTACCAGATCCCATACCGCTGCTTATTTTCACAGAACATTGATAACTTGTTTCTCGGAGGACGAGCAATCAGTGTGTCGGATGTTGCTTTTGGCTCAACCCGGGTCATGGGGACGTGCTCTGTGGTCGGGCAGGCAGTCGGATTGGCGGCTAGCTTAACGCACCGTTATCGTTGTCAACCGGCGCAATTACTAGCGCATATTGATGAACTGCAACAGCTTGCCTTGCGTGAAGACTTGTACTTACCAGGGGTACGGAATCATGATCCGCAAGACGTTGCGCGAACGGCAGACGTTCAGTCGAGTGAAGCCCTGTCAGATTGGCCAGCAATACAGGTAATCAACGGAATTGCACGGCCTGTTGGTGACCAGACCAATGGTTGGCGCGCACCGGCTGATCAGCCACAGACTTTGACCTTGTCACTACGGCGGTGTATTGCAATCGAGGAAGTCATCATTCGCTTCGACTCGGCGTTGTCGATGCAGATCATGCCATCTTTAGCTGCGAATATGCTTGAGGGTCAGGACGAGAAGGTCCAGCACACCTTGGTCAAGGACTTTGCAGTCGAGTTGTTGCTGGATGGCCAGGTCGTTGCGACACAATCTGTGCGAGATAATTATTTACGTGATCGACGGGTCCGGTTTGACCAACAGGAAAGTTGCGATACGATCCGAATTACTTGTTTGGCAACCAACGGTGCGGAAACGTTTTGTATTTTTGAAGTTCGGGCCTATGAAGCACGCGTAAATCGCGAGAAGGAGTCCTTATGATCGATTATGAACCCACGACCGGTGTGATTCATCTTCACAATCAGTTGATCAGTTATGTCCTCCAGATCGAGCCCAATGGCGTGCTCATTCACCGCTACTGGGGTCCGAACTTACGCCATTGGCGATTGGATGCATTGAACCAACCTGAGCGAACAGGGCAGACACCTGTATTAGCTGACGCTGATATCGCTTTAGGCAGTATTTGCGCGGAGTGGCCAGGCGGGGGACAAGGTGATTACCGATACCCAGCGTTTCAGATGAGACAGCACAACGGGAGCCCACTTGCCTCGCTACGATTCAAAGCGCTTCAGATTCGTGAAGGCAAGCCTGTACTCGAAGGGCTTCCACAGTTCTTCGTAGTGTCTGATGATGAGGCGGAGACGCTTGTACTCACGTTGACCGATACGACCACAGCGGTTGAGGTGACACTCTATTACACGATTTACCGCGCTTTTGCTAGTATTATCCGGCGGGTAGAAGTCCGCAACCTAGGGGCGGTGCCTGTGCGATTGGATGAAATCATGAGTGCCTCAATCGACTTACGCCCCCAAGCGTTTGATGTCATCCAGCTCAATGGCGATTGGGCCAGGGAGGCCAACGTTGAGCGAGAGCCAGTTCATACGGGCACCAAGGTCCTTCGTAGCAATCGTGGGATGAGTAGTGCCCAGCAGAATCCGTTTTTTGCTCTGGTTACTCCGGAGACCACAGAGCAGTCGGGTGAGGTGTTTGGATTTGCTTTGGTTTATTCCGGCAACTTTATCTGTCGCATCGAAAAGGATCCGAATGCACTCGTTCGGGCGCAGATCGGTATCGATTCAGAGAATTTCAGTTGGCATCTGGATCCTGGCGCCCAGTTTGAAACCCCTGAGGCTGTTTTGACTTACTCAGAGGCTGGTTTGAACGGCATGTCGCAGATTTTTCACCAAATAATCGGTCAGCGGTTGATTCCAACGCGGTATCAGCACATGGAACGCCCAATTCTGGTGAATAATTGGGAGGCCACGACGTTTAATTTTGATCGTGAACGGCTCTTAAAAATCGCCAAAGCTGGGCAAGCGGTGGGCGCTGAACTCTTCGTGTTAGATGACGGCTGGTTTGGCCACCGCGATGATGATACGAGTTCTTTGGGCGACTGGGTCGAGTATCCGGGTAAACTTCAAGGCGGACTAGTTGGTCTGAGCAAGACGATCCATCGCTGGGGGATGAAGTTTGGGCTTTGGTTCGAGCCAGAGATGATCAGTCAAAACAGTCAGCTCTACCGAACCCACCCGGATTGGCGTCTGTGTGATCCAAGCTATACGCCTGCGGTTGGACGGCATCAATACTTACTCGATCTGACTATGCCTGCCGTACGAGACTATCTTTTCGAGCGGATCAGTGCCGTCATTGATTTGGTCGGCATTGATTATATTAAGTGGGATATGAATCGGCCGATGACGGATGTTTTTTCGTGTCACCTGCCGGCCGACCAGCAAGGTGAAGTTGCACACCGATATGTACTCGGGCTATATGCCCTGATCTCCCGGTTGACCGCGCGCTACCCACAAGTCCTGTTTGAGGGTTGTGCGAGTGGCGGCGGGCGATTCGATATGGGGATGCTTGCCTATATGCCGCAGATATGGACAAGTGATAATACGGATGCAATCGCGAGGTTAAGGATCCAGTATGGGACCAGTCTCATCTATCCCCAGAGCACGATGGGCGCGCATGTGTCTGCGGCACCTAATGAGCAAGTTGGCCGAATGACGACAATTGAAACGCGGCAGAACGTTGCAACAAGCGGGGTCCTGGGCTACGAACTGGATTTGACCGAGTTGACAACGGCGGATGTGGATGCGGTTAAGGCTCGGGTGAAGCAGTATAAGCAATTACGTCAGTTGCTACAATACGGTCGGATGATTCGCCTACGTAGTCCTTTTGAGACGAATGAGGCGAGTTGGGTCATTGTTGATGAAACACAAACTCAAGCGGTGGTGTTCTTTACCCGCGTTTTGGCGCAGGCAAATCAGCTTGTCATGCCGCTCAAATTGGCAGGGTTGGATGCACGTGCCGACTACCGCGTGGAGGGGCGCATTTGTGGTGGGGATGAGTTGATGTCTGTCGGACTGACGCTAACACCGCCCCGACACCAAGACTTCTGGAGCAAGATGTTAGTGCTTGAGCGGGTCTCATCAGACTGACCAGTAGTGTAGTCGACGGGGCATCATCGGCTGGCGATGATAGTTAGGTGGATACGACTAGCGGCGACGTTGCCGTAAATCCCAATGGTAAAGGGAGGGCAACGTCGCCGCTAAGTCGATTCATAGATGATTGACGCTTCACCAGAACATTAGTCTCTAACTCGAACGGCAACCGCGACAAAGGGCAAATACAGAAGCGTACAGAAGACCAAGCACAGGAGTTGGAATAAAGGCGCGATGATCTGGCCACCGGATGCGAGATAGGTGTTCAGGAAAGGGGGTGTCGTCCACGGGACTGCAAAGGGCAAATTAGGCAGCAGATGCGCCTTGATCAGGAGAATGCAAGTGACAGAAGAAATCGTTGGCCCCAAGATAAACGGAATGGCCAAGAGCGGGTTCATGACCACTGGAAAGCCAAATAGGACCATTTCGTTGGTGCCAAACAGACCAGGAATCAGCGCAGCCTTGGCCAGATCGCGCGATGATGCGTGTCGATGGCCCGTAATCAGAATGGCAATGATTAGACTCAATGTAGAACCCGTCCCACCGATGTTGGCAATCATGTCTTGGATATTTTGCAAGGCTGGCGCGCTCATGTGCCAGACATCCACACCGTTGCTCGCTTCAGTGAGCAACATCATTTTATTGCTAGCAAATGCTGGAAGCAAAAAGGCCCCAAGCGCAGTCTGATGAACACCTAGGTAGAATAGGCCATTTCCTAATAAGATAGCGAATCCGAACCCGATTGCAGATTGTGCGAGCCAGAGGATTGGCAGTTGCAACCAGGCGTAGATCAGTTGCTGAATGCTCTGATGTGTGAGTAATAGGCTTAGCGCGTTCAACGTTGCAGTGATGACGACAAGCACGCTGGTGGGGAATAGCGTCACGATAAAGTCTAGGGCACTGGGAGGAACTGCGCCGGGCAGGTGAAAGTGAGGTTGCCATTGACCTAGTCGTAGCATAATCTCCGGTGTGATCAAGGCGACCAGCATGGCGACGAACAGACCATGCGCCCCTGAGCTGGTGCTGCTGATATGGATGAGCTCGTGTGGGGATAGTGTCAGCCCAAGCATTAGCAAGGCTGTAGCACCGACAGTCATCGGTGAGGTGGTCGCATATCGTTGTGACTGAGCCCCGGATTGATAGATCGTGGTCAACCGACTCGCGATGACGAATGCTAAGATCAGTGCAATTAGCAGCAGTAGTGCAGCCGATTGCGACTGCAACCATCGCTGCCAGGGGGCGATGGTTGTGACACCAAACGCGCGGGGGGCATTGCTGATTAGGAGCGCGCCTGATGTGAGCAACATCAAAGGTGAAAGTGTCTCAAATCCCGTTCGGATTGCACTGAGGTGTGGTTGTGCGGTCAGGCGACCCGCCAGTGGAAGTAGCCGTTGTTCGATCCAATGCATTAGCTTTAACTCCTTGCGTCAGCGATGCCGTTTCGGTCAATCACCTGGCGGTACCAGTTGCCGCTGTCCTTAGGAATTCGGCGAAAATGGTCTGCACGATTGAGCCCAAACAGGCCGTATCGATTCTTGTAGGCATTGCGCCAAGACCAGCAGTCGACAAACGTCCAAACGTGATAGCCGAAGCAGTTACTCCCGGCTTGGATCGCATCATGGAGAAAGCTAAGGTGCTCTTGCAGGAAGTCAATTCTGTACTGATCGTGGATCCGACCATCAGGCCCGATATCGTCCGCCTCTCCAGCAATTCCCATCCCGTTCTCAGCAAGGAACCAAGGAATATTGTGGTATTGATCACGCATCTCGATCCCGATCTCGTAGACTGACTCTGGTCGAATCTCCCAGCCGCGGGAAGTGTTCATCCGAACGTTATTGGGTTGGAAAACCTGAGAGATGTAACTAAAGTCGATATCACGTGGGGTCGCGGCAGACGCTAGCGCGCGTGTTGGTGCCTTGATTCGATCTGGTCTGTAGTAGGTAAGCCCGACATAGTCAACGGTATTTTGGGCGATACAGGCCAAATCCTCTGGCCGAGTCGTGGGAGTCAGCCCATTATCATGCACGAATGCCACAACAGTTGGGTTGAAGCGGCCTAGTACCGCAGGATCTAGCAGAACTCGGTTTCGGAGTGCGTCAGTCAGATGAGCGGCATGAACATTCTCGGGTGATTGATCTGCAGGAAGTTGCGGAACACTGTCCTCGATCAGTCCAATCTGGCCATCGGGGATGATTGATCGGAACGTTGCGACACACCGTGCGGTAAGCAGTGCGATGTGATACATCACTTGAGCCGCCTCTTGGGCGTTGTGACGGAATGGGGGGTATCCATCCGGGACTCCCGTCGAGAGGTAACCGCCGTATGGTTGAGCTTTGGGCTCGTTAAAAGTTGACCATCGCTTGACTCGGTTGCCAAACAAACGAAAAGCGGTGGTCGCGTAGAAGACAAAGTCGTCTAGGACATCAGGGGCAAGAAAGCCACCGCGGTCTTGCATCAACTGCGGCATATCATAGTGAAATAGATTCATGATAGGTTCGATACCATGAGCCAGCATCGTATCAATCAGATCATTATAGAAGTCGACGGCGTGCGGATTGAGATGTTGACCGTCTGGTAAGAGTCTCGCCCACGAAATCGAGGTACGATAAGAATTAAGGCCGGTCTGGGCCATCAGCTTAATATCTTGGCGATACTGTGCGTAGACATCGGACGCCTGATCGGGACCGACCTGGTCATAAAAGTCATCGGGCCGGTTTCGATACCAGGTGTCAAAAATGGTCGGTGCTTTGCCTTGTACATCGGCCGCACCTTCTGTCTGGGGCGCACTTGCAGCAGCGCCCCACAGAAATTGATCGGGAAATGTTAGGAAATTAGTCATGGTCTATGCCCTCCTCGACGATAGCGTAACATGTGGTCGGCAGGGCGCGGCTGGATCTGCACATGAGATGAAAAAAATGGACCATGGTTCATGGAAAGTCAGGGATAAAAATGGATCAAGACGTGATCGAGAAAATGTCAGAGAGCGAGTATGATGTGTATCGTTATTTGACCGAGCACGATATTCAAGAGATGACGGCAGGCGAAATTGCGACGAAGTTCTACGTGGGCCGCTCGATGCTGACGAGAGTCTGTCAGAAAATGGGGTATGCCTCATTCGGTGCTTACAAGTATGCACAGGCTCGACCGGCATTGGTGGAAAGTGCCTTTCGAATCGGCATCGAGCAAATCACGACAAGCCTGTCGATGCGTGATCTGGAAGCAATTGACCGGACGCTTATGAATGCAAGTCGCGTCTTTGTTTATGGGACTGTCGCGTCAGGCATCGCCGGAATGTATCTTGGACGCCAACTGACCAATCTGGGGATATTCAACGTCTGTGTGTCTGATCGGTTTCAGTTCGAAAAGCTCCAAGCCATGTTTCGACCGGGCGATGTGCTGATCTGCGTCAGCCATTCTGGCGAAAACGTAGAGATGAACACGAATGTCAAGACCATCGGCATTCCAATCATTGCGATCACCAAGCGTGCATCGACTTTGGCTAGAGTGCTCGCTAGTTGGTGCCTTGGTTTTGATATTGACGCCAATCGATCTGAGCACGCGTTCGATCGCGAGGACCTCTTTCCGATTTTTGTCGTGTTGCAGAATCTGCTCCTTTCTCTGCGTCAGACGCACTTGGACTAAGAACGGTCTCGGCCTAGGTGATACTTTTGATACTGGCGCGGCGTCTCGCCGGTGAAGCGCTTGAACTGTTGGCTAAAGTAGTCGGGATTGTTTTCATAGCCAGTCTTTTTGGCGACTGTGGCAACTGGATAACCCTGCTCAAGTAGCTGGGTCGCATGGTTCATTCGGACCTTCAACAGGTGGGTGGTAAAGTGTTCACCAGTTTCTTGAAAGTATTTCTTCCCGAGGTAATCTGGATTCAGGAATAGATATTGCTTGGAAATGGATCGAAGTGACAGGTCAGACTTGGCAAAGTGAGCCGCAATGATTGCGTTAATTCGAATTGAGTGGTGAATCGATTGATCAGCTTGGCGGGGGTGTTGTCGTGCGAGTCGAGTCAGTGCGATCAGCTGTGATCGAAGTGCTTCTGCATCGGAGACGGTGGTAAGTTGCTGAATCGCAGCAGATAAGGTGGGCGGGTTATCGGGTTGGGAAAGAAGCGTGCGACTGAGCCTCGATTGAATGAGACGGATCAGTTCCTTCGGCGGTAGGTGCGCATCGCGCGCGGTATCAATCAGTTGCTGAATCATAGCTGATGGCAGATCACCGTGATCAATCTCGATCAGGGTGATAAGCTCTGTTAAGTGGGTTTGAACCGTGAGTCGGTCCGTCGTGGTGAGCCGAAGGTGGTCGGCATCAACGACCAGAAGCCCTCTTTGGTAGAAGGATAGCCGCATTAACTGCTTGATCACGGGCAGGTCAGCGCGCAGTATTGAGACATTGACCCGTCGACGGTAATAGATAACCGCGGCCTGTTGAGGCAGTTTATTGAGATGAATCGATGATAATGGAACGATTGGACTGATATAGGTAAGTACAAGGCCCTCCACATTAATCGTTCCTACTGAAGCGGGATCCAATAAGCGGTCGATGCTTGGCTGTAGAGCTTGATAATATTGCTCGGCGTAGATCAAAACGCTGAACTGATCGATTTCATCAAGAGTGGGTTCGGTGGTTGATAGCAAGGCCCGCTTGAGTGCTTCTTTTTGATTAAGGATCGAGACCCGGTGGCGCTGTTGAATGTCATTGCGGACTGCAGTTAGCGTGTCATCCAGTTCATTGCCAAGAATTGGTTTCTGAAGAAAGTATTTAACGCCTAAGCGCATTGCTTGTTTTGCGTAGTCAAGCGTGCCATAGCCGGTCAGAATGATGAAAGTCAGATTTGGCGTGATCGCTTGCAGGGCGCCGATCAGGTCGATTCCACTCAGCTCGGGCATGTTGATATCGGTAATCACGAGATCGATCACATCAGGGTTGGCCTGAAGAAAGGCTTGTGCTTGTAGGCTTGATGAAAAAGAGCCGGCGATCGCGAACTGTTCGGAATAGGCATCTAGCAGGTGGTTTATTCCCATCAGGGCTAGTGGTTCATCGTCGATCAGGACAACTTGCATTCGTTTAGTCATAGCGCCTCCGTTAGCGTGGTCGTTAACTCGACCGGGAACTTGATCACGATTAGAACGCCCTGTTCAGGGACGTTGCTGATCGTAAAACTTGCGCGCTCACCGTAGAGTAGGTGGAGCCGGGTCTGTATGTTATCGATCCCGACGCCAGTGGATGACGCGTGTAAGGTATGGCGATGTGCTTGTGTCGGTGGGTCATAAGCAGGCCCGTCATTGAACAGTTGAACTTGAAGCTTGTCGTGTACGCGCTGGATCTCGAGATGGATTGACACGGGATGATTGACTGCTTCAACGCCATACTTGATTGCATTTTCAACTAGTGGCTGGAGCAGTAGTTGTGGCACAGACACGTTGGCGCACTCGGCCGGGATCGACTCTGTGTAACGGAGGCGATCAGCGAAGCGCATGTGTTGTAACTTGACGTAAGCGTGCAGTTGCGTGAGCTCTTCATCTAGTGGATGAACTTGATCGTGGCTACTAAGCTTGCCTCGTAACAGTGTTGCAAGTGCTGTAATCATCTCTGCGGTTTGTTGATCATGGTTGTTGATGGCCAGCCAATTGATCGAGTTGAGCGTGTTATACAAAAAGTGTGGGTTGATCTGCGCTTGCAGAAATTTGTACTCAACTTCCTGAATAAGTAACTTGGCCTGGTAATCTTTGACGACTAGCTCATTGATTTCGTTCAAGAGCCGCTGAAAACTTGAATACAACGCTTGAATCTCGGTAGACTGATCGCGCGTTTGCTTCTTATTCGTTAGGCGTTGCAAAGTGGGAATGTCTGAGCTTTTTTCGAACTGCTTCATTACGGTGACGAGCTCATTGATCGGGTGGATCAGCTTGGTCAGATAACGCTTCACGGCAAGCGAGGCGATAAGATAAAAAAGAAGAAACAGTAGCGTGAAGCCAATGAGTAATTGCAGTGGTTGCTGAATGACATGAATGTTCAGTAGATAGTACGTCAACTCGAATTCGTTGTTGCGCGTGGTCATCTTACGCCGATAGGTATAATATTTTGAGCCGAGATTTCTTAGTAGCGAATGACTCCCGTTGACAACACCGGACACTGCGGACTGATGGCGATTCGCTGCGTAGAGTGCAGGATCGGTCGTGGTAAGTGCTTGACCATATTTGATTGAGAAGTAATCGGCGGTGCCGAAGACATTGGTCTCTCGGCGGAGTGATGCGATATAGTTGAGATTAACGCGGACGACAAGAGTCCCGATCTTCCTGAGTGATAATTGTTTGGCACTGAGAATGTTTTGGATAAACAGACCTTGAGTCAAGTTGTCATTGAAGTACCATTGGCCCTGGCGAGTCTGTGGCGCTTGTTGATCGATGAGCCGGCGAATCGATTGGTGATCAAACCTCAAACGATCGTTCCAGCCGCTTGAGTTGATATTGACCTGATCGTTGGTCAACAGGAAGACCGTATCAATGTTTTGCGTATTTGCAAGTAGCCAGTGTATTTCAGTTGCGCTTTTACGTTTAATCGTATCTTGCTGTATCGGCGTTAATGATCCGCTTTGATCGAGTTCAGTTAGTGCAGACTGTAACAGTGAATTTTGATTGATCTCTGTGGTGATGTTCTCGATTGCATCGAAAGAATCGACAAGGTTACTGGAAAGAAAATTAAGCCGCTCCTGTGTACTGGCATATTCATGACTAGCCAAAATCTGGGTGAAGATAAGCGTCATACCGATACTTAACAACGCGCTAAACCCAATCAACAGCGAAAAAATATGGTGAAACATTTTCTGCGTCGAATATGACTCTCTGTTAGCTGCGCCCTTATCCCAAGGAAATTGCAAATATCGGTGCATAACTGATCCTTCCCGTGACGATTGATCTGGAATGACACAAAACCGCTCTCATCAACAGTGTGAACGACCCATCAGTGGCTGTCAACGTGATGAATAAAATCACCGAGTCGGCAATGTTTCCTCAGCAAACGATGAGAATTAGCCATGTCGAGCGTATGAGTGCTGCCTAGGGCGATGATGAGGCGTTATATTATAGGTTGACGATAACGGCTTATGGCGACGTTTAAAAACCGTAGCCAGATAACTATTTTTATCGGGGCCACTTGGTTGATAGAATGTGGTGCGTTCGTATACATACTGCCAAGCGTCTTGCGTGGTACGACGTCACAGTAACCGAAAAGAAATTGAAGCAATTTCGGTTTTAGTCAAGAGTATAAGACGAAGGTCCTGTCAAACCTAAGTACAGGTTTGACAGGACCTTCGTCTTATATGGCTAGGGCATCGCAGTCGGCGCGTATTGTTTTGGAATAGTCGTGACTACTCTTGAACGGTTAATTATTTGCCAGCCGCTTCGGCGCGGGTTGCCCCTAATGGCGCTTGGCGAGTTCAGCGGCGGCCGCTTGGTCACCAGCCTTGGCCAGGGTCTGCAGTTGACCGTAGCCCATCATCGCATACTCAGGGGATTTGACTGAGGTCGGCAGCGCCGTTTTTTGGGCTTGCGCGGTGCGGGTCGCTAATTCCGCAATGGCGCCTGGCTCACCAGCCGCCGCGGCCTGTTGCAGGGCTGTGTAGGTCATCATCGGATAATCTTTGGTGAGCTGCGCAGCCAAGTCTTGGGCTTGCTTCGCCAGCGCCGCTTGCTGCGCGAGGGTCGCAAGGAAAGCCTTGAGTTTGCGAATGCTTAGCCCGACCTTTTCACCCGCGGCAAAAGCTTCCTGGTAAGCTGAGGTGCGCGCGCTGAGGTCTGGGCGCGCGGCGTTGGTTTCGCCGATTTGGCGTCCGGCTTGGTAGGCGGCGGCTTGGGCCGCAGCTTCGCGCTGGGCAGCTACGGCGACCATGTAGTCGTGGTGGGCGGCTGCGGCGGCCGTCACCCGCGCTTTTGCGGCCTCGGCCGGTAACTGGGCGTCGCTTGGCAACAGGCCGGCCAATGCGGCCTGCAGCGCCTGAACTTGGGTGTCCACGGCGGTTTGGGTCGCCAATGTGTCTGCCTTGAGCGTTTTGGCTGCGGCCAGGGCGGTCACGTAAGTCTGCCAAGTGGTGGGGTGGTAATCCGTTTCGGTTAGCTCAGGCAATCCCGCGATCAGCGTGGTCAGGGCTTCCTTATTGGCTTGCGGTTGCTGTTCGTCTTGCACAAGCTTGTACACCGCGCGCGCCAGTTCCGCGGCGGCGACCGTGATGGCGTCCTGCGTGGCGGCTGGATCGGCGGCCACTTGCTGGGCGGTGGTCTGTGCGGCAACCAGTGCGGCCCAGGTGCTGTCGGAGTAGCCATCATCGGTCACTTCGGCGGCTAGCTTCAACGACGCGGTCAGATGCGTTTTGTCGACCGGCACGGTGTCGGCCGGGACAAGCGCCGCGATGGCCTGCCCGATCGTTGTGGCCGCCTGCGTTGCGGCGGCGGCTGTCGGGTGCGTGGCCAGCAGGTCCTGGCCCGCGGTCACGGTGGCGGCAAGTGCCTGCCAGGAGGCATCGGTGTAAGCGGCCGCTTGGGTGGCACCGGCGGCCTGAAGCGCGGCCTCAAGTGGGGCAGTGTCCGTCAGCGGGGTGTTGATTTCATAAAATGGATCGAAGCTGGCGTCCAGCGTCGTGTCAAAGTCATCGGTTATGAAGACGGTGATGACGTCAAAGATGGTCGGCGCAGCCGCAATCTGTGCTTGCAGTGTGGCAATCTGGCTGGCGGACCAGTTCTTCGCTGGCGCGACCCGGGTGATGTGCTGCTCAGCCGCAGCCTTGGTTTGGGCGAGGGTGTAGCCCTTGGTCTCAAGGATGGAGGCTTTGGTCCAGCGGAACGTGGATGGGCCAAGCGTGGTGTGATCGGGGCCGGTGGCACTGCGGCCATCGCGATCGACCGCGTACATGAACATGCCCATGAACTCGCCCGCTGCAGAGGCCGTTGCGAGCTCGTGCACGTGACTGGTGTTGTAGTCCTCACCGGTGTCGCCCCAGTTGGCGCCGTTGTTTTCAACGAAGCTCAGGCCAGCCAGGATCTGGCTCGGCGCGATCCCGGCGGCCCCGAACTTAGTGAAATCGCGTACCGTGCGCGATGAGGTGCTCCCGTACTGCTGGTTGCCAAGGTAGCTGAAGTATTGGCTGACGTTGACCAAAGGCGCCGTGGTGTGGCCATCAACAGTGTCGTACACCATGAGCGTGCCAGGGTTGATCGACTGCGGGCCGAGGTAGTGGCCGAGCGCTGCGAAGAACTGATCAGTCCACGCAACGTCCTCTGCGGTCGGCGTCATTTCCATATCCACATCAATGCCGTCAAGGTGATACTTGAAGACCAGGTTGTCAGCGTAATCCTTGGCGATCTGGTCAAAATCCACGGTCATATCATGATTGTACCGTTGCGCAATTGGCAGGATCGCGGACTTGTAGCCCGTTGCCTTGAGTAGCTGCGTGCCCCGCGCGTGCAGCGTGTCTGCATACGTGGCGAGGTGTTGATAAAATGGTGAGGCCGCCTGCGCTTGCGCCCCCACGGTGTCCGAGGTCGGGCCAAAGACGGTCAGGTAATCGACCCCCCAGGGAATGTCATCGAGGCCCTGAGTCAACGCCACGTTGGCGCCGGTTTGGACCCCGACGAGTGATTTATCTAACCACGACCGAAAATACACCCCGTACCGCTTGCCGTTGGGCGATGTCGCCGCCTGCGCGGACTGCCCCTGGCTGAACCCTACAGCCCCCAATACGGCAAGCGTTCCCAACGCAATGCCCATTTTGCTCCAAGCACTTTTCATTGATGCTCCTCCAATCACTGATGTGCCGACTGCCATCTGAACGGTTAACGCCAAGCACTAAAAAGTAAGCGCTTTCTCACCCAAGATAGCGAGCGCGTTGCCAGGCGTCAATCGCGTCGCTGTGAAGTTGGTCTAAACGGATAGACCCGGCGGTGGGCGCAAAGGCCCGCGCCTGCGGCATTTTGGTCGACTGCTGTTGCGCGGCTGGCCGGGCGGGGCGGCGGCGGCCGTCACTTGGCTTGATCTTTAGACCAATACCAAGTTGATACCGCGTGATGACAGCATGACTCACGATCGCCCCGAGGGGCACCTTTTTTGAACGGCCGAGTGGGCTGGATGACTTGACCGCGATCAGTGGGGGGGAGCCGGGTAGGCCGGTGACGCGCGACTAGAGCTGCCGCTACAGGGGTGCGGCGCAAGTCAAGCGCTATTGGCGCGCTGAGCAACTGTTGCGGTATCAGGACCGGACAATTAGGCCCCGACTGTTCTGCACGTGGTTGCGGCCAAGGAAGTCGATGCGGCTGGTTCGTCGCAATCACGGTTTGGGGCTAGGTGAGGTTACTGATTAATGCTAAAATTACTCTTTGGTAATTATTGCTCAGTCACTGAAAGGATGCCCCTGCGTGACGCTACTTTATTTCATTCTGCCGGCCCTGCTCGCTGGCCTGGTGCAAGGCCTGACTGGCTTCGGTTCGGGGATCATCCTCATGATTTTTCTCCCCGCCCTGATGCCGGTGGCGCAGGCCGCCGGGGTCGCGGGCATGACCATGTTTGTGGCGACGGCGTGGCTGGCGTGGCGCTACCGCAAAGCGCTGCAGTTGCGGCAGCTGATCGTGCCGTTCATCGTGTATTCCGCGGTGGCGACGGTTTCGGTCCCGCTGGGGCAGTTGCTTGACACGGGGGTGCTCAAGCGGCTGCTGGGTGGGTTGCTGTTGGTTATTGCGGCTTATTTTACACTGCGTAAATCAGCGATACATCCGTATCCTTGACCGGTGAACGCGGCGTTCATGATCATCTCGGGCTTCTTTAACGGTCTGTTCGGTATCGGCGGACCGCTGATGGCGCTATATTTTCTGCTTCAAAGCAAAAGCAAGGCGCAGTACTTGGCGAGCATTCAGACCTTTTTCTTGATGGACGGGGTGTACGTGACCAGTCTGCGGTTTGCACACGGCATTTTGCAAGTGAGCGACTTCGGTCTGGCCGCCATCGGATTGATCGGCGCGCTGGTGGGCACGGCGATCGCCAGTCGGCTCGTGACCCACCTGGACGCACAGCGGGTCAGTCAGCTGGTGTACGCGTTCATTGGGCTCAGCGGGCTGTACTATTGCCTCGTGGGCTGATACGATACCAGTGAGGTGAGCATATGACGGACAAGCGAACACTGAAGACCATCGCGGCCATCGACCGGGCCGGCTACGCAATGCTTGCGCAGGGTGGCTTTGCCCAGCTGTCGGTGCAGGCGTGGTGCGTCGCGGCGCACATCACGCGCCCGACGTTTTACAGTTACTACTTAGACAAAAACGATTGGCTGGAACGCCAGATCGATGGTGCGATGCGGCTGTTGGTGCCTGCGCTGACCGGCACGCGTGCTGAGCTTGTGGCGCGCCTGACCACCGCCGCATGGCCGCTGCGGGCGCCGTTGGTGGCCCTGCTGGCGATCCACGAAGCGGACCTGGACTTGCAGGCCGCGCTGGCGGCCCAGTTACGCCAAACGCTGGCGGCGGGCAGTGCGGTGAGTGAGTACCGCATCAGTGCGGCGGCCGCCAGCATTGTGCACGGGCTACACTGGACGCTGACGCACGGACAGGATACGGATAGCTTGCAGTGGCAGCAGTGGCTGGTCGACGAGCTCACGGAAGATAATTAACGGCACGATCAATAAGCCGCTCACCGACGTTTTTCGCGCGGTGGGCTTTTCGTTTGGCGTCTGCTGCGCCGGGGTCACCGTGGCGCGTGGTCGGCCGAGGCGAATCAGTTGACAGAAGTTGTCACCGCCGGTATCATGACGACACATTCAATTCAAGGAGGCGTTTGGTGATGGTTCAACAACTCGGTTCAACTTGTCGGTGCTGGATGTTGTGTGCACGATTGACCCAGGCGCGCTCGGACGGCTTTTTGACGTGTTGGTAGACTTCCGTCAAGGTGGCGCCGTGGGGCTTCGGTGAATCGTCATTCACTGGTTGCGCACGGCGTTTTTGTGTGGCATCAGACACGGCTCTAGCAAAGGAGAAGACAATGAAACGAGCATTGATTGGCGTACTACTGGCAGTGGCGACCGGCTTATTGGTGCTGGTGGGCTGCGCGCGGCCAACGACCAATTCGGCCGAAAAGCAGGTGCTGCGGCTCTCTGCACAGGCACCGTTGGCGACGATCGACCTCGCTCAGGCGACCGGTTACGGGCAGACGGGCAACGTGTTTGAAGGATTTTACCGGCTGGGGGCCAATGGGCAGCCGGTGGCGGGGTTGGCGCAAAGTGGCACTGTCTCGCCGGATGGCCTGACGTGGACGTTCACACTGCGGCCGAACCTCAAGTGGAGTGACGGCAGCGTGCTGACCGCGCAGGACTTCGTGTACTCGTGGCGGCGCACCATCACGCCAGCCACTAAGTCGCCGTACGCGTATCTGTTCAATGGCATCAAGAACGCGACTCAGATCAACGCCGGCACCGCAGCGCCAAGCACCCTAGGCATCCGGGCGACAGACGCGCGCACGGTCGTGGTCACGCTCGATCAGCCGATCGCCTACTTCAAGGTGCTGATGGCGTACCCGCTGTTTGCGCCGCAAAGTGAGGCGGCGGTGACGCAGTACGGCAAGGCGTACGGCACCAAGGCGGCCAACATGGTGTACTCTGGCCCGTTCAAGGTGACGGGCTGGACGGGCACCGGTGACACCTGGGCGTTCGTGAAAAACCCGTACTACTGGGACAAGCAGAAGGTCTTGCTGGATCAAATCACGTACCAGGTGGTGGAAAATGCGGCGACCGGCCTGAGCCTGTACCAGACGGGCAAGCTTGACATGACCCCGCTGGCCGCCAATCAGGTGCCTAAATACAAGACGGACCCGGCGTTTCAGGCCTACCCGTACGCGCAGGTGGCCTGGCTGGCGTACAACTACGCGGCCAAGGACAGTCAGGTGAAGGCCGCCGTCAGCAATCAGGACATTCGCCTGGCGTTTTCCCACGCGCTGGACCGCACGGCGCTGACGCAAAAGGCGCTGGGGAACGGCTCAACGGTGCCGCTGGGATTCGTCGCCTCCGGGCTGGCGAAGAATCCGCGCACCGGGGTCGATTTTGCCAAGGAGGCGACCGCGCCGGGCACGCTCAATTACGCGCCGGGCACCGCGCGCACGCTGTGGCTGAAGGGGCTGGCGGCGTTGGGCGAGCGGCAGCTGACGCTGGAGTTGCTGGTGGCTAACGATGATGCGCTGCAAAACACGGCGGCGACCTACGTGAAGGCACAGCTGGAAAAGGAGCTGCCGGGGCTGACGCTGAACCTGCGCGCCGTGCCGGGTGCAATGGCGCGGCAGTTGCAGCAGTCGGGCGACTTTGACCTGGCGCTTGGCAGCTGGGGCGCGGACTTCAACGATCCAATCTCCTTCCTGCAGATCCCGCTGCCGACCACCAGCAACAACTACGGCCACTTTGACGATCCGGCGTACACGGCGCTGGTGACCAAGGCCAGCACCACCGACGCCAACGACCCGACCGCGCGCTGGGCCGACCTGGTGCAGGCCGCGACTCGGTTCAACGCGACCCAGGGCTTCACGCCGCTGTATCAGACTGTGACCGCATTCCTGCAACAGCCGTCCGTGAAGGGAATCGTACACAACACGGCCGGAACGCAGTGGAGCTACAAGACCGCGTATGTGGTGCAGAAGTGAGCGCTGATGAGGGAGCGAATGCGCATCTCTGAAAGGGTGAAACCGATGGAACCCATCCGCAACTTACTCGTCATCGCAGGGTGTTTGGGCATTGGTGTACAAGTCTGCACCCTGATTTTCAGCACTGAGCGAACCAAACGAGGATTTCTCTTGGCGATTCTGATCAATACCCTGGTCCTGGTTCAGCAGGCCTGCTTTGAGTTCGTGTACGGCGTGATTCGGGATCTGGATGTGACGGATCAGCCGACGCAAATTTTCTTTCTCTTGTTAATGCTTTCGACGATGCTGTATGTGGTGAATTTCGGGGTGAACTTACTGCCGAAACGGCGGTAGTTGGCCGGAGCAACGCACAGGGAGTGGTGCGGGGACAGCTTAAGTTTTATGAGAGGCCACGGCCTGAAGTTGGTCGTTTTGAAGGCACGTGCTATACTATTGGTGAATTAAAAAAGCCGATGACGCAATGCGCCACCGGCAAGGCAAGGCCGGATTTCTCCGGTGGCCAGCTTAGCTTAATTACCTAACAAAAGATAATCGTCGTAGCCGGCAAGCACGAGACGATTATTTTTTTGTGTCGTTTTTCATGATTGCCACAATCAGGCCGCCAAAAGCGATCATCAGGGACAGCGCTTCGAAAACGCTCATGAGTGTTCCTTTCAGAGCAACAACCCAAAAGAATCATAGGCATCACTCCCATCTTTCGATTGAAGCTAGCCACCGTCCGGCTTTTCCTTGTCTCAACCATCATACTGGAAAAGGCAAAAATACGCGAAAAACGCGCAGAACGTCTCTCATAATTCTCGTACGCGATTCCCCTAAGATGGGTAGCCGTTACTATCAGTGTGTCAGCACTACCATGATGTCTTCTCGCGCATTAATACTGAAACGACCCGTTGGCCGCCGACAAGGTGAGCGCCGCGGTTTTAGCGTACAGCTGGTGGCGGCTATTTTGGATAGTGATGCGAAGGTGATTGCCGGTGTTGCGCAGCCGCACCGGCTTCTGCGTGACGGTTTGGGTCACCAGGCGCGTGGCGACCAAATCGTCTTGGGTCGGCGTCAGCGTCCACTTGAAGGTGGCGAGAAAGCGCTCGTGGCGGTCACGCAGGGTGGCGGTCAGGGTGTAGGGCGCCGCATTGGCATCGGCGGGTAGCTGGCTATAAAACGTGAGCTTGGGTACGTGCGCGAAACGCAGGGTGCGGGGGCTGTTGCGGAGGCTCCTGGCCGTGATCGTCACCGGTAGCGGGGACTGGCCCACCGTAAAGCTGTGGTGAAAGGTCAGCGTTCGGGGCCAGCAGTATAGGCCGCCGCAGATGAGGGCGGTGAGCAGGAGGGTCAGGCCGGCAAGCCATGCGGTTTTGTGTGTCATGAAGCACCTCACAAGATAATGGTTGCCGACAGTTTACCCGATATCGAAATCGTTATCAATCTATTTATAAACTAACGCGCTATGACCGGCCCTAAGCGGGGCAGCGGTCATGGCGCGTTTTCAGGTCAGTCGGTTTTGCGCAGCAGCTGTGGTTCGCTGACGCGCAGGAAGATCAGGTTGATCAGTAGCAGACAGGCCGTCGAAATGAAGACGACGTTGTAGTCGAAGATGCCGGCCAGGGTGCCGCCAAGGAAGGCACCGAACATGTTGCCCAAGGCCTGGAAGCTCTGGTTCCAGGAGAAAATCGCGCTGGTCGTTTCCGGCGGGGTGTTTTTGGTCAACAGGGTCTGGATGGTCGGAAAAAGGCCCGCGTCCGAGATGCCGACGAACAGGCGCAAGACGCCCAAACCGACGACGCTACCGATGATGCCTTGCGGGAAGTACACCAGCACCGCGAACAGGTAGCAGGCGATCAGCACGCGCCCGGAGCCGTGGGTGTCGCCGTAGCGTCCGAGCCGCGGGGCGGCCAGGATGTTGGAGATGCCAGGCAGCGCGGCGATCACGCCGGCGATGACGGTGTACGCGCCCTGACCGTGCATCAGTTCCTTAATGTAAAGGGAGATGATGGGGGAGATCGAGGCGTTCCCAGTTTGGACGATCATGGTCGAAACCAGCAGGATGACGATCAGCTTGGGGTCGGCGACTTTTTGAAGTAGCGAGGTGCGCGGGGCGCCTTTCGGGTGTTCAACGGGGACAAAGGATTCTTGCACAAGAAAGGCCGACATCAGCCCGACGATGGCGAGCAGCGCGGCGGTGATGAAGAAGGTGTTGCGGATCGAGAACAGCTCTGCCAGCACGCCGCCGACGATCGGGCCGAATAGCGTCCCGGAGATGGCGCCGGTCACTAGGGTGCCGAGCGCCACGCCGGCTTTTTTGCGTGGAGTCTGCGAGGCGACCAGCGCCTGGGCGTTGGGGATGTAGCCGGAGAAAAAGCCTTGGAAGAAGCGGCAGGCCAACAGCGCCCAGACGTTGGTGCACAGGCCCATCAAAAGCATCGCCACCGCGATCCCAAAGCTGGTGCGGATCAGCATCACCTTGCGGCCGGTGCGGTCGGCCAAGGCCCCCCACATCGGGCTGACGATGGCGGTGATCAAAAAGGTCACCGCGTAGATCAGCCCGCTCCAAAACGTCAGTTGCGCCTTGGAGAAGTCGCCCATTTGCCCGACGTACAGGGACAGAAACGGCATGATTTCTGAAAAGGCGATCCCGGCGACAAACGTGCAGAACCATAGCACGTACAAGTTGCGCTTCCAGGGGCCTTGTTCTCGTTGCGCGTCATCCACGGCGGCGCACCTCCTTTACAATTAAACGATAAGATTCATTATGCCACCATGAGGCGCCGCTGTTAAGCGCTGCTCACGGCGTGTCACATGGCAAACTCGCGCAGCGCCTGAGCCGCACCGGCTTCGGTGTTGGCCGCCACCACATGTGTCGCCGCGGTGCGCAACGCTGCGGTGCCGTTGGCCAGCGCGATGCCGGTACCGGCGGCTTGCACCATCGCGAGGTCGTTGTCGCCATCGCCCATCGCCAGGGTGGCCGTCATCGGCACATCGAAGTAGCGCGCCATCGCGTGCAGCGCCGCACGCTTGGACACGGCGGGGTGCGTGATCTCCAGGTAGGTGGGCTTGGAACGCGCCAGCGTCAGCGGCTGGTCGACCAGCGCGTCAGCCAACGCATCGATGGCGGTAGGGACCCCCATGCACAGGATCTTGTGCACGGCGCGGCCGCTAGCCAGTAAGGCGGCCGGGTCACGCAGCGTCGGGGCAAAGCCGGTGATGGCGACTTCTTGTGTCACCCAGTCGCTGGGCGCGGCGCACCAGTCGAGGCCGGCGAACAGGTTCAGGCTGACCGGTAGCGTGGCTGCCACGGTCGCCACATGGGCGGCGGCGCCGGTCGGGAGCGGTTGCTCAAACAGCGTGGTGAAGCGGCCAGCTTCGGCTTCGGTGACGATCAGCGCCCCGTTCAGGCTGACCAGTGGCAGGGTGAGGCCCAGCCGGGCGGCCAAGGCAGTCATGCCGCGCGGGGGCCGCGCCGAGGCGAGGCAGAAGTGGCCGCCGGCTTGGGCGTAGTCGCGCACCGCGGCGATCACCGCGGCCGGTAGTTGGTGGTGATCATCGAGCAGCGTACCGTCGATGTCGCTAAAGACGAGGGGACTTTTCATCGGGACCTCCTTGATGTTTCACGTGAAACAGACGCGGTAAACGGGCCGGCCAATCCGGTCGTGCCGGCGTGGGCAGGCTGGCCCACAGCGCTGCGATCAGCTGCGCCAGCACTTGCCGCCATTGCGCTGACGTGGTTTCGTCTTGGGCGCGCAGGCCGGCCAGCAGCGTGCGTGTGGTTTGCGGCCAGTCCGCCAGCAGCTCGGCAAACGTGGTGGCCTGGGTCTCGGTCACCAGCGCGTAGGCGGCGGCCAAGGCCTGCTGCTTGGTGGCGTCGTCGAGGCTCGCCACCCAGGCGGCGATGCTGCGCTGGGTGTACTGGGCCCCGCCGTCCAGCGCGGGCCGCGTGGCAAAATCATGCCCGCGCACGCGCCAGCTGAACGGGTCGTGCTGGTTCAACGCGTGCGCGGCGCTGTCGACCACTTGGTAATCCTGTGTCGGGTCAAACAGCGTCCCGATGAGGCTGGATTGCGGCACCAGCTTGTGCACCCGCGGCCGCAGTGCCGCGGGGAGGGGCGTGCCCAGTCCCGGACCATCGGCGTTCACCACCGCCAGCACCTGCGCCTGCAAGGCGGGGGCGGCGTGCACGAATGCATAGGTGGCGAGGTTGCCGCCCTTGGAGTGGCCGACCAAGGCGTAGCGTCCGGGGTAGTGGGCCGCGACGTGGGTCAGGTAGGCCAAGGCGGCGCGCTGCGACGGGATCGTCTGCAGGTACGCGAGGTTGAAGTCTTCCTTCCAGTCCACGAAGTTGGCGCGGGTGCCACGAAAAGCCAGCACGTGCACGCCAGTGGGCAGCGAAAAGGTGATGGCGGAGAACTGTTTTTCGGCCGCCACGTCCAGCTCGGTGACCGCCGAGTGCCAGCGCACATCACGGTAGCGGGGGCTGGTCACCAGCGCCGTGAGCAGCGCAAGGTTCTGCGCGGGGCGCCAGGTGTCCTGCGTCAGAGCGGTCAGCACCGCCGGGTCGCGCAGGGTCCCGAAGCGGTTGCGGGCGCCGGCCAGCTGGGCGAACGGAAAGTAGGCCAGCTGGGCGAGGATGACCCCGTCCACCGGCGTCGGTGGCAGGGTCGCAAAGGGTTGCGCGCTCACGGCGCGGGCGTAGTCAATCAAATTAGCCATCGAATCACCTTCCTGCTATCCATTATGCCACAGTGCAACTGACAAAAAGTCACCAAACTTGACGCCGGTCAATTTTTCGCCGCGCCAGCGTCTTTATACTGAGGGTATCGAAAGCAAAGGGAGTGGCGCAAATGAAGTTACAACAATGGATCCAAAAGCAGACGCCGGCCATCACCTGGGGCAGCGCGGCGCTGATCGGGCTGGGGTACGCCGCCAAGTTCGCGGGCCTCGCCCCGTTCTGGTTCGCGCTGCCGCTTGCGGTCGCCAGCCTGATCGCGGTGGTGCCGATCGCACTGCACGCGTGGTCGGCACTTGCGGCCAAGGTCATCTCGATCGAGCTGCTGGTCACCATCGCGGTGGTTGGCGCGTTCATCATCGGCGAGTACAACGAAAGCGCGATCGTCACCTTCCTGTTTTTGTTCGGGAACTTCCTGGAGCAAAAAACGCTGGCGAAAACGCGCGCGTCCATCAAGTCGCTGACGGCGATAGCGCCGACCACGGCCGCCGTGCTGCAGCCGGACGGCACCACTGTGGCGACCGATGTCGATGATGTTGAGATCGGCGACGTCGTAATGGTCAAAACCGGGGCGGCCATGCCGGTCGACGGCACCGTGTCCGGCGGCAGCGGCTATGCTGACGAGGCTGCGGTCACCGGCGAGTCCCGCGCGGTACGCAAGCAGAGGGGGGATGCCGTATACGCCGGCACCATTTTGAGCGATGGCGCGCTGGAGGTGACGGCCACCAAGGTCGGCGACGACACCACCTTCGCCAAGATCGTTGAGCTGGTCGAAGACGCGCAGGACACTAAGAGTCACGCGGAGAAGTTCATCGATCGCTTTGCGCAATACTACACACCGGCCGTGCTGCTGATCGCGCTCGTGGTGTTTGCCGTCAGCCACGACTTCAAGCTCGCCATCACCGTGCTGGTGCTCGGCTGCCCCGGCGCCTTGGTGATCGGCGCGCCGGTGTCCAACGTGGCGGGCATCGGCAACGGCGCCAAGCGCGGCATCCTGGTCAAGGGGGGCACCGCAATGGACGCCTTCGCCAGGGTCGACACCTTCGTGTTTGACAAAACCGGCACGCTGACCAAGGGCGAAACCGCCGTGACGGCGGTGCACGCGTACGGCGCCACAAAAGCGACCGTGATGACCACCGCGGCGGCGCTTGAGGCGCTGTCCGCGCACCCACTGGGCCGCGCCGTACTTGACTACGCCGGCACGCACCAGCTCGATTACCAAGCACTGGCAGTGGCTGACCATCAAACGGTTCAGGGGCAAGGGGTCACCGCGCAGGTCGCGGGCCACACTGCCTGCGCCGGCAACGAGAAGCTGCTGGCGGCCCACGGCGTCACGCTGACACCGGCGCAACAGGCCGATCGCGATGCCTTGCAGCAAAGTGGCAGCTCACTGATCTTCATTGCCGTTGACGGCCAGGTGCAGGGGCTGATCGGCGTGGCCGACGTGGTGCGCCCAGGCGTCGCCGCGCAGCTGCAACAGCTGCGCCAGGCCGGGGCCAAGCACCTGGTGATGCTGACCGGGGACAACCGGGTCACGGCAGCGGCCGTGGCGCGCGAGTTGGGCCTCGATGAGGTGCACGCCGAGCTCATGCCTGAGCAAAAAGTCACCTATGTGAAGCAGTTTCAAGCCAACGGCCAGCACGTCGCATTCGTCGGCGACGGCATCAACGACTCGCCATCGCTGGCGACTGCTGATATCGGCATCGCGATGGGATCGGGCACGGATGTTGCCATCGAAACCGGCGATGTGGTGCTGATGCAGTCGAGTTTTGCCGCGCTGACCCACGCCTTTCGCCTGGCGAAAAAAACGGTGCTGAACACGCGGGAGAACGTCGTCATCGCCATTGCGGTGGTCGCGTTCCTGCTGCTCGGGCTGATCGCCGGGTTCATCTACATGGCCAGTGGGATGTTCGTGCACGAGGCCAGCATCCTGGTCGTGATCTTCAACGCGATGCGGCTGATCAATTTTGGCGGCCGCGTGAAATAAATGGCGCAAACTTGACGCGCGTCAAGTTGCGCGGACGCGGTTGGTTTTAGACTAAGGGGGTAAGTCAACAAAGGAGCGATTCTCATGAACAAAAAAATCATCATGCAACTGGACGAGCTGACCTGCCCGTCATGCCTGACCAAGATCGAAGGGGCGGTCAAGAACACCCCCGGCGTCGGCACCGTCAAAGTGCTGTTCAACGCCGGCAAGGTGAAGGCGGAATTCGACGACAGCCAAGTCAGCGCCGACACGCTGAGCGGCGTGGTCGCCAAGCTCGGGTACACCGTGCAGCAAGTCAAGGTCAAGGATCTCTAAGGAGGGTCATCTCATGCCAACACAAGAAGCCATTGAAGCCAAGTACCAAGCCGAAATCAAGCAGGCCGATGTCGATCACCACAAGCCGACTGCCGGCGCGATGACCGGCCACATCCTGAGCAACCTCTGGGTGCTGGACGTGAAGCTGCATCAGGCCCTGTGGTTCGTCCACGGCCCGCAGTCTTACGCCCTGCAGCAGGCGTACACCGACCTGATCGCGCTGAACCGCAGCCAGATCGATGAACTCGGGGGCCTGTTGCTGGACGAAAACGAGCTGCCGCCGGCCACCACTGCCGAGGTTGCCGCCTACGCCAAAATCGCGGAGGACCCGCGCCTGAAGTACGCGGATGCCGATGCGGTGGTCGCCGCGACGGCGCAGGATCTCACCACCGCCAACCTGTTCATCGACCGCGCGATCAAGCTCGCGGAGCGCGAAAGTCGCCCGGCCATGGCCGCCTTTTTGACCCAGCTGCGCGCCAGCAACAACACCCAGACCCGCAAGCTGCAGGCTTTCCTGGGCAAAACGGCCTGGGAGGACCTCGTCGAAGTGGATGACGACGAAGACGACGATTAAATCGATACAAGCGTTCCCGCGTGAGGGGCGCTTTTTTTATGATCGCGTGCACTTTGTCGCCGAACGGCCCCCCACACTGGTGTGATATCGGTTACAATGAGACGGAGGTGAGGAGATGGCATGGGAAGAATTGGCCAACGGGTCGCTGTACCTGCCAACCGGAGAAGCGATGCTCGCAGCGCAGCTGGCGCATCAAGACGACTTGGCGCGCTTCAACGCGTTGGCGCCCAGTGACCCGAAGCGGCCGGCCGCGATGCGCGCGCTGTTTGCGGCGGTCGGGCCGGATTGTGCGGTGGCCAGTCCGCTGCATGCGAACTGGGGCGGCGCGCATGTGACACTTGGGGCCGGCGTCCAGATCGCGGCGGGGCTCACGCTGGTGGACGACGGGCCGATCAGCATCGGCGCGCACACGCGCATCGGGGCCAACGTGACCCTGGCCACCGGGGGCCACCCGGTGTGGCCGGCGCTGCGGCGCGCCGGCTACGTGCACAACCAGGCCATCACCATTGGCGCGCACGTGACGCTCGGCACCGGCGTGGTGGTGCTGCCCGGAATCACCATTGCCAGCGGCGTCACGGTAGCCCCGGGCACGCTGGTCACCCATGATCTCCCTCGAATACCCGAGAAAGAAGCGATGAACCCAATGGATCAGTTAAGCAGTGGGGCCCTGTACCGGCCCAGCGACCCGGCGCTCGTGACGGAACAGTTGAAGTGGCAGGATCTGCTGGTACAGTACAACCAGACCCTGCCGTCCGAGCAAACCAAGCGCAGCGCGATGCTGCAGCAGCTCTTTGGCGCGATCGGGCCGGATTGCTACATCGAGGCCCCGATGCACGCGAACTGGGGTGGGCACCACGCCCATTTTGGCCGGCACATCTACGCCAATTATAACCTGACGATGGTGGACGACGGCCCGATCTACGTCGGCGATAACACCATGTTCGGCCCCAACGTCGTGCTCGCCACTGCCGGCCACCCGGTGTGGCCCGCGCTGCGGCCGCTGGATTACCAGTACAACATGGCGATCCACATCGGCCAAAACTGCTGGTTCGGCGCCGGCGCGATCGTGCTCCCCGGCGTTACCATCGGCGATAACGTGGTGGTCGGGGCGGGTAGCGTCGTCACCCACGACCTGCCGGCCAACGTGGTCGCGGTCGGCAACCCGTGCCGCGTGCTGCGCGCGGTCAACCAGCACGACCGCGAGTTTTACTTCAAGGACCGGCGGATCGACTGGGCCGCGATCGCGGCGGAAAGCGGCGAAACGTTCGAGTGATCAAAAAGGGGCCGAGGCATCATTAACGGCCCAAGAATGAGCCACGACTATTCCGAATAGTACAATCCCCAAAGAGGCGGCCTGGCCGAATAAGCGGGCGGTACTGTCAAACCTAAGTACGGGTTTGTCAGTACCGCCCGCTTAATTCTCTGGGCTAAAATCGCCTTTGGGCTCAGCCCCTTGGGTTAGTCTGTCGGTGAGTTGAACCGGTAGTACAGGTCGATCGCCAGCACCACTGCGGTGACGATGGCGCCGCACAACAGCGCAAGCAGGAACCGGCGCTGGCCGAGCATCAGGAAGTAAAACAGGCCGGTGATGACCGTCAGCAGCACGACGCCGAGCAGCGCCACCGCCACCCACGAGTGCTTGGGTTTGTCGTCGATAGCAGCGCGGATGCCCACGGAAAGCACCACCAGCGTGTAGCAGCCGGTCATCAGGATGATCACCAGCGGGTTGTCCCAGGCGAACAGGTTGCTCCAGTCGCCGGTTTGAGCGGCCTGCGCGATCAAGAAGCCGATCAGCACGAGGTTTTCCAGCGCAAACGCGAGCCGAATGTTCTTGAAATTGCGCAGGATCAGGCGTTCATCAGTGATTCGTTTCATCAGATTTCCTCCGTTGGCGCCACCCAGAAGACTTGATCCAGCGTGGCGTTGAGAATGTAGCAGAGTTGCAGACAGAGTTTCAGTGAGGGATTGTAGTCGTTTTTCTCGATCAGGCTCAGCGTCTGGCGCGTGATGCCGGCGCGCGCGGCCACTTCTCGTTGCGTCAGGTTCAGGGCCAGGCGCAGGGCGCGGACTTGATTGGGCACGGCGAACAGCTCCTTTGGGCGGTGTGATGGAATGTTTATCTTCCATCCGAGGTAAATTATATCTTCCATCTTGCGGCGCGTCAACACTTAAAATGGCGCGGACTGATCAGCGCGGCGGCAATCAAAAAAGACCCGCAGCGTGCGGGTCAAGTCGTTGCGGACTGGCTGGGCTGAGTTAACGCAACTCAGCGCCCACCGCAGGAGCGGCGAGCCAAGCGGATTCTTGATCGGTGGGGAGATAGAAGTCGTGATAATGCGCGAACAGGTCGTGAAGTGAGGGGCGCGGTTGTTGGATCAAGAGCTTTCCAGCGCTCACCGTGAGTTGAATTGGCGCGTCAGGATTAAAGTGGGCGGCGGCCAGCATTTCCTTGGTGATGTGAACGCCAGCGTCGTTGTCCCAGTGTTTTAGCGTAATTTTAATGCGCATCGTCATTGGAATCACCTCACTGTCAGTCTAACGAACAATTTTTGCTTCGTCGATGCTTGGTCAGTTACAAAAAATTCGTGCGATTAGCCGACGGAGCGCGTAGAATAGCCTTAATATGAAAACGCTGTCTATTTGGCTAATGGAGGACACCAGATGAGCAGGAATCAAGTTGGGCTAGCGGCGCTCGGGCTCAGCGCCATTGTGGCCGGGGGGCTTGCACTGGGCACGCAATTGCCCGCCGCGCAACCGCTGGCGGGCACGGAGGAGACGCCCATCAGCACCGGCGCCGCGCGCTTGATGACGCGCACGGCAACGATTCAAGACCTCGCGCGGCGAGCCAATCTCACGCCAGCGGAGGCGGCGCTCCGGCTGTTTCCGCAAGCCGCACCGGGGCACGCAGGGGCGCGTTACGTAGTCTTGAAGGCGCCGATCACAACGCTTGCGGCTGACCAGCAGGGTCCGGCCGATGCCGGTTACGTCTACTGGTACGCGGAGGCGTCTGCCGGTGGCGCGTTTCACGGGATCAAAAACATTCGCTACGCCGGCTACCACCCCGGCCAGCTCGCACTGAACGCGCGGCTGGACTATGCGCTGATCGATGCCAACCGCTTGCACTACACCATCGCGGGGCACGGCTTCACCGGTGAAGCCCAGCCCGTGGCGTACAACACGCAGGTGGTGGGGCTGGATCAGGTGGGCTGGCAAAACTTCAACGTGGACGAGTGGGCCGCATATGCCGGCCAAGTCTTTCAGGATGCGGATTATACGTGGTAACTAGACAAAAAGGCTGAGACGAAAAGCGTTTTTAGCCCAGAGTATAAGTAAGGTCTCCTGCAAAACCCGAACTTAGGTTTTGTAGGAGACCTTGCTTATACGGCTTGCTCTGCTCGTTCGAACGCAGTGAGTTACGAGCAGACATCCGTTAGGTAGGGCGTTGCTTTTCGTTTCGTACTGTCCTGGGACAGTTGCGATTCATTCTTGGGCCGTTAATTATATCTCGGCCATCTGCGTCATTCGGTTCACACCAGCACGACCACCTTGCCAAAGCTGCCCGCACTGTCCAAAAAAGCCTGGGCCTCGGCGGTGTGGGCGAGGTCAAAGGTGCGCGTCGGGGTGACGTCGAGGTGGTGGGTCGTGATCAGGTCGAGCATCGCCTGGAACTTGGCCTCGGTCACGCTGTCAGAGGAAAAGGCGGTGAGGTAAGCGTCGGTGGGCAGGGCGCTGATCGGGTCAAAATCGGCGGACCACACGCCGCCGAGCTCGCCGGTGACGCAGGCGATGCCACCGGGTTTGAGCACGCGCAGTGAGTCGGTCATGGTCAGGGGGCCGACCAGCTCCAGCACCTTCTCGGCGCTGGCGGCGGGGCAGTCCAGCACGCCATCGCAATCGGCGACCACGGCGTCAAACCCCGCGGCCGTCAGCTGGGCGGTTTTGGCCAAGTTCCGAGTGCTGCCGATGACGCGACCCACGCCCATGGCGCGCGCCAGCTTGGCCGCCGCCACGCCGACCCCGCTGGTCGCACCGCGGATCAGCAGTGTGTCACTGGGGGTGAGCCGCAGGTTGCGCAGTGACCCATACGCGGTGAAGTAGGTCTCCGGCACTGCCGCCAGCTCGGGCCAGCTCAGCGTGGTGGTTACCGGGTAGAGCTGGGCGTTGGGCACCAGCGCATATTCCGCGTAGCCACCGTCAAATTCGCGTCCGAGCCCGCCCATCAGCGTGACGGTGCGCTGACCGACCGGCAGGCGCGTCGGGTCGGTGGTGGCGGCGATCACGCCGACCGCCTCGATGCCGAGGATCCGCGGCAGGGTGACGCTGGGGGACCAGCCATTGCGGGTGAAGATCTCGGAGCGATTGATCCCGAAGCCTTTGACTTGAAGCAGGGACCACCCCGGTTTTACTTCGGGGGTAGGAACGGTTTCGCGGTGCAGGACGCTGGCGTCCCCGGGAGTGCGTAACACGATGGCTTGCATAAGGCATTGTCCTTTCTTGGGTGACACAGACGCGCCTGCCGGTTGGGCTTACGCATTCTCCCGCGCATACGCCAGCATATCGGCGTTTTGCTGGTTCAACAGTGGCGGCAGGTGGTCGAACGGCCAGTACTTGACCGCAACGGTTTCATCGGTGGGGGTGGTCAGCGGCGCGCCGCCGACCTGCTCGACGAGGTAGAGCATCGCGATGGTGTGGGCAACGTCACCGTTGGGGTAGCGCGTCTCGCCTTTGTCGAACAGGTGCAGCTCGCGCACCACGCGCACGTCGATGCCGGAGTCCTCCTTGTACTCGCGGATGATCGCCTCGGCGTAGCTTTCGCCGTACTCGAGGTAGCCGCCGGGCAGGCTCCAGTTGCCGGTGTCTTGGCGCAGGTTCAGCAAGACCTCGCGCTTGTCGTTGAGCAAAATGCCGCCGCAGCAGTTCAAAATGATCGGGGTGTGGCCGACCAAACTGCGAATTTTCTTGATGTAGCCGTATGTCATGAGGCACCTCCAAGCGTTTTCTTCAGCATACCCGAAAAGCGCGCGGCGGGGTGTTATAATTTGCTTAATTACGCGAGGCGGAGGGGCATGATGGAGATTGCGTTGATTGAAGACGACGCGCGCACGCGGGCGGCCAACGCGGCGTTGTTTGAGGCCGCCGGCACGCCGCATGAGCCAGTGGTCGTGACCGCGTTTGCGTCTGCGGAGGCGTACCAGTTCAGCCGGCCAGCGGTGGACCTGCTGGTGCTCGACATTCGGCTGTCGGGGATGGACGGCATGACGCTGGCCAAAACGGTGCGGGCGATCGATCCCGCGGTGCCGCTGGCCTTTGTGTCCAACTACGACGAGTACGTTTTCGAGGGTTACGATGTGAACGCGCTGGCCTACGTGATGAAGCCGCTGACGGCCGCGAAGGTGGCGGCGCTTTTGGCCAAGGTGCAGGCGCACCGCCCGCCGGCCACCGTGCTGGTGGTGACCGGGCGCGGGGCCCAGCAGGTGCCGCTGTACGACCTGATGGCGATCGAAGTGCGCGACCACGCGCTGGCGTTTCACCTGCAAGACCAGGTGCTGGAGGCCCCGGGTCAGCTCAAAGACTACCTGACCTTGCCAGGGTTCATTCAGATCTACCGCTCCGTGGTGGTGAACCTGAGCTTCGTGCGGCAGCTGACCGCCAGTGCGGTGGTCATGGCGGACGGCAGCCACTATCCGGTGGCGCGCAGCCAGCGCGCGCGGGTCAAGGCGGCCTTCTTCGCGCATTATCGGGGGTTAGCGCATGACGATACTCATTAGTGCACTGGCCAGCGCGACGCTGGTGCCGCTGGTGGCGGGCACGCGGCGCGGTCGCGTTCAGCTGGCGCTGATCATAGCGGCCGCGGGGCTGGCAGCTGGGTTGGCGTGGGTCGGCTGGGGCTGGGCCATCGAGCTGGTGGCTGCCGGGGCCAGCGCGGGCTGGTTTTTGCGTCAGCATGCGCCGCTGCTGGCCGGCGGGGTGGCGGTGCCGTTGCTGCTGGCCAGCGGCCTGACGCCGTGGCTGGGCGTGCGTGGGCTGGTGGCCGGCGTGGTGCTGGTGGGTGGCGGTTTGATCTGGCGCAGTCAACAACTTGTGACGGTGCGACTGGCGCTTGTGGGGTTGGGCCTGGCGATCGGGGCGAGCCTTTGGCTGACGACCGGCGGTGCGCTGGTGGCCGCGACGTGCACGGCGCTGTTGGCGGTGCTCACGCTCAGCACGCTGATCCAGCGCTTTTTGGCCCAGCAGGACGCCGTGTTTGCGCACGGGCTGGACCAGATGATGGCGCAGTACAGCCAAGAGGTGCAGACGCTCTACGCGAACATGCGCGGCTGGCGGCACGATTACCATGACCACTTGCAGGCGCTCAAGGCGTACCTGGATGACGCCGAGCCGGCGCGGGCGCGCGCCTACCTCGACACGCTGGAAGACAAGCTCGACACGGTGGACACGCTGGTGCACTCCGGCAACCCGATGCTGGACGCCATTGTCAACGCCAAGCTGACGCTGGCGGAACGCGCGGCGATCCCCACCAATGTCAAGGTCTTCGTGGGCACGCAGCCGCTGATCGCTGACCTGGACCTAGTCGTGATCGTCGGCAACTTGCTGGACAACGCGCTGGAGGCCATCACGGCCCAGCCAGCAGGGGAAAAGCGCCGGTTGCGCGTCTACATTGCGATCCTGAAGCAGCAGTTGTACATCAGCGTGACCAACACGCGGCCGGTGGCGCAGCAGATCGACCTGCACTATGCCTCCACTAAGGACGACCGGCGCGGCCTAGGCATCCGCCGCATCAATCAGCTAGTCGCCAAGTACGATGGGGTGATCAACCGGCAGTACGAGGATGAGGTCTTCGTGACAGAGATCGCCCTGCCGCTTACGGGGCAAAACTGACCGTTTGCGCAAAAAACGACCCAGCGCGGTCGTTTTTTTGTAAGGTGAAGGGGTCATGAAGGGAAGGGGTCCGATGAAACAACCGAAAGCGCAGTACTCGCTGCGCGATAACATCCGCTGGTACTGGGGCGTGATGAACCAGGCGCACCCGCAGCTCAAATGGTCGCTGCTCGGCTACGTGGTGATGACCGCCATCCTCGGCGTCATCGGCGTGGTGCTACCGGCGTGGCTGGTGGGGCTCTTGGCCGCCAGCGCCCACTTCGGCCACTTCGCCGGGGTGGCGCTGGGGATGGCGGCGGCGGTGGCCGGCGCCACGGCGGTAAACTACTACCTGAGAATCTACGGCAATAACTTCAGCGGCAACGTTCGCAGCGCGGTGAGCCTGACGATGTACGCGCAGGTCTTCGGGCTGGCTTACCAGCAGCTCGTCGACCCGGACACGCAGGAGCTGTACCACCGCGCGGCTGCCAACGGGGTGAGCTGGACGCTGGCCGGGGCGCAGGCCATTTTCTTTGGCTGCCAGAACCTGCTGGCGGATGGTGTGCTCTTGCTACTGTTCATGGGCACGCTGTCGGCGTTCACGCCGTGGCTGTTCGCGCTGGTGCTGCTGGCGGCGGCGGTGGCTTACTGGGCGATGCAGCACTACCGGCGCTGGTACGCGGCCAACAAGGACGCCTGGAGCGCCACTGCGCGCCAGCAGAGCTACCTGCGCCGCACGGCCTACGCGGACACCAACGGGAAGGACATGCGCCTGTACCACACGCAGACATGGTACCAGACGCATTTTGACCAGCTGATCGCGACCCGGATGGCGTGGCAAAAGCGCCAGAGCAGCCGCGCACTGGTGGCCGGCCTGATCGGCAATGCGGCCGGCCTCGTGCGCGATGGCGCGGCATATGGCCTGCTGTTGCTGGGGATGGTCAGCCAGACGCTGACCCTCAGCGCGTTCACGCTACTGTTCGGCGTGGTCAACCAGTTCGTCGGCCTGACCACCAAGCTGTTGGCTGACTGGGACCAGCTGACCAAGGCCAGCATTGACCTGCAGGAGGTGCGCGCATTCCTGGCCCTCAAGCAGCCGCCGGCCGGGGTTGCGGCCCCAGCCGCGCTGGCGCAGCGGCCGGTTACCATTCAGTTCGACCACGTCAGCTACACCTACCCGAAAAGCGCGACGGCCAGCCTGACGGATGTGTCGTTCACGCTGCACGCCGGGGAACGGCTGGCGCTGGTGGGCATCAACGGCGCGGGCAAAAGCACGCTGGCGCAGCTGATGATGGGGCTGTTCACCCCGACCACCGGGCGCATCCTGATCAACGGCGTGGACGCGGCGACGCTTGACGCCGCGGCGCGTTGCGCGCTGTTTGCCCCCGTGTTTCAGACCAGTGAGGTGCTGGCGCTGACCGTGGCGCAAAACGTGGCGCTGACGGCGACGCCAGACCTGGCGCGGGTGCAGCAGGCGCTGACGGAAGCCGGCCTGGCTGCCGTGGTGGCCGCCCTGCCGCAGGGCCTGCAGACGCCGATGACGCGCAACATCGTGGATGATGGCATCAGCTTTTCCGGCGGGCAGCTGCAAAAGCTGATGCTGGCCCGGGCGCTGTACAAGGATGCGCCGGTGCTGGTGCTGGACGAACCCACGGCGGCGCTCGCCCCGTTGGCGGAAAACGCCATTTACACCGAGTACGCGGCGCTGACGGCCCACAAGTCGGCCGTGTTCATCTCGCATCGCCTGGCCTCAACGCGCTTTTGCGACCGCATTCTGTTCCTCAAGGACGGCCGCATCGCTGCCAGTGGCGACCACGCAACGCTGATGGCGCAAGGCGGCGACTACGCGACGATGTACGCCGTGCAAAGCAAGTACTACCAGACGGAGGTGACCGCAGATGAAGAAGCCTAACACCAATTTAGTGCGCCGGTACCTGGCGGTGGCCAAGGTGGTCGCGGACGTTGACCCGGCGGCCCTGCCGATCGAGTTCGCGGCGGCCCTGCTGGCGATCGCCGTGCCGTACCTCAACATTGCCTTTCTCGGCGGCCTGCTGATCGCGCTGGCCGATCACTGGGCCACGCCGGCGCTTTTGAGCCTGCTGGGTGGGTTCCTGACGGCACGGTTCGTGCTGACCGCCGGCGCGGCTTGGGGCAAGAAGCTGGCGGCCGACCACACAGAGCTGGTGAACGAGCGCCTCGACGCCAAAACCACCAGCAAGCTGCTGACCATCAGCTATCCCGATTTTCAGTCCGCCAGCATGCGCGAGGCCTACGAAGGGGTGCGCCGTGGCACCGCGATGAACGGCGGCATGACCAGCCTGCTGGAAAACGGCTTCCACGACCTGTTCTCGGTGGTGATCGCGGCCGGGTTTGCGGTCGGCGTGTTCGTCACGCTTGTCCGCGGGCACGTTCGCGCCACAGCGCTGGCAGCCGGGCTGTTCAACGGCCCGGGGTACCCGCTTTTGATGGTCGGGCTGCTGGTGGTGCCGCTGGTCATCGGGGCGTGGGCGGTTCGCCACGCCAACGTTCGCCAGGCGGCCATGATCCAGCAGATCATCCGCGGGAACCGGGCCTTCACCTACTTCAGCAGTTTCGTGGAGGATTTTCTGCACGGGCCACTGATCCGGCTGTACCGCGCCGATGAGCTGATCCTGGCCATCCAGCGGGACGCCACCAAGGCCAGCAACGACAACTACTGGTACGGCCAGCTCGGCTACTTGCACTACACCCTGATCCCGAACATCGCGGTCAACCTGCTGGTCGGCGTGCTGTACCTGTTGATCGGCCTGCAGGCGCTGGGCGGCGGCATCGCCATCGGCACCGTGCTGGTGGCGGTGGGCTACCTTCAGCAGTTCATGACCACCGTCAATGCGTTCATCAGCGACGTCGGCTGGTACAACAACATGGTCGACTACCTGCAGTATTACAGCACCTTCTTCGCGCTACCGGACGCGACCCAAAGCGGCCACCTGCCGGTTGAAAAGCGCACGGACAACGAGTTTGCCATTCGCTTCGAAGATGTCTCCTTCAAGTACCCAGACAGTGACACGTGGGCCTTGCGCCACGTCACCCTGACCCTGCACGTCGGTGAGCGGCTGGCGGTGGTGGGACCCAACGGCTCGGGCAAAACGACGCTGATCATGCTGCTGTGCCGGCTGTATCGGCCCACGGAAGGGGTCATTACGCTCAACGACATCAACATCGACAAGTATAACGAGGCCGAGTACCAGAGCCTGCTGGGCGTGGTGTTCCAGGACTTTCGCCTGTTCGCCTATTCGATCGCCGAAAACGTGGCGGCCAGTGCCGACTATGACGAAGCAAGGGTCTGGGAAGCACTGGCTGTGGCCGACGTGAAGGACCGCGTGGCCGCCATGCCGCGGGGGCTCGAAACGCCGATCACCCAGGCCCTGGACGCCACCGGCATCGACATCTCCGGTGGGGAGGCGCAGAAAATTGCCATCGCGCGCGCCTGGTACAAGGACGCCCCGATCGTGATCCTCGATGAGCCCACCGCGGCCCTCGATCCGCTGTCCGAGTACGCCATTTACCAGCGCTTCGACGCGCTGATCGGCGCCAAAACCGCCGTGTACATTTCCCACCGCATGTCCTCCACCCGGTTTGCCCAGCGCATCGTCGTGTTCGATCACGGCCAGCTGGTGCAGGACGGCACGCACGATACGCTGATGGCGGCCCCGGGCCTGTACCGCGACCTGTTCAACGCGCAGGCGCAGTACTACACCGAAGACCAAGTCGCCACCGAGCGCGCCACCGCCAGCGCGGCGGCCGACACGATCGCCGAATAACGCGCAAAACCCGTCCTTGCCGTAGTGGCAGGACGGGTTTTTGCGCGCGGTGGCGGGCCTTCCCCGGTCAAGGGGCGAGGCAGCGAACCTTCATCGCTGAGGTAGGGCCGACGGTATTGTTTCACGTGAAACAGGCCGGTTCAGCCCAAGCGGTCTAGCACGCCTGTTGCGGGACCTGCCTAGGAGCGGCTGCGCCCGGTCAGCGTTTTTCTCCGCGCACGATCAGCATCATCGGCGCTCGCGTCCAGCCTGCACGCTGCGCAATGTCGGCGGCGGTGCCGCGCGGTTCCGCTACGGCGGTCAGCGTTAGCCCGGCGGCGAGTACGCTGGTCAGCAGCGTGCTCAGGGTGTGGTGATACTTGGTGACGGTGTGGGCGAGAAACTGGGTTGCCCGAGCGCCTTCGTCAAAATACCGATCCACCGGCCACACCTGCTCACCGGTGGTGGTCGTCACCCACTGCTCATGCCCTTCCGCGGTGAACAGCGGGTGTTCGATGGTGACCAGCATTACGCCGCCCGGCGCCAGCATCGCGGCGATGCGTTGCATCAGAGCGGCGAGGTCGGCGACGTAATGCAAGGCCAGTGAGCTGATGATCACGTCGAAGCTACCGGCGGGGCGGGTGAAGGTGGTCAGATCGCCTAATTCGTAGGTGATGCCAGGGGCGCTGTGATGGGCGCGGGCCTCCGCCAGCATCCGCGGCGAACTATCGACGCCCAGCACCGACTGCGCCCCCTGTGCGGCGGCGTACTGGCAGTGCCAGCCGTAGCCACAGCCGAGATCCAGCACGCGCTGGCCGGCCAGCGCTGGCAGAAGCGCTTGGAAGTCCGGCCACTCACCGGCCGCGTCCAGCCCGTGCTGGCTGCGCGGCATCTGGGCGTAAGCCGCGAAGAAGGACTGATCATCGTATGCGTTCGACATTTGTTGGCCTCCGTGAATTGAACTTGCGCTTACAGTGTAGCACGTTCACGAAGGGGCGTCTTGCCGCCGATCAGAGCCGCCCCAGAGGGTGAGATGAGAATCAGCGCCTGATGTCACAGCCTAAATGCGGACTGTCGCTGGAGGGCGCATGATTAGACAACCGCGGCATTGACGCTGGAACGCGCGGAAGGGGATTATTTCCCGGGCAATGAAAATTTTCCATTTATAGTACAAACGCGTTTGGCTGACCGGTTCCGTTGCTTTTAGCGACGACATATGGATAATAGGGGGTGTCAAGACACTAAACGATTCTTTGGAGGACGCATGATGAACAGACGATTCACGCACCTACTCGCAGCAGTTGCCGGGCTCGCACTGGTGGCGACCCTCGCCGCCTGTGGCCAGACCAAGGCCGCAAGCAAGGCGGCCGCCCCGGTCAAGATCACGTATTGGCACCGCATGACAGGCGCCTGGAACAAGGCGCAGCAGAAGATGATCGATGACTTCAACGCCAGCCAGAAGCAGTACAAGGTGGTTGCCGTGTCGCAGGGCAGCTACGACGCGTTACAGCAGAAGATCATGGCCGCCGCCAAGTCCAAGACGCTGCCCACGATGGCGCAGGCGCCTTACACCAACATTGGCGACTACGTGAAAAATGACTTCATCCAGCCGTGGGACAGCGAGATGCTGACCGGGGCCAATAGGTTGAGCGCCAGCCAACTCAAGGACATTTACCCGAGCTTCTTGGCGGCGGGTCAGTACCAAGGCAAGCAATACGGCGTGCCGTACTCGGTTTCCACGCGGGTGCTGTTTTACAACCAGGACCTGATGGATCAGTACGGGCTGACGCTGCCAAAGACATGGGCCGATTTTGCTGCAATGAGCGCCAAGCTCAAGCCGGCCGGCCTGACCGCGGTCGCCTTGGATCAGTCCTACGATGTTGAGCTGGAAGGGCTCGCCCAGCAAAGTGGCGCAAAGCTGATCGGCGCCAATGGCAAAGCGAACCTGACCGCGCCGACCACCCTGGCCGCCGTCAACACCCTGCTCGACCTGCGCAAGGCCGGCATGCTGCGGACCGCGGGCGAAGACGGCTACTTCTCCGTGCCGTTCATCAACCAAAAGGTGGTCTTCGGCATCGGTTCCTCCGCTTCCATCCCGATCCTTCAGCAGCAGGCGCCAAAAGGCCTGCACTGGGGCACGGCCGCCATTCCGGGCGTCGACGGCCACAACGGCACAGCGCTGAACGGAAACGACAACGTGCTGTTCAAGGGCGCCACCAAGGCGCAAAAGGCCGGCGCGTGGGCCTTCCAGAAGTTCCTGCTGAAGGCCAAGAACAGCGCCTACTGGGCCGCCAAGTCCGGCTATGTGCCGGTCACCAAGGCTGGCGCGGCGGACGCGACCTACCAGCAGCACTTGAAGGCCAACCCGACCTTCAAGGCGGCCGTGGACGCGTCGAACAACGCCTTTGCCTCCACCATTTTTGCCGGCTACACCGACTACCGCAACGCGCTGATGACGACGGTGGACGACACGCTGACCAAGAACACCGAGGGCAAAACGGCCTTCACCGCGCTGCAGGCCAAGGCTGAGGCGATCCTCAAGGCAAACCAGTCACGCTGAGTCGGGCGACATAACTGGCCCCTGACGCTTCAAAGGAAGGCTCACGTCCGCTCGTTGCGGCGGTGGGCCTTCTTTTTTGTCGGACGGATTTACAATGTAAGTGCAACAAATTAACCAAATAGAAAAGACTCACAGCCTGAGTCCTTGTAAAATGAAATC